>NZ_JAHXPT010000001.1 GCF_019431045.1 Clostridium weizhouense | reverse complement strand
AGGTCAGAGGTGTAAGTGTGGTAACATATTTAGCTGACTGATACTAATAGGTCGAGGGCTTGACCAATAATAATTAAGTATATACAAGATATGTGCAATTTTGAAAGAATTACTTTTAAAATATTTAGATATTAGAATTATAGAGCCGATTATATCGGCTTTTTTTATATTTATAAATATAAAAAATTTCATTATAACATATTTATGTAATAGTTTTGTAACAAAAATAATACATAAAACTATTATAATAAATATATATAGAAATTTACTTAATATACTATATTAAGAATAATAATTATAGTTTTATATTTAAATTAAATTTTATATACTATATATAAGATAATTAAAAATTATATTTTTAATTATTTTTATTGGGTGTAATAATATTATAAATACTAATTACTAAATAAATTAAACTATGGAGGCAATTTATAAATGCAAAATAATATTAATTACAAAAGAAAGAAACGTAAGATAAAAAATCAAAAAAAGATTATAGTATTTTCTTCAATAATTTTAGGTATAGTGGTAATTGGAGCATTATCAACTCAAATAATTTTTAAAAAAAATGAAACGGCAAAAGCAATTGAAATTTCTAAAACAGAAGGAGATAAAAATAGTTCTATAGTTAAAAAAGAAGATGATAAAAACACTTCTGTAGTTAAAAGTAATTTAGATAACTATGGATATTTATCTGCTGATGAAGATCCGGTTGCTGATGATGCTGCTTTTGTTGAAAAATATTTATATCAACAAAATAAGGGCGAAATGCCTGAAGGTGCAAATGGACATAAGGTAGCATATTTAACGTTTGATGATGGACCATCAACTAATGTTACACCAGAGATACTAAGAATATTAAAAGAAAAAGATGTGAAGGCAACATTTTTTACACTAGGTAAATCAATAAATGAAAGTGAAACTACAAAAGAAATATTAAAACAGCAAGTTAAAGATGGACATGCTATTGCTAATCATTCATATTCACATGATTATTCTTATCTTTATCCTAATAGAACAGTAAATACTGATAACTTTATGAATGATATAGAAAAGAGCAATGATGCTTTAAGAGCAGTTTTAGGAAAAGATTTTGTAACAAAAGTTATTAGATTTCCAGGTGGACATATGTCATGGAAAGGTAAAGATGCTATAGATGAAAAATTAAAAGATGGTGGATATCATTATATTGATTGGAATGCATTATCAGGAGATGCAGAAGGAAAACATAAGTCAGCAGCAGAGCTTATAGAAGGGGTAAAGAAAACTGTTACTGGTAGAGAAAAAGCAGTTATATTAATGCATGATACGAATCAAAAAGAAGAAACAGCTAAGGCTTTACCAGAAATAATAGATTATTTAAGATCAGAAGGATATGAATTTAGAACTATTAAATAGATAGAAATATTTAAATAAATTATAATTAATAATATAAGTATATAAATAAGAGACTTTTGAATAGTCTCTTTTTTATATATTTAAATCTAAAAGGGGATGATAAAGTATGAATAAAATATTGATAGTTGAAGATGAAGAAAGTATAAGAGGTTTTTTAAAAATAAATTTAAAAAGAAATGATTTTGAAGTAATAGAGGCTGAAAGTGGAGAAGAAGGTCTTAAGAAAGCGGATATATATATTCCTGATTTAGCAGTTCTAGACATTATGCTTCCGGGTATAGATGGATTTGAAGTATGTTCTAAGCTTAGAGAAAGATACCCTAATATTGGTATTATAATGTTGACTGCTAGAGGTCAAGATATGGATAAAATAATGGGATTAGAATATGGTGCAGATGATTATATTGTAAAACCTTTTAATCCATTAGAATTAGTTCTTAGAGTTAAGGCTATATTAAGGAGAATAGGAGAAGAAAAAATAGAAGATAAAAATAAGTTAATTAGAGAACCATTCATAATAGATTTATATTCTCAAAAATTGTTAAAGAATAATATTGAAGTAGATGTTACTCCTAAAGAGTATTTATTAATGAAATTGTTTTTAGAGAACCCTAATAAAGCATTTACAAGAGATGAACTTTTAAATTTAGTATGGGGATATAATTATTTTGGGGATCCTAAATTAATAGATGTGAATATTAGAAGGCTTAGGGCTAAAATAGAAGATGATTCTTCAACTCCAAAATTTATAGAAACAATTTGGGGAATAGGGTACAGATGGAAAGGATAAATTATGAAAAGTATTAAAAATACATTAGTAAAAAATTTTATATTTTTAATATTATTTATTGTTGTAACAATGAATGTGCTTTTAGGGACCTTTGTTAAAAAATATTATTATGATAATACAGAAACTTTATTAAGAAACCAAATACAAATATCAGCTAATTTTTATAATAAGTACTTATCAACTTCAAGTTTAATGGAAAATATATATGATAATGTTGATTCATTTTGGAATAAAAGTAATGCAGAAGTGCAAATTTTAGATAATAGTGGAAATTTACTTATGGATTCTATTGGAATTAATGATACTGAACTTAATCAAAAATCTGATATAAAAAAGGCTATAAATGGACAGAGTGGAAGTTATGTTGGTAAGGTTAAGTATTCTAATAATAAAGTAATGGCAGTATCAGAGCCGTTAACTAATAATGGAAAAGTAATAGGAATAATTAGATATGTAATATCATTAGAGGAAATTAATAGAGAACTAAAAGTTATTTTTCTATTTTGTGCAGCTATATCTATAGTTATTTTATTAATTGGTATTTTTGTAAGTTTAGTTTTATCTAATAGAATTATAAATCCAATAAAAAGATTAACTTTCATTGCTGAAAAGATGGCAAATGGTAATTTAGAGGTTAGAAATAATAGTACTGGGCAAGATGAAATAGCGAAGCTTTCAAATACTTTAGATTATATGGCAGAAGAACTTATTAAAAGAGAAAAATTAAAAGATGAATTTATTTCATCAGTATCTCATGAATTAAGAACACCATTAACATCAATAAAAGGATGGGTAATAACTTTAAAAGATGAAGATACAGAAAAAGAAACTTTAAAATTAGGATTTAATATATTAGAAAAGGAGACTGATAGATTATCTAAGATGGTTGAAGAGTTATTAGATTTTTCGAGGCTTGTAGGAGGAAAGATAAATTTAAAAAAAGAAAAAGTATGTATTTCTAATTTAATAAAATATATAGAAGATTACATGCATCCTAGAGCTGTTAAGGAAAAAATTAAATTTGAGGTATTTTCTAAATTAGATGACAAAATGTATTATCTAGATATAGATAGATTAAAACAAGTATTAATAAATTTAATAGACAATTCTTTTAAATTTATAGATAAAAATGGTGAAGTTAAGATAAGTTTTAAAGATGAAAATGGATTAATTATAATAGTAGAAGATAATGGATGTGGAATAAGTAAAGAAGATTTACCTCATGTAAAAGAAAAATTTTATAAAGGATCTAATTCTAAATCTAAAAATGGTATTGGATTATCTATTTGTGATGAAATTATTACTTTACATGGAGGTAATTTAGAAATAGAAAGTAAGGAAGGAGAAGAGACTAAAGTGATTATATCAATTCCTAATAAAAAGGAGACGGAATTATGAAAAAATGTATAAGTATAATTTTAGTAATAATGATATCTATTTGTTTATTAGGATGTGAAAAGAATATAAATCAAAACAAAATAGGGAAAATAAAACCACCAGCTAATAATTCATTGAGTATTAAAGGGATCTGGGAGATAATAGATTGCAAAGTATTAGATAAAACTGTTTATAATGAAGAAAACAATAAAGTTTCAGTAGGTGAAAATATAAAAATAGCTTTAGATTATATTGTTTTAGGAAATATGGAATATAATAATGTAACATATAAATTAAAACTTGTTAAAGATGATTATGTAATATCTTATGAAGTAAAATATACAATTAAAGATTTAGGAATAAATAAAGAAAAAACTGAAGTTATTTCAGTAAATAGTAATAATGGTGTGATTTTTGAATTTATAAAAGAAAATTATAATAGTGGATTTATATTTTATAACGGAGCTTTATATAAAGTTAAATTTATAGGTGAGATTAATGATAGTAATGAAAAACAAAATAATATAGAAGATAAATTAGATAATAAAGTAAATAATCAATATGATTCTTCAGTAGGGGTTTATTTAGGAATTAAATCTAAAATATTTAATGAAGACAGTGGTAATCAAATTGATGAAAAATATAAAACGCTATATATAGAATTTAAAGATAATAACTTGGAAGCGATTAAAGAAAAAGATGAAATAATAGCACCAAGAATGAATGGTATATGGAGTATAAATAAAAAAACTGTAGAAATCAATAATTATCATCATGAATATTTTGAGACACATCCTATTGATGGAAAAAGTGAAAAAGAAAATATAAAAAATACTCCAAAAGAAATAAAAGAAAATGGCTATAGAAGTATAAATTATGTTGGAAATGATTATATTGCAACTGAAGTTTATAAGGGAGAAAATTTTAATGGAAATTATAATAAGTATGAAGTAATACCAATTGATAATATTAATTCAGAATTACCTATTGTAATAAGTGATGTATTTTCTAGTGAAGCAAATGATATTTTTAAGCAAACTTATGAAAAGTTAATGGATACTTTACCAGAAAAAGAAGTAGAAAAATATAGCAAGTATATAAATTATAGTAATTTTTCTGTTAAAAGAAATAAAGGGAAATGGGATATTATAGGTAAGGTATCTTCAGCTTACAATCAAGAAGGAGAAGGACATGATTTTTCATTAAATATAAAATCTTCTAAAAAATTAATAAATTATGATTCACTATTAATACCATGGAAAACATTAAAAAGTGAAGTTCCGTTAGCTAAAGATGCATTTACATCTCCAAATAATAGAATTGCAATAGTTATTACTAATGATAAAATATTAGTATATGAAATAATCAATTCTAAACTTGGTGATACTCCGCTTACAAGCATAGATATTAATAAAAATGATGAAATAATAATGTCTGAATGGTGTATAGGTGATTATGTGGATAAATGGGAAAAACCATTTTTAGATTAGATATTCAAAAGGAGGAATAATATGTTATCAAAAAATATTGCTTCAAAAGTATTAGCAAGGTGTTTAATAACAGGTGGAGATTTTGCTGAAATATTTGAAGATGATTCAATAAACAATTCAATATCATTAGTAGATGGGAAAATAGATGATGCTATAGGAGGAAGAAGTTATGGTATAGGGATTAGAATATTTAAAGACTTAAAAAGTGTTTATGCATATACAAATAACAATAGTTTAGAAAGTTTATTAGATACAGCTTACAGAGCAGCTTTAGCATTAGGAGAGTTAAAAGAAAGTGATTTTATAATACTTAATGAAAGTAAGATACAAACAATACATCCAATAAAATATTATCCTAAAGATGTTGGTTATACAAAAAAAATAGATATTTTAAAACGTGCATATCATAGTGCAAAAGATTTTAATAATGACATTTCGCAGGTTATTACAAGTTATTCAGATAAGGAACAGAATATCTTAATTGCTAATAGCGATGGATTATATGTAGAGGATAAAAGAATAAGAACCAGATTAGGTATAAGTGCAATAGCATCAAAAGGAGCAGAAAATCAAACTGGATTCCAAGGACCAGGAAGACATATGGGATTTGAAATGTTTGACACAGTTGACCCGGAATATCATGGAAGAGAGGCAGCAAGAATAGCCCATACTATGCTTCATGCTAAAAATTGCCCGGCTGGTAATATGACTGTTGCTATAGATAATGGATTTGGTGGAGTAATATTTCATGAAGCATGTGGTCATGCATTAGAGGCTAGTTCAGTTGCTAAAGGAAATTCAGTTTTTGCTAATAAACTTGGAGAACAAATAGCATCATCTAAAGTAACAGCAATAGATGATGGAACTATACCTAATGCTTGGGGATCTTTAAATATAGATGATGAAGGAAATAAAACACAAAAGAATATTTTAATTGAAAATGGTATTTTAAAAGGTTATATGATTGATAAATTAAATGCAAGAAGAATGAATATGAAGCCTACAGGAAGTTCAAGAAGACAAAGTTATAAATATCAGCCAACATCAAGAATGACTAATACTTATATAGCAAACGGAAATGATAATCCTGAAGATATAATTAAGTCTATATCAGATGGATTATATGCAAAGAAATTAGGTGGTGGATCTGTAAATCCTGTAACGGGTGAATTTAATTTTGCTGTTCAAGAGGGGTATTTAGTTAAAGGTGGAGTAATACAAGAACCTGTTAGAGGGGCAAGTCTTATTGGTAAAGGTAGTGAAGTACTTATGAATATTGACATGGTAGGAAATAATTTAGAACTGGCTCAAGGAATGTGTGGTTCATCTTCAGGAAGTATTCCAACGAATGTAGGTCAACCAATGATTAGAGTAAAGAAAATGACTGTTGGGGGGAGATAAGAGATGAATTTTGGTCAATTTAAAGAAGAATTATTTAAAGAAGCTAAAAAATCTGGATTTGAAGAGTATGAGATATACTATTCAGATGCTGAAAGTTTAAGCATAAATATTTATGAAGGTGAAGTAGAAAAATATAAATTAAATAATGCATTTGGTTTATCATTTAGAGGAAAAGTAAATGGTAAGATGGGATATTCTTATACAGAAATATTAGATAAAGATGCAATAAAAACTCTTATAGAGAATGCAAAAAATGCGGCATTAGTTATAGAAAATGAGGATGTTCAATTTATATATGATGGTGATAAAGAATACAAAGAATTAAATTGTTATAAGAAGGAATTAGATAATATAAAACCAGATAAACTTATATCTCTTGCAACAGAAATGGAGAATGAGTGTAAGAAACAGTGTGATAAAGTGGTTAACTTTAATGGTTGTGGAATAGGATATGGGAAATCTATTTATGGAATAATAAACTCAAAAGGATTAAACTTAAAAAATGAGAGAAATAATCTAACAGCATATGTAATTCCAATAATAGAAGAAAATAATGAAAAATATGATGGAATGGGTTATGTTATAGCAAAGAAGTTAACAGATATTAATCCTAAAAATTTAGCAAATCAAGGTCTTAAAGAAGCGTTAGATAGAGTTGGTGGAAAAAGTATTCCATCAGGTAAATATAAAGTAATTATAAATAATGAAGCTATGGTATCACTACTTGGCACATTCTCTTCAATTTTTGATGCAGAGCAGGCACAAAAAGGATTATCTCTTCTTAAGGGAAAAGAGGGAGAAATTATAGCATCAGATATATTAACATTAATTGATGATCCACATTTGGAAGATGGACTTGGAACAACTGCTTTTGATGATGAAGGAGTTGCAACTTATAAAAAAGAAATAATAACTAATGGTAAGCTAAATACATTGTTATATAATTTAAAAACTGCTAATAAAGCAGGAATAAAATCAACAGGAAATGGATTTAAAAGTTCATATGCATCAATTGTAGGTGTTAGTGCAACAAATTTCTATATAAATCCGGGTAAAAAATCATTTGAAGAAATATGTGAAGAAGTTAAAGAAGGTGTAGTAGTTACTGAATTTGCTGGACTTCATTCAGGCGCTAATGCAGTAACTGGAGATTTCTCATTGGCAACTAAAGGATTTAAAATTGAAAATGGAAAGAAAACTACACCAATTGAACAAATTACAGTAGCAGGAAATTTCTTTGATTTATTAAAGAATATAGAAGAAGTAGGAAATGACTTAAAATTTCCAATGAGTAGTATAGGATGTCCATCTGTAATAGTTAAAGAACTTTCAATAGCAGGAAAATAGATGAATTTTGCAATGTCATTTAAAAAATAATAAAAATAAAAGGATTATCTTAAATATATTTTTTGAGATAATCCTTTTATATAATACATTGATTTTTTATTAGAATATATTAATTTTCTTTGAAATAGTTACCTCTTATCATTTTATCTGATAAGTCTAAGATATTTTTATAAACTTCTTTTTCTTTATCAGAAAGTGAATCCTCACCTTTTATAGTTCCATCAGTTAAGACAGCAAAAGATTTTTTTGTATTTAAGAGATTTCTTCCTAAAACAGTATTTTCATATTTTTCTTTATCTATACCAAGCATATAAAGTAGTGTTGGCATAACATCACTTTGACCACCATATAAATCAAATGTTTTTCCTTGTTTAATTGAAGAATCATAAATTACTAAAGGAACTGTAGGGTTACCATTATATAAGTACCAATCTTCTTTAGTAGATAAGTTTTCAATACTATTATTATAGTATTTATGAACACCTGTATGATCACCCATAATGGCAACAACAGTATTTTCTAATAACCCCTCTTTTTCTAATAATTCTAAGAAATGTCCTATTTGTTTGTCAGTATAATGTATACTTTCAAAATATCCTCCTAATTCCATTTTATCTAATTCAGAATTAAGATTTAATTCCCTATATTCTTTAGGAATATCAAAAGGTCCATGACTAGTTAATGTTACAGTTAAAGCATAAAAAGGATTTTGTTGTTTTTTTAGCATTGGTATAACTTGCTCAAAATAAGTTCTATCACTTATTCCCATACCTATGTGCTCATCATCATTAAAAGAATAATAATCATTAAATTTATCAAAACCTATTCCAGTTAATCCAGCTGAATAATTCCAAAAAGAACCTTTGTCTGGATGTATAGCAATAGTAGTATAATTCTTTTCATCTTCTAAAATATTTGGTAGAGAGTTATAAGTGGTATTTGGATATCTAAAAAATGTACTACCTCTTCTTAAAGGTAACATAGAAGTATTAACCATTAAATCACAGTCAGAGCTTGTACCTTCATTGACTTGTTCAAAAATATTAGGAAAATATAGTGCATTATTAGAAGTTAATTTATTTAATACAGGAGTAATTTCTTTTCCATTAATAGTTTTTCCTATAACGAAATCTTCTAAAGATTCAACTTGAATATATATTAAATTTTTTCCTTGAGACATTCCAAAATATTCGTTATTAGGAAGATCTTCTTTTTTTACTTCAAAATATTCATTTATATTATTTTTATCTTCTTCAGTAAAATTGTATTTTTTTGAGTCACGATATACAGTATATAAATCAAACACATGATATCCAATTGGTGAAAAATATCTAGCTGTATTTGTTGGATCGTAATTATCAAAAAGATATGCATTTTTTACTTTTTTATTGTCTAAAATATGTATATTAAATGGTACATAACCTATGAATAATATTGGTAAAATAAAAGTAAGCAAGAAAGCTACTACTGATCTTCTTTTTATATTTTTATAAGATTTCCTAGTAATATAAACATATATTGCTAGTATTATAAAATCTAGTATAAATATAAAATCCATAGGACCAAACATTGAGTATACAGCTCCAGATAAATTATCTAGGTTAGCTGTTTGAGTTACTATTAATACAGATGGAACAGTTAAGAAACCTCTGAAGTAACAAAGATCCAGCATAATAATAGAAGTTAATAGTATATCAATTATAAAAATGTAAATTATTCTACTTTTTCCTTTAAATAATAGTGAAAAACTTAAAAATATTATTGAAAAAGCGATATAATAATTAATAAACGGTTTAGCTGAGTCATATCCAGCAGTAAAATTAAAACTATAAGGATTATCACTAGTAATAAAACCTTGAAAAAAAATCCCTTTAAGGATTATAGAGATTATAGGAATTAAGATTAATATAAGTCTGCTTATTAAATCTTTATTTATAATTTTTTTAAAGTAATCCATAAATTCACCTCGATTTTTAATATAATATAAAATAATAGTTATATTTTATAAACTTGTTTCTTATATTAAGTACTATATTATATTATACATAAATAAAGAAATGAAACAACCTATCTAAAAGTAAACATGATATAATTATTTTAAGCTTATTAGATATGGGACTAAACAGGGGGTAAGATATATGAAAGAAATAGATTGTAGAGGAATCTCTTTTCCAAAAACTATAAGAATGGTAAAAAAATATTTTAATTCAATTGGAGAAGGAGAAGCAATAGTAATTGTTAATAAGGACTCTGATAATGCGAATATTGTTAAAGTTGCAATGAGTAAAGGCTACCAGGTGGAAATAGAGGAAAATGATGAAGAACTTAATATTATGATTGAAAAAAGAGGTTGTTTAGAAATTATAGATGAAAAAGAATTTTCTATATTAATAACATCTGATAAATTTGGTGCTGGAGATGAAAAATTAGGAAAGATATTATTAAATGAGTATTTAAATGCATTAAATGAGTCTGAAAAACTTCCTAAAAATATAATATTTTTAAATGAAGCTGTAAAAGTATTTGATACAAATGGTAATAAAGAAAAAATAAATAATATAAAATTATTATCACAAGAAGGTGTAGATGTTTTAGTACATGAAGGTTCTTTAAAATATTATAAATTGGATATAGTAGATGATTTTGTTGAAGTTGTTGATATGTACGATATAGTGGATATAATAAACGAATCTAAAAACTTAATAAAATTATAATAGATACTATATTTGGAGGACAATACAATGCTTAAATATGATTTGATTGTAATTGGTGGTGGAATAGCTGGAATGACAGCAGCCCTAGGAGCACTAAAAAGTGGAGTTAAAAATATATTAATTATTGAAAGAGATAATAATCTTGGAGGAATATTAAATCAATGTATTCATAATGGTTTTGGAGAAAAATTTTTAGGAGAGCAAGTAACTGGACCAGAATATATTAATTTTGTGCAGGAAAGATTATTAAGTTCTAATATAGAGATAAAATTAGAATCAACTGTAATAGAAATTACTAAGGAAAAAATAGTAACATATGTTAATCAAATAGATGGTATTAATAAAGTAAAATCAGATGCAATAATATTATCAACAGGAGCTAGAGAAATTTATACAGGAAGTGTTATAATTCCTACCAATGGATTAACTGGAATATTTACATTAGGAGATGCTCATAGGTTAATTAATATAGAAGGATATTTACCAGGTAGGAAAACTGTAGTTACAGCTAAAAATAAATGGGGTTTTTTGGTAGCTAGAAGAATTATAATAGAAGGCGGATATGTAGAGGCAATAGTAATAGAAGACGAATTTGATGCACTAAGAAATGAAGAGATAGAAAGTATACTAGATGGTTTTGATATAGAGATTATAGAAAATTCTAGAGTTATAGAAGTTCATGGAAATAGTAGGATTAATGGGCTTAAAATATTAAATCTAAAAGATGATGTTGTTATAGAAAGAGAATGTGACTCTTTACTATTATCAGTTGGATTTAGACCAGAAAACATGCTTGCAGAGATGTTAAAATTAAACATTAATTCGAATACATTAGTACCTATTGTAGATGATTTTAAAACATCAATCGATGGTATTTTTGCTTGTGGAAATTTAATTTATGGTAAAATGGCGTTAATTATGAATGAAACTGATGGTATTAATTGTGGAATAAAAACAGCAGAATATATTAAAAGTATGAAATAGCAGCTTTATACATAAGCTCATTGCCATGAGAATTTAAATGAAGTCCATCTAAATAAAAGTTTTTTTTATTGAAAGTTAATAAATAGAAATCTATATAAGAAAGGTTATAATTAACACATAAATTAATTATAGCTTTTCTTAATTTAGGTAATTCTATTTCAGCATAACTATAGAAAGGAGAAGATCCAAATAATCTATTTGCCATGCTGCCAATAATATTTGGTGGAATACCAAGAATAATTTTTGCATTAATATCAATAGAATCCTTAATCATTAATTCCAAATTATCAATTATTGTATCAATTTTCCTTCCAAGCAATAAGTCATTAGTACCACCCATAATAAAGATTTTATTTGGATTATATGTAATAACATCTCTATAATAACGAGTGAGCATTGAAGCCGTAGTATCACCATTACATCCTTTATTCAAAGAGGGATTTTCATATGAATTTTGAATTTTATATACCCATGAATCCTTTTTAGAAACACCGTATCCAAAAGTTAAGCTATCTCCAAAAAAAATTAAATCTATATTTTTAGTCATAAAAAAACATCCTTTCAACATTAAAGTTTAACTTAGATTAAAATAATTTATTAAAACACTTTTTACATATTAGAGTTTTACCTTTATCAGCTTTAATATAATCATTACCTTTGATTAAAGTATTACATATACTACATGTAGTTTTAATATTAGGTAATGGAGTTTTACTTTCAATTGATTTTTTTAAATCTTTTTTTATTGGGGAATAAATTTTAGGAGTAGTTATAGTTTCTTTTTTATTAATACAAAATCCTAAATCATATTCACTTTCACCAAATAACTCTAATTCAAATCTGGGATTTTCTTTATCATAATATTCTTGTACAATAATTCTTGTTATTTGAGCATCATTAACAATTAATCCGCTTTTTTCTATTCCATCAAAGATACTTTTAGTGATGTTAATTGTATCAGGATGACGCTTTTCACTTTTATAATAAACTTTTAATAATGCTATTAAGCTTTCATTTAAAATAACATTTGGATTTTGACTTCTTGCAACTAATGCAATTTCTTGTTCATAGAGAGCATATCTATCATGGTATTTCCCAGAATTGTTAGGTAAAATAGCACGTCCGTTTGAATTATGTAATTTAAAATTTGATTTAGTAATTGGTGAACCATTAACAATTACTTTAGCATAAGTTGTCATTAAAAATCTCCTCTTAAACAATATTTAAAAAAAATTAATTTTTTAGTAGTTAATAATTAATTTTTATATAGTAAAATATACATTATATCATTAGATTATACAATAATCATAAATTGATAATATACTTTATATAAAGTATAATATTTTTGGATAATTGTTGTTATAGCTAATTTTTAAATATACAAATTAAGTTAAATATAAAAATAAGAGGTATTAATTATGAATAGAAAATTAATTTTATCAATAGAATCAAGTTGTGATGAAACTTCTGCAGCTGTTGTTGCAAATGGAAGAGAAGTTTTATCTAATATTATATCTACACAGATTGATACTCATAAAAAATTTGGCGGTGTAGTCCCAGAAGTAGCTTCAAGAATGCATATTGAAACTATAGATTTTGTTGTAAAAAAAGCGTTAGAGGAAGCTGATGTTACTTTAGATGATATTGATGCAATAGGTGTTACATATGGTCCAGGACTTATAGGAGCACTTTTAGTTGGCTTGCAATATGCTAAGGGACTTGCTTTTGCTGCTAAAAAACCTTTAATTGGAGTTAATCATATTGAAGGTCATATTTCTGCAAATTTCATACAACATAAGGATTTAAAACCTCCATTTATATCTTTGGTAGTATCAGGAGGACATACTTTTATAGTTTGTGTTAATGATTTTTGTGATTTTGAAGTAATAGGAAAGACTAGAGATGATGCAGCAGGTGAAGCATATGATAAAGTTGCAAGAGCTTTAGGATTAGGTTATCCAGGAGGTCCTAAAATTGATAAATTAGCCAAAGAAGGAAATCCTAATGCTATTGATTTTCCTAAAGCTAAATTTCATGAAGATACATTAGATTTTTCTTTTAGTGGAGTTAAATCAGCAGTTTTAAATTATTTAAATAAAGCAAAAATGCAGGGTAATGAGATAAATAAAGCAGATGTAGCAGCATCTTTCCAAAAAGCTGTTATTGATGTTTTAAAAGAGAATGTATTTTTAACTTGTAAGAAAAAAAATGTTGATAAAATTGCTATAGCAGGTGGTGTAGCATCAAACTCATGTTTAAGAGAGACATTAGAAAAAGAAGGTGTAAAAAAGGGAATAAAAATATTATTTCCAGAACCAATATTATGTACAGATAATGCTGCAATGATAGGAAGTGCTGCGTATTTTAATTTTGAGAAGGGATTTATATCATCTTTTGATATAAATGCAAAACCTAATTTAAAGTTAGGAGATAGTTAAAAAGATGAATTTATTACCACATTCTAATGGCTTTGAAAGAATAAAACAAAAAAAATATAGTTTTTTAGAAATTTGTAAAAAAACATTAAAAATTATATTAGTACTTCTATTTGTAGGTTTTTTCGCACAATTAATGAGTAACTTTTTTAGTAATGAAAAAATTAAACCAAATTTAAAATATGTTAGAGTAGATAGCAATAAATTAGAATATAGAATTAGAGGAACAGGAAGCTATACGGTGGTTTTTGAAGGTGGCATAGGAACTAATATATATCAATGGGATGAAGTGTGTAAAACTTTGGAAGCTAATTCGGATATAAAAACATTTGTATATAATAGGCAAGGATATGGATTTAGTGATTCATCAGATAAAAAATCTCCTGAGCAACAAGCTGATGAATTGAGGGTATTGTTAAGAAAATCTGGTGCATCTGAACCATATATTTTTGTTGGAGAAGAGTATGGAAGTTTGGTTGCTACAAGTTTCACTAAAAAATACCCAGAATTGGTATCAGGATTAATATTTATTAATCCTTTATCAGAAGAATTGATTAGTAGTATACAATATTTAAAATCAATAAGATGGGAATATTATAAATCTAAGCTTGAGTTTATAGGAAGTTATTTTTATTTAACAGAATTATGTGATAAGTTTGGTCTTTTGGAAGAAAATAAAAATTTAGAAGAAAATATATCTATTGGTGCGCTAGAGGAATTTAATATACATAAAAATAAGAAAAATTATAGAAAAGCAGTTTCAGATGAAATAAGTAATTTATACAATAAAAATTTTGATATTCCAAGTATAGACCAATTAAATAAAATGCCTATGTATATAATAAGTAATAAAATAGAATCTAAATATGATTATTTGCAAGAAAATCCATTGATTACAGTATATGAAAGCTCTATTTTAGGTACACCTTATGTAGCAAAGGATAAAGATACAGTTATTAGTGCTATAAATAATACAATAAAAAAGGTAAAAAAATTAGATAAAAGTTAATAATACATATGTGTATATATTCAAATAATTACTTAATAAATTAAATGACTATATACTATTTTGGCCAAGATTTAAATTTGAACATATATTATAATAATCCTTTAAGTGGCTAATTAAGAATAAGTATTAAAAAATCATGCAAAAATAGGAAAACAAAATTTTCTTATATGCATGGTTTTTTATTTATGAAAATTTATAGTACATGAATTTAAATTATCTATTTTACTATTATATAAATATAGATTTATATTTGACATGTTTTTGACACAAAATACTTTTATACTAAGAATATGAATTACAAAACTTAGTTACCTTAGGAGGAGATTATATGGATAATGAGAATAATAATTTTATAGATGTAGAAACAAATGAGATACAACAGGTAAATAAATCTATATTTAATGATGATGTTATTAGCATAAAACGTAGGAAAAAGAAAAAGGCATTTTCCAATATTGCTTTAGCATTATTAATTGCGATAATAGGGGGATTATTTGGTAGTGGAATTACTTATTTAGTTCTTAAAAATTCGCAAATCTTAAATAACACAAACAGAAAATATGTAGCACCAATATTTACGGAAGATACATCGGCGGGGACACTATCAGTTACAGATGCATTTAATAAAGTTGCTCCAGCAGTTGTTATTGTATCTACAAAAGGATTATCTAATAATGGATTTATACCACAAGAAGTTGAAGGTATAGGATCAGGATTTATTATAAATGAAGAAGGATATATATTAACTAATTATCATGTTATAGAAGGAGCAAATGAAGTAAAAGTTACTTTAAGTGATGGAAAAGAAGTTAATGCAACAGTAGTAAATTATGATCAGGCACAAGATGTAGCAATGATTAAGGTTGAACCAGGAACTAAAGTGCCAGCAGTTGCAGAACTTGGAGATTCAGATGAAATATATCCAGGAGCACAAGTTATAGCAATTGGAACACCACTTTCAAAAGAATTTGCTCAAACACTTACACAAGGAATTATAAGTGCTGTTAATAGAAGTGTACCAGGTCAAAATGGAAATAATATAAATCTTATACAAACAGATGCAGCTATAAATCCAGGTAATAGTGGAGGACCATTAGTTAATTCTAAAGGTCAAGTTATAGGAATAAATTCTATGAAAATAGGTACACAACTTGGTGGAACAAGTGTTGAAGGAATGGGGTTTGCTATTCCTATTAATGAAGTGAAAACTAAGATAGATACTTTATCAAAGCCTATAGTTAATTTAGGAATACAAGTAAGAGAAATTACTAGTGAAATGGCTAAAAAATATGATTTAAAAGAAGGATTATATGTAGCAGGAGTCGAAGAATTTTCACCAGCGGAAAAAGGTGGAGTAAAAGTTGGAGATGTAGTAACTAAATTTGATGGTAAAAATATTAAAACATTTGATGAATTAAAAGAACTTAAATCAGCTAAAAATGTAGGAGATACTGTTAAGATAGGTGTAATTAGAGATAAAAAAGAGGTTGAGTTAAGTATAACCTTAGAAGAAAAGAAATAATTAATTGAATACTAAATTATAAAATATTATAGGGATATGAATATAAACAAAATCTTTTGATTTAAGAGAAGTTTATATTTATATCTCTATTTTTGAATGCATGAAATAAAACAATAGATAAAATAGATGGACATACTGGTATATATATTAATAAATTAAATATAATCTTTAATTTTAAACATATTTTGGTGTAAAATGTAATTATAGTAATTTGTGCGATGATAAAGTATATTTTCAATATACATAGGCTTAAGAAAGGGTGATTAGGTTTGGAAGAGGTAATATTAAATTTAATTATGCATAGTGGAGAAGCTAGAAGTTATTCAATGGAAGCAATTTCATTAGCTAAAGAAGGAGAAATTACAGCCGCAAAAAATTTGATTAAAAAAGCTGATAAAGAATTAGGATATGCCCATAATTCACAAACAACCTTAATCCAGACTGAAGCATCAGGGCAAAAATCAGAGTTTTCTTTGCTTTTAGTACATGCAGAAGATCATTTGATGACAACTACTATGTTAAAGGATCTATCAGTAGAATTTATAGAATTATATGAGAGAATTGGTGAATTATAAGTTGAAAATAAAATCAATAAAAGCTTTCTTAATTCAAAGAAGGCTTTTTATTCTTTAGACTAGTTATATTACTAAATAATCTTTGAATAAATCAGATTATATTTTTGAATTGACAATCTATGATTAAGAATTTAGGATGAACTCACCTTAGGCTTTCTAAAATATATATTTTTTAGAAAGCCTGTAGTTTTCAATCACAACTGTGTATTGTCAGCTGTCAATTGTCAATTGAAACGTGGCGCAGCCACTTTTGTTCTGTTATACTTAATAATAGTTTACGGTATTAACAGGAGGAGATATGAGAAATATATTGTTATATATTGTGGCTTTATTTTTTTTAATTGGAGCTATTGATTATATAGAGGGAAATAAGTTTAAGCTTGGAAAAGTTTTTGAGGATGGAATAAAAACAATAGGACCATTATCATTATCAATGATAGGTATATTGTCAATGACACCATTTTTTTCTGATATTTTAACAAAAACATTAGTACCTATAGCACAAAAATTTTCACTAGATGCATCAATATTTCCAGCAAGTATAATAGCTATAGATATGGGAGGACTTAATTTATCTCAAAAATTAGCTACATCTAATGAAATGGCTAAATTTACAGGAATATTTATATCATCAATTTTGGGATGTACTATTAGTTTTACATTACCACTTGCAATAGGGTTGATAAAAAAAGAAATGTTTGAAACGTTATTTAAAGGAATACTATGTGGTATTATAACTATGCCAATAGGGTTGTTTATAGGAGGAATTATAGTTAAAGTGCCTATTAATATATTAGCGTATAATCTCTTACCAATAATATTGTTAGCAGTTGTTTTAACTTTAGGTATACTTTTTAGACCTAAATTATTAATAGTAATATTTAAATTTATAGGAAAAGCTATAATGTTTATAAGTGTTATAGGTTTAATTATACAAGGGGTTAATTCTATAGCTGGAATATGTATTTTAGATAATGTTATGCCAATAGATAAGGTCTTAGAAATTGTGGGCAAAATAGCAATATTTTTAGGCGGAGCATATGTTATGTTAGAAGTATTAAAAAATACATTAAGTAAGCCTTTAAATAATATGAGTAAAATATTTAATGTTAATATAAATTCTATTGCAGCATTTATAGGTAGTTTAGCTTCTGCAATAGTTATATATTCAGAATATGATTCATTAGATGAAAGAGGAAGAGTTATTTGTACAGCTTTTTCTGTTGGTGGTGCATATGTATTTGGTGGACAAATGGGATACATTGCAAATCAGGCACAGGATATGTTATTAGCGTATATATTAGTTAAATTAATATGTGGAACATTAGCAATAATTTTTTCTATAATTTATTTAGAGTATGAAAGTAAAAAAGAGATTACCATATCTAAATAATTATAAATATTTTTAGATATGTATTTTTATAGAGGTGTAAATCATGAGAAATAAGATGAAATATTTAAGCATATTTTTTATTTTAATAATACTTTGCATAGTAGGAATGGATTTATTAGATTCTAGTAAAGAATCTAAAATTAAAGGTAATATAGAAATAGCAGTAAACGAAAATTTATATGAATATTTAAAAGAATGTGCAGATAAATTTATGGAATATAACCCAAAAACAAATATTCAAATTAAACAAATAAATAGCGATAAGTATGTAGATAATTTGAAATCTCAAATAGAAGAGAATGAATTATTTAATATAGGACAATTAAATAGATTAGATATGAAAAAATTATCATTAGAAGATATTAATATAGATGATGATATGAATAAAGTTTTAGAAACTTATTCTAAAAACTTTTCTAAAAATAGATTAGAACAAGTTATTAAGGATGATAAAAAAATAGCTATACCACTAAATTCAAGACCGTTAGTGTTATATATAAGAGAAGATATATTAAGTCAATATGGATATCATAATTATGATATTAGTACGTGGAATGATTTTGTAAATATTGGAACTGATATTTATAAGAAAAGTAATGGTAAGTTAAAGATATTAAATGCTACAGGACAGGATTATGAAGATTTAGTAAGTTTATTAGTTATGCAATCTTTGAGTAAGGATAAAAGCATTTATGACATTCAACAAGAAGTTGAAGATAAGTTAAAAGAACTAAAAGATAATAATATATTAAATTTACAAGATGGAAATCCATTTTTAGCAAGGATATCATCTATAAATGGAATGAGAGAACTTATGGCCTTAGACGAAAAATGCGAATGGGTAGCAATTAACACTCCGAGTAAGAATATTGGGACTAATAGATTTTTTTGTGCAGAAGGGGATAATCTTATAATATTAAACCAAAATAATGATAATAAAAAATTAATAGAAAAATTTATAACATTTGTCATTACTAATAATAAATATACTATTAAATATATTAAAGAAGGAAGATTTTTTTCAAGTTATTTATATACATATAAGAATATAGAAATTGAAGATAGTATTAAAAATTTTAATGGAAAGAGCCCTCTAATTATTATGAGTAACATAGAAGAGAGAGCTCCTGTTATAAAAAAATATGATGATTATATTGATATAAAAACAAAAGTACTTGAAGAAAATAACCTAAGATAATAGCTAAAATTAATGTATTTAATTATTAGATATTATTTGTTTATATGCATTTAAGGTATTTTTTGCTGTTTGCCTCCATGAAAATTGGAGGCTTCTTTTATAGCCTTTTTTGCTTAAATTAAGTTTTAAATCTTCATTATTAAGAAGATTTACCAATGCAAGTTCTAAGTCTTTTTCATTATAAGGATCAATTAATAGGGCATTATCTGATGTAACCTCTGGTATTGATGATATGTTAGATGATATTATCGGTGCACCACAGCTCATAGCTTCTAGTGGTGGTAATCCAAAACCTTCATAAAAAGATGGGTAAACAAATGCTTCACAACTATTATAAAGGATAGGTAAAATATCATCTTTAACATAGCCTGTAAAAATAACTTTATCATCTAAATTATTTTGTTT
This sequence comes from Clostridium weizhouense, assembly GCF_019431045.1. Lineage (GTDB taxonomy): Bacteria > Bacillota > Clostridia > Clostridiales > Clostridiaceae > Clostridium > Clostridium weizhouense. The sequence goes on along the minus strand of NZ_JAHXPT010000001.1, from coordinate 509,242 downwards.
TACAAAATTATATAGCTCTTCACCTTCATCTTTTAATGTACCCACTAGTACTAGATTGTAAGTTTTATCTAAATCTTTATAGGCATTTTTAAATGCTTTTATAAGACCTAAGACATTTTTTCTTGAACTAAATCCACCTATATATAAAATAAATGGATTATTAACATTAAAGTTATCCTTAACATAATTATTGCAACTAGTTTTATTTAATAGCTTAAAATTAGAATTAGCTGCAAGTGGAGTAACAAATATTTTTTCTTCAGGATAACCGTTGAAAAACTTAAGTATGTCTTTTTTTGAATGTTCAGAAACAGTTAATATAGCTGATGAATTATAAATGATATTTGGCATATCTCTTAAGAAACGTTCTAAATATCCCTTTCCTACAGTTTCAGGCATAATATAAGGTATTAAATCATGTATTGTAACTATTGTTTTATAAGATGATGATGGTTCTAATCCAATACCATTTTGAGGGATATGGTATAAATCAATATGTTTTTCGTTTAACATTCGTGGAATATAGTATTTATCGTAAAATCCAGAATGCCTACCAGATGAGTATATAATATTAGTATTTTTTTTAATAAAATCTTTATTAAATTTTCCTGAACAAAATAATGTGAAATTATCTTGTGAGTTTATAGAGAGAATTTCTGATATAAGATTATTGGTATAAGTACCTATACCAGTACCTTCATGTAAGGTAGCACTACGAGCATCTATAGAAATTTTCATACAACACCTCTAAATATACATATATAACTAAGATATTAATCAAAACTAAATTTTGTGAATATAAAGTTTAGATATTTTTTGGATTTGCTAAATCACAATAAATAATTTAATAACATACAATAAAAAGAAGAATATTTTTTAGGTGAAATTTATGAAAAGTAATGATGATACATTTCAAATAAAAAACTGCATTAAAGAACAATATGAATTGAATATAAATAAAATTGAGAAGGTTAAAGGTAGCTATAAGATTTTAACAGAAGATATGGGATATTGCTTAAAAATAATTAAGTATAACTTTTTTCATTTTTATTTTATTTTATCTGCAATGAAACATTTACAAAACAATAATTTTAAAAATATACCTAAAATTATAAAAAACAAATATGGAAAGGATTATATAAATATAGATGGTAAATATGCTTATTTAACAAAGTGGGTACCATCAAGGGTAAGCAATTATGATAATCCAATGGAATTAGCAAAGATTTCTATGAAACTTGCAGAATTACATGAGTGTAGTAAAAATTTTACTATTAAACAAGGTATGCAGCCTAGAATAGGATGGTTTTCTTGGCAGGAAGTATTTAATACAAGATTAAATGAAATTTTAGATTTTAGAAATAGAATAAATCAAAAAGCATATAAATCTGATTTTGATTTATTATATTTAGAAAATATTAATAGGGAGATAGATAGAGCTAAGAAAAGTATTGAGGGATTAAAGAATAGTAATTATATAAAAATAATGGAAAAAGAAATGCTTTTAAGGGGATTTTGTCATCATGATTATGCTCATCACAATATTCTTATATGCGAGAATAATGATATAAATATAATAGATTTCGATTATTGTATACTAGATTCACATTTACATGATTTATCATCTTTGCTTATAAGGGTTATGAAAGATGGAAAATGGGAAGAACAGAAAGCTAATATAATATTAGACAATTATGAAAAAATAATTGAACTAAATAAAGAAGAAATACCATTAATCAGAGAATTTATTAGATTTCCACAGACTTTTTGGCAATTAGGAATTCAAGTATATTGGGAGCAACAACCATGGGGAGAAGAATTTTTTATTAATAAATTGAGTAAATATTTAGAAGATTGTTATGAGAGAGAAGAATTTATAGATAGTTATTTCAAAGGAGGAGATTAGGATTAAAGAGTTGAGTATAAAGGAATATCTAAATAATAAAGGAATAGATATTACAGAAAGATATTTTGTTTATGATAAAAATATAGAAAGTAAAGAAGCCATTGCTCAAGTTATAAGAATGGTTAATCTCCATAAAATCTTGTTAGGGTATCAAGGCGGATGTCTAACGAGGTTAGAAAGTACTATAGGAAAAGAAATTGAGAATTATAAAGTTCAAATAAAAAAGTTAAAAAAAGATTATGAAAGAATAATTGATAATGGAATAAAAAATGATTTTGAAAAATTAATAATTACGGATGGAAAAAGATTATTAGAACAAGCAGAAGAAGTTATAGGGTATATATATACTCATAATTATTTTGGAATTATAGAAAGAAGTATGAATAGAGAAGAAATATGCATTGGAAGAGCAGATCAAGCAAATCTAAAATTTGATTCAAATTTTAAAATAGCTAATCTAAAATATATGTCTTATAACTTAGTTGAAGAGGATCTTTATAAATACATTAAAAAACTCCAAAGGAAAAAATGCAAAATAGATGTGGAAGAGTTAATAAAAGTTTTTGTATATGAATCTCACTTATCAAACGATAGTTTTTTTTATTTAAGAGCATTAAATAGTTATCCTAAAGATTCATTAAAAGTTTGGGAAAGATATAGAACAAACAAAAAATCAAAAACAGAAGAGGAGTTGTTAATACAATTAAAAAATAGTATGGAGTATGAAAGTAAAAAATTTATTTAATCAGGTAAAGTTTTTATTTTAAATAGGAGGAAAGATATGAATAGAATTAGATATGCTGAGAAAAATTCATTGTGTGATTATGATTTAAGTTTGAAATTCTTTAATGAATTAGGAATTAACATAAATGATATAACTCCTTTAAGAAATGTATTTGTTATATCTACAGATGATGGGAATAAGATATTAAAAAAAGTAGATTATGATGAAGAAAGATTAAAGCTTATTAATGAATGCTTAGAATATATTAAGAATAATTATGATAATGTGATAACTTATAATAAGTTTAGTAATGGCTTGAATTATAAAAAATGGAATGATGAAGTGTATGTAGTTATGGATATTTTAGATGGTAGAGAAGCGTGTTTTACAAATCCAGTAGAAATTAAATTATGTGCAAAAAATGTAGCATTAATGCATAAGGCTTCTAAAGGATTGAGAGAAGAATTAAAAAATAAAATAAATAAAGATTTATTAGATGAATCATTAGAAATTAAATTTAAAAAAGCATATGATGAGCTTATTTTCTTTAAAGATATTGTAAGCAAATATAAATATAAGAATGAATTTGATATTTTATTTCTTGAAAATATAGATAGATATTTAAATGAGATAGTTAATGTTCAAGAAAAACTTAAAAATAGTCAATATAATGAGTTAAGGGACTCTGGTGATACAGTATCAATATGCCATAATGATTTAGCATATCACAATTTTTTAATAAAAAAAGATAAAGTAAGTATTATAGATTTTGATTTTTTAACACTAGATTTAAGGATAATAGATATATCAGATTTTATATTAAGATGTATAAAAAATTCAGCTTTTGATATAGATAAAATGTTATTAGCTATAGAGGCATATGAAGAAATAAGTGTATTAAAAAAAGAGGAAAAAGAGTTAATATATTTACTTTTATCTTTTCCTAAAGATTTTTATACGATGTCAAAAAATTATTATTATAAGAGAAAAAGATGGGAGTATGAAGTTTATTTAAATAGATTTAAAACTAAATTAAATAATGACCAATTCAGAAAAGAATTTCTAGATAGATATGGAAAGTTAATTAATATTTAATAAGATTGTTAAATTTCTATAATCTTAAAATTATATAGAAATAAGTACTTTAAAATATTGCTATGTTTTAAAATAAATTCCCTTGTCCATGAGCTTTATACTACAATATCAATATTCACTTAAAACATAGTGTAATAAAAAATAAGATTGTCTCAAGTTAATTTATAAAATTTTTGAGACAATCTTATTTTTTTAGTTTTTACTTAATTAGTCTTTCAGTTTTAATATATCATTATAAGCGTTTAAGGTATCCTGAGCTGTTTTAGTCCATGAAAATTTGGAACTTCTATTTAAGCTTTTATTAACTAAGGTTAGTTTTAATAAACTATTATCTAGTACTTTCTGAATATTATATGATAAAGCATCTATATCATTAGGATCTATTAATAAAGCAGATTCATAGCATACTTCTGGTATTGAAGTTACATTAGAAGCAATCACTGGTGTACCACATGCCATTGCTTCTAGTGGAGGTAATCCAAATCCTTCATAAAAGGATGGATAAACTAAAACTTCAGTTGCATTATAAAAAATTGGCATGTCTTCAAGTGGAACAAAATCAGTAAATATTACTTGAGAAGAAATTCCTAATGATTCAGATCTTTCTTTATATTTTGAGTAAGAAGGACCTTTTCTTCCTATAATAACTAATTTGAATTTTTCTCTTGTGCTGTAAGGGAGTTTTGAATAAGAGTCAATTAATCCTAAAATATTTTTTCGTGGACTAAATCCTCCTACATAAAGAATAAAATCTTCTTTTATACCATATTTATCAGTAATAATTTTTTTACATTGACATTTACTTAGAGGCTTATAAATTTCTTCAGCTGCAAGGTGAGTAACATATATATTTTCTTTTGGAAAGTTAAATTCTTTTGCAATATCGTTTTTAGAAAATTCCGATACAGTAATTATTCCTTCACAATTATTTAAAATATCTGGTAATTCATCATTAAAAATTTTAAGATATCTTTCACTAACAGTTTCAGGCATTCTTAAAGGAATTATATCATGTAATGTAATAATTTTTTTACAATTAATATTTTTAGAAATTCCTACTCCATTTTGTGGAACATGATAAAGTTCCATATCTGAATTTTTTAAAATGTTAGGGACTTTTACATCATCCCAAAAACTATTACAATCATTAGATTCAACAGGTTCTATAGAAAAATTAGAATTTAAATTATTTAAAGAATCACATTTTGGCATAAAAATTAAATAGTTATTTTTATCATCAATAATATTTAGACTTCTAATTAGTTCATGCGTATATGTGCCTATTCCAGTGCCTCTATACCATTTTGCAGCTCTACCATCTATTCCTATTCGCATTATTCAATCCTTTCCAAGAATTCGTCCTAATCTATTATATTAAAAGAATATAAAAAATGTTAATAAAAGAAATAATATGTACATATAAATATAAAGGAGGTGAGCACTATGATGCGGGAATTTGAAATTGAAAGACAATTTGATATTAAGATAGAAATAATTAAGGCTAATAAAGGTGTTTACTATCTTAAGACTAATAAAGGTGAAAGGTGTTTGAAAAAGATTAACTATGGTCCACAAAAATTATTATTTGTATATGGTGCAAAAGAACATTTAATAAAAAATGGATTTAATAATGTGGACAGGTATTATTTAAATACTGAAGGTGAGCCATATGCCTTAGTTAATGAAGATTTATATACCTTATCTGAATGGTTAGAAGGTAGAGAATGTGATTTTCGCAATATTAATGAGGTGAAAATAGCTGCGGAAACATTAGCTCATATGCATGAGGCATCTAAAGGATATGATCCACCTGAAAATTCTAAATTAAAAAGTGATTTAGGAAGATGGCCTCATTTGATGGAAAAAAGGACAAAATCTTTAGATAAAATGAAGGATATAATAAGAAAGAAAAATATTAAAAATGATTTTGATATACTTTATTTGCAATCAGTAGAATTTTATAAGGAAATTGGAAAAGAAGCTTTAACAATATTAAAGGAATCAAATTATTATGAGTTATGTATGTTAGCAGAGCAAGAGAAAAGCTTTTGTCATCATGACTTTACCTATCATAATATAATATTAAATGATAATGAATCTACTCATGTTATAGACTTTGATTATTGTAAAAGAGAAGTTAGAACATTTGATATAAGTAATTTTATGACAAAGGTTTTGAAAAGAGTAGATTGGGATTTAGAATTTGCTAAAGCTATACTTGAATCATATAATTCAGTTTCGAAATTAAAAGAAGAAGAATATAAGGTCTTATATGCTTATTTAAAATTTCCACAAAGGTATTGGAGATTAGCTAATAGATATTATTATAATGAAGTAAATTGGGGACAAAATACATTTACAAATAAATTAAATTCTATAATTGAAGAAAAGGATAAGTTTTTAAAATTTTTAAACGATTTTAAGAGTGAGTATAAAATAGAATAATGAATATGATAGGAAAAGGGATTATCTCAAAAAGCATTTTTATGTATTTGAGATGGTCCCTTATTCAAGTTAAGGAACATTAAAAAAATAATAGATCAGCAAGTATGCTCATATATTTAATTTATTTTATGCACTCAAGTACTTTTTATATGGAATTAAACAGGGAAACTTTTGAGAGAAGAATCATATTATAAAGTAAGCAATATATATGTATTTAGGAGAAAAAATGGATATAGGAGATGTAGTTGTAAGAAAATCATATGATAAAGATGTAACATTTAAAATAATAGATATTAAAGAAAAAGGTAATAAGAAAATTTTTATTTTAAAGGGTATAAGTATAAGAATAATTGCAGATGCTACACTGGAAGATTTAGAAGAAGTATCAGATGAAGATGCAGGTTCACAAGATAAAATTTTAAACACAAGAGTAAATGATGCTATAAAGAAAGCTATATCATTAAGGGGGGGACTTAGGGATAAGGTAAATAAGTCTGTGAAAGTTAAACCTAGTAATGATTTAATGTTTGGTAGACCAGGAAAAATACTACATGTTGATGCAGATAGTGAATATATGGAGACGTGTCTTAAGGTATATAAACAACTATCATTAGATGCCGTTGGAAGATGTGTATCAGAAGATAAGCAACCATATGTAATTGTTGACTTAGTTAAGGAAATAAAGCCGGATATAGTTGTTTTGACAGGCCATGATGGGGTTTTAAAGGATGCAAAAGATTACTTGGATTTAAACAATTATAGAAATTCAAAATATTATTTAGAATCTATTAAAGAATTAAGAAACTATAATTCTAGTTATGATGAATTAGTAATATTTGCAGGAGCATGTCAAAGTTGTTATGAGTGCATGCTGAATGCAGGAGCAAATTTTGCATCGTCTCCAAGTAGAGTATTAATACATTGCTTAGATCCAGTATTTGTATGTGAAAAAATTGCTTATACAAGAATAGATAAAATAGTATCTATTACTGATGTTATAGAAAATACTATAACAGGAATAAAAGGCATTGGTGGATTGCAAACAAGAGGAAAATATAGAGAAGGATATCCAAAGTCTCCATTTGTATAATAAAGTACTAAGGTTCAAAAGTTCATTTATTATTATGAATTTTTGAACTTTAGCTTTTTTATGACAAAATAATTTATAATATATTCAAATTATCATAAAAGAGAAGCAAAATAAATGTGATATAAATATTTAAAATAAGAGTGATTAATGTATATATTAATTTTTAATATAAATAAAATTAGTGTAGTCTGTATTAATAATTTTGCATTAAGAAAGACATAGATATGGAATAATTAAGATAGATATAAATTTCAATAAAATTATAGATATGATAGAATTAAGAGATAAAGAAAAAGATGAGAAAAAGCTTAAATATATAACTGTTAGTAAAACAAAACTTCAAATAAAATTAAGTTAGTATTGCTGTATTTGAGTATATTGAGATATTTTACAACGGATAAGGTATACATGCTTTAAACTGGTATATAACTCCATAACAATATTATAATAATGCAAAGAAAGAATTAAATCTATAAAATTATTATGAGGAGGATATAATCAAATGGTGGGTATTTCAAAAAGACAAAAAGATCTTATGAACAAAATATTAGATAGTTGTGGATATATTACAGCTAAAAAACTATCTAATATGTTAGGCGTATCAACAAGAACAATACGAAATGATATTTCACAAATTAATAATTTAAATAAGATTCAAGTAATATGTATGTTAAAATCTAAAGGTTACTATATTAAAGAGCATGATATAGTAAAAAAAATGTTAGGTGAATATAGAGAGGATATACCAAGTACAGTTGAGGAGAGAACATCATATATTATAAATAAGCTATTATATAGAATGGATAGTATAGATATATTTGATTTAGCAGATGAACTAATGGTAAGTGAGTATACAATTGAAAAGGATTTAAATAGAATTAAAGTCTTATTAAAAGATGAAAATAGTAATATAGAAATGAGAAGAATTAGTAATAATGTATTTCTAGATGGAACAGAAAAAGAAAAAAGAAGTCTTTTATGTAGATTAATTTTAAAAGAGCAAAAAGATAATATTTTTGATATAAGTAGATATGAAGAGAATTTTAAAAATATAGATATAGTAAGAATAAATAGTATTCTAAGAGAGTATTTTTTTGAAAATAATATTAAAATAAGCGATTTAGCAGTTATTAATTTAGTTGTACATATACTTATAGTTTTAGAAAAGGTCATTGATAATTGTGATATAAAAGATGATTATAATTATTTAGAGATTTTAAATGAAGATGATATGAAAATTAGTAATGATATCTGTGAAAAAATTGAGAATTTTATAAAAATTAGTATACCTAAAAGAGAAAAGGAATACATAGCATTACTTATATCAGGAAAGAGAATATTTATACATAATAGAAGTAAGATTAATAAGTTGCAAAAAAATAATGATAAAGTAAATTACTTTATAGATTTGATAATCAATAAATTATATAATGAATATTTATTAGATTTAAAACAAGATGGTGAATTTTTATCGGGGTTAACACTTCATATGGAAAATTTATTAATAAGGAGTGGCAAAGGTATTTATATACAAAACCCATTGATTTACACAATAAAAAAAGTTTATCCGTTAATTTATGATATGGGAGTATCAATAGCATTAGAATATCAGAAAGTATTTGGATATACATTAAATGATGATGAAATAGGATTAATAGTATTACATTTGGCATCGGCAATAGAAAAATTAAATGAAGAAAATCGTAGAGTTAGATGTTTAATTATATGTCCAACAGGAATAGCATCAAGTAAATTATTAAAAAATAAATTACTTAAAATATATTCTGATAAGATCGATATAGTAGGTTGCATATCCATGTATCAGTTAGATCATATTGAAGAAGATTTTGTAGACTTAATAATATCAACAATACCAATACAAAATAAGTTAAATATAAAAACTATTGTATGTTCTACATTTTTGCTAAAGGAAGACATAAATAAAATAGATAATATACTAAATTTATTTAATTATAAAAAAAATAATTTAGATGAAATTTATAATATATTTGATAAAAAATTATTTTTTAAAGATATTAAATTGGAAGATAGAATGGAAGTAATTAAATATCTTGTAGAAAGACTTTATGAAGAAGGATATTGTCCTAAGAATTATGTGGATTATGTATTAAAAAGAGAAAAGATATCTTCAACAGCATATGGAGGATTAATAGCAATTCCACATCCTTTGGAAAAAATAGCATATAAAAATAAAATAGTAGTTGGAATATTAAAAGAACCAATTATGTGGGGAGAATATAAAGTACAAGTAGTGTTTCTATTCAGTTTAAATACGGAAAAAAACTTAGATTTAGATAATTTTTTTAAAAATTTAATATTATTGATAGAAAATCAAGATATTATGAAAAGAATTATAAATTCAAAATGTTATGATGAATTTATAGAGATATTTTTAAATGTATATAATTTAGAATAATTCTTTTAATATACTTTTTCCTTTTCAAGTGGAAAAAGTATATTTTTTTATAAAATTTATTTTAGTTATAATATGAATATAAGATATCTTATTAATAAAGGTTTGGAGTGTGATATTAATGGATGAAATGAATAAAATAGAGTTTAAATTAATAATGCATAGTGGAAATGCAAGAAGTTATGCTATGGAAGCAATGAAAGAAGCTGATAAAGGCAATTTCGACAAGGCTAATGAATTATTATTGGAAGCCAAAGAAGAACTTTTAAATGCACAAAAAACTCATAGTGGCATTATTCAAGATGAGGCGGCAGGTAAAAAGGTTGAACTATCTCTATTATTAATACATAGCGAAGATCACTTGGCTTCTTCTACAGTTGTTGTGGATTTAGCAAAACAAATAATTAATATTCAGATTAAGTATAGTAAGGAGAGAAATTAATATGGAAAAATTTTTATGGGGAACAGCAACTGCATCATATCAATGTGAAGGTGCTTGGAATGAAGATGGAAGAGTAGAATCAATGTGGGATTACTATTTACATAAGAATAATTTTGAAAGTGGTGATATGGCTTCAGATCATTATCATAGATATAAGGAAGATATTAAGTATATGAAGGATGGAGGTCATAACACGTATAGATTTTCATTAGCGTGGCCAAGAATAATAAAGAATATAGATGGAGATATAAATCCAGAAGGTATAGAATTTTATCATAAACTTATAGATGAATGTATAAATAATGGAATTACTCCATTTGTTACAATATATCATTGGGATTTACCACAATTTCTTGAAGAAAAAGGTGGATGGATTAATAAGGAAACTATTGATGCATATATACATTACGTTAATGTGATATTTAAAGAATTTGGAGAAAAGGTGAAATATTTTGTTACATTCAATGAACCTAGATATTTTATTTTCTCAGGATACAAGATAGGTAACTATCCTCCAGGATTACAAAATACTGAATTTACTATAAAAGGTTCATATTATGTTATGTTAGCTAATGCTAGAGCAATTGCAGAGTATAGAAAACATAATTTAGAGGGAAAGATAGGAATAGTTCATAGCTTTGCTCCTATATTTGGAATTGATGATACTTTAGAAACAAAAATAGCTATAAGAAATGCTGATAACTTCATGAATAATTGGATATTAGATACTGCAGCAAAAGGGGAAATTCCTATAGACTTATTAACAAGATTGAGTATGAAGTATGACCTTTCATATATTACAGCAGAGGATATGAAAGTTATCAAGGAGAATACTGTTGATTTTATAGGGCTTAACTATTACGCGAGAGCTTTGGTAAAGCCATATACAGAAGGTGAAACAACTTTAATAGTAAATAATTCTGGAAGTAGTGCAAAAGGAACTTCAAAGTTAATAATAAAAGATTGGTTTGAGCAAGTATTTGATCCAGCATCAAAATATACAGAATGGGATACAGAAGTATATCCAAGAGGTCTCTATGAAGGTATAATGATGGTTCATAATAAATATAGATTACCGATATTTGTAACTGAAAATGGTGTTGCTTCATATGAGGATGTATCTAAAGATGAACCTGTAAATGATGATTATAGAATTGAGTTTTTAAATGATCATATAGCAGCAATTTTAAATGCAAAAGATGAGGGGGCAGATGTTAGGGGCTATTATATCTGGTCTACAATGGACTTATATTCATGGAAAAATGGATGCAAGAAAAGATATGGTTTAGTTGCTGTTGATTGGGATAATGGATTAGTAAGAAAGCCTAAGAAATCATACTACTGGTTTAAAGAAGTATGTGAAAGCAATGGAGAAATTATAGATAGGAGGGATATATAATGAATATTATGTTAGTTTGTAATGCAGGAATGTCAACAGGTATGCTTGCTAAAAGGATGGAGAAGGTTTCAGAAGGAAAGTGTAATGTTAAAGCTTACGGAATTGCAGAATATATGGATCATTTAGAAAATGTAGACATTATTTTAATAAGTCCTCAAATAAGGTTTGAATCAGATGGGATAAAGAAGAGCGCAGGAAATATAGCTGTTTTAAATATTGATCCAATGAATTATGGAAGTATGAATGCAGAAGCTGTTTTAAAGACAGTTTATGATAAGTTAGGAGGAGGAAAATAATGAGTAAGCTAGCTAAATTTAATATGTTTTGTGAGAAAAAGATTATGCCTTTTGCCAATAAATTGGCTAAACAAAGACATTTAGCAGCGATGAGAGATGCGTTTATGAGCTTACTTCCAATCACATTAATGGGAGGTGTTGTAGCTATTTTAAAATCACCACCAGTTACTGAGAATACAACTAATATATTATTACTAAAATGGGCTGAATTCGCATCAAATAATAGTGAAATTTTAAATTGGTTGTTTACGTTTACATTAGGAGGGATGTCATTATATATAGCTTTAGGAATTAATTATTTTCTATGTAAACATTATAAAATGGAAGCATTTTTGCCAAGCTTATTTATTACAGTAGGGTTCTTTTTATTAGTAACAAACCCAATTGAATTAGGATATGCATCTAAATCAATAGAGATATCTTATATTGATGGAAAGGGATTAATTCCAGCAATTGCTATTAGTATGTTTACTGTAGAATTATATAGATTCTTAAAAGTAAGGAATTTTGGTAAAATAGAAATGCCAGAAGGAGTTCCGGCTAGTTTAAGTGATGTATTTGCATCTTTTATACCAGGGTTTATTATAATAATCATATATATAATTATATTCATGATTTTTAATAAAATGGACACTACTCTACCTAAATTCATGTTTAGTTTGTTAACACCAACTTTTAAAGCAGCTGATAGTATTTTCTTTGTAGTTTTTATAACATTATTAACACATTTCTTATGGTTCTTTGGAATTCATGATGCAGCATTAGCAGGTATTATGGGACCTATTAGAGATGGTAACTTATCAATAAATGCAACAGCTCAAGTAGCAGGAGAACAACTACCTAATGTATTTACAACTCCATTTTGGATCTATTTTGTTGCAATTGGTGGCTGTGGAGCAGTTTTAGGACTAGCGATATTACTAATTACAGCAAAATCACGTCAGTTAAATATGATGGGTAAAATGGGAATAGTTCCAGCTTTGTTTGGTATTTCTGAACCATTAATATTTGGTGTACCTTTAATGTTAAATCCTGTTTTCTTAATACCATTTATATTTGCAGCAACAATAAATGCTATAATTACTTTTTTATTAATGTCGCAACATATTATAGGGAGAACATTTTCAATGCTATCATGGAATATGCCGTCAATAGTAGGTGCATTTTTTTCTACATTAGATTGGAAAGCAGCACTACTTGTTATAGTATTAATAATAGTTGATATGATTATTTATTATCCTTTCTTTAAAGTATACGATAAGCAACTTCTAGCTCAAGAAAAAGAATAATTATTTAATTAAAGGATTATTAAATGTTTCATATGCAATAAATAAATTTTGTAGCTAATTTACAAGAATTTATGATTTAGAGGTGAGTTATAATTAATTAACTTCAAATGAAAATTATGAATTTGGTGAGTATATGATATTACTGGAAGATTTTCTAATGATGAAGAATTAAAAATTTTTAACATGTTATTGTAATGAAAATAAGATTAGAAATAAGTCAAAGTATTATTTAATTGGTTTAGTAAGGTTGGATTTAAGAATATATTTCCAACCTTATTTTATATAACAAATAATAATAGGTATAGTTGATCTTAAATAAATTTATAAGTTTAAAAGATACTCCAAGCTCTTTAAATTTTCAGTTAAGTAATTTTATATTTTATAAGCTATAGTAATTAAAAATCTTTATAAGAAATATCCCAAAAATAAATTTACAAAAAAAGAATAGAATTTTGTTAAAGATAGATAATAAGAGTGTATGAAAAGAAAAATAAGTCATTTACAAAATATTAATATTGACAAATGCATATAATAAGTGATAAAATATAAATTTTATTTGACAAAACTATTCTTTTTGTGTATAATTTAAGATAGAAAGAGGGTGTTTGTATGGAAAAGATTAAGACAATTTCCTCTATTAAGAAGGATATAGAAAGACATATAGGAGAAAAAGTTACTTTAAGGGCTAATGGAGGAAGAAAAAAGATTTTAGTTAATGATGGAGTAATTGAAAGTGTATATCCTAGTATTTTCGTAATAAGATTAAAAAATGACACCCAAAGGACTGTGACATATAGTTACTCAGATGTCTTAACAAAGACTGTACAATTGGTATTTCCAACTTCAATATAAACTTCGATTTAAATCGGAGTTTTTTTATTTACTTAATTATTTATTGAGTAAATAAAAAAAGAAAGATGGTGGGTTTCCATCTTTCAACTATGGTATAAAAGGGTATTGAGAATTTATGAGAGGTTATATGGTCAATAACCATTTATTATGATACGACAAAATATAGTATATGTCAACATATTTATTAAGAAAAAACATAAAAAAAGTAATTTACGACAAATAGTTTGGAAAATTTGGAATTATATATGCATAAAAATGTTCTAACTTGTCTTTTCTTAATAAAAATAAAAGAATTATTTTAGACTAAATTTTAGTATAAGTTATCTATAGAGTTTACTTTAGACATAATGAAAAAAATAACAAAGTAATTTAATAAAAATACTAACTAAAAATTTTTAATATTTATATCATAAACATTTAAGTATGAGTATATAAATAAATAGTAGAAATTTTATGGGAGGTATAAAGTATGTCACAAATAGATGCAATAAAAGAAAGTATTGGATTTGAGCAATTGATTAGGGAAAGTAATTCAAATTGCGTTTTAAAAGAAGAATATTTAATTCCAGATACTCATCCAGATGTACAAGAAATATTGACAGTTGAAGCTAAACCTATAATAAAAACAAAAGAATTAGTTGGAGATAAAATGGTGTTAGATGGTAAAGTTGAATATACTGTTTTATATTTAGCAAGAGAGGATGGGTTTGTTGTAAATTCGGTTAATTACACTGAAAAATTTACTAGCAATATTGATTTAAATCAAGAAGAACATAAAGTTATTTGCGAAGTAGAATGCAAAGTGGAACATATTGACGCTACTATAATGAATGAAAGGAAAATATCTATTCAAGCAGTTTTTGGAATAGATTGGGAAATATATAAGAGTAGTGAAGTTGAATTTGTAAAAGATATTGAAGGAACTGATGACATTGAAGTTTTAAAGAAAACAGAAACTATAAATAGAATTAGTGCTAGTGAAGATCTAGATTTATTAGGGAAATCAACAATCAGAGTTGGGATGGACAAACCTCAAATTAATAAAATATTAAAATGTTCATTATCATTACACAAAAAAGAAATAAAAATACTAGAAGATAAAGTTTATTTAAGTTGTTACTGTAAGTTAAATATATTATATAAGGGGGATGATTCCCGAGATGTAATATATATCGAAGATGATGTTTATTTATCTAAAGAAGAAGAAATAAAAGGTGTTAATGCAGATATGATGTATTCAGTATCTTATGAGATAAGCAGTAATGATTTAATGTTAGAAGAAGATGATTTAGGTGAAGTTAGAGTAATAAACAATGAATTTGTAGTTAAAGCTAATTTAAAAGTATTTTCAAAAGAAAATATTGATATTATTAAAGATGCTTATTGTCCTAAATTCCCAATAGAATTAAGAAAAGATGAATATGAATTAGGAGTAATTCAAGGAACTAACATTTCCGAAACAATAGTTAAAGATAATTTACAACTAAAAGAAGATAATTTAATACCGGAACAAATAATATCAAGTAATGCTTCAGTAATAATAGCAGATAAGCAAGTTGAGACAGATAAAGTTATTGTAGATGGAATATTGAAGGTTGATGTTTTGTATAAAACAAATGATTCTGATAAGTATGTAGAAAATGTCAAATCAGAAATTCCATTTACAGCAATAATAGAAGCTCCAGGTGCTAAAGAAGGTATGAAAGCAATAGTTAGAAATAATCTGGAAAATATTGATGCTTATATTGAAGCTAATACTATTGCTATAAAAGCAACACTAATGTTATCAGCTAAGATATGTTATGAAATGAAAAAAGAATTTATATCCGATGTAGTTGAAAAAGAAGGTGAAGCACCACAACAAAAAGCTAGTGTAACTATTTATGTTGTAGGTCAAGATGATACACTCTGGAAGTTAGCAAAAAAATATAATACAACTGTAGAGTCTTTAGTAAAAATAAATAATATTGAAGAGTATGATGAAATTGAACCAGGAAAAAAAATAATTATACCAGGAAGAGCAATTTTTTAAAAAATTATTACAAAAAAGCTTTAGTACTTTAAGTAGTACTAAAGCTTTTTTTGTACAATTTTGAATAATTATATTTATGGGTGGAAACAATATTTAATGCATGATATGAGGTGATAAATTTTGGATGAAATTTTAAATGGAAATTTAATTATAATTGGAGGAGGTGAAGATAAGGAAGGAAAGAAAGAAATTTTAAATAGAGTATGTTCTTCAATAGATAAAGACAAAGACATTTTATTAATTGCAACCATTGCAACTGAATATCCTAAAGAAGCTGCAATGAAATATAAAAATGCTTTTGGAGAATTGAAGGTTAAAAATATAAAAGTATTAGAAATTAATGAAAGAATGGATTCATTTAATGATGAAAATGTAGAACTTATCAAAACATCTTCTTTAATATTTTTTACAGGGGGAGACCAATTGAGGATAACTAGTTTAATTGGTGGTACACCTATATATACTGCACTAAAACAGGCTTGTATTGCTGGAACTTTTATTGTAGGGACATCAGCTGGAGCTTCTGTTATGAGTGATACTATGATTGTTAAAGGTTCAGATGATGAGTCACCAAGAAAATGCACGCTTAAGATGGCACCAGGATTAGGATTAATAAAAGATGTTATAATTGATCAACATTTTGCACAGAGAGGTAGGATAGGAAGATTATTAACAGGAATTGCAGAAAATCCAGGAGTTTTAGGTATAGGTATAGATGAAAATACGGCAATAATAGTTAATAAAGCAGGTAAAATAGAGGTGATTGGAGAAGGAGCAGTATATTTTATTGATGGAAGTGAAATTACATATACAAATGTTTCAGAACTGTATGGTGATGAGATTTTAAGTATGCATAATGTAAAGTTGCATATTTTAACTAATGGAAATAAGTTCGATCTTGTAAAAAAGGCACCTTTTGAGGAGGGTAAATTAAGTAATGAAGATAGTGCAGGAAAGAATATATGAAGGTAAAAATATATATTCTCATAAAAAATGTATAAGAATAGATTTAGACTTAGAAGGATATTGTGAAACTCCTAGTAAAGATATACCTAATTTTAATTTTAATCTATTAAAGCTTGTACCAGAACTATATACACATAGATGTGGTATAGATGAAGTAGGGGGATTTGTTACAAGGCTTAAAGAAGGAACATATTTAGCACATATTTGCGAACATATAACAATTGCATTACAAAATAAATTGGGAATAGAAGTAGCTTATGGAAAAGCTAGAGAAATTAGTGGGGATAGATATTATATAATTTTTCAATATCAATACAAAAATACAGCTATAGAATGTGTTAAATTATCAGTAGATTTAATAAATTCTTTAATAAAACAAAATCCTTTAAATTTTGAACACAGGATAGAATTATTAAATGAAGTTTTGCGTAAGGAAGAGATTGGGCCGAGTACAAATGCTATCTGTAAATCTGCAAAAGAATATAATATGCCAATAACTCAATTGGGAGATAGTGGATTTTATCAGATTGGTTATGGAAAAATGGGTAGAATTATTGAAGCTACTATAGGAGATAAAACAAGTTGTATAGGTGCGGATATTTCATGTGATAAATTATTAACTAAAAAATTACTTACCAATCAAAATATTCCTATAGCTGATGGAGAAAAAGTATTTAATATAATTGGTTTATTAAAAGCAGGAGAAAGGATAGGGTATCCAGTAGTTTTAAAACCACAATACGGAAGTAAAGGACGCGGGATATGTTTAAATATTAGAAATGAAAAGGAATTATTAAAATGTTACAATAACATGCGAAGAATTTATAGCGATATATTAATAGAAAAATATATACAGGGAAATGATTATAGAGTTTGTGTTATTGATTATAATGTAGTAGCAGTTTCATTAAGAGTGCCACCATTTGTTATAGGAAATGGAAAAGATAATTTAAAAAAGTTAATACAAGATATTAATAATAATCCATTAAGAGGAGAAGATCATGAAAAGCCATTAACTAAGATAAAGATAGATAATGAATTAATTTCATGTATAAATAAGAAAGGATTTTCACTTAGTTCAATACCGTTAAATGGAGAAAAAATTATATTAAGAGATAATGCTAATATTTCAACTGGTGGAATTGCAATAGATTGTACAGATGATATATGTGAAGAAAATAGAAAATATTGCATAAATGCTGCTAAAGCTATAGGGTTAGATATATGTGGAATTGATATATGTGTTAATGATATAAGAAAAGACATTTCAAAGAATAATGGTGTTATTATGGAAGTAAATGCTGCACCAGGAATAAGGATGCATCATTTTCCATGTGAAGGTAAAAAAAGAGATGTTGGTAAAGCTATAATCGAAATGTTATACAGAGGTAAACCTAAAAATATCCCAATAATATCAGTTACAGGAACAAATGGTAAAACAACTACAACCAGAATGATAGGCTATATTTTAAGTAAAATGGGACATTGCGTTGGTATGACATCCACAGATGGTATATATTTAAATAATGAATGTATCCATAAAGGAGACGATTCGGGATTTAATAGTGCAAAGACAGTATTATTCAATAAAGATGTAGATGTGGCCGTATTAGAGACTGCTAGAGGTGGGTTAATTCGTAAAGGATTAGCTTATGATGTGGCTGATGTAGCTGTAATAACTAATATAACAAATGATCATTTGGGACTAGATGGAATTAATTCAATGGAAGAACTGAGTTTTGTAAAATCATTAGTTGGTGAAGCTGTAAAAGAAGATGGATTTGTCGTTATCAATGCAGATGATAAATGGAGTAGGTCAATAATTAATAGAATTAAAGCAAAAAAGATATATTTTTCAAAATATAAAGATAATGACTTAATACAGAAGAATATAAATGATGGTGGTATAGCTATATTTATAGAAAATAATCAAATTTTTGTAGTAAATAATAATAAAAAGTATTGTCTATCTTTGATAAAGGATATACCTATTTCTTACAATGGGATATTACAATATAATTTGGAAAATGTAATGGCAGTATGTGGAGCTTTGGTAGGGCTAGAAGTTGATTATTGCATGATTGAAAAAGGGTTAAAAGAATTTATGCCTAATGAAAATAACATAGGTAGATTTAATATTTATGAAGTTGAAGGTAAAAAGGTAATATTAGATTATGGGCATAATATAGAGGGATATAAAGCTGTATTATCATCTATTAAAAAATTAAAAAGTAATAATAAATTAATAGGTGTGATAGGAATTCCAGGTGATAGAAAAGATGAGGCAGCATATAATATAGGAGATGTATGTTCACGAGAATTAGATAGAATAATAATAAAAGAAGATAGAGATAGTAGAGGTAGAAATTCTGGTGAGATAGCATCTTTGATTCAAAAAGGTGTATTGAATGCAAATAAAAATGCTAATGTTCAAATATGTTTAGATGAAATAGGAGCTGTAGAACAGGCATTAAAAATAAGTAATCAGGGAGACATAATAATAGTATTTTATGAGGAATTAGAACCTATTATAGAATTAATAAATAATAAAAAGAAAATCAAAGAATTGGATTTAAATTTAGCAAATTTATAATAGATAAAGGAAATGTATTTTTTATTATAAGAGTTGTTAGACAGGATTTTCCCCCTATGATAGAATGTTACTGAGGTATTTATAAGAAAATAATAGATAAAAACTTTTATTAAGATAAAGTATATAATTTAAATTAATTTGTTATATTTTAAAGTATAAATAAAAGTTTTTTTAAATTATTTTCTTTAAAGTACCTATAAAATGTTTGGGAAAGGATAAGGGAAGATGGAGATTAAGGCTTATGCCAAAATAAATATTGCCTTAGATGTTATTGGAAAAAGAGAAGATGGCTATCATTTATTAAAAATGATAATGCAAAACATAGATTTATATGATATAGTTCAAATAGAAAAAATTGCTTCAGGAATAACATTAAAATGTAACAAAAGCTATGTACCTACAGATGAAAGAAATTTGGCTTATAAAGCAGCTAAATTATTTAAAGATATATATAATATAGAAAGTGGAGTACATATAAATTTAGAAAAAAATATTCCTGTTTCTGCTGGATTAGCAGGAGGGAGTACTGATGCAGCAGCAGTGTTGAAAATTATGAATAAACTTTTTAATATAAATGCGTCTGAACATGAATTGATGGAATTAGGTTTAAAATTAGGTGCAGATGTACCATATTGTATTACTGGTGGAACTGCATTGTGTGAAGGAATTGGAGAAAAAGTTACTAAAATAAAACCATTTAAAGATAAAATTTTAGTTTTAGTAAAACCACCATTTGGAGTATCAACTAAAGAAGTATATAAAGCCTTTGATTTATCAAAAGTAATTTTTCATCCCAAAACAGAAGAATTAATTTTAAATATGGGAAATAATAATATTAATTTTGTTGCAAATAATATGAAAAATTTATTAGAAAATGTAACTTTAGGAAGACATAGAGTTATATCAGCAATTAAAGATGAAATAAAAGAGTGTGGTGCTATAGGTAGTATGATGAGTGGGAGTGGTCCCACTGTTTTTGGATTTTTTGATGATATGTTAAAAGCACAAAAATGCTATGATAAAATGAAAGAAAAATACTTAGATGTTTTTATAACTCGTACAATTTAATTTTTATTAATTATATTATGTATAAAGTTTCCCTTAAGTGGTAAGAATTTTAGCTACAAGGGGGAATTGATTATGAGTATAATAAAGAAGTTAAGTTTTTTTATCATAATAGTTATATTTTTTAGTTTATTTAGTGGGTGTACAAGTCTAACTAGTAATATGCAAATAGGAGAAAGTAAAATATTAAATTATGAAGAAGTAAAAAATTCTTTAATAAGATTTCATGTTATAGCAAATAGTAATTCTGATGAGGATCAGAAATTAAAATTAAAAGTTAGAGATAAAGTTATAGATTATTTATATCCATCTTTAAACGATTCGAGTTCACTTGAAGAATCAAGAGAATTAATAGAAGAAAATATGAATAAAGTTAAAGAAATTGCTGAAACTGTAATAAAGGATAATAATTATAATTATACAGTAAAAATTGAATTATCTAGAGAAAATTTTCCGGAAAAATCATATGGTAATATAACTTTACCACAAGGAAATTATGAAGCCTTCAGAATAATAATAGGAGAAGGTAAAGGGAAAAATTGGTGGTGTGTAATGTTTCCACCTTTATGTTTTGTAGATGAATCTAAAGCGCAAGTTCAATATGAAAAAACAGAAAATAAAATTAATAAAGAAATTAATAAAGAAATTAATAAAGAACATAATAACTCAAAAATAAAATTAAAATTCAAGACAGTAGAGGTATTAAAGAATTTATTTTAAAAATAGGGTTCTAAGTATTAGATATAATTAATGTTTATTTGATGCTTAGAATTTATTATCTTAATATATAACTTAAAATAAAGTTTTTTCATTAATATAAATTTTAAGATATTTATAAATGTATTAACTTAATTAGAAGTATATATTAACATAAAGCTTTAATGTTATTCGGATGTCAAATTGAATTATTATAGGAGGACTAATATGACAAAAGCATTAGCAATGATATCAGGAGGTCTTGATAGTATATTAGCAGCAAAATTAATTAAAGATCAAGGAATAGAAGTAATAGGAATTTGTTTTAAATCTTATTTTTTTGATGAAACAAATGCAATAAGAATGACTAAACAAATAGGGATAGAATTAGAAGTTATAGATTTTTCAGAAGAACATTTTGAAATGGTTAGAAATCCAGAACATGGTTGGGGAAAAAATATGAATCCATGTATAGATTGTCATTCTATGATGATGAAATATTCAGGAGAATTATTAAAAAAATTTAATGCTGATTTTATTATTACTGGTGAAGTATTAAATCAAAGACCAATGTCACAAAACAGACAAGCATTAAATGTAGTAAAGAAACAATCAGGATATTCAGATAAGATATTAAGACCTTTATGTGCTCAAAATTTAGAACCAACACAAATGGAACTTGATGGATTAGTAGATAGGGAGAAATTACTTAAAATTTCAGGTAGAAGTAGAACAGTTCAAATGGAATTAGCAGAAAAATGGGGCATAAAAGATTATCCTTCACCAGCAGGGGGATGTAAATTAACTGAACCTAATTATTCTATAAGATTAAAAGAAATTATTGAAAGAAAAAGTAATATTACTGAGAGAGATATAAATCTTTTAAAATATGGTAGACATTTTGTCACACCAAATAAAATAAAAATTATAGTTACAAGAGATAGCTCTGAAGCACAAGAGTTGAAAAAAATATTAACTAAAAAGGATTTATTATTTTTCACATCTAACTTTAATGGAGCTATGGTTATAATCCCAGAAGGTAATAATCCAACAGAAGATGATTTAACTTTAGCTTGTAGATTTGCTGTTAGATATAGTAAAGGAAAAGATGAAAAAGATGTAGAAGTGAAATATGGTCATGTATCAACAGATTTTAAAGACTTTAAAAAAGTTAATTCAATAACTCAAGAAGAACTTGAAAAGTATAATTTGAATAACTAACAAATAGGAGGATAATATGAAGAAAAAAGCAATTATTGCTATTAAAAGTAATGCTTTATCAGATAATGATGATTTAATTGAAGTTGTATCTCCAGGTGATTTTTATATGGAGGAATCTATTTTTAGAGTTGAGTACGATGAAACAGAAATTTCAGGTATGGAAGGCACTAAAACTATACTAACTATTAGAGATAAATCATTTACGTTAGAAAGAAAAGGTTCTACAACGACTAAAATGGATTTTAAAATTAGGCAAAAGACTGCATCATTATATAAAACTCCTTATGGTATTCTTAAACTTGATATTGATACTAAGAAGTTAAAGATAGATGTAAATGAAGATGGTGGAAAAATAGAGGTTAATTATTTAATGACAATGGAAGGTCAACCACCTATTAATACTCAATTATCTGTAAATATAAAAGCAAATAATTAAAAAATTTAATAACATTTTGTTGCATATTTAAATTTGTAAAATATATAAATTATTAACTATAAATAATATGTTGTTAGTTATGATACATAGTTTAGGAATTTTACATATGTATTAAAAATTATTTAGAAGAGTATAGTATTTAATTCTATACTCTTTTTATTTTTAAATAGATTATAATATGTAAAAAATGTAAATAATTAGATATAGAGGTGATAGTTATGATAAATCAAATTAAATATATAAGAGTTTTAAATGCATTATGTGATTACTATGGAATTAATAAAGAAGGATTAATTGAAATACTAAAGGAAAGAGAAAATAAATACTTATTATTATTATTATTAAAAAATTATAGTTGCTTAGAACATGAAAGTGCTATGGAAATATTAAGAGTAAAAACTCAAAAAAGTGTTAAAAATAATATAAAATCTGCAGAAGAAAAATTATTGATAAATAGAAATTTTAGAGAAAAATTTTTTGAAATTCAGGATAATATAGATAGGATAGAAAAGACAAAAAAAATAAATTAAAAAAAAGCTAGTCAACAACATAATTATATGATATTATATTGCTTATGTTATTTCAGCACAAAAAGACCCATGACATATTTAATGGGTGGAATTTTATTATATCATTTAAAGAATGTGCAGTCAATATAAAATAAATTTTTTTAGGGAGGACAACAATGAATACTAAATACATTTTTGTTACTGGTGGAGTTGTATCATCATTAGGAAAGGGTATAACAGCGGCATCTCTTGGTAGATTATTAAAAAATAGGGGTTTAAAAGTTTCTATACAAAAATTTGATCCTTATTTAAATTTTGATCCAGGAACTATGAGCCCTTATCAACATGGAGAAGTTTTTGTAACTGATGATGGAGCAGAAACAGACTTAGATTTAGGACATTATGAAAGATTTATTGATGAAAATTTAACTAAAAATTCAAATGTTACAACAGGTAAAATATATTGGTCAGTTATTTCAAAAGAAAGAAAAGGTGAATATCTTGGAGGAACAGTTCAAGTTATTCCACATATAACTAATGCTATAAAAGAGAGAGTATATAGAGTCGGAAAAGAAAAAGATATTGATGTTGTTATAACTGAAATAGGAGGAACAGTCGGTGATATAGAATCACAACCTTTCCTAGAAGCAATAAGACAAATTAAAGGTGATGTTGGAAGTGAAAATGTATGTTTTATTCATGTAACATTAGTTCCTTTCTTAGGAAAAGCAGGTGAATTAAAAACTAAACCTACACAACATTCGGTTAAGGAATTAAGAAGTATAGGTATACAACCAGATATAATAGTTTGTAGAAGTGAAAAGAATTTATCAGATGATATAAAAAGAAAAATAGGATTATTTTGTAATATAGATGGAAATTCAGTAATTCAAAATTTAGATGCTGAAAATCTTTATGAAGTACCATTAATGTTACATGAAGAAGGATTAGATAATCTTGTTTGTGAGAGATTACATTTAGGATGTAAAGATATAGATAATTTAGAATGGATTCAAATGGTAGAACATATAAAAAATCTTAAAAATAATGTTAAGATTGCTTTAGTGGGTAAATATGTTGAATTACATGATGCGTACATATCAGTTGTAGAAGCATTAAATCATGGTGGATATGCTAATGATACAAATGTAGAAATAAAATGGGTTAATTCTGTTGATATTGAAGAAGGAGATGTGAATAAAATCCTTTCAGATGTAGATGGAATATTAGTACCAGGTGGATTTGGAGACAGAGGTGTAGAAGGTAAAATTGAAGCAATAAGATGGGCAAGAGAAAATAAAAAACCATTCTTAGGAATATGTTTAGGAATGCAATGTTCAGTTATTGAATATGCAAGAAATGTATTAGGATATGAAGGTGCTAATAGTTCAGAAATAGATCCAGATACAAAATATCCTGTAATAGACTTAATGCCAGAACAAAAGGATGTAGAAGAAATGGGCGGAACTATGAGACTTGGAGTGTATCCATGTAAATTAGAAGAAATTTCTAATTCTTCAGAACTATATAAAGATGAACTTATTTATGAAAGACATAGACATAGATATGAATTTAATAATGAATTCAGAAAACAAATAATTGAATCAGGTATGAATATAGTTGGAACTAGTCCTGATGGTAGATTAGTTGAAATTGTTGAAGTTGAAGATCACCCTTGGTATGTTGCTGTACAGTTTCATCCAGAATTAAAATCAAGACCTAATAAACCACATCCATTATTTAAAGGATTTATTTCAGCAGCTTTAAATGAAAAATAAATCTAGATTTAAAAGTTTTCCTTAATAATAAGGGAAACTTTTTTATATCTAGGAAAGTATAGAATTTCTTAAGATTAAAAGTCTGATAAAATTTAAGGTAAATGAGATAATTTAAATTCACAATAGACGATTGAGAATTTACGATGAAATCACTTTATGATTTCTAAAACATATATTTTTCAGAAAGACTATGGCTTTCAACCATATAACAAAAAATAAAATATATTTATTAAATGAATGTTAATATTACTTAAAAGTTTTAATATTTAATATATTAAATAAAAACATTTACTATTATAAAAAAAGGACTTATAATAAAACTAAATATTTATTTATTATAAAGTTATATATAAGAAAAGTTTTAAAATATTTTTCTTGGATATAATAATTTATATAAGACTTAAAAAATTAAAGTTTTTATACATAATATATTATAAAAGAATAGTAATCAGTAAAAATTATGCATATCTTAATTTTAAAATCTTAATAAAATTCCCTAATTTTTAAAATTTGTAACAAAAATTAATTCACAATGAATAAAGAGAATTTGAAAAAATTCTTTAGTATTTCTAAAATATATATTAAAAAATAAAATATATTTATCTGATATTTTAATTAAAATTTTTGATTAAAATATATTTTGTTAAGAAATTTTAAATAATTTTATCATAATTAATTATTGTGAATTTTCAATTGAAAAATATGTATATATAAATTTAGAATTAAGACTGTTATTTATAGAATAGATTATGTATCAATTAATTTAAAATGGAGGTGCTAGCTTGACAAAGCAAGAATATGAAGGCATGACTTTAAGTCAATTAAAGGAAATTGCTAAAAATTTAGAGATAAAAAATATATCTAAATATAAAAAAAATGATTTAATAGAAAGAATTTTAGAAAAATCGCCTAATTCTGTAGAGAAAGAAGGGATGATTTTAAGAGAAAAAATAGCACCTAAAGTACTGAAGGAAGAAAAAACAGATATAACTACAAGCAATACTTTAGGTAATAGGGAAAACATAAAGAATAATAACTATAATAGAAATGTAGAACATGAAGATAATTTTTCAAAACAAGAAAAATTAAAAAGCATGATTAATGAATCAAATACTGCAAAGGGTATTTTAGAAATATTAGAAAATAATAATTTTGGATTTTTAAGATGTAAAAATTATTTAACAAGTAGTGAGGATATTTATGTATCTCCATCTCAAATAAGAAGATTTAATTTGAGAACTGGTGATGAAGTAGAAGGAAAAGTTAGGGAAGCAAAAGAAGGAGAAAAATTTAAAGCTCTTTTATATGTTCAAAAAGTAAATGGAGAAGAACCAGAAAAAGCAATAGGAAGAAAATACTTTGAAACATTAACACCTATATATCCTAAAGAAAGATTAATGTTAGAAACGTCTGATGAAAGAGATTTATCATCAAGATTGATGGATATAATCTGTCCAATAGGAAAAGGTCAAAGAGGTATTATAGTTGCACCACCAAAGGCTGGTAAAACTACTTTATTAAAAAAAGTAGCTCAAAACATTTCTTTAAATTATCCAGAAATAAAATTAATAGTATTACTTATTGATGAAAGACCAGAAGAAGTTACAGATATGATTAGATCTATCAATGGGGATGTAATATACTCAACATTTGATGAAGAACCTCAAAATCATGCAAAGGTATCAAGAATGGTATTAGAAAGAGCTAAAAGAATGGTAGAGCAAGGAAAAGATGTTGTTATACTTATGGATAGTTTAACTAGATTATCTAGAGCTTATAATTTAACTATAACTCCAACTGGAAGAACATTATCAGGTGGATTAGATCCAGGAGCTTTAATAATGCCTAAGAAATTTTTTGGAGCTGCAAGAAATATTGAAGAGGGCGGTAGCTTAACAATTTTAGCAACTGCATTAATTGAAACAGGTTCAAGAATGGATGATATGATATTTGAAGAGTTTAAAGGAACAGGAAATATGGAAGTTCATCTCGATAGAAAATTACAAGAAAGAAGAATATTCCCAGCAATTGATATTTATAAATCAGGAACAAGAAAAGAAGATCTTATTTTCTCTAGAGAAGAACAAGAAGTAGCATATAAAATAAGAAGAGTTATGTATAAGGATGGAAATATAGAAGAAGTTACAGAAAACCTTATAAATATGTTATCTAAAACTTCAAATAATAAAGATTTTATTAATATGTTCAAAAAAAGTGGTATATAATAAAAATGACTAGGATATATATTATAATTATTTATATATCCTAGTTATTTTTTATTAAGTTTTCCCCAATAGTAACAATTTCATCTACACTATATGTGGATGATAATTCTTTTAATTTATCTTTTATTATAGAAAGTTTATTTTTATCACAAATTAAATCATCTATAACAGGGTTAATTTCATCTAAATTATTTACAAGTATAGAATATCCACCATTAACTAAAAAATCAATATTCTCCATTTCTTGACCAGGTATCGCAAATGGAATTATTAAAGGAATATTTTTAACAATTGATTCTGTCACGGTTAATCCACCAGGTTTAGATATTATTACATCACAATAATCCATTAATTCAGGAATATCTTTGGTAAAACCTAATATATGTAGTTTTTTATTGTTATATTTATTTGTATTACAATAATTTGTTAAATATTTCTCTAATTTATTATTGTTTCCACATACAACAGTAATTCTTAATTTATGAGGGCTTTTAAGTAATTCTTTTAATACAAAAGAAATAGTATTTAAACCAAGACTACCACTCATAAGTAATAAATTAAAGTAACCATCATTTTTTAAATCTTTTAAAGAATAATCAGATTTATAAAAAATCTTTTTAATAGGAATTCCTATTGGATAGATCTTATCAGTTTGAATTCCTTTATTTATTAATGATTGCTTTGTATATGAACTCCCTGTAATATATGCATCTACATCAGAGTCGATATAAGTATAATGTGCCTTGAAATCAGTTACGATTATAATGTAAGGTATATTTAATCCTTGTTTTTTTAATGGTGTAACAATGTTTATTGAAAGAGCATGTGTAGCTATTATTAAATCAGGTTCAATATTCTTTATTAGTTTTAATAGTTTTCTTTTTGGAAAAAAGAAAATAAGTTTCAATATTTTATTGGTAATCTTACTATCAGTAAGATTATAAAACCAACCATAAAATTTAGGGAATTTTGATGCTAAAATTTCATAACCCACTACAATTAAATCATTTAAAAGTTTACTACTTTTAAACAAAAAATCATGTTTAATAGTTTCATATCCAGCATCTTCAAAAGATTGAGATATGGAATTTGCAGCTTGATTATGCCCTTGTCCTGTAGAGGTTGTTAAGATTAAAATCTTTTTCACTTAATTTCACTCATTTCTACTATATTACATATAGAATAGTTTATCATGTTTATTGCAAATTTTAAATATAATAAGCTATTTATGGGTTTTTTTATTAAAATAAAAGATGTATAAAAAGAAAATAGGAAAGACTAAGTCTTTCCTTAAATTTCCTATTTAGCATTAAGATTAAATCTCTTATTGAATTTATCAACTCTACCGCCAACATCAACGATCTTTTGCTTACCAGTGAAGAATGGGTGGCATTTAGAGCATATTTCAACTTTAAGTTCTTCTTTAACAGAACCAGTTGTAAAAGTGTTTCCACATGCACACTTAACCACTGTATTGTTGTGGTATTCTGGATGTATGCCTTCTTTCATTTTTTTCACCTCTTCCAGTATATTAACTTTATGTTAATATGAAATAACTATTAAAGTATATCATAGTGAATTTTTATGGTCAATATAATTAATAAAAAATATAAATTAAGAAAACAAATCATTAAATTTATATTTATTTTAATAAAATCGAAGCCTTTCAATTATACTTCTTAAGTGTTAACTTTCCATTAAAGTGTGGGCATAGAGACTTTGTTATTAAGTAAAATTATATCTTTATTTAAAAATAATATATCTATAATTAAAGATATTTATGGAACTAAAAACTTCTTTATTTAGGTAAGTATTAAATGCTATAATCGATTAAGGTACATTCAAAAAATAATAAGTTAGTATTTATAATATTATTTTTTATTTGTCTAAGATAATTAAAAGGAGAGTAGTGAATTATGAGTAAGTTATATTTTAGATATGGAGCAATGAATTCTGGTAAATCTACTCATTTAATGCAAGTGGCATACAATTATGAAGAACGTGGTATGAAGGTTATTGTAATAAAACCTTTGGTAGATAAAAAAGGAGGAGATAGATTATTATCTAGACTTGGAGTAGAAAGAAAAGTTGATTTCATGGTTTCGGAAGATGATAATATATTAAATTTAGTTACTGAATATTTAAGTAGTAAATCTAGTATAGATTGTATATTAGTAGATGAAGTTCAATTTATGAAAGCGAAACAAATAGATCAATTATTTGAAATATCAGTTAGATTAAATATACCTATAATATGTTATGGATTAAGAACAGATTTTAAAATGAATGGATTTGAAGGTAGTACAAGACTATTATTAATTGCACATAGTATAGAAGAAATGAAGACTATATGTGCTTGTGGTAAAAAAGCTTTATTAAATGGAAGAAAGATTAATGGTAAATTTGTTTTTGAAGGAGAACAAATAGCAATAGATGAACAAGATGATGTACGTTATGAATCATTATGTGGAGATTGCTATTATAAATATAAACAA
Organism: Clostridium weizhouense; assembly: GCF_019431045.1. Lineage (GTDB taxonomy): Bacteria > Bacillota > Clostridia > Clostridiales > Clostridiaceae > Clostridium > Clostridium weizhouense. The sequence continues at coordinate 479,254 of NZ_JAHXPT010000001.1, read as the reverse complement.
AGATGTATTACTGATAAAAAAGATAATTAGAAAGTGTGTGTTGATTATGAAAAGATGTGATGTTGGAGGTCAAGCTGTTATTGAAGGTGTCATGATGAGAGGCACTAAGGGGTTAGCTACTGCAGTAAGAACACTTAAAGGAAATATAGAAATAAAAGTAGAGAAAATTAGCGCTATAACTAAAAAGTATCCAATTTTAAACATTCCTTTTTTAAGAGGATTTTTTGTTTTATTTGACTCATTAAAACTAGGAATAAATTCATTAAATTATTCAGCTTCGTTTTTTGAAGAAGAGGATGATGAGCCATCAAAATTTGAACTTTGGATTACTGGTAAGTTGGGTGAAAAAGTAAATAGTATAATTATGGGATTAACATTAATATTTTCATTTTTTATATCTATTCTTCTTTTTATAGTTTTACCAACTAGTATAGCATCAATTTTTAAAGAGACAGGTATATCTTATATAGAATTGAATTTTATTGAAGCTATTATAAGAATAATAATATTGATTGGATATATGTTTATAATAAGTAAGTTAAATGATATATATAGAGTATTACAATATCATGGTGCAGAGCATAAAACTATATTTTGCTATGAAGCTATGGAAGAATTAACAGTAGAAAATGTTAAGAAACATCCAAGACTTCATCCAAGATGTGGAACTAATTTTTTGTTTTTAGTAATGTTTGTTAGTATAGTGGTATTTTCATTTACAGGATGGGGAAGTTTTGTGGAAAGATTAATTCTAAGAATTATATTAATCCCTGTAGTAACAGGTTTTACTTATGAAATAATAAAGTGGTTAGGAAAGAATAATAATTCTTTATCAAAAATTATTGCATGGCCAGGAATGCAGTTACAACTTTTAACTACTAAAGAACCAGATGATAAGCAAATAGAAGTTGCCATTGCAGCACTAAAAGCAGCAGAAGGAATTGAAGATATGAAAAAAAGTATTGGAGAATTGATTAATTTAGGAACGAATATTTTAAAAGATAATAATGTAGATACAGCTAGATTAGATGCAGAATTATTACTTGGAAAGGTATTAGATAAAGAAAGAATTTATTTAATAACACATAGAGAAGAATCGGTTATTGTATCTAATGAGAAAGAATACCTTAAATTGATTGACAAAAGAAAAGATAAAATGCCAGTTAAATATATTTTAAATGAATGTGAATTTATGGGACTTAATCTTTATATTGAAGAAGGAGTATTAATTCCTAGGGGAGATACTGAGATATTAGTTGAAGAAGTATTAAATAATATTAATGAAGATGAAGAGAAGGAAATATGCGACTTGTGTTGTGGCTCTGGTGCTATTGGAATATCATTAGCTTATTTTAGAAGTAAAATAAATGTCGATTTAATAGATTATTATGAAATTCCAGAAAAAGTAACTTTGATTAATATTGAAAGATTTAATTTAAAAGATAGGACTTCATTTATAAGAAGTAACTTATTAGAAGAAGTAATATTACAAGAAAAACAATATGATATTTTAGTTTCAAATCCACCTTATATTGAAGAGGATGAAATAGAAGAACTAATGGATGATGTAAAGAAATATGAACCACGTACTGCTTTAAGTGGAGGAAAAGATGGGTTATATTTTTATAGAGAAATAGTAGCTAAAAGTAGTAAGATATTAAAAAAAGATGGAATATTAGCATTTGAAATAGGATATAATCAAGGTAAGTCTGTAAAAATGATTATGGAACAATTTAATTTCAAAGAAGTAAAAGTTATTAAAGATCTTGCTGGCTTAGATAGAGTAGTAATTGGTAAATTAAATAATTAATGTCTTATTAAAGATGTCTATTTAAAAATGAAATTTGTATTTTTAAATAGACTTTTTACAAATAAATTATTTTGACACTTTAAATTCTATATGATACTATCAATTAAATTAAAAATAAATGATTAATTTATGCAGATATATTAATGTAGTATTTTTTGTAAACAGAGTTAATAAAAATTAAAAATTCTTAATATATAACTTACAGTTAAGTTTGTTGCTTAAAAGTCGAAAAATATGATATAATACCAAGTGGTTCTTAATTTTTAGATGAAGTTCATTTATTTACCCGAAGGCTTTGTTCATCTAAAAGTCAGGATGTGATTTATCCAACTATAGTTAAACACTTGGATAAAATGTGTAAAAATGAAATACGGAGTGATTAAATGTTATTAGATAAATTAGCTTTTATAGAAAATAAATATGATGAATTATCAGTTAAAATTAGTGACCCATCAATTATGCAAAATCAAAATGAATGGAGAAAGCTTTGTAAAGAACAAGCTGACTTAGAGATAATTGTAAATGCATATAGAGAGTATAAGCAAGTAACTGAAGATCTTGAAGCAAACAAAGAGATGTTAAGTGAAGAAAGTGATAAAGAAATGAGAGAAATGTTAAATGAAGAAATATCTTCTTTAACAACTAGAGAACAAGAATTAGAAGAAGAAATTCAAATATTATTACTTCCTAAAGATCCAAATGATGATAAGAACGTTTTTGTTGAAATAAGAGGAGGTGCAGGTGGAGAAGAAGCAGCTCTATTTGCATATAACTTATTTAGAATGTATACAAGATATGCAGAAAATCAAAGATGGTCTACTGAAATAATGAGTTTAAATGAAACAGATATTGGTGGATTTAAGGAAGTTGTCTTTATGATTAAGGGTAATGGAGCTTACTCAAAACTAAAGTATGAAAGTGGAGTACATAGAGTTCAAAGAGTTCCTGATACTGAATCAAGTGGAAGAATTCATACATCAACTGCAACAGTAGCTGTTTTACCAGAAGTTGATGATGTAGAAATTGAAATTGCTGATAAAGATATTAGGATTGATGTATTTAGAGCATCAGGACACGGTGGACAATGTGTAAATACTACAGATTCAGCTGTTAGAATTACCCATTTACCTACAGGGCTTGTAGTTTCATGCCAAGATGAAAAGTCTCAATTAAAAAATAAAGAAAAAGCTATGAAAGTTCTTAGATCAAGATTATTTGAAAAGGCTGAACAAGAAAGAGCTGATGGAATAGCTGAAGATAGAAAAAGTCAAGTAGGAACTGGTGATAGAAGTGAAAGAATCAGAACTTACAACTATCCACAAGGAAGAATTACTGACCATAGAATAGGATTAACATTATATAAATTAGAGGCATTTTTAGCTGGAGATATTGATGAAGTAATAAATGCATTAATTACAGCAGATCAAGCAGAAAAAATGAAAAAAATGGGAAATAGTAACATGTAAGGCAATATTAGTAAATGCCTAAGTATTATTTAAAAGCCTTACATTTTATATGTGAGGCTTTTGAATAATAGGAGGAATGAGTTATGGATATTTATACTGCTATAAAAAAGGAAAAGTCCTCATTAAAGGGATTTGTAATTTTTATGATTATGATAGCATTTTTTTTACCTATAGCATTATTTTTAACAGGACTTTTTAATGTGTTTTATTTATTTTTTTTGGCATTTATTGAATTTTTAATAGTTATAGCTATAATACTTAGATTTAATAGTTATAAAGTAGAATACAAATGCAATAATAATAAATTAAGTTTTAGAACAGGAATATTTACAAGTAAGTCTTTAGTTTTTTGTGATAGAGTAGTTTTAGTACATACAAATAAATCAGATTATGATATGGAAATAATAGTTATTACGAACTTAGCTTTTAAAAATAAAATTTTAAAACCAGTAGTACCTAATTTTCTTAAAAGATATCCAGAAATCAAAAAGGAATATTTAAAAATACAAGAATTTAATCCAGATAAGTCTTATTATTTTCAAGTTATAAGAAAAGGTGGATTGAAAAAATATTTATTATTAGATTGTATATATAAAAATTGTGTAAAAGCTGTTTATACAGATTATAGTATACAAAATATTAAGATTGCACGGGGACAGACAATAGTTTAGCAGGAAAGAAGGAATTTATTTTGAGAACAAATATTGTTGTGGTTAACAATATTTTTGATGACCAAGAAAAAATAAAAGAAGCAGCTGAAGTAATAAAAGAAGGTGGAATAGTTGCTTTCCCTACAGAAACAGTTTATGGCTTAGGTGCAGATGCCCTTAATGAGGAAAGTGTTAAAAAAATATTTATAGCAAAGGGTAGACCTCAAGATAATCCATTAATTGTCCATGTAGCGTCAAAAAATATAGATTCATTAGTTGAAAGTATCCCAGAAGTTGCTCAAAAACTTATGGATAAATTTTGGCCAGGACCATTAACAATAATTTTAAAGAAAAAAGATATAATACCTAATATGACTAGTGCTAATTTAGATTCAATTGGAATTAGAATGCCAAATGATGAAATAGCATTAAAATTAATAGAATTATCAGAAACTGTTATAGCAGCACCATCAGCCAATATTAGCGGAAGGCCTAGTCCGACTGATGTTCAAAGATGTATAGAAGATTTAGATGGCAAAGTTGATTGCATAGTAGGTGGACATAAAAGCATTATTGGTGTAGAATCTACAATCGTGGATTGTACTGTTAATCCACCATTAGTATTAAGACCAGGTGGAATAACATTAGAAATGTTAAAAGAAGTAAATCCGAGAATAGAGATAGATAAAGCTATAATGAAAAAACCTAGTGAAAATCTAAAGCCTAAAGCACCAGGAATGAAGTATAGACATTATGCACCAAAAGCAAAAGTTACAATAATATCTGGTGAAAGAAAAAAAACTATTGAAAAAATTAACGAAATAGTACACAATTATATAGATAACAATAAGAAAGTATGTATACTTACTGTAGAGGAACATGAGCATGAATATAAAGAAGGTACTAAAATATTATTAGGAAGCATTAAAGATTTATCTACAGTAGCTCAAAATTTATTTGAAGCATTAAGAAAATGCGATGATTTAGGAGCAGATTTTATTTTAGCAGAGGCTTATGAAGAAAAAGGGGTTGGAATTGCCATAATGAATAGATTAAATAAAGCAGCAGGATTTGATATTATTAAAGTATAATTAAATAATTTATAATAATTTGATTTTATTATTTTTTGAAATAAAAAAAGACGAAGTTAGGATTTAATACTTTTTCTTTTTTTTTTATGAATAAATATATTATTGGAGGTTTTACAATATGAAAATAGCAATTGGTTGTGATCATGGTGGATTTGAATTAAAACAAGAAATTATATCATTTTTAAAATCAGAAGGACATGAAGTTAAAGACTTTGGTACAGATACTAAAGATTCTTGTGACTATCCAGATATTGCACTACCTGTAGCTGAAGCGGTTACTGCAAAAGAATATAGATTTGGAATATTAATCTGTGGAACAGGAATTGGTATAGGAATTAGTGCTAATAAAGTTCCAGGAATTAGAGCAGCATTGTGCTCTGATACATTTAGTGCTCATGCTACAAGACAACATAATGATGCTAATATATTAACATTAGGTCAAAGAGTAGTTGGTTCGGGTCTTGCATTAGATATAGTAAAGACATTTATATCAGCTGAATTTGAAGGTGATAGACATTTGAAAAGAATAAATAAAATTAGTGAAATAGAAAAAAAATATAGCAAGTAATAATTTTGTAAAATAAGCTATTGTTTAAAATATAGCTTTTAAAAAATAAATTATAAATATTAGGAGGAAGAAATAATGAGTAAAGTAATAGAGGTAAAGCATCCATTAGTGCTTCATAAGCTTTCAATGATAAGAAATAAGGAAACAGGAAGTAAGGATTTTAAAGAATTGGTTAAAGAAGTTTCAACTTTATTAACTTATGAGGCAACAAGAGACTTAAATATGGATGAGGTTGAAATCGAAACTCCAGTTTGTAAGACTAAATGTAAAGTAGTTTCTGGTAAAAAGGTAGCTATAGTACCTATATTAAGAGCAGGACTTGGAATGGTTGATGGAGTGCTTAGTTTAATACCAGCTGCTAAAATAGGTCACATTGGATTATATAGAGATGAAGAAACATTAAAGCCTGTAGAATACTTCTGCAAACTTCCAAAAGATATTGAAGAAAGAGATGTAATTGTAGTAGATCCTATGCTTGCAACAGGAGGATCAGCAGCAGATGCATTAACTATGCTAAAGGAAAAAGGAGCAAAAAGTTTAAAACTAATGTGTTTAATATCAGCTCCAGAAGGTATAGAATTAGTACAAAAACAACATCCGGATGTTGATATATATATAGCATCTATAGATGAAAAATTAAATGAAAATGGTTATATAGTACCAGGACTTGGAGATGCAGGAGATAGATTATTTGGAACAAAATAAAAAATAGTTAAAAATAATGATAAAGGGACTATCTTAAAATTAATTTTAAGATAGTCCCTTTATTGTCTATTGTTAACAGTCTATTGAAACGTGGCACAGTCACTTTTCTTCTTATGTATATAGATGATATATGGTATAATCAACATATATTATATAATGTCACTTTTAGGAGAATATAGGATGGAACGAAGAATTAAAGATAATTATTATTTAGATATTGCTGAAACAGTTTTAGAAAGAGGAACTTGTTTAAGAAGAAATTATGGATCTATTATAGTTAAAAATGATGAAATAATTTCTACAGGATATACAGGAGCACCTAGAGGAAGAAAAAATTGTATCGATATGAATAGATGTATAAGAGAGGAGTTACAAATTCCAAGAGGAACACATTATGAATTGTGTAGAAGTGTACATAGTGAAGCTAATGCTATAATTAGTGCTTCAAGAAGAGATATGATTGGTGCAACTTTATATTTAGTAGGAAAAGATGCTAACACAAAGGAATATGTAAAGAATGCAAATTCTTGTTCTATGTGTAAAAGACTTATAATTAATTCTGGTATTGATTATGTTGTTATAAGAGATACAAAACATGATTATAGAAAAATAAATGTATCAGAATGGATAGAGAATGATGATTCTTTAGATGTTAAATTAAATTTAGGGTATTAAAAATTAAATATAAATTAAAGAATATATAATAAGATATTGATAAAAATATAATAAAAATATAAATTTATAATCTAATATAACTATATTATATAGAAAAATAAAATATTTATAAGTAAATGCTAGGAGGAAGTAAAGTGAGCAAAACGAAAGTTATAACGATATTTGGTACAAGACCAGAAGCAATAAAAATGGCTCCTTTAGTAAAGGAATTAGAAAAAAGAGAAGAAATAGAATCTAAAGTTTGTGTTACTGCGCAGCATAGAGAAATGTTAGATCAAGTACTAGAATTATTTGATATAAAACCTGATTTTGATTTAAACATAATGAAAACAAGACAAACATTAACTGGTATAACTAATAAAGTTTTAGAGGGATTAGAAGAAATTTTTCAAAAAGAAAAACCAGATATGATACTAGTACATGGGGATACAACAACAACTTTTGCAGGTTCATTAGCAGCTTTCTATCAACAGATTAGGGTTGGTCATGTAGAGGCAGGACTTAGAACGTTTAATAAGTATTTTCCATTTCCAGAAGAGATGAATAGAAAATTAACAGGAAGTTTAGCTGATTTACATTTTGCTCCAACAAAAGGTTCAAAAGAAAATTTATTAAGAGAAGGCATAAATGAATCAGATATTTATATAACTGGAAATACTGTAATAGACGCTATGGAACATACGGTTGAAGAAGATTATAAATTTGTAAATGAAGAACTTCAACAAATAGATTTTAATAAAAAAGTTATAATGGTTACAGCTCATAGAAGAGAAAATTGGGGAGAAGGAATAGAAAATATTTGTGAATCTCTAAAAAAGATAGTTGAAGAAAATTCAGAGGTTCAAATAGTATATTTAGTTCATTTAAATCCTGTTGTTAAAGATGTTGTATTTAATAAACTTGGTAATATGGAAAGAGTTCATTTATTACCACCATTAGATACTAAAGAAACTCATAATTTAATGAATAAGTCATTTATGGTTATGACAGATTCTGGTGGACTACAAGAAGAAGCACCACATTTAGGTAAACCAGTATTGGTATTAAGAGATGTAACTGAAAGACCAGAGGCTGTACAATACGGAACAGTTAAATTGGTAGGGACTAATATACAAAACATAGTAGATGAAGCTACAAAATTAATTAATAATACTGAAGAATATATAAAGATGAGCAAAGCTGTAAACCCATATGGAGATGGTGTAGCATCTATTAGAATAGCAGATGCTATATTTAAATATTTCAATATTAGCCAAAAAGAAGTAAATGAGTTTAAAAGATAGAGTTTGTTTAAAATTTAACAATTAACTCTTGAAAAATGTGAGAAAATTATGTATAATTAAAATATGTTAATAATTTAACGATATCAATATTAAAATATATATAATTTTTAGGAGGATTTATAGATGAAAGAAGTAGTTATTGTAAGTGCAGTAAGAACTGCATTAGGAAGCTTTGGCGGATCATTAAAGACAGTTCCAGCAGTAGATTTAGGAGCTACAGTAATTAAAGAAGCTGTAAAAAGAGCTGGAGTTAAAGAAGAATTAGTTGAAGAAGTTATAATGGGTAATGTAATTCAAGCAGGTTTAGGACAAAACCCAGCTAGACAATCAGCTGTTAAGGCTGGATTACCAGTAGAAATTCCAGCAATGACAATCAACAAAGTTTGTGGATCAGGTTTAAGAGCAGTTGGATTAGCAGCTCAAATGATTAAAGCTGGAGATGCTGATATAATAGTAGCTGGTGGTATGGAAAACATGTCAGCAGCACCATATGTATTACCAGGTGCTAGATGGGGCCAAAGAATGGGCGATGCTAAAATGGTTGATACAATGATTAAAGATGGTTTATGGGATGCATTTAACAACTATCATATGGGTGTTACTGCTGAAAACATAGCTAAACAATGGGGATTAACTAGAGAAGAACAAGATGCTTTCTCGGCTTCATCTCAACAAAAAGCTCAAAAAGCTATTGAAACTGGAAGATTTAAAGATGAAATAGTTCCAGTTATGATCCCTCAAAGAAAGGGAGAACCAAAAGTATTTGATACTGATGAATTCCCAAGATTCGGAACAACTGCAGAAGGTTTAGCTAAATTAAAACCAGCTTTCCTTAAAGATGGTACTGTAACTGCAGGTAATGCATCAGGAATTAATGATGGAGCAGCAGCTTTCGTTGTTATGAGTGCTGATAAAGCAGCTGAATTAGGACTTAAGCCATTAGCTAAAATAGTTTCTTATGGATCAAAAGGATTAGATCCTTCTATAATGGGATACGGACCATTCCATGCAACTAAGAAAGCTTTAGAAGTAGCTAACTTAACAATTGATGATATGGATTTAATAGAAGCTAATGAAGCTTTTGCAGCTCAAAGTTTAGCAGTTGCTAAAGACTTAAAATTTGATATGGAAAAGGTTAATGTTAACGGTGGAGCTATTGCATTAGGACATCCGGTTGGAGCATCAGGTGCTAGAATTCTTGTTACATTACTTCATGAAATGGAAAAGAGAGATGCTAAAAAAGGTTTAGCAACACTTTGTATAGGTGGAGGAATGGGAACAGCGCTTATCGTTGAAAGACTATAAGATTGTTAATATTCTTTTAAATAAAAAAAGCTGTTATAATGAAAAACATTATAACAGTTTTTTATATGTAAAATAAAAAAAGATTTAACAAAACAAAGGAATATTAATGAATAAAAAAACCTATATATTATAAAAATATATAATATAAGTTTAAATAAGTTTAAATAAGTAATATTTAAATTATAAGATGAAAGAATTCTTACAAAAATTCTAAAAATTTATACTTTAGTTTTAAATTGCATAAAATGTATGCAAGATGTAAGAAAAAATCTTTGATAAACAATTATAAATACCATTTTATAACGTCTGCATAAGTACTTACAAGTATTTTATTATTATGTATAAAAATAAATAATTGAATAAATTAAGTAATTTGTATTCATCAGTACAAAATAAATACGACAAAATTTTATAAAAAAATTAAATTAAATATATTAAAATAGAAAAAATATTATAAATTATAATAAAACATGTAATGTAAATGTTATCAAAAGGTTGCATAACATCCTTCTAAAGATAGAATATTCAGTTAATTGCATGTTTGATATTTAATAATATCATTATATAGAAATAACAAAAGAAAAACGAATTTTAACTGCATATAGACAAGCAAATAGAAGGTAAATTAACTCAATGAGAATAAAAAGCAATTTATTAATAAAAATAGTGTTTTATTAAAGTTTCATATGGAGATATAATATCTGATATCGACGAGGAAAGAGGAAAAATATATGAATAATGAGAATGTTAAGCTTCTTAGAGATATGATAAAAATTGATTTAGGAATTGGTATTATAATGTTTTTTATTATATGTTTATTCTCTTCTTTAATAAATGGAATTATGTATTTTGGAGGTATATTAATATCTCTATTAAACTTTATTTTAAGTGTATATATTACATTAAATTTCTTAGAATATAATAAACGAAATAAATATACGCCTATAATTACTTTTTTTAAAATAGCTATAATAATTATTATAGCTATACCATTTATTAAAAGTATAACTTTAATGTTTTTTTATATGTTTGGATTTATTTCGCATTATATATTACTAATAATAAACTGCATAAAAAACATAAAAAATAGGAAAGGAAGTGTTTAAGTTGGAGTCTAGCAGACTTATATACTCCTTTAAAATTGGAAATTTCCCTATTGACATCACTCCAGAAATAATAGTTCAGTGGGTTATAATTCTGATTTTATGGATAGGAGCTTGTTTATTAACAAGAAATCTAAAGCAGAAACCAGATAAAAAGCAAGCAGCTTTAGAAAAACTTTATGAATCAATAAAGTTACTTGTTAAAAACACTATGGGGGAAGATTATGGAAGCTTTGTACCATATATAGGAACACTGGTTGTTTATTTATTGCTTTTAAACTTTACAGGACTAATAGGTATAGAACCACCAACTCAGAATTTGAGTGTAACTTTAGGACTTGCAATTACAACTTTTTTAGCTATTAATGTAAATGCAATTAGAAAAAATGGTCCTGGGAAATATATGAAAGGTTTTGCACATCCTTATGTTGTTATGTTACCAATAAACATAATGGAAAGAGTAATGCTTCCAGTATCTTTAGCACTGAGACTTTTTGGTAACATGTTAGCAGCAACAATTTTAGTAGGATTAGTATATAGTAAATTAGCTGATATAGGAATGTTAGCACAAATTGGTTCACCTATAATAGTACATGGATATTTTGATTTATTTGATGGAACAATTCAAATGCTAGTATTTACAATGTTAACTATGATTAATATTAAAACTACAGCAGAACATTAATAAAAGGTAATAATTTTGTTATTAAAAATAATAATTTTTGTTATTAAATAATTTTTGAGGAGGAATTTATAATGAATTTAGCATTTATAGGAGCAGGTATTGCTGTATTAACAGGATTAGGAGCAGGTATAGGTATAGGTATAGCTACAGGAAGAGCTACTGAAGGTATAGCTAGACAACCAGAAGCAGCAAGTAAAATTCAAACAGCTCTAATCATAGGAGCAGGTCTTGCAGAAGCAACAGCAATTTATGGTTTAATAGTTGCATTTATGATCTTATCAAAATAATAAATTTATATGAGTTGATTATATTGACTCCGAAGGGAGGATATAGGTAAATATATGGATATTAATATTTCAACATTGTTAATGACTTTAGTTAACTTTTTTATTCTAGTTCTTATATTAAAGCGTTTTTTCTGGAGTAAAATCCAAGCAATAATAGAAGAAAGACAAAACTATGTTGATGAACAATTAATTAAAGCTGATGAAGATTCTGAAAAAGCAAGAATGTATTTATTAGAAAATCAAAAAATTCTTCAATCAGCTAAAGATGAAGGTAAAAAAATTACTGAAAAGAAAAAAGTAAAAGCAAATAAAATATATCAAGAAATTATTGATAATGCTAATGAAGAAGCAAAATCACTAATTGAAAGAGCTAAAACAGATATACAAAGAGAAAAAGAAAAAGCAGAATATGAAGTTAAAAAACAAGCAATAGATTTAGCAGTGGAGCTTTCAATTAAAGCATTAGAAGAAAGCATAGATGACGATAAACATAGAAAGCTTATAAGTGATTTTATTACTAAGGTAGGTATGTAACTATGTATGAATATTTAGATAGGCGATATGCATTAGCACTTTATGAAGTTGCTGAAGAAAAAGGTAAAATTGAACAGTATTTACAAGATCTAAGACAAGTGTGTAATATTATTGAAACTAATGTAGATTTTTATGAGGTAATCAAACATCCTCAAATAAGTACAAAAAAGAAAAAACAAACATTTGTTAATATATTTAAAAATCAAATAGATGAGGACCTACTTTCTTTCCTTCTTATATTAATAGAAAAAGATAGAATACTTTATTTAAGAGAAAAATTAAATGAGATGGAAAAGATAGATCTTGAAAGAAAAAATACTTTAAATGGTGTAGTAAAAACTGCTATTCCAATTTTGCCAGAAGAGTTAGAAAAAATAAAAGATATTTTTGAAAAAAAATATGATAAAAACATATTGTTCAAAACTGAAGTAGATAAAAGCCTTTTAGGTGGAGTATATGTAAGAATTGGACACGAGGTCATAGATGATACTGTAAAATCTAAAATAGAAGAAATGAAAGATTTAATGCTTAAGCAGAATTAGAGGTGAGTCCATGAATATCAAACCAGAAGAAATAACTTCTATCATCAAAAAAGAGATAGAAAAATATGAAAAACAAATAAAAACAGTGAATTCTGGTACTATAATTCAAGTTGGAGATGGAGTTTCAAGAGTTTATGGATTAGACGATTGTATGGAAGGAGAATTATTAGAATTCCCTAATAACGTCTATGGTATGGCTCTAAACCTTGAACAAGATAATGTTGGATGTGTTCTTTTAGGATCTGAAGAAGGAATAAAAGAAGGAGACATTGTTAAAGGAACTGGAAAAATTGTAGAAGTTCCTGTAGGTGAAGCTTTAATAGGTAGAGTAGTTAATTCTTTGGGAGAACCAATTGATGGTAAAGGTCCAATAAATACCAAAGAAACTAGACCGATAGAAGTCCATGCTCCAAGTATAATAGACAGAAGCTCGGTTAATGAACCACTTCAAACCGGAATTAAGGCCATTGATTCAATGATTCCAATAGGTAAGGGACAAAGAGAACTTATAATAGGAGATAGACAAACAGGAAAGACTGCACTATGTATAGATACTATATTAAACCAAAAAGGTAAAGATGTTATATGTATTTATGTAGCTATAGGTCAAAAACAATCTACAGTTGCACATATTGTTAACACATTTACTGAAATGGGAGCTATGGACTACAGTATAGTAGTAAGCTCTACAGCAGCAGATTCAGCACCATTACAATATCTTGCACCATATGCAGGATGTAGTATAGGTGAATATTTTATGCATCAAGGAAAAGATGTACTAATTATTTATGATGATCTTTCTAAGCACGCTGTAGCTTATAGAGCTATGTCATTATTACTTAGAAGACCACCAGGCAGAGAAGCTTATCCTGGAGATGTTTTCTATATACATTCTAGATTACTTGAGAGAGCAGCTAAATTGTCACCAGAATTAGGTGGAGGTTCATTAACAGCTCTTCCAATTATAGAAACACTAGCAGGAGATGTTACAGCATATATACCAACTAATGTTATATCTATAACAGATGGTCAAATATTCTTAGAATCTGATTTATTCTATGAAGGACAAAGACCAGCTGTAAATGCAGGTATATCAGTATCAAGAGTTGGTGGTAATGCACAAATAAAAGCCATGAAACAAGTTAGTGGTACATTAAGATTAGATCTTGCACAATTTAGAGAATTAGAAGCATTTGCACAATTTGGGTCTGATTTAGATAGTGATTCTAATAGAAGATTAGAAAAAGGTAAGAGATTAATGGAAATATTGAAGCAAGATCAGTATCAACCAATGGATGTTACAAAACAAATAGCAATATTATATGCTACAGTTAATGATTTCTTATCAGATGTTAAAGTTAGTGACATAAGAAGATTCGAAAAAGAATTTTTAGAATATATGGACACTCATCATAGAGATATTGAAGACTCAATTATTGAAGAAAAAACTTTAACTAATGAAATAAAATCAAGGTTAGAGGAAGCAATAGTTGAATTTAAAAAAATATTTTTAAAAGATGCATAGCTTAATTTTAAGCTATGCCCTTCTTTAGGAGGTGGAAATCATGTGTGCAGCTGGATTAATTGATATAAAAAGAAGAATTAAATCAGTAGAAAGTACAAGAAAAATTACTAATGCTATGGGACTTGTTGCCACTTCTAAGTTAAGAAAATGTAGAAAAGAATTGTTGTTAAATAATAAATTCGTTGAATCAACTGAAAAAATTGTAAAGAAACTTGCAAGCTCAATTTCTGATGAAGAACAAAGTATTTATTTTAACGGAAATAATAGTAAAGATAAATTGTATATAGTTATGACATCAGATACAGGTTTATGTGGAGGATTCAATGCTAATATAGTATCTTACTTGGAAACCCTAGTGAAAAAAGATGATGGAGATACAAATGTTGTTGTAGTTGGAAAAAGAGGGATTGGATATGTTAAAAAGACTGGAATTGATCCAATTAATGAATATGTAGATATTTCTGATCTACCAACTGTTACAGAAGCTAAAATTATTTTTGAAAAAGCTCTTGAAATGTATATTAACGGAGAAGTTTCAGAAGTCAATATTGTATACTCTGAATTTATTTCACCAGTTAAACAGCAACAAAAATCAACTAGGATTTTGCCTATAGAAAAACTTGATAAAGTATCAAGTAATTGTATTATTGAACCTAATGTAGAACAAGTATTAGGCGATTGCTTAAATATCTATTTAAAAGCAAAAGTTAGAAGTATTTTATTAAGTTCAAAATGTAGTGAACAAAGTTCAAGAATGACAGCAATGGATGGAGCTACTCAAAACGCTAATGATTTGTTATCTAATTTAAATCTTAAATTTAATAGAATTAGACAACAAATTATTACACAAGAAATAAGTGAAATTGTTGGAGGAGCAGAAGCTCAAAAATAGTAAGGAGGTATCTTATGCCTGGAAAGATTGGAAAAGTAGTTCAAGTAATTGGACCAGTAATAGATATAAAATTCGATTCAGACTCACTTCCTAATTTATATAATGGTATTCATATAAATATGGGAGATCATGAATTAGTGGCAGAAGTTGAACAACATGTTGGAGATGACATTGTTAGAGCAATTTCAATGGAAGCTACTGAAGGGTTAAAAAGAGGAATGGAAGCTGTTGATACAGGAAAGCCTATTTGTGTTCCTGTAGGTAATGATGTACTAGGAAGATTATTTAATGTTTTAGGAGATCCTATAGATAATTGTGGAGAAATAAATGCAAAAGAGGAATATCCAATTCATAGAGCAGCTCCTAGTTTTAAAGATCAATCAGTTGAGCCTGAAATGTTTGAAACAGGAATTAAAGTTATAGATTTACTTGCACCATATCAAAGAGGTGGTAAGATAGGTCTATTTGGAGGAGCTGGAGTTGGTAAGACAGTATTAATCCAAGAGTTAATAAATAATATAGCTAAAGAACATGGTGGATTATCAGTTTTCACAGGTGTTGGAGAAAGATCAAGAGAAGGTAATGATTTATATCATGAAATGAAGGATTCAGGAGTTATTGCTAAAACAGCTTTAGTATTTGGTCAAATGAATGAACCACCAGGTGCTAGAATGAGAGTTGCTTTAACTGGATTAACTATGGCAGAGTATTTTAGAGATCAAGGTCAAGATGTATTATTATTTATAGATAATATATTTAGATTTACTCAAGCTGGTTCAGAGGTTTCGGCTTTACTTGGAAGAATACCTTCAGCAGTTGGATATCAACCAACATTAGCTACAGAAATGGGAGCACTTCAAGAAAGAATAACATCAACTGTTAATGGATCTATAACATCAGTTCAAGCTGTATATGTTCCAGCGGATGACTTAACAGATCCAGCACCAGCTACAACATTCTCACATTTAGATGCGACTACAGTTTTATCAAGAAGTATAGTTGAACTTGGTATATATCCTGCAGTAGATCCATTGGAATCTTCATCTAGAATATTAGATCCAAGAGTAGTTGGAGAAGAACACTATAAAGTTGCTACACAAGTAAAAAATGTTCTTCAAAAGTATAAAGAATTACAAGATATTATAGCAATACTTGGTGTAGATGAATTATCAGATGAAGATAAGGCAGTTGTAGCTAGAGCAAGAAGAATTCAAAGATTTTTATCACAACCATTTACTGTTGGAGAACAATTTACTGGTATGCCAGGAAAATATGTTCCTATAAAAGAAACAATAAGAGGATTTAAAGAAATATTAGAAGGTAAACATGATAATTTACCTGAATCAGCATTCTTATTTGTTGGATCTATTGATGATGCAGTAGAAAAAGCTAAAAAGTTAGGATAAGGGGATGAGCGATTATGCCTAATACCTTTTTACTAAAAATTGTTACACCTACTCATGATGTATATAATGGAGAAGTTCAAAAAGTATTTTTAAAAAATGCTGGCGGGAATTTAGAGATATTGGCAAATCATGCAGAGATGATAACAAGTACAATACCTTCTATTGTAAAGATTAATAATGCAGAGGGCGAAGTTGAAGAAGTATTTGTTTCTACAGCAATTGTAAATGTTGATTCAGATGGATTAACAATATGTAGTGATGCTGCAGAAAAACAAGAGGATATTGACTTTGAAAGAGCAGAGAAAGCTAAAGTAAGAGCTGAAAGAAGATTAAAAGAATCTAATAAATACAATAAAGAAAGAGCCGAATTAGCATTATTAAGAGCAGTTGAACGTATAAAATTAAAAAAATAAAAGCTTAAGAGGGATACCTCTTAAGCTTTTATTTTTTTAGTGAATTATATTATTGGATAATCAGTTGATAATTTCTAGAATACTGTATTTTAAAAAGTCAAATGTGTGAAAAAATGGACGTTTCATAGTAGCATTGGCGGTTTTTTATTATTAATACTATTAAATTATCACAAATTAACAAAAAATCTATATATTATATTATAAAGTTAAATAAAAGTAGAATAGAAATTGAAATAGCTGAGCATAATTAAAGAAATGAATAGGGGGTATAGGTATGAAGTTTAAGATTAGTTTAATGTTACTTATATTGATATCATTTTTTAATATGGGGGCTATTTCTAAGCAACAGATGATTAATAAGTCCTTCTATGAAATAGAAAATAGCATGCTAAATAAAAGTCAATTTGAAGAGAATGGTGTAAAAATCCAATTTAAAACTAAAGTAAGTATTGAAGAAGAATATTCATTAATTAAGCAAAGTTTGATTAGTAATATTCAAGGGATATATACTGAAATTGACAGAAATAAATTTGAAATATTGAATAATAATTTTAATATTAGTGCAAATTTATGGTGTGTAGATAATTATACTTATGTTGAAGTTATTTTAATAAATACTAATTCTCAATATAAAATAGAGTACTTAAAGAATATATTAAAATCCTTAAGCGATAAAAAGTCAGAGAATATACAAATGTTTTTATATTATAAAGGAAAAGTAGAAAATATATCAAATGATAAATTTAGGGATTGGTTAAATGCTTCACAATATATTAAAAATATAGATATAATAAAAATTAATAATGGCTATACTGGAACTGGAAGCTTAAAAGATGGAGAAAAAGTTAATTTTGCACTGTCTAACTATAATACTGATTCGTATGTAATTATTGCTACACCAATAATATTTACAACATATTAAAGCATTAAGAATAAAGTAACAATTAATTTTTAATAAAGAAAGACTAGGATTATATACCCAATAGATAATAAAATTCTAGTTATTTTCTTGATTAAAAAAAGCATTGTGTCTAATTTTTAGTGTTTAACAATTATTTATGGAGGATAATATGGAAAAAATAATAGTTAAGGGTGTAAAAGAACTTAATGGTGAAGTTAATATAAGTTGTGCTAAGAATTCAATATTACCTATAATTGCAGCAACTATATTATGTCCAGAGAGTATTACTATAAATAATACTCCTATGTTAGAAGATGTAGAGGTCATTTGTAAACTATTAGCTAAGCTAAATTGTGAAGTCAATTTTTCTCAAATAGATAATAAATTAAAAATTAATACTAGTAATATAAGTCCTGAAAATACTAATACAGATTTAATAAAAAAAATGAGAGCATCTTTTTTAATAATGGGCTCTATGCTTGCAAGATTTGGGTATTGCAAGTTGTGTTTGCCGGGTGGATGCAATATAGGAAGTAGACCTATAGATTTACATCTTAAAGGGTTTAAACTACTTGGTGCAGACGTAAATATTGGATATGGATTTGTAGAAGTACAGGCAAAAAAATTAATTGGTAATAGAATATATCTTGACTTCCCTTCAGTTGGAGCTACCGAAAATATATTAATGGCAGCTGTTTTAGCTGAAGGAACAACAATAATAGAAAATGCAGCTGAAGAGCCAGAAATTGAAGATCTTGCTAGATTTTTAAATAAAATGGGTGCAAGAATAGAAGGTGCAGGAAGAGGAAAAATTATTATACATGGAGTAAGAAGTTTAAAAGGCATAGAGTATACTCCTATATACGATAGAATAGAAGCAGGAACATTTATGATAGCAGCAGGAATAACAAATAGTAAGATAAAAATTAATGGAATTAATGAAGAACATTTGAGACCTGTTATAGAAAAATTAAAAGAATGTGGATTTTTATTTAGCAAATATAATGAAAATTCTATTATAGTAGATGGAACAAAAATGAAAAAAGCGGTTGATATTAAGACATTACCATATCCTGGATTCCCGACTGATATGCAAGCACAAATTATGAGTCTTTTATCTATTACGCAAGGAATAAGTATTATAACAGAAACTGTATTTGAAAATAGATTTATGCATGTCACAGATTTAACAAGAATGGGAGCTAATATAAAAATTGATGGAAGAACTGCAATTATAGAAGGGGTATCTAGATTAACTGGATGCGATGTTAAGGCTACAGACTTAAGAGGTGGAGCGGCTATGATTTTAGCAGGGTTAGCAGCAGAGGGAGAAACTAGAATAGGTGATATATATCATATAGATAGAGGATATGTTAATGTAGAAGAAAAGTTTAGAAAATTAGGTGCAGAGGTTTATAGAATTGATGTATAAACTTAAAGGGCAAGATTAGATATCTTGCCCTTTAAGTTTATATTTTAATATATGCTTAACATAATTCTTAATATTAGAGCATATATTTATTTGTAGGGACTTAGAGAGGGGATAAGTATGAAGTATAAAATAAATAAGGATGTTAAGCTTATTGTTTTAACCACATTAATTATAGTATTAGTATTAATTTTATTTCCTATAGCTTTTTTAAAATTAGATTTTAATAAATTTAAGCCTTTTAATATTAATGATAGCGTTATAAAAAAATCAACAGAATTAGAACTTCCTAAAAATAAAAAAGTTAAGTTATATAGAAAGTCTGAAAATAAAGTTTATGAATTAGATTTGGAAGAGTATATTACATCAGTAGTTTCTGGTGAAGTACCCGCTAATTTTGATGAAGAAGCTTTAAAAGCGCAAGCTGTAGCAGCCAGGACTTATTATGTAAATAAAATAAATAATCCGTGTAAGGATGCAGAAAAAAATGGTGCAGAAATATGCGATACTACACATTGTCAAGTTTATATGGATAAAGAATCAAGGATGAAAAGTTGGAGCAAAAAAGAAGCTACAGATAATTGGGAAAAAATCAAAAAAGCAGTTGATGATACAAAAGGACAGATTCTTGTTTATGATGGAAAGGTATTAGAATATCCTCAATTTTTTGCAGTAAGTTCTGGAAAAACAGAAGATGCAAAAGATGTATTCTCATCAGATGTACCATATCTTAAATCAAAAGAAAGTAAAGGAGAGGAAATTGCACCAAAGTATAAAAGTTCAGTTGAAATCAAGATAAAAGAATTTATTAACAAAATTAACAGTAAATACTCTAAGGCAAAAATAACAGAAAAAAATATATCATCTGCTATAAAGGTAAAATCTTATACTGAAAGTGGGAGTGTAAAAGAACTTCAATTAGGAGATGAGGTGATAAAGGGTAAAGACTTTAGAACTTTATTTAATTTAAATTCAACTAATTTTAAATGGAATATAAGCAATAACTCTGTGAAAATAGATTGTACTGGATATGGTCATGGTGTTGGTATGAGTCAATGGGGAGCTAATGTTATGGCTAAAGAGGGTAAAAAATATGATGAAATATTAAAACATTATTACAATGGGGTAGAAATTGAAGAGATAAAATATAAATAAAGGATTATAACTACGTTTTATATATATGAAATAAAATAATAGATTAAGCATGAATTGAATAGTTTGTTTTAAATTAATGAAATAAACTATTTAATCATTTTAATCTATTATTTTTTTTATTCTTTTTGAAGATGCTTAAATACAAAGTTTTATTTAAATTTAAATTAATTTTTATTCATAAAAATCATTATTGGTGTATTAATTTCTATAAAAGGGAAATAATGAGAAAAGGAGGTGTTAATATGGACAAAAATTTTAAACATAAGTTTAGAGATTTATTTAGAAAGGAGAGCTTTTATATTGCTTTGTTTTTATGTCTTTGCATAATGGCAGCAGTAGGTACAGTTTCTTATAAAAGAATAAATAGCCATAAGCAATTAATTAAGACACAAGAACAACAAAAAGAAGTAGCATTAAATATTAATGATAAAAGCGTAACTAATGAAATTCCAAATGCGGAGAGAGTAGAGAATACAACTAATAAAAATAATACAAACAATACAAACAAAGAAGTAGCATCTAAAGAAAATTCTAAAACTGTTTCATCTACTAATGCAAGTAGTAAACTATCAAACCCAATAAATGGAACTATAAGTAGGGGATATACTTATCCAAAACCAGTAAAAGTTGAGGACAATGTATATAGAACAATTAGAGGAATAAATGTAAGTTCTAAGGCTGGAGCAGAGGTTAAAGCAGCATCAGATGGTGTTGTTGAGGCAGTAGAAAATTCAGGTGTTGAAGAAGGCGTAGTTGTACAAATTAAACACTCTAATGGATTAAAGACAAGATACGGAAATCTTGATAAGGATGTATCTGTTAAGATTGGTGATAAGGTTACTGCTAATCAAGTTATTGGTAAAGTAGGAAATAGTGCTAAATTATTTGATACTAAGAATTATGGAGAATTTTTAAATTTACAAGTAATTAATGCTAATGGAGAACAAGTAAATCCGGAAAAATATTTTAGTTTTAAAGCAAATTAAAGATTAATAAAAAGTATTAACCAGCTATTTTATTAATTTAAAATGCTGGTTAATACACAATTAGAATATGGAAATTAAAAGTTTATTTAATAAGAATATATTAATTTAAAGGAGGTTATATTTTGAAGGATTATATTGAAGAAAGGGTATTAGAAGTTGCAAAATATATTATAGATTCAAAAGCCACAATAAGAAAAACAGCCAAAGTTTTTGGGGTAAGTAAAAGTACTATTCACAAAGACATGACAGAAAGACTTCCTAAAATAAATCCTATGATTGCAAAAGAAACTCATTCTATTTTAGAATTAAATAAAGCTGAACGTCACATTAGAGGTGGAAAAGCTACTAAAATGAAATATAAAGCTATTGAATGATGCGAATATTGAGGTTATAATATAGTATTAGTAGAATTATGTTATTAATGGCAAGAATATACGTTTTAGGAGTGAATGAGGAATGTGGTTTTGGAGAACTGGGACAGACCTTGGAATTGATTTAGGTACAGCTACTGTATTGGTTTATGTAAAGGGAAAAGGTGTTATATTAAAAGAGCCTTCTGTAGTAGCAATTAATAAAAATAATAATAAATTATTAGCAGTTGGAGAAGAAGCAAGAAAGATGATAGGTCGTACACCTGGAAATATAGTTGCTGTTCGTCCACTAAGAGATGGTGTTATTTCTAATTATGATGTAACAGAAAGAATGCTAAAAGAGTTTATAAGAAAAGCATGTGGAAAGAGGAATATTACAGCACCTAAAGTTATAGTTTGTGTGCCTTCTCAAGCCACTGAGGTAGAAAAGAGAGCAGTTCTTGATGCAGCAAGAAATTCAGGAGCAAAAACAGTTCATTTAATTGAAGAACCATTAGCAGCAGCTATTGGTGCAGGTGTTGACATAAGTAAACCTAATGGAAATATGGTTGTAGATATTGGAGGAGGAACTTGCGATATTGCAGTTATTTCATTAGGTGGTATTGTTGAAAGAAGCTCAATTAAGGTTGCTGGAGATAAATTCACTGAAGCTATTATAAAGTATGTAAGAAATAAGTACAAAATAATGATTGGAGAAAAAACAGCTGAAGATTTAAAAATAAACATAGGTGCTGCTTTTAAAGGGTCTAGAAATTTGACCGCTATGATGAAAGGTAGAAATTTAGTAACAGGACTACCTGATGAATTAGAGATAAGCACAGAAGAAGTAAGAGAAGCATTAGAAGAGTCAGTAGAATACATAATTGATGCTGTAAAAGCTGTATTGGAAAGAACTCCACCTGAGTTAGCAGCAGATATTATAGAAAAAGGTATTTTAATGACTGGAGGTGGCGCATTACTATATGGATTAGATAAGCTTATAGAGTTTAGAACTGGTGTTGAAGTAACAATAGCTGAAAATTCTGTTGAATGTGTTGCTGAAGGGACTGGAGCTGTTTTAGGACAATTAGATAAATTAGATAGTGCTTTAAATTCACAAGAGATAGTTCTTATTGAATAAAGCAATAAAATCAAACCCTAAAATTTATATTTTAGGGTTTGATTTTATTTATATATTTTTATTAAAAGAAAAATTGTTTTTACTAAGATTATAAGCTTCAATTAAAGCATTTGATATTAATTTTGCCATATCCATGACTAACGATAATCTGATACTATATGATGAAAAGAGCTGAGAATTATTAACAGAATCTACTATACCTATTATAGAAGCAATACCAACTTCAGGTAAATCTTTACCAACTCCTTTACCAGGATGTATTGCATAATCTCTTGTATGAATTTCTCCTATAGCACTTCTATCACCTAAACAAGCATCCACTCCAATTATAGGTGAGTTAGGATGTTTTTTGTATATTTCATCTAAACGAGCATCTATATTTAATGCATGTATAGGATGTGATAATGTTCCATATATAGGTAAAGGGAATAAATTATCTATTAAAATTGATCCGACTAAAGGACCTAAACAATCCCCAATACATTTATCAGTACCAATACAAACTATTATAGTTTCATCACTCATATACTCTTTAAGTGCTTCAGAAATTTTACAACAAGCAATTGGTGATTTATAGTTTATTTTATGCTTTGTCAAATGAAATACCTCCTTCTTAAAATATATATATGATGTAACTGGATAAAAATGATAAAAATTAGAATAAAATTCCATAATGTGGGAAAAGATAAAATTAGAGGTGATGTTATGAGAAAAGTTATAACATATGTGTTTATGGGATTTGCAATAATAATGAATGCATATTTAATTTTTTATTGGAATCCTAAAGACTATGGTTATAAAATAGATAAATTAGATAATGATTGTATAAGTGTTATGTCATATTCAAAATCTATATATACAAAAAATAAAGATACAATAGAGAAAAATTTATGCGATGAAGATAAAAAAGATTTAAATAGAATAATATTAAAGTTATCAACAGCTGATATCGGAAGAATAAAAGAATGTTTAAAAATAAAAGATGATACTAAAAGTGTAGTTGAAGTTTTTAAAATACTTAGTACTAGATTATCATCAAATGATTATCTAAGAATTAGAGAGATATGTTCAAATTTTATAGATCTTAAATATTTAGATGAGAACTTAACAAAATAAATTTAAGTTATGCCTTAAAATAGAGTATTTTATCAAAAAACATAGATTGGTGGATTTAATTTGCTTAAATAGGCATATGTTATGCTTGAAATAAAATGATTTTGAATATATACTAGTCATTGTTGATCGACAGAAATCAACTGATAAAAAACAAATATGGAGGAATTCCCGAGTGGCCAAAGGGGGCAGACTGTAAATCTGTTACGTTTCGTTTCGATGGTTCGAATCCATCTTCCTCCACCAAATTATGGGCGCATAGCTCAGCTGGGAGAGCATCTGCCTTACAAGCAGAGGGTCACAGGTTCGAGCCCTGTTGTGCCCACCATAATTATAATAATTAAATATATATGCTGGCATGGCTCAACGGTAGAGCAGCTGACTTGTAATCAGCAGGTTGTAGGTTCGATTCCTATTGCCAGCTCCATTAAATACGGAGGAATTCCCGAGTGGCCAAAGGGGGCAGACTGTAAATCTGTTACGTTTCGTTTCGATGGTTCAAATCCATCTTCCTCCACCAAATTATGGGCGCATAGCTCAGCTGGGAGAGCATCTGCCTTACAAGCAGAGGGTCACAGGTTCGAGCCCTGTTGTGCCCACCATAATTATAATAATTAAATATATATGCTGGCATGGCTCAACGGTAGAGCAGCTGACTTGTAATCAGCAGGTTGTAGGTTCGATTCCTATTGCCAGCTCCATTAAATACGGAGGAATTCCCGAGTGGCCAAAGGGGGCAGACTGTAAATCTGTTACGTTTCGTTTCGATGGTTCAAATCCATCTTCCTCCACCAAAAGAACAAATTTTTGTTCTTTTTTTATTTATGCAAATATACAAAAAAATTATAAAGTTTTTATATTTGAAAATTTTATAGAAGTTTGATAAAATTTAGGTATATTTAAAATAAGTTAAGCTTTTTAATATATGTTAAAATTAATAAAAAATACAATTATAATATTGACCGTTTAAAATTAATATGATAAAATTGTTTAAAAATTAAATATTATACTCTTATCAAGAGAGGTGGAGGGAAAAGGGCCCGATGAAACCCGGCAACCTGTTATTTACAAGGTGCCAATTCCTGTAGAATTGTGTTCTACAAGATAAGAGAGATTATATTATATTCTCTTCTTATCTGAAGGGTTTTTTTTATGTATAATAATATCATTATTATAAATATTATTATATATAGAGGTTTTAACAATTAAGGCTTAAAAATGAAAGGAGAAAACTATGAAGAGATTATTTACTTCAGAGTCAGTTACAGAAGGTCATCCAGATAAAATGTGTGATCAAATTTCAGATTCTATTTTAGATGCTATTTTAGAAAAAGATCCTACTGCTAGAGTTGCATGTGAAACTTGCACAACAACAGGTATGGTTATGGTTATGGGGGAAATAACAACTAATTGTTATGTTGATATTCCTAAAGTTGTTAGAGAAACAGTAAGAAATATTGGTTATGATAGAGCAAAATATGGCTTTGATTGCGATACTTGTTCTGTTATTACAGCTATAGATGAACAATCAGCAGATATTGCTATGGGTGTAGATGAAGCTTATGAATCAAGAAAAGGTGATAAAGATGCTGTTGAAGCTGTAGGTGCTGGAGATCAAGGTATGATGTTTGGATTTGCTACAAATGAAACAGAAGAATTTTTACCACTTCCAATAGCAATGGCTCATAAATTATCAAGAAGACTTACAGAAGTAAGAAAGAATGGTACTTTGGGATACTTAAGACCAGATGGTAAAACTCAAGTTACTGTTGAATATAAAGATAATAAACCAAAAAGAATTGATACTATTGTTATTTCAACTCAACATGGAGAAGATGTATCATTAGAAACAATAGAAAAAGATCTTAAAGAACATGTTATAAAAGCTGTAGTACCAGCAGAATTATTAGATAGTGAAACAAGATACTTCATAAACCCAACTGGAAGATTCGTTGTTGGTGGTCCACAAGGAGATTCAGGATTAACAGGTAGAAAGATTATTGTTGATACTTATGGTGGTTATGGTAGACATGGTGGAGGAGCTTTCTCAGGAAAGGATCCAACTAAAGTAGATAGATCAGCTGCATATGCTGCAAGATGGGTAGCTAAGAATTTAGTAGCAGCAGGAGTAGCAGATAAATTAGAAATACAATTAGCTTATGCTATTGGAGTTGCAAAACCAGTTTCTATTGAAGTTGAAACTTTTGGAACAGGAAAAATGGGAGAAGATAAGATAGTTGAAATTGTAGAAAGAGTATTTGATTTAAGACCAGGTGCTATAATTAGAGATCTTGATTTAAGAAGACCTATCTACAAACAAACAGCTGCTTATGGACATTTCGGAAGAACAGATGTTGATTTACCATGGGAAAATTTAAATAAAGTTGAAGAAATAAAAAAATATATATAAGATATATAGAAAAATAATAGCACAAAGATAATGGTCTGTTATTTTTTATGAATAATATGATTTATTTTTTATTAAATAATTATTAGGGATTATTTTAAATGACATTTTTATGTATTTAAGATAGTCCCTATTTATTATAAAATATTTTAATTTTATAAAAGGTTTTATAAGTTTCTAATCTCTATTAAAATATAATTAACTTAGTTATGAAACTTAATAGCGGTTAATAAATAAAATGTAGAATGATTAGTTACTACAATTGTAGTTTTTAAAGAAATATAGCTTATAATATATAATAGTAGTAATTATATAAAATTTAACATAACAAGAATTTTTAATGATATATATTCTAATTAAGTTGATACATTTATAATCTTTATATAAATGTATATATTTAATTATCAATATATAATTAGAAATATATATAATAGATTTTAATAAGTATTTAGTTATCAGAAAGTTTGGAGAGATTATATGGAAATAATAAATGGCTTTGTTGAAAGCATTGTTTTTAAAAGTGAAGAAACAGGTTATGCAGTCTGTAAAATTAGAACTTCAAAAAATTTAATTAATGCGGTAGGAACAGTTCCGTTTATTAAAGAAGGCCAAAATGTAAAGTTGCAGGGGAATTGGATAGTACATAAACAGTTCGGAGAGCAATTTAATATATGTGAATTTGAAGAAATAATTCCAAATTCATTAGAAGGAATAGAACGTTATTTAAGTGCTGGAATAATACATGGTATAGGTCCGGTAACAGCTAAAAAGATAATTGATGAGTTTGGAGATCAAACATTAGATATATTAGAAAATCATATAGAACGCCTTATGGAAATAGAGGGTATAGGAAAAAAGAAATTTATGATTATCTATGAGTCATATATAGAACAGCATGCATTAAAAGATATTATGATATATTTTCATGAGTATGGATTAAGTAATAATCAGTGCGTTAATATATATAAAAAGCTAGGACCTAACGCAAGACAGATAGTTAAAGAAAATCCATATATATTATCTGAAGAGATTACTGGGATTGGATTTAAGACTGCAGATAGAATTGCTATGAATCTTGGGATTGAAAGTGACTCTAGTTTTAGGGTTCAAAGTACTATTAAATATGTTATAAATCAATTTTGTTTATTAGGTAATACATATATGCCTAAAGAAAAGGTAGTAGAGGAATGTAAGGATTTTTTATCACTATCTAATGAGTTAATAGAGGAAAATATAGATTTAATAGCTTCAAATAAAGAAATAGTTTTAGAAAAAGTAGATGATATAGAAGCTGCTTTTTTACTTCCATATTATTATTGTGAATTAGGTGTTACTAATAAAATAATTACTTTAGGTATGCAACAAATACAAACTATAAATTCTGATTTAGATTTTGAGGTAAATGTTTTTGAAAAAGAATATAATATTCAATTTGCTTCCTCTCAAAGAGAAGCAATAATAGGGGCATTTAGTAATGGAATTGAAATTATAACTGGAGGACCAGGAACAGGAAAGACTACAATAATAAAATGTATAATAGATATATATGAAAAAAATGGGATGAAAGTTATATTAGGAGCACCAACAGGAAGAGCTGCTAAAAGGATGACAGAATCTACAGGAAGAGAAGCAAAAACAATTCATAGATTATTAGAGATAGGTGTTTCAGAAGAAAATGATTCTGTATTTGGAAAAACAGAGGGATCGTTGCTAGATTCAGACGTTATTATTATAGATGAAGCTTCAATGATAGATATAGTACTTATGCATAATTTATTAAAGGCTATTAATTTAGGAACTAGACTGATAATAGTTGGTGATGTGGATCAATTACCATCAGTTGGAGCAGGAAATGTATTAAGAGATTTGATTGAGTGTGAATATATTAAAGTAGTACGATTAAAAGAAATATTTAGGCAGGGGAATGAAAGTTTAATAACAGTTAATGCACATAGAATAAACCAAGGAGAAATGCCTATTTTAAACCAAAAAAATAAAGACTTTTTCTTTATAAATGAAGAAAATCCAGATAAAACAGTAACAACAATTATAGATTTAATGAATAGAAGATTACCTAAATTTAATAATTCTTGGAATAAGCTTAGGGATATGCAAGTATTAAGTCCTATGAGGAAAGGTGTATTAGGAGTAAATAATTTAAATATAAAACTTCAACAAATATTTAATCCACCATCAAAAGATAAAAAAGAAAAAAATATAAAGGATGTTATTTTTAGAGAAGGAGATAAAGTTATGCAAACTAAAAATAATTATTCTTTAAAATGGTTTAGGATTAAAGGCTATGGAGAAAATGAAGGTGTAGGAGTTTTCAATGGAGATTTAGGATTTATTCAAAGTATAGACGAAGAACGAAAATGTTTAACGATTATATTTGATGATGAAAGAAAAGTTACATATGATTTTACATTTTTAGATGAATTAGATTTAGCTTATGCAACTACAATACATAAAAGTCAAGGAAGTGAATTTAAAGTAATTCTTATTCCTGTATTTATGGGAACACCATTTCTAATGAACAGGAATTTATTGTATACAGGAATTACAAGAGCTAAAGAACTTGTAGTTGTTGTTGGAATAAAAAAGGCACTAATGTATATGGTTAATAATACTAATAGTATGGAGAGACATTCATCATTAAAATATAGAATTAAAGATATAGTAAATAAGACATTTGAAGAAATTTAACAAAAAATTGTATAAGTGGCTTGGATAAAATATCTCTATATTAAAATTTAGTTCAAGAATACTTGAAATTACAGAATAAAAAGGAGCGTATTTAAATGAGCAAAGGTATTAATCTTAATTATGAGGAACTTGATTATGCAATAGGTAAAATAGCTCATTGGTATAAGAAAAATATAAGATTATTAACAATACTTACTGTACCTTTTAACACATCATATATTTTTGCTAATATAATAAATGAAATTGCAGAACAAGGCGGCAAGATTCTTTATGTATGGTCTAACAATAGAGAGAATAGAGAATTAATAACTTTATTAAAAGAGATTAATATAAATATAAGTTATTCATATATTGAGGGCGGGAATGGTACTACGGATTTAATATTTGTAAATGAGAAAATTTTATCTTTAATTAAAGGTGAATATGATTTAGTAATATTAGATGATATAACTTACTTTTCTAATATAGATAATATAAGCTCAAGAAAAAAAGTAGAGTTATGTTTAAAGCTAGGTAAAAAAGTAATTTATTATGGAATAGAAAAAAATTGGTTAAGTGGAGAAGCGATAGAAGTATCATCTTATAATTGTGACAAACCATTTGTAGAACCAAGGATTTTAACAACAAGAATAAATTTAAATACAGATATTCCTTATAATTTGTATGAATATTTAAAGTGGTTTGCAAAAAACAGAGATAAAATTGCTATATATACGCCAAATGAAGAAACTTTAAACTTGGTTTATGATTATTTTACTAATCAATTGGTAATGAAAGAAGTTAAAGTAATTAAGGTTTCTAAACAAGAAGAAATAAAGAAATGTGAGAGAGTATCAAAGTATAAAGATAAGGCAATATTTATAATAACCAATAAATTAGAGGAGTTAAGTGAATATTGCCTTATTAATAATGCTGTTATTTTATTTTGTGATAATAAAAGATATACGTATAAAAAATTACTATATTTATGTGGTAAGATAGGAAAAATAAATACTGATTTACCAGAAATAATATTAGTTTCTAATACTATTTCAGAAGATATGGATAAAGCAAAAGATTTGGCAAGAGAATTTAATAAGAAGATATGGGAAAAAAATTTAATAAGATTATAAAAAATATATATGATGGTATATGTACAGTAATTTATCCTATAGAAAATTATTGTATTTTATGTAATACAGAGGACTGTGTTGGAATATGTAATACTTGTAAGAGAAAGATTAAGAAAGTTCAAACCTGTTTAAGTGATGATATAATAAGCTATGGATATTATGGAGGAGTATTAAAAGAGTTAATACTTAAATTTAAGTATAAAAATAATTTTACTGCTGGGAATATATTAGCGAAACTTTTGGAAGAATATATAATCCAAAATATTAATTATAAAGATTATATAATTACGTATATACCTATTTCAAAAAAATCTAAAAAAATTAGAGGGTTTAATCAATGTGAATATTTAGCTAAAATAATATCAAAAGATTTATATGTTGAACATTTAGAAATATTAATTAAAGTTAAAGAGACAAAAGAACAAAAAACTCTAAAAAAACAAGAAAGAGCTGAAAATATTAAAGGAGCTTTTAATATAAAGCATCATATTAAATTAAAAAATAAAAAAATTATATTAATAGATGATGTAACAACTACAGGATATACAATAATGGAAGGCTATAATTTATTAAAAAAATATGGTGCAAAAGAAATAAAACTATTGACCTTAGCCAAAAGTCATATATAATATTATTGTAAAGCTAGGTTTGTGGTTGAAAGTCGATGCTAGTCGCAGGCAAAACGATCCACTTAAGTTAGATAAAATATCTAATGAGCATGGTGCGGTATAGAAGTGAGTCCTGCCATTCATGAAGAGTGAGAGGGTTAGTAGTGAGGGATTAATTTCTAGTAGCAAAAGCTCCAGCAGGCGGGTGTGGGGGCAAAAACCAGGTCAACTAGCTTTACTCTTTTATATTTTTTTACACTTAACAGGAATAATTTTGTAAAAATTCAAATAAATATAAAAATGGCATAATGTTCAGTAAATTCAGAAAATTACCCTTGTTAACTTTATTAATACGTAGTAGAATATAATTAATAAAACTATATTTTGTCTATAAAAGTTTTTATACAGAGAGGGGCTGGACTTTATGAAAGTAACAGTTATAGGAAAAAATATTGAAATAACTAATGCATTAAGAGAAATGGTGCAAAAGAAGATATCTAAATTAGGAAAATATTTTGATTCTGATATAGAAGCAAAAGCAACATTAAGCGTTCAAAGAAACAGGCAAATAGTAGAGGTTATGATACCTTTTAATGGAGTTTTATTAAGGGGAGAAGAATCAAATACAGATATGTACACAGCTATAGATTTGGTTGAAGATAAATTGGAAAGACAAATTAGAAAACAAAAAACCAAATTATCAAGAAAAAAACATGAATCTTTAAAATATGGAGAAATAGTTGATTTATTACCTAAAGAAGAGGAGCAAGCAAAACTTGTTAGAAGAAAGAAGTTTGGAGTTAAGCCGATGGATATTGAAGAAGCTATTCTTCAAATGGAATTAATAGGACATAATTTCTTTGTATATCAAGATGCAAAGTCAAGCAAAGTTAATGTTGTTTATAAAAGAAAAGATGGAGATTATGGTTTATTAGATCCTGAATATAGATAGATTACTTAGAGATCCTCCTAGTATAAAACTAGGAGGATTATTATATGTAAGAAATATTAAAAAATAATAGTTTTGTATAGTTTTATATCTTTTAATTATTATTTTATTTAATGTGTCTAAAATTAATTATACCTCAAACAAAAATTGTAAATTTTATTGAAAACAATGAATGAAAAATGTTATAATTACAGAATGTACGATTTGTAGTAAAAGAATTACACTTTTATTATCAAAATATGTAATTTGAAAGGATGACATTATGGGATTATTAAGTGCCGTATTTGGAACATATAGTGAAAGAGAAGTAAAGAGAATTAGACCTATAATTAATCAGATAAATGACTTAGATGAAGCAATGCAAAAACTTTCAGATGATGAGTTAAAAGCAAAGACTGCTGAATTTAGAGAAAGATTTAATAATGGAGAATCGTTAGATGATATTTTACCAGAAGCATTTGCAGTTGTTAAAGAAGCATCAACAAGAGTATTAGGAATGAAACATTATGATGAACAACTTATCGGAGGAGTTGTACTTCATCAAGGTAGAATAGCTGAAATGAAAACAGGTGAAGGTAAGACGTTAGTTGCAACATTACCAGCATATTTAAATGCATTAGCAGGTAAAGGCGTTCACATAATAACAGTTAATGATTATCTTGCAAAAAGAGATAAAGAACAAATGGGAGAATTATATGGATTCTTAGGATTAACAACTGGAGTTATTATTCATGATTTAAATAATGATCAAAGAAGGGAAGCTTATAATTCAGATATAACTTATGGAACAAATAATGAATTTGGTTTTGACTACTTAAGAGATAACATGGTTATATATAAAGAAGAAAGAGTTCAAAGAGAATTAAACTTCTGTATAGTCGATGAAGTTGACTCAATTTTAATTGATGAAGCTAGAACTCCACTTATAATATCAGGTCAAGGAGAAAAATCTACAGAATTCTATAAAGTAGCAGACTATTTTGTTAAGAAGTTAGTACAAGAAAAAGATTATACAATAGATGAAAAAGCTAATGCAGTAATGTTAACTGATGAAGGTGTTCATAAAGCTGAACAAACTTTTAAGGTAGATAATTATGCTGATGCTGAAAATATAGAGTTACAACATTATGTTACTCAAGCTTTAAAAGCTAACTATGCAATGAGAAGAGATAAAGATTACATGGTTAAGGATGGCGAAGTAATAATTGTTGATGAATTTACAGGAAGACTTATGGAAGGTAGAAGATATTCAGATGGTCTTCATCAAGCAATAGAAGCTAAAGAAGGGGTTAAGATAGCAAGAGAATCTAAAACTTTAGCTACTATTACATTCCAAAACTACTTCAGAATGTATCAAAAGTTATCAGGTATGACAGGTACAGCTTTAACTGAAGAAAATGAATTTAGAGAAATATATGGATTAGATGTTATTGTTGTTCCAACACATAGACCTATTGCCAGAATAGATAATCCAGATTTAGTATTTAAGACTGAAGATGGAAAAATAAAAGCAGTTATTGAAGAAATAATAAAAGCCAACCAAAAGGGTCAACCTGTGTTAGTTGGTACAGTAAGTATAGAGAAATCAGAATTAATTTCAAGTAGGCTTAAGAAAAGAGGCGTAAAACATCAAGTTTTAAATGCTAAATTCCATGAACAAGAAGCGGAAATAATAACTCATGCTGGAGAAAAAGGTATGGTTACTATAGCTACTAATATGGCTGGTAGAGGTACAGATATTAAACTTGGTGAAGGTGTTGCTGAACTAGGTGGGCTTAAAATTATAGGTACTGAAAGACATGAATCAAGAAGAATAGATAACCAATTAAGAGGACGTTCTGGTAGACAAGGAGATAATGGTGAATCAACTTTCTTTATTTCATTAGATGATGATTTGATGAGAATATTTGGATCAGAAAGAATTCAAGGTGTTGTTGATAAACTAGGTTTAGAAGATGATGAAGCAATTGAAAGCAAACTTGTTTCTAAATCAATAGAAAATGCTCAAAAGAAAGTTGAAGGTAACAACTTTGATATCAGAAAAACATTATTAGGATATGATGATGTAATGAATAAGCAAAGAGAAGTTATCTATAAACAAAGATCAGAAGTTCTTGAAGGTCAAGATGTAAAAGAAGAAATACTACATATGTTGAAAGATGTAATAAAAGATGCTGTTTATACTCATATAAAGGGTGAAGCAGAAGATTGTAGAGAAGAATTCTTACATTTAATGGTAAGCTTAAATGATTTATGTATACCACCAAATTCTGTGAATTTACCAGCACTTGAAAATCTTTCAAAGGATGAAATAACAGAAAGTTTATATGAAACAGCAGTTAAGTTCTATGAAGAAAAAGAAAATGAATTTACTTCTGAAAGATTAAGAGAAATAGAAAGAGTTGTACTTTTAAGAGCGGTTGATACTAAATGGATGGATCATATAGATAATATGGATAATTTAAAACAAGGTATCGGCTTAAGAGCATTCAAACAAGTAGATCCTGTTCAAGCATACCAAATGGAAGGTAGTGAAATGTTTGAAAACATGATTGATGCTATTAAAGAAGAAACTATTAAGTTATTATTCCATGTAAGAGTAGAAAAAGCTCCAGAAAGAGAAAGAGTTGTTAAAGAAACAGGAGCAGTTCATGGAGATTCACCATCAGCACCAGTAGGTCCAGTTAGAAATCCACAAAAGTTTGGAAGAAATGATTTATGTCCATGTGGAAGTGGAAAGAAATTTAAGAATTGTTGTGGTAGAGAAGCTTAAAAGTATATTAGTTTTATTGAAAGGGTTGGCATGAAGCCAACCTTTCATATTATAAAAATTAAATAAAAAACTATAAATATATTAAATTAATTAAAATATATATAATCAATGAAAGAGGTGAAGTAGATGATTATTGAATTAGAAAAAGAATTAATGAAACTTTCTAACTTAAAAGAATCTATAGTTGAAATGAGTGTTTCACTTTGACAAAGAATCATTAGAAAAACAACTAAATGAATTAGAATTTCAAATGCAGGAAAATGGATTTTGGGATGATGTCAAGAGAGCAGAAGAGGTTACTAAAGAAAGTAAAAGAATAAAAGATAAAATTCAAAGAGTAGAAAATTTACAATCAAAAATCGAAGATATTGAAGTATTAAGAGAAATTATGGAAGATGATGATGAAGAATCTTCTATAGAGATAATAAACACTATAAAGGAAATAGAAAAAGAAATTGATGATTATAATATAGAAATAATTTTATCAGGAGAATATGATAGAAATAATGCTATATTAACACTTCATGTTGGTGTTGGTGGAACCGATGCAAATGATTGGACAGAAATGCTATTAAGGATGTATACAAGATGGTGTGAAAAGAAAGGATATAAGGTAGATATTCTAGATTTGCTTCAAGGTGATGAAGCAGGAATAAAGAGTGTTACCTTAAAAGTAACAGGTGAGTATGCATATGGATATCTTAAAGCAGAAAAAGGGATTCATAGATTAGTTAGAATTTCTCCATACAATGCAAATGGTAAAAGACAAACATCTTTTGCATCTATGGAAGTTTTGCCAGAAATAACAAAGGAACAAGATATTGATATAAAATCAGATGATATTAAAATTGACACTTATAGAGCATCAGGGGCAGGTGGTCAACATATCAATAAAACAGATTCAGCAGTAAGAATTACACATATTCCTACAGGTATAGTTGTCCAATGTCAAAATGAAAGAAGTCAATTTGCTAATAAAGATACAGCTATGACTATGTTAAAATGTAAATTGATAGAATTAAAAGAAAGAGCTCATAAAGAAAAAATAGAGGATTTAACTGGAGAATTAAAAGATATGGGATGGGGAAGTCAAATAAGATCTTATGTATTTCATCCTTATAGCCTAGTTAAAGATCATAGAACTAATGTTGAAACATCAAATACTAATGCAGTTATGGATGGAGAAATAGATTCATTTATTAATGCTTATTTAAAAAAATAATTATTAGAAAAATATAATATGCTTTAAAATATTATAGATACTCTAGTATAAATATTGATTAAAATATAGTAAATATAAAAGACTATCTCAAAAAATATATTATGTATTTGATATAGTCTTTTTAATATTTAGTAAAGTATAGAATTTTGAAGCCTGGAAGCTTGATAAAATCTAAGCAAAGGAGATATCTTGAATTGTCGATTGTCTATTGAAATGTAGCATAGACACTTTTATTCTTATTTAAGTTTATTCTTATTAATATATAATTTAAGTTTTTTCTTAAAGATAGGGAAAAAGAATACTATAATAAAAGCTATAAACAAAAATAAAATTAAATTGGGATTATATAAATAGAGTATAAAATCATTATAAGCATAATTATAAATCTCATCTTCAACGATTGAATAAACTTCGTTTATAGCAGATGTATCTATAAAATCAACTGTATCATTAGGAGTATGAATTTTAGATGTATCAGAATGACATAATGTTACAGAGTCTATTCCTTCTTTTACAAAGCTAGCATGATCGCTACAATCAGCAAAAGTTATTTTATAAGCTATATTTTTTTTATCACATATTTCTTTTAAAGAATCTAAAATTTCGCTATCCTTATCTTTATTGCATGATCCGCCCATTAATGATAGCGGAGTATTAGGTGCACCTATCATATCAAAGTTAATTACTTTGCTGTCTTTTATTAAATCTTTATATTCATTGGCAAACTGTGAAGAACCTAAAAGTCCAAATTCTTCTCCAGTTAAAGCAACAAATATAATATCTCTTTTAGGCTTCATAAAACTAGATAGATTTTTTGATAGTTCTAATAAAAATGCTGTACCAGAAGCATTGTCTAAAGCCCCATTATAATAATTATTTAAATTATCTACACCTATGTGATCAAAATGAGCAGTAAGAATAAGTGGTGGCAAATTTTTAGAGTAACCTTTTATTCTACCGATTATATTTGATGTAATACATTTTTCTTCAGAATAAGGAATCGTTATACTTACTTCTTTATCATCTCTTAAAGAATCTAAAATGTCATTAAACAATTCTGTAGTTATAGCAATAGAAAATTGATATTGTGCATTATCATCAAAAGAACTTCTAAAAGAAAACCCTTTTTCTAATGAGACATAAAACAGATATTGTTTTCCATTATGTTTAATTACTAATGAACTTGGTAATATATCAACTATATCTTGTTTGGTGAAAACAACTGAGTTTTCATCAAAATTTAGCATGTCTTCTTTAAAGTCAATTCCATATTTATATTCATGCAAAGTTACATTATTTTTACCTATTTTAAGTTCTGGAGTTTTATTATTTTTTATTGGAGTTGTTACTTCAAAACTTTCTTTATAACTATCATTAAGGGGTGCGAGTTTATTATTTTTAAAGAAGTTTTCTATTAAGGAGGCTGCCTTTTCATTTCCACATGTTCCTGTAAGTCTTCCTTCATATTCATTGGAAGAGATTAATTTAATATTATATTTAACATTTGAAGGATTAAAGTGATAGTATGTAGTTTGTATAAATACTGAAAAAGTTAAACAGATAAATAATACAAATAAACTACTATGATAAATAATTTTTTTCATGTTTTACCTCTCACAAATTATTTTATATAGTAGATTTTATTAATTATTATTTAACAATATGAACTTTATCTTAATAATATGTAAAAATAATAACCATTTGTAAAAAGTAAATGGTTATTATTTTATGAAAATATTTTTAGGAGATTTTATTAATTATTTTTCATCAGGTGATTTAAGCCTTTCTATAAAAAATATCAAGTGTACAATATATTGAAGTTAAAAGTAAACAAATATAAATATATATATTTAGTCCTGGTTTTAAAATTGATATTATACCACCCATTATTAAAGCTAAGATAATAATAGCGTTAACAAATTTTAAAAAGCCTGATTTACTTGTTATAACTACATTAGTAGATGAAAATAATGTTAAAATAATAGTTAAAAAATAGAATATATTTTTTAAATTCTCAGAGTAATCAATTACTTTAACTTTATTTAATAAAAGTACTAAAATAAAAAATAATAATAAAAATGAGGTAACTTTATTTATGACTTTAATCATGAACACACCACCTTTACCAAATATTTACAATTTAATTATACAGTTAGGTTTACATAAGGGCAATATAGAAAAAGAAATATATTAAAAAGAGGTATATCAATATTGTTGTCACTACAAATAAGTTATAATATATATATAGGGTAATAATAATAATTCAATAAATTAGTCATATGAAAATAAATAAAAAGTTCAAAGTTACAATAGATATTTTTTAATTAGCTAAGAAAATAAATTTTCTTAATAGTGTTCTAATAGGGAAATCTTACTTTTTGAAGATTTAAATTTGCAAGATATAATATTATTAATTCTAGTTTTAGATTAATATTGTTATTTGATGTTAAAAATAATACTAATTGGAATTTGAGCGAAATATTAATATATATGTTCTAATTAAGTTATTACATTTATACTTTTTATATAAAATTATATCTTTAATTAACAATATCTAGTTAGAAGCATATATATTATTTAAATTAAAGACATTACTAAAAATGATATGGACATATAGGAGGATTCAATGAGATCAATAGAAGAAAGATTATCTGAAGAATTACAATTAAAATTAAGTCAAGTCAAAAATGTTATTCAATTATTAGATGATGGAAATACAGTTCCGTTTATATCAAGATATAGAAAAGAAGCAACTGGTGGACTTTCTGATGAAGTTTTAAGAAAGTTATTTGAAAGACTTAATTATTTAAGAAATTTAGAAGAAAGAAAATCAGATGTTGTAAGATTAATTAAAGAACAAGAAAAATTTACTGAGGAAATAGGGTTAGCGTTAGAAAAAGCAACTACTTTAACAGAAGTAGAGGATATATATAGACCATATAAACCTAAAAAGAGAACAAGGGCTATCATTGCACAAGAAAAGGGATTAAAGCCTTTAGCAGAACTGATTAAAGAAGGAATCTTTAATGGAGATATAAATGCTGAAGCTTCAAAATATATAAATGAGGATAAAGGTGTAATGACTAGTGGAGAAGCAATACAAGGAGCACTAGACATAATAGCTGAAAATATATCAGATGAAGCTAAGTATAGAAAATATATAAGAGAATTAGTTATAAGAGAAGGTAATATAGAATCAAAAGGAGATTCTGATCAGCCAACTCCATATGAAATGTATTATGATTATTCTGAAGCAGTTAATAAAATTCCTCCACATAGAATACTAGCTATTAATAGAGGAGAAAAAGAAAAGATATTAAATGTTAAGATTACTATAAATGAAGAAAAAATTATAACATATTTAGAAAGAAACATATTAAAAGGAAATTTAACTTTAGATGAACAATTAAAATTAGCGATAAAAGATTCATTAAAAAGATTAATTTATCCTTCAATAGAAAGAGAAATAAGAAGTGAATTAACTGATATTGGTGAAGAAGGTGCTATTAAAATTTTTAAAGAAAATTTAAAAGCATTATTATTACAAGCACCTATAAAAGGTAAGGTAGTTATGGGATATGATCCAGGATTTAGAACAGGATGTAAGATTGCGATATTAGATGCTACAGGAAAATTTTTAGAAAATACAGCAGTATATCCAACATTACCTAAAAAGGATATTGAAGGAACTAAAAAAATATTAAAAGCTCTTATAGCTAAACATAATGTGGATGTAATTTCATTAGGAAATGGTACAGCATCAAGAGAATCAGAAGAGGTAATTGCTGAAATGATAAGTGAAATAAAAAAAGAAACTGGAAAAGAATTAGCTTATGTAATTGTATCAGAGGCAGGGGCTTCTGTTTATTCAGCATCTGAACTTGCAACTAAAGAATATCCTGATTTAGACGTTACAGTTAGAGGAGCAATTTCTATAGGAAGAAGATTACAAGATCCTCTTGCAGAATTAGTAAAGATAGATCCAAAGGCCATAGGTGTAGGTCAATATCAGCATGATGTTACTCCTAAAAAGTTAGAAGAATCTTTAGCAGGCGTAGTAGAAGATTCGGTAAATACTGTTGGAGTAGATTTAAATATAGCAACTCCTTCACTTTTAAATCATATTTCAGGTATAAATGCAACTATAGCTAAAAATATTGTTGAGTACAGAGAAGAGGTTGGAAAGTTTACATCAAGAAAAGAATTATTAAAAGTAAAAAGATTAGGTAAAAAAGTTTATGAACAATGTGCAGGATTTTTAAGAGTTGATGATAGTAAGGAACCATTAGATAATACATCAGTTCATCCAGAATCTTATGATATAGCTAAGAAATTAATAGAGTTATTAGGATATGATAAGAAAGATTTAAAAAATAATAATTTAATAGATATTGATGAGAGAGCTCAAGCTAAAGGGTTAAAAATTTTAAGTGATACTTTAGAAGTTGGAGAGCTTACATTAAAAGATATAATTAAAGAATTAAAGAAACCAGGAAGAGATCCAAGAGAAGAAATGCCAAAACCAATACTTAAAACGGGTATAATAGAAATTAAAGACTTAAAGCCAGGGATGGTTTTAGCTGGTACAGTTAGAAATGTATCTGATTTTGGAGCCTTTGTAGATATAGGGGTTCACCAAGATGGATTAGTGCATAAGAGTCAAATGGCAAATAGATTTGTAAAACATCCATTAGATATAGTAAAAGTTGGTGACATAGTAAAGGTAGCTATTATAGAAGTTGATGAAAAGAGAAAGAGAATATCTTTAACTATGAAAGATATTGATGAATCATTAGATAAATAAATATAGAACTAAAAACTATTAATTTTAATTATATAAAGATAGAAAAAGGGGTGTCTCGAGATATGGTATATTGATTTCGAGATGCCCCTTATTATATTAGTTATTATTAGTTAAAAAATAGTCTAATAAATTTTCAATAGTAATAATGCCAACAAGTTTTTCATCTTGAAGAACAGGCATTGCAATAATCTCATTTTTTCTTAAACGGTTAGCTACAGTTATTAAATCTTCATTTGCTTGGGCAGTAATTACTGATTTAGACATAACCCATTCAACTGGACAGCTAGAATAATGTCCAGGTTGCATCATAAATCTATATATATCAGCTTTAACAACCATACCTACTAGTTTTGAGTTATCATCCACAACTGGCATACCATTAATATTAAGATTACCCATTAAAGTTAATACATTATCTATAGGATCATTGATATTAACAGTATGAAAATTTGGTTTTATAATTTCGTTTATAATCATTATTTTATCCCCCTTTTTAAATATTATGTATAATCAAAGTTTACTATAGAATGACATAAATTTAAAGAAATAATGAATAAGAAGAATGTACTTAAATAAAATATTTTAAATTTATAATGTTAAGGCGTATAATATAATGGCTAAAATATTTTACATTCATATATTAGAAATGGAGGATTAAATGAATAAAAATACATTTTATACCAATAGAAGAAACATTGTATTATTAGCAACATTATGTTGCATACTATGGGGAAGTGCTTATCCAGCAATAAAAGTTGGATATTCACTATTTAATATAAATTCAAATGATA
This sequence comes from Clostridium weizhouense, assembly GCF_019431045.1. Taxonomy (GTDB): domain Bacteria; phylum Bacillota; class Clostridia; order Clostridiales; family Clostridiaceae; genus Clostridium; species Clostridium weizhouense. The sequence goes on along the minus strand of NZ_JAHXPT010000001.1, from coordinate 437,867 downwards.
TAGGATCTAAACTTATATTTGCTGGATATAGATTTGCATTAGCAGGAATACTAGTTTTATTATTAGAAAGGTTAAAAAAGAAAAGTATATTTAATTTTTCTATAAAACAATTTGGAGAAATAACATTGCTTGGTTCAATGCAAACAGCACTTCAATATATATTTTTTTATGTAGGGTTATCTTATACTACTGGTGTTAGAGGTTCTATAATCAACGGAACAGGTACTTTTGTGAGTATTATTTTAGCACATTTTATTTACAAAAATGACAAACTAAGTTTTAATAAAATATTAGGTTGTATTATAGGATTTTTTGGAGTAGTTATTGTTAATTTAAATGGACAATCAGTTGTAGGAAATTCTTTCACATTTAAGGGGGAAGGTTTTATGATGATTGCAGCAATTATTTTTGCAACTTCTGCAATATATGGGAAAAAGATTACTCAAAATAAAGATGCTTCTATAGTTTCAGGTTATCAATTATTTATAGGTGGAGTTATATTAATAATTTTAGGCAGTATTTTGGGTGGAAAATTAATAGGATTTACTTTTAATTCTATAATATTATTGTTATATATGGCTTTATTATCATCAGTATCATTTGCTGTTTGGACACAATTATTAAAATATAATAAAGTTGGAGTAATATCAGTTTTTAATTTTTTAGTACCTGTATTCGGAGCATTATTATCTGCAATATTTCTTGGAGAAAATATTTTTGATATTAAAATATTAATAGCATTAATACTTGTATGCTTAGGAATATTTTTAGTTTATAAAGAAAAGAAAGATAAAAAGATATTAGGTACATTAAAATAAATAACATAATTCACATTTTTATAATTTTGATTGTATCTTAAACAATGAAATATAATTAATTTACTATTTTAAATGATGGCTGTCTTAAAAACATTTTTATGTTCTTAAGGCAGCTTTTATGTTTTTGAGACAGTTTTTATATTTTATTAAAATAAATTTGTAAAAATTTAGATTCAAAATATTGACATATTAAGAGGAGCGTTTTATTATATTAGTAGTACAATAAGTACTACTAATATAAAAGGGGAAGAAGGATAAAAAATGGTCAAGAAAATATTTAATAATAATACATACTTAGGTGCTATGTTAGCAATTGCAATACCAGTGTCTATTCAAAGTTTATTTCAAGCTTCTCTGAGCATTATTGATCAAATTATGGTTGGACAACTTGGAGAAAATGCGATAGCAGCTGTAGGTTTAGGATCTAGATTTCCTAATATCTTTATAATAACTTTAAATGCTATTGGTGGAGCAACTTCTATTATGGTATCTCAATTTTGGGGTAAAAAAGATAAGGAGAATATAGCTCGTTCATTTGGAGGGAATTTATTTATTGGACTTGCTATAACATTAATATTTTTAATACTTTCATTGTTTTTTTCACATCAAGTTCTAGCTTGTTATACAAAAGATATACAAATAATAGAATTAGGAAGCGAGTATCTTAGAATTACTGCAGTTGGATATATACCAATACTTTTAATTACTATGTATTCATCAGTTTTAAGAAGTACAGAACATGTTAAGTTGCCAATGTTTGCAGGAATATTTGGAATAGTAATGAATACTTTTTTAAATTATATCTTTATATTTGGTAAATTAGGATTTAATAAGATGGGAGTACAGGGGACTGCATATGCTACAACTATAACTAGAACTATAGAAATTTTAATTATTGTTATTTATGTATATGCTAAAAAATATCCAGGAGCGTTTAAATTAAAACAAATATCTGATTTATCAGTTGAATTTATAAAGAAAATAATGATTATAAGTACTCCAATATTAATAAATGAATTTTTATGGGCAGTAGGAGAAACAATGTATTCTATTGTATATGGAAGAATGGGTACATCGGAAGTTGCTGCAATGACATTAACATATCCAATACAAAATTTAAGTATAGGCTTTTTCTCAGGGGTTAGTGTTGCAGCAGGAATTATGGTAGGAAATAAATTAGGTAAGAATGAGAATGAACAGGCTTTTAAATATTCGAAAAAATTTGTTAAGCTAGGTTTTGTTGGTTCAATGATTTTTGGAGTTTTATTAGTAATATCATCTAAATTATATGTAGTTATATTTAATATATCTGATGATTTGAAGGATTATACAATTAAACTTCTAATAATGTTTTCAATAGTATTATGGGTTAAGGTTTCAAATATGATTATTGGAGGAGGTATTTTAAGAAGTGGTGGACAAACTAAATATACCTTATATTTAGATATGTTTGGAACTTGGGGAATAGGTGTTCCAATGGGATTTATAGCAGCATTTGTTTTTAAATTACCTATACAATGGGTTTACTTACTATTATCAAGTGAGGAACTTGCAAGATTAATAATTGGACTTAAATTAATGTATTCTAAGAAATGGATGGTAAATATAACTGAATAATAAAAATAAGTTATTATTTTAAAATTACGCTATGTTTTAAAGTAGTGTTTATATTGTAGTATAAAGATTCATTTAAAAGAGAGTCTACATTTAAATGAGAAAATTTTAATTAATATATAAGTATTGTCAAAATAATAACAAAGTTATATAATAAAAATGTAATGAAAATTAAAAATATATCTTCAGGGCAGGGTGAAAATCCCTACTGGCGGTACAGCCCGCGAGCTTAGTTTAAGCAGATTCGGTGTAATTCCGAAGCCAACAGTATAGTCTGGATGAAAGAAGGTAACCTATTAGGAATTAAGAGTTTTATATTCTTATTTGTTTGAGTACATGCCCTGATGTTTTTACATCAGGGTTTTTTTATTCTTTAGACCAGTTATACAAAAAATAAAAATTTTTAAAATTATTTTTAAATCTGTGGATAATTTAGATTATATTTTGCTTAAAGATTAAAAAATAAAACCTAAAGAATAAAAAAGAATTATATAAAGCTAATAAGATGTTAAAATTATAAGCCTAATAAGCTACACCGAGGAGATAATCTTTTGGGAGGCGAAAAATGAATAAAAACACAAACAAATTAATTAAAATTTCTTTATTATCAGCAATAGCACTTATACTTATGTATTTTGAATTTCCAGTGATTCCAATATTCCCATGGCTTAAAATAGATTTAAGTGATGTACCAGCATTACTTGGAGCCTTTGGATTTGGACCATTAGTAGGAGTATTAATAGAATTTATAAAAAATATATTGATATTATTGATAAAAGGGAGTCAGAGTGGTTTTGTAGGAGAACTTGCAAATTTTTTAATAGGAGTATCATTAATATTACCAGCGGGTATAGTGTATAATAGAAATAAGAGTAAAAAAACTGCCTTATTAGGGATGATTTTAGGTAGTGCTTGTATTCAAATAGTAGGAATATTAGCTAATGTATACTTACTATTACCGGCATATGGAATGCATTTAGAAAGTGCTGAATTATTAAAATATGTTACTTGGGGATTGCTACCTTTTAATGGCATAAAAGCAATTTTAGTTTCAGTATTAACATATATTTTATATAAAAAAGTATCAGTTTCTATTTTTAAAGTTGATTCTAATTTTGGAAGTAAAGAAAATAATAAAAATACAATAATACAATAATATATAAGTTTCAATAAAGTTTGTTTATTAATATAAATAGTACTATTACTCACTATAGTGAGAAACTTATATAGAAAAACAGTAAGGATTAAAAAATTCTTACTGTTTTTTATCTATACGCCACATTATTATAGCGTCTTCTTTATTATCTTCATAGTAATTTTTTCTTATACCATTTTCTCTAAAATCGAATTTATGATATAAGTTTTGAGCAATAATATTTCCTGCACGTACTTCTAAAGTATATGATTTACATCCTTTATTTTTAGTATAATCAATTAAAGCTTTTAATAATTCAGAACCGACATTTTGTTTTCTATACTTAGGATGAACTGCAATATTAGTTATATGTGCTTCATCAAGTATTAGCCAAGCACCAGCAAAACCTATAACTTTGTTATCAATCTTTGCAACAATATAATTAGCTAAAGGATTAGATAATTCATCTAAATAAGATTTTTTACTCCAACAAACTGAAAAACTTAAAGAACTAATTTCTAATACCTCATCAATATCCTCTTCATTTAATAAACTAGTTTGTAGTTGCATTACTTAGTTTCATCCTTTGCTCATATTCTCTTTCAGCTTGTGGCTTTTTTAGATAAAATGGAGCAGAATTAGAATCATCGTAGTCACCATTTTTTAATATTTTTATTCCTAATTCTCCTAAAGAAGAAGCTCTTATTATGTTTAAATGATTTGATGGAAAATTACAATTCAAACAATTTTCTAATAAGTATTCTTTATTATTTGGTACACCATCTCCAATAAACATAACTTTTTCACCTTTAGCATTAAGAATATCAACTAACTCGTTAATATCAATAGCTGAATAATCCATAATTTTTTCTAATTCACCATTACAACTTTTATATAATGCAGTATATACATTATTTCTTAGTGCATCCATTATAGGGCAGATAATTCCATCAAATGAAGCTACAGTAAATGCAAGAGCATCTAAGCTAGAGATACTAACATAAGGTTTATTACTTCCAAAGCTTAAACCTTTAATAGTAGCCATTCCTATTCTTAATCCTGTAAAAGATCCAGGGCCTTTAGAAACAACAAAACCATCAATATCATCAATATCTAGATTGTTACTTTTCAATAGATCTTGAATTATAGTCATCAATACAACAGAATGTTCTTTTTTATCATTTAATGTGATTTCTCCTAATAATTTATCTTCATCCATTAAAGCCGCAGTAGCAACTTTTGAAGATGAATCTACACTTAATATAATCATAATTCCAACTCCTTAATATATTCATATCTCTTACCATAAGGTGTTAATGTTATTTTTCTGTAATCATCACCCTTACTTAAATCTTTTTCTATATTTATATGTAAAAAATCATCTGGTAGAATTTCTTCAATATAATTTGCCCATTCAATAATAGAAACACTTTCAGAAAAAATATAATCATCAAATCCAATTGCATAAATTTCATCTGGATCATTTACTCTATAAACGTCAAAATGATTTAATTTTAATCTACCATCTTCATATTCATTTACAATTGTAAATGTTGGACTTGTAATATCATCTTTTATATCTAATCCAAGTGCTATACCTTTTGTAATATGTGTTTTACCAGTGCCTAAATCTCCAGTTAAACAAATTATGTCACCGGAATTCACTGATTCACCTATTTTTTTTCCTAATTTAGTAGTATCATCTATACTATAAACATTAAATTCCATTTAATTACTTACTCCTTTCTAAGTGAGTATATAAAATATATAATTAATATCATCTTTTTATTTTATCCAATTTTTTTTATAAAAGCAAAGCTATAACTAACATTTATAATAAAAGCAAAGTAAAATTAAAGAAAATTTCCACTTTAATTATAACTAAAATTCAATTATTATAATTATAAAAGAATTGTAATATAAATTTTGTAATAATTTTGTATACATTTTTTTTTATTAATTGGTATAATAGAATATGTAATGTATTATTATATTTTAATATAATAACTAAAAATTATATTAATTTTTTAATAATTATATAAATTTCAATAAAGTTTGTTCGTTAATATAAATATAATAGGTAACAAGTTTTTTATAATTTAGAACATATATATTAAAATAAAGAGAATTTAAGAAATTTTCGGAGGTGAATAATTTGAAAAAGATAACATTTGTTATGATTATAATAACAATTGCTTTTTCATTAGGAATAGGTTTATTTTCTAATCCGTTGTTAGCGAATACTGAAAATAATCCAAAAATTTTGAGAGATAAGTATTTAAATATAATAACAGTTAACAAACCACAGTATCAAATGGTGAAAAAAATCGTAAAAGATAAGCATAATGTACAATATATGTTTTCTAATGAGAACGATATTAAAGAATTTAAATATAATAAAGATGTTATTGAAAATGTGTCTAATATGGATCTTTTTATATACACAGGTACAACATTTGAACCATGGGCAAATAGCTTTATTGGTGAACTTGAAAAAGGTAATATTGGAATAATAAATCTATCTAGAGGAATGAGACTTTTAAATTATGATGTAAATGGGTCATCAAAGGAAAATCCTTATTATTTTGAAGGAATAGAAGCTTATAAAATAGCGTTATATAATGTTAAAGCTGCAATCCAAGATAGAGATCCAGAAAATAGAGAATATTATGAAGAAAACTATAATAATGCAATAAAAGAATTAAATGATAAAATAGATGTTTATTCAAAAAAAATAGAAAGTTTAAATAGCTATACATTTTTAACATTAAATAATAACTTTGATTATTTAATTAAAGATTTAGGGTTAAATGTATTAAAACTTGATAATCGTGAAATATCTGAATTCATAAAAATTAATAATTTGGATAAAAATAAACTTGTTATATTAAAAGATGGAACAGAGCAAACAAGTATGGATTTATCTAAATATTCAGTGGTGAATTTATGGAAATATGATGGCAATATGTCTTTTGATGACTTAATTTTATATAATGTAGAAGTATTAACAGATTTAATTGTAGAAAATAGTTGATTTTTTTATAATTGTGTTATATAATAATTATTGTCTTTGAAGGGGTATGGCTCAACGGTAGAGTAGTGGTCTCCAAAACCATTGGTTCTGGGTTCAAATCCTAGTGCCCCTGCCAGAATTGTCGTAGCACGTTGTGCTACGGCTTTTTTTATGAACTTATATTGCTAAATAATCTGTGTATAATTTATAGAATATTTTGTTTTATAAGTATGATAAGTACTATCCAAAACATAAAAATTAATTTATGAAAATAAATGTTCCATAAAATATATGGAACATTGCTTTAGTTTGAAATTATGACATTTTGTTTTTGTAATAATTTTAGTGTTAAAAATAACACTACTTTTTCATTAATATCGTGAAATGTTTGTTCATTATGATGTTTACTCTTTTTATTTGTTGTATTTTCAAGAACAGCTGATTCAAGAAATTCAGCACTAATTAATTTACAGAATACTTTTTCATTAAAAAATTGAATTGATCTAAAGTTTTGCTCTTGTAAATTTCTTCCGTTCATATCTTCTTTATAAGGTTTGCATACTCCAAGGTTCGTTTGTAATATTTCAGATTTATCATGATAAGTATTTATTTTAAACTTAGGTGGAGTTTTAAATATAACTCTAGTAGTACATTTAAAAGGAACATCAACTGTAACATGTTTCAATTTTCCATTGAATACTCCCATAAAATTATACTCATTAGTAGAGTATTCTATGTTCTTTCGAATAAAACCGGATAGAAACAATATTCCAGTATTGGGATTGTCATTTTCAGAATTTGGAATAAGTTTGCACTGATTTAAATAAGCATTTTTTCTAATGTGTTTAATTTCTAATATATTATCATCTAGTTTAAGTACAGATTGAACAGTTATAGTTATATTACATTCTGTTAATACTACTGGGATATTTACAGTTATAGGTAAAGTAGCTGTATCTGATGCATGAGGGATGTTTTCACAAATAGGCAATGTTTCAGAAGAAACAGTTGTTTTGCAAATCTTAATATTACCCCTATTATTTTGATTTATATGAGTATTATATTTATATGAATAATATTGATTCTTTCTTTTAAGATATTCTTCATACTGCTTTGCTTTAAGTTGATTATAATATTGTCTTGAGCAGTGCATTTTTGTCATAATTTATCCTCCTATTTTAAAACAGACCTAAAACTCTCTTAGTAAGTTTTAGGTCTGTAAGATAGTACTTAATATATAATTCTGAGAGAGTACTTTATATTAAAATTTCAATTAATTTCTAAAATCTTTTATAATCCTATAGCTGCAACTCTTACTTGTTGTTGTTGTAATACTTTTAGTGTTAAATTAACAACCAATTTTTCAGTAAGTGTTGTGAATGATTGTTCTGTAGGAAGATTACAATTAGTAGTTGGATTTGTGTGAATATCAACCTCAGTAACAAATGCATTTACTAATTCAGTAAAAGGTTTTTCATTAAAGACTTCTGTAAATGAGAAACTTTGATCGCAAGGATTACGTCCGATTACTGGATCTGCACAAATATCACAACCTCTAAGTGTATCAGTGAAATATTCTAATTCACTTGGAATAGTATTTTCAGCTAAAACAGGTGGTCTAATAAAAGTAATTCTAGTAGTAAAGTTAAAAGGTACTTCAACTGTACAATGTCTTATATCTCCACAAAGATTTGGACTATCAGTTGCAGTACAAGTTTGAGTAGCATATTCAATATTTTTTCTTATAAAACCTGCTATAAATAATATTCCAGTATTAGGAGTTGCGTCAGTTGAAGAAAATGGAATAAGACGAGATTGAGTCAAAAATACATTTTTTTTGATTCTTTTAATTTCTATAGCAGCTTGATCTAATGTTATAGTAGCTTCAACAGGAATTGTTATATTTGTTTCTGCTAATACAACAGGAAGCTTAAGAAATACAGGTCCTGCTGGAATAATAGCAGGAGTCACAGCAGTTTGTTCAGTTAATGGTTCTATTTGAGTAGCAACAGTTGCACAAGTCTCTTGTTGTAAAGTTCCACAATCATTTGTATTTTCTACATTTAATCCTTTGTTAGTATTCACAATATATTCCTCCATTTATCTATTTAATAAATATCTCAATAATATATAATATGCAAGTATATAATTTTTGTCCTAGTTAATAGAAGTTTTATAAAAAATAATTTTAATAATATGTTTTATTTTTTATATTTTGATAAAATAAATTATTATATTAAAAAATTACGTAATTATATTATTATAAGTTTGTATGTTAAAATATTATTGTAAATATTATTTTGATTAAGCAAAATTTATATTAAAGTAAAAAGATATTGGAGAGAGTATTTTTTATGTTATATGAAAAAACAACTAATATAGAAGTGAGAAAATACAATAGAAATACTATTTATAGATTTATATATAATAGTAAAAAAACATCAAAACAGGAAATAGCTAAAAATTTGGGAGTTAGCTTACCTACTATTGCTCAACATTTAAAGACTTTAGCAGAAGAAGGATTAATTAGTGAAGATGGAGAATTTAAATCTACTGGTGGAAGAAAAGCAAAGGCTATAGTCTGTGTGAAGGATTCAAGAATTTCGGCAGGTCTTGATATTACTCAAAATCATATAAGTATAGTTTTAGTAGATTTAGGAGGAAACATTTTAAAAAACATAAGAATAGAAAAACACTTTGAAAATAGCCATAAATATTATAAAAGTGTCGCAGATATATTATGTGAATTTATAGAAAATAGTGAATTCAGAAATTCAAAAATCTTAGGTGTTGGAATTTCTATTCCTGGAATTATTTCTTTAGATAAGAAAGAAATAATGGATTCTCAAGTTTTACATATAAAAAATACAAGGTGTGAAGAATTAATTAAACATATACCTTATGAATGTATATTCTGTAACGATGCAAATGCAGCAGGAAAAGCAGAACTATGGAATGAGGATAGTGGAAAAAATATAATATATCTTTCACTGAGTAATAGTGTAGGAGGATCAATATATTATAATGAAAAAATGTATCTTGGAGATACTCAGCGTGCTGGAGAATTTGGGCATATGGTAATAATGCCAGATGGAAAACAATGTTATTGCGGACAAAAAGGATGTGTAGATGCATATTGTTCAGCTAAGGTCTTGTCAGATAGTGTTAACGGAAAATTATCAGAATTTTTTACTTTACTTAATAGTAATAATAAAGAACAGGTTGAAATTTGGAAAGAGTATATTAATAAGCTTTCTATTGTTATTAATAATTTAAGAATGGCATTCGATTGTAATATTATATTAGGAGGATATGTAGGAGCATATTTAGATGAATATATTGATGAAGTTAAAAAAAGTATATCTAAATATAATACATTTGAAATAGATACTAAGTATTTAAGAGTTTGTCATTATAAATTAGAATCTAGTGCAGTAGGAGCAGCGTTGTTACATATAGAAGATTTTATAAAGCAAATTTAAAAATATAGAAGAATTTAAGAAAATAGTCATTATATATAATGGCTATTTTTTATTTTTTATAAAAATTCTAATTTTTTTTAGTAACCTTTAGAATGTTGCCTTTAAAAGGTTTTAGGAATGTAACTAAAGAATAATAAATATTATTTTATAAAAAACTATTGACAAATAAAGAAAAGGTTTTTAATATAATATTAAATAACTTTTATAAAACTAATTTAAAAAGTAAGTGGCAAAGGGGATTGAAATGAGAACTGAAAAAATAAGAAGTGGAAGAATTATGTCAAATAATTATGTATTAAAAGTAAACGATTTACTGCAGAAAGCTATAGATATTATATCGGGTATGTTTATACCTATTATTAATGTAATGAGTGCCGCAGGAATTTTAAAAGGAATTGTTGCCATATTAGAGGCTACTAATATACTATCAACAAGCAGTGATACATATATAATTTTTAATGGTATAGCAGATGCATTTTTTTATTATATTCCAGTATTTTTAGCATTTACTTGTGCTAAAAAGTTAAAAGCGAATAAATATACAGCTGTTTTTATAGCAGTTATAATGTTACATCCTAATATAACAAATTTATTTAAAGAGAAAAGTATAGTAGATTTTATAGGGATTAATATTAATTCTGTAACTTATTCATCAAGTGTAATTCCAATAATATTAGCAATTGCACTTTTGCATTATGTTGAATGTATTTTTAACAAAATTATACCAAATGTAGTAAAAGAATTTTTTACTCCACTATGCTCTGTTTTAGTAGTAGTTCCAATAACATTTATAATATTTGGACCTATTGGAACTGTAATTGGAAATATTTTAGCAAATGTATACACAAATATTTATGAATTAAATTCAATTTTAGCAGGAGCATGTTTAGGATTTTTGATTCAACCTATGGTTATTTTTGGATTTCATTGGAGTCTTGTTCCTTTAGCAATTAATAATATTGCTTTAAATGGATCTGATACAATTTTAGCTTTAATGGGGCCTGCTGTTTTTTGGACAAGCTGGGGCAGCTTTAGCAGTATTTTTTATTACTAAAAATAAAAAGTTAAAGACGGCAGCAGCATCGGCATCAATCTCAGCCATATTTGGAGTAACAGAGCCAGCATTATTTGGTGTAAACCTTTTATTGAAAAGACCATTACTTTTTGTTTGTATAGCTGGTGGAATAGGTGGTGCTATAGTTGGAGCAAGTGGTTCAAGTGCGATATCTTTTGCATTTCCAGGCTTAGGAACAATACCAGTTTTTTTAGGAATGGGATTTAAAGGTTTTCTACTTGGATGCATAATTGCTTTTATAATAAGTTTTTTATTAACAATAATATTTAAATTTAAAGATATAGAAAATCAAAATTAAATAGAAAAATATTTTATCTAAAAATAGATGAATTATTAATTATAAATGAATGACTATGTTTTAGAAATATATTTATATGCTCAGAAGAAAAATATGATGAGCAATATTAAGACATAGCATAATATGAAAATTTGAAAGGATGATTAAAGATGAAGGGAAAAATGAAAGTAGCAGTAATGAATGGAATTGGAAAAATGGGCTTTGAAGAAAGAGAAATACCTAAGGTATTAGATAATGAAGTCCTTGTGAAAATAGATTATGTTGGAATTTGTGGATCAGATCTTCATTATTATGAAACAGGAAGAATTGGTGATTATATAGTTGAACCACCATTTGTATTAGGACATGAACCAGGTGGAGTTGTAGTTGAAGTTGGTAAAAATGTATCACATCTAAAAGTAGGTGATAGAGTAGCATTAGAACCAGGAAAGACATGTGGTCATTGTGAATTTTGTAAAACAGGAAGATATAATCTTTGTCCAGATGTAATATTTTTTGCAACACCACCAGTTGGAGGAACATTTCAAGAATATGTAGCTCATGAAGCAGACCTTTGTTTTAAATTACCTGATAATGTAAGTACTATGGAAGGAGGATTAATAGAACCACTTGCTGTAGGTTTTCATGCAGCAAAACAAGGAGATGCTCATGCAGGACAAAGTGCAGTAGTATTAGGTGCAGGTTGTATTGGACTTGTTACAATGCTTGCATTAAAAGCAATGGGAGTAACAGAAATATATGTTGTAGATATTATGAAAAATAGATTAGATAAAGCATTAGAATTAGGAGCAACTGCTGTAATAAATGGAAAAGAAAAAGATGCAGTAAAGACTATTTTGGAATTAACTAACGGCAAGGGCTGTGATTTGGCATTTGAAACAGCTGGAACAGATATTACTTCTCAACAAGCAGTTAGTATGGTTAAGAAAGGTTCAAACATAGTATTGGTTGGATATGGAAAAACTGGTATGATTAATATGCCAATGAGTTTAGCTTTAGATAAAGAGATTACATTTAAAACTGTATTTAGATATAGACATATTTATCCAATGGCGATTAAAGCTGTAGAAAGTGGGGCAGTAAATTTAAAGGGAATTGTTACAAATATTTTTGAATTTGATGATATTCAAAATGCAATGGATTATAGCATAAACAATAAAGCTGAAATTGTAAAAGCAGTGGTAAAAATCTCTAAATAGACAATAGTTAAGGCAAGCAAGAAAGAAGGTTAGAAAATTGACTGAGAACATGCTAGGAATGGCTCATATAGGACTTCCAACTAAAAATATAGAAAAAACTAAAGAATTTTATAAAAGTTTAGGTTTTAAAGTTTTAATGGAAACATTTAATGAAGAAGCACAGGAAAAGGTAGCATTTCTTGAATTAAAGGATATAGTATTAGAAACTTATGAAACATTAAATGTAGCTGGAAAATCAGGTGCAATAGATCATATAGCTATAAGCGTTGATAATATTGAAGAATTATTTGCAGAAATTAAAAGGAGCGGATATTGTTTATTACATGATAGTATTCAATATTTACCTTTTTGGAAAAATGGTGTTAAGTTTTTTATGATAAAAGGTCCATCAGAAGAGAAAATAGAATTTTGCCAAAAATTATAGTTTTTATAGAAATAATTTAAAAATAGTTGTTAAAAGAGAGGTAGTAATAATGTTTGATGTAGTTGCAATAGGTGAATTATTAATAGATTTTACATTTGGTGGGAAAGACGATTCAGGTAATACTGTATTTTGTCAAAAAGCAGGAGGAGCTCCAGCGAATGTTTTAGCAGCAAATAGTAAGTTAGGTGGAAAAACAGCTTTTATAGGAAAAGTTGGACAAGATTCATTTGGAGAATTTTTAAAAGAAACACTTGAAAATTTAAGGATTAATATAAATGGATTAGTAAGAACTGATGAGGTAAATACAACTTTAGCTTTTGTAAATATAGATAAGAATGGGGAACGTTCATTTAGTTTTTATAGAAATCCAGGAGCAGATATGATGCTACAATATGATGAGGTCAATAAGGGGGTCATTGATCAGTGTAATATTTTTCATTTTGGATCTGTATCTTTAACTAAAGGGCCTTCACAAGAAGCAACTTTAAAATCTGTTGAATATGCAAAGAGAAAGGGAAAAATTATAAGTTATGATCCTAATTATAGACCTCTTTTATGGGATGATAATAAATATGCAAAAGAAATGATGTTAGAAGGATTAAAATTTGCAGATATTATTAAAGTTTCAGAGGAAGAACTAGAATTATTAACTAATGAAACAGATTTAATACAAGGTTCAAATATGTTATCTAAAAATGGTGCTAGCTTAATATTAATTTCACTTGGAGAAAAAGGATCATTTTATAGAAAAGGCGATATTTATGGATTAGTTAAACCTTATAAAGTTAAGGCAATAGATACAAATGGAGCAGGGGATTCTTTCTTTGGGGCATTACATTATAAGTTGAAAGGAAAAAGCTTATTAGATATTAAAAAAATGTCAAGAGAAGAAATTGAAGAAATCATTAAGTTTGCTAATGCTGCAGGAGCTATTACTACAACAAGAAGTGGAGCAATATCAGCTTTACCTGAATTAAAAGAAGTCGAAAATATGATGTTATAATATAAAAATAGTTTACTCTAATAATATTTAGTATAAATAGAATATTAGAGTAAACTATTTTATAATAGATTTATGTATTGTATTATATATTGAAACATACTGTTGCTAAAATAAATTTTAAAAAATTGTATTATATGTTTAAATATTTAACATTATTCAAATAAAAGCTTTTCAAGGTCATCAACTTTATTGAAATAATAATCACAATTTTTTTTCATAAAGTCTATAATTAATTTATTTGTATGTGACCAACCAGCACCAACAAAATCAACTTTACAACTCTTTGCCATATCAAGGCCTGGTTTTAAATCATCAATCATTATTAATTCATCAGGAGTAAGTTTGTACTTACGCATAATTTCTTTAAGTGGATAAGGATTAGGCTTACGTTCCTCTTCACAGCGTTCCCAACCAAATATTATATCTGGAATAATGCCACAATTTTTTAAATAGTCACGGTTTATATTTTTACTATATGAATGAGAAACAACACAAACTAGTCCACCTTCTTCTTTCTGCCTTTGGATAATTCTTTCAAAACCATTATAGAAAGAAGGGATATTGTATTGGACATAATCATTCCATTTAGTAACTTGATACTTCATTTCATCATCTGTAAATTTTAAAATATCAAAGCATAAAGAATTAAAGCCAGGATCAAAACAATACATCATAAATTCATCTAAAGTTATTTTTGTATTTGGACGAAGTTTAGATAATGTATTTTTAAATACTGGGAAGTGTATTTCAGGTGTACTTCTAACAACTGTATCATCGTGATCAAGTACTAAACATTTGTATTTCAACATAGCTTGACTCCTTTTTATAGTTATTATTTTTAACTTATTGATATTATATATTATATATGAATACAGAGATATTTTCATATTGAGAATATCTTTAAATTTAAAATAAATTGTTCAATATAAAAGTGTAACAAAAGACTATGTTAGTATATATAATAACATTGACAATTAAATTATATTTAATGTATATTATATTTAAGATAGATTTCAAAAAAGAGAGGTATTTTTGTGAGTGTTTAGTATCTAAAAATAGTTAAGTTAATATTAATTCTAAAAAATAGAGGTGAATTGGACCTTTTATTTGTTATGGAATTAATTTGTACTATTAAAGATACGAGTCCACAAATTTACTTTAGAAGGTAATTTTATTACCTTTATTAATTGTTGAATTTTAAGCTGTGGATGTATCCATAGCTTTTTTTATTGTATAAAAATAGAAATCTATCAAGAGTTTGTAGACTTGTAGTGTAAAAAAATTCGAGAAAGGATGTTAGTATGAATAAAGTAACATTAGAAAAATTACATTACTATGAGTTGAAAGAAATAATAAAAGGATATTGTGTTAGTGGATTAGGGAAAAGATTGATTGATAAATTAGAACCGAGTAATAATATAAAAGTTGTAAATCAAAGATTAAATGAGACATCTGAAGGTAGAAGATTATTAGATGCTTCTTATAATATACCACTAGATGGGATTTTTAATATATTACCTTTTATTGAAAAAATAGAAAAGGGAGCAATTTTAGATGTATCTGATTTGACTATGATTTCGGATTTTTTAAGAGGCTGTAGGAAAGTCAAGGTATTTATGAAGGACAAAGAGGGATATGCCCCTACATTAAGTTCTTACGAGCAAAACATTTCTGATTTGAAATATATTGAAGATGAAATAAATCTATCAGTTAAAGGAAGTGTAGTTGATTCAAATGCTAGTAAGGAGCTTAAAAAAATAAGAAGACATATTGATATATGTGAAGGTAAAATAAAGGAAAAATTAGATAAATTCCTTAAAAATAGTGAAAATAAAGAATATATTCAAGAATTTTTTATTAGTAAGCGTAATGGAAAATATACTATTCCTATTAAGATAGCATATAAAAATCAAGTTCGAGGAAGCATTATAGAAACATCTTCAAAAGGAACTACTGTTTTTATGGAACCAAATGTTATCTCAAAGTATACAAGAGATTTAGATGTATTAAAGTCAGAAGAAAGTATGGAAGAATATAAAATATTATCTACTTTAACAGATATGATTTTTGAAAGAATAAAAGATTTAAAGATTAATATTGATGTTATATCTGAATATGACATGATTTGGGCAAAAGCTAAATACAGTAAAGCAATAAATGGAATTAAACCTAAGCTAAATGATTATGGCTATGTAAAAATAATAAAAGGAGAATATCCTCTTATTAACTGTAGTGTACCATTAGATTTTGAGATTGGTAAAAATTATAGAGGTTTAATAATAACGGGACCAAATGCAGGAGGCAAAACTGTAGTATTAAAGACAATTGGATTATTAACATTAGCAGTACAATCTGGTTTTCATATAAGAGCAGAAGAGGGGAGTGAGTGTTCAGTATTTAAAAAAATATTTGTTGATATAGGTGATGATCAAAGTGTTGAAAATGCATTAAGTACATTTTCATCTCATATAAAAAATTTAGTTGAAATAATTAAAGAAAGTACAAAATCAACATTATTATTATTTGATGAAATTGGTAGTGGAACTGAACCTAATGAGGGGTCTGCTATAGCTATTTCTATATTAGAAGAATTATATCATAAAGGTTGCATAACCATAGCGACTACTCATTATGGAGAAATAAAAAATTTTTCAAAAGAACATCCTGATTTTGAAAATGCAGCTATGGAATTTGAAAGAGAAAGCTTAGAGCCACTATATAAGCTTAGTATAGGCAAAATAGGTGCTAGCAATGCTTTATATATTTCTAGAAAAATGGGATTATATGATTCAATTATTTATAGAGCAAGGGAATATATGAATAATAAAAATTATAATTATAAATTAATAAAAGGTAGTAAAGTTATAAAAAATAAGAATTTTCAAGAAAAGGAAGAAGTTTATGAATATTCTGTAGGTGATAAAGTTATTTTATTAGACAATAATCAATCTGCTATTGTGTATAAGGAGAGAGATAGATTAAATAATGTTACTATATTATTTAATAATCAATTTATTGAAGTTAACTATAAAAGAATAAAATTAGAATTAAAGGCAAGTGAACTTTATCCAGAAGGTTATGATTTAAATCAGTTATTCATTGAATTTAAAGAAAGAAAGTTAAAAAAAGATATTGAAAGAGGTTCTAAAAAAGCATTAAGAAAAATAAGAAAAACTATAAAATCTTTCAAATAAATTAAAATAATAATGGTAGCTATTAAAGTTACCATTATTATTTTATTAGAAAATATTTTTAGTATATATTAAAAAATTAATAATATATATATTATAAGATTTTTATATCTTTAGTAAAAAGTATAATTTTATATAAAATTCTGAGAGTTTATATAAGATTGTTAGGATGAAATCACTTTGTGATTTCTAAAATATATATTTTTCAGAAAGCCTAAGAATTTCAATCAACATTGTCAACTGAAATGTGGCATAGTTACATTTGCTCTTAATTATTTTTATTTCACTTTTATGTAATCGATTAATTAAAGAAGACTCTTATTATTTGAGTAAAAAATACTGTATTAAAATTTAATATATAAAATCAACGCTTTTAAAAGAGCTTGATATATAAGGGTTAAATATATATAAGGGGTGATTTTAGTGAAGAGAGGCACTGAATCTGTTAATGTAGAAAATGGATTTCTAGAAAGGACGTTTAAACTGAAGCAAAGTAATACAACTGTTAAGACAGAAATTATTGCGGGAATTACTACATTTTTAACTATGGCCTATATTATTGCAGTAAATCCAGATTTTTTATCACAAACAGGAATGGATAAAGGTGCTGTTTTAACAGCGACATGCTTAGCAGCTGGTCTAACAACAATTTTTATGGGGATTTATGCAAATTTACCTTTTGCATTAGCTTCAGGTATGGGTCTTAATGCATTCTTTGCATTTACAGTATGTGGTGCAATGAAAGTGCCATGGCAAGTAGCTTTGACAGCAGTATTTTTAGAAGGTATTATATTTATCATTCTTTCACTAACAAAGATAAGAGAAATTGTTGTAAATTCTATACCTACATCATTAAAGATAGCAGTAAGCGCTGGTATTGGACTATTTATAGCATTTATAGGATTTCAAAATTCAGGTATAGTTATAAAAAATGATTCAACATTAGTTGCTTTAGGAACATTAAAAGATCCAAGAGCAATAATTGCTGTTATAGGAATTATAATTATTGGTATATTGGTTCATAAACAAGTAAAAGGGGCAATGCTTTGGGGTATTTTAAGTTGCACAATCATATCATGGATTTACGCTCTTATAATAGGTCCAGCAAAAGCAACAGAAATGTATAAAATTTTCTTACCTACAGGATTATTTGGAATACACAGTATGGCACCAATAGCAGGAAAATTAGATTTTTCAGTATTTGCAACTGCTAAAGGTGTGGGTATGATTATTTCTGTATTACTTACGTTTTTATTTGTTGATTTTTTTGATACAGTAGGCACATTAGTTGGAGTTGCTTCAAAAGCAAATATGGTAGATGAAAATGGAAATGTATTAAGAGCTAAACAAGCATTATTAGTGGACGCATTAGGAACAACTATGGGAGCTATAATGGGAGTTTCAACTGTTACAACATATGTTGAAAGTTCAGCAGGTGTTGCAGAAGGAGGAAGAACAGGTCTTACAGCTATAATGTCAGGAATCTTATTTTTACTTGCA
Source organism: Clostridium weizhouense (assembly GCF_019431045.1). Lineage (GTDB taxonomy): Bacteria > Bacillota > Clostridia > Clostridiales > Clostridiaceae > Clostridium > Clostridium weizhouense. The sequence goes on along the minus strand of NZ_JAHXPT010000001.1, from coordinate 419,115 downwards.
GCTTTTTTTGCACCAATATTTATGTCAATTCCTAGTTGCGCAACAGCACCAGCACTTATTATTGTTGGATTATTTATGATGCAAAATATAACTAAAATTGATTTCTACGATTATACTGAAGCAATACCAGCTTTTTTAACAATAATATTAATGCCATTAACTTATAGTATAGCAACAGGATTGATGTTTGGTGTTATAGGTTATGTATTATTTAATTTCTTCTGTGGTAAAAAAGAAAAAATTTCAATTACTTTAATTATATTAGCTATTATTTTTATACTAAGGTTTATTAGCATATAAAAATATAAACAATTTTATTGGCTTTAGGTAGAGATTAATCCTAAAGCCAATGCTTTATATGTTTATAAGAATATACTATAAATTCAAGACATAATTTTTTATAAAAGCTTATAAATGTAATAAATTATAGACTACATTGTTTATATGTAGTCTATGTATAAAATAAATAAAATCAACCAGTGTACAAGCGAGTACACTAGATATTATTAGAAAGGATATAATATAATGGATAGATTAAAAGATAATATTGAAAGTGCTTTAAGGAGTAAACAAGCAGATATTGTTTTAAAGAATGCTTTTATTATAAATGTATTCAATCAAAGTATAGAAAAAGATGATATAGCTATAAATGGAGATACAATTGTTGGAATAGGAAAATATAGTGGTAAAAAAGAAATAGATTGCACTGGGCGTTTTGTTTCTCCAGGATTTATAGATGCTCATGTACATATTGAGTCATCAAAAGTAATACCACAAATATTCTCTGATATATTATTAACTAGAGGAGTTACCACATGTATAGCAGATCCACATGAAATTGCTAATGTTTTAGGCAAAGATGGAATAAAATTTATGATTGAAGATAGTAAAAAGAGTGAAATGAGTATATTCTTTATGATGCCATCATGTGTACCAGCATTAACGATTGAAGATAATGGAGCAATATTGACAGCAGAAGATTTAAGTGAGTTTATCACAAATCCAAAAGTTTTAGGTTTAGGAGAAGTTATGGATGTTTTATCTGTAATTGGATATAGAGATAATATGATAGACAAGCTAAAACTTTTTAAAAATAAAATAATAGACGGTCATTGTCCTATGATAGATGAATATTCATTAAATGCATATATGAATTGTAATGTAAAAACAGATCATGAGAGTACAACATGTGATGAAGCACTTAAAAAAGTTAAAAAAGGTATGTATATAATGCTTAGACAAGGTTCTGCAGCAAAGAATTTAGTAGAACTATTGCCAGCTGTAAATTCTAATAATTTTCATAGATTTCTTTTTTGTACTGATGACAAGGACATAGTTGATTTAATTGAAAAAGGTTCTATTGATGATAGTATAAGAATTGCTATTAATAAAGGATTAAATCCAGTAATGGCAATTACTATAGCAACTTTAAATGCAGCAGAATGTTATGGACTTAGAAAATTCGGAGCTATTGCACCAGGATATAAAGCTGATTTAGTTATTTTAGAAAATTTAGAAAATCTTGAAATTAAGAGTGTTATGAAAAGTGGAAAGATATATATAAGAAATGAAGGAGTAATTTTTAATACAAATGTTGATTCATCAATGAATATAGAATTTATTAAAGAAGATGTTTTTAAAATTAAGGCAGTATCAAATAAAGTTAATGTAATAAAAGTTAATCCTGGTTCTATTGAAACTACTAAAGTAATAAGAGAACTTGAAGAAAATAATGGTTATATAAAAAGTGATGTATTAGGAGATATCCAAAAGATTGGAGTATTTGAGAGACATAAAAATACAGGCAAATACTCTATTGGATTTATAGAAGGTTTAGGTTTAAAAGGATGTTCTATAGCTCAAACAATTGCTCATGATTCTCATAATATTATAGTAGTAGGTAGTAATGATAATGATATGAAGATAGCTGTAAATAGTGTTATAAGTATGGGGGGAGGAATGGCTATAGTATCAAAAGGAAAAATTATAGAAGAATTAAGTTTACCAATTGCAGGACTTATGACTTATGAAGATTCTAAATCTGTATCAGAAAAAATAAAAAGTTTAAATATTAGATGTAGTGAGTTTGGAGCTACAGAAGATATGGATATATTTTTAACTTTAGGATTTATGTCTCTTCCTGTTATACCTGAAATAAGAATTACAGCAAGAGGAATATTTGATTTTAAAGAGAATAAATTTATAAACTTATTTTGTATTTAAAAATAAGTTTATATTTTAAAAGAGTATTGATATTTTAGTATAGAATTTATCAAATAAAATTTATGTGTAATAATATAAAAGTAGAGTAGTTTAATATAAGTTTTGCATTAGATTACTCTACTTTTAGAATTTATATATAGATTTATTAATGATATCATCTATGTTAATTATTATTTTAAAATTATAATAGTTAATATTGATACGATTAAAGAAAGGTATATTATGGATAAATATTTTTCAATAGGAGAAATTTCTAAATTATCTAATCTGTCTGTTCAAACACTAAGACATTACGATAAATTAGGACTTTTAAAACCAAGTTTAGTTAAAAAAAATGGTTATAGATATTATTCTTTAGAACAATTTTATAAGTTAGACTTTATAATATTTTATAGAAAATTAGGATTATCTCTTTTGGAAATAAAAGAGATAATGTTAAATAAAATAACAATAGAGGGTACAGTAGATTTGTTACAAAATCAAGAATATGAAATAGATAGGCAGATTAGGGAATTACAAAAACAAAAAAAATTAATTCAAAAGAAAAATCAACATATAAAGTCTATGCTTATGAAACCTTTAGGAATACCATTTCTGAACGAAAAACAAAAGAAGAAGATTGCTAAGGTAAATATGTCAAATAAAGATTTAGAAGATGCGGAAATGAGCTTTAGAAAGGTAGTTAATACACTTCCTAAGTTAAATGATATTTTTAATTTAGAATTATTATATGAAATAAACTATGAAGAATTTAATAAAAAAAGAGAAGTAAAATATAATATTTATTTTAATATTATAGATAACAACATAGAAGATGATAAAAATATTAAAATTTGTGAACTAAAAGAAGGGGTATATGCATCTATCTTTTGCATTGATTATTATGAGAATTATGAAAAATATATAAAACAACTTTTAAAATTTATTAAGGAAGAAAGTTTAAAAGTTGAAGGACCTTTATATGAAAGTTACATAGCTTCAGAGTTTTGCGATGATAAAGAAAAAGGATTTATGGAATTATTCATAAAGATAACTAAGGCACATTCAAAAAAATAATAGACCAGTATGCTCGTCTATTTTGCATGATACTGCGTCAGTAAATTTAGCTAATAGTTTGTTATTAACTAAATTTACTTCCTTATCTGACACAAAATATACAACGCCTCTTTGATCTATTATTTAATTTCATGTGACTAAATAAAAAATCCTCTTGACTCTATAATAGTTGTAGAGTATATAATTTTCTTCTGGAGGGAGGGGGTTGTATTGATGAAAAAATTTTTTAACTATATAATTCCAGCAGTGATCGGGATGTTAGTTACATCATTATATATTATTGTAGATGGAATGTTTGTAGGAAAAGGTGTTGGAAGTAATGCATTAGCAGCAGTAAATATAGCATTTCCACCAAATTTAATAGCTACAGCATTGGCTCTAATAATTTCTGTTGGTGGATCTACATTAGTTTCAATAAAGCTTGGAGAAGGAAAAAAGGAAGAAGCAATAGATAAATTTAATGAATCTATTATAATTTTAATTATAATGGCAATAGTGCTATTTATAATAGGGATGTTCTTATCAAAACCTATAGCTTATATTTTAAGAGCTCCAGATTCTTTAATGGACGATGTATATAATTATATAAAGTTTAGTTTTATGTTTTCTATTCCTCTAGTATTAAGTCAAGGGTTAAATTGTTTTTTAAGGAATGATGGAGCACCCAAAATTGCTATGTTCGCAATGATATCTGGATCATTAACCAATATGTTATTAGACTATATATTTATTTTTATATTTAAATGGGGAGTTACAGGAGCAGCAATAGCTACAGGTTTGGGAGAATTTGTAAGTATGTTTATTGCAATTATTTATTTTTTAAGCAAAAAGGGGACATTAAAATTTAAAAAATGTAAAATATCTATTAATGGAATTAAAGAAATAGCGATAATAGGATTTCCATCATTTTTGACAGAAAGTACTATAGCAGTTTTAACAATATCATTTAATTTGGTTATACTAAACAGAATTGGAGAAGAAGGTGTTGCAACTTATAGCATAATTAATTACATTATAACAGTAATAAGTATGATAACTTTTGGTATAGCTCAAGGGATGCAACCTTTATTAAGCTTTTATTATGGAGCTAAAGAGGAGAGTAAAGTTAGATATTATTATTCATTAGCATTTAAAAGTGTAATTATAGTAACAGTTATTAATTATATAATATTTATATTATTTGGAAAAAATATAATATCATTTTTTACTTCTGATGTGGAATTAATAAACTACACTTATACAGCTCTTAAAATATTTGGTTTAGGAACTTTTTTTGCAGGAATAAATATACTTAAATCATCTTATTTTCAATGTATAAAACTAAGTAAAGTATCAACTACTATATGTGTACTTAGAGGTTTTATAGGTATACAAATTTCATTACTTATATTGCCACAAATTATAGGAAATAGTGGAATTTGGCTTAGTAATTTATCAGGAGAGTTGTTGGTTTTCTTAGTAGTGAAAATGTTTTTTATCATAAAAAATAAAAATTTAGAGTTAGTTTAGATGATAAAATATATGTATTTAAAAGGAAGGACAGTAGATAATTTTGTGTAAAAAACAAAATTATCTACTGTCCTTTTAATTAAAATAAAAAATTGCGATTAAGCATTTTTAAGATTATTTTCTAATTCATCCATTAGTTCTTGTACAGTAACTATTTTATTAATTCTACTTGCATTTTCACCACAGAAAATAAGACCTTCATCAATGTTTCCTTTTACAGAATTTATTAAAGCTTTGCTTATACAATATGGAGTATTAGCAGGATCACATGGAATTAAACAATTATAACATTTAGTTATTTTTTCTTTACCTAAAAGAGTGTTTTCAACAAATTTATTTTTAATAGCTCTACCTGGCATTCCTACAGGACTTTTTACTATTGAAATATCATCTTCTTTACAATTTACATAAGCATTTTTAAATTCTATTGATGCATCACATTCTTCAGTAGCAACAAATCTTGTGGCCATTTGTACACCGCTCGCACCTAATTTTAAGTATTTAGCAATATCATATCCATCATAAACACCACCAGCAACTATTACTGGAATATCTTTATCATATTTTTGACTATATTTTTTTGTTTCTTCAATTATACTTACAATAATTTCATCAAAATTTTTATTAGCCACGTCAATTTCATCGGCTTTAAATCCAAGATGACCACCGGCCTTAGGTCCTTCAACGACAATTAAATCTGGAGCTACATTATCATGTTTATCCCATAATTTTAAAATTACTTTAGCTGCTTTTAAAGAAGAGACAATAGGAGCAATTTTTACATTTGAACCTTTAACAATTTTAGGAAGCATTGTTGGAAGCCCAGCTCCTGATATTATTAAATCTATACCTGAATCAATAGCAGCTTTTATATGTTCAGCATAATGATTACTTGCTACCATAGCATTTATTCCGATTATTCCATTAGGTGCTTTTGATTTTGCAATATTTATATGTCTTTTTAAAGCTTCTAAATTAGCCTTTAAAGTATCTTTTTCAAAATTAGCATCATTAAATCCTAATTGAGCAGCAGAAATAATTCCTATCCCACCAGCATTAGCAACAGCTGCTGCAAGATTTGATGCCGATACACCAATTCCCATACCACCTTGTATTATTGGAAGACGAGAGATTAAATTTCCTATTTTAAGTGAATTAAATTTCATTACTCACATATCCTTTCATGTAATTTTGATTATTAAATATTTTGATAATCAAAGTAATTTTTATTATATTATAATTGAAAAATTAAATCTATACAACCCTATAAAAAAAGATTATAGTATTAATAGATTAAATTTTTGTTGACATAAGTAATATTAATCTGTATAATAGAAAATGATTTAGGGGTATGGCTCAACGGTAGAGTAGTGGTCTCCAAAACCATTGGTTCTGGGTTCAAATCCTAGTGCCCCTGCCAAGAAGAAAGCTAGAATTATTTTATTCTAGCTTTTTTTATTTTTATACAAAAATTTATAGAATTACTCAAAACTAAAAGGTTGATAAAATCTAAGCTAAATGATATATTTTGAAAGGACAATGTAGAACCAAATCTCTAAAATATATATTTTTGAGAAAGCCGAGATTTTTAACCACAAATGACATTGCACATATATAATTAAGGTTAAAATATTAAAGCATTAAGTAGCCATTTTTTATACTTAAAACATAAGTTGAATTTATTTATAAAAAATTAAATTCATTTATTTACCAAGAATATATTTAATAATATCGGATAATATAATAGTGTAGTCAATAAGAATTAATTATTTAAATCTTTTTGACTACACATTTAATATACCAAAAGCCGAGGAGGGATTCTTATGTCAAACAGCGTATTAGTTCCAGAAGCAAAACAAGGTTTGTCTAGATTCAAGAACGAAGTAGCTAGAGAGCTAGGAGTGCCATTCAGTGATTATAATGGTGATCTAAGTTCAAGACAATGTGGTTCCGTAGGTGGCGAAATGGTTAAAAGAATGGTAGAACAATACGAACATACAATTGAATAAGAAGATTGGTAAACTATTAAAAAATAGTTAATTCGTATTGAAAGCCGGAGGGTACACTACATTTTGATGTGGTGTACCCTTTGTTTTTACGTTTCTTTATAGTTGTAAGAATTTATGGTAAAATGGGAACTGAAGTTCGATAAAAAGGTGATAATATGAATAAAATAAAAATTTTACATACAGCAGATTTACATTTTGATACACCATTTAGTGGAATGGATAATAATCAAGCTTTAAAAAGTAGAGAAGAATTAAAAGAGGTTTTTGACAAAATAATTAACATTGTTCTAGAAGAAAAAGTGGATATCTTATTAATTGCTGGGGATATTTTTGATAATTTATCTGTAAATAAAAGTACATTATATTTTATTAAAAATGCTTTAGAAAAAATAAGTAAAGTTAAAGTATTTATAAGTCCAGGAAATCATGATCCTTTTAATGAACGGTCATTTTATAACATTGTAGAATGGCCTAATAATGTTTATGTTTTTAAAGGTGCAATGGAAAAAATAGTATTAGAAGATTTGAAAACAGTAGTATGGGGAGCAGCTTTTACTAATAATTACGAAAATAAATCATTATTAAAAAATATAAATAGAGTTGAAGGATATAACAACATAATGGTTATGCATGCTGAAATCACTTCATTAAATGAAGGAAATGAATATAATCCTATTACTGAAATAGAAATTGATGAAAGTAATTTAGATTATATAGCACTAGGTCATAGACATAAATTTTCTGACATTAAAAAGATAAGAAATACCTATTATAGTTATAGCGGATGTCCACAAGGAAGAGGATTTGATGAATTAGATGATAAGGGGATTGTTATTGTTGAAGTTTTTAATAGGCATTGTGAAGGTAAATTTATAAAGACATCTATTAGAAATTATTATGAAAAAGAAATCGATATAAGTGAATGTTTTGGTTACAAAGAAATAAGTGATAGAATATTAGTTTCTATAGAAGATGCAGATATAAAAAATAACTGTTATAAAATAATCCTAAAGGGTGAATTATCAGAAGAATTTAATTTAAATGAGGATGTACTTGAAGGGATATTAAAAAAAGACTTTTACTTTGTAAAGATAGTAGATAAGACTGAAATTAAATTAGATTTTCAAGAGTTATTAAAGGGATATTCTATAAAAAGCATATTTGCAAGAAAGATGTATGAGGAATTAAAAAATGCAAAGACAGAAGATGAAAAAGAAATAATAAAATTAGCATTAAAGAAAGGTCTACAAAGCTTATCAGGAGAAGAGGTGAAGTCTTATAATTATTAAAAAAGCTAGTATTGAAAGTTTTGCTGGAATAAAAGGCAAAATAATAGAATTTAAAAATGGATTTAATTTAATATATGGAGAAAATGAAAAGGGAAAAAGTACAATAGAAAATTTTATTAGAATATGGCTTTATGGATTTGATAATAGTAGAGGAAAACTTAATGATAGAAGAAGATATTCACCTTTAAGCGGAGAAAAAATGTCTGGTGAGCTCACCATAGAACATGAAGAAGAAGTATATACAATTAGGAGAAGTTTTGGATTAACTAAAAAGGAAGACGTATGTGAGATAGTAGATGATATTACTGGAGATAAAATAGAATTATTTTATGAGAATGAACCAGGAAAAAATTTTTTGAAAATAAATTCTTCAACATTTTCTAAGACTTTGTTTATAAATCAATTAGGTGTTGCTGTAAATAAAGATAAAGAAGAAGAAATAATGGAAAAGATAACTAATATATATAACTCAGGGGAAGAAAATATATCTGTAAAAAAAGCCATTGAAATATTAGAAAAAGGTAAAAAGCAATTAATTACTAGCAGGAAATTGGGTGAATTAGATTTACTTAGAGAAAAAAGGGATTCTCTTAAAGAAGAATTATGGGAAGGTTATAAACTTGCAGAAGAAAATATAGAAAATGAAGAAGAGTTATTAAAAAAAATAGAATATAAGGCTGAAATTAAGGGGCAAATTGAAAATTTAGAGTTATATAGAAAATATATTAAAAAAATTAAACTACAAAAAGATTATAAAGAAATTGTTGAGTATTTAAAAAAGGGTGAGGAACTTAAAAAAAGAGAAAAAGAAATAAGTGGAGAATTAAGAACAAGTGATAAAATTTTAACTCAAGAATTTTTAGAGGAAATAAATAAGGATTATACTAGATATTTGAGTTTAAATGATATGAGAGAAGAAAAGCTTCAAGAAAAATATAATTTAGAAAATCAATATGAAGAGAAAAAGGAAGAATATAAAGAGTTTAATGTATTTAATTCTATAGAAGATGATGATATAAAAGAGAAAGTATATATTCTAAAAATGGAAAAAGAAAATTTAGAAGAAAAAATAAATAATATAAAAGATATTAAATATTCAATAGAAGAATTACAAAAAGAATTAAACTATAGAGAAAGAGAAATAGTTAATTTAGAATGGATATCTAAAAATAGAGATAATATAGATGATATAATAAGTTCTTATAAAGAAGGTTTAAAGGAATTAAAGTATAAATTAGAAGATGATACAAATAAGTTAACAAATGTATCAAGTAAAGATATTAAAAATAAGTTGATAATCATATATATATTATCAATTATAGGAATTATAGCATTTATATTTTCTATTATTAAAGGGATTTTTCCATTAAGCATAAGTTTAATTCCTATTTTTATAGTTTTAATTAAATTTTATTTAAAATATTCTTTAGAAATAAAAACAAAAGAAAATTTAAAAAAACAAAGAGATGGAATAGAAAATTTAAAAGAAAAAGTAGATCAAGATGAAAAAAAATTAAAAAATTATGTGCAAGAATTAAAGTGTAATAATTTTGAAGAGTTTATGAATAAGTTAAAACAATATGATTCTTATAAAATTTATAAAGAAAATATAATGTTAACTATTAATACTAAAAAAGAGACTTTAAATAGTATTAATTCGAATGAGTTAAAAGAAAAATATAATAAAAATAATAGTATAATATATTCTCTTTTTAATGTCTTTAGTTGTAATTCACTTGAAGAAATCATTGGAAAAATAAATTTATATGAAAATTTAAAAAAAGAATTATTACCATTAGAATATGAAATCTCAAAACTTAAATCTGAAATATTAAATATAAATATTCAATTAAAAGAGCGTGAAGAAGATTTAAGACAAAAAACATCTGGAATGGATTTAGAGAAAATAGAAATATTAGATTTTCATATAAAATTGAAAGATTTTAGAGATAAGATTAGTAAAATGCAAGAAATCAAAAATAATCTTAACAGTGTAAATGAAACATATAAAGTGTTATTAAAAAACAGAGATATAAATGAAATAAAAGAAGAAATGAAAGAAATAATAAATAATAATATAAAATATTCATATGAATCTGAAGAAGAGATAGATAAAGAATTAAAAAATAAATCAGATGAGTTACTAAGTTTAGAAAAAGATATAAAAGATTTAGAACATAATATAGAAAAAAGATATTTAGGAAAAAGAGAAGTTTCAGTTATAGAGGAAGAAATAAGTATAGTTGAAGAAAAAATATCTAAAGCAGAAAAAGAAGCGAGTGCTTTAGAATTAGCAAGTTCAAAATTACAAGAGGCTTTTTTAGAAGTAAGAAAGAATATAGCACCCGAGTTAAATAATACAGTTTTAAATAAGTTTAATTATTTAAGTTCTGGAAATTATAAAGAGGTTAAAATTTCAGAAGAATACAAGTTAAAAGTTAAAAATGATAATAATTTATTTGATATAGATATATTAAGTAATGGTGCTAAGGATCAATTATATTTATCATTAAGATTATCATTTGTTGAAATGTTGTTTAAGAATAAAGATGTTTCATTGTTTTTAGATGATGCATTTGTTCAATATGATGATGAAAGAAGAACTAAAGCTTTAAAATTATTGATTGCAGAAAAATTTAAGCAAATATTATTTTTTACTTGTCAAAGTATAGATAAAGAAATTTTGGATAAAAATAAAATAAAGTACAATTTAATACAATTAAGTTAAAAGAAGAATCAGCTTTAAATATTAATAATATATTTAAAGCTGGATTTTTTATTATAATTTGACAAGAATATATTAATAAGGTAAAATAATTAATGAAAATGCAAATCATATGCAAAAGGAGAATGTTATGGGGAAAAAAATTATTTCAGTATTATCATGTATATTAATAGGGGCCTTATTAGTAGGATGCAATCAAAAAGGAAAAACTAAAGATTTAATTAATGATGAGAATAAAGATAATAAAATAAAAGTTATGGTTTCAATATATCCATTGAAAGAGTTCACTGAAAAAATTGGTGGAAATAATGTAGAAGTAAATTGTTTGGTACCAGATAATATGGAGCCACATGATTATGAACCGAAAACTAAGGACTTTGAAAATTTAACAAAGAGTGATATGTTTATTTATAATGGATTAGGGATGGAATCATGGATAGATTCAGTAAATAACGTAATAGATGAAAAAAAAGTGCTAAAAGTAAATTCAAGTGAAGGAATAGATATTAGAAAAGAAGGAGAGTTAATAGATCCACATTCATGGTTAAGCTTGATACAGGTACAAAAGCAATGTGAGAATATAAAAGATGCTCTTATAAAATTAGACGAAAAAAATACTCAAAAATATGAAGAAAATTATAAAAAATTTAAAGATGAATTAAATTCACTTTATAATGAATATTCGGGTAAATTTAATCAGTTAGAGAAAAAAGATTTTATAACTGGTCATGCAGCTTTTGGATATTTATGCAGAGATTTTGGATTATCACAAAAATCAGTTGAAAATTTATATGGGGAAGGTGAACCTACACCAAAGCAATTGGAAGAATTAGTTAATTTTTGTAAAGATAATAACATAAAAAATATATTTTCAGAATCTTTAGCAAGCCCTAAAGTATCAAAAACACTAGCTAGTGAAGTTGGTGCTGATGTTGTTCCAATATATACTTTGGAATCGAATGAGGATAATAAGGGTTATATAGATGCTATGAGAGAAAATCTAGAAAGAATATATGATTCTTTAAATAAATAATAAGTTAATTAGCTATGTTAAAAAATACATTTAGGCAAAATTAAAAAAATAACAAGTCTATTTATTAACTTATTTTTGATATGTTTTATATAAAAAATATAGATTAATTTTAAACTTAATGAACTGTCTTAATTATAGCAATTTATTTTATAAGACAGTTCATTTTTTATCCATATTAATGCTATATATGGTAAAATTATATTATTATTTAAGCAAATAATATACATGAAATAAAATAATATTTGTAAAAATATATTTTAAAATATATATAGTCAATAGCGTATAAGTTATTAACTAAATTTTAATAAAATATTTAACTATATAGTACTAATAACAAGTATTATTTTTTTAGTGTATAAATAATATAGAAGGAGAGAATATGGATATATCGAAAAAATTTTATGAGGATAAGATAGCGGAAAACGTTAAAACAAGCAATATACTTTTAAAACAAATAAATATAATATCTTGGAGTAGACTAATAATATTAATATTAATGTTATTAATAGATTATTTATTATATAAAAATGGAGAGTATACATCATTAATAGTTAGTAGCATTATGTTTATTTCAGGTTTTATAGGTGTTGTTATATATCATTCTAATAAATTAGAGGCTAAGAAACGTTCAGATATTATAATTAATATTAATAAAAGAGGATTAGATAGATTATCAGGTGAATTTAAAAAGTTTAAAGATAATGGAAGTGAATATTTAGATGAAAATAATCCGTTTATAAATGATTTGAATGTTTTTGGACAAAATTCAATTTTCCAATTTATAAATTCAACAGTAACTAAAGGTGGGAGAGAGAGATTAGTTAATATATTAGGCTTAAAAGAAGAAGTAAATAAAAAAAGTATAGTAAACAAACAATTTGCAATAAAAGAACTTGCAGATAAAGTTGAGTGGAGACAAAAATTTATACTAGAAGGATCAATGAGAAAATCTTCTGATAGAGCTATAAGAGAATTAATTGGATGGGGCAAAAAGGGAAATTCAATAAAATTTATAAGTGTAATAATTAGTTATACTTTTATATTTGTAAATTTTGTTTCAATACTTTTAAGTTTAATGAATATATTACCATTATCATTTATTTTACTTGTATTCATGATTGATTTTATTGTTATCAAAATGTTAACTAAAAATATGATTGAAGATATTAATTTATTTAATGATATAAAAAATGATGTTAAAGAGTATAGTGAAATATTATCATTAATAGAAAATGAGACTTTTGAATCAGAACACTTAAAGGAATTAAAAGATAAGTTAATCAATAATCAAGTAAGTAGTAAAATAGAAATGAAGAAGATTTCGAATTTATTAGATTGGATTGGAGATAGTTCATATAATGCTGTTTATTTTGTGTTAAATGTATTAGTGTTTTCTGATGTATTTATTATGAGAAAATTGGATTTATGGAAAAATAAAAATGGTAAATATTTAGAAAAATGGTTAGATGTTATGAATGAATTTGATGCTTTAAGTAGTATATCAAATCTTGCTTTTGATTACAAAAATTGGAGTTATCCAATAATATTAGATAATAGTTATATATGCGGTGAAGATATAGCGCATCCATTGCTTGGAGAGAAAGCAATTAAAAATAATTTTTCGATTAAAAATTCTGAAAAGGTAGCATTAATTACTGGCTCTAATATGTCTGGTAAGAGTACTTTTTTAAGAACATTAGGATCAAATTTAGTACTTAGTTATATAGGGGCCCCAGTTTGTGCTAAAGAATTTAGTTGTGGAATAATGAAAATTTATACATGTATTACGACCAGAGATAATTTAGAAGAAAATATTTCTTCATTCTACGCTGAAATATTAAGAATAAAAATACTAATTGAAGCATGTAAAAAAGAAGAAAAAGTATTCTTTCTTTTAGATGAGATATTTAAAGGTACAAATTCTAAAGACAGACATACTGGTGCAATTGTATTAATTAAGCAATTAATAAAGTATGGTGGAATAGGGCTTGTTTCAACACATGATTTAGAACTATGTGATTTAGAAAAAGAAGATGATAGAATAATAAATTATAATTTTAGAGAATTTTATAAAGACAATAAAATAAATTTTGATTATAAGTTAAGACAAGGTAAAAGTGAAACACAAAATGCAATTCATTTAATGAAGCTTGCAGGAATAGAACTATCATAATTATCTTTTTTTAGAACTTATATTATTACTTGGTAAAAGAGGGATTTAAAATGGGGTATATAATAATTGATTTAGAATTTAATAATTTAAAAAACATAGTTAAATATCAAGAAAATTTTTTTGAAAAGCATAAGGATTTAAAACAGATAGAATTAGAAAATGAAATTATAGAAATTGGAGCAATAAAAGTAGATAAATATATGAAACCAGTATGTGAGATGAGGGAATATATTAAGCCAACTGTATTCCCAATTATTAATCCAGTGGTTACAGATATAACAAAAATAACAATGGATATATTAAATAACAAGGGCATTCCATTTATTGAAGGCTTAAATAAATTAAAAAGTATGTTTGAAGATGGCGATATTATTTGTTCTTGGGCAAAGGATGATATTGTAGAATTGATTATGAATGCTGATTATCATAATTATGGTGATTTAAGTTGGATTAAAGAATATTTAGATATACAAGAATATTCAACAAAAATATTAGCACATAAAAAGGCATTAGGCTTAAAAAATGCGTTAGAAGAATTAAAAATAAAAGTAGATGATAGTAAATTACATGATGCATTAAATGATGCACAATATACATTACTTGTATTTAAACACATTTATAATTCTAGAATAGTTAAAAATTATATAGTTAAAGATATATATAATATGCCATCTATACAAATAAGTGATTTAGATAGTATTAAAATAGATGAAAAAAAGTTAGCATTAAAATGTCCGAAATGTAAAAGTAAGGTTAATTTAGAAGAAGAATTTAAACTATTAAATTGGAGATTTGCTTCAGTTGGATCATGTCCAAAATGTAGAAATAAAATTTTAAGTGAGATAATAGTTAAAAGAACTCTTCAAGGAAATGATGTTTATAATGAAGTAAATACAATTTTAAAAGAAGAGGCTTATTTAAATTACGTTTACAAACTTGAAAAGATAAATAGTTCTAAATAAAAGGTTTTCACTAAAGCATTTTTAATAAAAATATGTTAAAATACAAATAGAGATAAATTTAATAATTACAAGAGAGGATTTAATTATGAATATAGCCTTTTTTCTTACTCCAAAAAATGAAGTGGTGTATGAAAATGAAGACACAACAATGAGACAAGTTATAGAGAAAATGGAAAGACATGGTTATACAGCTATTCCACTTATAAATAAAGAAGGAAAATATGTAGGAACTTTAACAGAAGGAGATTTATTATGGAAATTAAAAAATACTCCAGATTTAAATTTTAAAAATACAGAATCTGTAAAAGTTAGAGATATACATAGAAGAATATCTCATAAGTCTGTTTCTATTAATGCTGATATTGAAAGTTTAATATCATTAGCAATAAGTCAAAACTTTGTATCTGTAGTTGATGATAATGGAATATTTATAGGAATTATTAAGAGAAGTGATATAATAAACTATTGTTTTAATGAAATGAAAAGAAGAAAAGTTATAAATTTATAAATAAGAAGAGGACTATCTTAAAAATATTTATGTATTTAAGATAGTCCTTTTAAATGTGTCTAATAATCTGAAGATTGATAAGTTTCAACTATAAAATCAAATTCTTCTGCATCTGTTATTTCACCATAAGAAGTTTCTTTAATTCCAGGATAATAATATAATACTAATTTATCATCAATATTAATAATGTTTTCTAATAGTATATATTGTTTGTCTAAGATGCAATCTTCTATTGTGGCTAGAACTCTATATTTTGCAGAACAACCTGTATCATTATTGGTTAAGTCTACAATAAAATTATCATGTTTTCGTACATTTACTCTTTCTTTATCACAAGAGTGTATATAGGAATTTTCTCTACAGCTTGAACATGATTTGAATTTACAATCAAAGGCACAATTTAGGCATGTACATTTAGCACATTTTTCTAAATCTTTAAATGCTTTTTGATTTTTGATTTTATAGTTTTTAGCTTTATTTATAGAAGGAGCTGTTTTAAATAAACTTAAAAAGCTTACTTTTTTAACATCTAATTCAGCTGAATCTAAAAGTTTAATATAATCTTGTAATACAGAAGACTTAATGTAGTATTTTCGTGATTTTAATTTATTTTCAGAAAGGAAAGGTGAAATTTCGCTAATAGCGTAAGCTATATCTGTATATATCTTCCCCCAATAGTCCTTTTCTCCATTAATAAATTCCATATCTTTATTCATAGTTTCACCTAATTGCTTTTATATTTTTCTAATTCAAGATCTAAATCAACTTCATTTAATTTTTCAAACTCACTATCAAAATCATCTAGGTCTTTTAACTCTTTTAATCCTTCAGCAAGAGATTCTTTTCTTTGAATTTTTCTTTCAATACTATCTATTTGAATTGAATTATCTTTAGTTTTTACATTAGCAAGAATTTCATTTACTTTTTCAGAAGCTTGAGCATTTGAATATCTTGCAGCAGCTTCATCTCTATAATTTCGAGTTTTCGTTATTTCTTCTTCTAATTCACGTAAATTTTTCTTTAACATATCTGCTTGAGCTTTTGAATTATTATAACTTGATTGTAGTGAATCATATTTTTTATCAACTTCCATTTTTCTAGCTAATGCTTTTTTAGCTAAATCTTCATTACCTTTAGATAAAGCTAATTTAATTTTTTCTTCAAAATCAGTTGACTCTTTTTTTGCAGCATTCATTTTCTTTTCGATTTCATGAACATTTCCTAAAATTTGAGCAGAATTTAATTTGGCTTTACTAAGTTGATCTTCCATATCTCTTAATTTTTGATCTAAAAGTTCTATTGGATTCTCCATTTCATCTAAGGCATTGTTTACCTTAGCTTTAAACATATTTGACATTCTTGAAAAAATTCCCATAAAAATACCTCCTAAAGTATCTAATTATTTTCTATTTCTTTTTAAATATATCTTGATTACTGTAATAATTAATATAAATATTGCACCTAGTGTTAAAGCATTAAGTATTAAGCTTGAAGTAGATCCAAAATAGAATGGCCTGTAATAGTTACTACCACCAAACCAATTAAAGCCTCTAGATTGTGATGGTGAATTGTAAGTTTGGGGACTACTTTGTTGCGTGCTACTATTTGTATCTGATGAATCAGAGTCACTTTTTGATTTATCAGTAGATGAATATGTTCCACTACTAAATCCTTTCGAAGCACCTGTACTAGAGTTAGTAGTTTTTTCATTTGTATTAGAAGAACTCTTGTTGTTATCTTTTGTGGTAGAAAAATTCCCTGATTTAAATCCTTCAGAACTCTTATTACTAGTATTTTTTTCTGTGTTAGAAGAATTTTTAGTATTATCATTTGTAGTGGAAGAGTTTTTAGTAGTATCTTTTGTATTAGAAAAATTTCCTGATTTAAATCCCTCAGCACTTTTATTACTAGTACTTTTTTTGGTTGAAGTTGTACTTTTAGTAGAACTGGAAGAAGTAGAACCAGATGAACTTTTAAATCCTCCAGATTTAAAACTACTAGAGCTAGATCGAGAAGAAGAACTTCTACTACTACCACCTTTAGCTAACAAATTATTTGTTGAAGTTTGAATAAAATTACTGTTAGCATAAACTATTGTATTATCTTTTTCAGTTATATTTGCTACTGATAAAATATCTAAAGGAAGACTTGTAATAGCAAATAAAATAACTAAGAATAAAGTGAAAATATACTTATTTTTAATCTTAAAAATAGTGAGCACCCCCTAAAAGACTATGTATTTATTATATTGAAAAGCTTGTTAGTATACAATATTGAAAATAGATGAAAAATAACTAAAAATAATAATGAGATAATGCTAACTCTTTAATTCTCAATAAGGCTAATGCATAGTGGTAATATTAATTATATTAAAGGTTATAAAATAACTTTTAATATAATTAATATTATTCTGTTCAAACTGTTAAAATATAGGATGCTTGTATAAATCATATTATTGCATTAAAATTATATATAAGTTCTAATAAAGTTTGTTCATTAATATAAATCTTAGAATATTTCTAAATGATGTGATTTGCGAGTATAGAGAGAAACTTATATAGAAAATTTATGATGTATATGATTCTAAATAGATACTATTAATAAAGATATAATTTTATATGTAACTTATATAAAAGATTATAAATGCAATAACTTAATTAGAATATATATTAATTAACTTTTGGCATTGATATTAAATACTAGGTAAGATTAGTATTTATTCAATTTAAAATAAATATTGTATACTTATAGATAACGGTTTCTGAATTTTAAATTTAGTAAAAATAAGCTTATTTTAGTATTTACTTTAAAAATGCCGTAAATATTATTAAGGAAGTGGTAATATGTCAGAAAATATAAAGGATAATATTATGAATGAATTTTTAAATGGGTATGATGTAAAAAGAATAAGTACAGGAGAAATTTTAAGAGGAAAAGTTATAGAAGTTAATGATAAAGAAGCGATAGTAAATATAAATTATGCTTTTGACGGTTTAATAACTAAGGAAGAATTATCATTAGATGATAAAAATCCAAGCGATGTGCTTAAAGTAGATGATGAAATAGAAGTGTATGTTGTATCACCTAATGATGGGGAAGGGTATGTTAAACTTTCACTTATAAAGGCATTAGCTATTAAAGAAAAGGATGAAATAAATAAAGCATTTAAAGGAGAAAATAACATAACTGTTTATGTTAAAGAAGAAACAAAAGGTGGATTAATTGCTTACTATGGAAATATAAGAGTATTTATTCCAGGATCATTAGCTTCAAGAGAAAGAATAGAATTAAATATATTAGTAGGCAAAAGTTTAGAAGTTAAAATTATAGAATTAGATTTTAGAAATAATAAAGTAGTTGCTTCAAGAAGAATTATTGAAGATCAAGAATATGAAATTAAGAGAAATAAATTATGGAGTTCTTTAAAGGAAGGAGAAAAGAAAACTGGGATTATAAAAAAACTAGTTAAATATGGTGCATTTGTTGATATTGGAGGAATAGAAGGGTTAATTCATATTTCAGATTTATCTTGGAATAAAGTAAATAGACCTGAAGAAGTAGTTAAAGAAAATGATAAGGTAGAAGTCTACATAGGATCTGTAGATCCTAAAAAACAAAGATTATCATTAATATTAAAAGATGTAAATAAAGAGCCTTGGACTTTACACCAAGATGAAATTAAAGAGGGGAATATATACGAAGGGAAAGTTGTAAGACTTACTTCTTTTGGAGCTTTTGTTGAGATATTTGATGGAATAGAAGGGTTAGTTCATATTACTGAAATAACAGATGATAATATTTCTAAACCATCAGATGTTCTAGAAATAAATCAAAAATTAAAAGTAAAGGTATTAAATTTTGATAAAGAAAACAAAAAAATTTCATTAAGCATAAAAGAAGCAATAGAAGGAAGTAAAGAATATCTTAACTATGTAGATAAAGAAGAAGGATTATCTTTAGGAGAATTATTTAAAGATTTTAAATTTGAATAAGTATATATAATAAATACTTATTCAAATAAGAGTTATTTAGTAAGTTAAAGAACTTTATATAGTTTGTTGCAGAATTAAATTTGTAATATATAAATAAGCTGTTTTAAATACAAAGAAAATTGTATTTGAAACAGCTTAAATGATTTAAAGTTTTATAAAATATTTAATATAATATCGTTATTAAACTATATAAGTTTCAATTAAAATCTAAGTATTAATTAATAAGTCTATTAAGTAAACTTATATTAAAGCTTAAAGTTTTTCTATTTTTAACATATTTGTACCACCAGTTTGAGTTGTAGGCATTCCAGCAGCAACAACAATATCTTCACCAGGTAAAGCAAAATTTAAATTAAATACAGCTCTTCTAGCCTCTGTTAAAATATCATCAGTAGTATTATACATATCACAAAGAACTGGTAATACTCCAAAATTTAATGCTAAACTTCTTCTAACCTTTTCATAAGGAGTTATTGCTATAACAGGTGATTTTGGTCTATATCTTGAAATCATTGTAGCAGTAGCACCACTTTTAGTAGCAGCAACTATTGATGAAGCATGTAATAAATTTGAAGTTCTACAAGCGGTATAACTTATTGCACCAGCATAATCAGTAAGAGATGGTTCTCTTAATCTTGCAGTTAAATGGTTATAATCTAAATGTGCTTCGGCTTCTTTTGCAATTTCTGACATTATAGTAGCAGCTTCAATTGGAAAACTTCCAGATGCACTTTCTCCACTTAACATAATAGCATCTGTTCCGTCAAATATAGCATTACATATATCACTAGCTTCAGCTCTAGTAGGAATAGAATTTCTAATCATTGAATCAAGCATTTGAGTTGCAGTTACTACAACTTTACCGGCATCATTACATTTTCTTATAATCATCTTTTGAATTATAGGAACTTTTTGGATTGGAATTTCTACACCCATATCTCCTCTTGCAACCATTACACAATCAGTTGATTTGATAATATCATCAATATTATCAACACCTTCTTGATTTTCTATTTTTGCTATTACCTTAATATGTTTTCCGTTGTTTTCTGCTAGAACTTTTTTTACATCAAGAACATCACTAGCTTTTCTGATAAAAGAAGCAGCTATAAAATCTACGCCCATTTCGCAACCGAATTTTATGTCTTCAATGTCTTTTTCGGTTATTGATGGTAATTTAATTACTACATTAGGAACGTTTACACCCTTATGATTTTTGATTTTTCCGCCAACAGTTACGATACAGTTAATACGTTTCCCTTCAACCCCTGTAACTTTAAATCTTAAAAGTCCATCATCAACAAGAATTTCTCCACCAACTTTTATGTCTTGATAAAGTTCTTCATAAGAAATTGAACATTGAGTTTCATCACCTAGAATTTCTTCTCCACAAATAAAAGAAAAACCTTGTCCTTCCTTAAGGTCTACTCCATCATTTATAAAATTATGGGTTCTAATTTTAGGACCTTTAATATCTAATATCATTGCAGTAGGAGTTCCCATATCTTTTCTGATTTTTTTTATTAAATCTATTTTTTCTTTGTGAGTTTCATGAGTACCATGAGAAAAATTTAATCTTGCAGCACTCATACCAATTTTAATAAATTTTCTTAACGTTTCTTCATTATCACTTGACGGTCCAATTGTAAAAATCATTTTAGTTTTTTGCATATTAACACCTCTTCTATAAATTTTAAATAACCTTATTCTAATTATGTAATACTAAAATAAAGAATAAATTTAATTGAATAATATTATTTAATTTATATTTTATGGTAAAATTAAAATAATATTATTTAATTTATATTTTATAATTAATTTAAATTAGCATATATGTTAATTTTATCACATATTTAGGAAGGAAAGAACAATTATGAGAAAATTTAAACAAATTAATTGCGAAAAAGTTTTTTACTACTTTGAAGAAATATCAAAAATTCCTAGAGGATCAGGGAATGAGAAGGGTATAAGTGATTATTTATTAAGTTTCGGTAAAGGGTTAGGTTTAGAAACAATTCAAGATGAAGCATTAAATATAATAATAAAAAAACCAGCATCACCAGGATATGAGGATGCACCAACCGCAATAATTCAAGGTCATATGGATATGGTCTGTGAAAAAAATAACGAAACTATACATGATTTTACTAAAGATCCAATAGAATTAGTTACTAAAGATGATTTTATTTATGCAAATGGAACTACTTTAGGTGCTGATGATGGTATTGCAGTAGCATATGCAATGGCATTATTAGAAGACAATACTTTGGAACATCCGGCACTTGAAATATTATTAACAACAGATGAAGAAGCAGGTATGACTGGAGCAATGGCACTAAAGCCAGATAGCTTAGATGGAAAAATTGTTTTAAATTTAGATTCGGAAGAAGAAGGAAAACTTTTAGTTAGCTGTGCAGGTGGAATAAGAACAAAATCTACTTTAACTATAGAATGGGAAGAAGCTAAAGCTGATACAAAAGAATATGAAATTACAATTAAAGGTTTAAGTGGAGGACATTCGGGTTCTGATATACACTTAGAAAGAGGAAATTCAAATAAATTAATAGGAAGAGTTTTAAAGAATTTACTTAATAGTTTAGACTTTAGAATAATTTCATTAAATGGTGGTTCTAAAAATAATGCTATACCTAGAGAAGCAATAGCAAAAGTATTAATAAATTCACAAGATGAAGAAAAATTTATTAATATAATATCAACATTAAGAGAAGATTTTAAAAATGAATTTAGAGTAAAAGATCCTAATATTAAATTAGAGACTAAAGTATTAGAAGAAAAATCTAAAAAAGTATTTTCTAAAGATACTACTAATAAGGTTATTAATCTATTATATTTATATCCAAATGGAGTAAATACAGTAAGCTCTGATATAGAAGGCTTAACAGAAAGTTCAACTAATATAGGTGTTGTTACAACTAATGAAACTTGTATAGAATATGATAGTGCGGTAAGAAGTTCTGTATTTTCATTAAGAGAAGAAATTGTTGAAAAAATTAAGTGTTTAACTGATGTATTTGAAGGCACTGTTTCAAATACAGCTGGATATCCAGAATGGCAATTTAAAGAAGATTCAAAAATAAGAGAAATATGTAAAGATGTTTATAAAGAATTATATGATGAAGAACCAGAGGTTGTAGCTATTCATGCTGGTGTAGAATGTGGATTATTTAAAGAAAAATTAGGAGATCTAGATATGATAAGTTTTGGGCCAGATTTATTTGATGCACATACTCCAAATGAACATATGAGTATTTCTTCTGTAAAAAGAGTTTGGGAATATCTATTAGAAGTATTAAAGAAAATTAAATAGTAAAAAATTAATAACAATAAAGTATTTAGCTATGTTTTAAAAAGATATTTTTAAAACATAGCCTTTTTGATTTATTTTTAGATTTCATAGAGGAAATATTATGTAAAATGAAGAATAATTATAATTAACATTGAAATTAATAAGGAGGAACAATCAGATTGGTAAATATTGAGTTTTATTGTGAGGAGTTTAAAATAACTAGTGTTAAAAGAGATGATATAGATAAATTAAATGAATGGATTAAATTAAATGATAATTTTAATGAAGATGTTTTTTCCTTAGATAAACAATTATTTTATAGAAGATTTTTAGAGTATTATTTAACAGAAGAAGAGTTATTTCTTAAAATAGAAAAAGATAATCATATATATGGTGTTTTTAAAGGTCGTTTTGAATTAGAAGGAAAATCAGAATTGTTTATTTGGTTATACTTAATAGATTTTAGATTTAGAAATATGGGATTTGGAAATAAAATATTAAAAGAAATATTAGATTATTTTAAGAGTCTTTATTGCGTAGAATATTTTAAAGTAGGAGTAAATTCAGAAAATAAAAAAGCAATTAAATTTTGGAATACTATGGGATTTGATAAGGTTAGGATATCAAAAAATTTTTTTGAAGATAATAACTATAATTCAACAGATTTATTAATATTAAGTAAATCAGCTTAATTTAAAAATGTATAACATAATTCATATAAATCTAACCTAGAGAATAATTATAATACATAAGAAATAAAGCTACATAATTAATATTATTTAGTTAGTAATCTAATTATAAATTTAGGAGGTATTTATATGAGATATACAAGATATGAGTACAAAAAACACAGGAAATTTAAATTTTTGTGTGTAATATCAATAATAGTAGGAGTATCTATTGTAATTGGATTATATTTTAGCAAGATTGTATTCAAAGGTGATGTTAATATTAATTCTTCAAATGAGTGTATTGTTACTAATAGCAATGAAAATTTTATGGCTTTGCAATTCGGTTATTATGCAAATAAAGAAAATGCTGATGCAGCAGTTAATACTATACCTTCTAAATATAACAGCTATATAATTGAAAATGAAAATAAATATAGAGTTGTAATTGGTTTATATTCAGAAGATGATGGAACAAAAAAATTAGAAGAGTTAACAAGTCAAGGTATAAATGTTGTTAAAATTAATTTTAAATTTCCTAATGATACAATAGAACAAAAAAAGATTAGTAAGATAACTGAAGGATTTTTAATTATAAGTGATAAGTTAGAAGAACCAGATGTTAAAAGTGTAAAAACATCTGATTATAAAACTTGGTGTTTAAAAATAATTGGTAGTGAGCAATCTAGCAATGATGAGTTAAACAATGTTAAAGAGTATGTAGATAATTTACCAGATGAAATAGATAAAACTAATGTTAAAGTTCATTTAAAATATTTTTATGAAATTATTGAAAAGTATAAAGTGTAAGAATTATTACAATAAAATTAATTTTTTATAAAAACATTACAAGTTACTTTAACGTACTTGTTTAAGAACTGGTTAAATGTTAAACTATATTGGTGTAGTGATGGTTGTCAGCTTTTGGGGATCATAACTACACCTTAAGTGTTTATGACTAATTTTAATTACTTAAGGGAATTTATGTCTATAATTATATGAATTGGGGATAATTATTAAGGACAGTTTTTAGAGGATGTGAGTATATGAAAGTTATATTAGCTTCTGCTTCAGAAAGACGACAAGAATTATTAACAAGACTTATAAAAGATTTTGATATAGTAGTTAGTAATTTTGATGAAAGTGAAATAATTTTTGAAGGCTCTATTGATAAATATGTTCAAGATATAGCTTTAGGAAAAGCTATTAGTATTAAGAACAATATTCATGAGGATGCAATAATAATATCGGCAGATACTATAGTTACATTAGATGGTAAGATATTAGGTAAACCAAGAGATGAAAAACATGCATTTGACATGATAAAATCTCTTCAAGGAAGGAAACATTTTGTTTATTCTGGAATTGTAGTAATTAATACAGCTTTAAACAAGACTGTTAAGGAAAGCTTGTATACAGAAGTAACATTTGCATCAATGAGTGATGAAGAAATTAGAGAATACATAAAAACAAAAGAACCTTTGGATAAGGCTGGAGCTTATGGAATACAAGGCATAGGTGGAACATTTATACAAGAAATAAAAGGATGCTATTATAATGTAGTTGGTCTTCCTTTAAATAAGTTAAAAACTATGCTTGAACAAGTAAAATAAAATGGGGTGGGGTATCCAATATTAAGAGGAGGATATTTATGTATAATAATCTTAAAATTAAGGATATACCTGAAAATGAAAGGCCAAAGGAAAAATTGCTATTATATGGAGCTGAAACTTTAAGTAATTCAGAATTGTTAGCAATTATATTAAAAACTGGTACTAAAGGTGAGAATGTACTTGCATTAAGCACTAGACTTTTATCAGAATTAGAAGGGCTAGATGGAGTATTAAATGCATCTTTTGATAATATAACCTCAATAAAAGGAATAAAGGATGGCAAGGCTTCACAAATATTAGCTTTGGCTGAACTTTTTAAAAGATTTAAAACTTTAAAATCATCAGATAAAAAGTTTAAAATTACATCTCCTAATGATGTAGCAACATTAATTAGTGGAGAGATGTGTGGATTAAAACAAGAAATATTAAAAGTTATATTTCTGAATACAAAAAATATTATTATTGGCACAAAAGATATATTTAAAGGAACTTTAAATTCATCTATTGTTCATCCAAGAGAGATATTTAAGCATGCAATAAATAAAAGCAGTGCAAAAATAATTATATCTCATAATCATCCATCAGGAGATCCAACACCTAGTAAGGAAGATATAAATATTACAGTAAGAATTAAAGAATGTGGTAGTATTATTGGAATTGAATTAATTGACCATATAATAATAGGAAAAGAAAATTTTATTAGTTTAAAAGAAAAAGGATTCATATAATCGAAAGGGGAAAAAACACAATGGGATTTTTTGGTTCTGGAAAAGACATGGGAATAGATTTAGGAACAGCGAATACTTTAGTTTTTGTAAAGGGTAAGGGAATAGTTTTAAGAGAACCTTCAGTTGTTGCTATGAATAATGTAACTAAGAAGCCTTTAGCAGTAGGAGCTGAAGCAAAGCTTATGATAGGAAGAACACCAGGAAATATAGTGGCTATAAGACCACTAAGAGATGGTGTAATTGCAGATTTTGATGTTGCACAAACAATGCTTAAAAAATTAATAGAAAAGGTATCAACAAAAAATGCCTTTAAAAGTCCAAGAATAATAGTTTGTTATCCTTCAGGAATTACTGAAGTAGAAAAGAGAGCCATTGAAGAAGCTACTAAACTTGCAGGTGCAAGAGATGTTATATTGATGGAAGAACCAATGGCAGCTGCAATTGGAGCAGGATTACCAGTAAGTGAACCAACTGGTAGTATGATTGTAGATATTGGTGGGGGAACAACAGAAGTTGCAATTATTTCTTTAGGTGGAATAGTAACTAGTAGATCATTAAGAGTTGCTGGAGATGAGTTAGATCAAGCAATAATTTCTTATATTAAAAAAGAATTTAACTTAATGATTGGAGAAAGAACAGCAGAACAAGTTAAAATGGAAATTGGTTCAGCACATCCAGTAAAAAATAGGGTTGTTGAATTTAATAATGAAGATAGCGATGAAAATGAAGATGATTCAAATAAATCAATTAGTATAGATAATTTAAATAACAAAACTATGGAAATAAAAGGAAGAGATATGATATCTGGTCTTCCTAAAGTTATTGAAATAACAGAAGCTCAAATAAGAGAAGCATTAAAAGAACCAGTATGTGCAATTATAGAAGCGATTAAAATAACTTTAGAAAAGACGCCACCAGAATTAGCAGCAGATATAATGGAAAAAGGAATTATGTTAGCTGGTGGAGGAGCTTTATTAAAAGGATTAGACGTATTAATAAATGAAGAAACTAATATGCCTGTACATATTGCAGAGGCGCCTCTTGACTGTGTTGTTTTAGGAGCTGGAAAAGCTTTAGAAGATTTTGATAAAATTAGCAGAGATCAAAGAGGATAAAAAGTGAAGTTTCTTAAGAATAAACTGGCAGTAACTATTATAGTGCTGTCAGTTAGCTTTTTAGGGTTAATAGTTCATACAGTCAAGAGAGAAAATAAAAATATAGTTGAAAATGGGGCAAGTAATACTTTAAAACCAGCACAAACGCTAATTTATAAAGCTACAAATACAGTAAAAGAAACATTAGATTTCTTTTTAAATTTTTCAGAAGTTAAAAATCAAAATAGAGACTTAACAACAGAAAATGAAGAACTTAAAAGTAAATTATTACAGTATTCTGATTTAGAACAAGAAAATGAAAGATTAAGAGATGTATTAAATTTCTCAAAGCAAAATAATAACTATAATTATATAGGCTGTGACATTATTGGTTATAGTGGAGGAAGTTTTTTAGATGGATATATAGTAAATAAAGGGGAAAATGAAGGTATTAAAAAAGGAATGATTGTAATTTCAGCAAAAGGGCTTGTAGGTCAAGTTACAACAGTAGGTAGTAACTGGAGTATTATTCAATCATTAATTAATGAAAATATAGCTGTAAGCGTTATGGTAGAGAGTACAAGAGAAAGTACAGGATACTTAAAGGGATATAAAGATAATAAAAATAGAAATTTAGCAAAGGTATATAATCTTCCTATGGATTCTGAGATAAAAGAAGGCGATGTTATTATGACTTCAGGAGTCGGAAGAATTTATCCTAAGGAAATTAAAATTGGAGAAGTTATCTCTGTAGAGGAAGATAAAATTAAAGTAATGAAGACAGCGCTTGTAAAGCCATATGTGGACTTTAATAAATTAGAAGAATTATTTATTGTATCTCCTAAAGATACAAGAGAAATTAAATATTAGGAGTTTTTATTATGGAAAAGTTAATAGTAATTTTAGTTTCTATAGTATTAGTAATTTTAGATAATTCTCTTGTGCCATTTTTTTCGATTAATGGTGTATATCCAAGTTTATTATTTACATTTGCTATTGCATATTCTATTATAAATGGAAGAGAAAAGGCTGTATTTATTGGTGCAATAAGTGGTATTTTACAAGATTTGTTCTTTTTTTATGGATTTGGAGTAAATTCACTATTAAATCTGTTTTTATGTATAGTAGCAAGTTTGATAGGAGAAAACATTTTTAAAACTAAGAGATTAATACCTGTAATTTCTACTTTAATCTTAACTATATTAAAAGCTATAGGAATTCTTATAATATTTTATTTCTTAAAAATAAAAATGGATCTTTCGAAAAGTTTAATTATGGGAATATATAATGCAATAATAATTTTTTTATGTTACAAGTTAGTAATGAATATTCCTAACGAAGAATATAAAAAACGTCCATGGAGGTTTAAATGATAGTAAATAAGCCAACAAAGAAAAAGAAAATTTCACGATATAAAGTTTTAAGTATTATTATGTTTATAATCTTTGGTGCTATTACTATGAAGTTAATATATCTTCAAATATTAAATTATGATAATTATAAAGAGAGAGCAAATGCTAATTCAACTAGATTTGTATCAGAAAAAGCTCCTAGAGGGAAGATATATGATCAAAACGGTAATATATTAGCTACAAATATACAAACATATACAATCACATATACAAAGACACCAGAAACTGAAAAAAATTTTTATTCGACAATGAGTGAACTTTTTAAGATTTTAAGTGAAAATAATGAGAGTTTTCAAGATACGCTTTCATTAAAGTTAAATGAAAATAATGAGATTTATTTTGATTATAAAACATCAAGTAGTGAATCTAGGAAATATGAAGAAATAAGATTTAAAAGAGATAGAGGATTAAATCAAGCAGTTGAAAATAAATTATTTAAAGGTAAAGAAGAGTTAAATGATAAAGAAATTGAACAAGTAAATAATGAGTTAGTAAAAATAAGTTTAGAAGATACTTTTTATTATTTAGTAAAAAGTTATAATCTGATAGAATGTGTTGATCCTAATCCTACAAAGCAACAAAAAGAATTATATAGTGAAATGGACGGTAAGGAATTAACAGATATCTTACTAAAAAATGGATATTCGTTAAATGATATTAGAAACTTTATTGTTATAAAGGATGCAATAAAGATGCAAAGTTTTAAAGGATATAAAGCTGTAACTATTGCAGGAAACATCAAAAAAGATACTGCTTTTATAGTTTATCAAAAACTTAATGATTTACCAGGTATAGATGTTAGTTTAGAACCAGTAAGATATTATCCTAATAAGGAGTTAGCATCATCAGTTTTAGGATATGTATCATCAATTGATAGTTCAAAAACTGAAAAGTATGAATTAAGAGGATATGATGTTTCATCAGACTTAATTGGTAGATCTGGAATAGAGTCTTCTTTTGAAGAACAACTTAAAGGAGTTAAGGGTGGAACTACTGTTAAAGTTAATTCTCAAGGAAGAGTAACAGAAGAATTATTTAAACTTGAGACACATCCAGGAAATGATGTTCACCTTACAATAGATAATAATATACAGTATGCAGCAGAACAAAGTTTTGCTGATACGTTGAAAGATTTAAGAGAAAATCAAATTTATTCTGATGGTACAAGGTTTGTAAATGCTACAAGAGGAGCTTTAATAGCTGTTGAAGTAAACACAGGAAGAATTTTATCATTAGTTAGTTATCCTGACTATGATCCCAATATATTTACGATACCCGGAACAATAAGTGAAGAAGAGCGTAAAAATTATTTTAATCCTGATTATGAAGCTTTTGCTAAAGAAATGATACAAAAAACAGGAATAAATAAAACTGTAAATAACTTATTTCCACTAGATGAAAATGGAAATAGAAAAGATAATTATGATTTATATCCTAAACCATTTTATAATTATGCTACAATGGGTTTAATTCCGCCAGGATCAACATTTAAACCATTAACTGCTGTAGCAGGTCTTGAATCTGGAGTTGTATCACCAACTGATATTATTGTTGATAGAGGAATATTTACTGAACATCCAGAGACATTCGGAAAAGGATTTGCACCAAAATGTTTAATTTATAGTAATGGTGGAGGAACACATGGAAATGTAGATGTAGCTAAAGCTATACAAGTATCATGTAACTATTATTTTTATGAAGTTGCATATAGATTATATAAATATAATGGTGGAAACCTTGATGCATTAAATTCTATTGCAAAATATGCTTGGCAATTTGGATTAGGAGTTGATCCAAATTCTAATGCAAAAAAGACAACAGGTATAGAAATAGAAGAAAATTTTGGTCAAACTTATAATTTTGATTCATCTAAAGAGCAAGCAATACTTTATGCAAAATTTTATTTAGTTAATTACTTAGAATCTGGAGATTATAATGGTATTGATAAATTTGTAAAATTTGATATACAATATTCAGAAGATGATAATGAAGTTGTAAAAGCAGCCAAACAGTCTATAAAGGATAAAGTCACTGATATCCTAAAAAAAGTAGGTACTGATGAACAAAATTTAAATTTTGATGAATTTTCTAAAGAAATAAAACCAGATGTTCAAAAGATAATTAATAATTCAGATGTATATAAAGCAAGAGTTGCTGAAGCGGAGAATAATGGTAGAAAAGTAAACTTAGAAGAACAGGCTTCTATAGTTAGTAGAGTTATTGCAAAATATACAATAAATGATAAAGCAGTAGAAATAAAATCACCAGCACAACTTGTAAGTGCTTCAATAGGTCAGGGATTAAATTTATTTACACCTATGCAATTAGCATCATATGTTTCAACACTTGCAAATGGAGGAACAAGATATAAATTACATTTGGTTGATAAAGTGACTGATAATGATGGAAATATAGTACAAGAATATAAGCCAGAAATTTTGAATAAAGTTACTATGAAAGATAGCACAATTGCAGCAATAAGAGATGGTATGTCTAGAGTTAATAATGAAGAGGGTGGTACTGCAACCGCAACATTCAAAGGTTTTCCAATAAAAACAGCTGGTAAAACAGGAACAGCAGACTTTCAAGAGCATCAAGAGGAAATAGGAAGAAAACCTTATGCAACATATGTAAGTTATGCACCGGCAGATAATCCACAGATAGCAGTTGTAGCTGTTGGATTTGATGGAGGACATGGTGGAGCTGTTGCACCAGCTGTAAAAGCCGTATATGAAGCTTATTTTAAAGATCAACTTATGAAAGAGCATCCAGAGTATGTAAATTCATCACAATCATTTAAGAAATATATACTAGGAAATCCTAATAATAATGCAAAGCAAGAAATTTCAAATAGTCAACAAGAAAATATAAATAACAGCATAAATGATTAATTATATGTTAAATAGAGTCTTTTAACTAGTAGGTTAAAGGCTCTATTTGTTTATAATAATTATGATGTTTTAAAACAGGGTTAATATTTTTTTATATATCTAAAACTAATTAAAAATGTATACAAAAAATATCAGAATAATGTTATAATTTAACCTAGGTATAGTATTTACAAAAGAGAATATTTTAATATATAGAATTTATCCTATCGCTATCATTACTGATATTATTGATTAAAAATAAGAATATAAAAGTAATGCTATGCGTCTGGGTAATAGGAATTTAAAAATTGTAATAATAAATCTTATATTTAGATTTTTAAACTTATTTTGACAATAAATATGACGCAGAAAATTCTTCTAAGACTCAGGGGTTAGGAAGAAGAAATTATTACGACTACTTCATTTGAGCCTAAGAACCAATTGATTGGAGGTAGCAATGCATAATGATGGTGTTTTGATAAAAGGTAATAAAGAAGGCATAAACGCGACTATCTATATGGAGAAATTTAGTTGTTTCGATGAAATGTTAGAAAGTTTAATAAAAAAACTATCTAAAGGAAAGCATTTCTATAAGGGAACAACCTTAATTGTAAATATAAATTTAAGTTCAATTAATAAAAAAAATATTCAAAAGCTTAAAGAAGCTCTTTTAACTGAGATAGAATTAAAAGAAATTGTTTTAGAACAAATAGATCAAGAAAATGATAAACAGGTAAAAATATTCAACGGTGTATATGAAGGAAAAACTAAATTTATAAGGCGTACTATAAGAGGTGGACAATCCATAAGTTACCAAGGTAATATTGTTATAATTGGTGATATTAATAGTGGTGCTGAGGTACATGCAGGTGGAAATGTAATTGTTTTAGGAGCAATAAGAGGTTGTGTTAATGCAGGAAATACAGGAAATAAAAAGTCTGTAATAGCAGCTTTTTTATTAGAACCAGAAATTTTAAAAATTGCTGATGTAATAACTATTTCACCGGATAATATAGAAAAGCCTAAATATCCTGAATTAGCAAAGATAAAAGATGGAATGATTATAGTTGAACCATATTTGCCAAATAAGTATATATAATATTATAAGGTCGGAGGAGAATGTTAAATGGGAGAATCTATTGTAGTAACTTCAGGTAAAGGTGGAGTTGGAAAAACAACGACTACAGCTAATATAGGGACAGCTTTGGCTGAACTAGGAAAAAGAGTAGTGGTTATTGATGGGGATACAGGACTTAGAAATTTAGATGTATTATTAGGATTAGAAAATAGAATAGTATATACGATAATTGATGTAATAGAGGGAAGATGTAGATTAAAACAAGCTCTTATTAAAGACAAAAGATTTCAAAATTTATGTTTATTACCTACAGCTCAAACAAAAGATAAGGATGATATAAGTCCACAAGAAATGTTAAAGATAGTAAATCAATTAAAAGAAGAATTTGATTATGTTTTAATAGATTCACCAGCAGGAATAGAACAAGGATTTGAAAATGCTGTTATAGGTGCAGATAGTGCAGTTGTAGTTGTAAATCCAGAAATAACATCAGTTAGAGATGCTGATAGAGTTATTGGTAAATTAGATGCAAAAGGTTTAGAAGATCATAAATTAATAATAAACAGATTAAATTATCAAATGACTAAGAATGGTGATATGCTTGACATAAGTGATATTATAGAGACTTTATCAGTTGAGTTATTAGGTGTAGTGCCAGATGATAAGAATATAACTGTTTCTACAAATAAAGGGGAGCCTATAGTTTTAGAAGAAGGATCTTTTTCTGGAAAGGCTTTTAAAAATATAGCAAAAAGAATTACTGGTGAAAAGGTTGAAATTATGAATTTACATCAAGAACAAGAAGGATTTTTTACATCATTAATCAAGCTATTTAAGCGTAAATAGGAGGCAGAGAGATGGGTTTTTTTAAGGGGTTAAGCAGTAAACCAACACCTAAAGAGGTAGCAAAAGATAGATTAAAACTTATTCTTATACATGATAGAGGAGAAATTCCTACAGATACATTAGAGAAGATAAGAAAAGAAATATTAAATGTAATATCTAAATATATAGAAATACAAGTAGATGATGTTGAAATATCAGTAAACAAAAGCGATGATATGGAGGGTGAAAAATCTTCTGCATTAATTGCTAATATTCCTATTAAAAGTATAAAAAGATAAATTTAATTTATAATAATAGTTATTAAAAATATTAAGAATTTATTATAATTTCCTGAATGAATAGATTTTTATAGAGAAAGGTAAGATAATATAATGTGTGCTAAAAATCTCTATGTATTTGGGGTGATAAATTGTTTAGAAACTTTAAAATAGATTTAAGACTAATAAAAGAAATTGATAAAACAATGTTAATTTCAATGATGCTTTTAATTTTAGATGGTGTCTTAAATATATATCTATGCACAAAAGGTAATTATGGATTATCATTTGCTAAGCAACAATTTTCTTGGTTTATATTATCCATGATAGCGCTATACTTTTTTGTAGCAATAGATTATACAATAATTTTTAATTATGTACCAGTTTTTTATTGGGGATCTGTAGTTCTTCTTTTATTAGCTAAAATACCAGGCATTGGTGTTGTTGTTAATGGTGCTAGAGGATGGATTAGAATTGGTGGATTCCAATTACAGCCTGCAGAACTTGCGAAACTTGGGATAATACTTATGTTAGCTAAAAAGTTAGATGAAATGGATGGAGACATAAATAATGTTAAAAATTTTTTTACATTAGCATTATATGCAGCAATTCCAGTTGTATTTATAGTAACACAACCTGATATGGGAATGACTATGGTTTGTTTCTTTATAGTATTAGGAATATTTTATACTTCGGGATTAGATATAAGAATTATTGGTGGAGGTCTTATATCATTAGTATTAGCAATAATAATAGTATGGAATTCAGGTATTATTGCATCATATCAAAAACAAAGATTCACAGCTTTTTTAAATCCAGAAGCTGCTGATGCAACATCTGGGTATCATTTGACTCAATCTTTGATAGCGATAGGTTCAGGTGGGATACTTGGTAGTAGACCATCACTAAAACTTGAAGGAACTACAGGATATGCTGCTCAAAATGTTCCAGAAGTTCAAACAGATTTCATATTTGCAGCTATATCAGAACAATGGGGATTAATAGGTGCATTAATTTTATTAACTCTTTATGGATTTCTAATTTATAAAATGATTACTATTGCAAGAACTTCAAAAGATATTTTTGGATCTGTTATATGCATTGGTATAACTTCGTATTTTTTATTTGCTATATTACAGAATATAGGTATGACAGTAGGGTTATTACCAATTACAGGAATAACATTGCCATTAATAAGTTATGGAGGAAGTTCGTTGTTAACTACTGTTATGTCACTTGCATTAGTTTTAAATGTTGGAATGAGAAGGAAAAAAATATATTTTTAAAGCACAACCACATGGATCTTATGTATTAGCATTAATAAGAGTATGTGATGTACATAATGTGCCTGTAGTTACTAATTTAGCTACTGGCAATCTTATAATTAAATAATTCTAAATTTAAGATTTAAAATATTGACTGTTGTTAGAAGGCAACAGTCTTTTATTTTATGCAATTATATAAATTATTTTAATGAAAATAAAACTTATAATAAATCTTCATAATTAGTATTATATGTAAATATAATCTAATAAAGAGTTACTTTTTTGTTTGTATTATTAAATATATCTAAATAAAAGGAGGTCGTTATGAGTGATTATAGATCAGAGTATGAGAAGTATTATAAAAACATTATGAAACAAGGTAAAAATACTAATGTTAAGACATATCTTCCTTCAAAGGGTAAAAATATTTCTCTAAATAATATATGTGGAAGTATGGGTAATGAAGTTAAAAATAAAACTACAACTTTAACTACAAAATTTATAAGACAATTAATAGCATCACTAATATTAATTACATTAATGTTTTCATTTAAGGTGATATCACTTTCAAAAAACAAAGAATTATATATAGTATCAAAAAATATAATAAATCAGAATATTACTTATAGTAATGTTATTCAAACTATTAATAGTTTAAAAGGTTTAAATGTTAAAGAAAAAGCAGAAGAATACATTAATGTATTTAAAACAAAAACTAAAGAAATAGGGAAAATAAGTGTAAAAGAGAAAATAAAAGATAAATATTGTTTGCCAGTGCTTGCTTCTTATATGAAATTGCAAGGAGATATTAAAGGTGTTTTGATACAAGGTCAAGAAGGACAACAGGTAGTTTGTAGTATGGATGGTGTTGTGAGAAAAGTTTCTAATGATGAAGGGTGCCAAAATATTTTAATAGATCATGGTGATGGAATTGAGACATATTATGGAGTACTTAAAAACTCAAATATAGTAGAGGGGGACCAAGTAAAAAAAGGAGAGTACTTAGGGGACTGTAATAAAATTTCAGGAAGCGGAAAAAATGGAGTAATATTTAAATTTATTTATATGGGAAAGGAGCAAGATCCTACAGAATATTTAGATTTTTCTAATCTTCAAAATGTATAGTGCCATAGTAATGACATAGGAGTTGAACATGAAAAAATGGTATAAAATTTTTATAATAGAACTTTTAATATTACTTGCTATTTTAGATTTTAAAAGTACAATTTTTATTAGCTTTTTTTGGATAATATTACATGAACTAGTTCATATTTTAGTGGCAAATAAATTAGAATGTAAATTTTATAATTTTAATCTTAGCATATTAGGAGCAAATGCTGAATTAAGTGATATTGATGATTTATCAGAAAAAAATAAATTAATATTATATTTATCTGGCCCTTGTTTTAACTTATTTATGGCAGTAATTTTATGCTTTTTTTATGAAGAATTTGATATACTTTTTATAAAAAATAGTATAGATATTAATTTAAGTTTAGGCATTTTTAATTTATTACCTGCATATCCTTTAGATGGTGCTCGAATATATGAAATACTATTATCAAAAAAATTTTTATATAAAGAATGTAAAAAAATAACAGAAATTTGTAGTTTATGTATTTCTACTGGATTATTTATAGTATTTATCATAATGTTATTTTTACATAAAGTAAATATAAGCCTATTTTTATCATCAATTTTAATGACATATACTACATTTTTAGAAAAAGAAAAGACTATGTATATAATTATGAGTGATCTTATTAAAAAGGTAAGAAGGCTAGAAAAGTATGGATATATAGAGAATAAAAGTATTTCAGTATATTATAAAAAAGGTTTAGTTAATGTACTTACTTTATTAGATAAAAATAAATTTAATAAATTTTATGTTCTTAATGATGATATGGAAGTATTAGATATAATTCACGAAGATGAGCTTATAAAAGCATTAAAAGAATATGGAAATATTACTTTAGAGGAATATGTTATAGGAAAAAATAAAATTAAAAAAATATAAAAAATTAGAAGTGATCTTTATAAACTATTATATAAGGAACTTTAAATTTTAGATTAAGCACATAAAATAATAGATTAAATATATGATAATACTAATATATTACTTTTTTTAATGTACCTTAAGTAATAAGCTAAAAATAGAATTTAGGATTCTACTGATAGAAAAGTTTCTACCTTAAGTGTAATAAGGTAGAAACTTTTTGTGTATTGACAACGAAATTTTTACATATAGGTAAGAAATATTTACTTATATTCAAATTCGGAAAATGTTTACATTATAATGAAATTATATTTAGAAGAATTCTGAGGGGGAATAATTAATGAATAAAAAGAGACTACTAGCGCTTTCAATGGCAACTTTAATGATGG
This sequence comes from Clostridium weizhouense, assembly GCF_019431045.1. Taxonomy (GTDB): domain Bacteria; phylum Bacillota; class Clostridia; order Clostridiales; family Clostridiaceae; genus Clostridium; species Clostridium weizhouense. The sequence continues at coordinate 382,113 of NZ_JAHXPT010000001.1, read as the reverse complement.
GATCTATATTTGCAGGATGTGGAAAAACAAATGATACAGCTAAAGAACCCGAAAAATTAACTATTTATTGTGGATTAATGGAAGACCACATGGTTAAAGTTGTGGAAGAATTTAAAAATGAAACTGGAATTAATGCTGAGGCAGTTAGAATGTCTTCAGGTGAAATTCTTGGAAGATTAAGAGCAGAAAAAGATAATCCTAAAGCTACAGTATGGTATGGTGGACCAGCAGATGCGTTTGTACAAGCAAATGAAGATGGATTATTAGAAAACTATGTTTCAGAAAATGCAAAAGATATTCCAGATAAATATAAAGATAAAAATGGAGCATGGACAGGAATTTATGTTGGCTATTTAGGATTTGCTTCAAATAAAAAATTATTAGCTGAAAAAGGTATAGAAGCTCCAAAGAGTTGGGAAGATTTATTAAAACCTGAATTTAAAGGACAAGTATCAATTGCTAATCCGGGATCATCAGGAACAGCTTATACAGCACTTGCAACAATGGTTCAACTTAAAGGAGAAGAAGAAGGTCTTAAATACATGAAAAAACTTAATGAGAATATTAAGTCTTATGAAAAATCAGGAACAGCTCCAGCAAGACTTGCAGGTCAAGGAGAAGTAATGGTTGGAGTTTCATTCTTACATGATGGAATTAAATATAGAGAAGAAGGTATGAAGGATATTGTTTTAACAGGACCTAGTGAAGGTACAGGATATGAGATTGGAGCAACTGCAATAATAAAAGGTGGCCCAGATCAAGAAGCTGCTAAAAAATTCACTGATTTTGTTTTAAGTAAAAAAGGACAAGAAATTGGTCAAACAGTTGGATCATATCAATTTTTAACTAATGAAACTGCTAAAGCACCTGAACTTTCAAATGAAATTAAAGATACAAAATTAATAGACTATGATTTAGATTGGGCAGGAAAAGTAAGAAGTGAACTTGTAGAAAAATGGAATAACGCAATTAAATAATAGATATGTTTTAAAGTAGTGTTGATATTGTGGTATAAAGCAAATTTTAATGTCAGTTAGTCATTATACTACAGTATCAACATTCTTTTAAAATATAGAAAATATTAAAGATATATTGAGACAAGGTCATTTTTATAACAATTAATATGAGGTGATATATAGTGAAAGTTAGTAATTGTAAAATGAAAGCAAGACATGATTTAGATAATATGAAAAAGATAGTTAGAGATCCTATATTGCTAACAACTATAATATTTTTAATAATTACATTAGCGATATTTATACTTTATCCTTTATATTCTGTATTAAAAGTTAGTTTTATTGAAAATGGAGGATTTTCACTTAGTGCATATAAACAAACATTAAAAGATATAGAATTTAAAGAGGCATTAACAAATACTTTACTTTTAGGTGTGACTGTAGGAGCATTATCAACATTAATAGGATTTATTTTTGCTTATGCAGATGCATACTTAAAATCTCATTTCAAAAAGCTTTTCAAAGTTGTATCTATATTACCAATAGTTTCTCCACCTTTTGTTTTAGCTTTATCAGCTATAATGTTATTTGGTCAATTTGGTATTATAACTAGGCAACTATTAGGAATTACAGACGCGAACATATATGGTTTTAAGGGGATTGTAATGGTTCAAACTATGACATTTTTCCCAGTTGCATATCTTTTATTAATTGGTTTATTGAAGAAAATAGATCCATCTTTAGAAGAAGCAGCTAGAAGCATGGGATCATCTAGATGGAAGACGTTCACAACCGTAACAGTGCCATTAATGCTACCAGGACTTGCAAATGCATTTTTACTTACATTTATTGAAGTTGTTGCAGACTTTTCAAATCCTATGGTTATAGGGGGAAACTTTTCTACTCTAGCTACTAAAATTTATATGCAAGCTATAGGTAATTATGATATGAGCGGCGGAGCTGCAATAGCAGTAGTATTATTAACATTATCAATATTACTTTTTGTAATAGAAAAATTTTGGATAGAAAAGAAGTCATATGTTACAGTTACCGGAAAGGCTTCAAGAGAAAGAGAGTTAATAACAGAGAAGAAAATTGTTTGGCCAATTGATATAGTATGTTTATTAATTGCAGTATTTGTAATTTCATTCTATATATTAATTCCATTAGGTGGAATATTTAAAGTAATGGGAATAGATTATACATTTACATTAGATCATTTTAAATATGTATTTAATCTAGGTATAAAACCATTAAAAGACACTACATTATTATCAATTTATGCAACTCCAATAACAGGAGTTCTTGGTATGATTATTGCTTTTTTAATAGTAAGAAAGAAGTTTATAGGAAGAAGCTTTATAGAATTTACATCACTTTTAGCAATGGCAGTACCAGGAACAGTATTAGGTTTAGGTTATATAAATGCTTATAACACAAAACCATTAATATTAACTGGAACAGCTTTTATAATAGTTATAGCATTTATTGTAAGAAGTTTACCAGTTGGGGTTAGATCAGGTATTGCATCATTACAACAAATAGATCCAGCAATAGAAGAAGCAGCTCAAGACTTAGGTGCTAATTCTACAAAAATATTTACTTCAGTTACATTACCATTAATAAAATCAGCATTTTTTAGTGGATTAGTTTATACATTTGTAAGAAGTATGACAGCAGTAAGTGCAGTAATCTTTTTGGTAACACCTAAATATCAATTACTTACAGCATCAATATTATCTCAAGTAGATAATGGAAGATTTGGTGTAGCATCAGCATTTTCAACAGTTTTAATTGTAATAGTATTGATTGCTATAGGATTTATGTATTTTTTATTAGATAAATTTGGTGTAAGTAAAAATGATGATAATTTATTATAGTAGGAGTGATAGAAATGCAAAGAAGTAAGGGTGTAAATATAAAAAATTTAACAAGAACATATATAATTCATGGTGGAAATTCTGAATTTAAAGCAGTAGATAATATTTCAATTGATATAAAAGCAGGAGAGTTTGTAACGCTACTTGGCCCATCAGGTTGTGGAAAAACTACTACTTTAAGAATGATAGCAGGATTTGAAATACCTACAGAAGGAGAGATATTTTTAGGAGGAGATAAAATAAATAATTTAACTCCTGATAAAAGAGATACAGCTATGGTATTTCAAAGTTATGCATTATTTCCTCATCTAAATATTTATGACAATATAGCATATGGATTAAGAATAAAGAAAATGAATAAAGAAGAGTTAGATAAGAAGGTTAAAGATATAATAGAATTAGTTGGATTAAACGGAATGGAGCAAAGGTATCCTAATCAATTATCTGGAGGACAACAACAAAGAGTGGCTCTTGCAAGAGCTTTAGTTATGGAACCAGGAGTTTTATTATTTGATGAACCTTTATCTAATTTAGATGCTAAATTAAGAGTATATATGAGAACTGAAATAAGAAAGATTCAGAAAAAAGTTGGTATTACAGCTATTTATGTAACACATGATCAATCAGAAGCTATGAGCCTTTCAGATAGAATTATAATAATGAATAAGGGAATAGTTGAACAGGTTGGAACACCTAAAGAAATTTATTATACTCCAGCAACTCAATTTGTAGCAGACTTTATAGGAACAGCAAATTTTATAGATGGTAATATAATATCAATAAAGGATAATAAAGCTGTTATAAAAGTTGGAGATGTAGAATTAAATTTACCTTATAAAGGAACTAAAAAAGAGGGAGACTCATGTAAAATAGTATTAAGACCAGAAGCAATTCAAATAGATAAAAAAGGATTATTTAAAGGAAAAATAATAGCATCAACATTTATGGGAGCATTTCAGGATTATACAATACAATTAGAAAATTCAGTTTTGAAATGTGAAGATTTTAATCCACAAATTAAAAAGATATATGAAGAAGATCAAGAGGTATTTATTAGTTTTCATGAAGATAATGTTCACATCATATAATTAATAAAGGGAAAATCTATGACCTTACAGGAAATTATATTAAAATTAATATTATCAATTTTAATTGGTGGAGTTATAGGATCTGAAAGAGAAGCTACAAATAGTCCAGCAGGGTTTAGAACACATATATTAGTTGCATTAGGTGCTACTGTAATTTCATTAATACAAGTTGAAATGGTCAATGAATCTATAAAACTAATAAATGGAGATGAGGCTTTAGCTAATGCTATAAAAATAGATATGGGAAGATTAGGAGCTCAAGTTATAAGTGGAATAGGTTTTTTGGGAGCAGGAACTATAATTCATACTAAAGGTGCAATAAAAGGCCTTACTACTGCAGCATCATTATGGATAGTAGCTTGTATTGGTTTAGCTATTGGATTAGGTTACTACTCTATAAGTATATTAGCAGGAATTTCAGTAGTATTAGTATTGGTAAGTTTAAAAAGATTTGAAAAGAGATTTATAATTAATGCTGGTAATTATAAAATTTATATAGAGTATACTGATAAAGGTGAAACTATGAAATATATTCAAGACTCTATATTAAACAATGGTATAAAGATAATAAATTTAGAATTTTATCAGGAAGAAGATGAAGATAAAAAGAAGATAAAAAGTTGCTTACTTACTGTGAAAATTCCTAAATTTTATACTTTAAATGAATTTTTATTACAGTTAGCAGCTAATGAGTATATAAATCAAATTTATGAGGTAAAAGACTAATTTATTAGGCTATGTTTTAAAATGCTAGTATTCACTTAAAATATAGCGATTTATTATAATTTAAAATTGAATAATCAATTAAAAAGATAGTGATTTAGGATTTTTTAAGTCTCTATCTTTTTTTATGGAATTAGTTTATTATGGTAATAGAAAAATAAGTTGAAATTAAAGGTAAAGTGATACAAGTTAATAGGGGACCTGATAGAATGAATAAGAATTTTAGTTTCAAAAGGAAATTACTTATTATATTTTTGATTGTAGGAATGATACCATTAATATTACTCTGGATATATGATACTGTGTTTATTATAAAATCTACATATGAAAAAATATATTCTTTTACAAATAGTAATACAAAAATAGCATCAGAATTGATAGAAAGTAATATTAGTACATATGAGAAGATTGTTAATTATGTTGCAGATAATTATGATGTTCAAAGAATAATGAAAAAAGGAAATAGTAAGGGAAATAATATAGATGATAGATTTTATGATACACAAGAATTATATAAAATATCAACTGCTATATTAGCTACGCAAAGTACAGAAGTACCACTGCATATTATAAATCTGGACAAGAGTAGTAGATTTTCAACTACAAATTATTATTATCCAATTTATAAAGATTCAAGAGGTGATTTTTACAAACAATTAAGTGAAAATGAAGATGTCGTTATAAATAAAATTCATAGGAGAGTAGATGGAGAAAATTCTAAAGATACTGTTCTTTCTATTGGAAAAGCAATAATAGATAAAGAAACAAAGCAGATAATAGGGTATGTTGTTTTAGATGTTTATGATAGTTATTTTGATGAGATTTTTGAGTTTACATCATTTATTAAAGAGTCAAATGTTATGGTTTTTGATGATAACGGTTTTATAATTACTGATAAGAATAATAAAAATTCTACTGGTTTTAAATTAAATTCTGAGTATTTACTTCAAATGAATGATAAGTCTGGTGTGATAGATATATCAATGGATGGAAAAAATTATTTAGGTTATTATACAAGTGCTAATAAAAAAAAGATACGAGTTATGGAATTAATACCTAAGAAATATTTTTTAGAAGAATTTTTAAATAACATAAAACTGATAATCATATTAACGATGTTTGTAATAATAATAGCTATATACTTTGCTATCTTTATGTCAAAAAAAATATCTAAACCAATATTAGAGATTAAATCATTAATGAAGGAAGTTGAAAAAGGAAATTTAGAAGTATCCATAAAAAATCATACTAATGATGAGATTGGAGAATTATCAAGAGGTTTTAATCATATGGTAAAGAAGTTAGATAGGCTTATCCTAGAAGATTACAAAAAGGAACTTTTAGTTCAACAAGCAGAATTTAATGCTTTAAAATCTCAAGTGAATCCACATTTTCTTTATAATTCATTAGGGGTAATAAGTTGGATGGCAAGGCTTGGAGAAGATGATTCAGTAATTAAAGCTACAGATGAGTTAGCTAAATTTTTTAGATATAATGTCAATAGTAATGAAGATACTGTAAAAGTTAAAAGAGAATTAGAACAAATAAATAGTTATTTAACTATACAAAATTATAGGTATAAAGATAGGTTTGAAAGCATTATTAACATAGAAGAAGATATTTTAGATTGTATGATATTAAAATTAATGCTCCAACCATTAGTTGAAAATGCTATTGTACATGGATTAGAAGAAAAGTTGGGAAATGGAACTATAATTATTAATGGATTTAAAAGTAATGATAATTTATGCTTTCAAATTAAAGATAATGGAGTTGGTATTGAAAATAGTAAAACAAAGGGTGAGGGAATTGGACTTAAAAATCTTGATAAAAGAATAAAATTATTTTATGGAGAAAGTTATGGTGTATTTCATTCTAAAGAAAAAGAATTTACTATATTTACTGTAATAGTCCCTAAGAAGGAGGAAAATAGATGATTAAAGTAATCATAGTTGATGATGAATACTACTCTAGAAAAGGACTTAGATGTATAATTCCATGGGAAAATATGAATTGTAGTGTTTGTGGGGAGGCAACAAATGCTTATGAAGCCATAGAATTGGCAAAAAAGATTAATCCAGATATTATAGTTACAGATATAAATATGCCAGAAATAGATGGAATAGAAATGGCTAAAATAATTAAACAATTTTTGCCTAATGTAAAATTTATAGTTATAACTGGACATGATGAATTCCAATATGCTAGAGGTGCGGTAAAAATAAATGCTTTGGATTTTATTTTAAAACCAATTCAAGTAACAGAATTTACAGAAGCAATTATGAAAGCAGTAGAACTTATTAAAAAAGGGAAAGAGTATGATGAATTAGCAGTTGAAAAATATTTCTTAAGTATTATGCGAGGCCAAAGTTCTATTAAGGGAGTGGACAAATATTTAGATATTTCAAAGAATGTTAGATTAGTACTTATAAATAATGATAGTTATGAAGAGTTTATAAATGCTAATAAAGAAAATTTAAATATACAAATTATAAAGAAAATAAAAGAATGGGCAATAGAGAATATAGAAAATTGTTATATATTTGTAGCTCATAGTAATATAATTGGATTAATATTTTATGAAAATAAGGATATAGATTTTGAATTATTGATTAAAGGTATTAAAAATAGTACACAAGGAATAATTACAATAGCTATAACTAAACCTAGATCGCCAATAAAATTAAAGGAATTATATAAAATAGCTAAGGAAGTATATAGTACATGTTTTTATAAGGGATACGGTAAAATTATAGAAGAGGAAGAACAAAATAATATACATAATAATTTTCAGAGCAGTTATGAAAAAATTAACAATATAATTACAGAGATAATATTTAATATATCAAATATAGATATAAAAGAATTAAATAGAAATATTAATAAATTGTTTAAGATATTTAATTATTATATGATAAGGAAAAATGTGATAATTAAAGTTGTGTTTGAATTGATATTAAAAATCAAGGAAAAACTTAAAGAATTAGATATTTCGATTGATAATCTAGAAAATATAGAGTTAGAAAATGATTATAAGCAAATAAGCTATTTAAAAAATGATTTAGAAAAATTTATAGATGCAGCAATAGAAAATATAAGAGACTACAGAGGGGAACTAGAAGATAACACTATAAAAAGAGCTATTAAATTTATAAATGATAATTATAATAAAGATATATCATTAACAGTTGTAGCAAATAGTGTTTATTTAAATGAAAGTTATTTATCTAGAGAATTAAAACAAGCTCTAGGTATTGGATTTTTAGAATATATAAGAAAACTTAGAATGGAAAAGGCTATAGAGTTATTAAAAGCGGGATATTCATTATCAAGAGTAGCTGAAAAGGTAGGGTATAATGATTATAGAAAGTTTACTTATAATTTTAAAAAATACACAGGAGATATTCCTAGCAATTACAAGATAAAATAATTTAAAACATAGCTAGATTTTTTTATAGATGGCTTATTAGTTTTTTTATGATAGAATTAAATGATATACGGTTATGATAATGCATATGAAATAAAATAATAGACTAAAGAGGTGAGTATACCGGTCTATTATTTTTTGAATGTGCCTAAATAAGAGGAGGGGTTCTAATGATAAAAATTATCGCATCAGATATGGATGGAACATTACTTAATGAAAAACATATTATAAGTAAAGAAAATATAAAGGCTATAAATAAAGCAGAACAAGCTGGTATTATATTTACTATTTCAACAGGAAGAGAATATGATAGTGTTAAACCACTTCTTGAAGAAAGTAAAATAAGATGTCAATGTATTCTTATGAATGGTGCTGAATATAGAGATGAAGATGGAAATATATTAGAATGCATAAACATAGATAAAAACAAAGCTATCAAAATAATAGAAATATTAAAAAATATAAATATATCATTTAGAATTATGACCAATAAAGGGGTATACACTACTGATACAAGAGAAAAGGCTTTAGAAGAAATTGCGTACAGAATTCAATCATTTGAACCAGGTACTAGTTTTGAAGAGGCATTAAGATTAGCAGAAATTAATCCGTTTTTCTTAGAACTTAAATATATTTCTAATATAGAGGAATTCTTTAATAGTGATATAGAATTTAGAAAATTTGTTGCCTTTAATAGTGATTTATCTATTCTTAAAGAAGCTAGGGAAAGATTAGAATCTATAAATGGATTAGCTATTTCATCATCTTTTGAAGATAATATAGAGATTACTGATGAAAAGGCACAAAAGGGAATTATGTTAGCAAAAGTAGTAGATAATATGGGGATAAATAGAGATGAGGTTTTAGTACTTGGGGACAGTTTTAATGATTATTCTATGTTTATGGAATTTACAGAATCTGTAGCTATGGGGAATGCTATACCTGAAGTAAAAGAAATAGCTAAATACATAACTGATACTAATATAAATGACGGTGTTGCTAAAGCTATATATAAAATTTTATAGACAGATTAGGCATATGAATTTATTGTTTTCTGATTATGCCTTATATTAATATCAGATTGATTAAGTATATAAAAGAAAATAATAGTTTAAGTATATTGATCGATTATTTTTTATGCTTTTTTGTATATATAGATTTAAATAAAAGAAACCATTTTATAATTATGGTTATTATTGGGATGAATAAGATTGTTTTAAATACAAGGTAATTGTGTTAGAATAGGGATATTAAATAAGAAGTATACGCTTAGCATACTTCTTTTATTTTATTTAAAATTGACCAAAATTTAGAATATACAGTTAGATAAATATAAGCACATATTAGAGTGTTTCAAGGAGGAAATTTTTAATGAATAAAGTTTCAGATGATATTTTATTTAAAGTAGAAAAGCCAAGTAGATATACTGGTGGAGAATTAAATGAGATTATTAAAGATCCAAAAGAAGTTGATATAAGATTTGCATTTTGTTTCCCTGATGTTTATGAAGTAGGGATGTCACATTTAGGAAGTAGAATATTGTATCATACTATAAATCAAAGAAAAGATACATATTGTGAAAGAGCATTTGCACCATGGCCAGATATGGAAGAACAAATGAGAAAAAATAATATACCATTATTTACTTTAGAAACAAAAGATTCTTTAGATAAGTTTGATATATTAGGGTTCACTTTACAATATGAAATGAGTTATACAAATATATTAAATATGCTTGATATGTCAGGTATAACACTTAGAGCTTCTGAAAGAGGAGAAGATGAACCTATAATTATGGCAGGGGGACCTTGTGCATATAATCCAGAGCCTTTATATGATATAGTAGATTTCTTTGAAATTGGTGAAGGCGAAGAAATGATGAATGATGCCTTAGAACTTTATAAAAAGTATAAAGGTAAGGGGAAAAAGAAAGAATTTTTAAGAGAACTATCAAAGATTCAAGGGATATATGTGCCATCTTTATATGATGTTACTTATAATGAAGACGGTACAATAAAAGAATTTACTCCAAAGTATGATGATGTACCAAAGGTTATTACTAAGAGAATTATCAATAATTATACTAAGGTAGATTTCCCAGATAAGTTTATAGTACCTTATTCAGAAATAGTACATGATAGGGTAGTATTAGAAACTTTTAGAGGATGTACTAATGGATGTAGATTCTGTCAAGCAGGAATGATTTATAGACCTGTTAGAGAAAAGAAGAGAGAAGACTTAGTAAAACAAGCTAGAGAATTAGTTAATAATACAGGATATCAAGAAATTTCTTTAGCATCATTAAGTACTTGTGATTATTCTGAAATTGAATATTTAATTAAGGATTTAATGAATGAACATGAGAAAAATAAGGTTGCGATAGCTCTTCCATCAATAAGAGTTGATGCATTCTCAGTGGACTTAATTAAAGAAATTCAAAAGGTTAAGAAAACAGGATTAACTTTTGCTCCAGAAGCAGGTTCTCAAAGAATGAGAGACATAATTAATAAGGGATTAACAGAAGAAAGAATATTAGAAGCAGCTAAAAGTGCATTTGAATCAGGTTGGAGTTCAATAAAACTTTACTTTATACTTGGTTTACCATATGAAAATATAGAAGATTGTATAGCTATTGGTGAATTAGCTGAAAAGATAGTTGCTAAATATTATGAAGTACCTAAGGGTGTTAGAAATAAAGGTTTAAGAGTTACAGTAAGTACTTCAATTCTTGTTCCAAAACCATTTACACCATTCCAATGGGCTCCTATGGAAAGAATGGAGATTGTAAGAGATAAGATTCAAGCTGTTAAAGGTTCACTAAAATCTAGAGCAATAAATTATAATTATCATGCTCAAAAAACATCATTTATGGAAGCTCTATTTGCAAGAGGCGATAGAAAACTATGTGATGTTTTATTAAAAGCTTTTGAAAAAGGTGCAAAATTTGATGGATGGTCAGAATATTTTAACTATAATGCATGGATGGAAGCATTAGAAGAATGTAATATAGATGGTGATTTCTATGTTTATAGAGAAAGAGACTATTCTGAAATATTACCTTGGGATTTCATTAATATAGGTGTTAATAGAAAATACCTAGAGAATGAAAATGAAAAAGCTAAAAGAGGAGAATTAACTCAAAACTGTAGAAAAGGATGTACAGGATGTGGAGTTAATGTGAATTTTAAAGAAGGAGAATGTTTTGAAGGTGCGATACTTAATTAAATATACTAAAGAATCAAATGTTAAATTCATTTCTCATTTAGATTTAATGAGAACTATTCAAAAAAATATTAGAAGAGCGGAATTACCTATACAATATTCAAGAGGGTTTAATCCACATATGACTATGTCTATTGCACAACCTTTAGCAGTAGGAGTATATTCAGAAGGTGAATATATGGATATAGTACTTGTAGAAGAAGTAGATGAAAAAGAAATAGTCGATAGATTAAATGCGGTATCATCAAGTGGAATAAAATTTAAAACAGCAACTAAAATACCTTATGTTGAAGGTGAAAAAAAGGTTCCACAAGGTATGGCTTTAATTGATGCTGCTAGATATATAGTAAAGGTTTCTTATGAAAGTGTTGATAGTTTAGAAGAAGAACTTAATAATCTTCTTAATAACCAAAAAGAATGGGTGACTATAAAGAAAAGTAAAAAAGGCGAAAAAGAAGTTGATATAAAATCAATGATTAGAGAATTTAAATTTTGGCTTAAGGATAATGATCTAATACTTAATATGGTATTAAATTCAGGAAGTAGAGAACATTTAGCACCAGAATTGGTTGTTAAATATATTCAAGAAAAAACTTCAAATTCAAAACTAGAATCATTTGTTGAAATAAAAAGAGAAGAAATGTACTTTTTAAATGGAGAAAAGCTGTTGCCTTTATATAAAGCAGCAGAATTTAAATAAATTCTATAAGTAAAATAATGTTTGGTTATGTTTTAGAATATCAACATTCACTTAAAACATAACATGATATCTAAATGCATTTAGGATGTGATCAAGGTGAAGGAAATTTTCATAGAAAGAAAAGAATTCTTATTACGTATTGGTATAAGAGAAAACGGAAAGTTAGTAGAAAGTATTGTTGAAGAAAAGAAAAATGAACCTATAATAGGAGAAATATATAAGGGAAGAATAAAAAATATTCTTCCTTCAATAAATTCTGTCTTTATTGATTTAGGATTAAATAAAGAAGGATATATGTATTATAGCGAGGAGCTTAAAGCTAAAGGGCTAAAAAAAGGTCAAGATATATTAGTTGAAGTTATTAAAGAACCTTTAAATGATAAAGGTGCAAAGTTGAGCTCGAAAGTTAGTATTCCCGGGAAATATATTGTCTTAAATTGTTATGAAAAGGGGATAAATTTTTCTAAGAGAATAACTGATAAGCAAAAGAAAAATGAAATATTAGATAATATAAAATTAATTGATAATGTTGGGATAACTATTAGAACAGAAGGGGCTAATGCTAGTATTGAAGAAATTAATAAAGAGCTTAATAAGCTATATTTAGAATTTGAAAATTTAGATAGAAATATGAAATACTCACCTGACATAAAAAAGCTTTATGGAGAAGATTTAAGTTTATTTAAGATTTTAAGAAATTCTATTGGTAAAGAATCAATTAAGATATATGTCGATAATAAAAACGATTTTGATAAAGTGGGTTCTTTTATTGAAGGGGAAGAAAACTTAACTTTAGAGATGTATTCTGGAATAAGAAATCTTTTTGATGTTTATGGACTGGAAAAAGAACTTTTGAAATTAAGACATAATAAGGTTAACCTTCCATGTGGAGGATATATAGTTATAGATAAAACAGAAGCTATGTACGTGATTGATGTTAATAGTGGAAAGAACGTAAAAGGTAAAAGTTTTAATAAGACTATATTAGAAACTAATTTAGAGGCAGCAGAAGAAATTGGAAGCCAGATAAGAGTTAGAAATTTAAGTGGAATTATTCTTATTGATTTTATAGATATGAGAGATAGAAACCAAAAAAGTATTGTTATGAATACTTTAGAAGAAAGTTTATCATCAGATAAGGGTAATATAAAAATATTCCCATTTACAGAACTTGATTTAGTTCAAATAGCTAGAAAAAGACAAGGAAAAAGCATATATGAATATATGGAAGAAAACTGTGGATTATGTAAGGGGAATGGTATGATTTTAAAACTTTCTTATATTCAAGGTCTTATAAGAAATGAAATTTTAAGGATACAAGAAGAAAATTCAATAGAGTGCTTTTATATAGAAGTTGATAGTATTTATAGAGAAAGAATTCAGGGAGATTTATTTAATTTTATAACAGAGATTGAAGGACTTAATAAAGAAATTTATTTAAATTATGTAGATAATATAGAGGGATTTAAAGTTGAGCCATTAATTTTTCAAAGTCAAAAAGACAATGTTTCGAGTTATAGAGTAAGTTTAAATTAACGTTTATATATTTAAATTTTCAACATATTATTAATTATATAAATTATGTATATAAAGAGGAATGTAAGTTATATAAATTAGTTTTTGGAATTAAAATTTTAGTTTGTTTTTATATTAAAATATCAAGATTTACTTAAATTTAATATATTATGTATAAAAAATATATAAAATCGTAGATTTTAATTTACAAAGAAACAATAATGTGATAGAATGGCTTTTGTAGACCGCTCACATAAGGTTTTTTAGTAAACAAAATAATATTTTGTACCGAAAGTGGCGAGACCGTTATTGAGGAGGTGTTTTAATGTACGCAGTATTAGCAACAGGAGGAAAGCAATACAGAGTTCAAGAAGGAGACGTAATATACGTTGAAAAACTTAACGCTGAAGTTGACTCAACAGTTGAATTAACAGAAGTTCTAGCAGTAGGAAATGGTGAAACTATAAAAGTAGGTGCACCAGTTGTCGAAGGAGCTAAGGTTGTAGCTAAAGTTGCAGCTCAAGGCAAGCAAAAGAAAGTTGTAGTTTTCAAGTATAAAGCTAAGAAAGACTATAGAAGAAAGAATGGACACAGACAACCTTACACTAAGTTAGTAATCGAAAAGATAGAAGCTTAATATTATGATTAAAGTAACTTTTAGTTATGATAGTAGTAATATTGTTGGATTTGTAATCAATAATCATGCATTGTCAGCTGATAGAGATTTCAGAAATGATGTTTCTTTAGTTGGTGAGACCTTTGATATGATATGTAATTCTGTTTCAGTTTTATCACAAAGTGTAATTATTGGATTGGATGAAGTTTTAAAACTTAATTCAACTTATGAAATCAATGATGGATACTTAAAGTTAGATCTTAATGATTTTAACAAAGAAGAAATAGAACAATCGCAGGTTTTACTGAAAACTTTTGAAAAAAGCTTAGAAAGTGTAATTTTAGGTTTAGATCAAATGTTTGGATGTAAGAAACGTAAAGAGTATATAACTTTATTGAAAGAGGAGGTGTAGTCACATGTTAATTATGAACCTTCAATTATTCGCTCACAAAAAAGGAGTAGGTAGTTCTAAGAATGGTAGAGACTCAGAATCAAAGAGATTAGGAGTTAAATCTGCAGACGGAGAATTTGTTCTTGCTGGAAATATCATAGTAAGACAAAGAGGAACTAAGGTACATCCAGGTAACAACGTTGGAAGGGGTAAAGATGATACTTTATTCGCAAAGATCGACGGAATAGTTAGATTTGAAAGAATGGGTAGAGATAAGAAAAAAGCTAGTGTTTACCCAACAGACGTTGAAGCAATAGCTGAATAATTATTTTTAATAAAGCACCCTTTTTAAAAGGGTGCTTTTTAAGTTATATATATATTATATTTTTAGGCACATTAGAAAATAACAGACCAGTGCAATTCTTAGTTAGTTTATACTATTTTAGCAATTTAAACTTACATACTTGTCTGATACAAAATATTAAAGTATCTTTAATCTGTTATTTTATTTTATGTGCCTTAATTTACATAAATATCGTGGATTATAATTTATTAAAGCATAATTTAAAAAAGATAATAAATATTATGCTTTAATATTTTAATTTAAGATCATACTTTGTGAGTAAATTCAGCTGATAGTTTGTTGTTAACTGATTTTGTTTACTTGTTTGAAATAAAAAAATATATATATTAGAATTATTTAATAATTTCAAGATATATATAGAATCATTAATAAACAAAATATATATTAATAAATAAAATATATTTTTGGATAAAAGTAGTTTTAGTCAAAAATTCTTTAATGATTTAAATAGTATATTTATGTTAAGAATTTAATTAGATTTTAGTGTATGATAATAAAGTATAAACTCAAATGAAATACTAAGTAATAAAAATATATTTTAGATATATTATTTGTTTAAGATAATTTATTTAAGGAGGGTGATTATATGTTTATAGATAAATCCAAGGTCTTTATAAAATCAGGAAAAGGCGGAGATGGAGCCGTTTCATTTAGAAGAGAAAAATATGTACCACTTGGAGGCCCAGATGGTGGAGATGGTGGAGATGGTGGAAGTATCATATTTAGAGTTGATACTGGAATTACTACATTATTAGATTTTAAATATAAGAAGAAATTCATAGCAGAGGATGGTCAAAATGGAGGCGGTTCTAAATGTTATGGTAAAGATGGATCAGATCTTATTATAAAAGTACCTATGGGAACTATTATAAGAGAAGAACAAAGTAATAAAGTAATTGTAGACCTTTCACATAAAGATCAAGAATTCGTATTGTTAAGAGGCGGAAAAGGTGGAAAAGGAAATGCAAAATTTGCTACTCCAACAAGGCAAGCACCACATTTTGCTGAACCAGGAATGCCAGGAGAAGAAATATCAATAATTTTAGAATTAAAATTATTAGCTGATGTTGGTTTATTAGGATTCCCTAATGTTGGAAAATCAACATTATTATCAATGACAACAAAAGCAAAACCAAAGATAGCTAACTATCATTTTACTACTATTAAGCCAAATTTAGGAGTCGTTGCAGTGGATGGTATAGAGCCATTTGTTATGGCAGATATCCCAGGTATAATTGAAGGTGCAGCAGAAGGTGTAGGTCTTGGAATACAATTCTTAAAACATATAGAAAGAACAAGACTATTAATTCATATAGTTGATATTTCTGGAGTTGAAGGAAGAGAGCCTTTTGAAGATTTCGTTAAAATAAATGAAGAATTAAAGAAATATTCTGTTAAGCTTTGGGATAGACCACAAATTGTTGTAGCAAATAAAACAGATTTACTTTATGATGATGAAGTTTTTGAAGACTTTAAGAAGAAAGTTCAAGAATTAGGAGTTAAGACTGTTTTCAAAATGTCAGCAGCAACAAGAGATGGCGTAGATGAAGTTATAAAAGAAGCAGCAAGAATGTTAAAGGATATTCCAATTAGAGAATTAGAAATTTCAGAAGATGAAATGTATATACCAGAAGAAAAGAGATTTACATACACTATTTCTATTGAAGAAGGAGAAGAATTTGATACTTATGTTATTTCAGGTTCATTTGTAGATAGATTATTAAGTGCTGTAAATATACATGATTCAGATTCATTAAGATACTTCCATAAAGTACTTAGAAATAAAGGTATTATGGATGAATTAAGAGAAATGGGCATACAAGATGAAGATGTAGTAAGATTAAATGATTTTGAATTTGAATATCTACTATAATAAAAAAGGGCTATATTTTAAAGCACTGTTGATATTATAGTATAAAGCTCATGGACAGAGGAATTTACTTTAAGAACTCTAAAATAAAGCTTAGTTCAATTAATGCATGCTCCCAATCACAGATTGATGACAAGCAATTAATTGTAAGACTAAAAGGAAACTCGACTCATGTACATTCGCTGAGTAAGTTCAAGTAACAAAATATAAAATTTTGACTTTCACTTAAGAGTTCTAAAAAGCAAATTCCAATGCCACTTCGCCCTTATACTAAAATATTAACATTCATTTAAAATATAGAGTAAAAACAAATGGTTTCGAACTACATAGATTAAGTTATAAACTATGTAGTTTTAAGGAGGAAAATAAATGTTAACAGGAAAACAAAGAGCATATTTAAGAGGTTTAGCTAATGATATAGTTCCAATATTCCAAGTTGGGAAGAATGGAATAGAAGAAAACTTCTTAAAACAAGTTACACAAGCTTTAGAAAAAAGAGAATTAATAAAAATAAAAGTTTTAGAAAATAGTGGTTTAGATACAAGAGAAACTTCAGATTTAATATGTAAGAGTATTAGATGTGAAGGCGTTCAAGCAATAGGAAATAAAATGGTTTTATATAAAAAATCAAAAAATAAACCTAAAATAGAATTACCTACAAAATAAATATTTTAATTACAATATCAATAATATTTATATCACCTTCTTTTCAAATAAGAATTAAATTTGAAAAGAGGGTGATTTTTTTAATTCATAGGAAATTATAGAATTTTTGAAGCTTGAAAGGCTGAAAAAATCTAATGTTATGGAGATATTTTTGAATTGACAATGGACAATTGACAATGTAGGATGAAATCACTCAGTGATTTATAAATAATATATATTAAAGAAAGCCTGTGACTTTCAACAATAATTGTCCATTGTCAACTGTCAATTGTTCATTGAAACGTGGCGTAGCCACTTTTTTTATGGTTAATATATAATATTACTTCGTGATATAATAAACAATAGAATGAAACTATAAATAGAATTCTTGATTTTAGATGTAGATTTTCTTTAACTAAGAGATAGAATTCTTTATTTACAGGTGTGTAGGAGGCAATACAATGAAACGATATGGTATAATAGGAGGTACATTTGACCCAATCCATTATGCACATTTATATATAGCATATGAAGCTAAAAAACAGTTGGATTTAGATGAAGTAATTTTTATGCCAGCAGGTAATCCACCACATAAAGATGGAAAATGTATTACTGATGCTTCTTTAAGGTATGATATGGTTAACTTAGCAATACAAGATTATAATGAATTTTCTATCTCAAGTTATGAAATAGAAAAAAATGGGTTAAGCTTTACTTATCAAACATTAGAACATTTAAAATCTAAAGATAGAGAGTTATTTTTTATTACAGGAGCTGACTGTTTAATAGATATAGAAAAGTGGGAAAATGTCTCCAAAATATTATCGCTATGTAATCTTGTGGTTTTTACAAGAGGTGGAATAAATAATGATGAATTAATTAAGCAAGAGAAATACATTCAAAAGAAATATGAGGTAGACATAACTGTTTTAAAGCTAAATCAACTTGAAATATCATCTACAGATATAAGAAAAAGAATAAAAGATAAAGAAAGAATAGATTTTTTTGTGCCTAATTCAGTTGTAAATTTTATAGAAAAAAATGAATTATACAGGGAGGACTAAGCTTGTTATCTATAAAAGAAATAAATAAATATCTTAAAAATAATTTAAAACCTAGTAGGTATGAACATACATTAGGAGTAGTAGAAACTGCAAAAGCTTTAGCTAAACTTAATGGTATTTCAGAAGAAAAGGCAGAAATTGCAGCACTTGCACATGATGTAGCTAAGAATTTAAGTAAGTATAAGATGGAAGAAATAATAAATGAAAATAATATTTTATTATCAGAAGTTGAGAAGAAAAATTTTAATTTATGGCATAGTATAATTGCACCGATAGAAGCAAAAGAGAAATTAAAAATTGAAGATAATGAAATTTTAGATGCAATAAGATGGCATACAACTGGTAAAGAGAATATGTCTATTTTAACTAAAATAATATATATATCTGACATGATTGAACCTAATAGAAATTTTCCAGGAGTAGAAAAAATAAGACAACTTACATTTGAAAATTTAGATAAAGGTGTTATATATGGTTTATCTGAAAGTATTAAAGATTTATTAAATAAAAATATGCTAATTGATTTAAATACAATTAAAGCAAGAAATTATTTTATTCTTTAAGAATTTATATTTTTAAAAATATATGGATAATTTAGATTATATTATTACTTAAAGATTAAGAAATAAAACCTAAAGAATAAAAAATAATCATATGCTGCACCATTATTCCTGCACTACGTTTGGAAAGGGTGCATGCCTAAAAAAATTGATGCTGCACAGTCGCTTAGCGATTTTTTTGTTATTTAGAATTTATAAAAATTTATATTAATATAGGTAAGTAATATAATATTTTTTGTATAAGGGGGTATAACGTGGGGAAGAAAAAATTAAAGAAAAATAAAAAAAAGTTTAGTTTAAAGAATTTTACATTTAAAAATATTATAGAAAATTTAATTTTAGCATCAATAGCATTAGTAATAACTTTTATTATAGTATTTTTTATTTCAGCATTTTTATTTTTGGGAAAAATAAATGATAATAATATGATAAAAGCAACTAAAGTATCCTCTAGTAAACCTATAAATATTCTTTTACTTGGAACGGATATAGGAGATCCAAATCAACCAGAGAATGCATCTATAAAGAGAACAGATACTATAATGATATTGAATTATAATCCAGATAATAAAAAGTTACAGTTAGTTTCAATTCCAAGAGATACATTAATAGAAGTTAATGGAAAAAAATTTAAAATAAATTCTGCTTATGCTATAGGAGGAGAAAAACGAATAAAAACAGAAGTGGAAAAACTACTTAATGTAAATGTAAATTATATTGTTAAAATAGACTATAATGCATTTAGGGAATTTATTGATTCAATTGGAGGCATCAAGATGCCAATAGAAAGAAATATGATATATGATGATGAGGGACAAAATCTTCATATTAATTTTAAAGCAGGAGAAACTGTTAAATTAGATGGGCAAAAAGCAGAAGAATTTTTTAGGTGGAGAAAAAATAATGATGGTTCTGGATTTGCAAATGGAGATTTAGATAGAATAGAAAACCAACAAAAGTTTATTTCAAAAGTAGTAAAAAAATGTACAAGTCCATTAATTTTATTTAGATTACCTAGTATTTTTAAGGCTTTAGGTGATAATATAGAAACTAATATGCCACCTAGTAAGATAATGTATTATGGATTTAAATTCACGGGATTAAAGCTTGAAGAAATGACAATGAAAACAGCACAAGGAATACCAAAAACAATAAATGGAGAGTCATTTTTGATATTTGATAAAAACTTAAATAAGGGTACAATAACATCATTATCATCATCTGGAGAAGATATTTCTGAGTTATCAAAGAAAGATATTACAATAAAAATATTAAATGCTACAAAAATAAATGGACTAGCAGCAGGGTTAAAACAACAATTAAATGGACTTGGATATACGAGAATTGATACTGGAAATATTGAAGAAAGAACTAAAAGTTCTATCTTATCGAATAATGAAGTTATACTAAATATGATTGATAAAGATATAAAAATTGGAAAACATGAAGAAAAACCAGATAAATTAGAATACAAAGATTATGATATAGTCATAATATTAGGTAAAGATTTTAAAAACTTTGGAGAATAAACAAAAATGCTTTAATAAAATACTTATGCTTTAAGTAAATATTGATAATATAGTGATAGTTTGCTCTATACTATAATATGAAGAATATTTTAAAATATGGATTATTAGTAAAGCATTCTTAAGAGGGAGAATTTTAATTATATGAGTATTTTACAGGAAAAAGTTAAAGGTGTTGAAGAGAGAATTAAAATAAAGGAGTATTTAAAAGAAAATCTTGGATTATCTACAAGATTAATAAGAAGTGCTTCAAAAGATCAAAGAATATCTGTTAATGATGCAGTAGTTAGAATGAACTACATGATTAAAAATGATGATATTATAAAAATAGATTTAGAAAAAAATGAAGGTCAGGATATAACTCCAGAAAAAATGGATTTAGATATTGTTTATGAAGATGATGATATTTTAGTAATTAATAAGAAACCTTTTATGATAGTTCATCCAACCAAAAATTATCAAAGTGGAACATTAGCAAATGGAGTACTAAATTATTTTCAAGAAACAGATCAAAAATGTATAGTTAGACTAGTTTCAAGGTTAGATATGAATACTTCAGGACTTATTATTATAGCTAAGAATCAGTTTTCACATGGAATGTTATCTAAAAATATGAAAGAAAAAGTGCAAAAAAGATATTTGGCTATCGTTCATGGTAATTTAAAAGATAAAGAAGGAACAATAGATTTACCTATTTATAGACCAGAAGGAATAGAATATGGAACTATGAGAATAGTTGATGAAAGAGGACAAAAAAGTATAACTCACTATAAAGTCATTGAAAGCTTTAATGGAGGAGATTTAGTAGAATGTCTTTTAGAAACTGGTAGAACACATCAAATAAGAGTTCATTTAAGTCATTTAGGACATCCAATTTATGGGGATATTTTATATGGATATGGTGAGGATGAAGATGATTTAATAAAGCGTCAAGCATTACACGCTTATGGATTAGATTTTAATTCTCCAAGAACAGGTGAGTTACTTTCTTTAAGAGCAGATTTGCCAGATGATATGAATGAGTTATTAAAAAAAATAAGATAAATAATAAAAGAGGATTTTATTCTAGAATTAGTGTAAAATCCTCTTTTATTTATTTATTAATTCTTTTATTAAAATTATCATTAATTTTAGGTAAAGAACTAGTTATTTCTAATAGTTTTTTTTTTCTTTTCTTCTTCTTCTTTCTTTCTATTAAATAAGTTGATATTCCAAGTAATGATATTCCTAAAACACTACCTCCAACTATTAAATTTGTTTTATATTTATTAAAAAAGTGTTTTATATCGTCTTTAATATCATATTGTCTAGAAATAGCAGATGCTAGATCTACCGAGCATAATTTTTCATTATTTAAATAAACATTTCCTTTTAAAATTACATCCCCTTTATTAAAAGAGGTTTTAGATAAGTTCTTTTCTTCTATATCAATATGAGGAGTTGCGTTTTTATTCTCATCTTTAGGAACAACATAATCTATGTCTTTTGTAGCAATTAGAGGAACTGTAAGTTCTTCATTAATTTTGTAACTATCTATTTGCTGTCCTTCTTTATAGAGATTAATAAAATCAAAATTATCAAACCCATAATTTAAAATATCTTTCATGTCTTCAAAGTTCTTATTTTTGTCTAAAGCATTAAGAAAGGAAGCAACTATTATATGTCCATTTTTTTCAGCAGATATTGTATATGTATGATTAGCTTTAGTAGTATAGCCGTTCTTACCAGCTATAGTATAAGGATAATAATATTTTGACATAGGATTTATCATATGATTTTTATTATTAACCCAAATAGTTCTAGATGAATCATTTTTAATTTTAATTTCATAACATTTTACATTACAAATATTTAATAATTCTTTATTTTTAATAGCTTCTCTCATAATTAAAGATAAATCTTTTGATGTAGTTAAGTGCTCAGGATCTGGCAAGCCACTAGGATTTTTAAAATGTGTATTTAAGGCACCAAGTTCTTTTGCTTTTTTATTCATAAGTACTGAAAAATCTTCAATTGATGAAGAAACATGACAAGCTAAAGCATTAGCAGCATCATTTCCTGATTCTAATAATAGTCCTAATAAAAGATCTTTTATAGTTACGATATCACCTTTTAAAAGTCCTATAGTTGTACCATCAACTTTTGTGAAGTCTTCTTGAACAGTAACTTCCTCATCTAATGAACAATTTTCTAGAGTTATTAATGCAGTCATAACTTTAGTAGTTGATGCAGGTTCTAATAATTTATCACTATTTTTACTATATAATATTTTCCCAGTAGAAGCATCCATTAATGTGCATCCTTCAGCATTTATTTCTGGAGGAGTTGCAAGTGCATAAGAGTTTATAGCTGGAAATAAAAATAAACTTAAAATAAGTATATTAAGTACTTTCAAAATGTATTTCATATTCTTCTCCATAATATATTACATATTTTTATTATATATATTGCAATTTAAATTCTATATTTATTTAAATCATTTTGTTAAATATAATTTAAATTTAAACTTAAAATTTGATTGTAGAAATTATATTACAACATAAATATTATAAATTTTATTATTATAAATTTTATTTTACCAAAAAAAACATTAATACGCTATAAAAATCTTATTTTATTACATTAAATGGTATATAAGTAATATTTTAAGTGAAGAATTAATATTAAATACTTAATAAATAGACTTAATATTGAAAATATATAAGTTACAATAAAATTTGTTAATTAATCTAATAAGAACATATACATTAATGTTTACTTAAAAATAAAATATAAAAGGAAGGAGAGTATTGCTTAAATATATAAGTTAGTATTTAAGTAAAAATATATATGGATAAAGAAAAAAAGAAGATAGGTATAATTGCAATAATAATTATAATATTAGCAATAACTATATTTACATATATTAGGGGTGGAGCTAAAGAATTAAAGAAAAATGATAATACTTCTATATTTGTTGAAAATAATGCTTTAGAAACTGAAGCAGACAATGATAAAAACTTTATTAAAGAGATAAAGAATAAAAAAATAGTTGTAGAAATAAAAGGAGAAGTAAATAAACCAGACGTTTATGAATTAAACGATGATTCTATAGTTAAAGATCTTATTGATATTGCTGGTGGAATTACAGAAAAGGCTGAAATATCAAATATAAATAGAGCTAAAAAACTTCAAAATCATGAATTAATATATATAAGTAATAAAAATGAGATATTAAACAAAGGAGAAAGCTTAAATAACACTGGAACTTCTTTAAAGAATAATGGAAAGATAAATATAAATTCATCCTCAATGGAAGAATTAAAGAAAATACCAGGTATAGGAGATGCTAAAGCAAAAAAGATAATTGAATATAGAGAAAATATTGGCTTATTTAATTCAATTGAAGATCTAAGAAATATAGATGGCATTGGGGAGAAAATGTTTGAGAAATTAAAAAATGAAGTTGAAGTTTAAAAATGTAATGTTTCAATTATAACATATTTATTAAATATTTTTTTATTGTCACATATTTGAAATATAATAATGATACAATATATTTTTGTAATGTGGTATTCTAGATAGGGAATGTATTTAATAATCTAGTTAAAAAATTTATAAAATTTAGGGGGATTTTCTAATGTCCAAAAAAATCTGCAGTATAATAATTACCCTATTAATTTCCACATCATTAGCAGGGTGTATTAATATTAAAGGTAATGATAAAGAAAAAGATATTAATTCTAAAACAAAAACAGAACAAAAGAGTGAAAATTTAGAGGGGTCATGGGCAAAAAATTATAGCTTAGATCAAACTAAGAGTTTTTTCAATTCTTATTTATATAAAATGGAACAAATAACAAAAGAACTTGAGTTAGATTACTCTAAAGAAGATGTAGTAAAAGAAGAAAAGGATCAAATTATAAATACAAAATCAATATATTTTGATAATAAAGATCCACAGGCTAATAAGATGGAAAGTATGTATTTTGGAATGAAAATATTTGATGAAGATTTATCATCAGGAGAAATAGAATTAAAGTTAAGCTTAAAATTTGATAGCAAGGGAGCTATCGAAAATGGTGATTTTGATTTAGGAAAGACATCTTTTAAACGATATATAGAAACATTTACTGGTAAAATAGATAGAGATTATTCATCAATAAATAAGCAAATAATTGATAGATTAAAAAATGGTGAATCAGAATTTATTATAGAAGATAATATAGATGGTTTAAAAGAAGAAATTATGGTAAATAAAGAGTACATAATATATAAATTAGCTACTAAAAAATATGATTTTAAAAATCCAGATATGATTGTAGAATAGTAGCACAAGGGGGAAGAACTATGAATGAAGAAAATAATAATATGAATGAATTTGAAACAGAAGAGAATGAAGTAAAAACTGAAGAAACAAAATTAGAAAAAGTACAAAATAAAGAAGTTTCGTTTTTTAAGAAAATCCTTTCTAATATAATCGATCAATTAATAGTACTTGCAATGTCAGGTATAATATTATTAATTTTTAAGTTTATATTAAAATTAATAGGATATAATGTGATAATGCCACTAGGATTTTTACTAATATTTTATTATATAATTAATGTTTTATATTCATCAATAACAG
Organism: Clostridium weizhouense; assembly: GCF_019431045.1. Lineage (GTDB taxonomy): Bacteria > Bacillota > Clostridia > Clostridiales > Clostridiaceae > Clostridium > Clostridium weizhouense. The sequence goes on along the minus strand of NZ_JAHXPT010000001.1, from coordinate 356,957 downwards.
AAAATACTAAAGGTAAGAGAAGTATAGGAAAAAAAGTTTTTAATATAGGTTAAAGAATTTTAAATTATAGGAGAGAGCAAATGAAAAGAGGTAGTGAAGTAAAGGTTAAAATAGAAAAATCACAATTTCCATCTATGGGAATAGGAACTTTAGAAGATAAAATTATATATGTAAAAAATACTTTTCCAGGTCAAGTTATAACAGGAAGAGTTAAAAAGAATAGAAAAGAGTATTCAGAAGTAAAATTAATTGGTGTGGATGAAAGAGCAGAGTATGAAATAGATGCACCATGTCCGCATTTTGGAGTATGTGGTGGTTGTTCATCACAAACTTTACCTTATGAAAAACAACTAGAATTTTTGGGTGAAGAAGTTAAGGCATTATTTAACGAGGCTGATGTAACTACAGGAGAATATTTAGGGGTTTTAGGTAGTGAAAACCAATGGGAATATAGAAATAAGATGGAGTTTACATTTGGAGATGAAGAAAAAGGTGGAGATCTTTCGATAGGAATGCATATGAGAGCTAAATCTTTTGGAATAATGACTGTAGACCATTGTAAAATAGTTGATGAAGATTATAGAAAAATAATTAAATTAACAGCAGATTATTTTGGTAAACAAGATTTACCTTACTATAGAGTTATGAAAAGAGAAGGATATTTAAGACATCTTGTAATAAGAAAAGCTCAAAATACTGGAGAAATATTAATAAATTTAGTAACAACAACTCAAATAGATTTTGATTTAAGTGAATATGTTGAATTATTAAAGTCACAAGAGTATAAAGGTACATTAGTATCAATACTTCATACAGAAAATAATTCTTTTTCTGATGCTGTAATTCCTGAAAAAGTTAATCTTTTATATGGAAGGGACTATATAAAAGAAACAGTATTAGGACTAAAATTTAATATATCACCATTTTCATTTTTCCAAACTAACACAAAAGGTGCAGAAAGTCTTTACTCAATAGTTAGAGAGTTTATGGGAAGTGCAGAAAATAAAGTGGTATTTGATCTTTACTGTGGAACAGGAACAATAGGTCAAATAGTAGCACCAACTGCTAAGAAAGTTGTAGGAATTGAAATTATAGAAGAAGCAGTAGAAGCAGCAAAAGAAAATGCTAAACTTAATGGATTAAATAACTGCGAATTCTTAGCAGGTGATGTAGCGGAAATAATAAAAACAGTTAAAGATAAACCAGATATAATAATATTAGATCCGCCAAGAAGTGGAGTACATCCAAAGGCTTTAAATTACGTAATAAAATTTAATGCAAAAGAAATAATATATGTTTCATGTAATCCTAAGACTTTAGTTACTGATCTTAAAGTACTAACTGAAAGAGGGTATAAAATAATACAAACCAAAGTGAAAGATATGTTCCCAAATACCCCTCATGCTGAATGTGTGGTTAAATTAATTAAGGAATAGAGCCATTTGTAAAGAAAAAATATTATTAAAATAGTATATTTGCCAACATTTTGCCGACATAAAATTAGAATGTCGGCATTTTTGATATTATTTGGGTTTCAAAAATATTAACGCTGTCTTCTGACATTTTTTTAGTTACATGAGAATATGTATCCATAGTAGTAGCTAATTTACTATGGCCTAACCTTTGCTGAATGTCTTTAACATTTGCTCCAGCTTCTAATAACATAGTTGCATGAGTGTGTCTTAAGGAATGAAATTTAAAATCTATACCTAGTTCATAATTTACAACTTTACTTAAATATTTAAGACTATCTGTTGTTAATAACTCTCCATTTTCTTTTAAGCATACAAAATCATAATTATGTTTAGTATAATATTTACCATATCTTAATTTATTTGATTTTTGATCTATATAAAATTTTTTAAGAAGAAAAATTAGAGTATCACCAATTCTTATTGTTCTATAACTACTTTTAGTTTTGGGAGTACCAAATACCCACTGTTTAAATTCATTTCTATATAATATTTTTTCAACTTTTATTGTTTTAGCTTCAAAATCTATACAATCCCAAGTTAAAGACATTACTTCAGCAGCTCTCATTCCTGTATTAAAACCAATTTGAAGTGGAATATACATATTACTTCCATAAGGAAAACGTTTTAATATAGTGTTAAAATCATCAATTGTTATGATTTTTAAATCATCTGGATTATTAATTAGTTTTGTATTATATTTTGGCATTTGAACAAAGAGCATAGGATTTTCTTTTATAAACTGATAAGGATAAACAGCACTTTTAAATGCACCACTTAATACTCCATATAAACAACTTAAGTAGTTCTTGCTAAAACCATTTCTATATTTCATATTTAAGAGTTCTTGTAATCTAGCAGTAGTAATTTTTTTTAATTTATAAATACCAATTTCAGGTTTTATATGATTTTTAATAAGTCGTTTGTATGCTACTTGTGTATTATACTTACAGTTTATAACTACATATTCTTTAAACCAGTAGTCAAAGTAATCACTAACGCTAATATCATTTTCGGTTATAACACTACCAGAACTTTCGTATTCCAGAATAGCTTTTCTTAAAGCTTCTAAGGCTTCCTTTTTAGTCTTACCACCAGTTCTTTCAATTCTTTTTCTTTTACCGTTTTCTTTGGCAATTTCAAAACTGTAGTACCAATAACTACCTCTTTTTCTAACACTTCCTTGCATATTTCAGCACCTCCTCATTAGATAATGTTCCACAAGTTTTATTATTATTAACATTTAGGTGCTTTTCTTTGTTCTGTGTACAGATATCTTTTATGTAAATAACTTTATTATTTAATTTTATTTTTAAAATATAATTCCATATCATTTCCCAATCCTCCCCTAGGAAAAGTAGAACTTATGTTCTGTAAAAAGTATAACATTTTGAAAATATGATTTCAATATTTCAAAAATAATTTTTGAATAATTTAAATATTTTAGATATAATTACCAAAAATATAAGTTTATTCGACAATAAAAAACATATAAAAAGAACCATAAATTTTTTATGGTTCCTAAGAAATTACTTAATTTATTTGTTTTTAGCATTTTCAATTAGTTTATTTATATCTAAACCAACTGCATCTAATTGTTTAAGTATATTTTTAACATCTTCTGGTGTTAATTCATGGGGGTAATTATTATCTATTTCTATTTCAACAGTTTGATTATTTAAAACACCTGAATAAATTTTTACTCCAGGATTGTCAGTTCTTCCTAAAAGGTAATCTATACTGCAGTTAAAAAAATCAGCAATTTTTATTAAAGTATCATCTTTAGGGAATCTATTTCCTTTTTCCCAATTTGTTACAGTAGCAGGTTCAACATTCATTATTTTAGCAAAATCTTTACTTAATAAATCTTTATCTTCACGTAATGCTTTAAGTCTACTAGCAAATTTACTCATAATATCACCTCCAAACTATATTATAAGCTATTTGCTAATTTATAAATTGAAAATTAGCAAAACGAAAATTTATTTTTAAAAAATTGAAAAAATCTATTGAAATTAACTAAACGTTAATTTATAATGAGTTTAAATTATCAAAAAGTTAATTAATAAAAAATAATTATCTAATTGAAAATGTAAAAGGAGGAGTCATAAATGTACAACAGATTAAAAGGTCTTATGACAGAAAAAAATATTACTCAAAATGAATTATCCAAACTTCTTGAAATATCAATAAGTACATTAAATTTCAAAATAAATGGAAAATCTGATTTTAGTATAAAAGAGGCTAAAAAGGTTTCAAAATTCTTTAATAAGCCTATTGAAGAAATATTTTATACAAATGAAGTTAGTAGAATTACTTCTAATTGTAATATGTAGTTAAGTTATGAAATTGAATGCTTTTATGTTAGGAGTTTAAAAACTATCATGGAGGCTGCTTACAATGAATGAAATTTTAAATATAAAAAAAATTAGAAAAGAACGAAATTTAACAGTTTCACAACTTTCATATAAGAGTGGTGTGAGTAGAGGATATATTACAGAACTTGAAAATGCTAAATATGAAAATCCGAGTTTGCAAATTATATGTAGTTTGAGTAGAGCCTTAAGGGTAACACCAAATGATTTAATAGATAAAAGGTTATGGGAATAAAATTAGGGGGTATGGTTATGGAACCAGTTTTATATACTGTTTCAGAGGCAGCAGAATTATTAAAAGTAAATAAAAATTCAGTTTATGATTTATTAAAGCATAATGTGATTAAAGGACTTAAACTTGGAAGTTTAAAAATAACAAGATATGAACTTTTAAAATTTTTAGAAGAGAATAATGGCATGGATCTATCAAATTTAAAAGAAATTAAAGAATTATCTTTTGAAAAAGGAGAAAGTTAATTTGAAATCAGGGATATTAAAACACAATAAAAGTGGCAGATATGAAATAGATAATAGTGTATATTTTACATCCGGTGATTCAATAGAAATATTTAAAGATAATGAATGGATTAAGGGAAGAATTGAATATTCTCATGATGAATTAGATTATTATTTTATAAATGAATCTAAAGGATTATATATTTATTTTTTAACTGGATTAAAAGCAAGGTGTAATTAGTTTATTAACTTAAAATTAGATAATGTGAACAGTTTAAATAAATTAAAAAATATATAAATAGGTGCTTTAGAAAGAGAGTTTTAAAATGGATTTTAATATTTTTAAGTGCTATATAAATATTTGTATTTTTATGAATTTTATTCCTTAATGGAAGGGGTTAGAGAAGTTTAGATTATTTTGTTTATGGGAAGGTGAGAATAATGGCAGATATTAAATGGATTAAGATAACTACAAATATGTTTGAAGATGAGAAAATTAGATTAATAGATGCAATGCCAGAAAGAGATACTATTCACTATATATGGATAAGGCTTTTAGTGCAAGCTGGTAAAAACAATTCAAATGGCCTTATATTTTTAAGTGAAAATATTCCATATACTGAAGAAATGTTATCTACAATATTTTGTAGACCACTTACTTCTATTAGGCTTGCCTTAAAAATATTAAGAGATTTTGGGATGATAGAAGTAGATGAGGACAATCTTATTAAAATTACAAATTGGGAAAAGCATCAAAATGTTGAGGGAATGGAAAAGGTAAGGATCCAAAATAAAACTAGAGCTAAAAAGTTTAGGGAAAAGAAAAAGTTACTTAAAGAAGGTAGTGATAATGATGCACAAGAAAAGGAAGATGTTTTAGAACAAAAAGAAGATGTTTTAGAAGAGGAAGAAAATAAGTCTGTCCAAAATTCAGAAAATATAGAGCATAACGTTACTGAAAAAAAACGTAACGTTACTCAAAATAAAAATAACGTTATGGTAACGGAACAGAATAAGAGAGAGAATGAGAAAGAGAAGAAGAATAAGAACTCTATCGTAGATAGAGAGAAAGAGAGTGATAGTACTGGAGATATAAATATAAAAGATTTATATCCTGGAGATTTAGAATCTCACTCTCTAATTGGAGAATCATCGGAATTAAATAATACCTCTTCTGAGGAAAATCAAAAAGAAAATATTAATATTAAAGCAATTGAGCTATTAAAGTATCATGAACAGATAACTGGAATAGTAGGAGGTCTTAATTTAGGACCTATAAAATTAGCTATTTCAATGCATGGATTTGAGAATGTAAAGATGGCTATTAATAAAGCTATTGAAGTTAATAAACCTAATATGACATACATTAATGGCATACTTAAAAACTGGAGAAGAGAGGGATATCCAAAGGAAAAGGAGGGAGTTTTAAATGGAACTAGGGGTAATGAAAAATCAAATTCAAATGGATTTAAGAACTTCAAGCCTAAAAAGCCAAAGAACCTTAGAGAAAAAGAGTCAAAATCGAATAAAGAAAACCTTATATAAATGTGATAAATGCAAAGATACAGGGTGGATTCTTATTCCTCAAGAACATATGCAGCCACTTGCCGTTAGTTGTGAATGTAGAAAAATTGAAAAATTAAAGAATGAGTGGAAATCATCTGGTATTAATACAGAAATGAGTACACAAACCTTTTCTAATTTTGAAGTTTGGAATGAAAGTTCAGAGTTTGCTAAGGAAGTAGCAATAGCATTTTATAATGACTTTAAAAATATAAGAAACAATAGACAAAATAGTATTTTATTTTGTGGCCAAGTGGGAAGTGGAAAAACGCATCTTTCAGTAGCTCTTGGAATTAACCTTCTTGATAAAAAAATTAAGGTTGTATATATGTCATATAGAGATGTTTTAACAAAAATAAAAAGAAATATGCTTGATGATGAATACTATACAAAAATAATTTCAAAATACCAAACATGTGATGTTTTACTTATTGATGATTTATTTAAAGGAAAAGTTAATGAGAGTGATATTAACATAATGTTTGAAATAATAAATTATAGATATTTAAATCATCTACCAGTTATAATAAGTACTGAATTTACAGTAGATAGATTACTTTATTTTGATGAGGGGATAGGCTCTAGGATTTATGAAATGTGTAAAGATTATGTGGTGGAGATAGAGAAGAGCCAAGAGAATAATTATAGATTAAGGTGAGGATTAAATAAGGTTTAGGATAATGAAAGGTGAACCGTATCATAAATAAAATACAAATTTTGATTATTTATAAAATATAAAGTTTAACTTTAAATGATAATATATTAAATATAATTTTTAGATATTACAAGGAAATAAAATTAACTAATATAACAAAACACCCATGTATAAATAATTATGCATGGATGTTTATATTATAAAAGAAAGAGTTTTTTATTATGAAAGAAATATTATTTTAAATCAAATTTTGTTATAGCTCTGTGTGTTATTTGAGCAGAATCAATTGCTTTTAATAATCCACCATTAACGAAAAAGACTTCTTTTTCGATTATAAGGTTCATTAATGCTTTAACTTTATCTGCATCAATATCTTCTTTAACTCCATTTATAGTTATTGAAGTCTTTTTACCTGTTTGTGTTAAAAATGCCATTGTTAAAATATGCTCCATTTAGTATAACCCCCTTTTTTATTAATTATTGCTTATTGTTTTTAAGCTTTCATTAGCTTAGATGATACAGTGATGAAAGTAGATCTAGTTTCACCATCCATAATGTCTTTAATAGCTTGAGCTACATCATAGACATTTTCTTCAGATGCATCTTCTTTTACACTAGAAAAGTTCTTTTTTGTAAATACTGGATCACCACTTTTATCAACACCTTTTTGAATTTCAATGCTCATGATAGTGTCTTTTACAAATTTGTTTATAGCCATTAGTTTAACCCCCTTTAATTTGATTTCACATAGGATATATGTTTTAGAATTAAGAATTACAAGATTAGAAGAAAAAAATTATATATTTTTTTATAATATGTAAAGTTGTAGTCATTAGTAAAATACTCTTAAAAGATTTATAAGGGTGTATTTACAAAATATGATATAATTAACCAAAAGATAAATAGTAATTTGTAATATATTAGGAGGTAAATATGGAACTAATATGGGAAAAACTTTATAGAGAAGCTATGAATGTAATAAATCCACATGAAGTTTCAAGTAATATGTGGGTTGGAAGCGTTGCTTCAGCTATATTAACAAAAAAAGGCAATGTTTATACAGGTATCTGTGTAGATACAAACAGTTCATTAGGAATGTGTGCGGAGAGAAATGCTTTATCAACAATGCTAACTCATGGAGAAAATGAAGTAGAGAAAGTCGTTTCTGTCTATAAGGATGGAAAAGTGATACCTTCTTGTGGTGCATGCAGAGAATTTATGATGCATCTTGGAAAAGATGCAGATAGTATTGAAATGTTACTTGATAATAAAGGGAAGACAATCAAGCTAATTGAATTACTTCCAGAATATCCGAGATATAAATAACTTTATTACATCTGAATAATAAGGTTATTTTGACAGGAGGATTTTAAATGAATATTGACCTTTGGATTGCAATAGGTGCTACTTTTTTATGTAAATTTAATGAAGTGAAATATAGGAGTTTATAAGAAGTGAAATATAGGAGTTTATAAGATGAGGGAAAGATGGATTGTAGTAATTGGTAGCCCTCGAAAGGGACAAAATACAGATTTAATAGTAGATTATGTAGTTGAAGGATTAAATAGAAAAGATATTAGAGTAGATAAATTTTTTTTAAAGAGTAGTAATATTTCAACTTGTACAGGCTGTGAATGTTGTATAAAGACAGGAATTTGTAATATTAAAGATGATATAACTGAAATTATAGATAATATGAAAAAGGCAGATGGATATATATTTGCTTCTCCATCATACAATTATAATATGACTGCACAAATGAAGTGCTTATTAGATAGAACATTTTGTTTAAATGATTATACTAATGGATGGGAAAGTAGGATTTCAGCAGATAAAAAAGCAATCATTATTGGTGTTTGTGCAGGTAAAACTAAAGAATCTATGGGATATACAGTAGAAGGTATGATTAAGCCTCTTTCTGAATTAGGTGTAAAAATTATTGATGTAATAGAGTATTATAATACTAAGTATATACCAGTTAGCGATAATGTTAATATTAGAGAAGAAATAATTGAACGAATAATAAATAACGATAAATTTAGTAATATATGTTACAAAAAGTAAAAGAAAATTAAGGGAGAATAATAATGGGGGAAAACAAAAAAAATAAAATCAATCTAAAAGCTATTTTTTCTAGTAAAAAAAATATAGCTATTGCAATTGTTGTATTTATAATTATTTGTGGTGGCACATTTGGATATTTAAAGTATGACAATAATAGATATCAAACAGGACAAGGATTAACAGATAAGGAAAAAAGGGAAAATATAGAAGACTTAGTTAAAAAAGAGGATTATGAAGGTGCAAACACTTTAGCAGAGAATTACTATTACTATGATAAAAATATCGATAATTTAAAAGATTACAATCTTAATATAAAAATATGTAAAGAAAAAAAGTTGAAATCTTTTGATGAAGCTGAAGATTTTAAACAAAAAAGTATGTTTAATAGTAAACCAAGTATACCTATAGTTAATGATGAAATAAAACCACCAGTAATTGAAAAATTTGATATTGTTTCGCAAGATGATAGAAATATGTGGTTAGAATTACAAGTAACAGTAACTAATCCTAATAAAAATAAGACTATAGATTATATAGAAATTGGATTTGATTTTTTAGATAGTAATAAAAATCTTGTAGATACAAATTGGACAAATGATACTAACATACAACCTAATTCTAGAAGAATAATTACTAAAAGTATAAAAAATAATAATAAAGGACTTACAATAACTCCTAAAATTATAAAATATACAAGTAATTAATAAAGTAACAATTAAATATGATATAAGAAGTTTAACTTAACTTTTAAGATCCTAAAATATGGTCTAACTATATAGAATATGAAGATTTTTTTCTATAATCTTTTTAAATACAAATCATCTTATATAAAGGCAAGTCTACTTCCGGCAAACAAGACGTTATCCCGTAAATGATACAAGCCTAAACAGGCTAGTACACTTCGGGAAACTTTGTTTACCTAAATAGACATGCCTATATTCTTGAATACAATAGATATCCTTTAAGATAAAAAAATCCTAATTTATAAACTTAGTTAGTTTATAGATAATATTCTGGAAGAGGAATAAAACAACCAGGAGATAGAACATCCAAGCCACTCATACTTCATTTATGGATATTCTATCTCCAATTTGTTCTATTCCTATGTAGTTAATTTATAGATGTTAGGTATAAGAGCTGCAGCTAAAGCAGTAGTAATTTTAAGAGCAGCTCCTATACTATCTAAGCTATTCTCTGGGGTCAAGGTAGGGTATGGACTAACTTAATCAAAAGTATCAAGTATATTTATATTTTTAAAGTTTATATTACCTTTTCATTAATCTAGTCCAACCCATGAATATAATTAGGCAGATGCCTAAAACTCTTTTTTTAGGGCATAAGTTAAACCTAATGGACAGGCAACGCGCTAGTCCATTAGGCATTAACCTATGCCTATTGTATTTTTAGATGTTCTTTTATTTTATAGATGAATTAGTAGATAAGATAATATTTTTATTAAAGACAATTTTAGATTTTATCTAATAATATTTTAAAGTTAATTTATTTAGATATCATAAGTAGTAATAAGAATATCAATAAGTGTATTATTAAGTATATGTTATAGGTATTTTTATTAAATCGATTACTTCTATACTGTATATACTAGAAACTTTAATTAATACTGGCACCTATCCATCACCCAAAATAGTACAGGTCATTAGCTATAAATTCTAAGCATCTTAATGTTTTACGGCAAGCTCCAACCATTAATCTACTAAGAATTTCTACGCATAAGACTAGTCCTATATTTGGGTACCCGATTGGGGTGCTGAATGTATAAGAGCTACCTAAAGAAGAGGTGCTAAAGAAGAATAGCACCTATACATTCTATCTTAGATTTGTATAAGAGTTGCTATGCTAAAGCAGTAGGAATAATAAGAGCAGCTCCTATACTTATTATAGATGTACTGGAATTTATTCGATAAAGGATGATTAATCTTGATGCACAACATTAACCATCCTTTAACGAATACAGATGGTATTAAAAATTTTTACCACCACTTATTATATTGTAATTTCAGATATTTTAGATTTTTAAATATTCTTTTAAAATAACACTCTAAAAAATTCGATAAATTGATAGCACTAAATTTAACGAATTTTTAGAGTGTTTATATTTTCTAGATATACCCCGACCACCACCCCTTATTTAATATATTATTATCTGTAGTTTGAAAAGCAAAATTATATCATAAAAAAAGTTAATAATGTCAAGGAGTTAGGGTTGTGGGGCAGATTGACATTATTAATTTTTTATAATACTTTTGTAGCTAGGTCAAACATACCTAAGGCTTGTCCTTATAATTATGTGGTTAATTTTTAATCATTTTTATTTTTAAATTCTATATTATACCATTTTAAAAAATTTCCATAGAATTTTTTTTCTGCTTCTTTTCTTGCCTTTACAGCATCTTCTTTATTTTTATGTGAACCTAAATTATAACGTTTCCTTTTAAAATTGATATAAGCTATCCATTTATTGGTTTTCTTGTGGAGATATACACCCCGCACACCACTTGTATTATGACTAAATATTTTATTACTTTTAATTATACCTATATTGGTGTTTTTTATAAAAACTTTAGTATTTCCACCATTATCTTTCCACTTACAAAGATTACAATGAGTAACACCATGATTTAATAAAAAATCTGATGGAACATAATATTCTTTATTACCACACTTACACTCACATAGCCATACAATTCCTCTTTTGTAGCGCTTATCTGTTTTTGCTATGACTGTAAGTTTTCCAAATTGCATTCCTTTTAAATCTAACATATTAACCTCTTATTGTTCTAAGTATTTTTGTTCTTTTATATTTTAATTATATCGTAAAGTAATAGTTTTTTAAAATTGTAAACATATAAATATTATTCAGAAAATGTATAGGAAATAAATTAAATGGAAATAATTTTAATAGGGGAAAATATTAAAAGGGGATAAATTTTATTTATGGTAGAAAGGGTGTATTAGAAAATGAGATTTAATTTAGAAACATCAAAATTATTGTATGAAGTGAGATATAGAAATTTAACTTCAAAAGAAAATTATACATATCAGCAACTATATAAAGATATAGATGGAAAGTATTTTATACATTTTATAGGTGGTAAATATAATGAATCTAATATTGGAAATTCTTATACGGGATTTGTTGGAAGAGAGGGAAACTACTTCATAAATGATAAAGAAATTAATTTATGGAAAAGGATTGCAAAACATATAAAAGAAGAGTGTCAAGATGAATGTTCAATAATAGATTGGGAAAAGGAAGAAAAAGAAGCTATAGAATGGGAGGAATATATACCATTAGAAGAATTACCATTCTAATAGAGAAATAAGGGCCATTAGAGCAAGAACTCTTAATGGTCCAATTAGCTAAATTATAAAATTATCACAATACTTTAAGAAAATAAATAAAACTTAAGGACAACCTCAGATCATATAATAATTCACATAAAATATACATTTTCTTAAAAGTGCGCAAAAAAATCGCAAATTCAATCTTTTGAGTAATGCTATTTTATAATCTGTTATTTGTTTTTATTGATTTATAATATAAGAAAATAATATCTTAAGATTTTATGTAATTTATAGTTAATGCACTAATGTTTGCAAAATCCTCATGCCAACCATCATCTTGAGCACCACAACAAAATGTATATTCTCCATTAGAAAGTTCTGATTTATGAAGATTAAAATCAACTTTATAATCATCATGCCAAAGATATTCTTTAACTTCAGCAACTTTTGGTTTTGTAATAATCGTATCACAATCATGCTTTAAATCGTCTTCAGATGTTCCAGTAAAAAGAATTTGTATTTTATCAAACGACTCATCTTCATATATATCCATAGTATCACATTTGAAAAACATTCTATCATTTCCTCTAGTACACTTAGCTATTCTTTCAATAATTTGAGTGGCATCTGTTGTATCAGCTTTACCTTCTGACTCTTTATTTTTGTTCTTTATAAAATCTAATACTATGTCAGTTCCAGGACAATTCCAATGTGTTACTAACTTAAATTCTTTTTTAGAATCTTCAATAATATTATTATTTTTTAATTTCTGTACTATAAAATTTGTAACCATATTACTCACTATCCTTTTAGATATATTTTTAATAAATTAAAATATTTATATCTTATAAGTATTTTACATACTTAATGTAATTATTCCTTTGCTTTATAATTACATTAAGATTTATTATTGTAATTATCGTATTATTCAATTTTCAAAGGATATTTTTCTAATTTATTATGTTAAATTTACAAATTATGAACATAAAAATACTGTACTAGTCTTATAGAACAGTACAGTATTTTGAATTTTTATCTAATTTTTAATAAATACAATCTTTATACAAATGATTTTCTTCTATATCTGGAATATTCCAATAAGCTCTACATTCTGGAATATGTACCATCCAATTCTTACCTATTTTTTTTGTATTAAGTAATCGTTCCTGTTGACAAGCTTGTTTAACTGCACTTTCTGTTAAACCTAAATTTTCTACTATATATTTTATTCCAACCATTTCATTAATCATAAAAAATGTTCTTTTAAGTTTATAATCATCTAATTCTTTTTCTTCTTCTGTAAACTTCTTTTGTGGCTCAAGTCCAAATCTTAAATCTTTAATAGTACTTTCTTTAATAGCAATTTCTAATTGCAATACTTCTTTATTTAAATAATCATTATTACAATACTTTATAATAGTAGATTTAAGATTATTTATTGCAATTAGGTAAGTACATGTTAATTTATTAGATGTAAGTATTCTTTCCATATCTCTATGTGTAGAACATTGCAAATTAGTATTTCTTTCTATCCAACGCATTGTTAGTATTTGCAATTTTACTAATTGTTTTATAATTTCTTTTTTATTCATAAAAACCACTCCTTTTAGTCGGTAACGACTATATATTTATATTATAGCCTATACCGACTAAAAATAAACATATAGAATTGATTATTTATAAAAAAATTTCTATATATAAACTATAGAATTACCACAATACTTTAACCAAATAAATAAAACTTAAGGACAAGCCTAAAGGCATGATTTTGGTTACCACTTGTGCATAACCTAAAATAAAAATATTCAAACTACTAGAGAGCTTTGACCTCTTGAATATTTATATTTTTAGGTGATATAATAGCTCACCAAAAGTATGCATTTTACTAAGTTATATTATATAATATTTAAAATATAAAAAAGACGCAAATTCGTTTTAGTATCATACTGTATTTCAAATTATTATAATAAAGTTTATTTTAGCAGTAATAATACGATTAATGTTAGAGGCATAAGAATATCAGGTATAATTATTATTACATTGCCAGGATTAAAGTTTCTTGATTTAAAAATTTCTTTAATATATAAAATAGCTGCTCCAAATAAAAAAGTGGCAAATGGAATAACTGTAGCTATCCAAAATCCATCTCTAATCCAATAACATAATATACCGGATAAGCCTATTCCTAATGAAACAATTCCAAGTTCAACTTGAAATCCATTTGAAACCCAACCTATTGTTTTAGCGACCTTTTCTCTTATAATAACATGTCCAACAAAATTAAATATACCAAAAAATCCTACTGTAAATACTAAGTGAATTAAACACGCATTGTAAATGAAACCTTGTGATGGATTCAACAGAGTATATATAATACTTAATAACCATCCTATTGCATAACTAATAATATAAATCATATTTCCTCCTATAGTTCTATATAGATACTAATTAGTTAATTATGTCCTAATTATATTACTTTTTAAATACCGCATTATTTATGTTTTAAATCTAAATTTCTTAATATTAATAAAATAGAAAATACTGTTAATAATATAAAACCTATAAATGATAATATACTACTTAAATAATACATTAATGCTCCTAATAGTGTACCACCATTAAATATTGCAGATCTAGAATAGGCAAATATATCATTGTTTAATAAAGCAAGTATAATACTTCCCAAAATACAATAAAGTAATTTAATATTTTTATCCACTATTATATCAACTCCTTATAATAATATAAATTTATTATAACATATATTGGAAAAAATATTATAAATCTAAAATCAAATGGGTGGGTAATAGCTCCTTATTTTGTCCTGTATCTATAAAATTTTCTTTTAGAAATGAAGTGCTAAAGGTAAATTTTATAGATTAAAGGGTAAATAAGGAGCGTTGGAACATCTAAGACATTCTTTAATCCTTAAAACTTTTATAGATTTCTTATTGGATGAAAGTCAATAGGTACTCTATGAAAGTTGAAGGATTAAGAATGGAGTAATTGTAGTAAATCTATACCTATTCTAAATATATAATCAAATTAAATAGGGTGGGAAAGCCATCTATATTTAAACTTCACAAAGTGAATGTTTTTAGATGAGTGTACATAAATTAAGAACATCTAATTTACTCTGAAATTAATATATTAAAACAAGATCCATATATTAGAGCATGTGACCCATCGGGTACCCTAATATAGGACTAGATTAATCCTTGTTAATTTCTTAGTAGATATGAGGTTGAAGCTTGCCGGAAAACTCATAGCTGCTTAGAAATGACAGGTAATATCCTGTACTATTTTGGGTGATGGATAAGGCACCAAAAGAAATAAAATTAAGTGCTAGAAACAGGAGTGTATTATAGATAATAGCAGATATAAAAGTAATACTTTATAAAATAATAATATAATTTTAAACAAAAAGTAAAATAAATAATAGATAGAATGTAAAAAGAGTAGATGTAGTAATAGTAGGTATAGCAGTAATAAATGTAAGTTTAATAGATCATTTAGGCTGATATAAAAATTTATAATTTAAAGAAAAAGATCTAAATACATGAGTGAAAAAGAGAACATTTGCTTGGGTGGGTAATAGCTCCTTATTTTGTCCTGTATATATAAAATTTTCTTTTAGAAAAGTGCTAAAGGTAAATTTTATAGATTAAAGGGTAAATAAGGAGCGTAGGAACATCTAAGTCATTCTTTAATCCTTAAAACTTTCATAGATTTCTTATTGGTTGTAAAGAAATAGGTACTCTATGAAATGTTGAAGGATTGAGAATGGCGTAATTGTAAAGACATCTATGCCTCTTCTAAATATATAATCAAACTACATAGGGTGGGCATTACATCTATAATAAACAATAAAATGATTAAAGATTCTAAATTTATATAATAAAAAAATAAAAGCAATAAACATTACCAATTTAATGTTTATTGCTTTTAATTATGCAACATTATTTTTATCATTAGATTTAGTATCAATAGCAACTCCAAGTTTAGCACTTATTATAGTGTTTAATTTATTAATTGAATTTGATAGATTATTTATTTGCTTTTCTAATCTTATAAGTAAATATGCACTTAATGCTACAGGAAAACCAACATTACCTATAAGACTTATTAATTCATTAATATCCATTAAAAGATCACCTCCTACATAAAGAATATATGTTTATAAGGTGATTATTATATTTATATTATGAATAATAATCTAAATATAAGAAAAAAACTTATTAAAATCATACATAAATTTAAATTACTAAATATATTACATACTTTTAATTCTTTATCTGTTTTATAATTAAGCTTACTATAGAGATAATATAATAAAATTCCTGGAATTATAAGCATAATGATTAAAGAAAATATTGAGTTATTATTTATTCCTAATAATGATGAATACTTAATATCATAAAATTTAATTTTAGCAATGATAAAGTTAAAAATAACAATTGATATATAGGATATATACATAAGCCTGTATTTTAGTTTTATATTAGATAAATCGCAACTTTTTATAAATGATTTCATATGCTCACCTCAGTTTAATTCTTGACATTGTCAAGCAATTTTAAACATAAATTATTGAAAGCCACCTTTATTTAATATGTGATTATGATAATAAGATATAGCAATATCAACGAGTGTGCTTACACATATATTTATATCTGGGTGTATGCTTTTAAGTTCATTTATTTTTCTAACAGTAGAATTGCGAAGAGTATAACTTCTTTTTATATTAGCATCTTCTCCATCAATTGGAGGGGCAGCTCCATTAGCTATAGGAGTTTTTCTATTATCAAATAAATTATTAATAGATGTATTATTATTTGAGTCACTAAAAAGCATTTTATTATTAATGTTTTCATTACTATTATCATTATTTAATAGTAGATTATCAGAACTATTATTAGATTTTGTTTGAGGTTCTGAATGTTTATTAGAATTATTATTAGCAGCTAAATTTGCTAAAGTATCATCAGTTTTATTAGAAGTATTATTGAGAGCTAAATCTACTGTGTTATTATCTTCTTCATTAGAATCAGATCCTGGATCATTATTAAATGAAAATAAAGTTATACAATCTTCACTAGGTGGTACATAGTCAGTAAAACAACATTCCTCTTCATCTTCTTGATATGCTAAATCATTTTTATCTATAATAAATTCCTTTTCTTTTTTTCTTTCCATAAATTCTCACCTCTTAATCAATTTTAAAAGATATATATGTTTGAGCTTCTAAAAATCTAAAATTCTAAAAAATAAAAGAATAAAAAAAGAAAAAAACTTTAGAAGTTTAGAATTTAAGAATTTGCTTGTATAATGCGATTTAACAAGATTTTTAATTTATAATTTCACTATTTTTTATGTAATTTTAAAAATAAAAACATATATCTTATTTGACAATTAAAAATAAAATTGTTAAATAAAATTTTAGGAGTGGATAGAAAAATGGTTAGTGATAAAATTAAAGTTTGTTCAGAAAATAGTGAGTGCTATGATAAAAAGCAAATAGCATTAGCAATAAGAAATGCAACATTTGAAGATAGCTTAAGTTGTTCTTTGCTTGAAGAACGTGTTATAAGAGATTGTGAAGGCTGTTCATTAAAATTTATATGTGATGGAATTGATGAGCTATCAAAAGATTATATTGATCATACTACTACAGTAGTAACTACATTTAAATTTGATTAGTTATCTTTAAATGTTATTAAGGTAGTATAAGGTTAGCATAAGTTAATTGGATAAAGATAAAATTTAAAGCAATTGGAAATCGAATATTTTATAAGATATAAAAAGGATTTTAAATATGATACTGAAATTTTGTATTGTATTTAAAATCCTTTTTTATTATAGAAAATAAATATTTTTATAAAAATTAATAGAGTAGTAAGTGTTAGTTTAAAGTGGGTAAATTATTTAGATGAAGTTTTATTTAAGGTTACTTTAGAGGTTTTAGTAAATGCAATTAAATAGGCAGTATAAATAAGCAAGTATATTATAAACAAATTATGAAATATAAAAAAAAGATAGTATAATAAATGTATATTTTAAAATTAATAGACAGAGGAGAAAATTATGGGAATAAGTTCTAATATAAATGAAAAAGCTAGTCTTATATGGGCTATAGCAGATAAATTAACAGGAGTATATAAGCCACATGAATATGGCGAAGTAATATTACCTTTGACAGTTATAAGACGTTTTGACTGTGTTTTAGCTGATACTAAGGAAGCAGTTTTAAAGAAAAATGAACAAGTAGGAAAGCTTCCAATGAAAGATGTTTTTCTATGTAAAGAATCAGGATATGATTTCTACAATGTAAGTAAATTTGATTTTCAAAAATTATTAAGTGATCCAGATGGAATAGAGGCTAATTTTAGAGCATATCTAAATGGATTTTCAGAGAATGTAAGAAATATAATAGAAAAGTTTAATTTTGATAATCAGATAACAAGACTAGCTGAAAAGAACCTTCTATATATAGTTATTCAAGAATTTGTAACACCTAATGCAGACTTACATCCAAGCAAGATATCTAACCTTGAAATGGGTTACATATTTGAAGAAATAATAAGAAAATTTTCAGAAGCACATAATGAAGATGCAGGACAACATTATACACCAAGAGAAGTTATAGAACTTATGGTAAACATATTATTTTATAATGATAGTGAACTACTAACAGGAGATATAGCAAAAACAATATATGACCCAGCTTGTGGAACTGGAGGTATGTTATCAGTAGCAGAAGATTATTTGAAAAAATTAAATAATAATGCAGAACTTATAGCTTTTGGACAGGAAATCAATGACCAGACTTATGCTATCTGTAAGGCAGATATGCTTATAAAAGGTGCTAATGCTAATAATATAAGGAATGGTAATACATTATCTGATGATAAGTTTACAGAAGATAAATTTGATTACATTTTATCAAATCCACCATTTGGACGTGAATGGAAAAATGATAAAAAAGCAGTTGAAAAAGAAGCAAAACTTGGATTTGCAGGACGTTTTGGAGCAGGAGTACCAGCAGTGGGTGATGGTCAAATGCTATTTTTAGAAACAGCTATAGCTAAAATGAAACCTCAAGGTTCAAGAATAGCAATAATACACAATGGTTCACCATTATTTACAGGAGATGCAGGAAGTGGTCCATCTGAAATAAGAAAATATATATTGGAACATGATTTATTAGAAGCGATAATAGCTCTTCCTAATGATATTTTTTATAATACGGGAATTGCTACTTATATATGGGTTTTATCAAATAAGAAGCCTGAATTAAGAAAAGGTAAGGTGCAGCTTATTAATGCTAATAACTTATATGAAAAAAGAAGAAAATCACTTGGTAATAAAAGAAATGACATTCCCAAAGAATATATAGATGAAATCACTAAATTATATGGTGAATTTAAGGAAAGTGAAATAAGTAAAATATTTGATAATAAAGATTTTGGATATTCAAAAATAGTAGTTGAAAGACCTAAGTTAAATGAAGAGGGTATACCTGAATTAAAGAAAGGTAAACCAGTTGCAGATACTTCACTTAGAGATACTGAAAATGTTCCATTAAAAGAGAATATACAAGAATATTTCAAAAGAGAAGTATTACCTTTTGCTCCTGATGCATGGATAGATGAAAAGAAAACTAAAGTAGGATATGAAATTCCATTTACAAGATATTTTTATAAATATGTATCACCAAAGCCAGCAAAAGAACTTGAGATGGAAATAAGAGAAATAGAAATGGAACTAGATGGTGTATTGGAGGAAATATTCAATGACTAGAAAAATGAAAGATAGTGGAGTTGAATGGATTGGAGAGATACCTGAGGGGTGGAGCATAAGGCGTTTAAGGTTTTTATGTTCAATAAATACAGGGAACAAAGATACTGTAAATGCAAAAACTGATGGGCAATATCCATTTTATGTACGCTCACCTAAAATAGAAAAAATAGATACATATACTTTTGATGGAGAGGCAGTATTGACAGCAGGAGATGGTGTTGGAGCAGGAAAAGTATTTCATTATATTAATGGAAAGTTTGACTATCATCAAAGGGTTTATAATTTACATTCTTTTGAAAATATTAAAGGAAAATATGTGTATTATTATTTAAAAGAAAATTTTATTAAAGAGATAGAAAAAAGTAATGCTAAATCAACAGTAGACTCTGTAAGATTACCTATGTTGTTAAATTTTCCAATTGTATTACCTAGTATAGATGAGCAGAGTAAAATAATAAGTTATTTAGATAACAAATGTAATAAAATAGACCAAACAATAGAAAAAGAAAAGCAAGTAATAGAAAAGCTAAAAGAATATAAACAAAGCATTATAACAGAAGCAGTTACTAAAGGATTAAATCATGATGTAAAGATCAAATATAGTGGAGTTGAGTGGATTGGAAAAATTCCTGAACATTGGGAAAATAGAAAATTAAAAAGTATTTTATCTGAAACTATGCAATATGGAGCTAACGAAAGTGGAGAACTATATAATAATAATGACCCAAGATATATAAGAATAACAGATATTACTTTAGATAATAAATTAAAAGATAATGGAAAATTATCATTACCAATTGATATAGCTAAACCATATTTATTGGATGAAGGAGATATTTTATTTGCTAGGAGTGGAGCAACTGTTGGAAAATCATTTATTTTCAAAGAAGAATTTGGTTTGTCTGCTTTTGCTGGGTATTTAATAAAAGCTAAGATAAATAAAAATAATGCAATTCCATTGTTTGTTTATTATTATACTTTAAGCAATAGTTATAATGAATGGAAAAATAGAATATTCATACAAGCCACAATTCAAAATATAGGTGCAGATAAATATTCTAATATGAATATAGCCATTCCACCTATAGTTGAACAACAAGAAATAGTAGATTATCTTGATAAGAAATGCTCAGCAATAGATAAATTAATCACAAATAAAGAAAAGGTAATAGAAAAACTAACAGAATACAAGAAGTCATTAATATATGAATGTGTAACTGGTAAGAGGGAGGTGTAATATATGGCTGAAGATATGGTAGTAGAAATAATGAATGAAGGAATTATGGAAGCTATTAAAAGCAAAGTAAAAGATAAAAATAAAGATATTGATATAGAAGAATTTTTTAAGAGTATTGATTATGATGGTTACTTCAGACATACATTAGATACTATAAGCAATCATACACTTGATTATTTTGAAAAGACAATGTATGAGATAGTTATGGAAAAAAGAAATGAAACAAATGAATTTTTAGCAAGGCAGGAACAAAAATGGGGTAAGTGTTTTGTAGTATCAGATGCGATGTATATAATGACATTAGAAGCTAGTGAAAAATATTGTGAATATGTTTCAGAGCTAGATAAGCAAGAAACGCAAAATAAAGATTATTTATTCCTATCATTAAGAGAGATTCATGCACGTGCATTACAACAATTTTTAGAAATAACTTGTTTAATGAAAAATGGATTTGCAGATGGTGCTTATGCAAGATGGCGTTCAATGTATGAATTGAGTATTATAGCAGATTTTATAAATCAGAATGGAGAAAATGTTGCTAAAGCATATTTTGAGGCAACAAATACTAATGATAGATATGATTGGGCTAAGACAGCACAATGCTTAAAAAATATAGATAGACACATAACATTTGCAGACATTCAAAGACAGTGTCATTTCGCAACTAGAGATTGGAAGAGACAATATAATTTAGCTAATAAAGTGGTTCATGCATCACCACAAGGCACATTTGGTAGAATGTCTAGATATAGTGAAAATGATAATTTAATAATAGCTGGGAGATCAGATTATGGTATTACTACACCAGCAGAACATTCAGCAATTTCACTTGTAATAATATCAAGCCTATTCTTCACATTGTTTCCTAATGGGGATTCGCTAGTGACATTAAAATGTTTAAATGAATGGATATATATAATAAGAAAATATTACTTCACAGCGCATAATGAAATATTTGATGATGACAAAATTGAATTTGAAGAGGGTGAGAGGGATGAATGAAGAAGAATTAAAGGAAAAAGCCTTTGAAGAATCTATAGAAGAGTATCTTATAACTGAAGGTGGATATATAAAAGGCAATCCAAAGAATTTTAATAGAGAATTAGCTTTAGATAATGATAGTCTTATTAAGTTTATTAAAAAGACTCAACCTAAGAAGTGGGAACGTTATGTGACTATTTATGGCTCAGCTAGTGAGGAAAGTTTTATTAAGCGTTTCAATAAAGAAGTTAAGACTAATGGTTTATTAGCTATATTAAGACGTGGATTTAAGGATAGAGGTATTAAGTTTGATGTAGCATATTTTAAACCTGCAAATACTGATAATACTGAAAGAGTTAAATTATACGATGATAATATATTACACTGCACAAGACAGCTACATTATTCAATATTTAATGAAAACAGTATTGATATAGTTTTATTCTTAAATGGTATTCCAGTAGTATCTATGGAGCTTAAATGCCAATTTACAGGGCAGACTATACACAATGCTATCAATCAGTACAAATTTGATAGGGCAAGCAAGGATACTATCTTTGATTTTAGAAACAGGGTATTAGTTCATTTTGCAGTAGATTTATTTGAAGTTCATATGACAACTAGATTGAATGGAGAGAATACATACTTCCTTCCATTTAATCAGGGGTCTAATGGTAGTGGTAATGTTGGTGGTGCAGGTAATCCATTAAATCCAGATGGATACCAAACATCTTACCTTTGGGAAAAAGTGTTGTGCAAGGATAGGTTAATGGAAATTATTCATAAATATATGCATCTTAAAAAAGAAGATAAGAAAGATGAAGATGGCAAGGTTATAGAGACTACAGAAACTCTAATCTTTCCAAGATACCATCAATTAGATGTAGTAACTAAACTTCTTGAAGATGTAAAGAAGAATGGAGCAGGAAAAAACTATTTAATTCAGCATAGTGCAGGAAGTGGTAAATCTAACTCTATTGCATGGTTAGCTCATAGATTATCAGGATTACATGATGATAACAATAATCCTATATATAAATCAATAATAGTAGTTACAGACAGAAGAGTTCTTGACAGTCAGTTGCAGGATACAATTTATCAGTTTGACCATGTTTTAGGTGTTGTTGAATGTATTGATAAGAAAAAGCACGCAGTAGACTTAAGAGATGCTATAAATGCAGGTAAAAGAATAATAATTACTACGCTTCAAAAATTTCCTGTAATTTATAAAGAAGTACAGACAGATGGCAATTTTGCAATTATTGTAGATGAAGCTCATTCAAGCCAGACTGGTGAAGCTTCTAAAAAGTTAAAGAAAGCACTTGCCAACACTGAGGACATATTAGAAGAATACAGAGTTATGGAAGATGAAGCAGAAGAAAATGTAAAAGATGATGAAGACAAGATGCTTGATGAACTTGCATCACATGGAATAATAGACAATTTATCATTCTTTGCATTTACTGCTACACCAAAGGAAAAAACATTACAGATGTTTGGAGATAAACAGACTGATAGAACATATAGAGCTTTCCATATTTATTCTATGAGACAAGCTATAGAAGAACATTTTATATTAGATATATTAAAAAATTATACTACTTATAAAATGTATTATAAAATAGCTAAAAAAGTAGCTGATGACCCTGATGTTGATGCTTCAAAGGGAGCTAAAGAAATAGCAAGATATGAAAGTCTTCATCCACATAACTTAGCTCAAAAGACAGCTATAATGATAGAACACTTTAGAAATATTACTAAAAATAAAATTGGTGGTAAAGCTAAGGCAATGGTAGTTACAGCATCAAGACTTCATGCTGTAAGATACTTGTTTGAATTTAGAAGATATATAAAAGAAAAAGGTTATACTGATTTAGATGTACTTGTAGCTTTTTCAGGTACTGTAAATGACCCTGATATTCCTGATACAGATTTTACAGAAGAAGGATTAAATAAAGATAAAAAAGGCAATACAATTAAGGAAGATTCACTAAAAGAAGAATTTCATGGTGATGCTTTTAATATGCTTATTGTTGCAGAAAAATATCAGACAGGATTTGATGAACCATTACTTCATACTATGTTTGTAGATAAGAAGCTAAGTGGAGTTAAGGCAGTACAGACATTATCTCGTCTTAACAGAACAATGAAAGGTAAGGAAGATACTTTTGTACTTGATTTTGTAAATAGTGCAGAAGAAATGCAGAAATCATTTCAACCTTATTATGAAGCTACAGTATTAGAACAAGAAACAGATCCAAATGTTATTTATGATTTAAAAAATGGACTTGATTCTTTTCAAATTTATCAACCTATGGAAGTAGAACATTTTGCACAAATATTCTATGGTAAAGATAATAGAGATGCACAGGCTCTTTTAACTGGATGCATTAAACCAGCTCTTGATAGATATAATGCAAAAGAAGATAAAGAAAGGGAAGAATTTAAATCATCTCTTGCTACTTTTGTTAGAATATATTCATTCATTATACAGGTGTGCCGAATGTATGATAAAGATATGCAGAAGTTCTTTGTATATGCTAGATTCTTAAATAAATGCTTGCCTAAGGGTGAAAATGTTAAAATCGATTTATCGGACAAGCTAATATTAGAATACTATAGACTTGATAAAACTTTTTCAGGAGATATACTTTTAGAAAAGAGTGAGGGTTATGTAGCTAATATTAAAGGTGGCATTGGTGGTAAAGAGAAAAAGGAAGACTCATTATCTGTTATCATTGATAAAATGAATGATAGATTTGGAACTGCATTTACTGAACAGGATAAAGTATTAGAACAGATGAAATCAGATTTTGCCAAAGATGAAAAGATTGTCAATGCTGTTAAAGCAGATGATAAATCATTATTTAAGTATTTATATGAACAGAAGTTTAAAGATGTTGCTGTAAATAGGTATGAAGAAAATGATAAATTCTTTATGAGTTTATTCAGCGATGAAGAAAAGATGAACTTTATTATGAATATGATGTCTGAAGTTATATTTAATGAGTTAAAAAAATAAAAGGGTTAAACTTAAAATTATAATAAAATTTAGATAATATTTAATTGTTTAAATGTAGGAAAAGGAGAGGTTAATTAAATTGGCAGAAAAAATAACTGGAAATTCTCCAGTTAATAGTCAGGATGCTAAAATTACATTATCTAAATGTGATCCACCAATATTTTATAAACCGTTAAATGAATGGTTAGATAATGGACAAGGTTTTTTTGAAACCTTTTGTAAGAGGCTTCATCCACAGGGTTCACATCCTGGACTTTCAGATGAGCATGATTCAATATTCAGATTAAATCTTGTTCAAATCACTACACTTGAAATTTTAAGAAGATATGATGAAAATTATCTAATATATTAGATAATAATTATTATTAATATAAAAGTACTTATAAAATAAATAATATCCTAAGGCAATTTTTTACCTTAGGATATTTAATTAATTATTTGAAGTTAATTGTTAAGAGTACTAACATATCTACCAATTTTTCTTAAAGCACTAGTCTTTCTATTAACAGCAGTGGAGTAGCACATAGCTTTTAAATCAGAGTAAAGTTTAATTGTATTATTTTTAAAGAAAACAAAATCTATAAGTTCTTTTTCCTCTTCACTTAAATTATTAATGGCCAATCTTAAAATTTCAAAATTACATTTATCACAAAGTATCTCTTCTAAGTTAGGATTATCAGATGGTAATGTATGTTCTAAATTATCACATAAGGTAAGAGCTTCATATCCTTCAGCAGAGCTTCTATTTTTAGATCTTTTTATAAGATCATTTATATTATTTTTTATTCCATTGGTAGCATAAGCAACAAATCTATGTTTTTCTAAGTTATATGAGTTTAAGCATTTAAGTAGATTTTTATAACATTCATTCTGTATATCATATAGATCATATCCATCTATAAAGGTTCTTTTTGAAAGATTTAATATAAAAGGTCTAAACTCTTCAATAAGTTTTTCTTTAGATAATTTATCTCCATCTTTAGATTTTCTAACTAAAATCTCAATATATTTATAATCCATATAACCCTCCTTGAAATTATTAAAAGATACATTTGATATCTATATATAGTGTTTTAATAAAAAATATTTCTATATATAGTATATATGTATTTAAAACCATATATCTTAGTTGGAGGTGTATAAAAATGGAAAAATTAAATACTTTAGCTATTGATATAGGTCATAATGTTAATTTTGATACTGGAGCAATAGGGATTAGAAAGGAAGATGAACTTAATATGGAGGTTGGAAAGGAATTAATTGATAAATTTAAAGCTACAAATATTAATGTTATTAACTGTACTCCATATAATGCAATAAGCTTACATGATTCGTTAAACCAAAGAGTAGTTGCAGCAAATAAAGGAAAAGCAGATTTCTTCTTATCAATTCATCATAATTCATGTCCAGGAGGAAGAGGGGCAGAGGGGTTATGTCTTACCGGAGGAATAGCTGAACAGGTAGGCATATCAATATTAAATGAAATTGAAGAGTTAGGATTATACAATAGAGGGATTAAAAATAGAAGAGATTTATTTGTAATTAACCAAACTATTATGCCAGCCTTACTAATAGAGTGTGCTTTTTGTGATAGTGAAAGTGATATGAACGGTTATAATCCTGAAAGAGTTGCAGGAGCTATATTTAATGGTATATGTAATGTATTTGATATTGAAAAAGATTTATCAGGTTCATTTAATGAAAATCAAGTTTATTATAATGTGGTTAAAGGAGATACTCTATATAAAATTGCTCAAAAGTTTAATACTACAGTTGAAAGTTTAGTAGAACTTAATGGAATTAAAGATGAAAATTTAATTTATGTTGGAGAGGATCTTAGAATAAAATAAAATTTATTTTAATAAAAATAAATTTAGCAAAAATCATTTTCTTGTAATTAAGAAAATGATTTTTGTTTACAAGTTGAGATACTAATTATAGTGTATATCATATAATTTTTTAATTTAACTAATCATCATTATTAGGTATTTCAGATTCTTCACGATATTCATTGTAAGCATCTTCTATTTCAGTTGCTAAAAGATCATAATCAAAATCTTTTTTAGTAATTTTATTATCAACTTGTTCTTTAACTTTTTCTAATATAAAATATTCTTGTGATTTTTTAAATTCTTTATTTTTTACTTCATAGAAAGGATTATATAAAGTTTCTCCATATTCATTCATTTCAATTGAAATTTCTTTTGTACTATTTTTATAATAAATTTCAAAATATTGTTCATCTCTAAATGCCATAAATATTCGCCTACTTTCAATAAAATATAATTGAATTATATCATATAATATAGCATTTAAATATAATTGTTAAAAAGATTAATTCTAGATTTAATTAATACTATAAAATATTGATATTACTTAAATTACATTAAATATGGTCGGAAGAATTAAAATTTCCGACATTCTTCCGACCATCAGTAAGTTATAATATATTACTTTAAAATATAATATGTATTGATTTAATATTTTTAGTCTAAAGTTTGAAGTAATTTCAATTATAGATAGATACAATAAAATATATTAAGTTATAACTTGGTATATTTATTCAAGATACCCCTCACGCGGAAGTTGTTATTAAATTAACCAAATAATAACATTGGAATAAAAATTAATATAAATAAAAATAGCAAGTCAATATACAATGTATTTTTGACTTGCTATTTTAGATTAATTAATCGCAATAAATTCCCACTTTTGAGCCCCTGTACCATTGTCGGTAAAAATATCTACATTGGTATAGTTTTCAGTCCCGGCAGCATATACATCAAGAGCTTTATTGCTACCAACATTAATTAATTTATACGTTCCATCATTGTTATATAATATTCTCCATTTTTGAGCATCTGTATCATTATCATCATAGATATTTACATTGGCGTAATCAGAAAGTCCTCTACTATATACATCAAGAACTCTTCCGCTATTAATATTAATTAACTTACATAGTTTATCAGAGTCTACAATTACTTTCCACTTCTGAGCTCCTGTACCGTTATCAGAATAAACATCAACATTAGTAAAATTATCTCGTCCAGCAGCATATACGTCTAAGGCTTTTCCACTATTAACATTAATAATCTTATAAGTTTGTCCAGAAATAATAGCATCTGAAGCAAAAGCAGGTATACTAGAATTTGTAGTAATAAATAATAATGTTGCTGTACAAAGAGTAAAAATCATTTTTGATAATATATTTTTCTTCATTATCTAATCACATCCTTATGCTTTTTATCAATTGAAAATTTTAATTGTTTAAAATTTAAATATAGTTCAAATTTTATTATACCAAATAAGTTAAATATTGTGAATAAATAATAAAAATTTACAGATAAAGTTGTAGTGGACGCAATTCATATGAAAGTAGGTGAAAAACTAATTCTTAGTATTAAAAAACTAGCTATAGCAAAAATAGAATCCTAAATTTACTTATTTATACTTAAATTTGATAAAAAAGGGCCGATATATATGTGTAAGCAATAAACTAAATTTAGAAAATAAATCTATTTAGGAGGGAAATATGTCAAAGATAAAAAAACAAAAGATTAACTTTAATCATTTTTCTGTTAAGATTTTTATTATACTTTTAGCTACAACAATATTTTCAGTAGGTATATTTGGTGGAATAACATATCTTAGTACTAAGAAATCAATAGAAAAAGAATTTAACCAGAATGTAACAAGTCTTTCTTATTCAATAAATCAAAATATGGATAGCATATTAGGAGGGATAGAGACTCAAATAAATAATTTAGCTGTAAATGTAGATTTTACTGATCTAGAAGAAAAACCTCATTACAAAGAATTTACTCAATTATTTTTAAATGATGTTAAGAGTAATAATGATTCATTTTTAAATGTTTATTATGCTACAAAGTCTAATATTTTTGTAATGGCACCTTCATCAGAAATTAGTTCAGATATTAACTGGTCAGAAACGGAGTGGTATAAAGGAGCAGCTGAAAGTAAAAAGTTTAATGTAAGTGAAATATACACAGATACAGTTACAGGGAAAAAGACAATATCTGTAGCTAAGGCTGTTGTTAAAAATAATGAACTAGTAGGGGTTATAGGTATAGATATAGATTTAGAAAAGCTTTCAAGTAAACTTTCTAATTTTAAAGTTGGAGAGAATGGAACAGTATCTATATTTGATAAAAAAGGAATAGGAATTGCAACTCAAACTAAGTCATTACTAGGAACTGATTATTTTTCAAAATTATCTGCATGGAAGGAGATAGATTCCAATAAGAGTGGTAATGTTAAATATGAAGTTAATGGAGTTAAGAGAATAGCTTTTTATGAAACTAATGAAATTACAGGCTGGAAAATAGTTTCATCAATACCATTAGTAGAACTTACAAACAAAACAACAAGAATAGCAGTTATAACTGGGATATTAATAATAGTATTTGCTATTTTAGCAATTATTATAGCTACTTATATATATAATAAGTTTAATAACAGTGTTAGAGATTTAAAGAATGGATTTAAATTAGCGTCACAAGGAGATTTTTCTAAAAGATTAGAAGTAAAATCAAAGGATGAGTTTGGTGAATTATCAGAGAGCTTTAACATTATGGTTAATAATGTAGCAACATTACTTGAAGGCGTAGATAGTTCAACAGATAAGGTTTTTCAAAATTCATCAGATATTGAAGGCATGGCACAAGATGCATCTGCATTTGTGGAAGAAGTTTCTGCGACTATGGATGATATAGCTACAGGTGCCACATCTCAAACAACAAATATAGAAAATATATTAAATGAGGTTGTGAGTTTATCTTCAAAGATAGATGGTATAAATAATAATGCAAGAGCAATAGAAACTATATCAGAAGAAGCTAAAAATAATAGTAAGAGAGGTAGAGATGCAGTTGAAACACTAAATAATGCTACTGAGCACTCTAAGGCTTCTTATGAAAATATAAACAAACAAATTATAGATCTTCATAATAGTATGCAAAATATAGGTAATATAATAGCATCAATAACAGCAGTAACAGAGCAAACAAATCTTTTAGCTTTAAATGCAGCTATAGAAGCAGCAAGAGCAGGAGAAAGTGGACGTGGCTTTGCAGTTGTTGCAGATGAAATAAGAAAGCTTGCTGAACAATCAAATAATTCAACAGCAGATATAGAGAAAATATTAGAGGGTATGTACCATAGTTCGAAACAAACATTAGAAGCTATGGATGGTGTTTCTGTAAACTTTAAAGAGCAAGGAAAAGCATCAGAGCAAGTTGATAATGTTCTTAAAGATATAGTGAAATCTATATTTAATTTAAATGAAAATATAGATTTAATAAGCAAAAGTATTACAGATGTTTATAACAATAAGAATACACTTGAAGAAAATGTAACAAGCATAGCAAGTATATCAGAAGAGACTACAGCATCTACAGAGCAAGTAACAGCTGCAATACAAGAACTTTCAAGTAATATTCAAAACTTTACTAATTGTGCTACTGACTTAAAAGATCTTGCAGATAACCTAACAACAGAAGTAAGTAAGTTTAAAATAAAATAGTATAAAGTTAAGATAACATGATCGAGTTAGTTATACTTTTTTAACTATTTATTAAAAAAAGGCAGTAATGCCTTTTTTTATTATATTTGAGCTATGAAATAAGTAAGCAATTAAAAAATAAAACTTAAAGAATAAATAATTTTTTATGAATTGAACAAAATAAATTTAAGATTAATTTTAAAAAAATATCAAATTTCTATTGTCAATTAATAATTATTATTATATAATAATATACATAGAATAGGTAAAAGATAAAGGAGAGAAGTAATATGAGTAATAAAAATCTAAATAAACAAAATGAATGTAATTGTACAGAAAAATATGAAGTGAGTTTTGAAGAGAAAAAAGCTAAAGTAGATCCATCAAAACCATGTGATCCAACTAATCCAGATTATCCATGGGTATCATGTGGTATAGATAAAAAAACTAAAGATAATGAAGAAAAATAATTTGATTTTTTAAAGCTTTATAATATATAGTTATAATTCTAATTCATATATTACAAAATTGTTATATAAATGTAATAAAGAGCAATGGATGAAGGATTACTACCAATATATACTAATAAATATCAAGCATATTAAAATTTCTTATATGCTAAGAAGCTAAAAAGAAAAAATAATCTTTTTAGAAATATATTTATTAGGGGTTGAAGTTATGGAAGCTAGAGAAGAAATATTAATAAAAAGTGGACTTAATGGTACTCAGTTAAAAATGTTGGCAATTATATGTATGGTTATAGATCATATAGCATGGACATTTTTGCCATCAGAAGTTTATCCAGTAAGTAGCGGTATATTACATTTTATAGGAAGATTAACATTTCCTATTTTATGCTTCTTTATAGGAGAAGGATATAGAAAATCATCTAATGTACCTAAGTATATGTTAAGATTATTTATTTTAGGATTAGTAAGCACAGTACCATTTTGTATGTTGTTTTTTAGTGGATGTGGGTATTTGCTAACAACTATATTTACATTATTTTTTGGACTTTGTGCATTATATTTAGCAAATAAGACTAAAAATAAGTTTTTAAAAGGTGTCATAGTTATATTCTTTATGATTATAAGTGTAGTTTCAGATGCAGGTGTATCAGGTGTTTTGTTGATTTATATGTTTGGAACTATAGATAATAAAAAGAAAGCTTTAATATACGGACTTACAGCAATGAATTCACTTGATCTTTTATTAACATTTTTAATAAGTGGTTCAATTAATATGGATATTATAGTTTCTATAATAGGAGTTTTTGTTAGTTATCCACTATTAATGAAGTATAATGAACAACGAGGAAAGAGTATAAAATATTTTTTCTATATTTTCTATCCACTCCATATAATAGTTCTTCTAGCAGCTAAAATGCTTATCAGATAATTTTATAAAAATAAATTACAAGAATGTAGTTAATAGATATTTTATTTATTGACTACATTTTTTTACTTTAAAGGAAGTTTGTAATAAAATTAAAAGCATAATGAGTATAAACAATATTATATAATTATAAAAAATGCTATGTTTTAAGGAATGTTGATATTGTAGAGTTCTTAAAGTAAATTCTTCTGTCTATGAGCTTTATAGTACAATATCAACAATATTTTAAAATATAGCAAATAAAAAAGATTGGTGGGTAGAATTATGAATGAGAAGATATTTATTGTAGAAGATGAAGAAAAAATAAGAAATGAATTAAGTATTTTTTTTAATAGATATGGATATGAAACTAAATATTCATTGAATTTTGGAAACATGGTAGAGGAGATTTTAAAGGAAAATCCACATATAGTTTTATTAGACATTAATTTACCACAATATGATGGTTTTTATATTTGCAGAGAACTTAGAAAAAAATCTGATGTTCCAATCATAGTTGTAACAAGTAGAGATAGTGAAATTGATGAACTTATGAGCATGAATATAGGAGCTGATGATTTTGTTACAAAACCTTACAACACTCAAATTCTTTTAGCTAGAATTTCATCAATTATAAGAAGAACATATAATAATAATGAAATGGAGATTTTTGAATATAGAAATCTTAAATATAATTTATCTACAAGTGAATTAGAATTTAATGAAAATAAAGTTGAATTAACCAAAAATGAAAGTAGAATTATATATACTTTAATAAAAAGTAAAGGAAAGATAGTATCAAGAGATGAACTTATAAATGCATTATGGCAAAGTGATGAGTTTGTGGATGATAATGCTCTAACTGTTAATATTAATAGGCTCAGAAGAAAAATTGAAACAATAGGGGCTAAGTCATACTTACAAACAAAGAGAGGTCAAGGATATATTTTGATATGAAATTTTTTGATTATTTTAAGGAAAGAGCAATTTTTATTTTAATAAATATAGCAATACTTGTAGCAAGTTCAGGCTTATTAAGAGTGCTAAGAGTTGATACATATGCTATTTTCTTTATATTTATTTTAAATTTAATAGGAAGTTTAATATTTCATGTTTATGACTATTTTAATAAAAATGTATACTATAAAAATATTTTAGAAGATTTACAACTTTTAGATAAGAAATATTTAATTTCTGAAGTTATAAATAAGCCTACATTTGTAGATGGAAAGATTTTATATGAAATAATAAAACATACAAATAAATCTATGAAAGATGAAATATCTAAAGTTAAAAGAGATACAGTAGAATATAGAGAATATATAGAGTTATGGGTACATGAAATAAAAACTCCTATAGCTTCATGTAAATTATTGTTAGAAAATAATGAATCAGAAGTTACAAGAAGTATAAACGAGGAAGTTGAAAAGGTTGAAGGCTATATTGAACAAGCTCTATTTTATGCAAGAAGCAATAATTTAGAAAAAGATTATATTATTAGAGAACTTAATCTAAGAAAATGCATTAATTCAACTATAAAAAGGAATGCAAATACTTTAATAAAAAAGAAAATTAAAATTGAATTAAGTAATGTTGATAAAATAGTATATTCAGATAGCAAGTGGATAGAATTTATTTTACATCAAATCATATCAAATAGTATAAAGTATATGGACAAAAAAGAAAGTATTATTAGATTATATTGTGAAGAGAAGAAGGAAAATGTAGTTCTTTATATATGTGATAATGGAATTGGAATGAGTGAAAAATGTATAAGGAAAGCATTTGAAAAAGGATATACAGGTGAAAATGGTAGGTTATATTCAAAATCTACAGGTATAGGTCTTTATCTGTGCAAAAAGTTATGTAAAAAACTTGGATTGTGGATAAACTTATTATCCAAAGAAGGGGAGGGAACTACAGTTTCAATTATGTTCCCTATAAATAAAATGATGAAGATTTAAAAATTGAGTGTTTTATTCCCCTAAACTAACAAAATTGTAATATTAGTGTTACATTATTCGATGGATGATGCCTTTAGTAAATAGTAACATAAACTTATAAGATAACTTATGGAGGAAAATTATGAGTAAAGAAGTTTTAAAAGTAGTAAATATAGAAAAATATTATGGGAATAAAGGAAATGTTACTAAGGCTATTAATAATATCAGTTTTGAAGTAGAAGAGGGAGAATTTGTTGGAGTTATGGGTACTTCAGGTAGTGGAAAGACAACCTTATTAAATTGTATTTCAACAATAGATAGTGTAACTAGTGGTCATATTTTTATTAATGATAATGATATAACTGAGCTTAATTCAAAAAAATTAGCTAAATTTAGACGGGAACAGCTGGGTTTTATATTTCAGGATTTTAATCTTTTAGATACTTTAACAGCGTATGAAAATATAGCATTAGCATTAACAATTTGTAAAGTTAATCATAAAGAGATTGATAGAAGGATTAGAAAGATTGCAGAAAAGTTAAATATAAATGATGTGTTAGAAAAGTATCCATATGAAATGTCTGGTGGTCAAAAGCAAAGGATAGCATCAGCAAGAGCTATTATAACAAATCCATCTTTAATATTAGCCGATGAACCAACAGGAGCATTAGATTCAAATTCAGCTAAAATGCTTCTTGAAAGTTTAAATGATTTAAACAAAAATTTAAATGCAACAATAATGATGGTAACGCATGATGCATTTACAGCAAGTTATGCAAGTAAAATTTTATTTATAAAGGATGGTAAGATATTTAATGAAATTATTCGTGGCAATGATTCAAGAAAAGTATTCTTTGATAGGATAATTGAAGTAGTAACTCTTCTTGGAGGTGACGCAAGAGATGTATTTTAAACTAGCTATTAAAAACTTAAAGAGGAGTTTTAAAGATTATACAATTTATTTTTTAACTTTGATATTTGGGGTATGTATATTTTATAGCTTTAATTCTATAGAATCACAGAAATTAATGATGAAAATAAGTGAAGATTATGAAAATGCCTTTGATTTAGTAAATACAGTTATGAATATAGTGTCTATATTTATTTCTTTTATTCTAGGATTTTTAATTATTTATGCCAATAATTATTTAATAAGAAGAAGAAAAAAAGAATTTGGTATTTACATGATATTAGGTATGGAAAGTAAAAGTTTATCAAGAATAATATTTCTAGAAACTCTATTAGTTGGAATATTATCACTAGGTATAGGATTAATAATTGGAGTGTTTTTATCTCAAGGTTTATCTGTTTTAACAGCAGAGATGTTTAATGTTAATCTTATACAGTTTAAATTTATTTTTTCTATAAGTGCATGTGTTAAAACAATAATATGTTTTGGATTAATATATTTAATTATATTAATATTTAACTCATTTTCAATTAGAAAAGTAAAGCTTATAAATTTATTAACAGTTGCTAAGAAAAATGAGACACTTAAAATTAGAAATAAAAAAAGATCAATTCTATTTTTTATTATAAGTATTTTAATGATAATATCTGCTTACTATATAATATTAAGTGATGGAATGGCAGTACTAGGCAAAAATATTACTATTTCATTTATATTAGGAGCAGTGGGAACATTTTTATTTTTCTTCTCATTATCAGGATTGTTAATAAAATTAGCTCAAAGTAATAAAAAACAGTATTTTAAGAATTTAAACATGTTTGTATTAAAACAAATAAATAGTAAAATAAATACAACATTTATATCTATGGCTTTTATATGTCTAATGCTATTTTTAGCTACAAGTATGTTATCAGGTGGGCTTGGACTTAATAAAGGTTTAAATGAAAATATCAGAGATTTAACTCAGTTTGATGCAACTTTTTGTAATTTAAAAGGGCAAGATATTAAGAAAATATTAAGTGATAAAGGCATAAATTTAAATGAATATGTAGATAAGTATGTTAGTTATAATATATATGATAATAAATTTGGATATAGAGATTTATTGAATAAGTATTTAACAGAAAAAGAAAATTCTTATTATAAAATTTATGTAAATGAAGATATACCAATAATGAAACTTTCAGAGTTTAATAAGATAATGAAAATGTTAAATAAACAACCCATTAAGCTTGAAGAAAATGAGTACATAATATTTACAGATGATCATGAAAATAAAGATTTATTAGAAAAAAGTTTACAAGATAAAACTAAAATTAATATAAATAATCATAATTTAGTACCATCTAATATGAAAGTTTTAGACGTCGTTATTTACAATGATATAATAAAACATAATTTAGCAACTATAATAGTAAATGATTCAGTACTTGAAGGCATAGTTCCAGTTAGATCATTTTTAAATTTAAATTATAAACTTGATGGTAATAATATAGAAAATAATTTAAATAAAGCTATAGATAACTTTGATAATGAAACAAAAAGTGATATTGGTTATAAGACTAAAAATCAAGTATTAGCACAATCAGCAGGAATAGCTGTTACATTATCTTATTTATCAATATATATAGGAATAATATTTTTAATAACATCAGCGGCTGTTTTAGCTCTTCAACAATTATCTGAATGTGATAATAATATAGAAAGATATAAACTTCTTACTAAAATAGGTGTAGATGAGAATATGATAAATAAATCTTTATTAATTCAGATAGGAATATATTTTATGGTACCTTTATCACTTGCAATTGTC
Organism: Clostridium weizhouense; assembly: GCF_019431045.1. GTDB lineage: Bacteria > Bacillota > Clostridia > Clostridiales > Clostridiaceae > Clostridium > Clostridium weizhouense. The sequence goes on along the minus strand of NZ_JAHXPT010000001.1, from coordinate 320,462 downwards.
CATTCTATTGTAGGTATAAAATTAGCTTCTCAAATGGTAACAATACTAGTGGGTGTAGGTATTGTTAATAACGTAATATTTACAGCTATATTATTAGTAGTTATATATGGTGGATATTTTATATCTACATATTTAGGAACCAAGAAAATGATAAAACAATATATTTAATTTTAACAGATATATTAAATATCTCTAAATAATTATATGTCGCACCATTATTTCTGCACTACATTTGTCAGAAAGGGTGTATGGCTAAAAAAAATCTAATGTTATGGAGATGTTTTTGAATTGACAATTGACCATGGATAATTGACAATGTAGGATGAAATCACTCGGTGATTTCTAAATAATATATATTGAAGAAAGCCAAAGGCTTTCAACCATAATTGTGCATTGTCAACTGTCAATTCTCCATTGAAACGTGGCGCAGTCACTTTTGTTATTTAATTTATCAAAATAAGAAAATAATATATTAATACTGTATTAGGAATTTTACATATAAACAAAAAAACAGTATTTATCACTAAAATTTAATAAAATAATAATTTTTAATAGCAATATTATACGTTTTTTATAAAAATACAATTTATCATATGATTATTTTAATTAAAATGTAATTTGTTTAAAAAAAATACATATGTATAGTGAGAGGAGTGAATAAAATAAGATAGGGGGAATCAAAAAAATGAAAGTCATAAGACTAAAAAAACTTTTAGCAGGATTAGTTGTAACTACAATGTCATTATCATTTTTAGGAGCACCAGTACATGCAAAAACAATCACAAATAAAGATCAAAAAAAAGTGGTAAGGCAAAGTAGTAAGAAAGATTTAAAGAGAAAGATAATAGGATATTTTCCGGAGTGGGCTTATAAAAGTGAAGTTCAGGGATATTTTAATGCAACTAATTTACAATGGGATTCATTAACCCATATTCAATACTCATTTGGATTAGTAGATCCATCTACCAATAAAATTAAATTAGGTGATAAACATGCAGCATTAGAAGAAGATTTTGCTGATTATGATTTATCTTATAAAGGAAAAAAAATAGAGCTTGATCCTACACTACCGTATAAAGGTCATTTTAATGTATTACAAACTATGAAAAAAAATTATCCTAATGTTAAATTGTTAATGTCTGTAGGCGGATGGGCAGGATCACGTGGATTTTATACTATGTTAGATACAGACGAAGGAATAGATACTTTTGCAGATTCATGTGTTGATTTCATAAGAAAATATAATTTTGATGGAATAGATATTGACTTTGAATATCCATCATCTACAAGTCAATCAGGAAACCCAGCAGATTTTGATTTATCAGAACCAAGAAGAGGTAAATTAAATGAAAGATATAATATATTAATGAAAACATTAAGAGAAAAAATAGATGAAGCATCTGAAAAATATAATAAAGATTATATTTTATCAGCAGCTGTTACTGCATCTCCTTGGGTTCTTGGAGGAGTTAATGATAACACATATGCTCAATATTTAGATTTTCTAAGTGTAATGTCTTATGATTATCATGGTGGATGGAATGAATATGTTGAAAATTTAGCAGGTATTTATCCAGATGAAGCAGATAGAGAGACAGCATCACAAATAATGCCTACACTTTGTATGGATTGGGCATATAGATTTTATAGAGGAGTATTACCATCTGAAAAAATAATAATGGGTATTCCATATTATACAAGAGGATGGGAAAACGTTCAAGGTGGAGAAAATGGACTTCATGGTTCAAGCAGAACACCGGCATCAGGAAAATATAATATTTGGGGTGATGATTTAGACAATGACGGAAAGTTAGAACCAGCAGGTGCTAATCCATTATGGCATGTATTGAATCTTATGGAACAAGATCCTAATTTAAAATTATATTGGGATGATGTTGAAAAGGTACCACATGTTTGGCAAAGTAAAGAAAGAGTTTTTTTATCTTTTGAAAATGAAAAATCTATTGATGAAAGAGTTAAGTATATAAAAAATAAAAATCTTGGTGGAGCTTTAATTTGGGTAATGAATGGTGATTATGGATTAAATCCTAATTATGTAGAAGGATCTGATAAGATAAATGAAGGCAAATATACATTTGGAGATACATTAACTAAAAAGCTAAGTAATGGATTAAAAAATATAGGCAATTGCAAAGAGACAAATGATGATAGCACTAGTTCATTAGAACCAGTAAACGTTGAAGTAAGTTTGGGTGGAATATATGATCATCCTAACTATACTTATAATATAAAAATAAAAAATTGTACTGATAAAAAAATAGATGGCGGATGGAATGTATCATTTGATTTACCTAAATCAGCATTATATAAATCTTCATGGGGAGGAACATATTCTTTAAAGAATAATGGAGATTTTAAAACAGTTACAATAAAATCAGGTAATTGGCAAAGTATTGAACCAGGCGCAAGTGTTACAATTCAAGGAATGATTGGATTATGCTTCTCAGGAGTTAGAAACATAACATTTAATGGTATGAATCCAATAGGACCTAGTACCGATAAAGTAAAAGAAGTAGAACTTGATGAATTAAGAGATATAATTGAAGAAGTGCCAAAAGAAATAAAAGAAGAAGGAGTACAGGAAATAACTGAAGAATCAGCAAAAGAAATAAAATCAGATGAGTCAACAATAAAAGAAGAAGTAAAAGAAATGGAAGATGATAAATCAAAAGAAAAAATAATAAATAATACAGAGGAATTGCAAAAAGAGACAACTGTGGATGAAGAGTCAATAAAAGAGGATCTAAAAGATGAATTAATAAATGATTCTGAAGAAGAAATAAACAATAATTCAAAAGAAATAATAGAAAATAATTAAATTTTAAATTAAGATTTTGCCAACATTTTGCTAATAATAGTTCAAAATGTTGGCATTTTTTATAAGTAAAAATACTAAAAAATTACATGTATAAAAATCGACGGCTAGTGACAGTAGTTATCAAAATATTTGTTTGATTTATCATTTTAATAAATGAAATAATAGAGAGTACGCTGTAAATAGTATATTAAAAATAAAACCAAGCATTATCAAAATGAGAAAAAAAGTTATCAAAGTGATAATGAATAGAATTTTATTTATATATAAAATGAGTTTAATTAATATAAAGTTAAAAAATCAGAAAAAACAAAGTTTTTAATTGGCATAACTATTGCTTAAGAATAGTTATAAGAATTACTGTAAACGTATAAATGTGATTCTGGTATAAGGGGGAATTTTTTATGGAGTTAAATGGGAAGTCGTTACTTTTTCAATTTGAAGGTAAGCCAGAGTTAAAAGAGATAGTTCCGTTAGGACTACAACATGTTGTAGCTATGATTATTGGATGTGTTACGCCAGCTATAATAGTGGCAGGGGTATCAGGTTTAAGTCCAGAAGATAAAATATTACTTGTTCAATCATCATTGTTTTTTGCAGGGATAGCAACTTTAATTCAACTTTTTCCTATATTTAGAGTAATAGGATCAAGATTGCCTATAATTGTAGGGACAAGTTTTGCATATGTACCGACATTAATAGCCATAGCTGATGAGTTTAATATTGCAACAATTTTGGGAGCGCAAGTAATTGGAGGAATAGTAGCTGTTATTTTTGGAATATTTGTTAAAAAGTTAGTTAGATTTTTTCCATTAATAGTAACTGGGACTGTTATATTTTCAATAGGTTTATCATTATATTCAGTTGCAATTAGATATATAGCAGGTGGAGCTGGAAGTCCAACTTTTGGTTCTCCTAAAAACTGGGGGGTTGCACTTATAACTTTAAGTGTAGTAATATTTTTGAATTATTTTACTAAAGGATCAGTAAAACTTGCATCTATATTAATAGGTATTATTGTGGGTTATATAGTTGCACTATGCTTTGGAATGGTTTCTTTTACAGATGTTCAATCAGCAGGATGGATGCAAACACCAAAATTTATGCATTTCGGAATGAGTTTTAATACTACAGCGATTATATCTATGGTTATAATGCATATAGTAAATTCTGTTCAAGCAATAGGTGATTTTTCTGCTACTACTGGAGGAGGAATGAATAGAGTTCCTACAGATCAAGAACTTTCAGGTGGAATAATTGGTAATGGTATTAGTAGTATTATTGGAGCATTTTTTGGAGGTATGCCCACTGCAACATTTAGTCAAAATGTTGGAATAGTAACAATGAACAAGGTTATAAATAGAAGTGTATTTGTATTTGCTTCAATAGTTATTATAATATCAGGTATAGTACCTAAATTTGCATCAATACTAACAAGTATTCCTCAATGTGTACTTGGAGGAGCTACACTATCAGTATTTGCAACTATTACAATGACTGGAATTAAAATGATTTCATCAATTAAACTTACAGCTAGAAATACTGCTATTGTAGGTTTATCAATTGCTTTAGGTGTAGGTATAGTTCAAGTTCCAGACGCATTAGCATTATTCCCTGGCTGGTTTATATCAATCTTTGGAAAATCTTCAATAGTTGTAACTACAATAGTAGCAATAACTTTAAATTTAATTTTACCTAAAGATGAGATAAATGAAAAAATTGTTAATGAATAATAGAATATAAATAATAAATTATAAAGATAGTGGGAAAGAGCTAATAGATTTTAAATATAATTTTAAAAATCTATTAGCTCTTTTTTTATGTGTAGGAACGTATAGAATTTTTTAAGTCTTAAAGGATGATAAAATCTAAGGTAAATAATATATTTTGCAGAAAGCCTATGGCTTTCAAGCACAATTGTTCATTGTAAACTGTCAATTTTCCATTGAAATGTAGCGTATACATTTTATTATTGTATAAAAGATTATAAATTTAATAGCTTAATTAGAACATAAATATTAAAGATAAAAAAACAAATTGATATGCTTAGAGTTATCATGGTACTATATGGTATAATAGTAAAGTATTTAAAATTAAAAACGATAAGAAAAACAACAAATTAAAAACAAATATTAGAATATAATAGGTGGGTTCAGAAATGAAGATAAATTTAATAGATATAAAAGATATAATAAACAAATATTCTATATTACTATCAAATCTATTAACAATAGATGTTGAGATAGTTGATGATAAATTAATAAGAGTTGCTGCAACAGGAATATATGAAAATAGAATTGGAGAAAATATAAGAGATCAAGGATATGTATATAGTAAAGCTTTAGATACAGGCAAAACGCTAGTGATAGAAAAACCAGGAAAAGAAAAATTATGTAATGAATGTAAGAAAAAGAACAATTGTAATGAATTTATGGAAATATGTGTACCTATTAAGTATGAAGAAAGTACATTTGGAGTAATCGGTTTAGTATGTTCTAATCAAGATCAAAAAGATAAATTAAAAAGTAATTTAAGTATTATGATTAAATTTTTAGAGCAGATAGCTGAATTTATTTCAATTAAAGTAATAGAACAAAATCAAATACTAGAAAATGAAAACAATATCAAATTTTTTAAAGAAATAATAAATTCTGTAGATGATGGAATTATAACTGTAGATATAAAAGATGAAATAATAACAGCAAATAATAATGCATTAAAGATATTAAAAGTTAGGCCAAATATCATAGGTAAAAAAATAACAATAGAAGAAACTGATGAATATACCCCTAAAGGAGGTATCTATAATTTTAATATTGAAAATGGAAAATTTAAAATTATAGGGAAAGTGGTAAACAATTATATAAACAATAAAGATTGTAATAAAATAATTGTTTTTAAAGAATTAATTGCTATTGAAGAAGAAATAAAGAAAAATAGTATAAATTGTGATTCAATAGTTGGACAAGCAAATAATATAGTAGAACTTAAAAAGAAAATAAAAAAAGTTTCATATACTGATGCTACAATATTAATTACAGGAGAAAGTGGTACAGGAAAAGAATTGGTAGCTAGGGCAGTACATTCAGAAGGTAATAGAAAAAATATGCCATTTATAGCGATAAATTGTGGTGCTATTCCAGAAAATTTATTAGAAAGTGAACTTTTTGGATATGTTAAAGGTGCATTTTCAGGAGCAAGTTCTTCAGGCAGAATAGGTAAATTTGAGCTTGCTAATAATGGAACAATTTTTCTAGATGAAATAGGCGATATGCCATTATATCTTCAAGTAAAAATTTTAAGAGTATTACAAGAAAAAACAATTGTAAAGATAGGTTCAAATAAATTAATAAAATTAAATATAAGAGTAATAGCAGCTACAAATAAAAATTTAAAAAAATTAGTTGATGAAGGTAAATTTAGAGCGGATTTGTATTATAGATTAAATATAATTCCTATTGAAATACCAAGTCTAAGGGATAGAGAAGATGATGTTTTATTAATAACAAAAATGTTAATTGAAAAATATAATTTAAGATGTAATAAGTATATACATACTATTGATAAAGAAATAATAAAAATATTTAAGGATTATAGTTGGCCAGGTAATATAAGAGAATTAGAAAATATAGTAGAATTTATGGTGAGTTTATCCGGAGAAAATGGAATACTTGAAAAGTCAATGTTACCAACATCATTTGTACAAAGTTATAATGAAGAACTTAAAAAAAGAAATGACGAAATTTGTATAGATGATGACATAATAAAATTAAAAGATATTGAAAAAATATATATTAAAAAAGCTTTAGATAAGTATGGTAATTCAACTAAAAGTAAAATGAAAGTAGCAAAAAAATTAGGTATAGGAATAGCTACTCTTTATAGAAAATTAGAGGAATAAAACATGATTTATCATTATGATAAATTATATTTTAATATGTTAAATTTAGTAGAATAAAGTAAGTTTTAAATTAGTAATATAAGAGAAAATAACAGACTAAATATATAAGTATATTAGTCTGTTATTTTTTTAGTTATCTTATTATTTTGATAAAAATAATTATCAAAATGATAATTATTTACTTTGAAATCCAAATAAGTACTTAAAATAATGTGATTAAGTAAGGTATAATGGAGATTTTCTATAAAAAATAAAGAAAACATTCATGAATTTTGGCAAGGTAATTGCTATGGTAATAGTTAGTGGTGATACATAAATAAAATCACTACAAAAATAGTGACATAGAATAATATTTTTTATAAAAGGCGGGGGAATAAATATGGATTTTGAAAACATTAAGTTAAAAGCAACAGCTTACGAAGCAGATATGACAAAATTTTTAAGGGATTTAATTGCTATCCCAGGAGAAAGTGCTAATGAAGAGTTAGTGATAAAGAGAATATCACAAGAAATGGAAAAGCTTGGCTTTGATAAAGTTGAAATCGATAATATGGGAAATGTTTTAGGATATATGGGAACTGGTAAAACTTTAATTGCTTATGATGCTCATATAGATACAGTTGGAATAGGCGAAATAAGTAATTGGAAATTTGATCCTTATAAAGGGTATGAAAATGAAGAAGAAATAGGTGGTCGTGGAGCTTCAGATCAATTAGGTGGAATAGTTTCTGCAACTTATGGAGCAAAAATAATGAAAGATTTAAATCTTTTATCTGACAAGTATACAGTATTAGTAACTGGTACAGTACAAGAAGAAGATTGCGATGGATTATGTTGGCAATATATCCATAATGAAGATAAAGTAAAACCAGAATTTGTTGTAATAACTGAGCCAACTAATGGAAATATTTATAGAGGTCAACGTGGACGTATGGAAATAAGAGTTGAAGTTAAGGGTATATCTTGTCATGGATCTGCTCCAGAACGTGGAGATAATGCAATTTACAAAATGGCTGATATATTACAAGAAGTTAGAGTATTAAATGATAACTTACATTATGATGAATTTTTAGGAAAAGGAACTGTAACAGTTTCAGAAATATTCTTTAATTCACCATCACGTTGTGCAGTAGCAGATATGTGTGCAGTTTCTTTAGACCGTAGATTAACTGATGGAGAAACTTTTGAATCAGCATTAGAAGAAGTAAGAAATCTTCCTTTTGTTAAAAAATATAATGCAGAAGTAACTATGTATAAATATGAAAGACCAAGTTGGACAAACCTTGTATATCCAACAGACTGTTATTTCCCAACTTGGGTAATACCTGAAGATGCACCAGCAACTAAAGCTATGGTTGAAGCTTATGAAGGAATGTATGGAAAACCATTAGTAGATAAATGGACATTCTCAACTAATGGAGTATCAATAATGGGTAGATATGGAATCCCATGTATAGGATTTGGACCAGGAAAAGAAGAAGAAGCACATGCGCCAAATGAAAAAACTTGGAAAGCTGATTTAGTAAGATGCGCTGCTGTTTATGCTGCAGTACCAACAATTTATTGTAGCAATAAATAAAGATAAATAAGACTATGTTTTTAAGTAAATGTTGATATTGTAGTATTAACACTATTAAAAATATAAGAATTAATAAATAAAGAAAAAATATTGGAGGAATTACGATGAGTATAATAGATAAATATATTGAAAAATTAAATACATTAGATTTTAAGGACATGTACAATAATGATTTTATGTTAACTTGGGATAAAACTGATGATGAGCTTCAAGCTGTTTTTACGATAGCAGAAACTTTAAGAAAGTTAAGAGAGAATAATATATCTCCAAAGATATTTGATAGTGGACTTGGAATTTCATTATTTAGAGATAATTCAACAAGGACAAGATTTAGTTTTGCATCTGCATGTAATCTTTTAGGTCTTGAAGTACAAGATTTAGATGAAGGTAAATCACAAGTGGCTCATGGAGAAACAGTAAAAGAAACTGCTAATATGATTTCATTCATGGCTGATGTTATTGGTATTCGTGATGATATGTTTATTGGAAAAGGACATACTTACATGAAAAATGTTTCAGAATATGTTCAAGAAGGTAATGAAAATGGAACATTAGAACAAAGACCAACTCTTGTTAATTTGCAATGTGATATAGATCATCCAACACAAGTAATGGCAGATACACTTCATTTAATAAATGAACTTGGTGGTGTTGAAAATCTAAAAGGTAAAAAGGTTGCTATGACTTGGGCATATTCACCATCATATGGTAAACCACTTTCAGTTCCACAAGGTGTTATTGGATTATTAACTAGATTTGGAATGGATGTAGTATTAGCTCACCCAGAAGGTTATGAAGTTATGGGTGAAGTTGAAGAAGTTGCAAAGAAAAATGCAGAAAAATCAGGCGGATCATTTACAAAAACAAATTCTATGGAAGAAGCATTTAAAGATGCTGATATAGTATATCCAAAGAGTTGGGCTCCTTATATTGCAATGGAAAAAAGAACAGATTTATATGCAAAAGGAGACCAAGCTGGTATTGATGAACTAGAAAAAGAATTATTAAAACAAAATGAAGAGCATATTGATTGGCAATGTACTGAAGAATTAATGAAGCTTACTAAAGATGGTAAGGCTATCTACATGCATTGTTTACCAGCTGATATTACAGGAGTAAGCTGTAAAACAGGAGAAGTTGATGCTAGTGTATTTGATAGATATAGAAAATCTTTATATAAAGAAGCAAGCTTTAAACCATACATTATAGCAGCTATGATTTTCTTAAGTAAAGTTAAAAATCCACAAGAGACTTTAAATAAATTAGTTGAAAAAAATAAATCACGTCATTTTGAATAAGCTCACAATTTTATATTTGTTTAAATAAAATTATTTATGGAAACGTATTGGATTAGGAGTTTCTTTTTAGAAATAAATTGATTTATTATTTGTTTCTAAATTATTAAGGCTCTTTTGGAAAACCCATAAGAGCCTGCATTTAGCTCTAAATATTAGGATTTTAAAACATAAATAATGAGGTGGAAAATATGAAAAAAAAGGTTGTAATTGCATTAGGTGGAAATGCATTAGGTAATACATTAGAAGAACAGATGAATGCTGTAAGAACTACTGCTAAAGCAATAGTTGATTTGATTGAAGATGGAAATGAAGTTGTTATTTCTCATGGAAATGGTCCTCAAGTTGGAATGATAAATGTAGCTATGAGTGAACTTCATAAATTAGATCATAGATATTCTCTTTGTCCTATGTCAGTCTGTGTTGCTATGAGTCAAGGTTATATAGGATATGATTTACAAAATCAAATTAGAGAAGAATTATTAAATAGAAATATAAATAAGGATGTTTCAACTATTATTACACAAGTTGAAGTAGATCCAGAAGATGAGGCTTTTAAAAATCCAACTAAGCCAATTGGTAGTTTCATGACAAAGGAAGAAGCAGAAATTGCTATAAAAAAAGGAGATAAAGTAATTGAAGATGCTGGTAGAGGATATAGAAGAGTTGTTGCATCACCAAAGCCAGTAGGTATTGTAGAGATAAAAACAATTAAAAATTTAATTAAAGATGGTCAAGTTGTGATTGCTTGTGGTGGAGGTGGAATTCCTGTTATAAAGGAAGGAAATCATTTAAAAGGCGTAGGAGCTGTAATTGATAAAGATTTTGCTAGTTGTACACTTGCAAAAGAACTTGATGCAGATTGTTTAATTATTTTAACTGCCGTTGAAAAAGCTGCTATAAATTTTGGTAAAGAAAATGAACAATGGTTAGCTGATGTCAATGTAACTGATATGAAAAAGTATGTAGAAGAAGGACATTTTGCACCAGGTTCAATGAAACCAAAGGTAGAAGCGGGAATAGACTTTGCTTCATCAAAAGAAGGTAGATATTCATTAATTACTCTTCTTGAGAAAGCAAAGGATGGAATAAATGGTAAGACTGGTACTAGAATAAAGGGTTAGGAAGTTTTAACTATAACGCTAATTGGAGGCGAGATTATGGAAAGTATATTATGGAAAAAAAATACACTACCTAAAATTAATAATGAGAACTTATTAGATTTTTTAAGTAAAGAGGAAATAACTAAATCTAGAGATTTTCATAAAAGTTTTCCTCAATATGAAGAAACACCATTAGTTAATTTAGAAAATTTAAGTAAGGACATAGGATTAGGTGGTATTTATATAAAAGATGAGTCATATAGATTTGGATTAAATGCATTTAAGGTATTAGGTGGATCTTTTGCTATGGCAAAGTATATGGCACAAAAATTAAATAAAGATATATCTGAATTACCTTATGAAAAGTTAATTTCACCAGAGCTAAGAGAGGAACTTGGAGAAATTACATTTGTAACAGCTACAGATGGTAATCATGGAAGAGGTGTTGCTTGGACTGCAAATAAGTTAAAGCAAAAATCTGTAGTTTATATGCCAAAGGGATCATCAAAAACAAGATTAGAAAATATAAGAAAAGAAGGCGCAGAAGCTTCTATAACTGATATGAATTATGATGATGCAGTAAGACTTGCAGCAAAATATGCAAGTGAAAATAATGGGGTAGTTATACAAGATACTGCATGGGAAGGTTATGAAGAAATTCCAGCATGGATAATGCAAGGTTATGGAACTATGGGACTTGAAGCATTAAATCAATTAGTTGAATATGGAGTTGAAAGACCAACTCATATATTTATACAAGCTGGTGTAGGTTCTTTAGCAGGTGCAATTCAAGGATTCTTTGCTTCTGTATTTAATGTAAATTGTCCAAAGACAGTAATAGTAGAATCAAATTTAGCAGATTGTTTATATAAATCAGCAATGGCTAATGATGGATCCCTAAGAGCAGTAGGCGGAGACATGCAAACAATAATGGCTGGTTTAGCTTGTGGAGAAGCAAATACAATTGGTTGGAAAGTTTTAAAGAAATATTCTGATACATTTGTTTCAGCTCCAGATTATGTTGCAGCAAATGGTATGAGAATACTTGGTAATCCATTAAGAGGAGATAAAAAGGTTACTTCAGGTGAATCAGGTGCTGTTACTTTAGGATTACTTTATGAGATAATGAAAAATGATAAATATAAAGATTTAAAAGAGTCATTAGAATTAGATGAAAATTCAAAAGTATTATTATTTAGTACAGAGGGAGATACAGATCCAAATAAGTATAAAGATATAGTTTGGAAAGGTGAACATAACAAATAAAAATTATAGTTAAAGAGGGTGGCATGATGCTATTAGTTGGAAATGGAAGGGTAATAACTCAAGATTATAAAAAGCCCTATTTAGAAGATGGTTGTATTGCAATAGAAGATAATATTATTCTAGAAGTTGGCAATACAGATGAGCTTAAAAGAAAGTATAAAGATTATGAGTTTATAGATGCAGAAGGAAAAGTTATAATGCCTGGATTAATAAATACTCATCATCATATATATAGCGCATTTGCAAGGGGATTAATATTAAATAATCCTCCATCAAAAAATCTAATTGATATTCTTGAAAATGTTTGGTGGAAAATAGATAAGAAATTAACTTTAGAAGATGTTAAATACAGTGCTTATACAACTTTAATTGATTGTGTAAAAAATGGAGTTACTACAGTATTTGATCATCATGCTAGCCCTATGTCAGCAAGTAGAAGTTTGTTTACTATAGCAGATGCAGCTACTCATTTAGGTATTAGAGGGGTTTATGCTTATGAAGTTTCCGATAGAGATGGCGAAGAAATTTTAAATGACGGTATAGAAGAAAACGTTAACTTTATTAAAGCTTCAAATAAAAGAGCTGATGATATGGTAAAAGGTATGTTTGGAATGCATGCATCATTTACCCTTAGTGATGAAAGTTTAAAAAAATGTGTAGATAGCATGAAAGGTCTTGATGCAGGATATCATATTCATGCAGCAGAAGGAATTGAAGATTTAAATAATTGCTTAAAAAATAACAGTAAGAGAGTAATTGAAAGATTAAATGATTTTGGAATTTTAGGAGAAAAAACAATAGCAGCTCATTGTATTCACATAAATAAAAAAGAGATTGATATTTTAAAAGAAACCAATACTAATGTAGTTAATAGTCCAGAGTCTAATATGGGGAATGCTGTGGGGTGTGCACCAGTAATAGAAATGATTGAAAATAAAGTAGTAGTTGGTCTTGGAACTGATGGATATACATCAGATATGCTTGAATCAATGAAGGTTGAAAATATAATTCATAAACATAACTTATGTGATTCTAATGTAGGATTTTTAGAAAGCAGCAAAATGTTATTTGAAAATAATAGAGATATAGCATCTAAATATTTTAATAAACCACTTGGAATATTAAAAGAAGGTTCATATGCAGATGTAATAATTGTTGATTATAACCCATTAACACCAATGAGTGAACAAAACTTAAATGGACATATATTATTTGGAATGAGTGGAAGATGTGTAGATACAACAATTATTAATGGTAAAGTTATAATGCAAAATAGAAATATTATTACTTTAGATGAGAAGAATGTATTTAAAGAGTCAAGAGAAGTAGCACAAAGATTGTGGGAAAAATTAAAACAATAGATTAATTTTATATAAGGTTTTATAGGGGGAACAGTATTATGGCAAATTTAAAAGTTAATATACTTGGAATGGAATTTAATAATCCAATATTTACAGCAGCAGGCCCAGGTGCAAAAGATGGAGAACTATGTGTTTCAGCGGTCAAGGGAGGTGCTGGTGGATTAGTTACAAAAACAATATCTGAAAAGCCAGCAGATGTACCAAGACCTTGTATGGCAAAAACTAATGCAGGTTTTTTAAATACAGAACTTTGGTCAGAGCTTCCAAAGGAACAATGGGTAGAAAAAGAATATAAAAGAGCAAAGGAAGCAGGAGTACCAATGATAGTAAGCATGGGATACACTGCAGATCAAATAAAAAAAGTTGCACCTTTAGTAAAACCATATGCAGATGCAGTTGAATTATCAACTCATTATGTTGGAACTGATATTGCTCCAATAGTTGAAGCAATGAAAGCTGCTAAAGCAGCACTTGATTGTCCTGTATTTATGAAAATGAGTCCTCATACAGATATTCAAAAAATAGCTAAAGCATTAGAAGAAGCGGGAGCAGACGGACTTGTAATGATAAATTCAGTAGGACCATGTATGGCTATTGATATAGAAACAGGATATCCAATCATGGGAAGTGAAAAGGGATATGGATGGTTATCAGGATCAGCAGTAAAGCCGGTAGCTATTAGAAATATTTATGATGCTTCTAAGGTGATAAAGATACCAATAATAGGTGTTGGAGGAATTACTTCTGGTAAGGATGCAGCAGAAATGTTAATGGCAGGTGCACAATCTGTTCAAGTTTGTACAGAAGCTATTTTAAAAGGACCAAGTGTTTATGGAAAAATTGCTAAGGAATTAAATGATTTCTTAGATAGTCATGGATACAAGGATGTAAATGAAATAATAGGACTTGCTCATAAAAAATCTGAAGAAAGAAAGTTTAGAGCAGAATCAATACCACCTACTGTAAAACAAGATCTTTGTATAAAATGTGGAACTTGTAAAACAAGCTGTGTATATGAAGCAATAGAAGTTGGAGAAGAATTAATCATCGATAGTAATAAATGTTTTGGATGTGGATTATGTGTAACTAGATGTCCAAAGAATGCATTATCAATGCAATATAATTAAAATGAAAATAAATATATTTAAATGACGTTAAAATAAACAAATCCTAAGAATGCAGAAGAGTAATTTGAAAGTGGAGTTTATTATCTCATGTGCCTAACATCCACTAAAAATACATTTTATAAAATTATAAAAAACCGGAAAGTAAAAGGAAAAGGAGAATTTATTATGAAGAAAATAATTAATACACCAAATGCACCAGAAGCAATAGGACCATATTCACAAGGAGTAATTATAGATAAGTTAGTATATACATCTGGACAATTACCTATAAATCCAAATACAAAGGTTATGGCAACAGAGATAAAAGAAGCAACTAAGCAAAGTATAGAAAATTGTAAGGCTATTTTAGAAAATGCAGGTACAACTCTTGAAAATGTAATTAAAACTACAGTTTTTGTAAAAGATTTAAATGATTTTTCAGCAGTAAATGAAGTATATGCACAATATTTCACACAAAATTTCCCTGCAAGAAGTTGTGTACAAGTAGCTAAATTACCAATGGATGCCTCAGTAGAAGTAGAGGTTATTGCTACATTAGTATAAGTAAAATACATGAAAGAAATAACAAGTTAAAGATACAATGTATACTGACTTGTTATTTTTTTATAGTATGATTATAAAGGAAAGTTAATTATGTATAAAAATATATTTATTACAGGTAAAATACAATGTGGAAAAAGTACATTAATAAATAAAGTGCTTGATGAATTAAAGATCGCCTATTCAGGCTACAGAACATTACCTTATTATATAAATGGAGAAAAAGGTGGTTATTATATAGAAACTATCAATTTAAAGCATAAATTAAAAGATAAAATTTCAATAAATATATCATCACAAAAATGTACTGCTCTTATTAAAGGGTTTGATATTACTGGTGTAGAGATTTTAAGGAATAGTATGGAAGATAAAGTTTCAAAAATAATTTTATTAGATGAGATTGGGATTTTGGAAAAATGTTCTTCACAATTTATTAAAGAAATAAATAACTGCTTAAATAATGAAAAGTTAGTAATTGGAGTTTTAAAGAGGAAAGATGATGAGTTCTTAAATGGAATAAGTGAGAGAAGTGATAGTTTAGTAATAAACATAGAACAAAGCACATATGAAGAAAGAGAAAATATAAAAAAACAAATTATTAAATATATAGAAAATGTATTTAGATAAAGTAAAATTTTATAATAACTAAATTGATAGGAAATTGAAAATAAATTTTGGGGAATCTATACATATAAAATAATGAAGAGATTAAAAATTATTAGGTACATAAAATGAGAAGTGGTCAAAGCTAATAGAAAGGACTAATTTTATCTTTTATGTGCCTTAATTGTTGTATAAAAATTATGAATATAGAAATTTAATTTTATAATTTTTATACAAAAATTTATTTATAAAGCTCTGATTATCAAAATGATAAATAAAATTCTCTTTTTGATAATTTTAATAAATAGATTATAGAATAATATGCAATTTAATTATTTTAAATTACCAAAATGATAAAAAATATAGAAGTTTAAAATTAAAATTTTAAGCAAAAATGTAAACAATTACTTAGTTTTAAAAAAATTTTATTATATAAGAGAAATATATTTATATTAATTAATAAATAATAGAAATTTAGTACAAAAATTCGAAAAAACTCAGATTTTATTTTGGCATGAAATATGCTAGTTACTAGTAATAGAATATTATATGCTACACAAGAAAAAATAGTTTATGAGATATACTTACTAAATACAAAAAATTTAATAAGATGTTATAGGATTGAATTGATGAGGGGATTTGAGAATTATGAGAGAAAAAAATGGGGATAATTTAATACCTGAGGTTGACGAAAAAATACCTTTCTCAAAGTTATGGATATTTTCACTTCAACATGTTATGTCAATGTGCGCAGGTGCTGTAGCTGTTCCAATTATGATTGGAGGTGCAGCTGGTCTAGAGCATTTAGAAATAGTTTTTCTTATAAGTGCAGGACTGTTTATGGCTGGAATAGGTACTTTAATTCAAGGATATGGAATGAAAAATATTGCAGGAGCTAAAATTCCAGTTATAGAAGGTACAAGCTTTGCAGCAGTATCTGGAATCCTTGCAATTATTGCAGGAGCTCATGGTGATAAGCATTTAGCAATGACAACTGTTTTTGGATCAGTAATTATATCAGGATTATTCTGTTTTATTATAGCACCTGTATTTGGAAAACTAATAAAATTTTTTCCAAAGATAGTTACAGGAACAATTGTGTTAGTAATAGGTATTTCTATAATGCCAGTAGGTATAAAGTGGATAACTGGAGGAGTAGCAAAACCAGCAAGTGTACAAGAAGTAGAATTATCATTAACAGTTTTAGTAATAACATTACTATTATTCAAGTATATAAAAGGAATTTGGAATAGTGCAGCAATCCTTTTCTCTATTGTAATAGGAACTGTATTATCTATGGCTTTAGGTATGGCTGATTTTAGCCAAGTTAAAGATGTAGGATGGTTTAGTTTAAATGTACCATTAAAATTTGGAATGCCTACATTTAATGTTTCAGCCATAATTTCTATGATTTTAATAATGCTTGTTTTAATGACTGAATCAGTTGGAAATATGATAGCAATACATGAAATAACAGATAAAGATATTACTGAACAAAATATAAGAAGAGGTTTAGCTGGAGATGGTATTTCAACATTTTTAGCAGGTATATTTAATACTTTTCCAATTACACCATTTGCTCAAAATACAGGGCTTATTGGATTAATAAATATAAAGTCAAGATTTGTAGGTATTTATGCAGGAATAATTCTTTTAGTTTTAAGTTTTATACCTAAATTTGCAGCGGTAATGGGTGCTATACCAAAGCCAGTACTTGGTGGTGTTGGGTTTGCAATGTTTGGAATGGTGTTGGTTGGAGGAATTAAAACATTATCAAAAGTTAAATTTGATGGTACTAAAAATTCAGTAATAGTTGCTGTAAGTATAGGACTCTCAATGATACCATTAGCTAATTTAACATTTTATGAAAATTTTCCAGCATGGGTGCAAACTATTTTCCATAGTGGAATAACTACAGGAAGTATATCAGCAGTTTTATTAAATATATTTTTTAATGTTTTAGGAAATAAGAATATAGAGGAAAAGTCATCAAGTAATGAAATTGAAGAAATTTATATAAGTAATGAGTCTTTAGAAATAAATAATTAAAGATTAATGTAGTATAAGTAAAGATTGAATATTAAAAGGTAGTATTTTTACATGACAAGCAATTTGTAAATTTATGTAATTATAAGATAAAAGTAAAAGGGAAATATCTAAAAAAGACAAAAGTGAGATTATGAGGAGTGATAAGATTTGTTTAAATTCATTCTTAATGGACAAGAAAAAAACGTTAGTGAAAATAAAAAGCTTTTAAAATATCTAAGAGAAGATTGTGGTATTACTTCGGTAAAAAATGGATGTTCAGAAGGTGCATGTGGAACATGCATGGTTATAATTGATGGAAAAG
The DNA here is from genome assembly GCF_019431045.1 of Clostridium weizhouense. GTDB lineage: Bacteria > Bacillota > Clostridia > Clostridiales > Clostridiaceae > Clostridium > Clostridium weizhouense. The sequence goes on along the minus strand of NZ_JAHXPT010000001.1, from coordinate 302,501 downwards.
CTCAAAAATCATGTATTCTTACTATTGAAAAAGTAAATGGTAAAGAAATAACAACAATAGAAGGGTTTACAGAGAGAGAAAGAGATGTATTTGCTTATGCTTTTACTGAAGCTGGTGCAGTTCAATGTGGATTTTGTATACCAGGAATGGTTATTAGTGCAAAGGCATTATTTAATAGAACTTTAAAACCAACAAGTGAAGAGGTTAAAAAAGCTTTAATTGGTAATATATGTAGATGTACAGGGTATGTAAAAATAGAAAAAGCTATTATGATGGCTGCTGAAATATTTAGAGAAAATAAAGAGGTTCCAAAAGTTGCATGTAAAGGTTTAGTAGGAGAACCTATGGCAAGAGTTGATGCTAAAGATAAAGCTTTAGGAATAGGAGAATATGCAGATGATATAAGAATTGAAGGAATGCTTTATGGTGTAGCTTTAAGAAGTAAATATCCTAGGGCATTAGTAGAGAGTATAGATATATCTGAAGCAGAAAAAATTGAAGGGGTAATTAAAATTGTAACAGCAGAAGATATTCCAGGAAAAAGGTATTTAGGACACCTTAAAAAAGATACTCCAGCTTTAGTAAAGGTTGGAGAAGAAACAAGATATCTTGGAGATGCAATAGCTTTAGTTGCAGCAGAAACTGAGGAAATTGCAAGAGAAGCATTAAAACATATAAAAGTAGATTTTGAAGAATTAAAACCTATATCATCTCCAGAAGAAGCAATGAAATCTAATGCTCCTAAAATACATGAAGGTGGAAATATTCTAGTTCATGAACATTTAGTAAGGGGAAATGCTGATGAGGCTATAAAGAATTCTAAATATGTTGTTACAAATAAATTTAAGGTTCCATTTACTGAACATGCCTTTTTAGAACCAGAGGCATCAGTTGCAGTTCCAGATGGAGAAGATGGATTAATAGTTTATACAGGAACTCAAAGTATATATGATGATTTTAGGGAAATAGGTTCATTATTAAATTTAGAAGAAGATAAGTTAAGGATTATTTCAAAATATGTAGGTGGAGGATTTGGTGGTAAGGAAGATATGAGCTGTCAACATCATACTGCATTACTTGCATATCTTACTAAAAAACCAGTAAAGATGTGTCTTACAAGACAAGAAAGTATCATAGTTGATACTAAAAGACATGCCATGGATATGGAATTTACAACAGCATGTGATGAAAATGGAAAATTAACTGCAATGAAAGCAGAAATAATAGCAGATACAGGAGCATATGCATCACTTGGAGGACCAGTTCTTCAAAGAGCATGTACTCATGCAGCAGGACCATATAATTATCAAAATATGGTTGTTGATGGAATAGCAGTTTATACAAACAATACTCCAGGAGGCGCATTTAGAGGATTTGGAGTAACTCAGTCAGCATTTGCAACAGAATGTAATTTAAATCAATTAGCAGAAATGGTTGGGATAGATCCATTTGAAATGAGAATGTTAAATGCAATAAGACCAGGTGAGGTTCTTCCAAATGGTCAGATTGCTGATGAAGGTACTGCTTTAGTTGAAACTTTAGAAGCTGTTAAAGATTTTTATTATAGCAATAAATATGCTGGAATAGCATGTGCATTTAAAAATGCAGGTATTGGTGTTGGATTACCAGACACAGGAAGATGTAAAGTTGGAGTAATAGATGGAAAAGTTCATATAAGGACTTCAGCAGCTTGTATGGGTCAAGGTGTAGGAACGGTAGTAGTACAAGTTGTTGGTGAAGTTTTAGGAATTCCAGCTTCACAAATAGTTTATGAGACTCCTGATACAAAAATAACTCCAGATTCAGGAACATCAACAGCTTCAAGACAAACAGTATTCACAGGAGAAGCCACAAGAATTGCAGCATTAAAATTAAAAGAAGCATTAAAAGGAAAAACATTAAAAGAATTAGAGGGAATAGAATTTTTTGGAGAATATTTAGGGGTTACCGATAAAATGGGTAGTCCTAAAGAAAATCCAGTAAGCCATGTTGCTTATGGATATGCAACTCAAGTTGTTGTTATTGATGAACAAGGAAAACTTAAAAAAGTAGTTGCAGCTCATGATGTAGGAAAAGCAATAAATCCTAAAAATGTAGAAGGACAAATTGAAGGTGGAGTTGTAATGGGATTGGGTTATGGATTAACAGAGGATTATATAATAGAAAATTCAGTTCCTAAGGTTAAATTTGGAACATTGGGACTTTTAAGAGCAACTCAAGTGCCAGAAATTACACCTATTATAATAGAAAAAAATACACAAGAGTTATCTTTTGGAGCAAAAGGAGTTGGAGAAATTACTTGTATTCCAACAGCACCAGCAGCTCAAGGAGCTTATTATAAATTAGATGGAATATTTAGAACAGAACTACCACTAAAAAATACATTTTATAAGAAAGCAAAAAAGTAATAAAGATGAGTTGCACCGCTTAAAGTTTTTTATGATAACTCATATGTTTTAGGTATGATAATAAGCATTGTAATTTACACTGTATATTTAATGAGAGCAAAGAAATATAATTGATATAGAGAGAAAAATTAAGTGAGGTGATTAATATGTCTTTATTAATAAAAAATGGAACTATAGCAACTGCTAGTGATATTTATAACGGGGATATTTATATTGAAGATGGCGTTATAAAAGAAATTGGCATTGATATAAAAAAAGAAGCAGATGAAATAATAGATGCTAAAGGGAAGTATGTTATTCCAGGAGGAGTAGATGTTCATACTCATTTAGATTTAGATGTTGGAATAGCTATTGCAAATGATGATTTTTATACTGGAACAGTAGCAGCAGCTTGTGGTGGAACAACAACTATCGTAGATCATATGGGTTTTGGACCTAAAGGGTGTAATTTAAAACATCAAGTTGATGTTTATCATGGATATGCTGATGATAAAAGTGTAATAGATTATAGTTTTCATGGGGTTGTTCAACATGTAGATGATAATATAATTGATGAAATGAAAGAAATAGTTGAAGAGGAAGGAATACCTAGTTTTAAACTTTATTTAACTTATGATTATATGATTGATGATGAAGGTGTACTTAGAGTATTAAATAGGTTAAAAGAATTGCAAGGTATTGCAACTATTCATTGTGAAAATCATGGAAGTATAAAACTTTTAAGAGAGAAGTACGTTAGTAATGGACTTAAGAGTGTTAAGTATCACCCTTTAACTAGACCAGCTGAAAGTGAAGCAGAAGCTATTAATAGAATGATAAATATGGCCTCAATAGTAGAAGATGCACCACTTTATATAGTTCATCTTTCATCAGGATTAGGACTAGATTATATAAAAATGGCAAGAGAAAGAGGAGAAAAAGTATATGCAGAAACATGTCCTCAATACTTACTATTAGATGAAAGCAAATATGAACTTCCAAACGAGGAGGCATTAAAATATACAATTAGTCCTCCATTAAGATCTAAAAGTGATATAGAAAAATTATGGAAAGGAATTAATGACGGATATATACAAACAATAGCAACAGATCATTGTCCATTTTCTCTTAGTAAAGATAAGCAAAAAGGAAAAGATGATTTTACGAAGTGTCCTAATGGGGCTCCGGGAATAGAAGAAAGAATTCCACTTATGTTTTCAGAAGGAGTTATGAAAGGGAGAATTAGCTTAAATAAATTTGTAGAGTTATGCTGTACAAATCCAGCTAAAATGTTTGGATTATATCCTAAAAAAGGAACTATACAGGCAGGTTCAGATGGAGATATAGTAATAATTGATCCAGAAAAGGAAGTTACCTTAACAAATTCTAAATTACATTCTAATGTAGATTACTCTGCATATGAGGGCATAAAGGTAAAAGGATATCCAATAATAACTATTTCACGTGGTAAAATAATAGTTAAAGATAATAAATTTATAGGGGAAAAGGGATACGGTAAGTTTATTAAAAGGTCAAAAGTAGATTTAAATAATATTGGATTATCTTGAATTTATAGATGCAAAGTCAAAGGAGGGTATGAAAATGCTAGCAGAAAAGAATGAAAATATAAAAACAGCATATGAAATACTTGAAAGAGCAAGTAAAAGTAAAGAAGCTCGAATGGCATATGAAGCAAGACAAGCGGAAATAATGGACCAAATGACTAGAGAAAAAACTGCAAGAGAAGAAGGCAGAAAAGAAGAAAAAATAGAGAATGCTAGAAGTTTCTTGTTATTAGGAGTAGATATAGAAAAAGTAGCAAAAGGCACTGGGTTAAGTATAGATTTTGTAAAAAAATTAAAAGATGAAATGAATTAAAATATTAACAGTAAAAGACTTAAAATTAACTTATTTTAGGGGATGTAGTGAGATTTGTGTAAAAGCAAATTTACTACATCCTTTTTTGATACAATATATAAATAAAAATTCTGAACAATCTTTTTATTTGCAACCATATTGTGTAAGCTTTTCTTTAAATAAATCACAGAATTCTGAAAAACAATCTGGTAAAAAGTCAGGATTAGTTAAGCTTAAATTTTTAGCATAATCTTTCATTTTATCTATAAATGGCAAGAAACTATTAGGGTTGCTTCCATCTGTAACAAAAGATGGAACTGATATTCCCTCATTTTCCATAATAGAAAGCATTCTATTATAATACAAGCTCATATCTCCCCCATTACCACCTAAAGTTTCTACATATCCAAATTCTGAACAAGCATCTTTAAAAGCATCATGGGCTTTTTTAGTATTAATTACATTTTCATTTTTCTGATTAATTTCTATACCATCGCTAGAACTTGAAGTTTTATTGATTGAATCTTTATTATCAGTTTTATCTGATACTCTATATAAGATTGTTTGTTTAACAAGATCATTCTCCGTTATATTAAGCCTTTTATGATAGTTGTTGTCATGTATTTTATACATAAAATCTCCTCATTTATTTGCAACCATATTGTGTAAGCTTTTCTTTAAATGAATCACAAAAATCTAAAAAGTCATTAGTAAGTGGCATCGCTCCATATTGATGAAAATCAGGATCAGTCATTAAGTTTTTAGCATAATCCTTCATTTTATCAATAAACGGAAGAAATTTAGTGCTATTTTCAGGAGTAAAGTCAGGAACTTGTATTCCATCCTGTTCCATCATATGTTTTATTATAATATATTGTCCTGAGAAATCTCCAAAATCCATTTTTTTAGCATCTTTAAAAGCATCAAAAGCTTTTTTAGTATTAATTACATTTTCATTTTTTTCTTTTATTTCTATTGAATCAGTAGAAATGTTTTCACTAACATTTTTTTTATTTATATTTAGTAATTGATTTTTAGAAAAATCAGAATGAACTATATTTTTATAATTTAGATTATTATATATTTCCATAAAATCACTCCTTTAATTAAATTATCCTTCTTATTATCGTTATAGGAATAAATAACCTTAATAGTAAAAAATAATAACATATGTTTATAGTTGTGAATGAGATTATGATTTTATAAAAAGTTCAAAATTAATAATGAGTTTTTATGAATAGAATGTTGATAAATATAGATTATAATAAATTAAAGAAATATATAGTTATAAATATTATAGATTTTGAGTGTATACTAGTAAATAAGATTCATACGACATATCATATAATAGAAGATGAAACAGGATATAAATTAACAGACGTATTAGAAGTACATTTTTTAGAGACACCAAAACTTAAGAGAGCACAAGAGTTAAAAGATATAAACGATTCTATATTAGATTGGTTAGAATTTATAGATGCAAAGTCAAAGGAGGGTATGAAAATGCTAGCAGAAAAGAATGAAAATATAAAAACAGCATATGAAATACTTGAAAGAGCAAGTAAAAGTAAAGAAGCTCGAATGGCATATGAAGCAAGACAAGCGGAAATAATGGACCAAATGACTAGAGAAAAAACTGCAAGAGAAGAAGGATTAAGAAAAGGAATTGAACAGGGTATAGAAAAAGGAAAAATAGAAAATGCTAGAAGCTTCCTGTTATTAGGAGTAGATATAGAAAAAGTAGCAAAAGGTACTGGGTTAAGTATAGATTTTGTAAAAAAATTAAAAGATGAAATGAATTAAAATATTAACAGTAAAATACTTAAAATTAACTTATTTAAGGGGATGTAGTGAGATTTGTGTAAAAGCAAATTTACTACATCCTTTTTTGATACAATATATAAATAAAAATTCTGAACAATCTTTTTATTTGCAACCATATTGTGTAAGTTTTTCTTTATATAAATCACAGAATTCTGAAAAACAATCTGGTAAAAAGTCAGGATTAGTTAAGCTTAAATCTTTAGCATAATCTTTCATTTTATCTATAAATGGCAAGAAACTATTAGGGTTGCTTCCATCCGTAACAAAAGATGGAACTGATATTCCTTCACGTTCCATTACACGAATCATTGTATTATAGTATAGGCTCATATCACCACCATTACCACCTAAAGTTCCTACATATCCGAATTCGGAACAAGCATCTTTAAAAGCATCATGGGCTTTTTTAGTATTAATTACATTTTCATTTTTCTGATTAATTTCTATACCATCGCTAGAACTTGAAGTTTTATTGATTGAATCTTTATTATCAGTTTTATCTGATACTCTATATAAGATTGTTTGTTTAACAAGATCAATCTCCGTTATATTAAGCCTTTTATGATAGTTATTGTCATATATTTTATACATAAAAATTCTCCTTTATTTGCAACCATATTGTGTAAGTTTTTCTTTAAATAAATCGCAGAATTCTGAAAAACAGTCTGGTAAAAAGTCAGGATTAGTTAAGCTTAAATCTTTAGCAAAATCTTTTATTTTATCTATAAATGGTAAGAAACCACTAGGATTGCTTCCATCCGCAACAAAAGATGGAACTGATATTCCTTCATCTTTCATTATATCGACAACTGTATTATAATATAAGCTCATATCTCCCCCATTGCCACCTAAAGTTCCTATATATCCAAATTCGGAACAAGCATCTTTAAAAGCATCATAAGCTTTTCTAGTATTAATTATATTTTCATTTTTCTGATTAATTTCAATATCATCACTAGAAATTAAATCTTTATTGATTGAATTTTTATTATCAGTTTTATCTGATACTCTATATAAGATTGTTTGTTTAACAAGATCATTTTCGGTTAAATTAAGTCTTTTATGATAGTTGTTGTCATGTATTTTATACATAAAAATTCTCCTTTATTTGCAACCATATTGTGTAAGTTTTTCTTTAAATGAATCACAAAAATCTAAAAAGTCATTAGTAAGTGGCATCGCTCCATATTGATGAAAATCAGGATCAGTCATTAAGTTTTTAGCATAATCCTTCATTTTATCAATAAACGGAAGAAATTTAGTGCTATTTTCAGGAGTAAAGTTAGGAACCTGAATTCCATCTCTTGACATCATATCTTTTATTATAAGATATTGAAGAGACATATCGCTAAGTTCTTCGTTATTAGTATCTTTAAAGGCATCATAAGCTTTTTTGTTATTGATAGTATTAGAATTTGTTTCATTTATTTCTATTGAATCAATAGAAATATTTTCACTAACATTTTTTTTATCTATAGTTGGTAATTGATTTTTAGAAAAATCAGAATGAACTATATTTTTATAATTTAGATTATTATATATTTCCATAGAAATTCTCCTTTAATTAAATTATCCTTATTATTATCGTTATAGGAATAAATAACCTTAATAGTAAAAAATAATAACATATGTTTATGAATAGAACTGTTGATAAATTTATAATAAATTAAAGGAATATATAGTTATAAATATTATATATTTTAAATATGAAATGAGGATATACAAAAAATGTATACCCTCATTTTTAATGTTGATATTGAGTTTAATGGCAAAGTAGCATTATCAACTTTATATATAAATTTTTAAGGAGATCTTAATAACGTGTTTTATTTTGACTGTTTGTCCACATTTCAAATGCAGTCATGCAATTTGTTTTATCTATTTGTTCTAAGTCTAAGACTTTTTTATCAGTACAGTCACTTTTTAAGAAATTTAATATATGTTCATCTCTAAATCCTATATCTGCTGCATCTTTAACAGTACAACCATAGTAAACTTTTGATATATTAGACCATATTATTGCTGACATACACATTGGACAAGGTTCAGATGTTGTATATAATTCACATCCACTCAAATCAAATGTAGAAAGTTTTTTACAAGCTTGTCTTATTGCATTCATTTCACCATGAGCTGTAGGATCATTATCTTTAATTACTGTATTATTAGCAAGGGCTACAATTTCTCCATCTTTTACAATAGCAGCACCAAAAGGCCCACCTTCTAAATTTGACATACCTTCTTTACATTGTTTAACACATAAATCCATTATATCTTTTTGTTGCATTTTAACATCCTCCATAATATTATCTAGTCCTTATATAAACTCTTTTATTGATTGTGTTTTAATACAAAATTCATTAATATTAATAATAATTGTAATAGCAATTTTTATGCCATAAATGTTTAAAAATGGTAAAATAAATTTTGATCTAATTTATATTTATCTTACTTAGAACTTATATATTTCGTTATTTTAAAAATTAAAAATCAATATAAAGTTTAAATTTATCACTTAAAATAAATTTATAAAAGTTATATTATCAAAATGATAAAACAATTATCACTTTGATAATACCAATAAACAGCTTATAACTAATAATATGTAATTTAACAATATTTAATTACCAAAATGATAAAGAATTAAAGGTTAAAAGTTATAAAAAATAATCAACATGTAAATGATTACCTGGATTATTGAAAAAGTGTTATTATAACAGTTAAATTAATTAATAAAGAATATAAAAATATATAAGATCCAATAAAGTTTGTTCGTTAATATAAATCTTAAAATATTTATAAATCATATGACTTACCAGTATAGTGGCAACTTAGATAGAAAATCTATGATATATATGCTTCTAACTAGATATTATTTTTCATAAAAATTATATAAAAGATTATAAATGTAATAACTTAATTAGAATATATATATTAAAAAAAGAAAGAAAAATCTTATAAATTTAATTCTGGCATAAAATATGCTAAATATTAGTATTAATATGGAATATTACAAAAAAGATATTATGGTATTGAAATATATAATAAGTACAACTTTTTTGTATTCATGTTAAAATATAACAGTATAATATGTGGCATGTCCGCACTTATTCTATTTTATGTGAATTTTATGGAGGTGTAATATGACAAATAATATAGTGGGAAGTAGTGTAGCGAGATTTGATGCTACAGCTAAAGTTACTGGTAAAGCAAAATATGTAGATGATTTTTTTGTAAACGATATGTTAGTAGGTAAAGTTTTAAGAAGCCCTTATGCTCATGCTATAGTAAAAAATATAGATACTAGTAAGGCAAAGGCATTAGAAGGTGTAGAAGCAGTTATTACGTATAAAGATCTACCTAATATTAAATTTGGGACTGCTGGGCATCCATGGTCATTAGATCCAGCACATAGAGATATAGAGGATAGATTAATTCTTACTAATAAAGCTAGATTTGTTGGAGATGCTATTGCTGCTGTTGTAGCAGTAGATGAAATAGTTGCATCAAAAGCTTTAGAACTTATAGATGTTGAATATGAAGTTTTAGAACCTATAGTAAAGAGTGAAGATGCTTTAAAAGAGAATGCACCAATAATCCATGAAGAAAGACCAAATAATATTTTAAGTTCCTTTGGATCAGAAATTGGAAATGTAGAAGAAGATTTTAAAAATGCTGATACAATATTTGAAGATAGTTTTGAAACAAGTATAGTTCAGCATTGTCATATGGAAAATCATAGTACTTATGCTTATGTAGATAGTGAAGATCGTATTGTTATAGTTTCTTCAACTCAAATTCCTCACATTGTAAGAAGAGTTGTAGGACAAGCGCTTGGAATAGCCTGGGGAAAAATAAAAGTTATTAAACCTTATGTTGGCGGTGGTTTTGGAAACAAACAAGATGTAGTTATTGAACCATTAACTGCTGCTATGTCACTTGCAGTTGATGGAAGACCAGTAAAATATACATTAGATAGAGAAGAGTGTTTTATTGATACCAGAACTAGGCATTCTATGAAAATTAAATTTAGAACAGCAGTATCAAAGGATGGAAAATTATTATCATTGGATATAAAAAATCTTGTGAATAATGGGGCTTATGCTTCTCATGGTCATTCTGTTGCTATGAGTGCAGGAGGAAAATTTAGAGGAGTATATGATTTTAATTCAATAAAATATAGTCCTACAACAGTATATACAAATTTACCAGCAGCAGGGGCAATGCGGGGATATGGAGCTCCACAAATGTGTTATGCGTTGGAAAGTCACATAGAGGATATTTGTAGAAAACTTAATATGGATTCTTTAGAGTTTAGGATTAAAAATTTTGTTACTGAAGGTTATGTTGAACCGCTTAGCAAAAATGTAGTTCGTGCATTTGCATTGCCAGAATGTATTGAAAAAGGAAAAGAATTAATTAAGTGGGATGAGAAAAAGAGAGAATATAAGCAATATAATGCTAAAAATAAAGATAAAAAAAGAGGCGTAGGGATGGCTTGTTTTAGCTATTTTACTGGAACTCATCCTGTAGCATTAGAACCAGCTGGAGCAAGAATAGTAATGAATCAAGATGGTTCAGTGCAATTACAAATTGGAGCAACCGAAATAGGACAAGGTAGTGATACAGTTTTTGGACAAATGGTAGCTGAAATTCTTGGATTAAAAATAGATATGGTGCATGTGATTTCTATGCAAGATACAGATGTAACTCCTTTTGATACTGGTTCTTATGCATCAAGACAAACATTTGTAAGTGGTGCTGCTGTTAAGAAATGCGCTTTAGAAGTTAAAGACAAAGTGCTAGCATTTGCAAGTAGTAAATGTGGATTAAATTCTAGTGAGTTAGATATTGTTGATTGTCAGGTTGTAGAAAAAAGATTAGGCAGAGTAATATGTCCACTTGAAGAAATTGCTATGGAATCATACTATGATAGAATTAAATGTTGTCCTATAACTAGTGATACATCAGTCAATGTTAGAATCAATTCAATTGCATATGGTGCTACATTTGCAGCAGTAGAAGTTGATATTGCGACAGGTAAAATAGAAGTTTTAGAGATATATAATATTCATGATTCAGGTATGATTATGAACCCTATGTTAGCAGAAGGGCAAGTACACGGTGGAGTGAGTATGGGACTTGGATATGCTTTATCTGAGCAAATGTTATTTGATGAAAAAACTGGTAAGCCACTAAATAATAATCTTTTAGATTATAAATTACAAACTATAATGGATACTCCAACTATTGGATCAGCTTTTGTAGAAAAATATGAACCAGCAGGTGGATTTGGTCAAAAATCTATGGGAGAAAATACAACAGTTTCACCAGCACCAGCAGTTCGTAATGCTGTTTTAGATGCTACAGGAGTAGCATTTAATAAGATACCTATGAATCCACAATCTGTTTTTGAAAAATTTAAGGAAGTTGGATTAGTGTAATTTAAGGAGGACTTAGAATGTTTGATATTAAAGATATATTAGAACCAGAAACTTTAGAGGAAGCATTGGAATTATTGAATCAAAATTCTCAACTTAAAATAATAGCAGGAGGAACTGATGTTTTAATAAGATTACATCATAGGAATATTAAGGACATTGAACTATTAAGCATTAGAAAAATAAAAGGACTTGATGAAATTAAAATGTTAGAAGATGGCTCAATAGAAATAGGTGCAATGGCAACATTTGCACAAATATTTAGAAGTGATATTATTGAAAAAAATATAAAAGTTTTAGGTGAAGGTGCGGTTTCTATGGGGGGACCACAGGTTAGGAATATGGCGACAATAGGTGGAAACGTTTGTAATGGAGCTGTATCAGCAGACAGTGCACCAGCATTATTTGCTCTTAACGCTAAATTAAAATTAAGAAGTAAAGATAATGAAAGAATTGTTCCAATACAGGAATTTTATTTAGGACCAGGAAGAGTAGATATAAAAAGTGATGAAATATTGCTTAGTTTAATAATTGAAAAGCAAAATTACGAGAATACAAGAGGTCATTATATAAAATTTAGTAACAGAAAAGCTATGGATATAGCAATGGTTAGTGTAGCTGTTGTATCTTCAATTGAAAATAACAAGTTTAAGGATTTAAGGATTGCACTAGGAGTATCAGCTCCAACTCCAATAAGATGTAGTGAAGCTGAAACTTATGCTAAAGGTATTGAAATAACTGATGAAAACATAAATAAAATTGCTGAACTTGCAGTAGGGTCATCGAAGTCAAGAAATTCATGGCGTGCATCTAAGGATTTTAGAGAGCATTTAATTAAAGAATTAACTAAAAGAGGAATAAAAAAGACTATAGAAATAGAAGGTGGAGAAGACAATGAGTAATGCAAAAATGAAAAAAATATCAATGACAGTAAATGATAAACCTTATACATTAGAAGTTGATATAAGAGAATCTTTGCTTGATGTTTTAAGAAATAAATTACATCTTACAGGAGTAAAGTGTGGATGTCATGTTGGAGAATGTGGAGCGTGTACTGTATTAATTGACGGAACACCTACTGATTCATGTATATATATGGCTGCCTGGGCAGATGGTAAAACTATTTTAACTATTGAAGGTGTTAAGAAAAATGGTAAATTATCAAAAGTCCAACAAGCATTTATTGATGAAGGTGCTGTTCAATGTGGTTTTTGTACTCCAGGATTAGTATTAACATCCACAGCTCTTGTTAATAGTGGAAAGAAATATACTGATGAAGAAATAAGAAGAGAAATTTCAGGGCATTTATGTCGTTGTACAGGATATCAAAAAATATTTAATGCAACTAAAAAGGCTTTAGAAAAATAATTATTTTTGAATGAAGAGATTTAAGTAAAATTAATAATAAAATATACTGCTATAAAGAAATAATAGAAGTTAAAGATATCTAAGTTCCAATAAATTTTGTTCATTAATATAAATATCAGAATATTTATAAATGTTATGACACTCAAGTATATTTAGGAAATTATATAGAAAATTTATATAGAGCAAAATATATTCTAAAGGCAAAATTATATTCTGAGGTAAAAATTATCTAATCAAGGATAATAGCTGGAAAATTAAATAGTTAAGGTTTAGGGGGAAGGTAAAAAATGAAGTCAAAGCAAGAATCAAAAAAAGATTCTCAATTTAACACTAAAACCGATGAAACGCCAAGCATAAAATTAATGTATGGAGTTAATGATAAACCAAGTTTTCCAACACAAATTTTACTAGGATTACAGCATATATTTGCTGCTTTTGGTGGAATTATAGTTGTACCATTAGTAATTTCAAGTGCTTTAGGTTTTGATGTTAAGACATCAACAACTTTAATTAGTACTTCAATTTTAGCAGCTGGCATTGTAACAATTATTCAAGCAAGAGGTGTTGGGCCAGTTGGAGCTAGAGTTGCTTGTATAATGGGAACAGATTTTACATTTGTAACACCATCAATAGCAGTTGGATCAGTAGCTGGACTTCCAGGAATAATAGGAGCCACTATTTTAGGAGCTTTTGTAGAAATTATTTCAAGTTTTTTTATTAAACCACTTATGAAATTATTTCCTCCATTAGTTACTGGAACAGTAATTTGTTTAATCGGATTAACACTACTTCCGGTATCAATAGATTGGGCAGCAGGAGGGGTAGGATCACCAACATATGGAAGCATACAAAACATTTTAATTGCAATGTTTATAATGGCCATTACTTTATTATTAAATCATTATGGAAAAGGTATGTTAAGTACAGCATCTATTTTAATTGGTATGGTTGTTGGCTATATTATTTGTATACCATTTAGAATGGTTGATTTTTCTATAGTTAGTCAAGCTAGTTGGTTATCACTTCCAAGAATATTTCAATATAGTGTAGACTTTGATATTAAAAATGTTATATCATTTGTACCTGCTTATTTTGTTACAACAATTGAAACAGTAGGATGTTTAAAAGCTATTGGACAAGTATCTGGAATAAAGGATGAGGATAATAGGATTGGACAAGGTATTTTAGCTGATGGTGTAGGTAGTATGTTAGCAGGTGCATTAGGTACATTCCCTAATACTTCATTTAGTCAAAATGTAGGATTAATACCATTAACTAAAGTTGCAAGCAGATATGTGGTAATTATGGCTGGAATGTTATTAGTTATACTTGGTCTATTTCCTAAATTTGCAGCGTTAATTAATATTATGCCACAACCCGTTTTAGGTGGAGTTGGAATCGTTATGTTTGGTACAGTTGCTGCATCTGGAATTCAAACATTAAGTAGAGTTAAATTAACTAACCGTAACTTATTAATAATAGCAGTATCTATAGCATTAGGTCTTGGAGTAACTTTTAGACCAGAGATCATATCACAATTACCAGAAGGTCTAAAAATGATATTTGCTTCAGGAATTTCTACAGGAACAATTTCTGCATTAGTTTTAAATTTAGTATTAAAAGAAAAAGATTTATAGAAGTTTCATATAAAAGGACTGTATACAAAAGCATATATATATATATTTATTTGCTATATTTAAGTGAATGTTAATATTGAATATAATGATGAATTGGCATTGAAATTTGCTTTTGTCAATGAATTCTATATTCAATATTAACTTTTTGATATAAAACTCATTGATTTAACTAAAATATACTAAAAATAAAAATATATTTTAAACAAATATGGAAAATATATACTGGGAAACAAACAATTAATATGCAATAATGTAATTAAAATACATAATAAGAAAGGGGTACCATATGAGAAAAATAAAAAGAATTTGGTCCATTATATTAACATTTGTATTAATAACAACTTTTTTTGTTGGGTGTGGAAAAAGTAAAGAAGTAGTTAGTAATAATGTGGACAAAACTATTACTGTTGAAGATCAATTAGGAAGAAAAGTAGAAATAAAAGGGGAAGTAAATAAAATAGTTTCAAGTTATCCTATTACAACTTCACTTTTAGTAGCTTTAGGACTTAAGGATAAACTTACAGGTGTTGAAATGAAACCTAAAGATAGAGAACTTTATAAAAGGGTTGCGCCAGAATTTTTTGATCTTCCACAAATAGGTTCAGCAAAAAGCATAAATGTGGAAGAGTGCGCAAAGATAAAACCAGATTTAGTTATAATTCCAACTAGAATTAAAGAAGTAATTCCACAATTTGAACAACTTAATATTCCAGTTATAGCTGTAGAACCAGAATCATTAGATTCATTTTTAGATTGTGTAAAACTTGTAGGAAAGTCTACTAATACAGAAAAAAGAGCTAATGAAATAGTAAAATACTATGAAGATAATCTAGAAAAAGTAAAGAAAATAAATGAAAACAATAATAATAAACCTAAGGTTTATTTATCAGGAAGTGCAAATGTTTTAAGAACATGTACATCAAAGATGTATCAAGATTACATGATAAAAGCTTCTGGTGGAAATAATGTGACTTCATCGCTTGAAGATGGTTATTGGGTAGATATATCAGCTGAACAATTATTAGCTTATAATCCAGATATTATTTATATTGTGCAATATGCTAAATATAGCGTAGAAGATGTGCTTAATGATGAAAGATTAAAAGACGTAAATGCAGTAAAAAATAAGAAAGTTTTTGTTATACCATCTGTAATAGAACCTTGGGATTATCCAACACCATCATCAATTTTAGGTATTCTTTGGATGACAAATAATATTAATCCAGATAAATATTCAAAAGATGAATTTGAAAAGACAGCAAAAGATTTTTATAAGAAATTCTTTAATTTAGAAGTAGAAAATAAGGACATTGGAATATGAGATTAAGATATTCTAAAGTGATAAGTAGCATTATCTTATTGATATTAATAATTAGCTCTCTATTAATAGGAAGATATAATATTAAACCAATAGATATAATAAAAACTATGTTTTATGGACAATTTAATTCATTAGAATTTAATCTGATTTGGAACATAAGATTTTCAAGGGTAGTATTAGTATCAATAAGTGGAGCTGCATTATCACTATCAGGAATAGTTTTTCAAAGTATATTTCAAAATCCAATAGTATCTGCTGATGTACTTGGCGTAAGCTCAGGAGCCTCTCTAGGTGCAGCAATTGCTATAGTTTTTTTACCTTTTTCTCCAATAATAATTCAAGTAATGGCATTTATTTTTGGAATAGGAGCTGTGATTTTTTCATTACTTTTATCTAGACAAATGAGAAGCAATAGAATATTAGCTCTTATTATATCAGGTATTGTAACTGGTGCAATATCATCATCGTTTTTAATGATTATAAAGTATTTGGCAGATCCATACAAAGAATTACCATCAATAGATTTTTGGTTAATGGGTGGATTTTATAATAGTACATGGAATAGTGTATTGTATGTATTTATATTAACAACTATATCAGCAGTAATATTATTCTTATTTAGATGGAGATTAAAAGTGCTTACTATGGGTGATGAACAGGCAAAACTTTTAGGGGTTAATGTTAAGGTTATCAGAATAATTGCTATATTTTGCTCAACTCTTTTAGTATCTGCTGTAGTTTCTGTGGCCGGAATTATAAGTTGGATAGGTCTATTAGCACCTCATATAGTAAAGTTTTATGCTAAAGATGACATATCAGAAGTTATGGGATTAACTATGGTTGTTGGAGCAATAATTCTTATAATAGCAGATACTATTGCAAGAAGTTTAACTTCAACAGAAATTCCAGTTAGTATATTAACTTCATTAGTAGGTGCACCGTTTTTAGTTTATATTCTTAATCGAAAGGAAAATTTTATTAGATGAAAAGCGATTTAGAAATAAATAATTTAAGTGTCAGATATTCAAATAAAGCAGTATTAAAAAATATTAATCTAACACTTAAAAGAGGAGAAGTTACAATACTTTTAGGATTAAATGGAGCTGGAAAAACAACTTTATTAAAGTCTATGACTGGACTTATGAAAAGCATTACTGGGGAAGTAATTTATGATAAGAAAGATATATTAAAGCTTTCTAATAAAGAAAGAAGTAAATTAATATCTTATATTCCACAAAATTTACATACAAGTCAAAATTATAGTGTTCAAGATGTAATTCTTATGGGGATCACACCGTACCTTGGAGTATTTGATATGCCAAGTAAAGAGCATCATGAATTAGTGAAAGATATTTTAAAAAAATTAAATATAGAGTATTTAAAAGACAAGTATATAAGTGAAATTAGCGGTGGAGAAAGAAGACTGGTTTATTTAGCAAGAATATTTATTCAAAATTCTAATATCATACTTTTAGATGAACCAAATACTTTTTTGGATTATGTAAAACAACATGAGTTTTTTAAATTTATTAGTGATTTAATTAAACAAAATAATCTAATTAATTTAATTACAGTACATGATATTAATTTAGCATTGAGATATGCAGACAAAATAGTGATATTAAATGCAAATGAAATAGTGGATATTATTGATTGCAAAATTGAAGGTTATGAGAAAAAATTTATAAGTTTAATGGAGCAAATTTATAACAAAAAACTTGAACTATCTTATACAAAGTTTGGTCCTGTTATAGTTTGTTAATATAATAGTATTTTATTTTTAAATTAAGTTATATAGTGCAAATTTTAATGCTAAATTTTCAGTTTTATAATGCAGAATAACTTTAATTAATTTATATATTTGGAATTTTAATGTTCAATATAACATATTTAAATATTTGATTTATTGAACAAATCTTATTACACATATATATAATTTAAAATTAAAAAGTTAATAAAGGAGATACGTTAACATAATATGAAAATCTTTAAATGTGAGAATACGAGAGTGAGTAAAGCAAAATCATTAATACAAGTTTTAAATATAGATATTACTAAAAAATTAATAATCTCATTTGTAGGTGGTGGTGGTAAGACAAGCTTAATATATCAATTAGGTGATGAATTAAGCAAATTAGGTAAAAAAGTTATTATAACAACAACTACTCATATGCTTATGCCTGAAAGTAATGTAGTAGTTACAGGCAAAAAAGATGATATTACAAAATTTTTATATAACGAAAACATGGTTACAGTTGGGTTATTATGTGATGAAAAAAAATCTAATGTTAGAGATATTGAGTTAAAAAAAATAAAGGGTTTATCAAAAGAAACAGCTGAAAGTCTTATAGAACTAGCTGATTTTGTATTAGTTGAAGCTGATGGAGCAAAGAGATTACCATTAAAAATGCCTGCTGAACATGAACCAGTAATATTAGAGGGAAGCAATTTAGTTGTAGGGGTATGTGGCATTGATTCAGTAGGGAAAAGTATTAATGAAATATGTCATAGACCTAATTTGGTATCAAAATTTTTAAATACAGATGAACAGCATATTATTAATGAATGTGATATTGCTCAAATAGTACTAAGTGAAAAAGGACAAAAAAAGGATGTAAAGTGTGATTATAAAGTAGTTATAAATAAAGTGGATGATAGAAAAAATCTTGAAATAGCTAAAAATATTTTACATGAATTTTTAAAATTAGGAGCAAATGAATTAATATTAACAACGTTTAGAGGAAATATAGATTAACATTAACTTGAAATATAGAAATGTTGTAATATAAAAACATATTTTATATGCTTCTTAAGCAAGGGACGTGAAACTTATGATATTAATGAAGGGCGCAGGAGATTTAGCAACAGGAGTTGCTAATAGATTAAAAAAATGTGGATTTGATATAGTCATGACAGAAATTTCAAAACCAACTACAGTAAGAAGAACTGTGGCATTTTCACAAGCTGTGTATGATAAAGAGGTAGAAGTTGAAGGAATAAAGGGTATTTTAGCCTCTAAAAAAGAAGATATTAATAAAATAATTTCAGATGGAAATATTGCGATTATAGTAGATGAGGAAGCTAAAATTGCAGATGAAATTAAGCCAGATATAATAATAGATGCTATAATAGCTAAAAAAAATTTAGGAACACATATTGATGATGCACCAATTGTAATTGCACTTGGACCAGGATTTACAGCTGGAGTTGATTGTGATTGTGTTATTGAAACAAAAAGAGGACATTATTTAGGAAAGACAATATATAGTGGAAGTGCTATTCCTAATACTGGTGTACCTGGAAATGTTGGAGGATTCACTAAGGAAAGAATAATCAGGGCCACACATGACGGTAAAATATTACCAGTCTCTAAAATAGGGGACTATGTGAAAAAAGGCGACATTGTAGCCTATGTTAATGAAACACCAATTTTTGCACAATTAGATGGAATAGTACGTGGAATGCTTCAAAAAGATGTTAGTGTATTTAAAGGAATGAAAAGTGGAGATATTGATCCAAGATGTGAAAAAGATCATTGTTTTACAATTTCAGATAAAGCTAGATCTATTGGAGGAGGCGTCTTAGAAGCAATTTTATATTTAAGAAATAATTTAGATTAATTTTAATGGGAAAACAAGGAGGGTATTAAATGAATAAGATAGTTGATGCAAAGGGCAAGAATTGCCCAATACCAGTAATAATGGCAAAGAAAGAGATTGATGGTGGAAATAATAATTTCTTAGTTGAGGTTGATAATAAAATAGCTGTACAAAATCTTCAAAAGCTAGCTAATAGCCAAGAATTTATATCATCTGTAGAAGAAGACAATGGAGTATTTAAAGTATATTTTTCAAAGGATTCTGATAGTGATAATAAATTAGAAGAGTGTGAAGAATGTAATCAAATACTTGAAAAAATAGAAGGAAATAAAAGAGGTATAGATACATGGTCAGTATTTATAGGAAAAGAGATTATAGGTGGTGGAAGCGAAGACCTTGGTAAGACACTTATGCAAATGTATTTTTATACAATTTCAGAGTCTGATAAGTTACCAAAATCAATTTTATTTATGAATGCTGGAGTAAAAGTACCTACATTAAATGAACAAGCAATAGAAAATTTAAAAGTTTTAGAGGAAAAAGGTGTTGATATATTAGTTTGTGGAACATGTCTTAACTTTTATGGAATTGAGAAAGAATTAAAAGTAGGAAAAGTAAGTAACATGTATGATATAACAAATGCTATGAAAGAGGCATTAAAAGTTATTACATTATAAAAATATTTTAGATATGTTTTAAATAGTATTGATATTTAAAACATATTGAATTTTTAAAACTGTTTAATAGGAGGATATGTTATATGTCAAAGGATATAAAACTTACTAGTTTAACTAAGAGTTCAGGATGTGCTGCTAAGATAGGTCCAGGCGTTCTTCATAATGTTTTAAGCAGTCTACCTAAGTTTAAAGATGAAAATTTACTTGTTGGATTTGATAATAATGATGATGCCTGTGTATATAAGGTTAGTGATGATAAGGTAGTAATTCAAACAGTAGATTTCTTTCCACCGATGGTAGATGATCCGTATACTTTTGGTCAAATTGCAGCTGCTAATGCTCTTAGTGATATTTATGCAATGGGTGGAAATCCAGCAATAGCTATGAATTTAATGTGTTTTCCTTCATGCATAGATATATCAATTATGCATGATATACTTGCTGGCGGATATGATAAGGTTAAGGAAGCAGGTGCAATAATTGCAGGAGGACATACTATTGCAGATCCTATTCCTAAATATGGACTTTGTGTAAGTGGATTTGCACATCCAAATGAAATTCTTTCAAATAGTAATGCAAAGACTGGAGATGTGCTTTTGCTGACTAAACCTTTAGGTATTGGAATAATGAATACTGCAACAAAAGCAGGATTGTTAAGTGAATCTAAAATTAAAGAAGTTACATCAATTATGTCTACATTAAATAAGTATGCTAAAGAATGTATATCTGGATTAGATATTCATTCATGTACTGATGTAACAGGATTTAGTTTAATTGGTCATAGCTATGAAATGGCAAGTGGTAGTGATAAAACTATAGAAATTTTTAGTGATTCTGTTCCTATTATAGAAGGAGCATTAGAATATGCCAAAATGGGAATTATACCTGAAGGTATGTATAATAACCTTGATTATTTAAAGGATAAGTTTACTTTAGGTTCAAATATTTCTCAAGAATTACAAGATGTATTGATAGATCCTCAAACATCAGGGGGATTATTACTTTCAATCTCAGAAAAAGATGTTAAGGAATTTTTATCAAGGACCGAAGTATTTACTTCTCATGCAAGAATTATTGGACAAGTTGTTGATAAAGTAGATAAACACATAGTAATTAAATAAGAATGATGAGGGAGATTATACAATAATTAATATAATGAAGATAAATTTAATTTTATTGGCATCAGGAAATAGCATAAGATTTAAAAGTAACAAATTATTAACTATAGTTAATAATAAACCAATGTATATGAATGTGGTTGAAAAGGTTTTAAAAGTTGATTTTAATAAAATAGTTTTAGTTACTCAATATAAAGAAATTAAGTTAGCTTTATCTAAGCAAGATATTCAGGTTGTTATGAATAAAAATAGTGAATTAGGAATATCTCATTCCATTAAACTCGGTATACAAAATGATATGAATGCGGACGCTTATATGTTTATGGTATGTGATCAACCATTTATATCATTAAAAAGTATAAAAACATTAATTAATAGATTTATAAAGAGTGATAAAGGAATGGCTTGTGTTGAAAATAACGGTAAACTCGGTAATCCAACTATATTTTCTAAAAAGTATAGGGATGAATTATTGAATTTAAAAGGTGATATTGGTGGAAAATTTGTTATGAAGAAGCATATTGATGATTTAGAAAGAGTAGTTATTATTAATCAAATAGAAATGATGGATATAGATACTAGAGAAGAATTAATTAATATATCCTACAATAATATATAATGAGGTAAAAAATGATGAAGAAAAATTTTTATAAAGATCTTTTTGAAAAATTAAACTTAAATGAAGAAGTATTTATAGTAACTGTTGTAGAAGGAAAATATGATGGTAAAAATATAGCAGGACAAAAGTTATTTAAAAGTAAAGAAACTGTGGTTAAAGAAAACGAAAATATTAAAAATTTTTGGAATGAAATTTTAAGTAAAGTAGATTTTAATAAAGGCACATACATTTTAAAGTTAGATAATGATGTAAAATTATTTATAGAATATATTATAGGACAACCTAATTTAGTTATTTGTGGTGCTGGGCATGTCGCTTTACCTTTATGTCAAATGGCTAATTTATTAGAGTTTAATACTACAGTAATTGACAATAGAAAAGAATTTGCTAATAAAGAAAGATTTCCTATGGCTGATAATATCATATGTAAAGATTTTAGTGAAGCATTTAATGAAGTTAAATTTAATAAAAATACTTATTTCGTTATAGTCACAAGAGGTCATAAAGATGATAAAATTTGCGTAGAAACAGTACTTAAAAATGACTTCTATTATGTTGGAATGATTGGAAGCAAAGGAAAAGTAAAATTTGTGACCAATAGTTTATTAGAAAATGGATTTAAAAAAGAAGAAATTGATAAAGTCCATACTCCAATAGGTCTTAGTATAGGAGCTAAAACACCAGCAGAGGTAGCAATAAGTATTTTGGCTGAAATAGTTCAAGCTAAGAATGAAAAAATAATAAGTACTATATCAGATGATATTTCTAATGCTATATTAAATAGAAATGAACCGATGGTTTTAGCTACAATAGTTGAAAAGCATGGATCAGGTCCTAGAGAAGCAGGAACTAAAATGCTTGTATATAAAACAGGAGAATTTGTTGGTACTATTGGTGGTGGAAGTGTAGAAAATTCTGCACATAAAAAAGCACTAAAATTATTTGAAGAAAAACAATCAACTTTAGAAAAATATGATTTATCAAATTCTGCATCTGCAAAACTTGGTATGGTATGTGGAGGAAATGTAAAAGTATTTTTTGAATATATTGAATAAAAAATATATTATTTTTATTTTATATATTTAATATGAATTAAAAATAGAGACTCAGAAATTGATATATTACTGAGTTCTCTATTTTTTAATGTATATATTATATTTTAAAGTATATTAATTACAATACTGATTAATATATGATGGTAAGATTAAATCTAATCTAAAGTATCAAAATATCTATTCATTTTACATCTTCTTAATGAGTTAATATCTTGATTTTGTTCCCAATCTTCAACTAGTTTAATAGCATCTAAAGGTATATTTCCTAAGCCTACTAGTATACCTGATAAAATTGATTTTTTAATGAGCGCACTACAGGTAATATTTTCATTTTCTGATAAGATAATGTTAATTAATGGTTCGATAAATTTATTCCAATCATCCAAAGTGAAATTAACTGTAGATTGTTTAATATAATTTTTAGGCATTGATAAATTATTCATAGTATTATTTGATGAAAGTATATTATTAAGTTGTGTAATATGATTTAATTCATTTGCAATTATATTTGATAATGTAGATATATATGAAGATCCAGTAGGAAATCTATCTCGAATCGACTTATATCGTTCTACTTCTTTTAATTCCCTACTTATAGCTTCACTAATACCAGATAAGTATGATTCTGGCATTACTAGTTTTTCTTTAGCATCATGTGAAATCTCAATCCCTGTAAGTTCTTGATACATTTTTCTAAAAAGTGTAGCATGCATACGTTCATCATTTATTATAGAATATATTATTTCTTTCTCTTGATCTGTTGGTGCTATATTAGCAAGATATTCATAATATATTAAATCACTTCTCTCATCTTGGAATGCTTCATTTAAATCTCCAATAGATTCCATAAATTTTGTACTAGTAGGATCTAAATTATTATTATAGTATTCCATAAATATTATATCTCCTCTTAATAATTAATTTACTTCTATCTTATTAACTCAATATATATTTGTGCTTTTTAGATTAATAAAATAAAAAATGTAAAAATAATTTATATATAGATTAGTATTATTAAGCATTTGGATGACATGCAGTTACTATTATATATCTAAATAATTAATAGTTAATATGTTTTGAAGTACTAGATGCAAAAGTGAGAAATTATTAAATGAAGTTGAAGTTAGATATATATAAGATTTTTATTAAAAAGCTCAAGTTTATTAATTATTAATTTAAGAAATAAAACTTCAACTAAGAACACTTACGTTGAAGTTTTATTTCTATTCATTGTTATATTTATATATAGTTGTATTTAATATAATCTCCTAAGTTTAATTATTACCATTTAATCATTAATATCTAAATTCTATAATATTAAACTTAATATATATGTTCTAAGTTAAGTTATTATATTTATAATTTTTATAAAATTTTTATAGAAAATTATGTCTTGAATTAATAGTACTAATTATAAACATATATATTAGTTAAAGTAATAAGTAATTATTATAATTTTATTTACTTTTTATATTTTTATCTGTATTTAATGAATCAGAAGAATTATTTATCCAAATAATTTTTTCTTCAGAAAAATTTTTTGTATATTTAATAGTATCAATATTTTTTAAAACCCATTTTAATAAATCATTCATAATATCCCTCCATAATGTGAATAAATGGTTTAGAAATTATTATGTTATATACAACATATACAACTAAAAAATTAAGAATTTTTTATAGAATATAACATAATAATAAATGTTTACCAAATAGGTATAAAAAGACAACATCCAATTAAGAATGTTGTTCATTTAATTCTTTTATAATAGCTTCAGCATCTATTTTGTTTTCTTCAAGTTGTTTTATAAATTCTTGCATCATATTCATATCAAATTTACTTTTTTTTCCGCTCTTAAATTTTAAATGAATATCACCTTTAGGAGTACTTATATTAGTTTTACCAGTTAATAAATAATCAGTAGATGTATTAAAAATTTCACTAAGCTTAGTTATAACTTCTAGATTAGGTTCTCTATCTCCATTTTCATAATTTCCTATTGTTTTATATGTGACTTTTAATAACGCAGCTAAATCTTTTCTACTCATGTCATTAGCTTCTCTTAAATTTTTTATAGCCTCACCAATACACCACATTATTATACCTCCTCTTATTGAAAATATTTTACTATAATATACACAATTTTCAAAGAAAAATAGAACAATTTGTAGAAAAAGAGGTTGACATGGAACTAATTGTACTTTAATATAATATTTAATTGGAACAAATTGTTCAAAAAGTAAAAAATAACAATATGATAATTAATATGGTAGTTAAAATCCAAATAAAAAAGGGGTATAAAAGATGAATGTAAAAATAAGGAGTATAGAAATTGAACATCCTCAGAATGTGGTAAAAAACGAATTTTATGTAAAGTTATTCAAAGAACAAGGAAAAGATATAAGAAGGATGTTGGAATGTTTTGGGAAAAGTGAAAGGAAAGTAGTAAATAATAATTCTGATACTACAGTTACATTAGGGGTAAAAGCTGCATTAAAGGCGTTAGAAAGTGCTAATCTTACAGGAAATGATATTGATATCATTATATTTTCAAGTCAATTTCCAGAGTATACATGTCCAACGCAAGCATTAATAGTTCATGATGCTATAGGTGGAAAAGAAGATGCTATGGTTATGGATTTAAATGTTAATTGTATTGGTATGCTCGTAGCACTTGATTCAGCTACAAGATATTTACTTCAAAATCATAATTTTAAAAGAGCTTTAATAATAGGTGCTGATTATGCTACAATTCATGCAAAAAAAACTGATGAGTTTGTATATCCTATGTTTGGTGATTGTGGATGTGCAATCATTTTAGAAAAAACTGAGGAAGATTGTGGTATGATTGATTCAACTTATTATACAGAAAGCCCAAAATATGATTCGGTAGTATATCCAAAATGTGGTGCATCTTCTTTTTATAAGAATACTACATCACATGAAGATATGAAATTAGGTTGGACAGAATGTGATGATAATGTTGTATATATTGCAAAAAATTCTATTAATAAATTATTAAAAAATAATAATTTAAAGGTATCAGATATTAAAGCATTTTGTTTTTCTCAATTTGCTAGTTCTCTTGTTTATGGTTGTGCTGATATACTTAGAATAGAGGAAGAAAAAGTAATATATGTTGGTGATAAGTATGGATATACTGGTACAAGCTCTCCGCTTATTGCTTTATATGAAGGTATAAAAAAAGGACAAATTAAAAGAGGAGATAAAATAATGTTTTGGTCTATTGCTGCGACTAGAACAGCTTGTGCATTGTTATTTAAATATTAAATTTTATTCTACATAATAAACATCAACTTAAAACATAGGGTTAAATAAAATAAAAGCTGTTTCAAAAAAATATTATTTGTTATTTGAAACAGCTTTTGTTTAATATGCTTTAAGTAATTATTAATATTATAGTAGGATGATAAATTTATCTAGTTAATATTATTATTTTTAAATGTAACATATTTATTTATTTATTTATTTATTTATTTGCTGGCTCCCATTTACAACGTATAGGTGATACAATAGCTTCTTCTTTTTTTAGTTCTTTAAATGCCTTATCAATATCTTTACGATCTAGCCCTAAAAGCTTTTCTACTTCTCCAGCACTTAATGGTTTATTAGCTTCTTTCATAGTATTTAATATTTTTTCTTTAATTTCCATTTTAATACCTCCTGAAAACTTTAGTTGTAAATTTTAGATAATATATTATGAATATTAGAATTATATTATTATTTAATAATAGTTATTATAACATAACGATTATAAAAGTAAAGTGCTTAAAATTATATTAAAAAATATTTTCTAATATTTAAACAGATATTATTATTAAAATGAATTTTATACTTATATATAAAAGAGGTGAATTCATTAATTCGAATGTACCTCTTTTAGTATAATAATATTTAAATAAAAACATTATACATATTCATTTAAGACACATTCAAAATAATAACAAGTCAATATACTAGTCTATTTCGTGTCATGTTGCGTCATCATAATGGCCTAATAGCCTGCTATTAAACAATTATGTTTCCTTGCCTGATGCAAAATATACATCGCATTTTGGACTTGTTATTTTCTTTCATGTGTCTAATAAATTTCTCAATTTACTTAGAAAATATTATACAGAATAATTATTTTAAAACACAGAGTGAAAAATACATTATTTAATTTATAAAGGTCCATATTTATCTTTATCTAATATAATTAATACTTTAGTAAGTTCTTCAACATGTTCCTTTTCATCTCTAGTAACTTCTTTTATAATATTAAATATCTCATCATTTTCTGTATTTTTTAAAAAGTCTTCATACAATATTATAGCTTCTAACTCTCCTTTAATTGCTTCTCTAATATGAGTTAATAAGTATGCTTTACTTTCTTTTGTATTATAATATTCTTTATAATTGTTCTTGGTAGTTATATTAACATGTTCATCTACATCTTTATATAATTCAAATTCTTCTTTATCTATTGAGCGCAATGCTTCTAAAAATAGACCATAGTGTTCTTTCTCTTCTTCCATTATATGATGAAATACTTCCTTAACTTCCTTATTTTCAGTAATACTTAAAAATTTACTATAGTCATTAATAGCAACTATTTCAGCTATTAAACCTTCTCTAAGAAATGTCTCATCATTTTTTAATGTTCCTTGAGGTTGCCTATTTGTAGTATAGCTCATAAAATCTCCTTTATTATATTAATTAATATATATTATTAGAATATTTATGAAAATGTTCTAAATCTCTATTTATAGTGGTAAAATAATAAATTATGATATACTATATGGTATAAAAAGTTTAATTGTAAGGTGGAGAAATTGATGAATGTAATAAGTATTAAAAAATATACAAAATTAATTTTGTTAATAATTTCTATAAGTTCATTATTATTAGTCGGTTGTAGTAATGTTAAAATGAAGGATAAAAAAGAAAATAGTAATGCAACTAATACAACTGAAAATGCTAACGGTGATTTACCAGAGTTGACTGAAAATTTACCTTTAGCAACTATAAAGGTAAAAGATTATGGAGATATTGAAGCTGTATTATATCCAGAAACTGCGCCTAATACAGTAAATAATTTTATATACTTGGTTAATAAGGGATTTTATAATAATCTTAAATTTCATAGAGTAATTAAAGGATTTATGATTCAAGGTGGAGATCCAAATGGAGACGGCACTGGAGGTCCAGGATATTCAATAGAAGGTGAGTTTACTTCAAATGGTTTTCCTAATGGATTAAAACATACAAAAGGTGTGTTATCAATGGCAAGAACACAAGATCCTAATAGTGCAGGTAGTCAATTTTTTATAATGTCTGGAGATGCACCACATCTTGATGGTGAATATGCTGCTTTTGGTAAAGTTATATCAGGATTAGAAATAGTAGAAAAACTTGAAAATGTAAAAACTAAGTCAAAAGATATACCTAAAGAGGATATAATTATTGAATCAATTACTGTTGACACTAAGGGCGTAGAATATAAAGAACCAAATAAAAAATAAAAATTTATTTATTAGTTTTTATATCATCATTGCATTTGCTTTGATGATATTTTTTCTTTTAGAAATTTAATGTTTTAATTAAGAAAGTTCATGTATAAAATAAATAAGAATGTTTTCATAGGATTATTTTTAATAAATAGAAATTTAACAATTACTATAGAACATTGTTAAATTATTTAAATAAGGGAATTAATGATATAATAAAGGGTAAATAGTTATTCTTGGAAGGGGATATTTTGAGTTGGTTACTAAAGATATAAATATTAATATGTCTAAAAATGGATATGCTAATACTTCTGAATCTGTACATTTAGGAATACTTTTAGCTATGGTAGGAGGATTTTTGGATGCATATACGTTTGTGTGTAGGGGAGGAGTTTTTGCTAATGCAGAAACAGGAAACATTGTTTTAGTGGGAGTAGCAGCAACTAATGGAAATTGGAAAGGTGCCATTATGGCATTTTTACCTATTTTAGCATTTATAATTGGTGTAATTGTTGCAGAGAGAATAAAAGAAATTAAAGCATCAGCATATTTTATAAATGTGGATAGTGATCGTGCTATTTTAATTATTGAAATTATAGTACTTTTTATTATAGGATTTATACCTATTACTGCACCTAATATATTTGTAACTACAACAATATCATTTGTTTCATCTGTTCAGATTTCTTCATTTAGAAAACTAGTTGATTCTCCTTATAGTACAACAATGTGTACTGGAAACTTAAGAAGTGCATCACAGGCTGCTTATATGGCTTTTAGAAAAAAAGATAATATTTATGTTGTAAAATTAATTCGATATTGTATAATTCTATTTTCTTTTTTAACAGGGGCATGCTTAGGGGGAGTATCAACTATAAAAGTTGGAGTTAAATCTGTTTGGATTTCTGCATTTATATTAATTTGTGCTGTTATATTATTTAGTATAGATGAATATAGACTGAAAACAGAATGTAAGTAATAAACAATAGAAGTGTAATAAAATTTATGCACTTCTATTTTTATATTTTTGATTAAATTTTATGTTATATATTCACTAGTAATATTTTTTAATATACATTAAAAATTAAGATTTGTAAAAAATAATCAGATATTAAATTAGCATAAGAATTGTAATTAAATTGAATTAAATTCTATTAAAAGTAATTTTATTGAATTTAATTACAGCTACCAATAAAATGGAAAAAAAGTAATATAAACTGAGAAAAGGTGAATTAAATAAATCTAATAAGATATTGCAAAAATTACATCATTTTACTATTTAGCGATTTAATTGTACAATCGATTGAGATTATTATGATTATTTGGAGGGATAGTATAATGTTATATTCGGATATAAATCTCCAGCAAGAGGTTTATAGAGAAGATGTTTTTAATATGGCAAAATGGTTAAGCGATAAAGATGTAACAAAATTTTTAAATGAGAGAAATGGAATAAATAATAGTTTAAATAAATTAGCAAATAAGTCTACATTACCTATAATGACCCAATATTTCAATACTAATGGACCATTTTATATAATAGAGCATAAAAATAAATCTATTGGATATTTAAAGATTATTCCTAAAGGCAAGATTGCAGAAATGGTTATTGCTATAGGAGATAAGAAAAAATGGGGAAAAGGAATAGGAACTATAGCAGTTAAAAAAGGATTAAGCGAAGCATTCTTAAAATATAGGGTTGATGAGGTTGTGGCAAAAGTTCATAAAGAAAATCATAGATCTAGTAAAGTAGTTAAAAAAGTAGGATTTATAGAGAAAAAATATTTAGAAAAAGAAACAAAATATTCTATAACTTTTAATAAATATATTAGTCAATTTAATTGATATAAATATTTTTTTTGTGCTAGGAGATACTATTTAATATTAGACACATTAAATAGATAACCAAGGAGGAATTAATATGAATTTTCCAACTTCATTTCTAGCACAGCATCAAGATCATCAACCAGGGTTTGAATATGAAATGAATCCAGCACCGATATATGATGATCCTAATTATAATAAAAAGGGTGAATTATTAAATAATAAAGTTGCAATAATTACTGGAGGAGATAGTGGAATAGGAAAAGCAGTAGCAGTAGCTTATGCTAATCAGGGAGCAGATATAGTAATTGTTTATTATAATGAAGAAAAAGATGCAGAAAATACTAAAAAAACTATAGATCAAATAGGTAGAAAATGTACTCTTATAAAAGGGGATATTGGAGATCCTGATTTTTGTAAGGATGTAATTAAAAAAACGATTGATGAATATGGAAAAATAGATATATTAGTAAATAATTCTGCTGTTCAATATGAATGTAAGGATATAAAAAAACTATCAGATGAGCAATTTGATAAAACTTTTAAAGTAAATGTATATGGTACATTTTATATGACTAGGGCTGCAATGGAGCATTTAAAAGCAGGAAGCTGCATAATAAATACAGCATCAGTTGTAGCTTTTAGAGGAAGTGAAACTTTAATAGATTATTCAATGACCAAAGGAGCAATTACTGTGTTTACAAGATCGTTAGCACTTGCATTAGCAAAAGGAAAAACTGGAATAAGAGTAAATGCAGTTGCTCCAGGCCCTATATGGACACCGCTTATACCAGCTAGTTTTGATGCAAATAAAGTTTCTCAATTTGGTTCAGATACTCCAATGGGAAGAGCAGGTCAACCAGTTGAATGTGCTGGAGCATATGTATTTTTAGCCACAGAATGTGCTTCATATATTACAGGCCAAACAATTCATGTTAATGGGGGAGAAATAGTTAATTCATAATATAAAAAATAATGAGCCTTAACTTTAAAGGCTCATTTTGGCATCCTAATTATCTTTTAAAATTAGATTGATTAGTATTATTTCTATTATACATATTATTTTGATTCATGTTATTCATTCTATTCATATTATTATTTTGATTCATCATACCATTCATATTCATAAATGGATTAGTGCCATTATTGTTTTGTCCTCTCATTAACATATTAATTAGAGAATTCATATTCATGTTGTTATTTCCATTCCCATTCATATTCATATTCCCATTATTCATATTGTTACCATTCATAGGATTTCTATTAGGATTAGATGCCATCATATTCATCATATTAGGGTTCATACCACCTAAAAGCATATTTAATAGGGGATTACCACCCATTCCTTGAGGATTATTATTCATGCCACCGAACATGTTCATTAAAGGATTACCGCCCATCATTTGATTGCCACCCATGGGATTCATCATACCACCTAGACCCATATTAGGGAAAAGGGCACTAAATAGCATATTTAATAATGGATTCATTTTTTCACCACCTAAAATATTTATTACTGTTTAGTTTATCTTATTGCAGTTAATGAAAAAACGATACATTAAATTATAATATGAGTAAAATAAATTAATTATGAATTAAAGTATATTATTAGGATAAAATAACACCATAATGTTATAGGAGGTGTAATTTTATGGACAATAAAGATGGAATGTTAGGTGGATTACCAATTAACATTAATAAAGAAGTACCGACACCTAATAGTAATGCACAATCAATAGCAGCTTTAATAAAACACTCTGGAGAAGTGATTGGATATGAACTTTCGAATGGTGAAAGAATATCTAAAGAAGATGGAGTAAGAATGGCTAAAGAAGGTAATATATATGGAGTAGCCGTTGGAGTATCTAAAAAAGGTGAAGAATATTTAAGAAGTTTACCAGACCAAAATGAATCTAATAACTTAAATTCTTTGCCATCTATAACTGAATAAATTTAAGCCTAACCTTAATTATTAAGTTATTAATTTAGGTTAGGCGTGTATATAATATTTATATTATTCTAAATTTAATTTATTTTTTACAACATAATTAGTTATGAAGAAATAGCAGATAAAGAAAATTAAATTAACTGCAATAACACCCCAAATAATTCCGTGTAATAATCCTAATGAATGTTGATTTATAGTATCTGCATACATTTCTAACTTCCAAGAGAAAGTTATTCCAAGAATAGAAGTAATTGTGTTCATAATAATATTTAATACAATAAAAGCACCAAATGAAGAAAGAATTTTTCTTTTATTAAATAAATGACCTATTGAAATAGAAGCATAAATCATAATTATACCCATTGCCATTTGTATAAATACGGCTAATATAAATTCTAAAAATAGCATGAATCCACTTATTCCCACTTCTTTGTATATTTCAGAAAATACTTTACCAAGTTCATTAAAGAAATTAGGATCAAAATTACTAACACTAAATGCTAAAATAAATATAGAAAGTATCGCTACAATACCACTTATTACAGTCCAAAAAATTCCGATTAAAAGTTTACTTAAAATATTCTTCCATGTAGTTACAGGAAGGGTATGCATTAAATAACCTTCATCTCCAAGAAGATTTTTATAAAAACGTTGTATTATTATAAAGAAAGTTACTATAAAAATTGCAGCCATAGTAACGCCATAAGCAAATATACTAAGAACAGCAGGAATTCCACCTAAAGTACTAGCATCTAAAGTATCCCAATTGTTACCTATAAATAGTTTGTTAATTAATGTAAATGCTAAAAGGACTCCATATAGTGGCAAAAGAATTCTCCCAGTTGCTTTTATTTCATATTTCATTAATTTTCCTAACATTTAAATACCTCCCTAAATAGAGCATCAACAGTTTTTCCGTGCTCTTCTCTTATTTCGTCAACACTTTTTGTTAAGAATATTTCCCCATAAGAAATAAATATTACATCATCAAGTACTTGCTCAATATCTGATATTAAATGTGTAGATATTATAACTGTAGCATTTTCATTATAATTATTAATTATTGTATTTAAAATATAATCTCTAGCAGCAGGGTCAACTCCAGCTATTGGTTCATCTAAGAAATAAAGTTCAGCTTCTCTACTCATTACTAAAATAAGTTGAACTTTTTCTTTAGTCCCTTTTGACATAGTTTTTAATTTATCCTTAGGATTTATATTTAACTTTTGTAACATGTCATAAGCTTTTTCAGAATTAAAATCATCATAAAAATCTCTAAAGAAGTCTATGATATCAGAAACTTTCATCCAATCATTTAAATAAGTTCTTTCAGGTAAATAAGAAACTATTTTTTTTGTTTCAACGCCAGGTTTATTTCCAGCAATTAATATTTCACCACTTGTTGGTGTTAATAGTGAATTTGCAAGTTTAATTAAGGTACTTTTACCACTACCATTTGGTCCAAGAAGTCCTACAATTCTGCCTCTATTTATTTTTAAGTCAATTCCTTTTAAAGCTTCTTTTCCACCATAATGTTTAACTAAGTTTTTACATTCTAATATAGGATTATCCATTATTTCATCTCCTTTACTATTTGTTCGACTATTTCAATTGTTTCTTTAGGGGTATAACCAATTTTTTTCATATTTTCAAAGAAATCTTGAATTTGTTCTTTAGCTATATCATCTCTCATTTTTTTAATCATTTCCCCATCCTCCGTAATAAATCTACCACTTGTTCTTTGACTAAATACCAGACCCTTCCGTTCTAATTCTGTAAGTGCTTTTTGCATTGTATTTGGATTTACTGACGCTTCACTTGCTAAATCTCTTACAGATGGAAGTTTTTCTCCTATGCCATACACACCAGATACTATTCTAAGCTGTATTTGTTCTACTAACTGTATATATATTGGACGTTCATCCTTGAATTCCCATATCATAGTTTCATCTCCTTTGTACTATTGTACTAATTGCTTAATACAATAGTATAATGATACATATATTTTGTCAATAATATTTTGGAAATATTGTATATTTGATTATAAAAAATAAATTTTATTATTATAGAAAAAGCAGTGCAGTGAAAACATATAATAATATATATTTGAATTTTAATGCGAATTAACTATTAAAGCTATATATAAATAATTTATAAGGAGGAAAAATGTATGATTATCAGTAACCTAACTTCCTCAATAGATATTATAGTTATTGTTTTGATTATAGCTGGATTGTCGCTTATAGGTATGATAATTCTTTATTTCATTGTAGAATTACAAGAATCATTATATGAGAATAAAAAGAAAAATATATTATCAAAAGAAATCAATAATAATTTAGAAACTAAAAAAGAAATACAATGTAAACTCAATAAGTAATAATTTAGAAAGTATTAGTATATTAAAAGAATAGTATAGTTTTTCATAAAACACATTACAAACTAAAAAACACACTATAATTTATAGTGTGTTTTTTATGGTTGCGGGGGCAGGACTTGAACCTACGACCTTCGGGTTATGAGCCCGACGAGCTACCAACTGCTCCACCCCGCGATATTAAGTTAATATATACATTATAATTTATTTTATTATATAAGTCAACAGTTTCTTTTTAGAAAATGTTGATTTATATAATAAATTTCAATTAAATATATTAGTAGTAAGTTTTTTACAGATATATGATATAATTAATAAAAAAATATACTTAAAATTAAAAAGGGAAAAGACAATGAGTAAGATAATTACTTCATTAGAAAGGGCTAATAAACTTAATTAAAGGTGATAAGGGAGCTGAAGAATATGTTGATAATGTAGAAGAAGTAACTACATTACAACAAAAGCAAGATGAACAAATTAACAACATACAAAATAGTGTAGAAAATATACAAAATCAAAGTAAAGAACTTGAAAAATATTTAATAGATAAGTGTATATTATGCTTAATAGTGTATATTATATAAAATAATATAATTAAAAACGTACATTGTATTAAATGTGCGTTTTTTGAAATTAACTTCACTATAGCCAATTAAGTTTATAATTAAAGATAATAAAATTTATTGTAAACTTAATTAGGATACTAAACACGGGGGGATAAAAATGATAAAAAAGATTATCTGTATATTGTTTCCTATTTTTATAGCTTTGATAACTATTAATTATTTAGACTTTTTTTTGGACAAGGAAGTAAATAAAATGCTTAAAAGTAAAAATTTAGATTACATAAACAGAGAATATGGAAGTGTATATAAAGATAAGGGTGTAATATATAATGAAAATATTACTAAACAGAATGAATTGGTATTACAAGGATCTTCTGAATTAGCATCTCCAGTTTCACAATTACCAGCAACATTTTTTCCAATTAAAGGGTTAGATACAATTGTTACAAATGGAAGATCATATTCTCAAAATTTACATCAAGTATCTACATTAGGAAGTCAACATGTAAATATGAATGAGAAGAAAGTTGCCTTTATAGTTTCACTTCAATGGTTTATGGACGAAAATGGGATTGATGCAAATAGTTTTCAAGCTAATTTTTCACCAGTTCAATTTTATAAGTTTTTAGACAATAAAAAAATAAGCAATGAAAATAAAAATTACTATGCTAGTAGAGTAAGTAAGTTATTATTAGGAAATACTCAATTTTTATCAGAAAGAATTTATGCAAAAATTTATCTTAATAATAGTTACATATATAAAATAGCTAATATAATATGTAAGCCATATCTTATTGCAAGAAAAAAAGTTGTGGAACTTAAGGATAAAGGATTATTATATAAAGAGTTAAAAAAGTTACCTGAAAAAAGAGAAATTTCAAGCAAAGAAGTTAATTGGAAACAAGAGTATGAAAAAGCTGAAAAAGAAGGAAAATCTCAGGTGACAAATAATGATTTTATGGTTTATGATAGTTATTATAATAATAATTTAAAAGCAAATGTAGAAGCAAAAAAAGATTCTAATAAGGGTATAGATTTGATGAATTCAAAAGAATTTGATGATTATAAATTATATTTAGATACATGTAATGATTTAGGAATAAAACCGTATATAATTTTAATGCCAACTAACGGATTATGGTATGATCATACTGGGTTAAAAAAGGAAACAAGAAATAATTTTTATACTAGAGTACAGAAGATGGCTGAAGATAAAGGCTTTGATGTTTTAAATTTAGAAGATGAAGAATATACGCCTTATTTTATGTGTGACGTAATGCATTTAGGATGGAAAGGATGGCTTAGAGTAGATGAAGAACTTTATAACCGTTTTAAAAACTGATAAATATTTAAGTTTTGCAATAGTAAGTTCTATTATAGTAATTTTAGCTATCCTTATATTAGTGTTTGAACCATTTAATGAAATACCATTTATATATAATCAATTCTAAAGGGGGAATTTTAAAAATGAAGATTTTAAATGGAATAAAGAGATATTCAGAGAGTGAGAGAATTGCATTAACTTGTGATGGTGTATCTATGACATATAGAGAATTAGATAATGTATCTGAATGCGTAGCAGGATTTTTATTAAAAGAATTAGGTGATGATAGAACACCTATTATTATTTATGGAAATAAAGAGAATTTAATGATGGCAGTTATGATGTCTGCATTAAAGTCAGGAAGAGCGTACATACCAATAGATATAAGTTATCCTAAAGAAAGAGTAGATGCGATTATTAGTGAAGTTAATCCTAAAATACTTATAGATTTTAGTGAAGGAAATACATTTGATAATATAAGAGTTTTAAGAGAAAATAAAATTCATGAAATAGTTAAAGAATATAGTGATGTAAAAGTTGATAAGAATAACTGGGTTAAAGAAGATGAAAATGCCTATATTTTATTTACTTCTGGTAGTACAGGCAAGCCAAAGGGTGTACAAATAAGTAGTAATAATTTAGATAATTTTGTTGAATGGATAGCAGAATACTTAAATTTAGATGAAAAAGAAGAAGTATTTATGAATCAAGCAGCATATTCTTTTGATTTATCTGTAACTTCAATTTATCCAGGATTATGCTATGGTAAAACATTACATGGCTTTTCAAAGAAGACACTTTCAAATTTAAAAGAAATGTTTAGTGATATTGCAAATTCAGGAATTAATATATGGGTATCCACTCCATCATTTGCTGGAATGTGTGTAACTGAAACAGCATTTGACTCAAATATGTTACCTAATTTAAAAGCTATGGTATTTGTGGGAGAAGTGCTTCCAAAACCATTATGTGAAGAACTTTTAAATAGATTTCCAAATACAAGAATTATAAATGGATATGGCCCTACAGAAGCAACAGTAGCAGTGAGCGTAAATGATATGAATAGAGAAGCTTTATCAAAAGAAGGAAGTTTACCTATTGGACATCCTATGAAAACATCAATTGTTAAAATTGTTGATGAAGATGGCAATATTGTAAAAGATGGTGAAAAGGGAGAAATTATAATTGTTGGACCTAGTGTAAGCAAAGGATATTTTAATAATGAAGAAATTACAAAAAAAGCATTTTTCTATGATGATTATAATGGAGAGAAGTGCAGAGCTTATAGAACTGGAGATCTAGGATATTATATTGATGGAAATTTATATTATTGTGGAAGAAAGGATTTCCAAATAAAACTTAATGGATATAGAATTGAGATAGAAGATATAGAAAATAATTTAGTAAGAGTTAGTAATGTAAAAAATGCAGCAGTTGTTCCAGTAAATAAGGATGGCAAAATTGCATATTTAACTGCTTTTATCGAATTAAAAGAAGACAATGGATTAAGTGGATTAAAAAATGGAATAATGATAAAGAAAGAATTAGGTGAACTAATACCTTCATATATGGTTCCTAGAAATATAAAAATAGTTAAGGAGTTCCCAACAAATATAAATGGAAAAATTGATAGGAAAAAATTAGCAGAGAATTTATAGCGGAGGATTTATAATGAAATTAACGCAGTATGGAGATTACTTTTATTTATATTTATTATTTGTAACATTCATTCCTGCAATACTCTTAGGATTAAGTGGCATTAATACTAAGTATTATGGAATAATTGCATCAATAGGTATGACTCTATTAATAATGGGTAATACCTTGGGATTAAAATTATTCCTAATGTTTTTAGTGTTAGAAATAATTTTAATTTATATGTACTTATTTATAAGAAAAAAAACGGATAATAAGTATGTATATTGGTTATTTTTATTTAGTTCTATGCTTCCAGTTATTTCAACTAAAGTAGCTGGAGTTACACAATATGCTTCATATGTTGGATTTATTGGATTATCATATTTAAATTTTAAGGTAATCCAAATGATAATTGAAATTTATGATGGAAGAATTACAGAAATAAAATTTATGTCATTTATATATTTTATTATGTTTTTTCCAACATTAAGTTCAGGACCAATCGATAGGTGGAAAAGGTTTGAGGATAATTTAAATACCAAAATAGAAAAAGATGTGTATATAAATGAATACTTAATATCAGGATTAAAAAAGATATTTATAGCAATAGGTTATAAATTTATTTTGGCATACTTGATAGATACCTATTGGTTGTTAAAAATACCTGATAATGTTACTATATTTAATAGTATAAATTATATGTATGCTTATACATTATATCTATTTTTTGATTTTGCTGGTTATAGTTTGTTTGCAGTTGGAACAAGTTATATATTTGGCATAAAAACTCCAGAAAATTTCAATAAACCTTTTTTAAGTAAAGATATGAAAGAGTTTTGGACTAGATGGCATATATCATTATCAAGATGGTTTGGAGATTATATTTTTTCAAGATTTGTATTAAATTCAATGAGAAATAAAAGATTTAAAAATAGATTTATAGCATCGCATGTTGCACAAATTATAACAATGTTTATAATGGGATTATGGCATGGACTTACTGCATATTACATAATTTATGGATTGTATCAAGGCTCAGCGTTAGTTTTAACTGATATATATCAAAGAAAATCTAAATATTATAAAAAGCATAAAAAAGAAAATTGGTTTCAAATTATGCAGAGGATAATAACATTTCATATAGTATGTTTTGGTATGTTGGTATTCTCAGGATATTTATTTAAATAAAAAGTATGTTTTAAATTGACTTTGATATTTTTAGTATAAAGCTCATGGACAGAGGAATTTACTTAAAAACTCTAAAAATAAAGATTAATCCAATTAATGCATGCTCCCAATCAAAGATTGTGACAAGCAATTAATTGTACAGATCTTCATTAAGAGTTCTAAAAAGCAAATTCCAATGCCATTCCGCCCTTATACTAAAAATATTAACATTTATTAATTAAAACATGGATAAAAGAAATAAAGTGTAGTTAACTCTATGCAATATATATTAAAGGAGTGTAAATTATGAAAGATAAAGTATTAGAAATATTTATTGAGGTTACTGGTAATGATGAACTTGCAGAGGATTTAGATTTAGATCTTTTTGAAGCTGGATTATTAGATTCATTAGCAATTATAGAAGTTTTACTTCAAATAGAAGAAAAGTTAGGAATAAAATTACAACCAACAGATTTAGAAAGAGAAGATATGTCAACTGTAAATAAGTTAACTGCATTCTTAGAAAATAGATAAATAGTATAATGAACATTTTTTAAATATAGATGTTGATATTATAGTATAAAGCTCATGAACAGATGAATGTATACTTGTAATATAAACATTTATGAAAAGATAATTGGAATGTTTAAGTATATAACTAAAAAAATCTCTTTTGTGATTTAATAATTCACAAAAGAGATTTTTTGTTTTTTAGGAATTTATAATAATTTTAAATATAGGGATAATGAATATTTATATAAAAAGTTCACAATTCTACAGTAGTATTGATGAAATCTTATTCTATTATTTCACCATTTGTTGAGATAGTAACTATTTGCCACGGAATCATTTTTCCACTTGCAATAAGTGCATTTTTTACTGCATTAACAATTCCTCCACAGCAAGGAACTTCCATACGTACAACAGTAAGGCTTTTTATATCATTATATTTTAGTATTTCAGTTAGTTTTTCAGAATAATCATCTTCATCAAGTTTAGGACATCCAATTAAGGTAATTCTATTTTTTATAAATCGATTATGAAAGTCTCCATAAGCATAAGCAGTACAATCTGCGGCAATTAAAAGATTGGAATTTTGCAGATATCCTGCATTAGAAGACACAAGTTTAATTTGAACTGGCCACTGATTTAATTGAGAAGAAACTTTCTCATTATTACATTCATTAGAAATAACTTTATGCTTAAGAGTTTTTTCTTGGGATCCTGGACATCCACAAGGCAATTTTAGGGCTTTTTTTTCAGCCTCTCTTTTTTGCATATTAATTTTTACTGCTTCTTCATCATATTCTAAAGCTTCTCTTTCCTCAAAAGAAATTGCACCTGTTGGGCAAGAAGGTAAACAGTCACCTAATCCATCACAATAGTCATCACGTAATAATTTTGCTTTACCATTGACTAATCCGATTGCACCTTCATGGCAAGCATCAACACAAAGATTACAACCAGTACATTTATTTTCATCAATTTTAATTATTTTTCTAATCATAATTAAATTCTCCCTCATATATTTATAATTTTGCTATGTTTTAAACAGTATTGATGTTGTAGTATAAAGCTCATGGACAGAACTTAAATAGGAAACTCTACTCATGTATATTCGTGGAGTAAGTTCGAATAACCAAATATAAAAGTTGGATTCTCACTTAAGAGTTCTAAAAAGCAAATTCCAATGCTAGTTCGCCCTTATACTACAATATCAATTTTTACTCAAAATACAGTATATAATTTTTATTAGTATTCTTAATTTGTTTTTTAAATTTTGATTTGATAAGTAGAGTATAATATAATATTAAGAAAAATTCCGTATCATTTGATACAAATAGAAGAAATAAAATTTGTAAATTTTAGGATATATTTTAATTCGATATTGGAAAGTGTATATTTCTGTAGATAGATTATAATTGCATCGTATATAATGGGGGTGGAAGTAGAGTTATAGAAAATGTATGATTACAGGATATTCTATAAGAAAGAATTACAAACTTGTAGAGACTAACATTAAAACAAGTTTCTTTCGCAGATATAAAAGTTTATAATAGCAAAAAGAAGGTGATAGTTTTATGAAAGTTCAACATGTTAAAGGAACGCCATTTGATTATAGTGATGATAAAGTAACTGTTTATTTTGAAATAGTAGATAAGCAAAGTGTAAGAAGAATTATGGAAGATATATATTTTATAGATAACATTAAAGATTTAGAACATGGATTTGAAGTGAAAATAGCAATACAACAAATACCAGAAGTAATCCGTTGTTTAGCTGAGGAAAACATTGCTATATATGCTGTAATTCCTGAAAAATAATAATAAGCAATATTTTTATATTATCTATTAATGAAGAGTGTTTTCTTTTTCTTAATATTTAAAACATATAATGAATATTAAGAAATTAAAAATTGAATAAAAAAGTATATTAAAATTATGATATATAAATAAATAAAAAATATAGAAATAAATTTAAAATAATAATTAATAAAAGAATATTTTGTATTAATTGTTTTAATATGATATTTGACATACTATTTTTAATGCTATATAATTTAGGAACAGACAACAAAATTGAATATGTAAGTTTACAAACATCTTATGAACATGGGGGCGTTTTGGCTTCGACGGGGGTAAGAGGGGTTTGTTAAGCGAGTCGAGGGAAGCATGTGTCCTCGTTAATAAAGTATGCATTAAATGTAAACGCAGAAGACAATTTTGCATTAGCAGCTTAATATAAGCTACTCATCAGCCCAGGTTGCCTACGGCTTGGATCACTGGTGTCATTGAGTGGGACACGAAGTTTAGCAAAGCTTTGAGCTAAAGGGGTATTTATGAAGCTACCAAAAGGTGAAGCCTGTCTATGGGCGTCATCTGGCGGGAATTTTAAAATATAGACTGCACTCGGAGAAATTCAAATTCAACTACTTTCGGACACGGGTTCGACACCCGTCGCCTCCACCATGAAATCCACGACAAATTTGTCGTGGATTTTTTTATATTATATTGAATTATGTTTAATATTAGTAGTTCGCAATTTGATTAGAATGAATAACTTTCTTTATTTTACAAAAAATATTATAGGGTGATAATATGCCAAAATATATTCAAGATGATTCATATTTTGAGAAGATAGATACTGAAAGAAAGGCGTATTGGTTAGTTTTTTTGTATGCAGATGGATGTGTATTTAAAAAATTTGAAAAAATAAAAATGTAATAATGCAATTAAATCCAAATGATAGAAATATATTAGAAGAGTTTTTAAAAGATATAAATTTTGATAGACCAATATGTGTAAATAAAAAAGGATATATTTCTATTAGTATTAGTAGTACTAAGATGGCGAATGACTTAATAAAACTAGGATGCATACCAAGAAAATCATTGGTATTAAAATTCCCAAATGAAAATATGGTGTCTAAAAATTTAATTAATCATTTTATTAGGGGATATATGGATGGTGATGGCTGTATATCAACTTATATGAAATCAAGAAAACAGAGAAAAAGTTTAAATTTTATTTGTGAAATAAAATTTATTGGTACATATCAAATGTTATATGGAATTAAGAAATTTTTTGATTCAGAAAAAGAGGTTTTAATAAATAGTCATTCACCAAATAGTTATCAAATAAGTTTTCCTGGTAAAAAATATAGAGATGCTATAGAGTTTTTATATGAAGATGCAACTATTTATATGAAAAGAAAAAAAGATAAATGGGATAAATTTAAGAGATACATGGAGTATCAGGAAAATAGAAGAAGTAGAAATGAAGATATAAGAATAGTAAAATTGGATAAAAATGCGAATTATATAGGGGCATATACTTTACAAGAGCTAAAAAAAGAATTTGATTTAAGTTCTATTAAAAAATGTTGTAAATATGAGAAGCATAAATCACATAAAGGCTTTTTATGGTTATATTTAAGAGAATATAATGAATATTTAAAATATGGAATTAACATACGGAGTAAATTTGGATATACAGAAAGAGATATTAATGGAAGGTTAATTAAAGTGTGGGGGAATTTACGGGAGGCCGCTACTTTTTATGATGTTACATTTCAATCTATTGAAAGAGCTATTAATGGAAAATATAAAACTTGCTGTGGGTTTATTCGGAAAAATATGTGAAAAAATTAAAAACATATAATATAGATTTTAAATTTGAAGTTATAATTAATATTAAGTAACAGAATTTTAATAATATAGAAAATAATTCTTTTAAAAATTATATTGCATAATAGAAAAAAAAGTGTTATGATGTAAACGTAGTCAAAAAAGATTTAGGAGAGTTCTTAAGTAGATTACAATAAAATAAAAATATTTAGCGTGTTACTGATTCGATCAGGCATAAGCGTATGGAAATAAAAAATGCAATAGGATAAATGTAATATTTGTTTTTTGTATCACATGTTTTGTATATTTTTATAAGGTATTATAATATTTTTTTATGATTCAATTTAGTATACAAGAGGTGTGACAAATTCTTAACATATATTGCTTTATTTTATTTCCAAATGCTTATGCTTTTTTTGTTTTTGTAACAAATAAAAAAATAGGAGGTATAAAAATGGTAGGAATTATTCTTGCTAGTCACGGAGAATTTGCTAAAGGCATCATGCAATCTGGTAAAATGAT
This sequence comes from Clostridium weizhouense, assembly GCF_019431045.1. Taxonomy (GTDB): domain Bacteria; phylum Bacillota; class Clostridia; order Clostridiales; family Clostridiaceae; genus Clostridium; species Clostridium weizhouense. The sequence goes on along the minus strand of NZ_JAHXPT010000001.1, from coordinate 258,595 downwards.
TTTTGGAGAACAAGAAAACGTAAAAGCTGTTACGTTGATGCCTAGTGAAGGACCTGATGATCTTAAAGCAAAAATGAAAGACGCAATTGCATCCTTTGACAATCAAGATGAAGTCTTATTCTTAGTTGATCTTTGGGGTGGTACACCATTTAATCAAGCAAATGGTTTATTTGAAGAACACAAAGATAAATGGGCAATAGTAGCTGGTTTAAATTTACCAATGCTTATTGAAGCTTATGGTGCACGTCTTTCTATGGAATCTGCACAAGAAATTGCATCTTATATTGTAACATCAGCTAAAGACGGAGTTAAGGTTAAGCCAGAAGAATTAGAACCAGAAGATACTGGTAAGGCTATTAACGCTTCAGCTCAACAATCTAATGCAGGTGCACCAGGATCATTTGAATATGTTTTAGCGCGTATTGATTCTCGTTTACTTCATGGTCAAGTAGCAACTGCTTGGACAAAAACTGTTCAACCTACAAGAATTATTGTAGTTTCAGATGCAGTAGCTAAAGATCAACTTCGTAAGAAATTAATACAACAAGCTGCTCCTCCAGGAGTTAAAGCACATGTTATTCCAGTTGATCATATGATTAAACTTTCAAAAGATGATCAACATTTTGGGGGTCAACGTGCATTACTTCTTTTTGAAAATCCAGAAGATGTACTTAGAGCGGTAGAAGGTGGAGTGCCATTAAAGACAATAAATGTTGGTTCTATGGCTCATTCTATAGGTAAGGTTCAACCTAATAAAGTACTTGCTTTTAATCAAAAAGATATCGATACATTTAATAAGTTAAAACAAGCTGGACTTAATTTTGATGTTCGTAAAGTACCAAATGACGCAAAGGGAAATATGGATGAAATACTTAAAAAAGCACAACAAGAATTAAATAAATTAAAATAATCTAATTATTTAAATAAAAAAGGAGGATTAGTAATCATGACTTTAAATATACTTCAAATTGTATTAGTCATTATTATAGCATTTCTAGCTGGTGTAGAAGGTATATTGGATGAATTCCAGTTCCATCAACCATTAGTTGCATGTACATTAATTGGATTGGTTACAGGTAATTTATTACCATGCTTAATCTTAGGTGGTACTCTTCAAATGATGGCCTTAGGTTGGGCCAATATAGGTGCGGCAGTAGCACCAGATGCAGCATTAGCATCTGTTGCATCAGCAATCATTTTAGTTCTTGGAGGACAAAGCGGTAAAGAAGGAATTACTGCGGCAATCGCTATTGCTGTTCCTTTAGCAGTTGCAGGACTATTATTAACAATTATTTGTCGTACAATTGCTACAGCATTCGTACATTTTATGGATGCAGCGGCTAAAGAAGGAAATATAAGAGCTATTGAAATGTGGCAAATTGCTGCTATTTGTTTACAAGGTATACGTATTGCAATTCCAGCAGCATTAATTTTAATAATTGGCGCCGGTCCAATATCTGGATTACTTGCATCTATGCCAGCTTGGTTAACAGATGGTTTAGCAATCGGTGGTGGAATGGTTGTAGCTGTTGGTTACGCAATGGTAATCAATATGATGGCTACAAAAGAAGTTTGGCCATTCTTTGCAATTGGTTTCGTATTAGCAACTATCTCACAAATTACACTTATAGGACTTGGAGCAATAGGTGTAGCTTTAGCTCTTATTTACTTAACACTTAGCAAACAAGGTGGAGTAGGTAATGGTGGAAGTTCAAATACTGGTGATCCTTTAGGGGATATCATTGATAGATACTAAGAAGGGAGAGGAAACGAAAATGTCAAAACAATTAAAATTAACAAAAAAAGATCGTATTTCTGTTTGGTTCCGTTCATTTTTCCTTCAAGGTTCTTGGAACTATGAAAGAATGCAAAACGGTGGTTGGGCATATGCAATGATTCCAGCAATTAAGAGATTATATAAGACTAAAGAGGAACAATCAGAGGCATTAAAACGTCATTTAGAATTCTTTAACACTCACCCATATGTAGCTTCACCAGTTCTTGGAGTAACATTAGCTTTAGAAGAAGAACGTGCAAATGGCGCACCTGTAGATGATGCAACTATTCAAGGTGTTAAAGTTGGTATGATGGGACCTTTAGCAGGTATCGGAGACCCAGTTTTTTGGTTTACTGTTAGACCAATTTTAGGAGCATTAGGTGCTACTCTTGCTATGAGTGGTAATATACTTGGACCAATAATATTCTTCTTGGCTTGGAATATTATTCGTATGGCATTCATGTGGTATACACAAGAATTTGGTTATAGAGCAGGATCTCGTATTAGTGATGATTTATCAGGTAGTTTATTACAAGATGTTACAAAAGGAGCATCTATACTAGGTATGTTCATTTTGGGATCATTAGTTAATAGGTGGGTATCTGTTAAATTTGCACCAGTAGTATCATCAGTTAACTTAAGTAAAGGTGCATATATTGATTGGAGTGCTCTTCCACAAGGAGCAGAAGGTATAAAAACAGCGTTAATGCAACAAGGAGCAGGTATGTCATTAACACCTGAAAAAGTTACAACATTACAAAATAACTTAGATTCATTAATCCCTGGACTTGCAGGATTAATAATTACATTTATTTGTATGTGGTTGCTTAAGAAGAAAGTATCTCCAATTGTAATTATTCTTGGATTATTCGCAATTGGTATAGTTTTCCACTTGATTGGTTTAATGTAATATTTTTTGTTTAGCCTAGGCATTTAGCCTGGGCTTTTATTAACACATAAATCAGTTAAAGTAAGAAAAATAATTTTTATATTAAAGAATTATGAGATTTGTTTATATAGGAATCAAACAAATTAGTGAAATATGTGTTATTTTTAATTGATTTTTAAATGATTGATAGAAATATATAAAGGATATATAATAAAAATAAATGTATATACAAGTAGAAATGGGGTAACTTAGATGGTTCAATCACTCAATACAAAGGTGGATTTAGTAATTGATGCAACAGCTTTTACTGGACTTGCAGATTATGGTAAAATAATGATAGGTGATAAAGGCTTTGAGTTTTATAATTCTCGTGATTCTCATAAGTATATTCAAATTCCTTGGGAAGAAGTTGAATATGTTATTGCATCGGTATTGTTTAAGGGAAAGTGGATTCCGCGATATGCAATCCAAACGAAGAAAAATGGTACATATACGTTTTCTTCTAAAGAAGCAAAAAAAGTGCTTCGTGCTGTTCGAAATTATGTTAATCCAGATCATATGGTTTCTTCGTTAAGTTTTTTTGATGTCTTAAAAAGAGCTATGAAATCTATATTTAAGAAGAGTTGATTAACCTTAATCTTTACTAATGAAATCCACGACAGAGATGGAGTGTTTACAACTTATAATGTAGATTAAATTTTTAATACAGATTCAAACGTGGAAACGTTGACAAATAGAAAAATATATGTTAATATGACAATATATTAAGAGGAACAGGGTAGTAATTGTTTAAGTGCAAGCTAAGCCTATTCATTAATATGCAGAGGATACTTATAGTTTCTTTTGCATTATAATGAATGGGCTTTTTCATTTTTAGATAAAATTTAATTTATATAACTAAATTAAGCAAAACATCCTTGAAAGGGAGGAAAAGCTATGGTTATTAATAGACTTTTGAATAATAATGTTGTAATTACAGTAGATTCTAATGGTGAAGAAATAATTGTTATGGGAAAAGGAATAGGATATCAAAAGTCCAAAGGTGATGTTATTGATGAAGAAAAGATAAATAAAGTATTTAGAATATCTAATAAAGAAATCTCAAATAAGTTTGAAGAGTTACTTAATAGTATACCAATACAATATATGAAGTTATGTGATGAAATTATTGAATATGCTCAAGATAAGTTAAATAAAAAATTGAATGAAAGAATTTATATTTCATTAAGTGATCATATATATACTGCAATTCAAAGAACTAAAAATGGAATTATAGTGAGAAATGCTCTTCTTTGGGAAATTAAACGTTTTTACATAGATGAATTTGAAATTGGAATGAAAGCATTAGATATTATAAGAGAAAAAACAAAAGTTAAACTTCCAGATGATGAAGCCGGATTTATTGCTTTTCATATTGTAAGCGCACAGTTAAATGAAGAACAGCCTATGGTTCAAGGGATTACAAAGTTAATAAATGAAATACTTACTATAGTGAGAATTCATTTTGGAGTCCAATTTAAAGAGGAATCAGTATTTTATTATAGATTTATTACACATTTAAAGTTTTTTGCTCAACGTTTATTTTCAGATAATACATATAGTGGAGATACAGATGAAGAGCTTTTAAGCATAATAAAGAAAAAATATTCTAAGGAATTTGAATGTATCATTAAGATTAGAACTTTTATTCATAAAAAATATAATTATAATTTAACAGTTGATGAAATGATATATTTAACTATACATATTGCAAAGGTAATACAAGATTTAAAATTAAAAGTATAGATATTTATTATATAGTTTGAAAGGATGTGGTATTTGTATAAATTATCTTTTAAGTTGGATAGTAACATTAAGTTGGCTAAACCTTCAAATTTCAATTAATAATTTTAAAAGAAAGATGGAGGAGTAAAAAGATGAAAAAATATAATCAATTAGCAAAAGAGATTGTAAAAAATGTTGGTGGAAAAGAAAACATTATTGGTTTAACACATTGTATTACTAGATTACGTTTTAAATTAAAAGACGATAATATAGCAAATGATGATGTATTAAAAAATATGGAAGGTATCGTTACAGTTATGAAAAGTGCTGGACAGTATCAAGTAGTTATAGGAAATCATGTTCCAGATGTATATTCAGAGGTATGTGAATTAATAGATATTGACAATTTTAATAAAGGTTTGGATGAAAAAAAATCAGGAAGTTTACTTGATAAGGGAATTGATATTGTATCAGGAATCTTTCAGCCTATATTAGGTATTATGGCAGCTTGTGGTATGATAAAGGGATTAAATGCATTATTTGTAGCAATAGGATTATATACAAACACTTGTGGTGGATATTTAACAATAAATGCGATTGGAGATGCATTATTTACATTTCTTCCTTTATTTCTAGGATATACTTCAGCTAAAAAATTTGGTTTAAAACCAATGCTTGGATTAGTTATTGGAGCAACTATGTGTTATCCAGGTATACAGTCAAGTGCTCTATCAGCAGGAATAGATCCATTATATACTTTATTTAATGGAACAATATTTTCTTCACCAATTTATATTGATTTCTTTGGTATACCAATAATTTCAATAGATTATACAGGAACAGTTATTCCAATTATACTAGCAGTATATTTTGCAGCAAAATGTGAGAAATTCTTTAGTAAATTTATACCGGATTTAGTTAAATTCTTTTTTGTACCAATGTTAACTTTATTAGTGGCATTACCAATTGTATTTATAGTTATTGGACCAATAGCAACTTTCGGATCTAAAATTATTTCTGAGTTTGTATTTTCAGTAAGAGATTTTAATCCATTATTAGCAGGAGCAATAGTAGGATTTACTTGGCAAATACTAGTTATTTTTGGATTACATTGGGGATTTATTCCAGTATATATAAATAATATTATGACATTAGGATATGATAATGTTATGATGCCTTTCTTTGCATGTACATTTGCAACATCAGCAGTTGTATTAGCAATATTCTTTAAGACAAAGGATAAAAAGCTTAAGGAAATGGCACTTCCAAACTTTATATCAGGAATATTTGGAGTAACTGAGCCAGCTATATATAGTATTTTATTACCATTAAAGAAACCTTTTATAATTAGTTGTGTTTCTGGTGGTATTGGAGGAGCATTTTATGGATTCTTTAATTTGAGAAAATTTATGGCAGGTGGAATGGGAATATTTGAATTACCAGCTATGATTGAACCAGATGGATCTATGGGAAATTTAATAGTAGCTTTAATAGGTATTGTTATTTCAATGGTTGTAGGGTTTATATTAACAATGATTCTATATAAAGATAAAACGGAAACAGTAAAGGAAGAAAAAGCTACAGAAGTTAAATCTAATAAGTTAGGAAAAGTAGTAATAGCCAGTCCGTTAAAAGGAGATGCTGTTAAATTAAACAATATAGAAGATGAAGCCTTTTCATCAGGAGTATTAGGTCATGGAATTGCAATTATTCCTAGTGAAGGAAAGGTAGTAGCTCCAATAGATGGAGAAGTTACAACTTTATTTCCAAGTTTGCATGCTATAGGGATTACTGCTGAAAGTGGTGTAGAAATTCTTATTCATATAGGATTAGATACTGTGCAACTAGAAGGTAAAGGATTTAAGGCACATATTAAGCAAGGGGATAAGATTACTAAAGGACAACCTTTAGTAGATTTTGATATAGATTTAATAAAAGAGGCTGGGTATAGTGTAGTTACTCCTATAGTTGTCACTAATATGTCAGAGTATTTAGAAGTAGTAGAAACTGAAAATAAAAATATAGAAAGAGGAAGTAATTTAATAACTGTTATACTTTAATTATTAGATAAGGCACATTGAATTTTTTCATGTGCCTAAAGCATTAGCGTAAGTTAATGCTTTATCTAACTAGGAGGAGAAAAAATATGAAATTTAGAGATGGTTTTTTATGGGGTGGAGCCACTGCTGCCAATCAATGTGAAGGTGGATATAATGAAGATGGTAGAGGACTAGCTAATGTTGATTTATGTCCTACAGGTAAAGACAGATCATTAGTTATTAAGGGTAAATTAAAAATGTACAACTTTGATGAAGAGCATTATTATCCAGCTAAGATAGCAATTGATATGTATCATAATTTTAAGGAAGATATAAAATTATTTGCACAAATGGGGTTTAAAGTGTATAGAATGAGTATTGCTTGGAGCAGAATATTTCCAAATGGAGATGAAGATATTCCAAATGAAAATGGACTTCAATTTTACGAAGATATATTTAAAGAATGTCATAAATACGGTATAGAACCATTAGTTACAATTACACACTTTGATTGTCCTATGCATTTAATAGAAAAGTATGGTTCTTGGCGTAATCGTAAAATGATAAGTTTCTATGAAAAATTATGTAACGTTATTTTTAGAAGATATAAAGGTTTAGTTAAATATTGGCTTACTTTTAATGAAATAAACATGATTTTACATGCTCCTTTTATGAGTGCAGGAATTTGTTTTGAAGAAGGAGAAAATGAAGAAAAGATAAAATATCAATCTGCTCATCATCAACTGGTGGCTAGCGCTATTGCAACAAAGATTGCACATGAAATAGATAAAAATAATTTAGTTGGATGTATGTTTGCAGCAGGAAGTGTATATCCGTATAGTTGTAATCCTAAAGATGTTTTAGAATCTATAAAGGTTGATCGTGAGAATTATTTTTTTGTAGATGTGCAAGCAAAAGGTAAATATCCTAATTATGCAATTAAAGAATTGGAACGTAAAGGTATTATGCCTATAATGGAAGATTCTGATAAAGTATTATTGGAAAAATATACGGTGGATTTTGTTTCATTCTCATATTATAATAGCCGTTGCGTAAGAACTGATGATAACAAAGATGATACAGCGGAAGGTAATTTATTTGTATCAGCTAAAAATCCATATCTTAAATATAGTGAATGGGGATGGCCTATAGATCCAATAGGATTAAGAATTACGTTAAATCATATATATGATAGGTACGAAAAGCCTTTATTTATTGTAGAAAATGGGCTAGGTGCAAGAGATACAGTAGATGAAAATGCATATGTAGAAGACGATTATAGAATAGATTATTTGAGAGAACATATTAAAGCAATGAGAGATGCAGTAAATATTGATGGAGTAGATTTAATTGGGTATACATCTTGGGGGCCTATAGATTTAGTAAGTGCTGGTTCAGGAGAAATGGAAAAACGTTACGGCTTTATATATGTAGATAGAGATAACAAAGGAAATGGAACTTTAAAAAGAAGTAAAAAGAAAAGTTTTTATTGGTATAAAAAAGTAATACAATCAAATGGTGAAAATTTGTATTAGATGATAAAATAATTTAAATTGATAGATTTCAAAAATCATGTTTCATCTTCACCATAGAAAAAACTGTACATTTTTTTGTACAGTTTTTCATTTTATAGAAATAAATTCATTACAGAACTTTTTTAAACTTTAAATTCTAATAGGGATAGAAATAACAAATAAAATATTTTCAAATTTAGTAGAAGTTAGATTTATAGTTCCACCATGTTTTTCTATAATTTTCTTTGTTATAGCTAAGCCAAGTCCACTTCCACTGGAGTTACTATTTTCTGATTTTACAAAAGGTTCAAATATTGTTTCACCTATTGAAGTATCAATTATTTCACCATTACTACCAATTTCTAAGATTACATGATTATCTTTTAAATAAGATTGAATATTTAGACTTGCATAATTTTCATTATGACTTAAAGCATTATTAAAAATATTAGAAATTGCTCTTTTCATAAGTTTTTTATCAAAACTAAATATAATAGAATATTCACTAATATTAAGTGATAAGTCAAAATGCTTATTTTGAAACTCTTCATAATATTCTACAATAAGACGCCTTAGCCATTCATTAAAATCAAGTTCTACTAAGGATAATTTATATTCTGAATCTTCTAGTTTTGAAAGTGCAAATAAATCTTCAATAAGTATTGCTGAATATGCTGATTTATTATAGATTATTTTTAAAAACCTATCCCTTTCTTCTGGTGTTATATTTTCTTCTAATAAAAGTTTTGAAAAACCTTGGATAGAGGTTATTGGAGTTTTTAAATCATGTGATATATCTACTAAAAGCCTTTTTTTACTTTTATCCATTTTTTTATTTTGTTCCTTAATAGTTTCAAGTTCTATTACCATTTCATTAAATTCACTCTGAACCTCTTGAAGTTCTTTTAAACCTTTTATATTAGCTCTAGTACCATAATCAAGCTTTTTAAAATTTTTTATACTGTTTACAAATGTTTTAAGAGGAGTTGTTATAAATCTTGAACTTATAATACTGTAAATATATATACTTATTATTAAGAGAAGAGCTTGAATTAAATACAATGTACCATAGGCCTTTAAAGAAAGAAGGCTATTTGATTTACTAGAAAAATTAGGTTTGTACATGAATGAATGTTCAATATTTCGTCTATCAATTTTACAAAGAAAAATATAGTCTTCTTCGTTTTTCCCTTTTACTGAAAATATCTCTCCGATATAAGGATTTTCAGGTGAATACTTTGAAGAAGAAGCTAACTCAAATAGTTGTTTTTCAGTATAGTGTATAATATCATCTTTCTTTTCACCTTTTACATAAATCACATTTTTATTTTCATCTAGAACTTCTTCCCAAGCATCCATTTCAGATAAAAATCCAAGCTTTATTTTATCAAAATCCTTATTATAGTATGAGACCATTGATGTAACTCTAATTTGTTCATCCTTAAAGATAAACTTTTCTAAAATAAAAGTTGAAGATTTATATGATAACTGAACGAGTATATATAATATTAAAAAGGTTATTAAATAATTTAAAATAAGAAAGCCTTTTACATCTAATTTTTTATTACCGATCTTAAAATTTATCTTCATAATTTTACTTACCTTCAAACATATAACCAAGACCTCTTATGGTTTTAATAAACTTAGGGTCTTTAGGAGTATCTTCTATTTTATCTCTTAATTTACTTATATAAACCATTATAATTTTTTCATCTCCAAGATAAGATTGATCCCACACCTTTTCATACAATTGACCTTTAGTAAAAACTTTATTTTTATTTTTCATAAGAAAACATATAAGCTTGTATTCAAATGATGTTAGCTGAAGTTCTTCGTTATTTTTATATAATTTGCAAGTTTTTTCATCTAATTTTAAATATTCATTAATGATTATGCTTTCACTCTCTTCTAGATGATTATTTAAGATAGTACTTCTTCTTAAAAGGGCTTTAACTCTCGCTATGAGTTCTATAGGATTAAAGGGCTTAGCAAGATAATCATCTGCTCCAAGGAATAATCCATCAATTTTATCTATATCCTCACCTTTGGCAGATAAGAATATTATAGGAGTATTATTTTCTTCTCTAATTTTTCTTAAAACCTCTTTTCCATCAAGCTTAGGCATCATTATATCTAATATTATTATGTCTATTTGTTCTTTTTCAAAAATTTCTAATGCTTCTTTACCATTAAATGCTCTAAATGTATTATATCCATTATTTTTTAGATAGAAATCTATTAGCTCAACAATTTCTTTTTCATCATCAACAATCAAAACTGAATTCAATTTTTTCACCTCTTATATTGATATATTTGTATTTTATTATAATACTTACCAATAAATAAACTACCATAGTTTAACAGCTAATTCAAATTAATTATTAAAAGCTAAGTTTAAGTTTTATGTTTCATTAAGCCTATATTAATCAGATATTAATTTTAGTGATATATACTTTGGTTAACAAAGAAAATTTATAGAACATGAAATAAGAGAAGATTATATATGGATATTTGAAAATTAGGAGGTAAAGTTATGATAAAAAAAATGTTACAGATTTTATTAGTATTTATGTTGGTTATTATATTGGTAGGAGTAGGCATTGTTTATTTTTTACCAGGTAAAACAATTAATGAAGAAAAAATTTTTACTTCACAGGAGATATCAAATTTACAGGAAATATCATTAAATGGAAATTTTGATATTAATATTACAGATTCTGATTCAAAGGATATAAAATGTAGTTTTTCTAAAACACAAAAGGGGTATGTAGCTAATGGGTATGAAATAGAAAGCAAAATTGAAAATAATGTTTTATATGTTACAACAAATAATCAAAAAGAATCATCAGTTGTTTTAGGTGGTGAGACTTTAAAAGTAAATATTGATATTCCCAAAAGCTATAAAAATAAATTATCAATAAAATCTAAACTAACTCCAATAAACATATCAAATTCGAATTCTGAAGATATAGAATGTAGTACAACAGATGGTAAAATTGAAATTTCTTTAGATAAAATATGCGGTGATATTTCTGTAAATACACACTTAGGAGATATAGATTTAAAATTACCTAAAGATGAAAAATTTAATTTATCTGCTAGTTCAAGAATAGGAAAAGTAATTAATAACCTTGAGTCAAATGTAGATTCTTCTACAAGTGATAAGCATATTAATCTTTCAGCTTTAGATGGGACAATAACTATAAGTGGAAAATAATTTTAGGAGGAAATATTATGCTTTCAATAAAAAATGTTTCAAAAAAGTATTCAAATGATTTTACAGCTCTTTCAAATTTTAATTTGGAACTAGAAGGGGGAGTAATAGGACTTTTAGGTGCGAATGGTGCTGGAAAATCAACATTAATGAAGATGATAGCAACAGTTTCAAAACCAAGTGAAGGTATTATCACTTGGAAGGGACACGATATTCATAAAAATGGAGATGAACTTAGACATGATTTAGGATATCTACCACAAAGTTTTGGAGTATTTCCTAATTTAACGGCTGTTGAATTTTTAAAGTATATGGCAGCTTTAAAAGGGATTAATATGAAAAAAGCAATAACTAGGATAAGCGAACTTATTGATTTATTAAATCTTAATGAAGTAGCTAATAAAAGAATAGGAAATTATTCTGGTGGTATGAAGCAGAGAATAGGAATTGCACAAGCACTTTTAAATGATCCTAAAATTATTATATTTGATGAGCCTACTGTTGGATTAGATCCAAATGAAAGAATGAATTTTAGAAATTTAATTAATAGTTTATCTAAAGATAAAATAATTATATTATCTACTCATATAGTATCTGATGTAGAGTCTTCTGCTGAAAAAATTGTTCTTATGAATAATGGAAAACTTATATGCTTCTGTAAAAATGAAGAACTTTTAAATTCATTAGAAGGAAATGTGTGGGAGTACTTAACTCAGGAAAGTGAGCTTGAAGATATAAAAAATAAATATATAACAGGAAACATTATAAGAAGAAATGAAGGAATGGTAGTAAGAATAATATCAGAAACTAAACCAAAATCAGAAGCTGTAAATGTGCAGGCTACTCTTGAAGATGCTTATATTTATTATACTTCTGGAAAGAGAGGAAGAAATATTGAATAAGTTATGTCAAATTTATTATATAGGAATATCTGATTTTTTAGATAGGATAAGAAGAAAAAGTATATTTATTAGTACTCTTTTAATGATGTATATATCTTATTTATTTTTTCCACAAAATAATAGTAGTTTTTATTATACATTGAATTACAATTTTGAAGGATTTTTTTATAGGGGAATTTATAATTCTGTATGGCTTGGTTGGATTGCTACAATAGCATTTATTAGTGTTATAACCTTGATTGGTTTTTATTTTGTTAGAAATTCTATAAAAAGAGAAAGAGAACTTTTAATAGGTGAAATAACTGCTTCTATGGAGGCAAAGTCTTGGATTTTTATATTTGGAAAAACCTTTGGTAATTTATTATTTTTATTATTGCAAATGGTTATAGTGATTTTTATTACAATCATAATGCAGTTTGTGAGAGGAGAAAGTTATTCTTTTGAAGTAATTAAACTTGTAACACCATTTTTTATATTAGCAGTACCAACTTGTTTTATCATAGCAGTTATAGCTATAATTTTTGATATTATTCCTATACTTAGAAATTCTTTTGGGAATGTGGCATATTTCTTTGCTTGGTCTGGTATATGTGTAGCATCTCTTGGAGAATCAAAATCTTATTTAGCAGATGTTTTTGGAATGAATACTACAGCTAGAATAATTTTAGAACAATTCAAGAATAACTTTGATGAGTTTAAAGATATTGATAGTTTTAGTCTTGGAACAAATGGTCCACTTCATGATAATATTAACACTTTTGTAATGGATAACGTTAATATTGATATAACTGTATTTATTGGGAGATTATTTTGGATTGTTATAGGAATTTTAGTACTTTTTTTAATTGCTATATTTTTTAAAAGAAGTTCTCTTATAAGAACAAAAGTATCTACAAGAATAAAAAAGGGTATGGATATTAAACAAAAGGAATTTAATACTGAAAAAAGAATAGTTTTAAGTAAAATATTTGAAAATAAAACTTATTCTAATAATTTTAATATAATATTAAGTGAGCTTAAGATTATGTTTTCCACATGTAATTTATGGTGGTATTTAACAATGGTTTTATGTTCAATAGGAGTATTTTTTGCAAAAGGAGAAAACTTATATAAATTGTTAATTCCAATAATGTGGATTTCACCTATTTTTATATGGTCTAAATTAGGAACTATTCAAATGAATTTTAATATGGAAAATTATCTTGTTACTTATAAAAATTATAGAAAATCTCAAATGTATAATTCGGTTATTGCTGGAATTTTATTTACTATAATTATAAATATAAGTATAATTATAAAATTTATTTTATTAGAAAATTTTCTAGGAGTTATTTATATTTTAATGGGGATTTTCTTTGTAAATGCTTTTGGAATGTTTATGGGTAATATTACTAAAAATTCTACTGCTTTTGAAATAATTTATATAATCTTATGGTATGTAGGAATGTTAAATGATTTCACAAGTTTAGATTTTCTTGGTCTTACTAAAATAGCTGTAAGTAAACACATTCCAATTATGTATTTAGTAGTGGGAATTATATTGATAATAGCGTCAATTCTAATTAAGAAAAATCGAATTAATACTTTGAAAATTTAGATAGTTTAAATTTTAAAACAGATATATTATTAGATAGATTTAAAAGAGGATAATTCACTTTAATATGAAACTCACGGAAATTTTATTAGATTTTCGTGAGTTATTTTATTTTGAGAATTAGTAATGAAAATTGTATTATTTAATTTTGGAGTAAAGATTTTTTATAGATAATTATTACAAGAAAGTAAATAAAAACTTTTAATGTATTTAAGTAGATGATAGAATATAATCTGGGATTAAACAATAAGAAAAAAATTAGGGGGAACAATAATGAAGAAAAAAAGAATAATTAGCTTTTTTACATTAATAGTTTTATGTTTTTTATTTAGCGGATGTTTTGATAATAATGCAGCTAAAACTTCAGCTGAAAGATACTGTTCATTAATTTTTAAATCAGATCTAGATAATACTCAAAAATTAGGAATATCTGAGTCAGAAAAAGATGATCTAGTAAATAAATTTAAAGATAAGATCAAGGAACAACTTAAACATAATCTTCTTTTAATGGGATATTCAGCTTCAGATGATCAATTAAATTTAGTATCTGATGGATATAAAGAAGCACTTTCTAAAATTACATATAATGTAAAACAAATTTCAAAATCAGGTGATGAAGCGGAAGTTGAGATTTCAACTAATCATTTTGATATTAAAGAAATTGATGAAAAAGCAGCTATGGATGCACTGGATGAAACAGAGGATATGAGATTTACTATTGGTTATGAAGAAAATAAAAAGTTTAGTGAGATTTATTTAAATAAACTTGCAGAGGGACTAAAAAATGTAGAGGTAAGCTCTGAACAATCTAAAAATACATTTAAATTTAAAAAAGAAAATAATCACTGGATTCCAGATGATTCAGATAATTTCGGATATAAGTTAGTTAAATTAGCAACAAATAATAAAAATCCTGATTTAAATATCAATGAAGAAAGTATTTCTCCAGAAGAAAGTGCTAAAGTATTTTGGGATTTAGTAATTAAATCTGATAGTACTTCTATAGAGAAAATTGGATATAGCAAAGCTTTTGGAGAAAGAATAATAAAAACTATGAATAAGTCAGAGTTAGAAAGTTTAAAAAAAGAATTTAAACAATCAGGTGTTTCACCATCAGATGATCAAATACAAGGCATAGTAGATGCTTTAAGAAGCGCAATAAGTCAAAATTCAGTTGATTTTGAAGTAGTATCTAAAACAGATACTACAGCAGAAGTTAAAATATCAGCAACATCAATAAATTTAGATTCAATAGTTAATGATGTATCAAATGAAACTAGAAATCAAATAATATCAAGTAGAATGACAGATAAGCAGAAAGCTGTAGAATTATATTGTAGAAATCTTGTAGATTCAATAAAAAATGTACAAGTAGGATCAACAAAGAGTGAACAAATATTCAACTTCTCTAAAATAGCAGATATGTGGATGCCAACAAATGTAGAGAAATTTTTTGAGAGTATTGGAAAACTGAATATACAATAAACTTTATAAAGGTTATATATGAATAGAGTGTATTAAAAATATAATGCTTTGCTTTGATAATAGAAAAAACTGTACATCTCTTTTGTACAGTTTTTTTATTGTAGACATAAATTTATTATAGAATTTTATTTAAGTTAATTACTATCATTAACTAAATACTCTTGGCCTAATCCGTATTTTGCAAGAATTTTTTGGATAGTTCTATCTTTTTTCATCTCATCAATTTTTTTATTCATTGAATTTAATAAATTAACATCATTTTTTCTGACTGCTATTCCTACGATTCCAGGATATTCAGGTGTATAAGGTTCTAGTATTTTTAAATATAGATTTCCTTTAAATAATAGGTATTGTCCGATTATTGAGTCCATTATACCAGCATCTATTTTTTTAAAGCTTATTGCTGTTAACAATTCAGGTATATCGTCAAAGACAATTACATCTTTCACTTTACCTTCTTTTTTCCATTTTTCTGCCAAATCTAGATACACTGATCCTTTTTGTGCTCCTACAACTGCATCTTTTAAATCTTCAACAAAATTAATTCTTGAGACTTTTGGCACAATGATAGCTTCTGATTGTTTATAGAGTGGATAAGTGAAATCTACTAATTCTTTACGTTTATCTGTAATAATAATTCCACTAGCTGCTACATATGTACTATCATCACTATTTAATTTTTCAAATAAATCTGAAAAAGGAACTATTTTCATATCTACTTTATTAAAACCTAGTTCTTTTGCAATTTCATTCATTATATCTATATCTATTCCAGTCGGTTCATCTGTTTTAGGATCTATAAAAGAGAAGGGAGCAAGATTAGATGTTAAAACAGTAAATACTTTTTTGTCTTTAATTTGTTCTATTTTATTATTGTTTTCTGTAGTGTTTGGAGTTAAAGTATTAGTGATTTTTGCACTACATACTTTAGAGAATCCGATACAATTTATAAGTAAAAGAAATAAAATTATAATTTTTTTATAATTTCTTTTCATAAATAATATCCTCCTTAAAAATAATTATGCTATTTTTAAAAATATATTGTATATATTAATAAATAAATTAAGTATAACTGTATAAAAATATCATTATTTATGTGGAGATAATTCTATAATAGAGCAAAAGAAGAAAAAGTAGTCCAAAAGGACTACTTTTTCATTTGTAAAATGGTTTTGTGGTCACTTTTTTATTGTTGTGAGAAAGTTTCCCCTATCTATATAAAGTATATTTATAATATATTTTATTTTACTTTATTATTGCCTTTATCTTCATTATTCTTATTTTTATTTTTATCAGTATTACTCTTATCATTTTTATTCTTGTTATATTGACATTTACCCATTAATATCACCACCTTATCTTATTCTTTTATTATTCACGGAAGAAGTTTACGTTATTCATATTTATAAATAAATTTTAGAAAGTACTTTTCCAGTACAATAAATTATAAGTTTTAAAGTAATGTAAAAAAATATAAAAAAGTTAAATCTTTATAGTAATCACTAAGATAATAAATGGATATTTTACATTAATAAAATGTTAGTAAGTATGACAGATTTTAAAGATTAAGACTTTCATTTATAATTTAAATCTACAATAATTTAAATATAGATTGGTGTAGATTTTTTTTAGTCTTAAATAAAATTAGCAACAAGAATTAAATAAGTATAAATTGAGAAAAATTACATATATTGTATAATGGAATGATAGGATTTAATTTTGTGATAATATAGGGGAGAAATTTTAAGAGTAAAAAACAAAAAAATATCTATAAGGTATTAGTACAAATTATTAGGGGGGTTAAATCATGGAAAAAGAAGCTAAAAGGTATGATGCAATAAATATTTTAAGAATTGTATGTGCTTATTTAGTAATTGTAATTCACTTAATAGCATTTCAATCATTAGGTGATACAGCAATATATGTTACAAGTGATTTTATTTGTAGAATTTCAGTTCCATTCTTCTTTATAACATCAGGTTACTTTTTTTATTTAAAAGTAAATAAAGAAGGTTATCTTAAAACATATGTAATGAAATTAATTAAAATTTATGTAATTGCAACTATTGTCTATTTAATAGTGTTTATACCACTTATACCATTTATGTATCAAATGTTTGTTAAAGGAGGAATAGGGTTTACCTTAAAGCTATTTTTAGTGAACAGTATTTCTGGCGCTATGTGGTATTTTCCTGCACTTATTATTTCTATCTGTGTAGTAAATCTTTTTCTAAAAAAAGATTTAATAAAGCCTTTAATTGTGACAAGCATTATTTTATTACTAATAGGACTTATGGGAGACAGTTATTATGGATTGATTAAAGATAGTCCATTTATACATATTATAAATGGTTATAATTTCATCTTTGATAACACAAGAAATGGTATTACATTTGGTGTTCCTTTTATTACGATAGGTGTTTTAATTAATAAGTATAAAATAAATGAAAAAGTTAAAAAGCCATTAATTTTCTTAATTTCATTTTTTATAATTTTTGGAGTGGAAGTATATTTTTTAATTCATAATGGAATAGCACAGGATTACAATATTTATTTTTCAGAAGCATTGGTTGTTCCGATAATATTTATTATAGCATTGAATTCAAAGATTAAAATAAGTGACAAAGCATCTAGCTATATGAGAGAAATGTCTGTATGGATTTATGTTTTTCATTCATTGATACCAACTATTTTATATTTTTGTAAAATAGAAATATCAAATAGTATTGCAAGATATTTAGTAGTTTGCGTAATAGTAACTTTAATAGCTTATATCATTACAAAAATTAAGTTCAGAAAGAAAGATTTTAATAAAATGGTTAATAAGAAAAATATATAAAAGCATTAAAAATTTAAAAAAATTAAACTTGGTATTTAATTAGGTAGAAAAAGGAACTATCGCATTAGCAGATTAAAAAATGCGATAGTTCCTTTTTTTTAGCTATAATAATTAGTCTGCTGATTAGAGGTTATACATAAAAATAATTCAATGTGGAGAAAGTACTATTATTATAGCCTAAATAAAATAACAATATAGAGATATAAACAAAAGACTTAAAAATTTAAAAATAAACTATAAGATAAGGAGGAAAAAAATGAAGTCAAGCGTAAAATCAATAAAAAGATTAACCTTGGTACCTTTGACATTAATGATTTTTACATCTGTTTATGGATTTAACAACATTCCAAGATCATTTTATAAGATGGGTTATGCTGCTATTCCCTGGTATATTTTTTCAGGAATAACCTTCTTTGTTCCATTTGCATTAATGGTAGCTGAATTTGGTTCAGCCTTCAAAAAGGAGAAAGGTGGAATATATTCATGGATGGAGAAATCTATAGGGCCAAGATTTGCATTTATAGGAACATTCATGTGGTACTTTTCTTATATAACTTGGATGGTTAATGTTGCATCTGGGATGTGGGTTACTGTGTCAAATGCTATATTTGGAAAAGATACAACACAAAGCTGGGCTTTATTTGGTTTTGAAGGACCACAAGTATTGGGGATTTTAGGAGTTTTATGGATAATATTAGTAACTTATATATCAACAAAAGGTATTGATAAGATAAAGAAAGTAACTTCATTAGGTGGAACTGCTGTTTTATTATTAAATGTATTTCTTTGGATTGGCGCTTTAGCAGTTTTTTTAGGTAATAATGGACAATTAGCTCAACCAATTGAAGGTTTAAAATCATTTATACAAACACCCAATCCTAAATATACTGGAGATATAATTGCTTCATTAGCATTTATAGTATATGCTCTATTTGCTTATGGAGGAATAGAAGCGGTGGGTGGATTAGTTGACCAAACTGAAAAGCCAGAAAAAATTTTCCCTAAAGGAATTATTATTTCTGCAACTATCATTTCAATAGGATATTCAATAGGAATACTATTTATTGGTATATTTACTAATTGGGAAACTATAATGGGAATTAAAGAGGTTAATTTAGGAAATGCAAGTTATATAGTTATGGCTAATTTAGGATATTCAATTGGGAAAGCGTTTGGAGTGAGTGAGAATACTGCTATAGTTTTAGGAAAGTTTGTTGCAAGATATGTTGGACTTTCAATGTTTTTAGCATTATCGGGTGCATTTTTTACACTGATGTATTCTCCATTAAAACAAATAATTGAAGGAACACCAGCTAAATTATGGCCTGGAAAAGTTGGAGAGACTAAAGATGGATTGCCGATAAATGCTATGTGGATTCAAGCCACTATAGTTTGTATCATTATAGCACTAGTAGCATTTGGAGGAAGTTCAATGGCTGCATTTTTTAATATACTTGTTTCAATGACTAATGTAGCGATGACATTGCCATATGTGTTTGTAGCTATTGCATTTCCGTATTTTAAAAAGAAAACAAAGATAAAGAAACCATTCGTAGTATTTAAAACCCAAGGAATTGCAAATTTTTGGACCTGTATAGTTGTTTTAACTATAGGATTCGCTAATTTATTTTGTATAATACAGCCAGCTATAGAAGGAGATATACAAACAACAATATGGAGCATAGCTGGACCAGCAATATTTTCAATAGTTGCATGGGTAATGTATAAGAGTTATGAAAAAAATAATAAAGATGAAGTATTGAAATAGACCAATAAAATTATTATAAATAATTTATTTAATTTTTCAATTAATGTTGAATATAATATTGTTATTAAATTTTTAAGCCCATAATAATTATATAAAATATTATTATTAGTTATTTTACTGAAAATATTTAACAGAAAGATAAAGAAAAATTAGAGATATAATTATATTAAGAAATAAATAGACTTATATTAAAAATATTAAAAAATAATGGAGTAGTATAATATCATTTAATTTCTTAAAATGTGTTTTAAATTAAGATAACCAGTAACAATACAAAAATATATTGTTACTGGTTATCTTAATTTATATAAAAACTTTATATTTATAATAATTATGATTTAGCCTTTTGGTTTAAACACCATGGCAGAAATAAATCCAAAGATTATTGCAGCAGAGACACCAGCACTTACAGTTTTTAAAACGCCAGTAAATATTCCGATAAAACCAGTTTGTTCAGCATCAGTTATAGCTGCTGTTACAAGTGTATTTCCAAAACTACTTATAGGTACAAATGCTCCTGCTCCAGCAAATTTCACCAATGGGTCATATAAACCCAATCCGCCTAAAATTGCACCAACAACAACTAATGTACAAGTTACATGAGCAGGGGTAATCTTTAAAGTATCCATTAAAAGTTGCCCAATAACACAAATTAAACCACCTATTATGAATGCAAAAATAAATTTTTCCATACTTAATTTACACCTTCTTTTTTTACATTTCTATAGAAACAGCGTGTGCAACGCTAGGTATGCTTTCCTTTTGTTGAAAGGAAATAGGAGACATTAAAGCACCTGTTGCAACAATTAATATTTTCTTTAATTCTCCTTTTCGCATACGATTAAGTAAATGTCCATAAGTTACAACAGCAGAACAACCACAACCACTGCCACCAGAAAAACTTGGTTGGTCTTTTTTATATATTAAAAGTCCACAATCAGTAAATATATCTGTTGGCATGTTTATTCCATGCTTTTCTAATAAAGCATTAGCAAGTTCATGACCGACTTTTCCTAAATCACCAGTAGCAATAAGATCATAATGAGAAGCATCAATATTTAAATCCCTAAAATGAGCTTCAATTGTATCTACAGCTGCTGGGGCCATGGCAGCTCCAACGTTATAAGGATCTGAAATCCCCATATCTACAACTCTTCCTATTGTAGCAGATGTTATTTTAGGACCATTTCCACTTTGACCAAGGACTACAGCTCCAGCTCCAGTTACTGTCCACTGAGCTGTAGGTGGCCTTTGTACACCGTAATCAGTAGGATATCTAAATTGCTTTTCAGCAGCTGCATTATGACTACTTGCAGCTGCTAAAACATATTTAGCAGCTTTACTTTCTATTAATTGTGCTGCCAATGATAAACCTTCCATAGAGCTAGAACAAGCACCGAAAATTCCTAAAAAAGGTATCCCTAAAGTTCTTGCAGTAAAGCTACTAGAGATAATTTGATTCATTAAATCTCCACTTAAAAAAAAGTTAATATCTTCTTTTTGGATTTTGGATTTTTGTATTGCTCTTTGACAAGCATGTTCAAGTAAAGTTTTTTCTGCTTTTTCATAGCTATCTTGACCAAGCCACAAATCTTCAGAAATTATATCAAAGTCATCAGCTAAAGCACCATTACCTTCAAAAGGACCGCCAACGGCTGCAGAAGATAATATTGTAGGTTTAGAATTAAAAATCCAAGATTGATGTCCTTTAAGCATTTACATCGCCCCCAACCATATTATTGTCATTTTTATTGTAGCAACTACAAAAGCAGCAAAAACTCCATAAACAATAACTGCACCTGCAAGACTGAACATATTTCCAGCTACTCCAAGTACAAATCCTTCAGTTTTATGTTCAATTGAAGCAGAAGCTATAGAATTAGCAAAACCAGTAATAGGGACGGCAGTTCCACATCCAGCCCATTGACTAAGATGATCATACACTCCAAGTCCAGTAAATAAAACTGCGAAAAAGATTAGAACTATGGAAGTAGGGCCTGCTGATGTTTTCTCATCGAAATTAAAGTAGTTAATAAAAACCCATTGCAAGCCTTGACCAATGGTACATATTGTACCTCCTATTATAAATGCTCTAATACAATTATTTAAAATAGGTCTTTTAGGCTCTATACTAGTTACTAATGCATCATATTGTTGTTGAGTAGGAGTCATTTTTTTCTTTTTCATATTTGACATTTATTTCACCTTCTAACGTAATAAATATGGTTCAAGTTTTTTTATGACTTTTTCTAATTTTTTAGCATTTTCAGAGTACATGGTTTTTGCATCTTCATTGTCACAATCTAAAGAAAATGACATAAGATCTGCTAGACTTTTTTGAATGCTAGCATATAACATCTCTTTAACTTGTGCTTTAGGAATCTGTATCATATCATCAAAAAGATCAACATATAAATCTCCAGAAGAATCTACTTGACCTAAAAAAACATTTTCAAGGGTAACTCCTTGAATTTCAAGTTGGGCTGTAAGCCAACCGTGATTTAATCCAGCATTAGTAAGACCTTCATTTAATATATTTCCATCTAAAATAACTGTTTGTGGTTCTGCATTAGATGCTACTTTTTGTCCTAAATCATGTGGGGTAACAGGTTTTTTATCAGCTTTTAAACTAACATTTATATCACCAGTTGTTTCCATTACAGCAAATTCAACATCAGCTAAGTTGAATGCTTTTTTTGAACGAATTGTTTCTAAAAATTCTTGCCCTGTAATTCTTTCTTTAGATAGATTATCTTCCATTATTTTCCCATTTTTAATTAATACTCTTTCTTTACCATGTATTATGTTATAAATAGATTTACTTCTCATAGAAGCATAATCTAATATAATAGGCATTAAGGCCCAAACAGCCAATGTAATTAGCCCAAAGTAAATATTATCAAGTATATTTAAAGAAGTTAAAGTAATTATAATAGCTATGACTCCATAAGAAATAAAATCAAAAGGAGTAGCCCTAGATAAAGACTTTCTTTTCATGTATTTTGTTATAACAAATGTCAAAAAAAACAAAACTATTGAATTAAATAAAAGTATTAACCAAGAATCCATATTCCACCTCACTTAATTGCCTTTATATTGGGGTTCCTCAAACTCCATAAATCCTACTCTTTTTTCTAAGTCTGTTTTGATTTTATTTATTTCTTTAGCTGCCTGACTATAAATATCTCTAGCTTCTTTATCACGTTCTTGCAATGAATACATTCTTAAAGTAGCCTCAGCCCCCTTTAATGTAGTTAATGTTTGTTTTACCTTTGAAATTGCAGTCATATAAAAGTCTCCTTTATAGTTATTAAATTGTTTACTAACTTACTTTAACCAATAGTATTAATTTTAATTCATCTTTTGATATATAGATATTTATTTTAAATATCTATATATCAAAAGATGAATTATTAAAGTTTAGTGAATGTAAACTAAATTTAAAAGGAATATATTTCATTATAAATAAATAGAATATTTAAATTAATTATGAACAAAATATATTTGCAATAACAAAATATAAAGGAGGAATTTTTATGCCAACAGGAACAAAACTTGAAACAGCACTAGCTAGTGCTAAGGGGTTAGCAGCAGATATGAAGACATTTTCTTTAGATACAGATAATCAAGAAGCAAAGCAAATGTTTAATCAACTTGCAAGTACAATGGAAAATGTAGAACAAACAATTCAATCAAGACTTGATTTTGTAAAGCAAGAAGAACCTCAATATAATAAATAATAATTGAAATACTCTCATATCTAGCTAAATTTATATTTTATAGATATGAGAGTATATTAATATGTTTTTGAATTATTTTAGAATTATTAAAATATAAATTATTTACAAAAATAAATATTAAAAAATATATTATAACTATGTTTTTATAATATATTTAGGTAAAGAAAGAATCATTTTCACCCTAAATATTAAAAATAAATTTAATATTTAGGGTGATTTTCTATTAAAAAATATTTAATAAGATTAAATATTTTGGAACATTATTTATTTAAAAATATTTTAGTAATAAAATAGAGTATATAAGATTATCAATTTAATTAAATTTAAATATAAAATCTAAGAGTGAGACATTATATTATTTTTTATATTCTTTATAAGGTAGTCGAATTACAACACCAGTATCATCAAATTTATAATCTGTATTTTCAAGAGGAGGTTTTTTATAAGCTAGGTTCATTCCAATATTATAAAGCGCTTCAGCATTAGCTTGAGCATCTTGGATAACAGTCCCTGTCATATATCCTTTATTAACTAATTCAATAGCTTCTGGTAGTCCATCAATTCCAACAACAGGAATACTCATGGATTTATTACCTTTGTTATATCCGTATTTCTGTAACGCTTCAATAGCGCCTATTGCCATAGCATCATTATTTGAAATTATAGCTTCAATTTTGTTGCCGTATTTTAAAAATAAAGATTCAATAGCCTCTTTAGCTAAATCTTTACTCCATTCACCATTGAATGAGGTGAGTTCTTCTGTTTTTATTCCAGATTCATTAAGTGCCAAAATGGAATAATTTGTTCTTTGATCTACTATTGGATCACCAATTCGGCCTTTTAACATAATATATTGTAATATATTATCATTATTCTTATCGATATATTGTTTATTAGTATTCCATTCATTAGCGAGAATATTTCCTTCTATAATACCAGATTCTTTTCCTTGACTTGCAATAAAAACACCATAACGTCCAACAAACCTTATTAAATTTTCATCTGGCTCTCCCAATAGGATTAATGGCATGTTTTCTTTAATTATTTTATTTAAAATACTTCCTACTTCATCTAATTTTAGAGTATGTAAATTTACAATAAAAACATCAAAATTTTCTGTAAGAGCTTTATCAATACTTGCATTTTGTATAGTTTGATTTTCTTTTGCATTAAAAAAAGTAAATTCTACTTTATCAGGATTTTCTTTTTGAATAGTCTCTAAATTTTGTTTTACAAGAGAAAGATAGTCATCGTAACTATGTAAGAATACAGCTATTTTAATAGGAGCTTTTTTATTAAAATTTGAATTAGCACATACATTGTTTTTGAAAATTTCTATTGGTAAAATTATTATAATAACTAGAGTCATAATAAATATTAAAAATTTTTTTAGAATTTTCATTTGAATCCTCCATAATAGTTCTTCAGTTTATAACTAATTTTATGATGTGTTTTTAATAAAAAAATATACTGTATTAGTTCATTTTAAAATTTATAATGGAAGATGATGTTATCAAAATTAAATTTTATTCTTTTGTCATCTAATATATAAATTAAGTGTAAAATTAATAAAGATTAAATCACACTTAATAAATGGTTTAATCTTCATTAGTTATATAATATATTTATTTACCTAATCCATCCCAATGATCATAAGCTTCTTTTAACTGAATAAGTGAGGCAGATTTATCTTTTGCCATTATGGCACCATCAAGACGTGCTATACTAGATTTAAAAGAATTTATTTCATCTCTTTCTGAACTAAATTGAATTCTTTTAACTATTTTTTCCCAAGTTTTTGATAAACTTTTTGTTTTCTCATTAGCAGCATCCCAGTTACCTGATTCTACATCTTCAATAATTAATTGTATTGAATTAGGAATACTAATCTCTGTGCCTAATGATTTCTTTAAAATACTAGTACTAAGCATAATCGCTATAAAAAAAATCAATGATACTATAGGAATCGTTATGACTAAAAATTTTCTCATAATAACATTTCTCCTTAATATGGCCCTTTATAATCACCAATATCAGTTATTTTTACAGTATGATCATCATATTTATCTATATATAATGAACCAGAAGGGGTAAGTGTTGCAAGAAATATCTCTGAAACATCTTTGACTTGGTACATTTTTAGCTGATCTATAAGCCATTTTTCGGTTTTGTTAAGTTGTTTTAAGTTTTGATGCATAATAATACCATCATAGATAAGTTCTGTACTTATACCTGATGGTGCTTTAGTAATATTCATGTCTTTAGGTGTTAAAGGTTCATATTGTGGTTTTTTTAATACAGATAATTGCCCATTTGGTTCAATAATTGCAAAATCTACTTGCGATAGATCAAAAACATCTTTATTTCTTAATAATCCCATTATATCAGACACTTTATATTTCATTTTTCTAAGTGCATTTTCCATTATTTTACCGTCCATAATTATAATTGTAGGTTCGCCATCTATATATTTTGAAGCATATCTCCATTTTAATGTAATATATTCCATTGAGTATCCTAGTATAGACCAGACTAGAAGACCTACAAAATGAGGCCAAGCTCTACTAGATAAATCTGTTGTAAGAGTTGAAGCCATAGAACCAATTGTTATTCCAAGTACATAATCGAAAAAACTTAACTGACTTATTTGTTGTTTACCTAAGATCTTAGCAAAAATAAGTAAGGAAAAAAATCCAATAATAGAACGTACTAAAACTACTAAGCCTTCATTCAATTTTTATACCTCCTAATCTTAATAATATAGATTTATTATTTGATTTAAAGTAAATTTTATACTATTAAAGTTATTTATATTTAATTATGAATAACTTTAACATTATAAAATTAGATTAAAAATTAAAAATAATTAAAGTACAGAAATATATTTATAACGTATTAAAACAATATAAAACTACATTAATTAATAAACAATTATTTATAAGGGGTAAAAATTTCAAATTAAAATAATAAATATAATGCTAAGTAAATTGACATAATAAGATTTATTAAATATAAATTAGAAAAGGAGTTTTGTTATGAAAAAGAAAATTAGCCTAATTATTACTTTAACTTTAATGGTATCACTATTTAATATCATTGGGTTAAATTGTTATGCTCATGCACAAGTTACAAATTTAGCGCAAAAGGAGGAAGTTGATGAGTCAAAAGATATTGTTGATATTGCTAGTGCTGACAGTAGATTTAAAACTTTAGTAAGTGCTTTAAAGGCAGCTGGATTAGTTGAAACACTTAAAGGTCAAGGTCCATTTACAGTATTTGCACCAACAGATGATGCATTTGCAAAGATTCCTAAAAATACACTTGATGATCTTTTAAAACCTGAGAATAAGGAAAAACTTACAAAAATTTTAACTTATCATGTTGCACCAGGAAAGTTAACTGCAGAAGAAGTAGTAAAACTAAATGGTAAAGATTTAAAGATGTCAAATGGAGAGAAAGCAAAAATAGAAGTAAAGAATAAAGAAGTATATATTGATGGAGCTAAAATTGTGGTTACTGATATTAAAGGTAAAAATGGAGTAATACATGTAATAGATACAGTAATGATGCCATAAGTTAGCTTTAGAAATTAAAAGTTCTCTGAAATATTTTAGAGAACTTTTAATTTTATAATTTAATAATAAACTTTTTTATTTATTTTTTCATATAGCTTGATACCAGAATGAAGAAAACAATTTTTAAATTTACAAATTTATTAATATTTATTTCAAAGAATAATTTGTTAGAAAAAATTCAATATAATAACAATTTGATATAAATAATATAAAATTGTCATTTAAATAACTGTAAAGTTGTTAAATTAACGATACGACAATTAACTATAAATAAATTAATGTCGCAAAAGAGAATGATTAAGGGAGTGAAAAAATGAGTAATGAGAAAAAAAATTTTTGGGGAATGAGAGCCAAATTAATTTCTAGTTTAATGAGCATATGTTTAATACCTCTTATTATTGTTAGTTTAACAACTTATTTTAAATCAGCAAATATAGTTAGAAATAATTTGGAAAAAACAAGTCAAGAAAGTTTAAATCAAATAAGTATTAGATTAGATAATTATTTTATATCTATTCAAAACCCTATAAATATAATAAGTAAAGATTTTAATTTTAGAAATATAGATAAAGATATTAATTCTGAGGCATTAGTTAAAGAACAATTATATGAATTAAAAAATATAGATAAAGATATACTTGGAACATATTTTGGAACGGAATCTGGCAAATTTATAAATTACCCTGAACAAGCTATGAGTAGTGACTACAATCATAAAGTAAGACCTTGGTATAAATTGGCTTTAGAAAAAAAAGGAACTGTTGTTATAACTGATGTTTATACAGATGCAACTACAGGGAAATTAGTATTAACATTAGCTAAAACTGTAGAAAATGAATCAGGAATAGTAGGAGTAATAGGATTAGATTTATCATTAGATACTTTAACAGAGAGTTTATCTTCAATAACAATTGGAGAAACGGGATATATATATATAGCTACTAAAGAAGGAAATATGATACTTCATAAAAATAAAGATTATATAAATACTGATATAATAACTAAACAAACCTATTGGGATGAAGCAAAAAATAGTGGACAAGGTATAGTTGAATATAATTTTGAAGGACAAGATAAGCTAGCAGTATATAAAGATAATAATGTAACTGGATGGAAGATATTTTCAAGTTTGAATTCAACTGAAATAACAAAAGATACAAATTCTATTATGATGGTAATGGGTTTAATTATGTTAGCAGTAACTATTATATCAATAATAGTAGCAATTATTATTAGTAAGGGAATACTTAAAAATTTAAATACTTTAAAAGAAGCATTTTCAAGAGCTGCAAAAGGTGATCTTAGTGTTAATGTAGAAATTGATTCAAAAGATGAATTTAAAGAAATGGGACAATATTTTAATTATATGATTAATAATATTTCAAATTTAGTTAGTAATGTTAAAAAATCATCTAATATAGCATTACAAACATCAAGTCAATTAGCAGCTATGTCAGAAGAAACTAGTGCATCTTTAGGAGAAGCTTCGAATGCAGTTAATGAAATAGCACAAGGTGGTACAAGACAAGCACAAAATGCATTAAATTGCGTAGAAAATATGGATGATTTATCTAAGAGATTAAATACTGTTTCTAATGTGACGATGGAACTGTCAAATACATCTGATAGTACTAAAGATTTAAGCACTGATGGAATAGAGATGGTGAAGACTCTTATAGAAAAATCTATGAGAACTAAAGAAGCATCTATTGAAGTTGGAAAAATTGTTATAGATGTTAATGAAAATATGGAAAAAATAAACAAGATATCTGAAACAATTGCAAGTATAACAGAACAAACTAATTTATTATCTTTAAATGCTTCTATAGAGGCAGCAAGAGCTGGAGAAGCAGGAAAAGGATTTGCAATTGTTGCTGAAGAAATCAGAAAATTAGCAGATGAATCAAGCAAATCTACAGAAGAAATTAAAAAGATAATAGGAGAAATTAAAGGTAAATCAAATGTTGCTGTTAATGCTATTGAGGAGACACAATATATAGTTGAAGAGCAAGAAACAGCGGTATCTAAAACTGAGGAAATATTTGATAGTATAACAAATCAAGTAATAATATTAATAGACAAAATTCAAGAAATAAAAGAACATACTATAGATATAGGTGGAAGAAAAGATGCAGTATTAACTGAAATTGAAGAAATATCAAGTATATCAGAAGAAACAGCATCTGCTAGTGAAGAAGTTTCAGCAGCAACACAAGAAATAACAGCTTCTATGGTTGAATTTA
Source organism: Clostridium weizhouense (assembly GCF_019431045.1). GTDB lineage: Bacteria > Bacillota > Clostridia > Clostridiales > Clostridiaceae > Clostridium > Clostridium weizhouense. Next base: position 229,252 of record NZ_JAHXPT010000001.1, on the reverse strand, counting down.
CAAAATCAGCAGATGAACTTCAAAATATAGTTAAAGACTTAGAAACTGAAATAGGAAAATTTAAAATTAAAGAATAATTGTATATTAAATAAGTAGTTAAATTAACAATAAAAGAGTATCGTTTTAAATAAAATGGTACTCTTTTATTTATATAAAATAAAGATAGTGGTTAATTTTGTTTTTTACAAAATTAACCACTATAATATTTAAAAAGTAAAGTTATATATAAATAAGATTTTTATTAAAATATAAGCTTATATTTTAAACCTATTTACATTATGAGTCATTTCATTACTCATATTATTTAATAGTTCTACAGAATTTGATAATTCTTCAGTAGACTTATTCATTTCTTCAGTTGAAGCAGCTATTTCTTCAGCTGAAGCAGACACTTCTTCAGCGATTGAAGATGATGTTTCTATTTTGATTAAAATACTTTCCTTATTTTCATTTAAATCATTAACAGAATTATTAGCTAATTCAATTTTAGGTGCTATATCATCAACTGCAACTGTAATTGTTTCAAAAGATTTCATAGCAGTATATATATTATTTTCTTGAGTTTTAAGTTCATCCTTCATAGTATCAGTAGTATTAATCATAAGGTTTGTATCTATAGATATTTCTGATATTAAGTTAGAAATACTTAAAGAAGAATCTTTACTTTGCTCAGCAAGTTTTCTTATCTCATCTGCTACAACAGAAAAACCTCTACCAGACTCACCAGCTCTTGCGGCTTCAATCGCTGCATTTAATGCAAGAAGATTAGTCTGTTCAGATATACTATTTATTAAATTAGTTATTTCATTTATTTTTGTAACATTAGAACCAACACTTTGTATTTTTATAATTAATTCATTAAATGCATTATTAACATTGTTAACAGATTGAATAACAGTTTCCATATCTGTATTACTAGAATAAGCTTTAGATTTTATATTATTTGTATTAGAGTCTATATCATTTATTATTTTAACCATATCATCTAATTTAGCACTGAAATTTTGTAATATAGCAGTAATATCTACTAAATCTTGAGCTTGGCCTACAGTTCCTTTAGCAACATCATTAGTAGCGGTTGAGATATTATTACTTGAACATGACATTTCATTAGATAATGCTAATAAAGTATTACTTTGAGAGTCTATATCAGAAGAACTTGTTTTTATATTATTAATCATATTAATCATAGAAGTTTTCATAGTTTCTATAGATTGTGCCATTTCTCCAAATTCATCAGTTCTATCTAAAAGTTTTTTTGAAGTATTTAATGTTAAATCACCTTCAGATATAGATTTTAATTGTTCCATTGATAATTTTATAGGTTTTATAATAGAAGAGGATAGAAGTAATACTATAAAACAACCTAATACAACAAATATAACTAATGTTATACCTATAAGTAATCTTAAAAGGTTTATTTCACTTAAAACTTCATCTTTTTCAGTTACAATAGCTATAGACCAACCTGTAGTTTTAATAGGGGCATAACCAACATATTTATTTTTTCCTTTATAAGAATAATCTCCAGCACCTGATTCACCTTGGGTCATTTTTTTTTCTATTTTAACTATAGATTCTAATGAAGGATCAGTTTTTATATTTTCAAAGTCATTATCTTGATTTATTACTAGTTCTTTATTATTATGTGCAATTATAGTACCTTCTTTATTAATCATATAAGCAGTACCTGTTTCTCCGAATTTAATACTATTAGTATATCCACTTAACTCATTACCATCTCTAACAGCAGTTAAAACTCCAATAATAGTATCATTATTCTTTATAGGTACACTATATACAACTACTAAACTATTATCAGCTTTACTTACTATTGGATCAGATACATAGTTTATTCCAGAAATAGATTTTTTAAAGTAATCTCTATCAGATAGATTTAATGGTTGGTTATCAGTATTAAATCCATTTCCATTAGCATCTAAAAGAGTCATTTTTAAATAACCATTTTGTTTTGCTATTTCTGAAAGTAGTTCTAATTTTTCATTTACTGGTATAGTTTCATCTTTAATTTTATCATTGTTAGCTAAAGTTTCTAAAATCTTAGTTTGAGTACTAATTGCATTTTCTACAGAAGAACTTGCTTGCTTAGCAACTTCTGGTAAAGTGATATTAACAGTTGAAATTAAGGCTTGTTTTGATATGTACATAGAAATTAATGATATGCCTGTACACATAATTATTATTAGTGCAATAAAACATAGTAATAATTGATGCTTTAGGCTCTTAAATTTAAATTTTTTCATTAAAGCTTCCTCCTGATTAGTTATTTAATAAAGTATACAATTATCTATCGTAATATTTAATAAAATCTTAATTAAATACTATAATTTTAGAAAAATATTTTAAAAAATATCATTTAAAATATAAAATATAAATTAGCATATACGAAAAAACATAAAATTTAAAATAAAAAGTCGAAAAATGAATTTTATAAAATAACAAATTATAAAATATATCTTTTAATTAAGTTATTATATTTACAATCTTTATATAGCTTTTATAGAAAATTATATATATATTTAAGAAGCTATATAAGATATATTTGTATTACAAATATAAAAATCTCTCCTTTTTATTGGAAAAAAATGGTATAATATAAAGCGTAAAATTAAAATAATATATTGTGCTGTAATTAAGCGGATATATTTTAGTACTAATTTTAATTTTGGGGGGGATATTTAATGAAAAAAATAACAAAAATATTTAATAAAATTTATAAATGGAGTATAGTTTTTATTTTTAGTACATTTTTTATTTTTAATATGTCTATTTTAACTAATACCATTAATGTTTCGGCTAAAACATTAGATAAAGACAATGAAAAAACGTCATCAGAATCATACACATTAACATTGGAAGAAAGGGGAGGCATAATAGAAAAAATTTATGGAATTGACATAGGATTAAAATATAATGAAGATAATTCTAAAGTAATTTCTTATGATGAAAATTTATTGAATCAATGTTTAAATAAACTTTCTTGCTTTGATAATAATAAAGTGATTCAACCTCAAAATGCTAAAATTGAATATAACAATAATTCATATATACTTACAAAAGAAATTTACGGAAATAAAGTTAAAAAAAATATTCTACATGATAAGATAGTAAAAGCAATTTTAAATGGAGAAATATCTATAAATTTAGAATATAGTGATTGTTATGAAAATCCTAAATTTGTTGAGAATTCACCTATAGTCTCTTATGCATATAATACTCTTAATAAATATATATCTTCTAATATAACGTATACTTTTGCAGGTAATACACAAGTTTTAGATGGATCTACAATAAAAGATTGGATTGGAATAGATGAAAATTTTCAAGTTATTTTTGATGAATCAAAGGTAAGAGATTATGTAGATACAATGGCAAATACTTATACTTCATTATTAGGAAATACAATAAAAGTTAGTGGTGGATATGATGGCAATAATCATAGTTGGAAGATTGATAGTGAAGCCGAAACAAAAGAATTACTGGATAATATAAAAAATGGACAAACTATATCAAAACATCCAATATATTATCAAACATCAGCAGCAAGTTATTTTAGTAATGTTGGTGAAACATTTGTAGAAATTGATATGGGAAATCAACATTTATGGTATTACAAAGATGGATATCTTGTTGTAGAAGGTGATGTTGTTACAGGCAACTTAAGTACTGGATGTGCAACACCAGATGGAATTTATAGATTATATTATAAACAAAAAGATACAGTTCTAAGAGGTCCGGGTTATGCTGCTCCTGTTTGTTTTTGGATGCCATTTAATGGCGGAATTGGACTTCATGATGCGAGTTGGAGATCAGAATTTGGAGGAGAAATTTATAAAACAAATGGTTCACATGGATGTATAAATGCACCATACTATCTAGCAAAGGCGGTATATGATAATATTAGTTCAGGAACAAATGTTATTTGTTATAATTAAGAATAGAAAAATAAATAGTATATACAAAATTTATATTAATAATAAGTTAAATGCTTAATGATATAAAGATATAAGAACTGTTTTAAATATAGGTTTTTGAAACAGTTCTTTAATTATGTATTTTAAAAATTAAGTTATAAATATGTTAAGTAGTAATTAATTACATAGAATATATATCTGAAAATTCTACATTAAATCTTTCAATTTTTGCATCTAAGACCTTGGTTTCAAATTCTATATCATTTTGATTTTCAATTTCTTTAATTGGAAGAGTAAATATTATTTCAGCACCCTCTTTAAGATCTGTATTAGCCCAAATAGTACCTCCATGTAATTCAACTAAAGATTTTACAAGTGATAAGCCAATTCCACTACCTTCACATTTCCTATTTAATAAATTTTCTACTTGAGTAAATCTATCAAAAATAGATTTTGCATATTTTTCATCAATTTTAACTCCATTATCTTTAACTGATACAAATATTTTTTCTTGTTTTTTGTCTACATTTAAATTAACATTAATTTCACCATTTTTTTCAGTGTATTTTACTGCATTTGATAATAAATTTAATATTATAGTTTCAATCCTTTCAGGATCACAAGCAAGTGTTAACTCTTCTTCATTTGTATCAAATATTATAGTTCTCCCTTTGTTACCAATGTGATCAGCAACTGATAATACTATTTCTTCAATAAGATTAATTACATTACAGTTTTTTAGCTTTAATTCATAATATCCACCTTCTATTTTTGTTATATCCAATAAGTTGTTTACAAGTTTTAATAACCTATAAGCATTTTGTTTTAAACCTTTTATATATTTTGTTAAGTTTGCTTTTTCTTCAAAGCCAGTACAATTATTTTGTAAATTAACAGAAAGTAATTGAACTGTAGTAAGTATTATATTAATTGGAGTTCTAAATTCATGTGATATATTAGCAAAAAATTCTGTTTTTAAAGTTTCTAAGGCTATAGCATCTTCTAAAATTTTTTTTTCTTCCTCTAATTTCTTTTGTTCAGTTCTATCTTTTCCAGTCAAAATAATAGAATCTGATTTTTCTATGTAATTCCAGCTCCATTCAATAATCTTATATTCTCCATTTTTACAACGAAATCTAGTTGTTAATCCATAGCCTTTGCCATTTATAGAGTATAAATCTATTATTTCAAGTGATTTATCTATATCATCTTTATGAATTAAATCTGTAAGTTTCATTTTAAATAATTCATCTTTATTCCATCCGAGTGTTCTTGTCCATTTACTAGTAACTTTTTTATAAGTTCCATCTGTAGATACTATTGCACATAAATCAGTAGCGGTTTCTAAAAATAATTCTAATTCTTTTTCTGTTTCAAGACCCTTTTCAATTTCAGATTTTAAAATGTTATCTACCTTTTTATATAAGCTTATTTCTCTTGAAAAAGACATAATCCAATCAGAGTTTTTATATTGTGGTTTAAAGGGTAGTTTATGAACTTTAAACCATTTTACATCTTTATTTATATTTAATTTATCTTCTTGTAAAATACGTATTTTATTAGTTAGTACTTTTTTATCATTTTTATTAAAGGTTTGAATTATATTATTTTGATTAAAATCAGTATCTTTTTTTCCTATAATTTCTTCTTTAGAAAGTTTTATTCTTTGAGCAAAAGCTTTATTTATAAATTTATAATTTCCATCTTTATCTTTAAGCCATACTTCGTATGGAATATTATCTAAAATATTTTCTAAATCACATATTGTATAATCTCTTTCTATATGTATCTTTTCATGATCCATAATTTCACCTCAAAATTATTAAAAAATATATTTATATATAATTATATGGTAATTTTTGTAGATTAACAATAATATATTAGAAATTATGTAATATTATGCACAAATTAAGAAAAATTTTAATTTATTCAAGTAAGTTATAATAGAATTTATTAGTTATTTGTATAAAAATACAAATAAAATATAATTTATCAATATTATAAAAGAAATTAAAATAATATTAATAAATATTTTTAATTAAGAATTTAGAAGTAAAATTTATATATAACTAATATAGTGATGATGTTTTATAAAAATAACAGAACAAGTTTATAAGGAAGTTAAATATAGTGGAAGATTATAAATAAATTGTTAAATATATTAATATTTAAATGCTTGACTTTGTTTATTGACACTGATATTTTTTTATGATAAAATAATAATTTTATAAAAATAATTAATTGTGTTATACTATAAGAATAGTATATAAGGAGGTTGATTATTTGTTTAACGTAGGAGATATAGTTGTTTATCCAAATCAAGGCGTTGGAATGATTGATGTAATAGAAGAAAGAACGTTCAAAGGGGAAGCTCAAAGTTATTATAAAATACACTTATTTAATAATACAATGAAATTAATATTACCTTGTAGTAAAGCAGAAATATCTAATATTAGATTAATCAGTGACTCAAAAATTTTAGATAATAATTTAAAAAACATAAATGAATTTCAAACGAACATAGATGAGTTAATTAAGTCTAATTTTAAAGAGAGAGCAGTTGTTAATAATAGTAAAATAAAATCAGGAACTTTGGAAGACTATCTAGAAGTTTTTTGCAATCTTACTCAACTAAAAACACAACATTCATTAAATTCAAGTGAAAAAGATATGTTACGTAAAACAAAAAACATGTTAATTGAAGAAATAAGTCAATCTAAAAATCTTTCTAATAATGAGGCAAGTAATTTATTAGATAAAGCTGTTATATTTTAATATTAAAATAAAAAAAGCTTGCTATTTATTTTATATATGTTAGTATAAGAGTACAGATGAAATATAAAAAGGTTTTTTATAGATATGTAAATTTCTCCTTTTAGAGAATTATATGAATCAATATATTAATCTTTGATTAAAAGGAGGAACTTAATATGACAGATAAAACTTTAGTATGCAGAGATTGTGGTAAAGAATTTGTTTTTACAGTAGGTGAACAAGAATTCTACAAAGAAAAAGGATTCACTAATGAACCTGTAAGATGTATAGATTGTAGAAGAGCTAAAAAAGAACAAAATAGAAGATAATTTTGTTTATTAAAGGGTTAATTCTTAATGAAAAGTAATTTTTATTGAGAATTAACCCTTATTTTTGTTGTTAAAAAATCTTAAGAGCAGATATATAATCTTAAGACTTTTTAGAATAATTTTAAAAATTAGAAACAAATTATATATGAATAAATTTATATAAAAAATTATAAATGTAATAACTTAATTAGAACATATAGTTAGATTTAAAACACTTTAAATTTTATTAAAAATAATTTCTATAATTTTTAAGAGATATATAGGAGAAATAATATATGAATAAGTACATAAAGATTTATATAGCTAAAATATTGATAATTAGGATAATAAAAAATACTAAATTTATTCAGCTAGGAAGTACTATAATATGTTAGATTGTATAGTAAAAAAATATAAAATAAATATTTATTCAATGTTAAAGCATGGATCAGTAGCAGTTATTACTATGCTTGGTGTTAGAATTTTATTTGGAATAAAAAATATAATGTTAGCTTTTCCTATAGCGTTAACATCTACAGTATTAGGAAGACAGAATTTGCAAATAAAAACTTTTAATAAGATACTTAGAATAATTGTTATTGATTTAATCATTGTAATAGCTTCATTTATTTCAACACAAAATTTTTTTATTGGAATTATAATTAATATTACAGTTATATTTTTAATAATGTATATAATATTTTCACCATATGATTTAACTTTTTATAAACCATTTTTAATGTTATACGTATTTACACAATATTCGTATATAACTTTAGAAGAATTGCCATTAAGAATTTTAGCAGTAATTTTTGGGATTCTTGTGATAGTAAGTAGTAATATTATCATTAAGGTAAATGAAGTAAACAAATTAGGAAAAAGTATAACAAATTCAATTTCGTTAATAAATACTCAACTTAATAATATATTAAATCAAAATTTTGAAGAAAGTTTAATAAAAGAATGCTCTAAAATTATGAGAGAATTAGCGTATAGTATATATATAACTAGACATAAAAATTATTTAACCACTCATTTAGGAAAAATACAATTTGAGTTATACATAAATATAGAATATTTTAATTTGTTTTTAAGAACAATAAATGAACTTTATAAGAAAGAAGATATAGAAAAATGTGAAATAAAAGAATTAATAAAAATAATAGAAAATATTATACAGTATTCTAATCTTTATATATCAATAGAATATTTAACAGAAAGTATAAATTATTTTATAAAAAAATATAAAGAAAAATCAGAGTATATGTTTGAAATATGTGAATTACTTAAAGAACTATTAAAAAATTTTGAGGAATTAAACGCTTTAGGAAACAAAGAGATAAATCGAGTTTATGAAGAGTGGGAGATAATAAATATAGATAAAAATAATAAAACATCTAAGGAACATTTAATATATAAAGGAATGAGATTTAATTTTGCAATGAGGATGTCTATAGCTGTAACTATAGGTTTAACATTAGCAAATATCTTGGGATTTTATAAGATTATATGGGCAGTTATAACAATAATGTCAGTAATTCAACCATATTATGAGTATACAATATCTAAGACAAAAGAAAGGATAATAGGAAATATTATAGGTATTTTAATTACAGGAATAATTATTAATTTAGTAAATATAAGATTTATAACTATAATTATTTTAATAATTTCACTTTATTTATTATATGCATTTAAAGAATATTATAAAATTTCATTATTTGCATCTATAGCATCCATATGTATATCATCTTTAAGTGAGAATATAAATATATTATTATTCTATAGAGTTTTTTATGTGATAATAGGAGTAACAATAGTAATTTTAATTAATAGAGTAATATTTCCATATAAATTAAAAGAAGGAATAGAGGAGTTAATATTAAAAATTGATAATTTAAATACTATTTTAATAAATAATAGCATATCTATATTAGACGGAAAAGAAAATCCTAATAAAATAAGAGACATAATAATACATTCAACGCTTTTGAGTGAAAAATTAGCTATTAGGAATTTAAACTTTAATGATGAATATATAGATAGAGTTGTAAATATAAACAATGAATTTATTATTCAAGTTGGATATAGAGTTCTTAGATCTTGTAATTAAAATTTTAATTAATTATTATGTTATGTAAGATAGTATTTATATGAATTTGTGATTTAATAATTTTAAATGTATAATTGGATTAAATATGTAAAGAAATGGTGAAAATCTTTTAATTTAATAAATAAAGAATATGTTTTAAACTTTAAAATATATAAAAATTAAAAAAACATATAATATTTTATGAAAATATTAAAAAAACAAGTATAATATTGACAGTGAGTCAACAAAGGTGTATTCTAATTACAAATTAAAAATAAAATTCTAAGAAGAGAAAAAGTAAGTAATATTTACTGTTCTACAGAAAGTTAGCGTATGATGAAAGCTAATGTTCAGGATATAACTGAAAATCATCTCGGAGAAGTGAGGCTGAACTATGTTTAAAGTAAGTCTCAACGGAATTTCACCGTTAAAAGAAAGGCGTATTATTTAGTACGTTACTGAGAGCTATAAAATGATTTTAATTTTTATATGATTATTTTATAGAATTAGGGTGGTATCGCGATTAAACCTCGTCCCTTTTATTGGGACGGGGTATTTTTATATTTAAGGGGGCATTTACATGAGTATTGAAAGTGACATTAGAAAGAAGTTAATTATTATAAAAAAAGAGGTTATTTATTATAAAAAAGGGGGATTTTAAAATGAAAAATTTATCAAAAAAAGATTTAGGACTTATAAGTTTAATGCTTTTTTCATTATTTTTTGGAGCAGGAAATTTAATATTTCCACCATTTCTTGGACAATCAGCAGGAGGAGCAACTTGGGTAGCTATGCTTGGATTTTTTATAACAGCAGTTGGGTTTCCAGTTTTAGGAGTAATCACGGTAGCTAAATCTGGTGGATTAAAAAATTTAGCAAACAAGGTTAATCCGATTTTTGCAATAGTATTTACTGTATTAATATATTTATCAATAGGACCATGTTTAGGTATTCCAAGAGCTGGAAGCTTACCTTTTGAAATGGCTGTAGCACCATTTTTGCCTGAAGGATTAATTTCAATTACATTAGCAAGATTTATATATACATTAGTGTTCTTTTCAGTAGCTTATTGGTTATGTTTAACTCCATCTAAATTAGTAGATCGTATGGGAAAATTTTTAACACCAACATTATTAACTCTTATATCAATTGTATTTATAGCGGCTGTATTTAAACCACTAGGAGGTTATGGAGCTGCTAGTGGAGAATATTTATCTTCACCATTTGTTAAAGGATTCTTAGAAGGATATTTAACTATGGATACTATTGCGGCATTAAACTTTGGAATAGTAATCGCTTTTGCAATAAAGAGCAAAGGGATAAGTGAGGAAAAAGTAGTTATTTCAACATCTATAAAAGCAGGAGTAATAGCAGGTGGATTGTTAATAGTAATTTATTCTATGTTAGGTCATTTAGGAGCAACATCAGGAGGTAGATTTGGAGGAACTGAAAATGGAGCTCAAACTCTTACAAATGTTATGACGTATTTATTTGGAAAACCAGGAGTAATATTACTTGCACTTATTTTTACAGTAGCTTGTTTAACTACTTGTGTTGGTCTTATAACTTCTTGTAGTGAATATTTCACAACATTAACATCAAAAATAAATTATAAAACTTGGGTTAGAATACTTTCTATTTCAAGTATGGTACTTGCCAATATGGGGTTAACAAAAATTTTATCAGTATCAGTTCCAGTATTAAATGCTATATATCCAATAGCGATAATTCTTATAGTACTTGGAGTAACAGAGAATATTTTTAATGGAAGTAAAATTGTATATTGTTCAGCAATTTTATTTACAGGAGTAGTAAGTGTTGTTGATGCGTTAAGTCAAGCAGGAATTAATTTAGAATTTATAGTTAAAGTATTTTCTAATTTGCCTCTTTATTCTAAGGGTCTTGGTTGGGTTGTTCCAGCAATACTAGGTATTGTTTTAGGGATTATAGTAAAATTTATTAAAGAGTATTTCAGTAATAAAAATTTGATAGTTGAATAAATTAAATTAGTGTAGTAGTGTATAAAGAAGTACTATTTCAAATTATTATAATGTATTTTGAATAGTACTTCTTATTTATACAGCAAATTATAGAATTTTTAGTAACTGAGAGATTGATTTTATCTAGCTTTAGGATTATCTTGTCTATTTTTAATAGAAAATAATTATTAATATAAAACATAGTGAAAACTATAGATTTATTAGTAAATTTTTTCTACATTGGTTAGGAGGCTTCTTATTTTTAATATGGAAAACATAATAATGAAAATTAAAGAAAATGAATTTTTTAAAGGCATTAGCAAAGAGAATATAGAAAATGTAATTTCTAATATACAATATTTCTTAAAGTCATATAATAAGGGAGAAGTTATTGCATCAGAAGATGACAAATGTAATACTTTAGGGATAATTTTAGATGGAATAGTTGAAATTCAAAGAATATATTTAAGTGGAAAGTATATTGTTTTAAAAAGATTAAAGAATAATGATGTCTTTGGAGAAGCTTTAATTTTTTCAAAAAAGGGTAGTTATCCAGCTACTATAATGGCTTTTAGTGATTGTACGGTATTATATATAAAAAAAGAAGATATTATAAAATTATGTTTAAAAGAAGAAAAATTTTTAGAGAACTTTATGTCTTTATTAAGTAATAAAGTATTGATGCTTAATTCAAAAATAAAAAATATATCATTTAAAAGTATTAAACATAAGGTTATAAATTTTATATTAGAAGAATCCAAAAAACAAAAAAGTAAAAACATAGTCTTAAAAGAAAGCAAAGAAGAAATAGCATCTAATATGGGAATACCAAGACCATCTTTATCAAGAGAATTAATGCAACTTAGAGATATGGGATATATAGAATTTGATAGAAATAAAATTGAAATTATAAATATAAATGAATTAGAAGAAGAATTATTTAATTAATGGTATATTTAGTTATTAGATTAAAAATATATTTGCCAGCTGGATTTTTCTCATATATATTCAAAAAGCTAGATAAAATCTAAGGTTAATGAGATATTTTGAATGGACAATGGATGATTGACAATTGACAATGTAGGATGAAATCACTCGGTGATTTCTAAATAATATATATTAAAGAAAGCCTGTAGCTTTCAACCACAATTGTGCATTGTCAACTGTCAATTGAAAAGTGGCGTAGCCACTCTGTTCTTTATATCAAACAATAATTAATTTTATTCCTAGACTTTCAATACGTTCAATCCATTCTTTAGAAATATTAGAATCAGTTATAATAGTATTAAATTCATTTAAATTAGCAAAATACGAAGATTTCACTATACCAAATTTTTCAGAATCAACAAGTAATATTTTTTCTAAAGAAGATCCTATTATAGCTCGTTTTGTTGGTACCTCATAATTATTTGAACAGGTTACACCTAATTGTTCATGTATACCAGCAGCAGAAATAAATACTTTTGTTGCACGTATATTTTTAATTAAAGAAATTCCTTCTGTACTTTCAAACATTTGAGTATTGGAATGGAAATATCCACCCGAAAAAATTAATTTAATATTTTTTTTATTCTTTAATGCTAATAATATATTTATATTATAAAATAAAGCCGTTAGTTTTATATCATCATTAATACTTTGTGCTAATTTTTCAGTAGTAGTTCCAGCATCTATAATAATGATATCACCTTCCTGTATTAGGCTTGCAGCTGCTTTGCCTATTTTAGCTTTTTCCTTTTCTTGTCTTATTAATTCATCATTAATATTATAAGAAGTACTTAATTTTTCAATATTATTTGCTGGATTATATATAGTAGCACCGTATACATTGCTTACAATATTATTTGCTTTTAATACATTTAAATCACGTCTAATCGTCATTTCGGAAACACCTAATATTGTGGCTAATTCTTTGACAGAAGCTCCATTTTTTTCTTTTAATATTTCTATAAGCTTATTTGCTCTTTGAAATTTTTTATTCATTAATTAATCACCATTTCTTCAAATATTTAATGTAAATTATTATTTAAATATAAGTAAATTTGTTTATATTCTAACATTATTTTGTGTATAATACAAAATATTTAGTATATCTTATAATTATTAAGAATAAAAACCTTATAATTATAAGATATACTTTAACAAATGTTTGAACTTTAACAAAAAATGTTGACGTTATAACATTATGATATTAAAATAAAGTTATAGAGAATTATAATATATTACGATTAAATGAAAAAATTATGTTATTTTTTAATTGAATGTTGGTATTTTATTATAAGAGTGAACACCTATGTTAATGAGTTTTATATTACAATTTCAACATTATTTTAAAATATAACTTAAAATTAATAAATCATTATATGACCAGTGACATATAAATAAATTAAGTTTTAAGTTGAAAATAATTTGATATCACTGGAGAAGTGAGGGTATTTATGACAAATTCAGAAATTTTAAAACATGTAGACCATACACTATTAAAGGCAGTTGCAACATGGGAGGATATTCAAAAAATATGTGATGAAGCTATTGAATATAATACAGCATCAATATGTATCCCAGCTTGTTATATTTCTCGTATACATGAAAAATATGGTGATAAGGTTAATATATGTACTGTAGTTGGATTCCCTTTAGGTTATTCTACAACAGAAGCTAAAATAGTTGAAACTAAAAAGGCTCTTGAGGATGGAGCTAGTGAAATTGATATGGTAATTAACATTACAGATGTTAAAAATAAATTATATGATAAAGTTACAGAAGAAATAAGAATGTTAAAGGAAGTTGTTGGAAATAAGATATTAAAGGTTATAATAGAAACTTGCTATTTAACTGAAGAAGAAAAAATAGCTATGTGTAAATCAGTAACAGATGCAGGTGCAGATTATATTAAAACATCTACTGGTTTTGGTACAGGTGGAGCAACACTTGAAGATGTAAGATTATTCAAGAAACATATTGGTCCAAATGTAAAAATTAAAGCAGCAGGTGGAGTAAAAAGTGTTGAGGATCTTGAAATGTTTATAAGTGAAGGCTGTGACAGAATTGGTACAAGTTCAGCCGTTAATATGATAAAAGGAAAAGAAGCATTAGGATATTAAAAACAATAAACTAAATATAGTTTTATTTAGATTTACTATTTTAACTATATAAGTTCTGATAAAGTTTGTTAACTAATATAAATCTTAAAATATGTATAAATGATATTATGTACTACTATAAATAATGAATATATATAGTTTATATGATTATATGGAGATGTTTAGGTATTTTTAGATATCTCCATAAATTATATTATTTTTAGAACATTTAAGAAAACGTTTCCTTTAAATAAGAAAATAGATTTATGGGTTTGGGAGGATTAAAATATGCGTTTTGTAGATATTATTGATAAGAAAAGAGAAAATTTAGAATTAAGTAATGAAGAAATACAATTTTGGATAGATGGTGTTGTAGATGGTTCTATTCCAGATTATCAAACTAGTGCGTTATTAATGGCTATTGTATTAAATGGTATGACTGATAAAGAAACGGCATATTTAGCAAAAGCTATGATGCATAGTGGAGATGTTATAGATTTAAGTAGTATAGAGGGAATAAAATCTGATAAGCACTCAACTGGCGGTGTAGGAGATAAAACATCTATGGCTTTAGGACCAATGGTAGCAGCCTGTGGATTAAAAGTTGCGAAAATGTCAGGAAGAGGGCTTGGACATACTGGTGGTACATTAGATAAATTAGAGTCTATAGAAGGATTTAATTGTTTTTTAAGTGAAGAAAAATTTATTAAACAAGTAAAAGAAATAGGGGTAGCTATTATTGGGCAAACTGGTGATTTGGTACCAGCAGATAAGAAATTATATGCTTTAAGAGATGTTACATCAACAGTAAGGTCTATTCCATTAATTGCTTCATCTATAATGTCTAAGAAACTTGCATCTGGATCTGATACTATACTTTTAGATGTTAAATATGGGGAAGGAGCATTTATGCGTACTGTTCAAGAAGCAACAGAACTTGCAAATGCAATGATTTCGATTGGTAATAGTCTTGGAAGAAATACAATGGCTATGATAACTGATATGAATCAACCTCTTGGTAATACTATAGGTAATTCGTTAGAAGTAATTGAAGCAATAGATACTTTAAAAGGGAAGGGTCCAAAAGATTTTACTGAATTATGCATGCAAGCAGGAGAAATTATGCTAATGCAAGGAAAGATTTGTAGTACAAAAGAAGAAGCACGTAATATATTACAAGATGCAGTTAAATCAGGTAAAGCATTTGAAAAGTTTAAAGAAATGGTTACTTATCAAGGTGGTAATGTAAAAATGATAGAAGATACTACACTACTTCCAAAATCAAAATTTATAACAGAGATTAAATGCAGAAAAGAAGGATATGTAGAAAAGATACATTCTGAGGAGCTTGGAATACTAGCAATGTTACTAGGTGCAGGAAGAGCTAAAAAAGAAGACAATATTAATTATGGAGTAGGACTTAAAATTAATTGTAAAAAAGGTGATAAAGTTACTACTGAAGATACAATTTGTTATGTATATCACGATCAAGAACTACAAGATGAATGGATTGAAAGATTATATGAGGCATTTTTAATTAGTAATACTCATGTAGAAAATGATCCTCTTATTCAAAAAATATTAAAATAATATAGTATTCCAATTTAAGCTATATTTTAAAACAATGTAGATATTGTAGTATAAACAAAATTCTTAATCTTAGATTAAATTTGATTTTAACTTAGTATTAGAAATTATTAGCTATGAATGGGCAGATGTTATCAAGATTATGATTGTTAGCTATCTAATAAAGTTCATGGACAGGGAAATTTATATTTACTTAGAATATAGAGAAATAAAAAAGAATTAATTCGAAAGAGTTAATTCTTTTTTATTTAAAATATTTTAATTTTTGTAACGTATGTTACCGAACTTTATCTTATTTAAATATAAAATAAGCACATAAAGTAGATTCAAGAAATTAATAAATTTTATAAATATATAAGATAAAGGAGATTTAAATTATGGATAATAAAATGTTTTGTTTTCAATGTCAAGAAGCAGCAGGTTGTACAGGCTGTACAATAAAAGGAGTATGTGGTAAAACACCAGAACTTGCAAAGCTTCAAGATTTATTAATATATGTAACAAGAGGTTTATCAGAAGTAGCAACAAAAGCTAGAAAAGAAGGAATAAAGGTTTCAAGAAATATTAATACTATAGTAACTATGAATTTATTTACTACAATAACTAATGCTAATTTTGATAATGAAATTTTTTATGGAAGAATCAAAGAAACATTAAATTTAAAGGAAGAATTATTATCACAATTTAAAAATAAAGAGAATCTAAGTTCAGCAGCGATATGGAATGCTGAGACTAGAAAAGAAATGGAAGATAAGTCAAGTTCAGTTGGTGTATTAGCAACTGAAAATGAAGATATAAGAAGTTTAAGAGAACTTATAACTTATGGATTAAAGGGATTATCAGCATATATGAAACACGCTAATGCACTAGGATATGAAGATGAAGAAATATGTGCATTTATGCAAAAAGCATTATCATTAACTGCTGATAATAGTGTAACTATAGATGAATATATAGCGTTAACATTAGAAACAGGTAAAATTGGTGTTAATGGAATGGCATTACTTGATAAAGCCAATACAGAAAGCTATGGTAATCCAGAAATAACTAAAGTTAATATAGGAGTAGGTAAAAATCCAGGAATATTAGTTTCAGGTCATGATTTAAAAGATTTAGAACAATTATTAATACAAACTGAAGGAACTGGAGTAGATGTATATACTCACTCAGAAATGTTACCAGCTCACTACTATCCAAATTTAAAAAAATATTCGCATTTAGTAGGGAATTACGGGAATGCATGGTGGAAACAAAGAGAAGAATTTGAAAGTTTTAATGGTCCAATACTTATGACTACAAACTGTATAGTTCCACCAACTAATAAGGATAACTATAAAAATAGAATGTATACTACAGGAGCAGCAGGGTTTGAAGGATGTGCTCACGTTGAAGCTGATGAAAACGGAAATAAAGACTTCTCTGTAATTATAGAGCAAGCTAAGAAGTGTTTATCACCTACTCAAATTGAAGAAGGAGAAATAATTGGAGGATTTGCTCACAATCAAGTATTATCATTAGCTGATAAGATTGTAGAAGCAGTAAAAACTGGTGCTATAAAGAAATTCTTTGTTATGGCTGGATGCGATGGAAGACACAAGACTAGATCATATTACACAGATTTTGCAAAAGCATTGCCAAAAGACACTGTTATATTAACAGCAGGATGTGCAAAATATAAGTACAATAAATTAGCTTTAGGTGATATAGGTGGAATTCCTAGAGTTTTAGATGCAGGACAATGTAATGATTCTTATTCATTAGCATTAATTGCATTAAAGCTTAAAGAAGTATTTGAACTTGAAGACATAAATGAATTACCGATTGCATTTAATATTGCATGGTATGAACAAAAAGCTGTAATAGTTCTTTTATCTTTATTACATTTAGGTGTAAAGAATATTCATTTAGGACCAACACTTCCAGCATTCCTTTCACCAAATGTAGTTAATGTTTTAGTAGAAAACTTTGGTATTGGTGGAATAACAAATGTTGAAGACGATATAAAAATGTTTTTAGATTAATAAGTATTTTAACAACATTAATTTTAAATATAGTATTAAATTTATATAAAAATAGAGGATGAGACTTTATAAGTACTTATCCTCTATTTCTATATTAAGTAAAGAAGATAATTAACTTAGGAAGCTGATTTTATATTAAGGTTTATAAAACTAATTAAATTTACAATGCAGATACTTTACTGAGATTTTAAAATATATTTGCAAAAATAAAGTATTATTAGCTAAAATATATAATAACTTAATATGAAACGAGGTATGTATAAATGGAGGATAATTATATAAATGCTTTAGAGGCTGCAAAAGAATATGGCCTATATTTAAAAGTAGTTACTTCAATAAAATCTTTTGAAAGTTATAATAGTTTTTTTAATATTTTTGATGAACAAGATGAAGCATGTAGAAGAATTGTAGTATTGACAAAAGATAAAAATTTAGAAGAAGTTTATGATCAAGAAACAACAAAAGAAGTAGAGTCTAATATTATAGTTGATGGAGTTATATGGCTTAAAAGTGTTTCACTTCTTACTAATCCTAATAAAATTGATTTAAATAATATAATGGTATCAAGAAGTTTAGTTGAAAAAATAATTTAATATAAATTTTGATTAAGTTAATACATATATAATTTTTATAGAAAAGATATCTTTAATTAATAATATATAGTTAGAAGCATATATATCATAAATTTTCTATATAAATCCATTACTATAGTGATTAGTAATATGATTTATAAATATTCTAAAATTTATATTAATTAACAAACTCTATTGAAACTTATATATAAATTTAATAGCTATATAATACATCAGTTTAGAATTATATATAATAAACTTGCCAATTTATATGCAAAATATTTTTGCTGATAAATTGGCTTTTTGTTTTATAAATAGTAAGATTACTAGGAAATAAATAAAAAATATATATAAGATAGACAATATAAATAAATTATATTTTAAATTTATTATCAAATTTAGAAAAATATGGTAAAATAATATTAAGGGTATAATATAGAGTAATTTAAGGGAGTGGGATTATGTTAGGAAAGACTTTTTATAAGAAAAATGATGCTGAATTAGAGACAGCAAAAATGTTTAATGAGATAAGTGAAAAAAAAGAATTTAAAAATAAAGAATCTCAAAATAATTCAAAGAATAATAGTTTATGTATACTTGATAAGGAAACTATTGGATATATAATTAATAAGTTTTCACCAATGTCTGTTGAGATTAGAGAATCATTGAATAATTTATCTAAAACCTTAGAAAGTACTATAGATTATATTGAAGATAAATCAAGCAATATAATAAAAACAGAACGGAATTTTGAATTAAGCGATTATTATAGAAAAATATCTGTGGAAGTTTATGATATGATTAAAAATATTAATGAGTATGTAAAGTGGATGGAAACAGAATATGAACATGAAAATAATGATTTTAAAGAAACTACCCAAAATAGTATTGAGGAAATAAATGAGAATATATCAGAAATTGAAAATAAAAATATAGATAATAATATTAATTTTGAAAATGGTATAGAAATATATAAAGATTTTTCAACTAAAGAACCTAAGGCATTTAAATTAAATAAGGATATAGTTAGAGTTGATGATTGGGACGATTTATTAGTAAAAACTGCTGAGATATTAACGAAAAAATACAAGGAAAGTAAACATAGTAATAAAACTGTTAATAAAGATATTAAAATTTCAGAAAAGAAATCTAATGAAAATACTTTTAGAAACACAGTTATAGAGATGCTAAATGAATATAAAATAAATCTTAACGATTTTCGACTTTATTGTTAATAAAAAGCGAAAAAACGGTTTTATTTTCAAATGATAGCCTGAATGAAAATGATTACTTTTGAATGTTTTTGACAAATTCAGTCTTGTAATGTAAAATACTTTTATGCCTATATAAATGTAGAAGAGAAATATAATACTAAATGTAATATGGTTAAATAAAGGGAATTTTGAATATTAGTTGTAATAAAGATTTTAGAAAAGGATGAAAAGTATGAACAAAAAAAACTTAATAACAAGACTAATTTTATTTTTTTTAGGAATGACAATAATTCAATTTGGAGTAGGTCTATCACTAGTAACTAATATAGGATCCGATTCGTTTACTGTTTTTACTCAAGGATTATCTAAATTATTGCATAATACACCTGGGATGGCTAATATGTTAATATTATTTGTATTAACTGCTATAATTTTATTGGTTGATAGAAAACGTATAAACATTGGAACATTTATTTGTCTTATAGGGGTAGGACCAGTTATAGATTTTTCAATAAAAATATTTTCAATGTTGCCAATTGATTCTTATAATATAATTATAAAAGCTTTATTAATTGTTTTAGTACAATTTATAATAGCAATAGGTTTTTCAATACTTTCAGCAACTAATTTAGGAGTTGCACCTAATGATATAGTACCATTTATTATACAAGATAAAACAAAATTCCAATATCGTTGGATTCGTATGAGTTTAGATGCAACATACTTAATAGTAGGATTTTTACTAGGTGGTAAGGTATGGATTGGAACAATAATATCTATGTTAACAATCGGACCATTTATACAATTATGTCTTCCTTATGGAACAAAATTAGTTGAATTTATTGTTAAAAGTGAAGATGAAGAAACTATTGGACAAGTAGTTGAAAATTAAATAGAGATTTGTTTTTATTAAGGTGTTTATTAATATTGATAATAAACACCTTTTTTTTATCTGGAAAGTAAAAAAAACTGAAGTTGGAAAGGCAGATAAAATTTAAGGAAAAGGAGAAATCTGAAATAGTGAATTGATCTATGAGTTGTCTATTCTCAGCTGTTAATTTTCCAGTGAAATGTTGTGTACTGTTTAAGGTATAGACTATATAGGTTCTAATAAAGTTTATTTTATTGATATAAATCTTAGAATATTTATAACTGAGACCACTAATTAGTTTAGTAATTAGAATATATACTTAAAAAATTTTTATAATTTAAATTTATAATTTTACTAAAAGTTAAGAATTATATCATAAAGAATAAAAAATTATTATATGTTATACAAATAAATTGAGAGTATATCAATTAAAGTATTTTTTTGTTTTAAATGTATAAAAAATATATATTTTCAAGAATATTGTTATATTATATTGAAAAATATGTAAAAAAAGTATACAATACATTATAGAGATAAAAAAATAGAAAAGATGGTAAAAGAAGTAATGATAAGACAACTTATAAAAAACAGTGTAAAAAATGTATCAGATTATAATGGTTATACCAAAGAACAATGTGAGCAGATGCAATATATAGCTACATTATTGTTTTTTGAATTAATAAAATTAATTTCTATAATACTTATATTCTCTGTATTAGGATATTTTAAAGAAAGCATTATTATTATTGTAGTAATGTCTTTTACTAAGCCTTTTATAGGAGGATATCATGAAGAAACTCAAATAAAGTGTTTAATAGCTTCATTGCTAATAACAACTGGAGTTATAGAATTAAGTTTACATTCTAAACTTAGTTTTGTAAGTAATTGTATTCTAATTGCAATTAGTCTATTTTGTATATGGAATACAGCTCCAGTAATAAATTCTAAAATGCCAATTACGCGTCCTTCAATTATTAAAAAAAATAGACTATTAGGAATTACAATTTCTATAATGTTTGGAATAATATCCATAGGGTTATATCACTATAGTGATTTATATGAATTTATAACATGGACAATCCTATTTCAAGCTATGTTAATGTTTAACAAAAAAGGAGTTTAATAGTATTCATTGAACTTAAAAAATTATATTTAACAATATGATTTATACTTAAAAAAATTAAAATTTATAGGGGGAAAAAACAATGATAAGAAAACTTTTAGGAAAATTTTTAATGATGATGACAGAAGGTATGGTTACTGCTAGCCCAGCATCAACACTTTCAGTAGGTGTTGAAGAAATGCCTGAATCAATGAAAAAAGCTAGATAGAATAGATTTATATAAGGAGGCGCTTAATTTGGCAATAAACATAGTAGATAGTGTAAATTCAATACTTCAAGCAGTTTTTTTTATATGTTTACCTGATTATTGCATATTAGATAAATATAAACAGGATAAAATAAATAAATTTATAAGTATTTTATTTATTTTTTCTATTATGCAAATTTTCAATAGAGTATTTGGAAATTTATCTATTTGTGTTTTTTTTATTCATTTTATGGAAATAAGTATATTATTTATATTATATAGAAAAGCATTTTATAGTGCATTAATTACATATACAATAATTTATTTTTTAATTGCACTTAATGTAACTATATTTGGAAATTTATTTTTTGGATATTTAAAAGATATAATATATATTCAAAATATTGAAAGGTTAATGATTGCTGTTGTATACACTCCACAATTTATAATGGGAATAATATGTTTGTTGTTTAGAAAAAGAATTTTAAATTTTCATAATTATATTAGAAGTATTGCTCCAACAATGAGTACTTTAATAATAATAAATTTTTCATTAGATTTTATAGTAGCTTTTTATTTGATTTTTTATAAAGAAGAATCAGAGTTATTAAAAAATATAGGACTTGTAAGTTCATTAGTATTTGTAGGTGCGATAGCAATATATTTTTTGAAAATACATATGAGATCTAGTAAAATTTTGGCCTTAAATAAGGTTTTAGATGAAAAAAACTCTGAACTTAGAAAAATAAAAAATAATTATTCAAATGAAATTTCTTATATGTATGATTTATATTCAAGAGAAAATTTAGATGAAATTGGACAAATTCTGAAAAATATAATAAATAAAAGCAATTCAAATATTAATAATGAAACATCAAACAATACATCAAATAATACTTTAATAAGTTCTATTATAAAAAATATAAAATCAGAAGATCTTAATGTAATAGTTGATGAATCAGGATCTATAGAAAATGTTGAAATGCAAGAAATTGAATTATATAGAGTTATTTCAAATATTATAAATAATGCTATTAAGGCGATGGATGGAATTGGAATTATAATTGTTAAAACATATAATAGCCTTGATAATTTAATAATAAGTATAGAAAATAATGGACCCAAAATTGAACCAGATCATATATCTAAAATCTTTGAGGCAGGTTTTACTACTAAAAAAGATTTAGATAAAAATCATGGATTTGGTTTAAATATTGTTAGAGAATTAGTAGAAAAATACAAGGGAAAAATAAGTGTAGAAAGTACAGATGCTTCTACAAAATTTGAAATAAGATTACCATTTTTAAAATAAAGTGTTTAAGAATATAAGGTGTTAAAATAAACACCTTTTTTTAAAATTATTAGGTGCTTAAATTAAGAATAGGAGGAAGTTTATGCTTATAAGAATAGAGAGTATAATTGATATAGTTCTACAATCTATAATGACGATTATTATTATAAACTCCTGTGTAAAAGAAATACATAGAAAAGATAAAAAAGAATTAATAATAATTATTGCAATAGTATCATTATTATTTATATTAATTAAACGTTATAATCATAGTAATTATATATATATGGTATATTATTATATAATTTATATTTTTGGAATACTTATATTGTATAGGAAAGATATTATAAAAGCGGAATTATCTTATTTAATAATTTATATTCTTATAAGATTATCGGATTTAGTAGCAGTTAATATATTAACTCCTTGCATTGATTCTCTTATATTTTCAGAGAAATATATAATGAAAATAAATTTCTCAATAATATATATAGTTCATTATATTATTATTTTTTATTTACTAATAAAAAAGGAATATTTAATTAAATTACATAAATTTATAATTGATGATAAATTGCTTATAGGAGTAATTGTATTAATTAGTATAATTAGCAATTATGATATAATTTTTTATTATAGAAATATGGAGTTTAGTTATCCATTAGTAAAAAATATAATAATAATAAATATTTTTGTATTCTTTATATTAAGCACATTTTATTTTAGTAAGATGAAAAAAGAAACAGAACAAATTAATAAGTTAAATGAGGCATTAGATATAAAAAATGGTGAACTTAGGAAAATTAAGCATGACTATGGAGCACAAATTTCATATTTATATGGTTTATATCTTATGAAAAGGAAAGAAAAATTAGGACAATCATTAAAATCTATTATAGATTCAAATAATAATATAAAAAGTGCAGTACAAGTTAATTATAATATTAAAAATAATGTTATATCTAATAGTATAAAACCTATTATGGATAGAGGAATACACATTATTATAGAGGATAATGCTGATATAGATATACTTAAAATACCAGAAAATAAATTGTATACAGTATTAGATAACATAATAGAATGTGTTGATAATGCTAATGGATTTATAATAATAAAAACATATAATACATTAGATAAATTAGTTATTAATATAGAAAATAATATACAGGGAAAACGTAATTTTTTATTTAGGAATAATAAAATTAATAAAGATTTATTGATGAAATCAAAAGAATTAATAGAAGAATATGATGGATGCTTATATATAAGTAAGACTAATTTGCTAACAGAATTTGAAATTATTTTACCTATAACTAATTGTGTATAATTAAATAGAAATAATTTTACTTAGTATTGACAAATAAAAAATATGGGTTTATAATTCTAAAAAAGACATTAAAATTTAATATTTGATATCTTATCAAGAGTGGCAGAGGGACTGGCCCTGCGAAGCCCAGCAACCGATTTATTGGTTCATTTACCAATTCTACGGTGCTAATTCCTGCAGTTTTTATAACTGATAGATGAGAGAGTAAATTTGTATAGTGCTATTTATGCGTTAGAGGTTTATTCTCTAACGCTTTATTTATTTTATCGCGATAAATTTAATAGATAGAATTTTTTAGTTAATAAGTTAATAAGCTTTAATTTAATATTTTAAAGTATTTTCAAAAAATAGGAAAAGGGGGAAGTGTAATTGATAGAAATTAAAAATGTAGTAAAAACTTTTGGGGAAACACAAGTCTTAAATAATATTTCAATAAGTATAAAAAAAGGGGAAATTTATGGAATAATTGGACATAGTGGGGCTGGAAAATCTACTTTACTAAGATGTATAAATGGTCTTGAATCTTATAATGAGGGATCTCTTAAAGTAATGGGGCATGAGGTTTCAAATTTAAAAGATAAAGATTTAAGAGAATTTAGAAAAAACTTAGGAATGATTTTTCAAAATTTTAATCTTATAAAAAGAAAAAATGTTTTTGAGAATATTGCACTTCCACTAGAAGTATGGGGATATGATAAAAAAGAGATTAAAATTAGAGTATTAGAACTTATTAAACTAGTAGGCTTAGAACATAAATTATATAGTAAACCATCAGAACTTAGTGGAGGACAAAAACAAAGAGTTGCTATTGCCAGAGCTTTAGCATTGAAACCAGAAATACTTCTTTGTGATGAAGCAACATCAGCATTAGATCCTAAGATAACTAAAGATATTTTAGCATTACTTTCTAAAATAAATAATGAGCTTGGAATAACTATAGTTATGGTTACACATCAAATGGAAGTTGTTAAGGAAGTATGTCAAAAAGTAGCTTTGATTGAGGCTGGAATTATCAAAGCTGAAGGGAAGGCAGAAGAGTTATTCTTAAAACCTGGATTATCACTAAAGAAATTTTTGGGAGAAGGAGAGGAAGAAATTCTTCCTGAAGAAGGAATTAATATTAAATTATTTTTTCCAAGTAATTCTTCGGAAAATTCTATTATTACTAAGATGGCAAGAGAGTTAAATATGGATTTTTCGATTGTATGGGGTAAACTCGAAAAATTTAGAGATAATGTTTTAGGGGGGCTTGTAATTAACATAAAAGAAGAAGATAGAGAAGATGTAATAGATTATTTAGAAAACAAAGGTATATTGTTGGAGGTGGTTAAATAATGGAAGAGATAATTTTAAAGGCGTTAGGGGAAACATTAATTATGGTTTTTGCATCAACAATATTTTCTGTGATTATAGGATTTATACCAGCGATTTTACTTATAGTTACTTCAGATGAGGGATTAAGACCCAATAAAGTAATTTATAGCATTTTAGATTTTATAGTAAATACATTAAGGAGTTTTCCATTTATTATATTAATGGTGATAGTTATGCCTTTAGCTAAAATAATAGTTGGAAAAACCACAGGTATATTTGCAACAATAGTACCACTTACAGTAGCCGCAGCACCATTTGTATCAAGAGTAATTGAATCTTCTTTGAAAGAAGTTGATAAAGGGGTAATAGAAGCAGCAAAGGCTTTTGGGGCATCTGATTTTCAAATTATATTTAAAGTGATGTTAAAAGAGGCGGTTCCTTCAATAACATCAGGAATAACGCTTATATTAATAAGTATTGTTGGATATTCTGCAATGGCAGGAACTCTTGGAGCAGGAGGCCTTGGAGATGTTGCAATTAGGTATGGATATCAAAGATTTGAACCAGATATTATGATTGTGACTTGTATAATATTAATAATAGTTGTACAAGCAGTACAATTTTGGGGTAATTATTTTTATAAGAGATTATCAAAATAGAATATAAATATTAAATTTAAGTAAATAAGTAAATAATTATTAGGGGGTAATAAATATGAAGAAGAAATCAATTTTATCAATAATTTTAGCAGGAGCACTTACATTTGGGCTAGTAGGATGTGGGGCATCAAATAGTTCAAGTAGTGCATCAAAAGAGGACAAAACAATAAAAATTGGGGTATCACCAGTACCACACAAAGAAATAGTAGAAGAGGCAAAACCATTACTTGAAAAAGAAGGTTATAAAGTAGAAATAATAGAATTTACTGATTATGTGCAACCCAATACTGCTTTGGCTGAAGGCGATTTGGATGCTAACTATTATCAACATATACCTTATTTAGATGAACAAAATAAATCTAAGGGGTTAAATCTAACTTATACTGCACAAATTCATTTAGAGCCTATGGGATTATATTCAAAAACAATTAAGAGCTTAGATGATATAAAAGATGGAGATACAGTTGCTATTCCTAATGATCCATCAAATGAAGCTAGAGCTTTAAAATTATTAGCTTTACATGGTGTGATTAAAGTTTCAGATGGGGAATTAATTACACCTAATGATATAATAGAAAATCCTAAAAATTTAAAATTTAGTGAATTAGAAGCAGCAAGTATTCCTAGAGTATTAGATGATTTCAATGTAGCAGTTATAAATGGTAATTATGCACTTCCAGCAGGATTTGAACCATCAAAAGATGCAATTATAATAGAAGATAAAAATTCAGAAGCAGCAAAACCATATGGTAATATACTAGCTGTAAAAAAAGGTGATGAAGAAAAAGAAAAAATTAAAGTATTGACTAAAGCTTTAACATCTCCAGAGGTAAAACAATTTATAGAAACTAAATATAATGGAGCAGTTATTTCAGTTTTTTAATAAAATAGTTGTGTTTTAAGTAAATCTTGATATTGTAGTATAAAGCTCATGGACAGGATTGAAATAGGAAACTTGATTCATATACATTAGTCCAGTAAGTTCGAGAAACAAAATATAAAATTTTGACTCTTACTTAAGAGTTCTAAAAAGCAAATTCTAATGCCAGTTCGCCCTTATACAATAATATCAACACTGTTTTAAAACATAGGAAATATTTTAAAGAATTGAAAAAAAGCTAAGTGTTGGAGGAAGCCTCTAAATACTTAGCTTTTTACATTTAGGATAAAACTTTAATGTTATATTAAAATAAGGTATACTTTTAATTATATAGATTAAAATAAAGACTTTTAAAGGGGAATATATTATGAGAGTATCAAGTGCAAAGGTTAAATTAGTTGGTGAAGATATATTAAGTATTATTAATGAATTTGTTAAGATAGATGGTTTAAGTTTAAATAAAGTTATCATATCTGATGGAATTTTAATTTATGGAAATTTTAAAAAGGGATTGAATGTAGATTTTTCTTTAAAAGTTAATATATTAGAATGTTCAAATGGAAATATTATTGGAAAATTATCTAATCTTAAAGTTATGAAATTAGGATTATTTAGAATGATAAGGAGTTTAATATTAAAGAAATTAATTAAAGAGTTTAATGATAAAGGGATAATTGCTGATAGAGATAAAGTTATTATTGATATAAAAAAGGTGTTAAAAGATGTACCTTTTGTTGATATAGACTTACACGATGTGTTTATTAAAAAAGATGAATTATGGGTAGAATTAGAAAATATTAATGTTTCATTAAAAGGTGAACTAATAAAAGAAATAAATGAAGAGGATAAAGTAAAAAATATAGAAGAATCTAAAGAAATTATTACTACCAATAAAGTTAAAGATAATTATTCTAAGGGCCGAGAATTTCTAGTAAATAATCTTCCGGAAAAGTCAAAAAACTTTAAAGATTATATATTTCTTTTGCCAGATATTATTTCTTTAATATATAGATTATTAAAAGATGAAAGAGTACCATTAAAAACTAAGGTCATTTTATCATCATCAATTGCATATATAGTATTTCCAACGGATATAATTCCTAATAATATCCCATTTATAGGAGTAATTGATGAACTAGGAGTTGCTTTTTTTGCATTAAATAGTGTAGTTAATGATGTTCCTATGAATGTTATTGTGGAAAATTGGGAAGGAAAAAATAATATTCTTTTAGTTCTAAAGGGTGGTCTTGAATATTTAATCAATTTTACAGGTGCAAAAAATGTTGAAAAATTATATCAAGTTATAAATGAGATGTCTACATTATAAATTATAGATGCTTATTATAAACAGAGTTTTTAGGTAAATGGACTTGTTATTTTTTTGATTATGCCTTAATACTAAGATATATGTTGTAAATTTAAATCTTCAAAAAAGAATATACAGTTCTCTAATTTATTGAACAATTATTACAATATATCTAAGTTTATTTTAAAGTTTTAAATCAGTATTATTTAATGTAGCACATACTAGCATTAAATAAGATTATTATTTTATTATGAAAGGAAAAATAATGTGGGTAAAAAAGTTTATGCAATAAAAGAGGGATTTGATTCTAAAAATAATTTAAAAGTAGAAAATAAAATAGTTAATACATGGGCAGAATGTTTAAGTTATGTTAAAGGAGTAAAAGGTGCAAAATATAAAAGTTTTGAGAATATAGATGAAGCAAAAAAGTTTTTGAATGATAGTGGAGATTTATTAAAGAAAGAAGATAAAAATTATCCTGAAGATTGTCTACATATATATGTCGATGGAAGTTACAATATGGATACACAAGAATATTCATATGGAATAGTAGCTGTTAAAAATAATATAGTAGAGTATATTGATAGTGGAATAGGGAAAAATGATTCAGATAAAAATATAAGACAAATAGCTGGAGAATTAAAAGCTGCAATAGAAGGAGTTAAATATGCTCTAAAAAATAATGAAAAAAAAGTTGTGATTTTTCATGACTATGCAGGAATTTGTTATCATGCAACCGGATTTTGGGAAAGAAAAGAAGAATCATCAAAAAAATATTATGATTCTATGCAAGAATTTATGAATAATGGAATAGAAATTATTTTTGTTAAGGTTGATAGTCATACAGGTGATTTTTTCAATGAACTTGTAGATGAAAAATGTAAAGAGGTATTATTTATAAAATCAGATAAAGTAGTTGAAAAATGGCTTAAAAAGAATCAGTTAAAGGTATCGGATATATCATTAAAAAATCAAATATTAACAATAGCTGCCAATTGTGAAGAGAATATAGTAGTAATAAACAATGTAGATTTAAAGATTAATAAAAAAGAAGATATACAAAGTGATTTTGAATATATAATTAAAAGTTATAATGATAATAAAAGTCAAGGTAAGAAACTTATATCAAAATTATTAAGTAAAGAAAAGGAAAAATTTATTTTGTATTTATTAGAAAAATAGTTATAAATATAAATTTATTAATTAAATTTAATTATAAAAAACAACTAATAAACCAATAATTTCATAGAGTAAATTTTCTTAAATTACATAACTTAACTATATAAATGGAGTTCTTAGTTTAAAATGAAATTTTAATTTCATTTTAGGTAGCTTAAAGAAAATAAAATAGTTAAAAAATGCTGAATATTTTGTTTTAGAAAAATTATATAAATTTAGTCAATAGTGATTTAGTAATTAAATTTGTAGATTAAATTATAACAAAATGCATAAGTATATTAATTAAATATTTTTTTTATATACCTTAAAACTTAGAATTCAGTATCTAAAGCCTATTGTTGTTGGCTAAGGATAAAAATATAATATATGTTAAAGAGGTGTTTATTATGGGAAAATTCACAAGAGGAGTTGCAGCAGGAGCACTAATTGGAGCTACAGTCGGAATGATTGTTATGCCTCAATTAGATAGAAAAACAAGAAGAACTATGAGAAGAACAGGCATGAAAATGAGAAATATGGCAGAAGATGCATATGACGATATGATGCACCATTGGACAAAATAAAATAATTATAACAAATATCTTATCTATAAATAAAATTCATAAATGAATTTTATTTATCTTAGATAAGATATTTTTTTATTTTTATTTTTAAATATTTATAAAAAGTTAAATTTTTTTACAATTTATACGACAATATATTTATAAAAGAAAATAGATAGCATACAATACATATTTTATATTGATTTATTTAGATAAATATGGAAGATAAATATAAATATTACTAAAAATTAATATTTTGGTGTAGTTTATTGTGATTTTATGCTATAATTATTAATAAAATAATTCTTAATATAGAAAAGAGTTGAAAATTGTGGAAATTCTGTCGTTGGGAGAAAAAATAAAAACAAGAAGAAAAGAGCTTAATATGACATTAAAAGATTTAGCTAAAAATAGAATAACACCTGGTCAAATAAGCTTAATTGAATCTGGAAGATCAAATCCTTCAATGGATTTACTTGAATATTTAGCATCAACACTAAATATAAGTGTGGAACATCTTATGGAATCTGAAGAAAGTCAAGCAGAGAAGATAAGCATTTATTATGAACAAGTTGCTGAATCATATATTTTATCAGGCAATTATGAAATTGGACAAAGATATATCGATAATGCATTATATTATTCTGAAAAATATAATTTAGAATATAGAAAAGCTAGACTTTTATTTATAACTGCTCAAATACATGTATACAAGAGAGATTTTCCAATGGCTCAAAAATTCTTTTTATCTTCTAATGTAATTTTTATTAAAAATAATAATTATGAAGAAATAATAAGAACTTTTTTAAACTTGGCAAAGATCACAATAGATTTAAAAGCTTATCATTCGGCTGGCAGTTATTTAAAACAAGCTGAAAAAGTATATTTAGATAATAATATTGCAGATGACTTTTTATTAGGAGAAATATATTATAATATGGCTAGAACATATTTTAATATAGAGGATTTTGATAATGCTTTAAAGTATTCATATTTTTCTAAAAATAGTCTTGAAAAAACATATAGCAATAAGACTTATGCTAAAACTTTGCTTATGTTAGCAGAAGAATTTAATAAAAAAGGTGATTTGGCTAAAGCTACTCAATATTCTAAAAAATCTTTAGAGGTTTACAGGAAAATAGAATATAACAAGGATTTATCTAATATAGAACATAATTTAGGAAAATTATTTTATGAATTAGATGATTTAGATGAATCATTTGTACATTATGAAACATCTAAAAAAATAAGTACTCAAAATGAAATGGATAATGAATTGGACATACTTATAGATATGTGTAAATCTCATTTAAAACTGAAAAATATAGAAGAATGTAAAACTATAGTAAAGAAATTAAATAATCTTATAGATTCAAATGATAATAATAGAATGATAGAGTGCAAATTAATGGAATATACACTTTTAAATATTTTAGAAAAACATTTAGAAGCAGAGGAAACATTAATAGAAGCATATAATATAGCAAAAGATAATGGAGATTTATTAAAAGCAGGGGAACTAGCTATGAAGATAGGTAAACATTTTATCGATAAGAAAGAAGAAGAACAAGCTCAAAATTATTTAGAAGAAGGAATTATGTTTTTTGAAAAATTAGGACTGATTAAATAGTATCTTAAAAAAATAGAGAAATTAATAAATGTAAATGGGTGATGTGAGTGGAAATATTATCTACAGGTGAAAAAATAAAAAGAGCCAGGATATTTAAAGGTATTACATTAAAAGATTTATGTGGAAATAAAATATCAATATCAAAAATGAGCTGTATAGAGAATGGTAAAGTTAAAGCTGATAAAGAATTATTAACATATATAGCAGATAAAATAG
Organism: Clostridium weizhouense; assembly: GCF_019431045.1. GTDB lineage: Bacteria > Bacillota > Clostridia > Clostridiales > Clostridiaceae > Clostridium > Clostridium weizhouense. The sequence continues at coordinate 197,179 of NZ_JAHXPT010000001.1, read as the reverse complement.
GTATTGATTTAAATTATTTAACTGAAGATGTATATGAACAAATATATAATAATTTAGAAATGATAAAAAAGACAATATCTTCAGATATTGAATGTGAAAACAAACTAAAATATAATTTAGAATATTGCATTAAATATGAGTATTATGATTTGGCATTTGAATTAATGCATATATTATTTTCTTATTATATTGAACACAATAAAATTGAAAATATTCAATTAATAGTATCACAATATTATGATTTATATCAACGAAATAATACAGTAGAAAATACACTTATATATTTCAAGGATATGGCTAGATATTTTTATGAAAATAGCGAGTATATGGAATCAATAACATATTATAATAAACTACGAGAAATATTAACTCAAGAGAAGAATATATCAGATAAAGAAGAGTATTGCTTAATAGCTTATAATGAAGCAGTATGTTATCAAAAGTTAAATAAAGTAGAAGAAGCATATGAACTTTTATCAAAGGTAATAAAAGATGTAGATAGTATTAAGAATGATGCGAGCAAAGGAAAAGTTTTTCATTCTTATTCAACTCTATGTATTAAATTAAAAAAAGATTTTGCAGATCAGTATAAGAAGAAAGCTTTTGAATATCAACAGCATAATCCTATAGTTTTGGCATTATCTAAAGGAGATTACGGAAAATATTATTTTGAAGTAAATGAAAGAGAAAAAGCTATTAATGAAATAAAAGAAGGGATAAAAATTTTCCCAAACTATAATAGTGAAAAATATGTTGAATTCCTTAACTCATGTACTAAAATTTTAATAAAAAATTCTGAGTTTGAGATTGCTTCTGAAATAGCAGATGAATCTTTAAATATTGCCATCTCAACGGATAACATAATATTATTAAAAAAATCGTATTATTTAAAAGGAACTATCCTTCAAAGGCTTGGAGATTATTCACAAGCAGAAAAATATATGAACATATCATTAGATGCTTTATTTAAATCAGGAACACGAGAAGAACGTAAAGAAAGATATATAGATATGGGAAATATGTATTATAAATTAGGTTCAATATCAGATTCGTTAAAATATTTTAATTTGGCTTTTGTTGCAAATAAAAAAATATAAGTTTATGCTTTAAAATATAGTTCAAAATAAAAATCTGTCTCAATAATTAAAAATTTAATTTGAGACAGATTTTTTTATTTATAAAACTTCATTGATTAGTATTAATATAGCACCATATCCTTTAAGTTTAGTTACTATATTTAATATAGAACTATTTTTAGTATATTTAAACTCTATTTTAGGAAAAGAAGCTTTGTATAGAATTTCCTTTTCTTCTTTATTTAATCTATTAGGTTTTCCCATGGCTATCCAATAATTAAATGAAGAACCGATTTTTTCATTTATTTCATAGGTTATACTTCTTGTAGATGAGTTTATATTAGAAATATTTAGTGAAAATTTTTTTTGAACAGGTTTTTTTAATCCACGTTTAATTGAGATATCATCTATATCAATTAAATCCATAATATGATCATTATATGAATATAACAGTATACTATAAGAGTTATTCTTTTTAGTTACAATATATCCATTTTCCTTTGCTACAATATCGCCACTCATTTTACTTAGTAAATAATATGCATAATAAGAAGGTTTTTTTATTCCTACATCATTAACAATACCTGATGCACCAATAAAAACTTCATTAGTTAAAAAGACTTGTTTTCCCAATACATCAAAAGCATTTAAAAAATCTAATTCATTTTCATTCCATATGTAATTATGAATTATATATGGAAGCATATAAGCTGTATCATAAATTTTATTTAGTATTTTTTTTGAAGTAAAACTTTTTTCAATAATATGAAAATTATATTTTTCTTCTATAGTTTTAGATAAATATAATTTAATATTTTTATCTATTTTAGAGGAAAACTGAAATTGGAAATCTTTTAAATCTATTATATCAGACAAAGAAAAATATTCATAAAAACTTTTTAAAATATTTTTAAAATCAGATGATGAAAAGATTTCGTAATCGTCTATAACAATTAAGGGCTTTAATTCTATATAATTCAAAAATTCTAGAACAGAATTTATTTTATTCCAATTAAAAAAGTTATTTTTCGGGAAAATTCCCATATCGGGATGGAAAAAATTTTCTAGTCGTCCATAATTAAAATGAATTTCTTCTTGAATTTCTTCCAGAATATCTTTATTATCTTCTATTAATAGATCAAATGCTTCTCCTAAGCCTATAATTTCTCTAAAATTTTCATTAAATTCACCTATCGAATCATTCATGTTTATATGGATTTTCCAAAGTTTATTTTCATAGTTAAATCTTTCATAATCTTCTAAATGCCTTATAACTAAATTAAGACTTTCTTTTACTGGATAGTAGTCTACGTCTTTAAGTTTTTCAAGAGTTTTATCATCAATTTTATATTTTTTTCTATATTGAAATGGTGTACAGTTATAATAAAATTTAAAATTCTTATTAAAATAACGTATATGAGAAAATCCTATTTCATCCGATATTTCTGAGATACTCATATCAGTATCTAAAAGCAATTTTAGTGATTCTTCAACTCTAGTTAAATTAATTAAATCAGTAAAGGTATAGCCAGTAGCTGATTTTATTTCATGAGATAAATAATGAGGACTTAAAAATTCTTTCTTAGCAATTTCTTGGAGCGTTATATTATTATTGTAGTTATTATATATATATTTAGAGATTCTATGATATCTTTCAAGTTGCTCACTATTTTCTTTAAGTTCTTCTTTTTCATAAATCAAATAATGGAAATGATTTAGTAAATGATAAAGAAGATTAATTAAGTTAGATTCTATTTCTTTATTAAAATCTTCTTGCTTTTGAATAAACTCACACAAAATCCTAGATAAAAGTTTTCTAAGTTCTTCATATTCTTCACCTTCTTGTGCCCTATCGTCAGAAGAATTTGTATAAAAGAACATATTTTTAATATCTTTATAATACTTTTCAAAAAACGTAGGATCTATTTGAAATATTAAAACTTTATTATTTTCATCATTGCTATAAATACTATGAGTTTCTTCAACATTTATTATTTCTAATTCATTTTCAGTTAGTTCAAAATTATCAGTATCAATAGTAATATTTAAATTTCCTTTTAAAACATAAATAATTTCAATACTATTATGCCAGTGGAGTGGATATTCTTTTATTGATACATAAGAAATAAGTATAGGTAGATTTTTTTCGTAAGAAATATATTCTTTTCTCATTTTTGTTCACCTTTCACTAATATACAGTATGAATAAATTATAACAATTTATTCATATTATATAAACTTATTGTAGAGTATGATTTAACAAGAAAAAATTAACTATAATCTTAACAATGTGAATTAAATAAAAAATATATTCATAGATATAGATTAAGGAATGATAAAATTAAAGGAGCGATTGCATGAAAATGATTTCAGTTTATCCTTCATCTATATCTGTTATTAGTAAAAAATTTAATAAAGAGAATTTTTATGAAAATAAGTATTTACCGATTGGGAATACGAAAGGGGCTGATGGTAATGTTTTTAGAACACTAATGAGTTTTGATATACGAGAAAAAATATCACGTAATGCTAAAATAAAGAGTGCTAAATTAAATTTATATGTAGAAAAGAATATATATACTCATTGTACATTAAAGAGCAATGAAGTATATATAAACTATAATACAGAAGAATATAATTCTTTAGGAGTAAATTGGGATAATGCACCTAACTTTATATATTTAGGTCAGAAAGCAAGTATAAAAGGAAATAGAACTGAATATTTTATAACTATAGATCTTATGGACGAATCAAATAAATGGACAGATTATTATAAAGACGATTATGGAATAACATTAACAGGAATAGAAAATATGAATAACTCTATAAGCATATTCTCGTATGATCATAACAGAAGAAAACCATATATAGCTTTAGAAATTGAAGACTAAATAAAATTTTTAGAGTAATTAGTTTAAAATTTTATAAAAAGTCATGTGAAAACAAAAAAGTTTTCACATGACTTTTTATATTTATTTTTAGATATATGCTTTAAGTGAATATTGATACTGTAGTATAACACTTATGCTACAATATCAATATTATTTTAAAATATAAGTGTGTATATATTACGATTTAAATTCTACATTTATTTAAATAATTTGTTAAAGATAATTCCAAACTAAATTCTTCCTTACATTATAAATTAAAATTTATTTAGAAGATAAAGATAAATATTCAAATAAACTTTGACTTTCTTTGACCTTTGTATTAATATATATTTATAAAGAAAAAATAATATATATATATTTTAATTAAGTTATTAAATTTATAATCTTTTATAGAGTTTTTATATATTTTTAGGAGGTAGAAGAATGAATATCGATAAAATGACTTTAAGAGTACAACAAGCTTTAAATGATGCAAATGTTACGGCTGTTAAATATAATCATCAACAAATAGATATAATTCATCTTTTTTCTGCACTTGTAGAGCAGGATGATGGATTAGTACCTAATATTTTAACTAAAATGGGTATCTCAGTTAAGAGTTTAAAAGAAAGTTTAAATAATAGTCTTAATTCTATGCCAAAAGTATTAGGTGATGGAGCATCAAGTTCTGGAGTTTATATCACAAGAAGAGTAGATGAAGTACTAATTAGAGCAGAAGAAATTTCAAAAAAGTTTGAGGATTCGTATATAAGTGTTGAACATTTAATGCTTGCAATAATGGAGATTGATAATAATGGAGATGTTACAAAAATCTTAAAAAGATTTAATATTACAAAGGATAGTTTTTTAAAAATTTTATCCGAAGTTAGAGGAAGTCAGAGAGTTGATTCTCAAGATCCAGAAGGAACATATGATGCTTTAGCTAAATATGGGACTAATTTAGTTGATCTTGCGAAAAAACACAAATTAGATCCTGTTATTGGAAGGGATGAAGAAATAAGAAGAACTATAAGAATACTTTCTAGAAGAACAAAAAATAATCCTGTACTTATAGGAGAACCAGGTGTTGGTAAGACTGCTATAGTGGAAGGGTTAGCAGAAAGAATTGTTAGAGGAGATGTTCCAGAAGGATTAAAAGACAAAATTATATTTTCACTTGATATGGGGTCACTTATAGCAGGTGCTAAATATAGAGGCGAGTTTGAAGAAAGATTAAAGGCTGTTTTAAAAGAAGTTCAAAATAGTGAAGGTAAAATTATTTTATTTATAGATGAAATCCATACTATAGTAGGAGCAGGGAAAACTGACGGTGCTATGGATGCAGGAAATTTAATAAAACCTTTATTAGCAAGAGGAGAGCTTCATTGTATAGGTGCAACAACTTTTGATGAATATAGACAGTATATTGAAAAAGATAAGGCTTTAGAAAGAAGATTTCAACCTGTAATCATAGAAGAGCCAAGTGTAGAGGATACTATTTCAATATTAAGAGGATTAAAAGAAAGATTTGAAATACATCATGGAATTAGAATTCATGATTCAGCAATAGTTGCAGCAGCAAAACTTTCTAATAGATATATTCAAGATAGATATTTACCAGATAAAGCAATTGACTTAATTGATGAAGCTGGTGCAATGATAAGATCTGAAATTGATTCTTTACCAACAGAATTAGATATTATAAGAAGAACTATTTTTAAACTTGAAATTGAAAAAGAAGCTTTATCAAAAGAAAAAGATGATGGATCAAAAAATAGATTATTAGATTTAGAAAAAGAACTTGCTGAATTAAAAGAAAAAAATGATGAGATGACTGCTAAATATGAAAAAGAAAAAGAGCATATTGTGGTTATTAAAAATACTAAAAAAGAATTAGATGAAGCAAGAGGAGAATTAGAAGCAGCTCAAAGAAATTATGAATATAATAAAGTTGCTGAAATTCAATATAGTAAAATTCCTGCTTTAGAGGAAAAGCTTAAAAACATGGAAAGTGAAGTAAAAGAAAATTATGAAGGAGCTCTTTTAAAAGAAGAGGTTACAGAAGAAGAAGTATCACAAATTCTTTCTAAATGGACAGGAATACCTGTAAGTAATATTCTTGAAGGGGAAAGAGAAAAACTTTTAAGATTAGAAGAGGATATGAAAGAAAGAGTTATAGGTCAAAATGAAGCGATTGAATCGGTTACAAATGCAATTCTTAGAGCAAGAGCAGGACTTAAGGATATTAATAGACCAATAGGATCATTTATATTTTTAGGGCCAACAGGAGTTGGTAAAACAGAACTTGCAAAAACTTTAGCAAGAAATTTATTTGACTCTGAAGAAAATATTATTCGTATTGATATGTCGGAATATATGGAAAAGCATTCTGTATCTAGATTAGTTGGAGCTCCTCCAGGATATGTTGGATATGATGAAGGAGGACAATTAACAGAAGCTGTTAGAAGAAATCCTTATAGTGTAATACTTTTTGATGAGATTGAAAAAGCGCATGAAGATGTGTTTAATATATTCCTTCAAATCTTAGACGATGGTAGATTAACAGATAATAAAGGAAAAACTGTAGATTTTAAAAATACTATAATTATTATGACATCTAATATAGGAAGCAACTATTTGTTAGAAAATAAAAATGAAAATTGTATTGAATCAAATATAAAAGAAAGTGTTATTAATGAATTAAAATTAAGATTTAAACCAGAATTTTTAAATAGAGTTGATGATACAATTATGTTTAAACCATTAACAGAAAATGGAATCAAAAAAATTATTGATATATTCTTAAAAGAAGTAAAAAATAGATTAAAAGATAGAAATATAGAATTAGATGTAACAGATGAAGCTAAAGCAATAATGTCAAAAGAAGGGTATGATCCTATATATGGAGCAAGGCCGTTAAAAAGATATATTCAAAATACTTTAGAAAATAATCTTGCAAGAATGATAATTAGAGGAGATATTATTTATGGATCTAAAGTTAGGGTTGATGGAAATGATGAAAAGATAACATTAAATGTACTAAATAATTAAATATTGTTGCATTAAAATAAAGACTATCATAAACATAGAAATATTTTTTGATAGTCTTTATTATTTTATTTAAATATAAATTATTTTTATAATTAATCCATAGTCTACATAATTTCTTTTATTGATTAACTACAATAAAAGAAAGAGACAGGATACTTAATATTTTATAAATATCCTTGATGTCCTTTATTTTATATAAGAATTAATTATTATCTGAAAAAATTTCAGTTTTTATAATTCTGTGTGTAAAATAAAAGATGATCAGTTAATTTATCAATATTATAGCATACCTATCTCTCCATTTGGTACATCAGTCAGAATACTATTTTATGCCAGATTCGTATTGTTGTACCATTCTTTTTACCATTTCTCCTCCAACACTTCCGCATTGTTTAGAAGAAAGGTTACCATTGTAATCAGTAAATGGAACACCCATTTCATTTGCTACTTCATTTTTGAATTTTGCTAACCCGTTTTTTGCTTCTGGTACTAATGAATTTGCCATAATATATTCCTCCTTTAATTTAATAATTTTTATTTGCTAAGCATTTCTGCTTTGCATTATTATTGTGTGTAATAGTTAAAAATATAATCTATGTAATGAGAGGAATATAAGTAAAAAAAGAATATAATAGGAATTTTATTCATATTATAAAATCAGAATTTTTTTATCTCTGAATAACTAGGAGTTCCTAATAAAGACTTGGCAGATTTAACACCTCTTATAATAGCTTTTTCCATAACATTTGCTGCAATCATTCCAACAGTAGTAACATCTGACTTTACTTTATTAGTACACATTGCAAATATAGTATCTCCATCAAACATTGTATGAGCAGGGCGCATAGTTCTAGCATAACCATTATGAGCCATAGAAGCTACCTTATTTGCTTCAGCTTTTGTAAAATCAGCATTAGTTACAATAATTCCTATAGTAGTATTACCTTTAAAAGGATTTTTAGGATTAGTTAAATTTGATAAAATAATATTTTCTGTATTTAAAAAAATATTACGTTGTCTATCGTAAGCTCCAGCAATTATATTTAAATTGTTAGGATTAATTACATCACCTAAACAATTTACAGCAACAATAGCACCAACTATAAGATCACCTATTTTTACAGCATATGTTCCAAGTCCTCCTTTCATGGCAGTATGAGGGCCTAAAAATTTTCCCACTGTAGCACCAAATCCAGCGCCTATATTTCCATTAATATCATCTTTATAAATTTCTGAATTTTTACATGCCTCAATTCCCATATTTTTATCAGGTCTTATTTTAGGATTACCAAAGGATAAATCAAAGAGTACTGCCTGACAGACTATTGGTACTTTTGCTACAGTAACATCAAATCCAATGTTTTTACTTTCTAGATATTCCATAACTCCACTTGAAGCATCTAAACCAAAGGCACTTCCACCAGATAATACTACAGCGTGGATTTTATCTACCATTTCCATTGGGTTTAATAAATCAGTTTCTCTAGTTCCAGGAGAACCGCCACGAACATCAACACCAGCAGTAGCTCCAGATTCGCATATTACAACTGAACATCCAGTTCCACCAGGTTTGTTTTCTGCATGACCAAGTTTAATTCCATCTATATCACAAAATTTTATTTCATTCATAAACTAATACTCCTTTTCTATATAAAATGACCAATGATAGTAAAATTATATATATGTATTTTACATCATTGGTCATTAATATATGATAATAAAATTTATTTTTATAAATCTTATATTTATTACATTTTTTTTATTTTTATAAGTGTTAATACTACAGGAATGGAAATTACAGCACTAACTATTGCTTCAATAGAACCATTAGTTACAATTACACCACCTATACCTATTTTAGCAGCAGTTGTACTAATACCTAAGGCTTGGGCATATTTTTCTAAATATATAACATATGTTAATCCCATAACACCAATTGTATTAGTTAATGTACCTAATACTGCTGAAACACCTATGCTTAAACTTTGTTTTTTAAAATATTTTTTACAAAATACATATACATAGTATGATACAACACCGATTAAAATTCTAGGTAATAATGCAATTATAGGATTCCAAAATATAAATGATGTTGGTAATGGTGTAGTAAAAGCTTGATACATTGAAAATAATCCAAATACAGAACCTACTAAAACACCAACAATAGGACCTTCAATAATTGCTCCTATTATAACAGGAAGATGCATTATAGTTGCTTTAACAGGTGGTATTGGAATAAATCCTAATCCTGTTAATCCTAAAAAAATTGAAATAGCAGATAACATTCCGACCATAGCCATTTGTCTAGTTGAGAATTTTGATTTTACAGTAATTTTTTCCATTAATTTGCCTCCGTTCTTATTCCTTTTAGGGATATAATTCAGAAAAATGTATATACCAAATTTTTCGTTCAGTTTCTATAAAAATAGAATACCGACACTAGTAATTTTATCATGTTTATAAAAATATTCAATAAAAAATTGTTAAAAATTTGTCTAACTTTTAAAAAAATTTTTATACTTTTATTTTAAGGAACATTCAAAAAAATAATAGACTAGTATAATCATCTATTTTGTGTGATGTTGCCTAAGCAAATTTCAATGACAGTTCAGTCTACACTACAATATCAACACTGTTTTAAAACATAACCGACTTTCTTAATTAAATTAAAAAGAATTATTTGAACTATAATGTTAATATATAAGAAAATAGTATAGGTTTTATATAAGAAAAATTTTTTGATATTATAAATTTTAAATGTAAAAGGACATTATGTATTATAATATTGTTAAATTTTGAACATAAAAACAATATGTTTAATTAATATAAAATATTATAAATTTGTCTAATATTTATAATAAAAATAATTCTTAAATTATTATTTAAATAATTAATTTTAAATTCTTTAAATTGATGATATAATTACTATGAAAAATGAGGTGTTTATAATATGAATACAATTGCAGGTAAAGGTTGTCCAACAATTATACCGGACGAAGATAAAAAAACATTAAAAGATATTGAGAGAAGTATAGTAAAAACTTATAGAAAACATATATGGTCAAAATTTATTAAAGCTATTAAAGACTATAAGTTAATAGAAGAAGGGGACAAAGTTGCTGTTGCTATATCAGGTGGAAAAGATAGTATTTTAATGGCTAAATTATTTCAAGAACTTCAAAAACATGGTCAAATTAAGTTTGAGGTAGAATTTATAGCGATGGATCCAGGATATCATCCACATATAAGACAATTATTATTAGATAACTGTGAATATTTAAATATACCAATTAAGATTTATGAATCAGGAATATTTGATGTAGTTGATAAAATGGCGAAAGACTATCCTTGTTATTTATGTGCAAGAATGAGAAGAGGCTCACTTTATAATAAAGCACAAGATTTAGGATGTAATAAACTTGCTTTAGGACATCACTATAATGATGTCATAGAAACTACAATGTTGAATATTTTATATTCAGGTAATTTTAAAACTATGTTACCTAAACTTAAATCAGCAAATTTTGAAAATTTAGAACTTATACGACCTCTTTATTATATTGAAGAAGATTACATAAAGAAATTTATAAAAAATGCAGGAATTGCTCCATTAAATTGTGCATGTATGGTTGCCGCAGAAAGAACTGGAAATAAAAGATATGAGATAAAAGATTTAATTAAACAATTAAAAGAAACATTTGATGGTGTAGATAAATCTATCTTTAGATCAGCACAGAATGTAAGTATGGATTCTATACTAGGATGGCAAAAAGGTGATAGAAAATATTCATTTTTAGATGTTTATGATGAATAAAACAATAGGATTGTCTAAAGTTAGGCAATCTTTTTATTTATAAAGTATCATTAAATTTTATATGTTAAATTAATAAAATATATAAATTTTATTAAAGGTACTCAATTAATATAAATCTTAAAATATTTATAAATAGTATAGATCACAAATATAGTTAGAAATTATATACAAAATATATATGATTCTAAGTTGATATTGTTAACTAAAAATTATAAATTTATTAATTTAATTAGAATATAGATACATAAAATAATTGAAATTAATACTATAAAACTATAAAATTGTAAGTATAATATAATAATAGACATATTAACTATATTATTAAAAAGGATGATAAATATGATAATAGGAGACATAAAAAGTATGGATTCGAATATATTGGTTAGTATTATCAATATGAAATTAAGAGATCAATATAACTCATTAGAATCTCTTTGCTATGATTTAAATCTTATAGAAGACGATATTGTAAACAAATGTAAAGATGCAGGATATAGATATATTAAGGAGCAAAATCAATTTAAAGCAATTTAATATAAACATAATGATTAAATATATTTAAGACAAGGAGGCGTATATTTAGTGAATTTAAAAAAATCAGCAAAACTTGTTGGCGTTTTAGCAGCAACTACAGCTTTAGTTTTATCATTAGTAAATGACAAAAAAGACAGCAAAACACAAGAAGAAAAGTAATTGAGGCACATTCAAAAAAATAATAGACCAGTATACTTATTTGATTTATTATTTTATTTCATGTACCTAAACTAAATATTTTGTGAAGGACTGTTTAGTTATGAATATAGAAAATTTAAAATTTAATTATAAGGATGTATTTAAATGTTTAAATGTTAATGGAATAACAATGTTTTGGACTCCGTTAAAAAAAGAATTAGTATTTGAATATAAAATAGTTGACTTTTTAAGTAGTTATAAAGTCGAGAATAGGAATGTTAATCAATTTTTAAATTTAATATATCCAGAAGATTTAAAAAAGATAGATGAGTTATTTAATAAAGACTTGAAATTAGCTTATGAAAAAAAAGAACATATAATTAATCATTATAGAATTAAAGATAAAAATAATAATATTTTATATTTTGTTTTTATGGGAAAATCTATAAAACAAAGTGACGGATATAATCTTGTAGGAACACATTATTGTTTTAATAAAAAGAATACAATTTTAGAAGATGAATTTTTTGATATTTCACAATATGAGGAAGACATCATTAAAGAGAAAATAACATCAATAATTGAATGTGACAGAATTACTAATCTACCAAATGCATATTATTTTAAAGAAACAATAGTTGAATATTTAAGTGAATGTAGTGAAAAAAAAGTACAATGTGCAATGCTAATGCTTAATTTAGATAATTTTAAATATGTTAATGAATCATTTGGACATGAATTTGGAGATTTAGCCTTAAAGGAAATTGCAAACAAAATTTTATTAATGCTTTCAGAAGAAAATTTGGTATGTAGATATAGTGGGGATACATTTTTGATTTTTATCCCAGATATATCCAGCGTTAATGAAGTAAATATTTTGTGTAAAGATATGGTTAAAGCTTTTGATAGTCCTATTTTAATAGATAATAAAGAAATATATTTAACTGTAAGTATAGGAGTGTCTATGTATCCATATAATGGAATAGATTTTGAATCTCTTTTGAAAAATTCAGATGCAGCAATGTATGTGGCTAAAAGTAATGGAAAAAATGAGTATAATTTCTTTGATGATAGCATATCGCTTGAATTAAATAGACTATATACTGTACAAAAAGGCTTAAGGACTGCACTTGAAAATAAAGAAATGTATGTTGTGTTTCAACCTAAAGTTACATTAGAGGATTCATTAGTGCGCAGTTTCGAAGCTTTAGTTAGATGGGAAAGCAAAGAATTTGGATTTGTTAGTCCGGAAGAATTTATTCCAATAGCAGAAAATACAAAAATGATAATACCTATTGGTAGTTTTGTTTTAGAAGAAGTTTTTAGGAAAGTAAGAAATCTTTTAAATGATGGATATGATAATTTTAAGATTGCAGTAAATTTATCTGAGATACAGTTGAGAAAAGATGTAGTTATATCAGACCTTAAAAAATTAATAAATAAGTATAGAGTTAATCCAAAATATATTCAAGTAGAAATTACTGAGAGTATGCTTATGAAATCGTTTGAAAAAAATGTGGAAATTCTTGATGAGATTAAAGAGCTTGGAATAAGTATAGCTTTGGATGATTTTGGAACAGGATATTCATCGTTAAATTATTTAACTAAGCTTCCTATAGATGCATTGAAGATAGATAGAACTTTTGTGATAGACTTAGATAATAATTTTAAAAGTAAATGTATTATTGAAAACATTATTAGACTATCTCATCAATTAGGAATACAAGTAATTGCTGAAGGGGTAGAATCCAAAGATCAAGTAGATTATTTGCAAAGTATTTTATGCGATGTTGTTCAAGGATATTACTTTAGTAAACCAGAAAGCTTTGATAAAATAAAATATATGATTGGAAAAAATATATTGCAAACATATTGACAATTAAATACATGTGATTTAAAATGAAAATTAAGTAGATAAATTCTAAGATAAGGGATAGTAGTCAGGTGCTAAGTTTAAGAGAGCTGAAGATGGTGAAATTTCAGTACTGATGCTAATGATGAATGGGCCTTTGAGAAGCGATATGAAATCTTGTGAGAGTAGTTTAGCCGTAAGTCGCACGTTATAGCGAATGAGATATGTTAGTATCAAATTGAGAGGCATTTTATGCAATTTAGGTGGCAACGCGGATAATCTCCGTCCTATTTATATAGGACGGAGTTTTTTTATATATTTTTTTAGTGGGGTGTGATAATTATGTTGTGAAAGAGTGAATATATAACCTAAATGATATTAATAAGTATAAAATAGGGGGAATTAAAAATGAAAACAAAAAGAATGATAGCAAATTCAATTTTAATAGCAATAGGAGCAATATTACATCAAATTACACCAGCACTAGGATTTCCAATGCAACCGGATTTTGCATTAGCAATGTTATTTATAATAATGATTTTTAATAAAGAGTATAAAACTATAACAATATGTGGATTAATAATTGGAATTTTTACAGCAGTTACAACAAAAATGCCAGGTGGACAATTACCTAATATTATAGATAAATTTGTTACTTGTAATATTATGTACTTAATATTATTACCATTAAGGGATAAAATAAATATAAATATACAAATGCTAATATTATTAATATTAGGAACATTTATTAGTGGAACAACATTTTTAGTTTCATTAATGTTAATAGTAGGATTACCAACTGGAATTTCATTTACTGCATTATTTATAGCTGTAGTCCTTCCAACAGTAATATTAAATGGAATAGCTGGATATGTAATATATAAAATTGTAAAGAGAACAGTATCAACAACTAATGTATATGTATAAAATATTAAAGAAATAGTTATAAATTATATTCGTTCATATTTCTAACTATTTATTATATAATTTTAATAAAAAATAAATATAAGATTATCTCAATTCATAAATATGTTTTGAGATAATCTTTTTTACTTCTTAGGAATTTATATTACTAAAAAATCTGTGGATACTTTATAGAATATCTTGTTTTAGATATATTATAAGTACATTAAATAATAAAAAATATAATTTTATTATTTAATAATATGATATTCTTCTGGTGTATTTGAATCAATTGCTTTAAATTCATAGTCATTATCTTTATAATATTTAATTATTTGAGGTAAGGCTTTAACAGAATTTTTACTTATATAACTACAATGCATTAATAATATAACTCTATCTTTTTCACTTTTTGAATTTTTTATAAAAGTACTAGGAGCAGCAGAATGATGAGCTCCATCTCCACTATCGACATTCCAATCATATATTTTTAAATTATTTTCATGAAGTAAATCTATCATTGAATCACAAATTTTATAGTTAGTATTATTGCATCCAAAGGGAAATCTTAAAATATTTGGTTTAATTCCAACAGTAGAGTATATTAGTTCTTGAGTATCAAGCATTTCTTTTAAAAAATCTTTATTTGATCTATAAAGATTTGATTTTTTGTGAGTCATACTATGAAGTCCTAAAGAATGTCCTTCATAGTAAATTCTTTTAACTAAATTTTCTTGATTTTTAATTTGTTCTCCAATTAAAAAAAAAGTAGCAGGTACATTTTCTTTTTTTAATATAGTTAATATATCATCTGTTACTTTACCAGCTGGACCATCATCGAAAGTTAAATAAATTACCTTTTGTTTGCTAGTACTTTCTTCACATTTAACTGGTATAGGCAAATTAATTATAAATATTAAGATTAAACATAATACAATTAACTTTTTTAATATTTTAAATTTCATATAATCACCTTCATAAATATTTTTATATATGAGTTATTATGTACTAAAATTTATAAAATATTTATTGATAATTTATATATTTTTTATGAAGTACCATTATTTCTACACTACGTTTGGAATAGGTGCATGGCTAAAAAAATCGATTCCCCAAAGTAGCTTGACGATTTTTATATTGAATTATAATAATGTAAATGTTAAAATTACAAGTATATACAATAAATAAATAAAATGGTCGTTTTGGAATAAATATTAAGTTGCTATATAAGACTATTTATAGAAGAGAAAAATTCTCATTTATAAATAGTCTTTTACAATTAATGAATTATACTAACAATAAAGTTATGATTTTAAGTATCTAGATTGCTAAAAGATAAAGAGGTGAAATTGTTTGAAAACTTTAAACAATAAATATTTAATTGAAAGTTGCATAGAGTCTGATGAAAATTTTTTAGTATATAAAGTTAGAAATAAATTTAATCATCAAAAATATAATTTTTATATTTTGCAGAATGATTTTGAATATGAAAATTGCAGGGAATATTTATTAAGCAAGTTTAGAACAATAAAAAATTTGAATTTTGATAATGTAGTTAATTTAATTGATGTAGAAGTGATTAAAAATATTGATGGAATAAACTTAGATAAAGTACAGTATGGTTATACTACAGAATATATTGATTATAATATTGATTTCCAAAGTTATATTAGTAAGTGTACATTTAATGAAAAATTAGATATTTTTATGGCAATATGTGCAGCTGTTAATACATTAAATATAAATGGATATATATTTGATGAAATTAATATTAAAGACTTAAATATAACAATAAATAAAGAAGTAAATGTAAAAATAAAAAATTTATTACAATATGAAATAAGTAAATTTAGTACAAATAATTTGTTGAATATTAAAAAATTATCTTATCCTTATAATTTAGAAAGGCAAGGCCAAGAAGGATTAGTTAAAGACAATATAAAAGAAATATTAGATTTATTTAAAGTATTATTTACAGAAAAGGAGCTTGAAGATGAATTTAAATGTATAAATTATACAGAAAAAAGAGTTTCTTTCAATAAAATGCCTAAAATAACGAATTTTATAAAAAATATAAATAAAGATTTAAATAAAAATTTTAATATATTTGTTTTTGAAGCATTAAATAATGTTAAAACTAATTTAGATATAATTGGCATGGAAGATGAGATAAAAAAAGTAGAAATAGCTTTTAAACAAATTTTAGAAAATAAATTAAGATATAAAATTGTATCTTTTATTGGTGAAGAGGGTACTGGTAAAACTACAACAATAAAAGAGATTAAATATAAGATTATCAATAAATATTTTACTAATAAATTAGAAAAACCATATTTGTTAATAGATAATTTAGAAAATAGTAGTTCATATATTTCAATGTTAGAAACTATTTATGATAATTTAGACAAGAGTTTAAAGGACAAATATGGTGTTTATTTAAAAAAATTTATAGATATGTTATTCGGTGAAGATGTGATTAATGATAAAAATACTCTTCAAGTAATAAATAGAGTATGTAAATTTTTAAATGAATATACTTTAAATACTACATTAATTATATTATTAGATGATTTAGATCAAAGTAAATATTTATTTAAATTATTTTTTAAATATTTTTGTTTATTAGGAAATAAATTAGAAAATATTATGATAATTTTTTCTATAAATCAAGATAATAATGATTCAGAAATGATAGAATTTATTAAAGAACTTGTATCTTTGGAAAATTATGAAGAACATAAAATTAATTATTTTAATAATTATAATACAAGTAAAATGGTAAAAAGTATGCTAAATTCTCATAAAAGTATTGATAAACTTTGTATGAAAATTTATGAAGAAACTTTAGGAAAGCCTCAATTCATTAGTCAAACTATAAAAGAATTATATAAAGATGGAACTATATATGTATCTAGAGAAGATGGATTATGGAAGAGTAAAGTAGATATACATGATATTGTAATACCCAAAAGTATTGAAAAGACCTTGGAAAATAAAATTTTAGATTTAAGCATGGAAGAGGTTAAAGTTTTAGAGTGTTTATGTATATATAAAAGTGCTTTATCAGAAACTCTAATATTTTCTTATGTGTTTTTAGATAAGAAAAGAAGACTTATATATAACGATTTAAAACAAAAAGGATTTTTAATAGATAAAATAAGTGATAGTGGAATACGAGTAGATTTTTATAATGATTTAGTTAAAAAAATAATTTATTCAAAGTTAGATCATGATAGAAAATTAAGAATGCATAATGAGTCTTGTGAGTTTCTTGAAAAGGTTTTAAATAATACGGATGAATATTTAGATGAATTTTTAAATCAGTTAGAAAAATCTATGAAGTATGACAAATTAATAGAGTATAGTTTAAGATGTGGTAAAGCCTTAGATGTTATAGGAGATACATTTAAATCAATATCTTATTATAAAAAGGCACTAAAATATGCTCAAGGGAAAAGTAAAAGTAAAATTTCGATTAGTATTGCAAAACTCAATGAAAAAGTTGGAGAAGAGAAAGAAGCGTATAAATATTTTAATAAAGCCAATATTTATGTATTAGATAATGGAGAAATGGAATTGCAAATATATGCTTTGCTTAGAATGATAATTATAAAAGCTAAGGAATGCAAAACCATAAATTTATATAATTCACTAAATGTAGTTAGAGATTTATTAAATAAAATAATATATCCTAAGGGGGAAGCATATTATTATTATGCATTAGCCTTATTAGCTAAAATAGAAAGAGATAAACAATTATGTTTAAACTATATAGAAAAAGTTTTTGAAATTTGTAACAAAAATAATATAAATGTAGGTGTGTATGCATGGTCAAAGGTTTTGTTTAGTCAAATTTATATTAGCCAAGGTATATGTGATAAAAAGATAAAGGATTCTTTGAAAGAAGCTTTAAGTATATTTAATATAGAAAATAATTATGTAGGGATCTTAAGTGCTAAACTTAATTATCAGTTAGTAAATAAAGAGTGTGGAAAAGATATAAAAGATATTTTAAAAGATATTTTAGAAGTTAATAAATTAAGTAATAAGTATAAAGTATATAAAAAAGAAGTATCAAGTTTGATACAGATAGCTATAATTTATATTGAAAATAAAGAATATAAAAATTCAGTAAAAGAATTACTATATGCATTGGAAATTGCAAAGGAACATAATTTTGATAGATATATATTTAGAATTTGCAATTTTCTTTGTTGGTCATACAGTAAATTAGGAGACTTAAAATTAGCATCTAATTACTATAATTTAATTATGGAAATTAAAAACAGTGTAAAGTTATCAGAATTTGATATTGTAAATTTGAAATCTACTTCAGCATTATATAATTATTTAATATACAATTTTGAATTTGCATTTAAAGAATTAAAAGATATAAATGAAATAATATTAGATTATCAAAGTTTTGAATATAGTAAAATTAGATGTCAATATTATCAAGTTCTTATATTTAAATCTAAGAATGAATGTGAAATAAAAAAGATAGTTAATTTATTAATAGATGAGGTTCAAAAGATTAAAAAAAGATTTATAAGAGCAGAGATATTAATAACTAGTATAAGAATTATTTTAGATTTAGGTTACAAAGATTTTGCAAAAGAATTATTTTTTAATTTAGAAGAATATCCAAATGATTATGATACACAAATGGAATATATGTATTTAGAATTAAATTTTAGATGTCCTAATTGCTATAATACATTAATTAATAAAGCTTTAAGGATAATATCTTTTGGTAATAATAAAAATATAAAAGCAAACATATATTCAATTATAGCGGAAAAGTATGATGAGTTAGGATGTTATGAATTAGCAATAAATTATTATTATGAATCTATAGATATGTTTATAAATATTATTAAGTCATTACCAGAGAAAGATCAATTATTATATGTAAATAATAGTAGATTTTTAATTGTATATAATAAATTTAGAACTACTTTAAAAAAACTTATATTTACTGAAATAGGTTTAAAAATTATAGATAAACTTGATAATATTTTAGAAATGCAAGAATTATTAGAGAAATTAAAAACGGATAATATACTAAAAAATAAAAAAATTTTTAACTTAATGCAGGAATTTTATAGTAAATGTTATTATAATTATGTAATAGACATAGATGAAATATTAAAAAATTTTTCTAGTGATATAATAAAAAATTTAGAAACTATATTAAAATATTTTGCAAGAATAACATTAGCCAATAAAGCTATGATAGTTATGGAAAATAATATTGGAGAAAATGAAGTAATATGTGAGTATAGAATAAGTGATAAAAATGAAATACAAAAATATTTTTCTCTAAAAGTAGATTCAACACAAGATGTACTAATTATATCTAATAATGATAATAGAATAAATGATAAAATTTCATACAATCAAATGAAGAGTTGTATGTATATTAAATTTAGTAATAAAGGGAAGTTAATTAATAGTAATGAAAGAATTAAGGGTAAACTTATTTTAATATCGGACAATGCCATTAATTATATAAATAGTGAATCTAAGAATAAAGTGGAAAAGGCTATACCATTTATCATTTTCTTATTAGATCAGTATAAACTTAGAATAAACTCTACATTAGATAAACTTACAGGGGCTTATAATAGAAAATATTTAGAAACATCTTTTCATGATTTATTAGATTATTCATATGAAAAAAATAAAGAATTTTCATTAATAATTTTTGATATTGATGATTTTAAAGGTGTAAATGATAGGTATGGACATCAAACGGGTGACGATGTATTGGTAAAAATAACAAAAGAAGTTAAGAAATGTTTAGCTAAAAAAGATGTATTTGTAAGATATGGAGGAGAAGAGTTTATATTATTATTACCTAATAAAGGAGAAAATGCTGCTTATAATTTAGCGGAAAAAATCAGAAAACAAGTGGAAAAAGCTAAGATTTTAGGAGATAAGAGAAAAGTTACTATTAGTTTGGGGATATCTGTATATTTAAAACATTCTTTTAATTCAGAAGAGCTTATAAATTTAGCTGATCAAGCATTATATAAATCTAAAGCTGAAGGAAAAAATAAATCTACTATATGGAGTAAAAATTTAATATCAATAAATAAATCAAATGATTCGGAGAGTAGAATAAATACAATATTCCAATCAAATTATACTAAAGATGATAATTTTAAATTAGTTACAAAAGATATAATGGAAATGATAAAAATAAAATCAAGTATTAAAGAAAAGATTTATTATTTTCTTTCTAGGATAATTCAAATAACAGAGTCAGAATATGCATCTATTTTTATAATACAAAATAACAAGATTTTAAAAGTATACAACAAAAAAAGATATGAGCAAGGGGTTTGTGATATAAAAGATTTTAATTGGGATTTAATAAAAGAAAGTATAAACAATAATAATGATTTATGCTTAATTGATTGGAATAATACCTATATAAATGAATCTTTTGGAATTCCGGATTGGAAATCATTATGTATAACACCACTTATATTTAATGGGTATATTGTTGCCTTGATATATATATCTATTTCTGTTAATGAAAAAGAATTTACTAAAGATGACCTTAATTTAATAAAATATTTTGGGCAATTATCAATATCATTATTTTGTTGATTAATTTTTAACCATAATAAACAAGATAACAAGTATACATTCGAAGTTTATTTTTTATTACATTAATAGATTTGCCTAATGAAAAATAATATGGGAATTTTGGAGTTGTTATTTTTTCATATACTTAATATAAAACTCATAAGCACATAAAATATTTTTAAATCATACTTTATTAATATATAAAAAATATGATGAAAGGAATTTTTTTATGGATAATGACAGTAGTGTTAACAAGTACAGTAGTAATAATATTAGTGCAAGTTTTTCAACATCAGATCAAAAAATAAAGGATTATGATTGTGACGAGAATACTTGTCTATTTGAAACTATAAATAATGATTTCGGAAATAACAATAATATTGATATGGATTGTGATATGGATGATTTTATTACAAATTATGAGGAAAAAATAAACGATTCTGTTAATAACATTAAAGATAATTTAAATGATGAGTTGGATACCATTAATGGAGATTTTTCTAATTCTTATACATCAAGTATGAAAAAAAATAGACTGAATAATGGTAACAATGAATCTTGTCAGCAACATATTAAAGGAAAAATAGTTGTTGTATCAATACTACACTGTGGACAAGAAAAAACTTATTTAGAGGGAGCTAAAATAAATATTTATAGATTAAATGGAGTATGTCCGATTTTTGTTAAATCTTGTTTAACTGATAAATCAGGAAAAGTTATATTTAATAATTTACCTGAAGGCTGTTATAGAATTATAGAAATTGTAAATAAAAATTATTTTCAAAAACCTAAATATATTAAGTGGAATGAAGTTTGTATAAGTAGTGAGAATACAGAAGGTAGCATAATGATAGTTAATAAGTTAAAACAAGGTTCCAAAAATAAATTTAAATAATAAGTATATTTATATATAACTTACTAGTGTAGTAATAAACTTATATATTAATCAAAAAAGATTGATAATAATTAATAAAAAAATATCAATCTTTTTTGATATTTTTTTATTAATACTCTATAATCAAATAAGCCACATTAAAAAATAGTAGGTTAATAAATATATATTATAAATTTAAATCTGTAACAAAAGAGTATAGAGTTATTTAATTTATTGAATAATTATTATTCTAAGATATTTAATTTATTATTTTTTTATGTGACTAAAACTTAGTTTAAAGCAGGTGGTAACATGGAAAAATATACATTAAAAATAAAAAAGATTAATAATAAAGCAATAATACCTAACTATGCACATGAGGGAGATGCTGGTTTAGATTTATATTCAGTAGATGAAATTAAGTTATCTCCAGGAGAAAGAGCCTTAATACATACAGGAATACAAATAGAACTTCCAAAGGATACAGAAGCACAAATAAGACCGAGAAGTGGATTAGCTTTAAAAAATGGAATAACAACTTTAAATTCTCCAGGAACTATAGATGAAGGATATAGGGGAGAAATAGGAGTTATTTTAATAAATCATAGCAATGAAGTTTTTAAGGTTGAACAAGGAATGAAAATAGCTCAAATGGTTATAAAACCTGTATTTAAAGTAAATGTAATAGAGTCTAATGAATTAAGCACTACTGAAAGAAGTGAAAATGGATTTGGATCGTCTGGAATTAGATAATATATAGAATGTAAAATCATATATTTTAAGTCAATGTTGATATTATAATATAAAACTCATGAACAGAATTTATATATGAAACTCTACTCATGTACATTCGTGGAATAAGTTCGAGGAACTAAATATAAAAATTTTGACTCTCACTTAAGGGTTCTAAAAAGCAAATTTTAATGTCAGTTCAGGCTTATAATAAAAGATAAATATACTAGGATAAAAAATAGTTCTTAGCTTTAGGTTAAATTTTAGTGTTTACCTGAAGCTAAGAACTTATTATTAAAGATAGTATTTATATACTAGATAATTCTTCCCATTCTTCATAAAGATCTTCAATAATCTTTTCTTTATCTTTGATTTCTTTATTAACTCTTTCACTTTCTGAAGGAACAGAATAAATTTCTTCTTTACATAAATCTTCTTGAAGTTTTAGTAAATCTTCTTCATTTTTACTTATAGTATCTTCAAGAGTTTTTATTTTATTTTTATGAGCTTTAAGTTCTTTATCTAAGGCTCTTTTTTTCTTTTTCTCTTCATTTATTTGTGTCTTAGTTTTATTAGAATTTGATTCAGTATAATGTTCAAATCTTAATGGATTTTTTTTCTTTTCATTATAATAACTATAATTACCTAAGTAATCAACTACACCAGTTTCAGTAAGTTCTAATATTCGATTAATTACTTTATTTAAAAAGTATCTATCATGAGAAATTACAATTAAAGTACCATCATAACTTAATATGGCTTCTTCTAGGGCTTCTCTAGATGGTATATCTAAATGATTGGTAGGTTCATCTAAAAGAAGTAAATTAGATTTTGATAGCATTAGCTTTAATAGATTTATTCTACATTTTTCTCCACCACTTAATTTATCAATTGTTTTAAAAACATCATCATTGGTAAATAGAAATGAAGCAAGAACATTTCTTATTTCTGTTGTAGTTAATTCAGGAAACTCATCCCAAATTTCATCTATTATAGTTTTATCCATATTAAGATCAGATTGCTCTTGATCATAATATCCAACATTCACATTAGCACCTAATACTTTTATACCAGTATCGTTTTTTATTTTATCCATTATTATATTAAACAAAGTTGTTTTACCACGACCATTTTCACCAATCAATGCAAGTTTTTCACCTCGCTTTAAATCAAATGATAAATTAGAAAATAAAGTTTTTTCACCATAACTTTTTGATAAATTTTCAACATGTAATACATCATATCCACTTTTTACAGAAGTCTGAAAATTTATTTTTGATGCTGATTTTTCTTTATCTGGAGCATCTATTAATTCCATCTTATCAAGAGCTTTTTCTCTACTTTCAGCAGCTTTAATACTTTTTTCTCTATTAAAAGATCTAAATTTTTCTATAATTGCTTCTTGTCTTTTAATTTCAGCTTGTTGAAGATTATAAGCTTTTAATTTAGTTTCATAATCTTTTTCTTTTAATTCTAAATATTTAGTATAGGAAGCATTATAAGAATTTACATGTCCATTTATAACTTGAAAAGTTATGTTAGTAACAGAATCTAAAAAGAATCTATCGTGTGATATTACCAAAACAGATCCTTTATAAGTTTTTAAATATTCTTCAAGCCATTCTATAGCATCTAAATCTAAATGATTCGTAGGCTCATCAAGTAATAATATATCTGGTTTTAAAAGTAGAAGTTTACAAAGTGCTACTCTTGTTTTTTGACCACCACTTAATGTAGAGATTGATTTATCAAAATCGCTTTCATTAAATCCTAACCCTTTAACAATACGAGATATTTCTCCTTTATAAGTATAACCGCCTCTATTTTCATATAAATCTTGAGCCGTAGTATAATCTTTTATAATTTTTTCATGATAGCTAGCATTATTTGCATCATAAGGTTCACTCATTTTTATTTGAAGCTTAGAAATTTTATTTTCTAATTGTATAAGGTCATCAAAAACTTTTAACATTTCATCATAGATACTATTATCAGAACTTAAATCTAAATGTTGAGATAAGTATCCTAAAGACTTATTTTTATCTATAAAAATTTCGCCACTATCTTGAAGGATTTCTTTTGAAAGTATTTTAAATAGAGTTGATTTTCCTTCTCCATTTGAACCAATTATACCTACTTTATCTCCCTCATTAACGGAAAAGGTTACATCTTTTAAAATATCATTTATTCCATAACTTTTACTTATATCTTTGCAACTTAAAACAATCATTATTTATCCTCCAACGTTTTATTGTTATAATTGAATATATATTAGAATATGGTGGGAAAATCACATATCTTATATGATTATACTATTTTATAATATGTATATCAATTTAAGGCATTATATTATGGAGGAATAAAAATGAACTTAGGTGATGAAAAAGTTGATAGGGTTACCCAGAAAAAGAAAATAAAAGAGAAACAACTATTTTCAGCTGGGTATGATTTATTTCTTAATCAAGGGATAGAAAAGACAGCTATAAATGATATTGTAAATAAGGCAGGTGTTGCTAAAGGAACATTTTATCTTTATTTTAAAGACAAGTATGATCTTTTGAATAAACTTATATTAAAAAAGAGTAATAAAATATTTAATGAAGCATTAAAAGCAACAGTTAATGCTTCTATCGATGATTTTAATGAAAAAGTATTATTTTTTTTAGATTATGTAATAAATGCTTTAAAAAATAATATATTACTTCTTAAACTTATAAATAAAAATATATCTTGGGGATTATATAGGAAAGCTATAATGAAGCAGGAAGAATATGATAATGGAAGAAGAGTAATAGAAATTTTCATAAATAATTTAATCAAACAAGGTATGAGTAAAGAAGAGGCTGAAATCACATTATTTATGATAATTGAGTTAGTTGGAAGTGTATGTTTTACTACAATTATACTCCAGGAACCAACAGATATAGAAACTGTAAAGCCTATTCTATTTAAAAAGATTTTAGCTATGCTAAAGATATAAATTATATGTAATTAATATTAATTATATATAATCAATGTATAAGAATAATGGTTTAATAAATTTTTATTAAACCATTATTGAAAATAGTTTTAAAAAGTTACACTAATAATATTTTATCTTTCTTATTAATATTATCTTTGACAAGGATATATCCAATCTTAGGAGAATCATTCATCATCCCAACAATGTATATTGTAATAAACATATCATTTTTTAAATTAATCATATTTATAAATTTACTAAAATTATTAATGCTAGATGATACAACAAAATTATATATACCTGGAGATACTGGGTAGTAATTATTAGTTTCTAAATAACTAGCTTCATTAAATAGTACAGGTCCATTTGGTAAACTCAAAGATAACATGGAAGAATCAGGTGAAAGATTAATAAATCTTACATATGATAAAAATGAGTTATAGTCACAATCACACTCTGTATCATCTATAGTTAAAAAATTTATGTTATCATTTTCTAAAACTACATTAGCAGTAGTAGATGTGTTAGGTAATAATTCTATAGATTTGGATATTATAGGAGATTCTTTTGTATAAGCTTTAAATAATTGTATATCATGTTTGCCTGTTGGAAGTGTGATATATTTAGTAACTTGTCCAAACGCAAGGTTTTGATGAAGCATAGTTCCATCTGAATATATATCCACATTAGGTGCATTGGGTACAGCATGAATAAACCTAATATCAGATTTTAAATTTGGTAATGAACTCCTAAATAAAAGCATATAAAATCACTACTCCTCATTACAATATTTTAGAGATAATTTAATTATCCTTTTAATAATAAGTCTTGAAACCGGAGAAGGGATATTATAAGAAGATAGTGTATTTATTATAGCAGAATTTTCCTTTGCAATTTTAGCATAAATTTTATTAACACTATTATCAGAACAACTTCTTTCTAAATCCATGCTTTCATCAAGATCAAGGTCAAAATTTCTCAATATTTCATCAGGAGTTAATACTCTTTTAGTAATATTATTAGTAGTATCTTCACTAAAAAGATTATTATTAAGCATATTATTGTCATAAGCATTATTATTGGTAGTATTAGTAGTAATAGTGTTATTAGTATTTAATTCGTTATAATATGAGTGTAATTCAGAATTTTTAGTTTCAGATGGATATAACTCTGAATATTCTTTATTATTAAATGGTTCATTAACATTGGAAATTGTATTATTTCTAAAATAAAAAGGAATATTATTATTAAAAAGTGATTTATTAAAATTATTTAAAGGTGTTGCAATTGATAAGTCATAATTAAAATTAAAGTCAGTTCTTAATGGAAAAAAGTTTATATCATAAGTATTTTTTGAATCTGTATAAGATTTAGACATATATTTTTGATCAGGTTTCATTATTATATTACCTCCTTATATTTCCTTATAAATATATGAATATAAAGAATTATTTGTTACATTTTATAATATGAATGAATACAAATATATATTACATTAAGCATATTAGATAAAATAAAAAAATAACAAGTCTATGTGTTAAGCCTATTTTCCATTATAATAAATTAGCATATTTGCCTAATAGACTAACTATAAGACAAATATGCTTTTTGCTCAATGAAAAACAATTATGTCATTTTTGATTCAATATTTCCTTTTATATGCCTTAAAGCAAATATTGGTTTAGTGATGTATCTTGTTTAAGAATGTATTAATGGTGGCACAATAAATAAGAAAAGTGAATAGGATATATTGGAGGAGATGTATATGAAGATAAGGGATCATAAAGATATTAGAGATTTATTTTTTGGAATAGATGAAAAAGTATACGATTATAATGGCCATCGTATAGATTCTATAAATTTTGATAACGCAGCTACAACTCCTGTTTTTAAATCAACCTTTTCATATATAAAAGGATTTAGTAAGACTTATGCATCTATAGGAAGAGGTACTGGTCAAAAGGCAGAAATAACAACTCAACTTTATTATGAATCAAAGAGTTTTCTAATGGATTTCTTTCATATAAAGGATAGAGATAAATATACTATAATCTATGTAAAGAATACAACTGAGGGTATAAATAAATTAGCTAAAACTTTAACTAAAAATGATGATGAAATAGTGCTTATTTCAAGAATGGAACATCATTCTAATGATTTACCATGGAGAAAAAGAGGTAAAGTAGAGTATATTGAAGTTGATAAAGATGGGCGACTTAATTTTGAAGAACTAGAAGAAAAATTAGTTAAAAATTCAGGGAAAATAAGATATGTATCTTTGACAGGAGCATCTAATGTAACAGGATATATTAATGATATTCATGAAATAGCTAAGATTGTTCATAAGTATGAAGCTAAATTAATAGTGGATGCAGCTCAACTTGTAGCTCATAAAGAAATTAATATTAGTGGAAGCTGTGAAGAAGAACAAATTGATTTCTTAGTATTTTCTTCTCATAAAATATATTCACCATTTGGTATAGGAGTAATAATAGGTCTTAAAGAAGATTTTAAAAATTCTGTACCAGATTATTTAGGAGGAGGAACTGTTGAATTAGTTTTAGATAATGAAGTTAAGTATCTTGAACCCCCTGAAAAAAATGAAGCAGGAACACCAAATTTTTTAGGAACTATGGCTTTAATTAATGCTCTTAAAATCGTAAGAACTATTAAATATTCTTTTATAGAAGAACATGAGAAAATTCTTTTAAAAAGAATAATACAAGGTTTGAAGAGTATTCCTAAAGTAATAAATTATGGAGATACTATAAATATTTATGATAGACTAGGAATAGCTGTATTTAATATAGATGGATTTTATCATAGGGATGTAGCAGAAATATTAGCTAAAAAGAGAGGTATTTCAGTAAGACATGGATGGTTTTGTGCACATCCATATTGCAGAAGATTAATGAATGTAAGTGAAGAAGAAGCAAAATGTTTTTTAGAAGATTGTAATAAAAAAATGCCTGGAATGATAAGAGTAAGTTTTGCACCATATAATACTGTAAAAGAAGTAGATTTGTTTTTAAATGCAATAGAGGATATTGTTTCAGGAAAGTTAAAATGATGTGGTTAGGCACAATCAAAAAAATAACAAGTCTAATTGCTAGCCTATTTTCTATTATTAAGAAGCTTGACCGTATACGCTTAGTGAGTAAACGACTCAAATTGACCTAATAGGTTTGCTATAAGGCCTATTTATTTCATGTCTAATGGAAAAGATTCATTGCAACATTGGACTTGTTATTTATTTTTATGTGCCTTAGGGGACTCATAAAAAAACTAAAGAGCCCCTATTTTATTTTGGTTAATTATTGAAAACTTTATACTTTGGTAAATTATTTTCCAAGTTTAAAGTAGGAATACCTTCTATTAAGGGTTCAAAATAAGAAAAAGCTTCTTTGGTTACAAAGTTTCCTTCTTCATTAATCCATTCAACAGGGAAATATTTCACATTATTTGCTACTTTATTTGCATCGACTAAAAAATAAGAAGCTTTGTATTCAGTGTTATCGTTTCTTTTAATAGCTACCATTTTACCACTTTCTCCCTGTAGAGCATATTCTAAAGCTAAATATCCGACTTTATGAGCTTCTTCTAAATCTCTACCAGAAGCACAGTGCATAGCACATCTTTGAAGAATTCCAAGTTCTAAGGCTTTTACTCTTGTAGTAATACCACATTTTAATATTATTTCTCTAAGATATTGTCCAACACCACCTAATTGAGCATGTCCAAACTTATCATTTGAAATACATTCAAATTCAGATACAAATTTTCCTTCTTTATTTTTTATCCCTTCTGAGACAACAATATAGACTTTATTTTGTTTATTAAATCTTTCTTTAACATCTTTAAGAAATTGTTCTTCATCAAACACAGATTCAGGAAGATATATAAAATCAGCTACAGGTTTATTATTAATTCTAGCAATACAAGCAGAAGCCGCTAGCCATCCAGTATCTCTTCCCATAGTTTCTAATATAAAGATACCATTATTAACATAAACTGATGAATCTAGATAAGTTTCTAATACAGATGTAGTAATGAATTTTGCTGCACTACCAAATCCAGGTGTATGATCAGTATATACTAAATCATTATCAATAGTTTTAGGAATACCTATAAATGTTATATCTATATTATTTATTTTAGCATATTCTGAAAGTTTAGCAGTAGTATCCATAGAATCATTTCCACCAACATAGAAAAATGCTGTTATGTCATATTCTTTAAGTATTTGAATTAATCTTTCATATTCTTCTGAAGAATCTTTTGAATTTTTCAATTTGTATCTACAAGAACCTAATCCAGAAGATGGTGTATATCTGAAATTTTGTATATTATGTTCATCAATTGATGAAAGATCTATTATATTTTTATTTAAAATTCCTTCAATACCATTTAATCCACCATATACTTTATCAAAGGCTTTAAGTTTTTTATTTCCATTTATTAGGCCGACTACGCTAGAATTAATTACAGATGTAGGACCTCCTGATTGTGCTATGATACAATTTGACATTAAAAACGCTCCTTTTTAAACCTATTAGTTCAAATGTGATACACTATTTAGGTATTAGTTATACTCTATTTAATAATATACAATAAAAAATATATTTAATAAAGACTTTTTTTAGATTTTTTATACATAATTAAAAATTTTTAATTATTTTTGCATATATTTTTAGTTTCATAATTATTATTAATATAAGCATTATAATAATTAATAGATTGGAAAGTGATATATATGAATGTAAGTGGAGCTATATTAATAGGTACTGCTTTAGCCATGGATGCGTTAGGAGTAACTTTAGGAATAGGAGTTAACCCATTGCTTAAAAAGATAAATAAGATTAAGTTTATATTATCTTTTACAATTTTTCAGTTCTTATTTACCTATATTGGAGGGATATTAGGATATTTGTTTGATACATATGTTGCAACGATCTCTTCCATTGCTGGTGGAATAATAATGGGAATAATAGGATTACTGATGATAATTGATGGATTAAAAAATGAGGACAGTATTCTTTTAATAAAAAATAGTACATGTATAATTCTTGGAATATCAGTTAGTATAGACGCTTTGGTAATAGGGTTTACTAACTTTCATCATTTAGGAACAAATACACTTTTATTTCTTTACGCATTATTAATGGGATTAATAGCAATGTTTATTTGTACAATAGGATTTTGGGCTTGTAGATATATAAAAAGAATTAGATTTATCAATAGATATGCTAATTTTTTAGGTGGAATATTTTTAATATTATTTGGAGCTAAAATAATATTTTTTTAATCAATAGATAAATTTAATTTACTATTTTTTTCATGTGCCTAACGGAGTTAATATCATATATGCTATAATATATTTAATTATAGCAGTTAGGGGATATATCAATGGAGTTGAAAGAGTTTTTAAGAACAAATGAGATGAAAATTACTAAAGCAAGAGTTGAAATATTAAATATACTAAAGACTTATGAATTTAGCTTAAGTGCAGAAAAAATATATCAAATATTAAAAAAAAATAATATAAATATAAATTTAAGTACTATTTATAGAACATTAGAACTATTTGAAGAAAAAAAAATTGTAGATAAAATAGTTCTTGAAGATGGAGTATTTTCTTATAGACTTAAGAAGAAAACTCATATGCATCTTTTACAATGTGATATATGTCATAAAAAAGTTGAAATTCCATGTCCTATGACTCAGATAGAAGAAATGGTACAAAGTAAAACAGGATTTACATTGATGGAACATAATATTGACATTGTTCTTAAGGGTGTTTGTAAAGAGTGTAAAAATAATAAGAAAAAATAATTATTTATATATAATGTATTTAAAAAGACATCTATTAAAAAATTTATTTTTAATAGATGTCTTAATGTTTTTTAATGTTTTTTTAACCCACTTTTTAGTACTAATATTAATATTAATGTTATAACAGAAGTAAGAGCGATTGTTCCACCGGGAGCACTATTAATATAATATGACAATATGAGTCCTAGAATAACATCTAAGAATCCAAATAAGATTGCAAAAAGTAATGTTTTATTAAAACCTTTTTTTAACTGCATTGCAGTAGCTACAGGAACAACAATTATAGATGAAACTACTAAAACTCCCATAATTCTTATTGAAAGAGAAATGGTAGCTCCTACAAGTAAAGTAAATATGTAATTTATTAATTTAACATTAATTCCATTAGTTTTAGCACCATCTTCATCAAATGTTACGTAGATTAACTTATTATATATTAATATTAACAATATAATACATATTAAACCAATACTTGAAATTAATAGTATATCTGATTTTGTAACAGTTAAAATACTACCAAATAAAAATGAATCAACTTTTGTAGCAGCTTTACCACTACTTATTAAAATAATTGCTATACCTAAACTTAAGGTTAAAACAATAGACATAACTAATTCAGAATACTTTTTATAGTAACTTCTTAAAAATTCAATTATAATAGCACAAAATGATGTAAATATAAATGCCGTGAGTAAAGGATTAATTCCTATTACAAGTCCTATTGCTACTCCGGCAAATGATGAATGTGATAGAGTATCACCAATCATAGAGTTTCTTCTTAGAACAATAAAAAGACCAATAAATGGACACAGGATAGATACAATAAATCCAGCCATAAATGCATTTTGCATAAAATTTAATTCAAACATATATGAAAGTACCTTTCTAATAGATATATTTAGACTTCTTTTAGGAACATCAAATAAAATAATAGATCAAAGAGGCGTTGCATATCTTACATCAGACAAGGAAGTAAATTTAGTTAATAAGAAGTTATTAGCTAAAAAATTTGCTGACACAGTATTACATAAAATAGATGATTATATTGGTCTATTATTTTTTTGAATGTGCCTTATATAGCAAAAGAAGTTTGTTTTTCGCATTTAAGATGCTTAATGAATTCTTCAGTTGTATATAAGTTAAGAGTACCATTATGTATCTTTAAAATATGAGTAGAATACGTAATTGCTATCTTGGTATTATGCTCAACTGAGATTATAGTTTTACCTAAATCTTTATTTAAAGTTTTTAATAATGGATAAATTTCATTTTGATTTTTTTCATCAACACCAGTTGAAGGTTCATCTAATATTATTAAATCAGGATTTCCTATTAAAGCTCTTGATATAAATATTCTTTGTTGTTGCCCTCCTGAAAGATTTCCTATTAAGCTATCTTTAAAATTTTCCATATTAACTTTTTTTAATACTTTATTTATTTCAGTGTTATCTTTTATCCCCATAGTTTTAGCATGAATTGCTAGAATTTCCTTTATGGTTATAGGAAATTGAGAATTAAAACTATCCAATCTTTGAGGAACATAAGAAATATTATTAAAATCTAAATTAATAGATCCAGAAGTAGGTTTTAATAAACCTAAAATTAATTTTATTAAAGTACTTTTACAGCTTCCGTTTTCCCCTAATACAGATAAGTAAATACCACTTGGAATTTTAATATTTATATTTTGTAAAAGAGGTTTACATTTATTTGTATATGAAAATGATAAATCATTTATATTAATCAAAAAATAATCAACTCCTTAATAAATTTATTTAGATATTGTATGTAAAAGCTTAAATATATTATATACTTACCTGCAAATTAGTTGCAAGTAAGTATATTTAATATTTTAATTATTTCCAAAATACATATAAATCTAATCATTAGATGATACCAGAGGATATATTTCTTCTAATATCCAGGAATTATTTTTATCTTTTCTAAAGTTCCCTTGTAATGATGTTTGTTTATGAGGCTCAGATTTTGAAAGTCCAGATGCTTCTACTACAGCAGTTTTTCCATCAGAATAGATTAAGTCCATTTCTTGTACTCTTAAAAGTTTATTTTTATTACTTAATCCACTAGTGAAATTATGCTCTACAGAATAAGCTAAATCGCTACATTTGTTCATAATATATAATTTTTTTGCTGTGAAAAAACCGATTGATATTATAGCAAATAAAACTAAAGATATTCTTAAATAGCTTTTAATTAATTTTTTTTTCTTACGTTTATTTAATCTTTTTTTCTTATTCTTATTTAATCTAAGTGATTTATTTTTACTTTTATTTATTTGTGATAATTTTTTTTTGTCCATATAATATCCCTCCTTTTTTAAAAACGTTAACATCAAGAAGATATTACCATATTTTTCCAAATAATAAAATAGTCATAGTGTAATATTTGGAAAAAATATTAATAAAACAGGAATCTCTATTGCTTATTAGGATAAAATATATTTATAATGTATTTATTATATTAGGCTCATTAATGTGCCTAAACACTAAGAGGATGGTGCAAATTTATGGATTTTTCAAGTTTAGTCTTAATGGAAAAAGATAAAGAAACAGGATTTATAAAAAAAGAATTAGGAAGTTTTGAAGTTAGCGAAGGTGGACTTTTTGTTAAAAAGTTTTATGTTTTAGATGAAAAAGTATATATGTATTTTGATACTGATAAAAATGTAGAGGAATGGGAATATTCAGCTATATATGATTTATTTAATACTGAATCTTTTATAGAAAATGGATATGAAATTGAAGAGGATTTAGAAGAATATAATCCTACATATATTATAAAATTTAAATATGAAGATGATTTTCAAGTTATGAAAGAAAAAGTACAAGAATGTATTCATTTAATTGAAGAAGAAATGAATAATGTATGGGAAAATATTAAAGATAAGAAAGAAGAATATATAGATCAAGAATAATTTACAAGAAATAATGCATTGAAAAATAAAAGAATACTAACTATCTATTTGGAGATGCATAAATATTAAAGGGAGTGTTTTAATATATAAGTCGATTTTAAGTTTAAAGTTTATAAGTAGAGGAGTTTAGCATTATACTTAAGATCAATATTAGTTTAAATATAGTGAATAAAACATCCCTTTAAATTGTTTTAGAGGAGGGAAAGATTAATGGAAGATTTAAAAAAGAGAGAAGAAATTGATTCTAAGTTTAAGTGGAAGGTAGAAAAAGTATATAAAAATATTGATGATTGGGAAAAAGATTTTCAGGAATTAAAGAATGAAGCACCTAATTTAAAGAAGTTTTCGGGTAATTTGATAAGTGGAGAGAAAATATTAGAATATCTAAAATTAAATGAAAATATATCAAGAAAAGCAGAAAAATTATATGTTTATGCACATTTAAAATCAGATGAAGATACTTCAAATTCAATATATCAAAGTTTAATGAGTAAGATTGATATATATATGGCTGAATTTGCTGGATATACATCTTTCTTTGTTCCAGAAATTTTAAGCTTGGATGACGGATTTATTGAAAAAGAAATAGAAAGATTAGATGAATTGAAACCCTTTAAATTTCTATTTGATGATATATTAAAAGAAAAACCACATATATTATCAAAAGAAATGGAAGAATTATTAGCATTAGCTTCAGATTGCTTAGATGCTCCATCTGATATTCATAATATTTTAACCAATGCTGATATGAGCTTTGGTAAGATAAAAAATGAAGATGGAAAAGAAGTAGAACTAACTGAAGGGAATTATTCATCTTTTATAAGAAGTAAAAACAGAGAAGTTAGAAAAAGTGCATTTAAACAATTATTTGGTGAATATAAAAAATTACAAAATACATTGGCTACATCTTTAACATGTTCAATTAAAAATTTTAATTTTAATAGTAAAGTAAGAAAATATAATTCAGCAATAGAAGCTTCTCTTAAGCCTAATAATATTCCAGTAGAAGTATATAAAAATGCAGTGAAGGTTATAGATAATAATTTAGATTCACTTCATAGATATGTTGATGTTAAAAAGAAGCTTTTGGGTTTAGATGAAATCCATATGTATGATTTATATGTTCCAGTTATTGAAACTCCAAAGGAAAAAATAGCGTTTAATGAAGGCGTAGAAATTGTATTAGAAGCATTAAAGCCTTTAGGAGATGAGTATTTAACTATTTTTAAAAGTGGAATAGAAGATGGTTGGATAGATATATATGAAAATAAGGGGAAAAAGGGTGGAGCATATTCATGGGGTGGCTATGATACAATGCCATATGTTCTTTTAAATTATAATAATGAATTAGGTGATGTTTCAACATTAGCACATGAAATGGGTCATTCTATTCATTCTTATTATTCAAGAAAAGAGCAATCATATTATTATGCAGGATACACATTATTTTGTGCTGAAGTAGCTTCTACAACAAATGAATCAATATTAATTCATCATTTGATTGAAAAAGAGAAGGATGAAAAGAAGAAACTTTATTTAATTAATCAAGAATTAGAACAAATTAGAACTACAGTATTTAGACAATTAATGTTTGCAGAGTTTGAATTATATACTCATGAAAGCTTGGAAAAAGGAATACCTTTAACAGCAGAAGATTATAATAAAGCATGGCATGACTTAAATGTTAAATATTTTGGAGATAAGATTATAATTGATGAAGAAATTGATGTTGAATGGTCAAGAATTCCTCATTTTTATTCAGATTTTTATGTTTATCAATATGCTACAGGGTATGCAGCTGCTTCAGCATTTTCAAATTCTATCTTAAATGAAGAAGAGGATGCAGTAGATAAATATAAAATGTTTTTAAAAGCTGGAGGTAGTGACTATCCAATAAATATATTAAAAAATTCTGGTGTAGATATGACAACAGATAAGCCTTTAGAAGCAACAATAAAAAGATTTAATGAATTACTAGATATGTTAGATAGATAATAAGATTAAATATATTCTATTAAAATATAAATAGATAATAATATAGTAGAAAATAGAGGACTATCTCAAATGCATAAAAATGCTTTTGAGGCAGCCTCTTTTTAAATATCTAGAAAAGTATAGAATTATATTTTTCAGAAAGCCTATGGGTTTAAACGACAATTGTCAATTATAAACTGTCCATTGAAACGTAACATAGTCACCTTTGTTCTATATTAATTTAAGAAATAAACTAGTTTTTTAAATGATTACAATTTGTATTAATAGATTATTTATAGTAAGGGGAGAGTAAAATAAATGATTGAGCTTAGTAATATA
Source organism: Clostridium weizhouense (assembly GCF_019431045.1). Lineage (GTDB taxonomy): Bacteria > Bacillota > Clostridia > Clostridiales > Clostridiaceae > Clostridium > Clostridium weizhouense. The sequence goes on along the minus strand of NZ_JAHXPT010000001.1, from coordinate 160,697 downwards.
TTATATAAATATTTAATAAATAATGACTATTTTTATATGAAGCAATATTATAGTAACTTTCATAAAACTGAACGCTATATTGCAATAAAAGATATAGAAGAATATATTTATTGTGTTTTAGTAACAGATGAAAAATATGAAGAAGTAGATGTTTATGAAGCATTTGAATATATAAAGACACTAGGAAAATCTTTTGTATTTAATTTAGTTGTTTTATCAAATGACGAATATGTGAATATAAAACATGAATATGTTAATAAAATAATTATTGATAAAAAAACATATAATACTATTTTATGTGATGATTCTTGTAAGCCATTAGAAGTTGTAATTAATCAATATGTTAGAAAAAATGAGTTTGAAGTAAATAATTATTTAAAGAACAAAGGAATTACATTAATCATAATGTGTATAAATATTATACTTTTTGTATTAACAGCCTTTTTATCTAACAGCCTATTTTCTATGGATGTAGATGTATTAATATCTTTTGGGGCAAAATATAATAAACTTATCTATGAAGGAGAAATTTGGAGATTATTAACTTGTGCATTTTTACATGGAGGATTAATTCATATATCATGCAATATGTATATGTTATATATATTAGGACCTCAAGTGGAAAAAATTTATGGTATTAAACATTATATAAATATATATTTGGTATCATGTTTAGCATCTAGTTTGTTGAGTTTTTTACTTAGTCCATATATATCAATAGGAGCTTCAGGAGGGATATTTGGATTATTAGGAGCGATGTTAGTATTTGCAATAAAGGAAAGACATAAAATAGAAAAGAGTTCAATAATAAATTTAATAGGAATAATAGTATTAAATTTAATCATTGGTTTTAGTATTGCTAATGTAGATAATAAAGCACATATTGGAGGATTCTTAGGAGGTATAATATCAAGTTACTTAATTTTAAGTTTTAAAAAAAGAATAAATAGATATGTGTAAGTTAGATTTCTTCAAAGCATTAAGAATAGATTATAAGAAAAAACATATTTTAAAATTACATTCATATTAGAATATAAATATAAGCTAATTAAGAAGTTGAAAGGAGAGATTTAGTTTGAAAAAAAAGATGACATATGATCATATAATAACAATATTAGTAGTAATTTATTTAATAATACATTTAATTTATAATATATTATTTCAATCAGGAAATAAATTATGGAATATTTCACTGATTTTTATAGCTATTATAGCTATGAAATTCATTTTTTCTTTTACATTTATGAAAAAATCTAAAATTATGTATATGTTAGGACTAATATTTATAGTTATGTCTATATATTTAGGAAATGTATTAAATATTTATACATTTATAAGTCAATATGATAAAATTCTTCATTTTGTTTCAGGAATTATATTAAGTGTGTTTGGTTTTTCTATATATATTTATTTTGAACATAAAGAGCAAAATAAATTGAATTATAAATTTGCAATAATATTTACTTTAATGTTTTCAATTGCTATGGCTGGGATTTGGGAGATATGGGAGTTTTCAACAGATCAAATATTTGGTTTAACATCCCAACATAATAGTTTATTTGATACAATGATGGATATAATTTGTGGAACAATTGGAGGATGTCTTATATTACCATTGGTTTATATTCATATAAAGAATAAAAAAATAAAATTTTTAGAGGTTATCATTAAAGAAATAACTGAATAAAGATTTATTGATAGATTATCAATAAAATAAGATTAAAACAAATATATTGTTAATATTTTATATAATTAAATAATTTTATGGTAAAAAATATGGAATTAATGTATTATTATAGTTGATTGTAAATTTTGGATTTTAATCTTAATAATTACATGGAAATCTTAATTATTTTTATAATGTACTATAATATAAAAATTAATTTATATTATGAGTTAATTTTAATCTATGTAATACAAAATACACTAAGACTTTCAAAAAAATATTTTATTATAAGAGTTGATTTTTTTATAAAATTTAAGGAGATGAATTTAATTATGGAAGCAAAACAATATGTTGAAAAAGTGTTAAGTAAAATTAATAGGACAAATCCAGGAGAAAAAGAATTTATAGATGCAACTAAAGAAGTATTAATTTCTTTAATACCAGTATTAGAAAAACATCCAGAGTTTATTAAAGCTTCTTTACTTGAAAGAATAGTTGAACCTGAAAGACAAATAATATTTAGAGTACCTTGGATAAATGATGATGGTGAGATAGAAGTAAATAGAGGATTTAGAGTTCAATTCAATAATGCAATAGGTCCGTATAAAGGTGGATTAAGATTTCATCCATCAGTTAATTTAAGTATAATAAAATTTTTAGGATTTGAACAAATTTTTAAAAATTCATTAACAGGTCTACCAATCGGTGGTGCAAAAGGTGGATCAGATTTTAATCCTAAAGGAAAATCTGATAATGAGATTATGAGATTTTGTCAAAGCTTTATGGCTGAATTATATAAATATATTGGTGGAAATATGGATGTTCCTGCTGGAGATATTGGTGTAGGAGGAAGAGAAATAGGTTATCTTTATGGATATTATAAAAAATTAAAGTCTTTAAGTGAACAAGGGGTTTTAACAGGAAAAGGATTAACATTTGGGGGAAGTTTAGCTAGAACTGAAGCTACAGGGTATGGATTAGTATATTTTGCAGAAGAAATGTTAAATGATAATGATATGAGTTTTAAAGGAAAAACGGTTGTTATTTCAGGATCAGGTAATGTTGCTATATATGCAACACAAAAGGCTCAAGAGTTAGGTGCTAAAGTAGTAGCATTAAGTGATTCAAATGGATATATATATGATGAAAATGGGATTGATATAAATGTAATTAAAGAGATAAAAGAAGTTAGAAGAGGAAGAATTAAAGAATATTTAGATGTTGTACCTAATTCTAAGTATCAAGAAGGATGTAATAAAATATGGGAAATAAAATGTGATATAGCTCTTCCATGTGCAACTCAAGGAGAAATTAATAAACAATCTGCTGAAATATTAGTTACTAATAGGGTTAAAGTTGTAGCAGAAGGTGCCAATATGCCTTCAACATTAGAAGCAATAGAAGTATTTCAAAATAATAATGTATTATTTGGACCAGCTAAAGCAGCTAATGCTGGTGGTGTTGCTTGTTCAGCTCTTGAAATGTCACAAAATAGTTTGAGATTATCTTGGACATTTGAGGAAGTTGATAAAAAACTTAAAGAAATAATGAAAAATATTTATAATAATACTAAAAAATCAGCAGAAGAGTATGGACAACCAGGAAATATATTAATGGGTGCTAATATAGCTGGATTTATGAAAGTAGCAAAAGCTATGATGTCTCAAGGTCTTGTATAATTAAATAAAATAATATAAAAAATTGACCTTTAAATTTAGTTACTTATGTTTTTAAATTTAAAGGTTTTAAATTTATATATAGTTTTTTATACATTAAAATAAAGAATTATTTAAAATAGACATAATTAATAATATTTTAAATAAATATCTAAATATAAGGGTAATATAAGAATATAAGTCATATATAAAGATAAGTTAAAGAAATTAAGAAAAGTGAAGGTAAATGATTACATAATAAGTAAATTAAATAAATTTAATTTTATCTTAAGAAATATACACTTGATTTTTTAGTTATATTGAAATATATTAAATAAAGATGTAATTAAAATGTGTATATAAAATAATGAATGGAAAATGAGATCCATTTAGCATTAGGAGTGAATGTAATGGGAAAATACATTTTTACCATAACAGCTGTATTTCAAATATTAGTTTTTACATTAACCGTGTATTACATGGTATTAGGATTTTTCGGACTTGTTAGAAAGAAAGAAAAAAAAGATTATACTCCAAAGAAAAAATTTGCGTTACTAATTGCAGCACATAATGAAGAAGTAGTTATTAGTAAGCTTATAGAGAGTATGTTGAATCTTGAATATCCTAAAGATATGTATGACATTTTTGTAATAGCAGATAATTGTACGGATAATACTGCTAAGATAGCAAGTAAATATAAGGTAAATGTTTGTGAAAGATTTGAAAAAGATAAAAGAGGTAAAGGATATGCATTAGAATGGATGTTTGCAAATCTATTTAAAATGGAAAAACAATATGATGCAATAGCCATATTTGATGCTGATAATCTTGTACATAAAAATTTCTTAAAAGAAATAAATTTAAAAATGTGTCAAGGTTATAAAGTTGTACAAGGGTATATTGACAGTAAAAATCCAGATGATTCTTGGATTGCAACTGCTTATTCAATAGCTTTTTGGACTCAAAATAGACTTTTCCAATTAGCAAGAGCAAATGTTGGATTTTCTAATCAAATAGGAGGAACAGGATTTGCTATTGATACTGAGACATTAAAAGAATTAGGTTGGGGAGCTACATGCTTAACAGAGGATTTAGAGTTCACATGTAAACTTGTTCTTAATGGAGCAAAAGTAGGCTGGGCGCATGATGCTATTATTTATGATGAAAAACCTTTAAAATTAGCTCAATCATGGACTCAAAGGAAAAGATGGATGCAAGGTTTTACTGACGTAGCATCAAGATATTTTTTCAAGTTAGTTAAGAAGTCAATTAAAGAAAGAAAATGGTATATTTTTGATTGTGCGTTATATGTATTACAACCATTTGTTACTTTAATGTTGGCTTTATCTGCAATTTTAACAATTGTTCAAGTTGATTCGTCAGCGGGAAGGGACATATTTATTTTAAGTTATTTATTAAGTGATATTGGATGGAAAGTTTTTGCCTTAATTCAGTTTATTATTACGCCTGTAGTATTAGCATTAGAAGAAAAAGTATCTAAGGCATTTTTAACAATGACTGTTATATATTCAACCAATGTATTTGTTATTCCGTATCTTTTAGAAGGTGTAGAAAACTATTTTATTTCTTTAGGAATAACAATAGGATTTAATTTAGCATTTTTATTTTTAGTTCTAATTTTATTAGGTAAAAAGAATTTAATACTATTTTTTAGATTCTTATTATATGGAATATATACAATAACATGGATACCAATTACTATACAAGGAATAATAAATAAGAATAATAAAGAGTGGAGCCATACTAAACATGTTAGAAGTATAGAAATATATGATGTATAGTTTCGCTATTAATAAATAAAAATATAATATTAAAAGAGTGCTTATTAGAAAGTAATTTAAAACTTTATGTTTTGTTTCTTGTAAAATAAAGCACTCTTATTTTATATTTATATATAAGTTCTAATAAAGTTTATTCATTAATTAAATATTACATAAAATTTAGATTTTAAGATAAGTATTAACGTTAATTTTGACATTAGCTATAAAATAAAGTATATTTTTATAGTAGACCAGTACATAAGTTCGCTTGTGTAATGATTATAATATGATTATTTAAAATATTTCTATTTTTTTACTGAATATTAGTATTTTTAAATATAGAAAAAATAAAGGATTTTTAAATAATCATAGCTAAATAAGAAAATATGAGTTAATAAATTGATTTACTTATGAGTGTACTTTAAAAGAATATTTATTATATCTAAGTGAACAAATGATGATTATTAATATATTCAATTTATTAGTATATTTTTAGGAGGACCTTATGGAATTAAAAAATAGTAATTATGATGTAACGGACTTAACATCTTTAGAAAAATTAGAGCCGGTAAGAATTAGACCAGGTATGTATATAGGTTCTACAGGAATGAAAGGACTACATCATTGTATATGGGAAATAATAGATAACTCTATAGATGAAATTAGTAATGGTTATGGAGATAAAATAACTATAACTTTAAATGAAGATAAGAGTGTTACAATTCTAGATAATGGAAGAGGTATACCTACGGGAGTACATCCTATAAAGAAAAAAACGGGCGTTGAAATGGTATTTACAGAACTACATACGGGTGGCAAGTTTGATAATAAAAATTATAAAACTTCTGGTGGACTTCATGGTGTTGGAGCAGCAGTTGTAAATGCATTATCAAAATGGCTTGAAGTAGAAGTGTACCAAAATGGGAATATATATAGACAAAGATTTGAATATGCTTTTGATAAAGAATTAAAAAGAAATATGCCAGGAACTCCAGTATCTAAGTTACAAACAATAGGGAAGACAAAAGAAAATGGTACTAAAGTAACTTTTAGACCAGATAATGAAATATTTTCAACTGTAGATTTTAAATTTGATATTATAGACAGTAGATTACAAGAGTTAGCTTTCCAAAATAAAGGCATAAGATTAGAGCTTATAGATAGAAGAAAGTCTGAAGAAATTAAAAAAGAATATTATTCAGAAAATGGGCTTTTAGATTTTATAAATTATTTAAATGAAAGTAAGACTGTAATTCATGATACACCTATAATCTTTGATGGAGATAGATCACTAAATAATATCCAGATACATGGAGAGGTATGTATTCAATTTACAGATTCATCCACAGAATATATAGCAAGTTATGTAAATAATATACCTACTACTGAAGCAGGAACACATGAAACTGGATTTAAGACTGGTATGACAAGAGCATTTAAAGAGGGTGCTAAAAAGCTTAATCTAATTAAAGAAAAAGATAAAGACTTTGAAGGCAATGATTTAAGAGAAGGAATGACTGCAATATTAAGAATTAAAATTACTAATCCTATTTTTGAAGGGCAAACTAAAACTAAACTTGGTAATAATGAAGCATATACTATGATGAATGATTTGGTTTATACTAAATTTTCAGAATGGATTGAGGATAATAAAGAATTAGCCACAATATTAATTAATAATGCTTTAGAATCAGCTAAAAGAAGAGATAAAATAAAAAAAATAAATGATGCAGAAAAGAAAAAGGTTGGAGTAGGAACCTCTCCATTAGCAGGGAAAGTCGCAGTATGTACTCTAAAAGATAAAACAGTAAATGAATTTATAGTGGTTGAGGGAGATTCTGCTGGAGGTTCTGCTAAACAGGCAAGAGATAGAAGATTTCAAACTATTATGCCTTCTAAAGGTAAAATAATGAATACTGAGAAACAAAAATTAGAAAATGTATTAGCATCAGAAGAACTAAAAATATTTAATACAGCTATTGGTACTGGAATATTAGATAATTATAAACAAGAAGATATGAAATACGATAAAATAATAATAATGAGTGATGCTGATGTAGATGGATATCATATAAGAACTCTATGGATGACATATATTTATAGATATATGAGACCTTTAATTGCAAATGGTCATCTTTATTTAGCACAACCACCTTTATATAAAGTCTATAAAGTAAACAAAGGTGTTGAAACAGTAAAATATGCTTATAGTGATGATGACTTAGAAGCAGTTAAGAAGGAAATAGGAAAGGGTGCTTTGATACAAAGATATAAAGGGCTTGGAGAAATGAACCCTGATCAATTATGGGAAACTACTTTAAATCCAGAAACTAGAACGCTTATGCAAGTTACAATAGATGATGCAGCAAAAGCAGAGAAGATGATATCTTTGCTAATGGGAGATATAGTAGAACCTAGAAAAAGTTATATGTATAAATATGGAGAATTTAATTAATAAATAATATTAAATATATTTTAAACAATATTGATATTTAGTATAAATTAAATTCTAATGTTAATTAGCTTTTATACTATAATATTAACATTTACTTAAAATATAAATTTATAATTAAGCAAAAAGCTCATTTTATGAGCTTTTTTGAAAATATGTTGAAGAAATTTTACTTGAAGTTAAGAATTACTTTAAGATTATTAATTATTAAATTAGGAACGGAGAAAAATTATGGCAAAGAAAATAAAGACTATCCCTAAGGATAATAATATAATTAGGATTCCTTTAGAAGAAGCAATGCCGGAAAATTATTTACCTTATGCAATAGAAGTTGCAAAAGACAGGGCACTTCCTGATGTAAGAGATGGATTAAAACCGGTTCATAGAAGAATACTTTATGGTGCATATCTTTTAAAGGCTTTTCCTGATAGACCATACTATAAATCAGCAAGAATAGTAGGAGATATTTTAGGTAAATTTCATCCACATGGAGATACATCAGTTTATGATGCAATGACAATTTTAGCACAAGATTTTTCGACGAGAATACCATTGATAGATGGACACGGTAACTGGGGATCTATAGATGGAGATAGTGCAGCAGCAATGCGTTATACAGAGGCAAGACTTGCTTCTATTTCCATGGAAATGATAAGGGATATAGATAAGGATACTGTAGATATGATTCCTAACTATTCTGATAGTGAAGTTGAACCTAAAGTGTTACCTAGTAGATATCCAAATCTTTTAGTGAATGGTGCATTTGGTATTGCAGTAGGACTTGCAACTAATATTCCACCTCATAATTTAGAAGAAGTAACTAATGGTGTATTAGCTTATATAGATAATAATGAGATTTCTACTAAAGATCTTATGGAGTTTATAAAAGGACCAGATTTACCTACTGGAGGAATATTAATAGGGAAAAATTCACTTGAATCAGCTTATGAAACAGGTGTAGGAAAGGTTGCATATAGAGCAAAAACTTCAATTGAGACATTAGAAAATGGAAGATTAGGAATAGTGATAAGTGAGTTTCCTTACAAGAGAAATAAAGCAAAAATACTTCAAACAATTTCAGAAATGACAGGAGATAAAAGACATTCTAAAGCTTTAGAATTAATAGCAGATATTAGAGATGAATCAGATAGACATGGAATAAGAGCTGTTATTGAATTTAAAAAGACTGCAAATGAAGAAAATGTAGATAAAGTATTAAAATATTTATTTAAAAAAACGGATTTGCAATGTAATATAAATTTTAATATGGTAGCTTTAGCAGATGGAAAGCCTGAAACTATGAGTTTAAAGGCGATGATTAGGTATTATGTAAATCATCAAAAAGAGATAGTAACAAGAAGAAGTGAAAAAGAACTTCAAATTGCTAAAAAAAGACATCATATAGTTGAAGGTTTTATAAAAGCAATTGATGTATTAGATGAAGTGATTGCAACAATTAGGGCTTCTAAATCTAAAAAGGATGCATCTATTAATTTGATAAATAAGTTTGAATTCTCAGAAGAACAAGCTCAAGCTATTTTAGAATTAATGCTATATAGATTAACTGGACTTGAAATAAAAGTTTTTGAAAAAGAGTATAAAGAACTTCAAAAGATAATAAAAAGATTAGAAAAAATATTATCTGATGAAAAAGAATTATTAAAAGTAATAAAAAGTGAATTGAAAGAAATAAGTGATAAATATAGTGATAAAAGAAGAACAGCTGTAGTAGAAGATGATAGTAAAAGTAAAATAGATCTTAATGAATTAATAGTAATAGAAGAAGTTATGGTAACTCTATCAAAAGATGGATTTATAAAAAGAATACCTCTTAAAAATTATAATAGATCTAACTTTAATCCGGATGATATAGATTATAGAGAAGGTGATTCGTTAGAATATCTTATAAGTTCTAATACAAGAGATAGTTTACTTATATTCACTGAAAAAGGCTTTATGTATCAAGTTAAGAGTATAAATATACCTGAATTAAAGTGGAAAGAAAAAGGGGAAAGATTGGATGAAATAATAAAATCTTTAGATTTAGAAGATGAAAAAATAATTAATGTAATATCAGTAGATAATTTTAATCCTAATAAAATCTTTAGATTTATAACTAAAAATGGTGGAATAAAAGAAACTTCATTAGATAAATTTGAAACATCATATGCAAAGTTACAAGCTTTAAAGTTGCGTGATGGAGATGAACTATTAAGTGTTAAAATCAAAGATTCTGAAGAAGAAAATCAATATTTGAGAGTTAAGAGTAAGTTAGGTTTAGATTTTATTGTGGAAATACCAGAACTAGAAAATGTTTCGAGAAATATTCTTGCAATACAATTATTTAATCTTTCTTCTGATGATGAAATAATTGAAGTAGAAGATTGTAAAGAAGATGAATATTTTGAATTTAATATTGGAGTTACAGATAAAAATACGTTTAAATCATATAAGAAAATTAAAGAAGATGCATTAAAGACTAGAACTAATTCTTTAAAATATTTAGCCTTATTCACCAATAAAGGAAATGTATATAAAATACCAGTATTTTTAATGAAAAATATAATAGAAAATGAAGTAAAAGTAGAATTGTATACTGGAGGATTAGAAAAAGGGGAAAAGGTTATCAAGATATCTACATTATATTCTTATGATGAAAAATTAGCAGTATATTCATTTAGTAAAAAAGGGTTAGTTAAGAAGACATTGCTTCAAGAATTTGAAGGCGATATAAATAAACAATGTTATTATAAATTAAAAAGTGAAGATGATGAAGTAGTATCAGTAGATATCAATAAAGTTACATTAGGACATTTACTTATAATAACTAAAAAAGGTATGGCTATAAGATTCCCAGTTGAGAATGTTAATACAATGGGGAAAATAGCTTCTGGAGTTACTGGAATTAGTTTAAGAGATGAAGATGAAGTTATATTTGGAGGGTATATTTCTAAATATTTAGAAGGGGAAGATAATACAGTTATTATATCTCCCAAATCACAGGAGATTTTACTTACTTCAAAAGATAAGCAAAAATTAACATTAAAAGTTGATGAAGTTAAATTACAAAATAGAGCGGGTAGAGGTACTAATATAATGTTAATGGTTGACGATGAAGTTAAAGATATATTAATAGTATAATAATAAGATACATTTTTATTTAGGCATAATCAAAAAAACAACAAGTTCATGTGTCTTATTTAAATGCTTTTATGTATCTAGTTGATGAGTTATAATTAAAAAAAGTAAAGGATGTTTTAAGTTTTTTAAACATCCTTTTTATTAAGGTATTTAGGAGGTAATTTGAATGAAAAAATCGTGTATATTATTAGCAGAAGGCTTTGAAGAAGTGGAAGCTTTAATGGTAAGTGATATTATAAGAAGAACAGGAATGAATTGTGATTTAGTATCTATGGATAAAGAATTAGTAAAATCTTCTCATGGAGTAGTTATAAAAGCTGATAAAATATTTGATGAAAATTTAGAATATGATTTAGTTGTACTTCCAGGAGGAATGCCAGGGGCAACTAATTTGAGAGATGATTCTAGAGTGATAAAATTTATTAATAAATATAATGCTAATGGGAAATTGATAGGTGCTATATGTGCAGCGCCAATAGTATTGGGTAAGGCAGGATTAACAGTAGGAAAAAATGTAACATCTTATCCAGGTTTTGAAGAAGAATTAAATAATTGTACTTATTTAGAAGATGAAGTTGTTGTTGATGGCAATATAATAACAAGTAGGGGACCAGCAACAGCTATGGCATTTGCTTATAGGCTAATAGAGAAACTAGGTTATGATAAAGTTAACGAATTAGCTAAATCTATGTTATATAAGTAATACTTTATAGGTTTGTGAATGTTTTATTATAATATAAATTCTATTTTAAAATATATATAAATAGTTTTTAAAAATAATCCACAATTCTCCTCTTTTTTTATCTAATATATAGGAATAATGTGGATTATTTGTTATTTAAATGAATAAAATTAATCACGAATGTGAATATTTACTTATAAACTTAGGTTTTAAGTGTATGCTAATGTTAAGATAATGTGTATTACAAGAAGTAAGTTTTTATTAAAGAGTTTGGAGGATATATGGTAGAAAAATGGTTTGTAAAAAATAAAAAAGTGGATTTTAAAAAAGTTTCTATAAAATATGGTGTAAGTGAATTAATAAGTAAATTAATTATAAACAGAGATATTACAGAGGATAATATGATAAAAAATTATATAAATCCTAGTATTGAAAAACTTCATGATGCAAGTGAAATGAAAGATATAAAAAAAGCTGTTAATATATTGAAAGATAAGATAAAATCACAATCTAAAATAAGAATAGTTGGAGATTATGATGTCGATGGAGTAATTAGTGTCTATATATTGTATACTTCATTAAAAAAATGTGGGGCAAATGTAGATTATGAAATTCCAGATAGGATAAAGGATGGATATGGAATAAATAAAGATATAATTTTTAAAGCAAATGAAGATGGCGTAGATACATTATTAACATGTGATAATGGTATTTCAGCAATTGATCAAATAAAATATGCTAAAGAATTAGGTATGACAGTAATAGTAACTGATCATCATGATATACCATTTGTTGAAGATGAAAATGGTATACGAACTTTTATATCTTCTGAGGCAGATGCTATAGTTAATCCTAAACAAATTGAGTGTAAATATAAATTTGATAGGATATGTGGAGCAGGTGTAGCATTTAAATTAATTCAACTTTTATTTAATGAAATGGATATTAAAAAAGAAGAAAGTTTTAAATTAATAGAATTTGTTGCTATAGCTACGGTTTGTGATGTTGTGGATCTTATTGATGAAAATAGAATATTTGTTAAAAATGGTTTGGCTATGATAAATAAAACAACAAACTTAGGATTAAAAGCGTTGATAAATGCAACAAATATGTATGATAAAGAAATATCTACATATCATTTGGGATTTGTTATAGGTCCGTGTATAAATGCATCAGGTAGGTTAGATTCTGCAAAAAGAGGATTAAGATTATTGTTATCAGAAGAGGAAGAACAAGCAAGAATACTGGCAGACGAATTGGTAGAATTAAATAATGAAAGAAAAGATATGACTCTTGAAGGGGTAGAGAAAGCTATAGATATTGTAGAGAGTACTAATATTAAAAATGATAAGGTATTTTTAATATATATATCAGAAGTTCATGAAAGTTTAGCTGGAATAATAGCAGGTAGAATAAGAGAAAAATATAACGTTCCAACAATAATACTTACAAAAGCAGAAAATGGAGCTAAAGGTTCTGGGAGATCAATAGAAGAATACAATATGTTTGAGGAATTGATAAAATGTAAGGAGCTATTAGATAAATTTGGAGGACATCCTATGGCAGCTGGATTGTCTTTAAAAGAAGAAAATATAGATAAACTTAGAGAAAAGCTTAATAAAAATACTATTCTTACAGAAGAAGAACTTATTCCTAAAGTTACAATAGATTTAGCATTAAATTTAGATTATATTAATTATGATATGATAAATGATTTAGAAGTTCTAGAACCTTTTGGAAAAGGTAATTCTAAACCTTTATTTGGTGCAAAAAATATATGTGTAATTAAAGCTATGGTTCTTGGTAAAAACAATAATGTATTAAAGCTTAAGCTTAAAACCGAGTTAGGAAAAATTATTGATGGAATCTATTTTGGTGATATTAATGAATTTGAGAATACAATAATAAATAAGTATGGGAATGAAGAATTACATAAATTATATGATGGTCAATATAATAGTGTTAATATAGATTTTATATTTTACCCAAGTATAAATGAATATAATGGTGTTAGTAATATTCAGCTTATAATACAAAATTATAGATAATTATTTTCATACTTAAAGTATGTTATTAATTTAGGCTATGTTTTAAGTAAATGTTGATATTATAGTATAAAGCTCATGGACAGGGGAATTTACTTTAAGAACTCTAAAATAAAGCTTAGTCCAATTAATGCATGCTCCCAATCACAGATTGTTGACAAGCAATTAATTGTACAAATCTTCATTAAGAGTTCTAAAAAGTAAATTCCAATGCCAATTCGCCCTTATACTATAATATCAACACTGTTTTAAAACATAGCCTTAATTTTAAATAGGGTGTTTACAAAATTATTATATTTTGTAAATACCCTTTAAGATTCTAATCGCCTATTACTTGGCAAACATTTTCAATAAGTGATTCAGTATAATTTTCGTATAAGAAATCTATATAATTTCCATTAGTATTACATTGATTTGCTTGGAAAATTTGATATTGAATGTTATTAACTTTGCTATTAATTAAATCTAACTTTCCTGAGATTTCCTTTAATTTAGCTCTTTCATCCATTAAAATCACTCCTTTTACCAAATTCTATTTTTAACAGCTTCCTTTTTAAGTTCTTGTCTAAAATCAGGATGAGCTATAGCTATTAAACTATCAACTCTTTCTCTAATACTTTTACCACGAAGATTTGCTACACCATATTCTGTAACAACATATTGAACATCGTTTCTAGAATATGTAATTGCTGCTCCCATATAATGACTTGCAGTTATACTAGAAATAGTATCATTTTTAGCAGTAGAGTATAATGCGATTATAGATTTTCCGCCTTCACTCATTTGAGCACCTATACCAGTATCAGTTTGTCCACCAGTTCCACTGTATTGTTTAAAACCTAAACTTTCAGATGCACATTGTCCAGTTAAATCTATAGAAAGTGATGTGTTTATAGAAACCATCTTTTTATTTTTAGCTAATACGTAAGGATTATTTACATAAGAACATCTTTTCATTTCTATACAAGGATTATCATTTAAGAAATCATATAATCTTTTAGAACCAAAGGCGAAAGCACCAACAATTTTATTTCTATGAAGAGTTTTCTTAGTATTATTTACTACTCCAGCTTCAAATAAATCAACCACACCTTCAGTAATCATTTCAGTATGGATTCCTAAATCTTTTTTCGTTAATAAAGATTTAGCAACTGCGTTAGGAATGCCACCAATTCCAAGTTGAATAGTAGAACCATCTTCTACTAAATCAGCAATATATTGACCTATTTTAAAATCTTTTTCACTAGGTTCTTTGGTTACTAATTCAGGAACTTTTTCTTGACTTTCATAAACATAATCAACTTCACTTATATGAATACAAGTATCTCCTAGAACTCTAGGTAAATTTTCATTTATTTCTAAAATTACAATATCAGCATTTTCTAAAGAATCTCTTTCATATACTAATGAAAGTGATAATGAGAAGAAACCATGCTCGTCCATTGGAGTAGCAGCACCTACAAAGATATTAGGTTTTTTGTAACTTAATCTGTTAATAGCAGAATATCTAAGGTGTGTTGGTATATATGAAACTAATCCTGTTGGATGTGCCTTTCTAGCAGGTCCAGCAAAGAAAGTACTCTCATTTACAAAGTGTCCAGCCATACTTGGATCAGTATGATATTTATAATCTAAAGCACTAAGCATACTAACAACAGATACATTTTCTACTCTATCTCTTATCTCATGAAGTCTTGACATAAATAGTGTAGCCTCACAAGGTCCTAATGAAGTAACAATTTCATCATTTGATTTAACAAGTGATAAGGCAGTATCTACTGTGATAGTTTTGTTTTTCAATTGTTCTGAATAATTCATAAAAATATCCCCCTAGTCAAATAAAGTGTTATTTTCTTAACAATAATAATTATAAAAACGATTACTTTAAATACGAAGTAATTCATAATCTTCTCTAAGTATTCTTTTAGTTAAATGTTGTATTATAAAATTCAAGAATAACTTATTTTTAGCTTTTGTGTAATTAAGTTTACTTATAAGCACGTAAACAAGGGTGTTTGCTAGTTTACATAACTAAAAAAATAATATTAAATTAGATAATAATAATAAATATATTAGATTGAAGTAACTTTGTAAATTATTATTTATCTCTATATTTATAATATACTACATTGTTAAATAAAAAACAATACTAATTTTCAGAATTTATTAAATATTTAGAAGTATATAATTTTTCAATCAAAATAGAGGATAGTTTTAAACTATCCTCTAAAAGTATTTATAATGTTTATTTATGGTTAAAGATTTCTTTCATATTGTTCAACCATTCTTTTAACCATTTCGCCACCAACGCTTCCGCATTGTTTTGAACTTAAATCTCCATTATATTCTTTGAATGGTACGCCCATTTCATTAGCAACTTCATTTTTGAATTTTGCTAATCCACTTTTTGCTTCAGGGATTAAGTTTTGATTATTGTAATTACTCATGTTTTTCACCTCCTTTACTTTGTATATATAGCTTGTGTAAAAAAATAAAAATTATATTATATAAATGGAGGAAAAGGAGGAGTAGATTGACAGGCTTTGACTAAGGTAAATAAATAATGTATTCTAAATTTGTGTTAGTTTAGAATACATTATTTATACAAAGTATGAAAAAATATATATTTTAAGTAGTATACTTAAATAAGTAAATTATTAATTATATACTATTTGAGCATTAAGTGGTTAAATCATATCGGTTATATTTAATAAATAAACTTTATTAGAATTATATATTTTTCAACAATGCTGTGTTTTAAGTTGTAGAAACAATGTAATGAAAGGATGAGTTATTCTTGTATAAATATAAAATAATAATGACAGGTGGAGGAACAGCTGGCCATGTGACGCCTAATTTAGCGTTGGTACCGTCATTAAAGGAAAAAGGTTTTGAAATAAAATATATTGGTAGCAAAGATGGAATAGAAAAAGAAATAATTAAAAAAAGTGATATTTCATATTTTGAGATATCTTCAGGTAAATTAAGAAGATATTTTGATGTAAAGAACTTTTCAGACCCATTTAAAGTTTTAAAGGGAATAATAGATGCAAAACGTATTTTGAATAAAGAAAAACCAGATGTTATTTTCTCTAAAGGAGGATTTGTAGCAGTTCCAGTAGTTATTGCAGCATATTTAAAAAATATACCAGTAGTAGCTCATGAGTCTGATATTACACCAGGGCTTGCCAATAAATTATCAGCTCCTTTTTGTACTAAATTATGTGTTACTTTTAGAGAAAGTTTAAAATTTGTAAAAGAAGATAAAGGCGTATTAACTGGTAGTCCAATAAGAAAAGAAATTCTAAATGGAGATAAAAATAAAGGGAAAGAATTTTGCAATTTTACAGATGAAAAAGAAATTTTATTAATAATGGGTGGTAGCTTAGGTTCTAAAGTGATAAATAGAGAAATTAGAAAAAATCTAGAATTATTATTAAAAGAATTTAACATAATTCATATTTGTGGTAAAGATAATTTAGATATTAATCTTTTAAACAAAAAAGGTTATAAACAATTTGAGTATGTTACAGAAGAATTACCTCATTTAATGAAAGCTTCAGATTATATAATATCAAGAGCAGGTGCAAACTCAATTTTTGAATTTCTAGAGTTGAAAAAACCAACTCTATTAATACCACTTTCTAAAAAAGCAAGTAGAGGAGACCAAATCTTAAATGCTAATTCGTTTAAAAATGAAGGGTATTCGCTTGTATTAGAAGAAGAAGAATTACAAAAAGATGCTTTATATAAGAAAATTATTGAACTTAAATCTAAAAAAAGTGAGCTTATTAAAGCAATGGACAGAGGTGATGGTAAAAATAGTATAGATTGCATAATAAATGTAATATTAGAAAGTATAAAAAAATAATTATATATTAATTTTTTTGTACAATAATAAGGAATATCAATGGAAAATATATATAATTGTCTAAGTTTAATTAATGAAACCTTGCAAAAAAAAATATGTGATATATAATAAAGTATGTAGGTTTATTTAATTTTCATTAGGAGAGTTAATTATTTAACGAAAGGCGAGGTGCTATTTTTATGAAAAAGGTGTCAATCATTTATTGGAGTTGTGGTGGGAATATAGAGATTCTTGCTAATGTGATGGCAGATAGCGCTGAAAATTTAGGTGCAGAGGTAACTTTAAAGCATGTTACAGATGCAACAGTTGAAGACGTCTTAGAGGCAGATTCTGTGGCGTTTGGAAGTCCTGCTATGGATGAAAATAATATAGAACAGCAAGAAATGCAACCATTTCTTGAAAAACTAAAAGATTTACCTATCAAAAATAAAAATTGTGTTTTATTTGGAACTCATGGATGGATTGAGGATACGTTTATGAAATTTTGGGCGCATACAATGAAATCATATGGGCTTAATTTGATTGGAGAATTAATTGTAAAAGAGTCACCAACAAAGGAACAATTAAAACAAGCTAAATTTTTAGGGGAAAAACTCGCTAAATAATATTGTTTATGAGGTAGTCAATTAAGACTTACTTTTATAATATATTTAAATTTAATTTTAAAATTTAACTTTTAAATAATAGAAAGAAGGGTCATGCGATGAGAAAAATGAAAACTATGGATGGTAATACTGCAGCAGCTCATATATCTTATGCATTTACTGAAGTTACTGCAATATACCCAATCACTCCATCATCACCAATGGCAGAACATGTTGATGAATGGGTTGCGCAAGGAAGAAAGAATATATTTGGACAACCAGTAAGAGTTATGGAAATGCAATCAGAAGCTGGTGCAGCTGGTGCAGTTCATGGATCATTACAATCAGGAGCTTTAACAACTACTTATACAGCTTCTCAAGGTTTATTATTAATGATCCCAAATATGTACAAAATTGCTGGTGAAATGTTACCTGGAGTATTCCATGTATCAGCAAGAGCTTTAGCTACTTCATCATTAAATATCTTTGGAGATCACCAAGATGTTATGGCAGCAAGACAAACTGGTTTTGCAATGCTTGCTGAAGGATCAGTTCAAGAAGTTATGGATTTAGCAGCAGTTGCTCATTTAACAGCTATTAAATCAAGAATTCCATTCTGTAATTTCTTTGATGGTTTCAGAACTTCTCATGAAATACAAAAAATTGAAGTTCTTGAATATGATGAACTAGCTAAATTAGTAGACTGGAATTCAGTTGAAGCTTTCAGAGCTAGAGCATTAAATCCAGATCGTCCTGTAACTAGAGGTACTGCTCAAAATGCAGATATCTATTTCCAAGAAAGAGAATCTGTAAACAAATTCTACGATTCACTTCCAGATGTAGTTGAAGGATACATGGCTGAAATCACTAAATTAACTGGCAGAGAATATCACTGTTTCGATTACTATGGTGCACCAGATGCAGACAGAGTAATAGTAGCAATGGGTTCAGCAACTGATGTATGTGAAGAAACTGTAGATTACTTAAATGCTAACGGACAAAAAGTTGGTGTTGTTAAAGTAAGATTATTCAGACCATTCTCAAATGAAAAATTATTAGCAGCTATTCCAAAAACAGCTAAGAAAATTGCTGTTTTAGATAGAACTAAAGAACCAGGTTCAGCTGGAGAACCATTATACTTAGATGTTAGAAATGCTTTCTTTGGACAAGCTGATGCACCATTAGTTATCGGTGGAAGATTCGGTTTAGGATCAAAAGATCCAAATCCAGGACACATTGCTGCAGTTTATGAAAACTTAGCAAAAGAAGAACCAAAGAACGGATTTACTATAGGTATAGTTGATGATGTTACTAACACTTCATTAGAAGTTCATGAAGATATAGATGCTACTCCAGAAGGAACTACAGCTTGTAAGTTCTGGGGATTAGGATCAGACGGTACTGTTGGAGCTAACAAGAGTGCTATCAAAATCATTGGAGACCATACAGATATGTATGCTCAAGGATACTTCTTCTATGATTCAAAGAAATCAGGTGGAATCACAGTATCTCACTTAAGATTTGGTAAGAAAGCAATAAAATCACCATACTTAATTAACAAAGCTGATTTTGTTTCTTGTTCTAACCAATCATACATCCATAAATATAATGTACTTGATGGATTAAAACCGGGTTCTACTTTCTTATTAAATACTATCTGGACTCCAGAAGATTTAGAAGAAAAATTACCTGCATCATATAAGAGATTTATAGCTAACAACAACATTAAGTTCTACACTTTAAATGCTGTTGCTATTGCTCAAGAAATTGGTCTTGGTGGAAGAATCAACATGATAATGCAATCAGCTTTCTTTAAGTTAGCTAGAATTATCCCTGTTGAAGATGCAATTAAATACTTAAAAGATGCTGTTGTAACTTCTTATGGTAAGAAGGGTGAAAAAGTTGTTAACATGAATAACGCAGCTATCGATAAGGGTGTTGAAGCAATCGTTGAAATCAAAATACCAGAAGCTTGGAAAACAGCTGTAGACGAAGAAACAGCTGATACTAAGAAAAAATCAGATTTCGTTAAGAATATAGTTATTCCAATGAATAGACAAGAAGGAGATTCTCTTCCAGTTTCAACATTTGTAGGAATGGAAGACGGTACATTTGAAGCAGGTACAGCAGCTTTCGAAAAGAGAGGAATTGCTGTAAATGTTCCAGAATGGGATTCAGAAAAATGTATCCAATGTAACCAATGTTCATATGTTTGTCCACATGCTTCAATCAGACCAGTTCTTTTAACTGAAGCTGAAAAGAATGCTGCACCAGATTCATTAACAGCAGTAGCTGCTAAGGGATTAAAGACAGAAGCACCATTATTCTACAACATGGCAGTTGCACCTTTAGACTGCTCAGGATGTGGAAACTGTGCTCAAATATGTCCAGCACCAGGAAAAGCATTAGTTATGAAACCACAAGAAAGTCAACATGACAAGATAGAAGCTTGGGATTATGCAATGGATGTAGTAGAACCAAAAGCTAATCCAATGAACAAGAATACAGTTAAGGGTAGCCAATTTGAGCAACCATTACTTGAGTTCTCAGGAGCTTGTGCTGGTTGTGGAGAAACTCCATATGCTAAGCTTATAACTCAATTATTTGGAGATAGAATGATGATCGCTAATGCAACTGGATGTTCATCAATCTGGGGTGGATCTGCACCTTCAACTCCATACACAACTAACCATAATGGACATGGTCCAGCTTGGGCTAACTCATTATTCGAAGATAATGCTGAATTCGGATTAGGTATGCACCTAGGAGTTAAAGCAATAAGACAAAGAATTGCTGAAAATGCTGAAAAGGCAATAGCTGAAGGAATAGAAGAAGAAGCTAAAGTTGCTCTTCAAGAATGGTTAGATAATGCTCAAGAAGGAAACGGAACTAGAGAAAGAGCTGATAAAGTAGTTGCTGCTTTAGAAAAATCTAATCATGAATTAGCTAAAGTAATCTTAAAAGATAAGGAATACTTAGTTAAGAGATCACAATGGATCTTTGGAGGAGATGGATGGGCTTACGACATCGGATACGGTGGAGTTGACCATGTATTAGCTAGTGGAGAAGATGTAAATATATTTGTATTTGATACAGAAGTTTACTCAAATACTGGAGGTCAATCATCTAAATCTACACCAACTGCTGCAATAGCTAAATTTGCTGCAAGTGGTAAGAGAACTAAGAAGAAAGATCTTGGTATGATGGCTATGACTTACGGTTATGTATATGTAGCACAAGTTAATATGGGAGCTGACAAGAATCAAGCACTTAAGGCTATTGCAGAAGCAGAAGCTTACAAGGGACCATCATTAATCATAGGATATGCTCCATGTATCAACCATGGTATAAGAATTGGTATGGGTAACAGCCAATTAGAAGCTAAGAGAGCTACTGATTGTGGATACTGGTCAATGTATAGATTTAATCCAGAATTAAAGGGAACTAAGAATCCATTTGTATTAGATTCTAAGGAACCAACTGCTGACTTTAAAGAATTCTTAATGGGAGAAGTAAGATACGCTTCACTTGCTAAGGCATTCCCAGAAGCTGCAGATGCTTTATTTGAAAAGACTTATAATGATGCTATGGAAAGATTAGCAGGATACAAAAAATTAGCTGCTCAAGAATAGTAAGTATTGTTGAGAGTTTAAATTAAAAGAGATGATCATTTTTGATCATCTCTTTTTTGAATGCATAAAATTATAAACTTTTTTTCAAGTATGAAAATGTTGATAAAATCTAATGTTAGAGATTTATAATGAAATTGTATACTAAAATTTAGTGTCTCTATCTTTTTTGTATAAGAAATTATATTTTAATTAGATTGAAGATATTATTTTGTGTGCATAAAAAATATAGATAAGTATAATGATAATACAAAGAGAATTATTTGATTAATTTTCATTAATATGAAATATTTTTATTTTAAGGGTTTTAATTTTCTCTATTTAAGGGTAGAATTATTATGGAGATTAAGCAATATAATTTAGACAGGTGTTATACATAAGTCAATACAGTTGTCTATGTATTTTAAAGGAGGAATAAATTTAGTTATGGATAAAGATTTAGAAAAATGTGGATGTGGATGCGAAGAAAATAATGGATGTGGTTGTGGAGACCATGGACATGATCATGAACATGGATGCGGTTGTGGAGGACACGATCACGATCATGAATGTGGATGCGGATGTGGAGATGAAGAAGCTTTTGTTGTAGATTTAGAAGATGATAATGGAAATATAGTTTCATGCCCTATAATTGACGCATTCGAATTTGAAGGAAAAGAATATATATTAGCTCAAAATCCAGAAGAGGATTCAGTTTATCTATTTAGAACTGAGGGAGAAGAACTTGTAGTTCCTGAAGAAGAAGAATTTGATAGAGTATCAACTTACTATCAAGAAGATTTAGCAGGACAAGAATAATAAATATTATTATTTATCAGATAGGTTTTAGCATATTGCTAAAACCTATTTAGGTATATAAAAGAAAATAACAAGTCTCAAATGCTATGATTATTTTTCATCAAGGAAGGAAATCAGATTGACCTTATAGCAAGTCTATTATAGAAATTTGTTGACACAGCTTAGCGAAAAATAGGCTTTGTAGATTGACTCGTTACTTTTTGGAATATGCCTTATTTACAATTTAAACTATAAATGCTATATTTTATTTTATAAAGAAGTGTTTATTTAATATATATGTTGTAATTAGGTTAATATATTTATAATATTTTATATGATTTTTGTAAAAAATTATATTTTAAATTAACGTTATCTAGTTCTAAGTATATGTAGAATAGATTTTCTATATAAGTTCTTCATTATACTAGTAAGTATGTTATTTATAAATATTTTAAGATTTATATTAATAAACAAACTTTTATAGAACTTATAAATTAACTAAAGAAAATATGAAATTTATTAATATTTATAAAATAATGGAGGAGAAGGGAATGGAATTATCTAGAAAGGCTGAAAATATTAATCCATCAATTACGTTGGAAATTACAGCGAAAGCAAAGGAGCTTAAAAATTCAGGGGTAGATGTAGTTAGTTTTGGAGCGGGAGAACCAGACTTTAATACTCCACAAAATATTATTAATGCAGCAATAAAAGCAATGGAAGAAGGAAAGACTAAATATACTCCAGCAGGAGGAATTATAGAATTAAAGGAAACTATATGCGATAAATTTAAAACTGATAATAATTTATTCTATAAACCAAATCAAATAACTATATCAACAGGGGCGAAGCAGTGTTTAGCAAATGTGTTTATGGCAATATTGAACCCTGGTGATGAAGTATTAATACCAATACCATATTGGGTTAGTTATCCTGAACTTGTAAAATTAGCTGATGGAACTCCAGTATTTGTTAAAACATCTAAAGAAAATAACTATAAATATACTTTAGAAGAACTAGAATCTGTTGTTACAGATAAAACAAAAGCTATAATATTAAATAGTCCAAATAACCCAACAGGAACAATTTATCATGAAGAAGAGCTTAGAATAATAGCAGACTTTGCTAAAAAACATGATATACTTATAATTTCAGATGAAATATATGAAAAATTAATATATGATGGTGAAAAACATATAAGTATAGCAAGTTTAAATGAAGATGCATATGATAGAACTATAGTTATAAATGGAGTATCAAAAACTTATGCAATGACTGGATGGAGACTTGGATATGTAGCAGCAAGTGAAAAACTAACAAAACTTATGACTAGTATACAAAGTCATATGACATCAAATGTTAATACAGTAACTCAATATGCAACAATTGAAGCATTAACAGGTCCAAAAGAAAATTTAGAAAAAATGATAAATGAATTTGAAAGTAGAAGAAATTTTATGCTTGATAAGTTAAGTAAGGTAAATGAAGTTTCTATAATAAAACCTAATGGAGCTTTTTATGTAATGGTTAATATAGAAAAATATTTAAATACTACTTTCAAAGAAGAGAAAATAAACAACTCTCTTGATTTTGCTAGAGTTTTATTAGAAGAAGAAAAGGTGGCAGTAATACCTGGATCTGGTTTTGGATTAGATAATTATATAAGATTATCATATGCAACATCTATTGAAATAATAGAAAAAGGAATTGATAGATTATCTATATTCTTAAGTAAAATAAAATAAATTTATATAGCTATTTTGAGTTAAAGAATTTATTTTGGATATAATATTAAAAGATTCTATAAACCTCTTGTTTTAAACATGAGGTTTTTTAAACGAATATATTATATAAAAAATAAATTTTTTAATATAAAAGTATTAATAATAACAATTTAGAATCATATATATATCTTTTAAGTAAGTTATTGCATTTATAATCTTTTATATAAAATTATATCTTTAATTAACAATATTTAGTTAGAATTATATGTTATAAATTTTATATATAAATTTTTAACTATAATGATTAATAATATCATTATAAATATTCTAAGATTTATATTTAATGTAGAAACTTTTATTGGAATTTATATATTTGAAATTATAATTAAAAGGAAAGAGTTTAAATAATGAAAAAAGTAGCAATATTTGATATAGATTATACTATTACTAAAAAGGAAACACTTATGGAGTTTTTTAAGTATTGTGTGAAAAAAGATATTAAAAATATAAAATTTTTACCGAGAGCATTATATTGTGGGGTCATGTATTCAATAAAAGTATATGATGAAAAAATGGTAAAAGAAAAATTCTTAAAATTTATAGATGGTATAGAAGAACAAGATTTAGAAGAACTTGTAGAAGAATTTTATAGTGAAAAATTAACAAGTATTTTATATAATGATGCTATTAATATGATGAAAAAACTAAAGTCAGAAGGATATGATATATATTTAATATCAGCATCACCTGAATTCTATATAAATAAATTTTATAAAATAAAAGAAGTTGATAGAATAATTGGAACTAAGTTTAAGTTCGATAAAGGTAAATTTATAAGACAAATGGATGGTTTTAATTGTAAAGGTGAAGAGAAAGTAAGACGTTTAAAAGAGTTTCTTAAACAGGAAAATATAGAAGTAGACTTCAAAGAATCATATATGTTTTCAGATTCTTTATCAGATAAACCACTTTTAGATTTAGTGGGTAAACCGTATTTGATTAATTATAAAAAGAAGCATGAATTTGAAATCTTAAAATGGAGATAGTTAAACTACTATATAAAAGGGGGAGAGTAGTATGGAATGTATTAATAATTTTTTTATTGAAGATTATAAGATTAAGGAAACAACAATTATAGACGAAAATGAAATAAAGAATAAAATTATATATGAAGTTTTAAGAGTAATACATGGTAAAGCACTTTTTTTAGAAAATCATTTAGTAAGAATGAAAAATTCTTTTAAATTAATAAATTTAGATTATCCTTTAAATGATAAAGAATTAACTAAAAGTATAGAAGAGTTGATAGAAAAAAATAATAAATTAGAAGGAAATATAAAAATAATTTATAATGTAGATACTAAAAAATTAAAGATATTTTTTATAAAACATAATTATCCAACTGAATCTATGTATGAAAATGGTGTTAAAACTATTCTATATTTTGGAGAAAGAGAAAATCCAAATGCCAAAATAGTTAATCGAACTTTTAGGGATAAGGTAAATAACAAAATTAAAGAAGAGAATGCTTATGAAGCTATATTGGTTGACAAAAATGGATATATAACAGAAGGTAGTAAATCCAATATATTTATGATAAAAGATAATATGTTATTAACTTCACCAGTTAGAGCTGTATTACCAGGAGTTACAAGAGGAGAGATAATAGAGTTAGCTATTAAAAATAATATAGAAGTTAAAGAAATGGAATATAAATACTCTGATATAAAAGAGTTAGATGGAATGTTTATATGTGGAACATCACCTAAAGTGCTTCCGATAAATGAGGTTAATAATATAAAATTTAACAAAAATAATGACATTATAAAGAATATAATGAAATATTATAATAAAAAAATTGAAGATTATATTAATAAATATTAGATGGGAAAATAAGTAATATACAATAGTATGTATTAAATTGTTTTACCATGTGTTATACTAAAAAAAACAATTATTTTTATGGGAGTTGAGAGTTATGGGGCTTTTGTTTTCGGGGACTACATTAGATGAATGCTTAAAAAACGCATCTGATGAATTAAAAATTCCTAAGGAATCATTAACATATAAAATTTTAGAACAAAAACATATCTTTTTTAAAAAGCATGTTAAGATAGAGGTTTCACAATATGATACTGTTACTAAAGAAGATGATGTTATTATTGAAACTAAATTAGAAGAGCAAACAAAAGAAGATGAAAATGATATATATATAAAAAGTGAAAAAGGTATAAAAGTAGAGAATGGCAAAATAATAACTACTGACAAAGCTTATTTAGATACAAATTGTGTAACAATACAACCATGTGATGGTATTGATTTATTAATTAATGGGAAAGAATGTACAAGCACTATAGTTATACATTCTGATGATAAAATTGAAACTAAAATTATTAAGAAACATGCAACTAGAAAGGTTGATATATCTATATCAGAAGATAAAATGGAAGCTTATATAACCATTATTTATACACCTGAATATTATCATGAATTAATAGATAAACCGTGCTGTGAGAATCTTGTATTAGAAGTGAAAGAGGTAGAAGGAGAATATCCTCCTAAATATACTTATGATGAATTATTAACAATATTAAAAGAAAAGAGAATTGTATATGGAATAATGAAAGATAACTTAAATGCTATATGTAAAAGTGGAAATTCTGTAGAACATATATTAGTAGCAAAAGGGGAAAAAATCGTAGAAGATATACCAGATAATATACAAGTATTTTTTGAAACAACTAAAAAGAGGATATTAACAAATGAGAATGAGAGAGTAGATTATAGAAATATGTATTCAATCTCAAATGTAAAAGTAGATGATATTTTAGCTGAAAAAGTTGAAGGAAAAGATGGAAAAGATGGTATTGACATCTTTGGAAAAAATGTAAAAAGGATACGAGCTAAGAAAATAGTACTAAAAGCAGGAGAAGGTTGTACATTAAAAGGTAATAAAGTTATAGCATTGATAGAGGGTAGACCATCATGTAAATCTGGAGTATATAGTGTTAATCAAGTATATACTATTAATGATGTTGATATGAAAAGTGGAAATATAAATTTTATAGGTGATGTTGAAATAACTGGCAGTATAAAATATGGTACAGAAGTAAAGTCGGGAAATTCTGTTACTGTTAAAAAAAATGTTGAGGAAGCAAAAATTTCTGCAGGAGGACAAATTACTGTAGAAGCAAATGTATTAAATTCTAAAATAACTTCAGGTTCAGAAGATATTAATAAAAAAAAGCATTTAGAAATATTAAAACAATACGAAACTATAATAGAGGAATTAATTATTGCAGCAAAACAAATAAAAGATAAGAGACTTTTAGGTGATAATAAATGTGATGGTGAAATAATTAAAATATTAATAGAAAATAAATTTAAAAATATTCCACGATTATCTATGCTTATAATAAGTTTTGAGTTGAATGATGGAATAACTGAAAATGCAATGCTTACCTTTATTCGAGAGAAAATTATAGGACTTGGTCCTATTAATATAAAAAATTATTTTGAATTATATGATTTTAAAAAAATGGTAACAACTGAGATAGATACATTATCAGAAGAAATAACAATTCCAACAGATGTATATATAGGTTATGTTCAAGATTCAACAATTGAAGCATCAGGAAGTGTTTTCATAACTGGTAAAGGTCAATATGTATCTAAGATAACAGCATTAAATAATATTGAATTTACTCAAAGTGGCTCTGTATGTAGAGGAGGGATTCTGTGTGCAGGAAATGAAGTGAAATTAAAAACCGTAGGAAGTATAGCAGGAGTGCTTACCAGAATAGAAGTGCCAAGAACAGGTATTATTACGGCAGATATAGCTTATCAGAACACAGTTTTTTGTTTTGGAGAAAAGCAAATAATATTAGATGTAGCTTCTCGTGATGTAAAAGCTTATTTAGGTAAAGATGGTATGATAAATGTTGACAGGTTTTTACTATAGGAGGTAACAATTGTATGGAAAGTAATGAAATAAAAATATTAATATTTAGCTTAAATAATGAACATTATGCTACTGATATAAAGGATGTAGAAAGAATTTTAGGTTATGAAGAACCAACAGTTCTTCCGGAAGCACCTTCTTTTGTAAAAGGAGTAATTAATTATCAGGAAAGCATACTTCCAATAATAAGTTTATCAAGGAAATTTAATTTTGGTGATGATAAAGATAATGATAATAGAAAAATTATAGTTGTAAAACGAGATGATAAAAAATTTGGGATTATTGTAGAAAATGTTTATGAAGTTAAAGATATTGACAATTCTTTAATAGAAGTATCTCCTCCTATTACAGCTACAATATCAAGAACTTATATTAAGGGTTTAATAAGATTAGAGAATAATATAGTAATACTTTTAGATTTAGATAAGATATTATCTTTAGAGGAAGAACAAAGTATATTTTAGGGGGTAAAATGGAGAGTACAGAAGTAAAAGTTGGAATAGCAGATTTAAATTTGGTATTTTCACCAGGTAAAATCATGACCATAGGTTTAGGTTCATGTATAGGAATAGCATTATATGACAAGAATATGAAATTAGCAGGACTATCTCATATAATGCTTCCAGATAGTACTCAGTTTAAAAATGTAACAAACCCAATGAAGTTTGCAGATCTGGCTATTCCTTTATTAATAAAGAAAATGGAAGATAAAGGTTGCAAAAGAAGAAACTTAGTAGCCAAAATTGCTGGTGGGGCGTCTATGTTTAATTTTTCTGATAAAAGTATGGTTGGAGATATAGGAAAAAGAAATGCAGAAGCCGTAAAAAAATCATTAAGTGATATAAGAATTCCTATAATAGCAGAACAGGTTGGAGGAAATAAAGGAAGAACAATGATTGTTGATGCTTCAGATGGTAAAGTTACACTTAAAATTGTTGGTATAGGGATAGTTGAATTGTAAAGAGGTGAGTAATTTGAATAAAATAAAAGTTATTGTTGTTGATGATTCAGCTTTTATGAGAAAATTAATATCAGAAATGATACAAGAACAGGAAGATTTTGATGTTGTAGCTAAATTTAGAAATGGAAAAGAGCTTGTTGAAAAAATAGATCAATATAATCCAGACATTATAACACTAGATTTAGAAATGCCTCAAATGGATGGATTAACCACACTTAAAGAGTTACAAAAAAAATCTGGAAATTATTCAGTAATTATGTTAAGTAGTTTAACATCTCAAGGATCAGAAAAAACTATGGAATGTTTAGAAAATGGAGCAATTGATTTCATAGCTAAACCTTCTGGGAGTATCTCATTAGACATTAAAAAGATTCAGGATAGTCTTATAGAAAAAATTAGGAATATTGCAATAAAGAAAAAGATTATTTTTAACACACCAAAATCTAAGACTGTTTTTGATTCTAAAACCTCTTCAACTAAGTTAACTAATCTATCAAATGATAGTAAAACAAATAAATTGAAAAAAATTGAGCATACTAATTCACTAAATATAAATAATAAAAAGATTGAAGCGATTGTTATAGGTGCATCTACAGGTGGTCCTAAAGCTCTTCAACAGGTATTAACTAAATTTCCATCAAATATAGGAGTACCTATCTTTGTTGTACAACACATGCCACAAGGGTTTACTAAAGCTTTTGCAGAAAGATTAGATAAGCTTTGTAATGTTAAAGTTGTAGAAGCTGATGAAGGAATGAAAATTTTAAGTAATACAATTTATGTTGCAAAAGGTGGATATCATATGACTGTTGGAACAGATGGAAAAATACATCTAAATGAGGAACCAGCAATATGGGGAGTTAGACCAGCAGTAGATAAACTTTTCGACTCAGCTATAAAAGTTTATAGAGGAAATTTAGTATCAGCAGTTTTAACAGGAATGGGCCGAGATGGAGCCCAAGGTACAAGTAACATAAAAGATTATGGTGGAATTACAATATCAGAAGATGAATCAACTTGTACTATTTATGGTATGCCAAAAGCAGCTTTTGAAACTGGAAAAGTGGATTTAGTTTTGCCCCTTAATAATATAGCAGAACAAATAACTAAAATTGTAAAAAAATGTTAGGAGGCTATTATGAATTTTAATGATTTTCATAAATGGGTTCATAAAGAACTAGGAATAAATTTATCTGCGTACAAACCTGATCAACTTAATAGAAGAATAGATAGTTTAATGAGTAGGGTAGGAATAAAATCATTAGATGAATATGCAAAAGCAATAAAATCTAATCCAGAGCAAAAGCAAAAGTTTTTAGATTTTATTACGATAAATGTAACAGAGTTTTTTAGAAACCCTGAATTATTTGATGATTTAGAAAAAAAATTACTTACAGAATTATTACCTAATAATCCGAATTTAAAAATTTGGAGTGCAGCATGTTCGATTGGGTGTGAACCATATACTCTTGGAATGATTTTAAATAAAATAGCTCCAAATGGAAGACATACAATTATTGCAACAGATATTGATAATACTATTTTATCTAAGGCTAAAATTGGGGAATATACTAATAATGAAATGAAAAATGTTAAAAATAATGAATTAAGTAAATATTTTGAGATTAAGGGCGATAAATATTATATAAATAATAAAATTAAGTCTATGGTTACATTTAGAAAGCATGATTTAATTTTAGATAGATATGATAATAATTTTGATTTGATAGTTTGTAGAAATGTTGTTATTTATTTTAATAATGATACTAAGGCTGAAATTTATAAAAAATTTAGTAATTCATTAAAAAAAGGTGGACTTTTATTTGTAGGAGCTACAGAAAGTATTTATAATTATAAAGAATATGGCTTCGAAAAAGCAGCTACCTTTATTTACAAAAAATTATAGGGGGGATAATATTATGGATACATCTCAATATATGACTATGTTTTTAGAAGAATCTTTAGATAATCTTCAAACACTAAATGAGTCACTTTTAGATTTAGAACAGACTCCAGAGGATATTGATAAAGTTAATGAGATATTTAGAGTAGCTCATACAATTAAAGGTATGGCAGCAACAATGGGATTTACAGATGTTGCTGAATTAACTCATAAGATGGAAGATGTATTAGCTAAATTTAGAGATGGCGATTTAAGAGTAACACAAAAAGTTGTAACTGTTTTATTTGACTGTTTAGACACATTAGAAAAAATGATTGATAATATACAATCAGGAATAGAAGATAAAGTTGAAATAGACGACATAATCGAATCTTTAGAGCATATAGCTATAGAAGGAAAAAATGAAAGTCAAGAAGATGATGCAGAAGTTTCATCTGATAATGCAGAAAGTGAATTAAATGATAGTAACTCAGAATTTAAATTAAATCAATATGATTTATCAGTAATTAAACAAGCAAAAGAAAAGTCTTATAATGTTATTGAGATAAAAGTTAAATTAAGTGAGAATACCTTATTAAAATCAGCAAGAGCTTTTTTAATAGTTAAAGATCTTGAAGATCATGGAGAAATATTAAAATCAAATCCTTCAACTGAAGAAATTGAAAATGAAGAGTTTGATTTAGAATTAAGTTTTATATTAGTGACTCATGATTCTATTGAGGAGATAAGTACTTTAGTTAATGGAATTTCAGAAGTTGATAATGTTGAAGTATCAATAATAGAAGTTAATACTGACGAAATTGAGCCTAAAGAAGTTCAAGATAAAGTTAGTAAAGAAACTCAAGATAAAACTTCAAATTCTGATATTGCTTCTCAAAACAAACCAGTTGCTGAAAATAAAATAAAAAAATCAAATTCTGTAAAAAAAGATTCTAAAAAAGCACATCAATCAGTAAGGGTTGATTTGGTTAGAATAGATAATTTGATGAATATGGTATCAGAACT
This sequence comes from Clostridium weizhouense, assembly GCF_019431045.1. Taxonomy (GTDB): domain Bacteria; phylum Bacillota; class Clostridia; order Clostridiales; family Clostridiaceae; genus Clostridium; species Clostridium weizhouense. The sequence goes on along the minus strand of NZ_JAHXPT010000001.1, from coordinate 128,860 downwards.
TGTTATTTACAGAACAAGACTTGAACAAATAGTTATTGATCATAAATCACAAGAATTAAATGAAACATTAGAACAAGTTGGAAGAACTACTTCTGATCTTCAAGACTTAGTAATGAAAATCAGAATGTTACCTTTAGATACAGTATTTAATAGATTCCCAAGAATGATAAGAGATGTTTCAATAGAATTAAACAAAGAAATTAATTTTATCATAGAAGGTGCAGAAACAGAATTAGATAGAACTGTTATCGATGAAATTGGAGAGCCATTAATTCATTTATTAAGGAATGCTGCGGATCATGGAATTGAATCTAAAGAGGAAAGAATAGCAGCAGGAAAGAATCCAGTTGGTACAGTAAAATTAGTTGCATATCAAGAAGGAACAAAAGCATTAATTAAAGTCATAGATGATGGTGCTGGAATAAATGTTGAAAAAGTAAAAGCTAAAGCAGAACAAAAAGGTATAAGTACAGATGGATTATCAGATAATGATATTAAGAATTTAATATTTGCTCAAGGATTTAGTACTAATGAAGTAGTAACTGACATATCAGGTAGAGGTGTTGGAATGGATGTTGTTAAAACAAAAATTTCAGCATTAGGTGGTACTGTTGATGTACTAAGTAAAGAAGGGGAAGGATCAACATTTGTAATAAAACTTCCTTTAACATTACAAATAATACAAGCATTACTTGTAAAAGTAGGAGAAGAAACACTTGCTATTTCATTAGGCTTTATAGATAGAGTAATAGATTATAAAGAAGAAAATATAAAGACAAGTAATGGAAGAGAAGTTATTATTTATAGAGATAATGTTATTCCATTAGTAAGATTAAACGAAACTCTAGATATAGAAGCTGGTGAAACTGATAAAAAATTTGTTATAATAGTCAATGTAGGAGATAAAACTATAGGTCTATTAGTAGATTCGTTATTGGGACAGCAAGAAATAGTAATTAAACCATTAGGGGAAACATTAAAAGGATTAGACCAATATATCGGAGCTACAATATTAGGAAATGGATTAGTTACATTGATATTGGATGTAGGTGCGTTATTATAAGTATAATTTTAAAGGAGGTAGAAAATGGGATATACTAATTTCAATAGTATGCAGTTAGATGCTTTAAAAGAAGTATCTAATATTGGAGCTGGAAATGCAGCAACCTCTCTTTCAATGATGATGTCGCAAAAAATAGATATGACAGTACCGGCAGTAAATATTGTAAGGCTTGAAGATGTTATTGAATTAAATAGTGAAGAAGAAGTGGCTGGCATTGTTGTAAGAGCACTTGGAGATATAGCAGGAAATATTCTTTTACTTTTTGATGGTGATAGAGCTAAGCATATTATAGAAAAATTACTAGGAAAGCAAGAAGATATTACAAGTGAACTTGGAAAATCAGTGTTATGTGAGATAGCTAATATAGTTGCAGCGTCTTATATGAATGCTATAGCAAAGTTTACCAATATGCATATTATCCCGTCAGTGCCTGCAGTTGCATATGACATGTTAAGTGCTATATTAACCACAACATTTGCAGAATCTTGTCAATATGATGAAAATATACTTGACATAGAGACAATTTTCTTAGATGATACTCAAGAGGAGATTGGAGCACATTTTTACTATGTGCCTATGCCAGGCTCTTTAGAAAAAATATTAAAATCAATTGGAGTAAATTAATTTTGGAGGTAAGATTTAAATGGCTAAAGTTTTAATTGTAGATGATGCAGCATTCATGAGAATGATGATAAAGGACATATTAGAAAAGAATGATTTTGAAATAGTTGGAGAAGCAAGTAATGGTGCAATTGCTGTAGAAATGTATAAGAAAGAAAAACCGGATGTAGTTACTATGGATATTACAATGCCAGATTTAGATGGAATTGAAGCTGTAAAGCAAATAAGAGCATTTGATCCAAATGCAAAAATAATAATGTGTTCAGCTATGGGTCAACAATCAATGGTTATGGATGCGATAAGAGCTGGTGCAAAAGATTTTATTGTAAAACCATTCCAAGCAGATAGAGTATTGGAAGCAATTAAAAAAGTACTTGGTTAAATTTCAAGTATGTGGGGGTGTACTAAATGCAAATAGTAGTATTTAAGTTAGGAAATGAACATTTTGCAGTAGAAACTGAGAGAGTTCAAAGTATTAATGATATGATGGGAATTACAAGAGTTCCTAAAGCACCTAGTTATATTAAGGGATTAATAAATTTAAGAGGAAGTATAAAATCCCTTGTAGACATAAATTTATTATTAAACGTTAATTCGAGTACTGAGCAAAACAACATAATAATTTTGACTGTTAAGGATGAAGAAATTGGAATATCAGTTGATGAAGTTGATGAAGTATTAGATATAGATGAAAAAAACATACAAAAATTAGAAGATGGAAATGGTCCTGATTATATAAAGGGCATAGTTGATTATAATGATAAACTTTTAACAATAATAAATATTGATAAGTTATTAAATTAATAGTGAAATGAGGGATAAAGAATGGCAGATGTTTTATCACAAAGTGAAATAGATGCCTTGTTATCTGCCTTATCTACAGGGGAATTGGAGCCAGAAGCTGTACCCAAAGAAGAAGAAAAGCATAAGGTAAAACTTTATGACTTTAAGAGTCCGCAAAAGTTCTCAAAAGATCATATAAGAACTCTTGAGTTAATTCATGATAATTTTGCGAGAATAATTTCTAATTACTTAACAGGGCAAATAAGAAAGAATGTTAAAGTTAGAATAGAAACTGTAGAACAGATAACCTATGAGGAATTTATACATTCCGTACAAAACCCTACTATCATCACAATGTTTAAAATGCCCCCTTTAATAGGGACAGTAATATTTGAAACAAATCCTCAATTGTCATTTCAAATAATAGATATTTTGCTTGGGGGTAGTGGAGATAGAAAAGTAGAAAGTAAGGAATTTTCTGAGATTGATAAAAATATAGTAAAACAAATTACAACAGGAATGATAAGCAACTTAAAATTAGCATGGGAAGATATTTTAGATGTTAATCCAGAAGTTGAGGGAATAGAAACTAATCCAGCAATAAACCAAACATTAGCACCTAATGAACCTGTAGCACTTATTACATTCTCAGTAGAGTTTGGAGAACATAGCACCTTTATGAATATGTGTATTCCATATTTAAGTATAGAAAAAGTACTAGATAAATTAGTAGTACAATATTGGTTCCAAAATGATGATGAAGGATTAAGAGCTGAATCAAGAGTTAAAGTAGAAGAGGCTATACAAAAGGTTGATATTGAAATTGTAGCAGAATTAGGATGTACACACTTAATAGTAGATGATTTCCTAAAGTTATCTGAAGGAGATGTTATTAAACTCGATAATAAGAGTTCATCACCGATTAAGGTATATGTAGGGAATGAAGATTGCTATTATGCTAAACCTGGTATAACAGGGAAAAATATGGGTGTTGCTATTTTAGATATAATAGACAAGGAAGTGAAAGAGTATGAGTAATAGTTTTCTATCACAAGATGAAATAAACGCACTTCTAGCAGGAGAACTTGATAATAAAGATGCACAAGAATCACCAACAGCTAGTAAAGCAAGTGAAGTGATAGAGTTGACAGATATTGAAAAAGATTTGTTGGGGGAAATTGGAAATATATCAATGGGCTCAGCATCTACAGCGCTTTATCAAATAATTAATCAAAATGTAAACATAACAACACCTGTAGTTTCTTTGACAACATTAAAAGAGACAAAAGATTCTTTTGAAACACCAAATATTGTTCTAGATGTTGAATATACAGCAGGTATAGTCGGAAGAAACATATTAGTTATGAAAACAGATGATGCGGCAGTAATAGCTAATCTTATGATGGGAGGAAATGGTGAGGTTCCAGAGAATCCAGAGTTATCTGAACTTGAAGTAAGTGCTGTACAAGAAGCTATGAATCAAATGATAGGTTCAGCAGCTACATCTATGGCTACTATGTTTGCAAGAAAGGTAGATATATCTCCACCAACATCAAAGTTATGGAAAGAAAAAGCAGAGCCTATTACAGAAACTTTATTAGAAGATGAGGAAATTGTTAGAGTTTCTTTTAGACTAATTATAGGAGATCTTGTAGATAGTAATATAATGCAAATTTTACCTATGAAAACTGCTAAAAAAATTGTATCAATAATGATGGGTCAAGAAGAGGAAGAAGATAAATCCCAATCTTCGCAATCTACATATGTTGAACAACCGCAAGTAGCTGTTACGAAAGAGAACAGTTCAGATAAAAAACAAGAAAGCAGGGAGGCTTCAACACACCAAATGTATGAAAAGACAATTGTAGAAGCACCAAAAGTAAAACAACAACCAGTGGAAGTGCATTCAGCAACGTTTGAACCATTAGGTCAAAGTGAAGTTTCACAATCACCTAAAAATATAGATTTAATATTAGATGTTCCATTAGATATATCAGTAGTTTTAGGCAGAACTAAAAAGAATATAAAGGATATTTTGAATTTAAGTACTGGATCCTTAATAGAATTAGATAAACTTGCTGAAGAACCAGTTGAAATATTGGTTAATGGAAAGAAAATAGCCTATGGTGAAGTAGTTGTAGTTGATGAAAATTTTGGAGTAAGAATAACTAGTATAGCAAGTAGTGCTGAAAGAATAAGATCATTAAGATAAAATAATAAATAGAGTAAATATAAATAGAGATAAGCTTTATTTGGTATTTAAGTAATAGATACTAAAAGCATATCTCTATTTATATCTACATTTAAATTATAAAAATTCTAATATTTCAATTTAATAAAATATTTTAGGCGAATTAAAAAAATAATAAACCAGTAAAAGCTCTTCTATTATTTATTTTATCTGCCTTAATAGAGATATGAGAAGATTAATATTACTATAATTTAGTAAAAATAGTTTTATCATATCTCTATTTTTGAGTTTAAATTTTATTTTTATATTTATTTAAGTATAATTTTCTTGTAAAATATTAGGTGAATAGTAATATAAAAATATATAGGTATATGATTATTGAAAGATTAAGCTTATATATTTTCTTAAGAATATTTTAATAATAAAAAGGTATTAAATTGCTTTAAATGACTAAACTTAATATATAAATAACCGATAATAAAAACAGATAGCAAAACAGATAGTAAAAATTGGAGGAGAGATATATGAGTATTAATAGAATCAACTCACACTCTATAGCAAATATATATAATGTGAATTCAAGTAAGAGTTTAAATAATAATGAGAAGATTAATCAAATTCAAAGAAGAGATAGAATAGAGATTTCTTCACTAGGAAAGTCTATTAAGGATTATTCACTAGATATTTCTATAGATAATAGTAAAAGAATAGAAGAAATTAAAGAAAAAATTGAAAATGGAACATATTCAGTAGATGCTAATTTAACTGCAAGGAGTATATTAAATTCTATAAAGGAGAGTAAGTAAAATTATGATAAATGAACTTACGAGAATAATAGAATGTGAAGATTTAGCTTTAAAAGAACTTATGAATTTATTAAAGTTACAGTATAAAATGATAATGGATAAAGATGTATTTGGATTAGAAGGATTAGTTGATAAAATGAATGAATGCAATAAACAAATTGCAGCAGAAGAGGTTAATAGAAGAAAATTAATTGGAAAAGAAAGTATGAGAAAACTTGTAAGTGAAGCTAAAAATCAAAATTTGAATATAGTATATAATAAAATACAAAATACACTAAAAGAACTTACATTACAAAAGGAAACAAATGATATGTTATTAAAACAACAAATTATATTTAATAATCAAATGTTAAATATAATGAATCCAAACAGAGAAATTAAAACTTATAATTCTTATGGAAATTTAAGAAAATAAATATATAAATAATAGATTAATAATTAAAGTCTCTTATCTTATTTAAATTAATTATATAAATTCAAATAAAGTTTTTTAATTAATATAAATGTTATTACTTACTAATAGGGTAAGGAATTATATAGAAAATTTATGATATATAGATTCTAATTATATAAACATTAAATCGATTAGAACATATATATTAGGCACATTCAAAAAAATAAACCAGTATGCTCGTATATTTTGTGTGATACTACATAAGGAAATGGGGTTAATAGTTCTTGTTAACTAAATTTACTCCTTTGTTTGATACAAAATAAACAATGATACTTTGATTTATTATTTTATGTGCCTTAATTAATAAATAAGATTAATAAGAATTTTTAAAGTATAGAAATAAGATAGCTACTAATATGCAAAAAAATATTAGTAGAGGGGAAAGGTAGGATTTATAAATGGCAGGACTATTTGATACATTTACAATAGCCAAAAGAGGATTAAATGTTCAACAAGGTGCGATAAATACGACTTCACATAATATTGCAAATGCAAATACTGAAGGGTTTTCGAGACAAAGAGCAGTATCAAGCACTACAAGACCTTTTGGAGGGATGTCAAGATTTGATACTTGTACTGTTGGTCAAGTAGGGACGGGTGCAGAAATATCATCAATACAAAGAATTAGAGATTCTTTTATAGATTATCAAGTAAGAAATGAATTGGGTAAAAGTGGGAATTTTGAAGTTCAAGATAAATTTTTATATCAAGTAGAAAGTATATTCGGCGAACCATCTGATTCAGGAATACAGCAACTACTAGGAGAGTTTTTTGATTCATTTCAAGAACTATCAAAAACTCCTGAAAAATCATCAGCTAGAACAGTAGCTCTTCAAAAAGCATCAGCATTAGCAAATGCTTTGAATTATACAACTACACAATTAGAAAAACAAGTAACTGATGCACAAGAATTACTACAAATGAATATTAAAGATGTTAATACTCTTTTAGATCAAATAAATGATTTAAATAAACAAATTGCTGGTGTGTGTGCAGTTGGACAAACTCCTAATGATTTAATGGATTCTAGAGATAACTTATTAGATCAATTAAGTTCTAAATTTGGTATAACTATAGATAGAAAAGAAAGAGAAACTCTTGATGTTAAAGCAGAAGGTTTTCAAAGTAAAAATAATCCAATTAATAATTTAGTTAATTCAAGCCCAACAGACGAAAATTATACTAGACTTTCTTATGTTAAAAGTGCTGAAATAAAGGAGAGTAGTGGTAATTATACAATTGAACTTAAATATCACACTTTAGGAAATTTAAATTCAGAACCAAAGACAGTTACAATTAATTGCACGAATAAGGAAGATGCTAAAACAATATCAGATTCTTTAATGCAAAATAGAGTTTTAATAGCAGATAAAAATGGAGATGTTACTATAAGACAAAAAGGAGCTGAAATCACTCCACCAACTGATCCTAAAACGTATCATTATAGTCAAGTAACATTAAATGATGGAGATACTATAAAATCAGATGAAATAAAAACTGCAATATTTAAGGTATATGAAAATGATCCAGATACAAATAGTGTTAATGATAGACAAATAAAAGGTGAAATTGCTGGTAATCAAGGAGTACAAAAAAATATTAAAGAATATATGGTTAAATTAGATCAAATAGCTTCTGGGCTTGCATATTCAGTAAATGCTATTCAAACAGGAAGTTCAGATGGAACTAACAATAATGGATATGAACTTGTGTTTACAAATGGTACAAATGATGATGGAATTACATCTAAAAATATAACACTTAATAAGAATTTATTAGAAGATGTATCAAAATTAAATTGTGGATCTACTTCAGAGTCAGGAGAAAGAGCTGGAGAAAGAGCTTTAGCAATTGCAAGTATTAGGACATTAAAAATGAATATGTCTAGTATTACTGATGTTAAAGATAGAACAAGCTTTTTTGCAGAAGCAGGCATTAGTTTTAATGGAGCAAATAATATAACCTTACAAGGAAGTAAAGAGGGTACAAGTGTAGCGGCTTATTATAAAGATGTAATAAATACATTAGGTGTACAAGCAGAGGCTGCTAGCAGAAATTCAATAAATCAAGATAAAATACTTCAAGATTTAAAAATGCAAAGATTATCTGTTTCAGGTGTGTCATTAGATGAAGAAATGACAAATTTAATACAATTTCAACATGCATATAGTGCAAATGCAAAAATAATCTCAACAGTAGACGAATTATTAGACGTAGTAATAAACGGATTAAAAAGATAGATTAACAAAATAAAAGAGTTTAAATGAGAATATTAGGAGTGTGAACAATATGCAAAGAATAACAAATAGTATGTTATCTTCGAATTATATGAGCAATATGAAGAGAAATTTAAATAATATGCAATCTTTACAAAATCAGTTATCTTCAGGTAAAGAAATCAGTAGACCATCAGATAATCCATATAAAGTATCTAGAAGTATGCAATTACATAGTGAAATTTCAGCTAATAAGCAATATAATGAAAATATAAAAGATATATCAAATTGGTTAGATACAACTGATACGGCATTAAATCAGGCTGGAAATATGTTTGCAAGAGTAAGAGAATTATTAGTTACAGCAGGTAATGGAGCTTATGGACAAGATGAAAGAAGAGCAATTCAAGATGAAATTAAAGAAAAAGTAAATGAATTAGCTCAAGTATTAAATACTAACTTTGATGGAGCTTATATATTTGGAGGAAGTAAAAGTACATCTAAGCCTGTTATGGTAGATTCTAATGGGAAAATTTGCTACGCAGACAAAGATGGAAATAAAATTGAAACCAAACCAGATGGCACAGCATTAGATCCAACTAAACAAGTTGCGTTAGACCAAATTGAAGCAGATTTAAACGTTGAAGTATCTCAGGGAGTATTGATAAATTATAATAAAACAGCAAAAGATATACTTGAGGGAAATGGTACTAATATTATGACTACACTAAATAAGATTATAGATAATCTTGGATCAACTGGAGATAAAAGTTTAATTACTGGTGAATGTTTAGGTGAAGTAGATAATATAATAAATAATTTACTACAAAATAGATCAGAAGTTGGAGCTATGACTAATAGAATGGAGTCAGCTCAATCTAAAAATGAAGATGAAAATTTAAATATGACAGATATTTTATCAAAAACGGAAGATATAGACTTTACGGAAAAAATGATGGAATATTCAGTAATGCAAACAATATATATGGCAGCGCTTCAAACAAGTGCTAAGGTACTTCCCTCAACAATATTAGATTATTTAAGATAGGAGGCACTGAAATATGATTTTTCATTCTAAAATACATGGAGAAATTGAATATGATGAAAAAAATATAGTTGATTTTTTAAAAAGTATTCCAGGCTTTGATGAAGATCTAAGAAAGTTTATAGTGGTAGATTTGAAAGGAATGGAGCCTTTTAAATTACTGCAATCACTAGAAGATGATAAAGTTGGGTTGGTAGTAGTTTCTCCGTTTGATTTTTGTGATAAATATGAAGTTGATTTATCACAAAATATAATTAAGGAATTAGATATAAAAGAATCAAAAGATGTTATGTTATTAACAACAGTAACGTTGAATTCTGATCCTAAAAAAATTACGACTAATTTAAGAGCTCCAATTATTATGAATATTTCTAATAGATTAGGTAAACAAATAATATTAAATAATGAAGATTATGCAATAAAACATCCTTTGATAAAGGAGTGATTATAAGTGTTAATCATAAGTAGAAAAAAAGGCGAATCATTAATGATTGGAGAAGATATAGAAATAACTGTTTCTAAATTGGATGATGGAAGTGTAAAACTAGGAATAAATGCTCCGAAAGAATTAACTATACTTAGAAAAGAATTATATGAAGCAGTACAAGAAGAGAATAAAAAGGCTATGAATGTCAATATTGACTTATTAAAAAATATAAAGAAAAAATAAAATCACTATTAAAAAACAATCTAAAAAAAGTAGTATATTTTACAAAAGACAAAATTCTAGTCTATGTTTTAAAATTATGTTAATATTAAGATACAACATAAAATCATAGTTTTTATATTATGATTAAATATATAATTCTCTATAAAAGATTATAAATATAATAACTTAATTGAAATATATTAAATAATAAAAGAATTATATTATAGAATTTAAAAAGTCTACTATTTTAAAACATAGACTAATTAAAAAGTAAAATAAATTTATTTAAATTAGGTAAAAAAGTAATATTATCGAATTGTTAGAGATAATTCTAAATTCAGGAGGAATTATATGGATATTAATATTATAGGACAGGGCAATGCAACTAATATTCCTTATAGAATAGATAGTAATTTAAATAGTGATATAAATATAAAAGAAATTGATAAAAATGAATCTTTAAATAAAGAAGAATTAGATAAAGCACTTGTTAAATTAAACAAATTCTTGGAAGATGAAAAGGCACATGCAGAGTATTCTGTTCATAAGGATTTAGGAACAATAATGATAAAAATAGTAGATGATACCACTAAAGATGTTATTATGGAAATACCTCCAAAAAAAATATTAGATATGATAGCTGGTATGTGCAAACAATTTGGTTTGATTGATAAGAAAGCATAGTATCTAAGGGGGATAGAGGGATATGGAGTTTAGATTAAACAAAGTTGATACTGACCTTAGAGATAAGTTACATGAAGAAATTAAGGTAGATAAGATTCATGAAAATAATAATATAGATATAAAGAAAGATATAAAAGAAGACGAAAATAAAGAGAAGAATAATAAAAAATTAAAAAAATTAAAGAAAAGAAGATATATAACAATAGATGGTATTAAAATAGAGAATAAAACATTAAGTATTGAAGCAGAGAAATTAGAACCAAATTTTGAGTTACAAAATAAAGGTAGAATAGTAGATACTAAAAAATAGGAGGATATACGAATGTATTCTAACGGATATAATGCTTACAAAAATAATAGTGTTACTTATGCATCAAAGGATCAATTGTTATTAATGTTAGTTGATGGAGCAGTTAAATTTTCTAAAATAGCAAGACAAGCTATAGTGGATAGAAATGTAAAAAAAGCTCATGACAATATAATAAGAACAGAAGATATATTTACTGAATTAAGAGCTACAATTGATACAAGCGCAGGTGAATGGGCTGTTCAAATGTTCAATGTTTATGGATTTATAAATGATAAATTATTTGAAGCAAATATCAAAAAAGATGTAGAAGTTATAGATCAAGTTATACCTCTTATTGAAGAAGTAAGAGATATATGGTATGCAGCAGAGAAAAAATGTAAAAATGCATAATAAAATAGAATTCTTATTTTAAGTTTGTCTATATTAGTGTAAAATAAAAGCATAATTATAAAAATAAAGCATCTATTATCATTGAAATAGTAAATGATAATAGATGCTTTATTTTGCTATTTTATTAAAAATATATGTAAAGAAAATAAAGAAAAGTACGAAAATAGTAATGGGATATTATGCTTATAAAAGATAAAAATGTATATAATAGATAATTTATAGAATATAAGAATAAAAATACAAATATTATAGTGATGTTTATATAAAATTAAATAGGCTATTTTATTTATACAAAAAATTTAGAAGGAGTGAAGAATAAAATGAGAATTACAGGATTAGCTACAGGTATGGATATAGATAATGTAATTAAAGAATCTATGAAGCCTTATAGAGTTAAAATTGATCAAACTACTCAAAAGAAAGATGTTGTGGAAATTAAGCAAAAGCTATATAGAGATATTATAAAGGAGAGTAGAGATTTTTTTGATAAATATCTGGATATAGGTAAAAGTGATAGTTTATTAAAAACATCAAATTGGTCGGCGGTTAGCTTTTCATCAAGTGATGAAAATGCTGTAACTGCAAAAGCTAATGGTGGAGCTATAAAGGATAATTATACAGTTAGTGTAGAACAATTAGCAGCGAAAGCAACTGCAGTAGTAAAGATGGATGATATAAAATTAGGTAAGAGTATTTCTATAGATGGTACACCCCTTATTGATTCTATTACAGATGATCAACTGAAGACTCCAAGTCTTTTAGTTGATAGAATTAATAAAGTTTTATCAGATAATAAAAAAGATATTATTGTAAAATATAGTGAAATTTCAGGTGGCTTAGTATTTGAAAGTAAAGAAATAGGTTCAAAGGTTGGAGATAAGGATAATAAGTTTGTTGTGGAATGTGATAGTAAACCTTTCTCTGGAATAGGAACAGATTTAAAAGCAACAATAAAAGGTTCGAATGGTGAAATAAAGTATGGAACAGCTCCTGATAAGGTGTCAGGAAGTAATTCTGTAATGCTAGATGGAATTACATTTAATTTCAATAAGGTAACAAAAAAAGATGGTGTTGACACTTCAGTTATATTAACAGGAAAAACTGATTCTAAAGCTTTAAAGGACAAGATTGTAGCATTTGTAAATGATTATAATAAGTATATAGAAAAATTGAATAAAACTGTAACGACTAAGCATGATAGAAGTTATAATCCTCTTACAGCAGAGCAAAAGAAAGATATGTCAGAAAATGAAGTTAAGCTTTGGAATGAAAGAGTTGAAAAAGGTCAATTATATAGGGATTCTGATATTACAAGAATAGCTAGTGCTATGAAAGATTCTATGAGAACGTTAATGAAAGATACTGGGTTGAACCTTGAAAAAGTAGGAATAAAACCTGTTAAGGATTATTCAGGTAATTTAAATGGAACATTTACAATAGATGAGGATAAACTTTCAACGGCATTAGAAAATAATACAGAAGATGTTATGAAGTTATTTAATAACCCTATACCGAATGGCAAGGAATTAAAAGATTTAAACTCAGAAGAAAAAGATAAAGTAGGTATATTATTCAAATTGAAAGAAACTATAGATATAGAATTTAAAAGAAGTACTAGTTCTCCTCTTTTAAAAAAGGCTGGTTTTGAAGGAACTACTACATCTGTAACTAATGAACTTACAAAAAGTTTATCAAATTATGAAAAGAAAATAAAAGATATGCAAAAAGATTTTTCTAGAAGAGAACAAGCTATGTATTCAAAATTTGCAACTCTTGAAAAAATGATGAATAAACTTAATTCACAACAATCTAATTTAATGTCACAATTAGGAATGAACTAATTTATGAGTATGGATATTTTTAATGAATATAAAGAAATAAACATAGAAATTCTAAATTCTATAAAAGAAGATAGAGAAGATATTACCTTGTTTGAAAAAAGAGAAGAAATTATAAAGAAGATACTTTCTTTGAATTTAGAAAAAAGTGAAATTAAGAAAATATATAAAGAAAATAAATTAGATATTTTAGATAAAGAATTAGAAGAAACATTAAGAAACAAGATGTTATCAGTAAAAGAGGAATTGAAAAAAATGTCAAATCAAAAACAAGCTAATTTAATATATGCTAATACTAATAGAATTACTAATTTTTTTTCAACACGTACTTAAAGATAGTCATAAATGTATTGAATACGGTATATTAAAAGCATAATATAGATAATTTTATGTAGCTTTAAAATTGAAATAGATTTATTGGTTAAAAAACATTACTGGAAATGATAAATATTTCCAGTAATGTTTTTTGTTTTGAAGTAAATTTAAAATATTCTATTATTTATTAAATATATTTTTTAAACTTTACTTTTTATTAAAAATAATACTGATTTTTATAATAATAGACATTTTGAAAATTGGAATGATATATTATCCTAAAATTACCTTTAAAAAATAAAAATATAATTATAAAGAAATAAATAAAGAGATACGAAAATAGAAGTAATAAATATTTATTCAGTAATATAAATAAAATAGATATAATATGCAATAGAAAAAATAAAGTTTTAGAAGTGAAATATAATTCTTGTTTTAATTTATAAATATTAAACGGAAATAAAAATGCTAGTTATACCTAATAAGCATCTATTATATTATTAAAAATAATGGATTCATATTATTATATAAAAAACAAAAGAGGAGTGAAAAAAATGAGAATTACAGGATTAGCCACAGGTATGGATATGGATAATGTAATTAAAGAATCAATGAAGCCATATCAAATTAAAATTGATCAAACTACTCAAAAAAAAGATGTTGTGGAAATTAAGCAAAAGCTATATAGAGATATAATAAAAGATAGTAGAGAGTTTTTTAGTAAGAATTTAGATGTGCTTAAAAGTGACAGTTTGTTAAGACAGTCAAATTGGTCAGCAATTGGATTTACATCAAGTAATGAAAGTGCTGTAACTGCAAAAGCTAATGGTGGAGCTATAAGAGATAATTATACTATTGATGTAACTCAATTAGCAACAAAAGCAACAACGAGTTTGAAAAATGGTGATATTATAACAGGGGAAGATCTTAAAATAACCGTTGGAACCACAGAAGCGAATATAACAGCTATAACGGATACAGAAAAAAATAATCCTAAACTTTTGGTTGATAGAATAAATAAAGAACTATCAAATAAAACAATTGGTATAACAGCTAAGTACAGTGAAATATCAGGAGGAATAGTATTTGAGAGTAAGACAACAGGATCAATGGTTGGAGCTGAAAAAAATGAATTTAGTGTAACTACTAGTGGAGGAATAAATCTTACTTCAGCAGGAAAAGATCTAATAGCAACCATAAAAGGATCAAATGGTGAAATAAAGTATGGAACAGCACCAGATAATATATCAGGAAATAACACAGTAACAGTAGATGGTATTACATTTAATTTTAATCAAGAATGTACAGGAGTTACATTAACAGCAAAAACTGATTCTAAAGATTTAAAGGATAAGGTTGTAGCATTTGTAAATGATTATAATAAACTTATAGAAAAGTTAAACACAACTGTAACTACTAAACATGATAGAACTTATCTACCGCTTACAGCAGATCAAAAGAAAGAAATGTCAGAAACTGAAGTTAAACTTTGGAATGAAAGAGTTGAAAAAGGTCAATTATATAGAGATTCAGATGTTACAAGGATAGCTAGTGCTATGAAAGAAACTATGAGAAGCTTGATGAGTGACAGTGGATTAAATCTTGAAAAAGTAGGTATAAACCCTGTAAAGGATTATTCAGGGAATTTAAATGGAACATTTACAATTGATGAAGAGAAATTAACTCAAGCTTTAGAAAATAATACAGAAGATGTAATGAATTTATTTATAGGAAATTCAGATTCAACTGATAAGAGCCAAAGAGGAATATTACATCAATTAAAAGACACTATAGATACTGAATTTATGAAAAGTAGTAGTTCACCTCTTTTAAAGAAAGCAGGTTTTGAAGGAACTTCTACATTTTCAACTAATGAACTTAGTAAAAGTATGACAGATTATGAAAAGAAAATTAAAGATATGCAAACAAATTTTTCTAGAAGAGAACAAGCTTTATATTCAAAATTTGCAACTCTTGAAAAGATGATGAATAAACTTAATTCACAACAATCTAATTTAATGTCACAATTAGGATTGGGCTAGGTTATGGATTTAAGTATTTTTAATGAATATAAAGAAATTAACTTAGAAATTATAAAATCAATAAAAGAAAATAAAGAAGAAATTAGTTTGTTCGAAAAAAGAGAAGAAATTATAGAAAAGATATTTTCTTTAAATTCAGATAGGGATGAAATTAGGAAAATATATAAAGAAAAAGAATTGGACATTTTGGATAAAGAGTTAGAAGATGCTTTAAGAGAAAAAATGTTTTCTGTAAAAGAGGAAATAAAAAAAATTGTAATTCACAAACAGGCTAATTTAGGATATGTTAATGCAAGTAGAAAAGTTAATCTTTTCTCCAAGAGAATTTAATAAATAAAAAATATAAATAAAGGGGAATAGGTATATGGATATAGCAGCAATGTCAATCGCTATGAATCAAGGAGCATTGAAAACAGCAGTTCAATTATCTGTAATGAAGTTAGGAATGAATTCTGAAAAGGAAATGGCTAATCAAATGACAGAAATGATGGGTAATATGGCTGTAGAACCTGGAAAAGGAATTAATTTAGATAAGTTTGTTTAAAAAAGTACTAAAGTTATATAACTGGTAGTCGAAACTTATAATATAAGGAATTAATATTAAAATAAATTTAATTATAATAAAAAACAACAAAAATATATAAAGTATTGAAAAGATAATACGAAAAATAAATATAAGCATTTAATAATAAAACATTAAAAAGTTTTTAAATTTAAAGTTATAAACTTTAAATTTAAATAAATAAAAAAATAGGATAAGGATGTCCAATTAAAATCAGGGAGGAATTTATTATGATTATCAATCACAATATGAACGCATTAAATGCACACAGAAACATGGGAGTTAACACAAGCGCAGCTGGAAAGGCAATGGAAAAATTATCTTCAGGATTAAGAATAAACAGAGCTGGAGATGATGCAGCAGGACTTGCTATTTCAGAAAAAATGAGAGGACAAATCAGAGGTTTAGATCAAGCTTCAAGAAACTCTCAAGATGGTATATCTTTAATACAAACAGCAGAAGGTGCTTTAAATGAAACACACTCAATTCTTCAAAGAATGAGAGAGTTAGCAGTACAAGGTGCAAATGATACTAACGTAGGAGCAGATAAAGATCAAATCGGTAAAGAAATAGTACAATTACAAGGTGAAATTGACAGAATTGCTGGTCAAACAGAATTCAATACTCAAAAATTATTAAATACAAACTCAGGTGCGGGTACTTTATCATTCCAAGTTGGAGCTAATAAGGATCAATTTATAAAATTAGATATTGGGAATATGACAGCAGCTTCATTAGGAGTATCAACAGGAAGTGTTGCAATTAGTAGTACAACAACAGCAACTACAGTATCAAAAGCTATAAGTACTATAAATAATGCAATTAATAAAGTATCTACAGAAAGAGCAAAACTTGGTGCATACCAAAACAGATTAGAACATACTATAAATAACTTAAATACTTCTTCAGAAAACTTAACAGCTTCTGAATCAAGAATAAGAGACGTTGATATGGCGAAAGAAATGATGAACTTCTCAAAGAATAACATTCTTAACCAAGCAGCACAAGCAATGTTATCTCAAGCTAATCAACAACCACAAGGAGTTCTTCAATTATTAAGATAGTTATAACTTAATAATATACTTTAAGTGATTAAAGAATTTATTTTAATAAAGTGAAAAATATTTATTTCAAATCAAAGAAAAATAACTAATTTTATTATATAAAAACTCTAAAGTATTAAAAAATATTACCGATAAATAATTACATCGATAAAGATATTTTAAATCTTAAGGTTATAAGCCTTAGGTTTTAAATAAATAAAAAAATAGGACAAGGATGTCCAATTAAAATCAGGGAGGAATTTATTATGATTATCAATCACAATATGAACGCATTAAATGCACACAGAAACATGGGAGTTAACACAAGCGCAGCTGGAAAGGCAATGGAAAAATTATCTTCAGGATTAAGAATAAACAGAGCTGGAGATGATGCAGCAGGACTTGCTATTTCAGAAAAAATGAGAGGACAAATCAGAGGTTTAGATCAAGCTTCAAGAAACTCTCAAGATGGTATATCTTTAATACAAACAGCAGAAGGTGCTTTAAATGAAACACACTCAATTCTTCAAAGAATGAGAGAATTAGCAGTTCAAGGTGCAAATGACACTAACGTAGGAGCAGATAAAGATCAAATAGGTAAAGAAGTAGTGCAGTTACAAGAAGAAATTGATAGAATTGCTGGACAAACAGAATTTAACACTAAGAAGTTATTAAATACAAACACAGGTGCAGGTACTATATCATTCCAAGTTGGAGCTAACAAAGATCAATTTATAAAATTAGATATTGGAAATATGACAGCAGCTTCGTTAGGAGTATCAATAGGAAGTGTTGCAATTAGTAATTCTACAACAGCAACTACAGTATCAAAAGCTATAAGTACTATAAATAATGCAATAAATAAAGTATCTACAGAAAGAGCAAAACTTGGTGCATACCAAAATAGATTAGAACATACTATAAATAACTTAAATACTTCTTCAGAAAACTTAACAGCTTCTGAATCAAGAATAAGAGACGTTGATATGGCTAAAGAAATGATGAATTTCTCAAAGAATAACATTCTTAACCAAGCGGCACAAGCAATGTTATCTCAAGCTAATCAACAACCACAAGGAGTTCTTCAATTATTAAGATAGTTATAATTTAATAATGTACTTTAAGTGATTAAATGGTGTTTCATAAATGTTTTTAAATTTATGAAACGCCCTTTTAAATTATCTATTAATAAAGTAAAAAATAGAATAATAACTAATTTTATTATATAAAAACTCTAAAGTATTGAAAGAACAATACGAAAAATAAATATAAACATTTAATAATAAAACATTAAAAAGTTTTAAATTTTAAGGTTATAAACTTTAAGTTTAAATAAATAAAAAAGGACAAGGATGTCCAATTAAAATCAGGGAGGAATTTATTATGATTATCAATCACAATATGAACGCATTAAATGCACACAGAAACATGGGAGTTAACACAAGCGCAGCTGGAAAGGCAATGGAAAAATTATCTTCAGGATTAAGAATAAACAGAGCTGGAGATGATGCAGCAGGACTTGCTATTTCAGAAAAAATGAGAGGACAAATCAGAGGTTTAGATCAAGCTTCAAGAAACTCTCAAGATGGTATATCTTTAATACAAACAGCAGAAGGTGCTTTAAATGAAACACACTCAATTCTTCAAAGAATGAGAGAATTAGCAGTACAAGGTGCAAATGATACTAATGTAGGAGCAGATAAAGATCAAATAGGTAAAGAAGTAGTTCAATTACAAGAAGAAATAAATAGAATTGCTGGACAAACAGAATTTAATACTCAAAAACTATTAAATACAAACTCAGGTGCAGGAACTTTATCATTCCAAGTTGGAGCTAACAAAGACCAATTTATAAAATTAGACATCGGAAATATGACGGCAGCTTCATTAGGTGTATCAGCTACACTTGTTAAAATTGATAATACTACAACAGCAACTACAGTATCAAAAGCTATAAGCACTATTAATGATGCAATTAATAAAGTATCTACAGAAAGAGCAAAACTTGGTGCATACCAAAACAGATTAGAACATACTATAAATAACTTAAATACTTCTTCAGAAAACTTAACAGCTTCTGAATCAAGAATAAGAGACGTTGATATGGCGAAAGAAATGATGAACTTCTCAAAGAATAACATTCTTAACCAAGCAGCACAAGCAATGTTATCTCAAGCTAATCAACAACCACAAGGAGTTCTTCAATTATTAAGATAGTTATAACTTAATAATATATTTTAATTAATAAAAGAGTGTATCACAAGAATTTTTAATACTTGTGAAAAACACTCTTTTATTATATAAACTAAATAAAATATATGAATTTTAATTATATATTCAATTAACAGTATAAAATGTTAAAAAAACATACAAACTATTTTATAAGGATATTGAATATAAACGTACTATATTAATAATATATTTTGAGGGGAATAGAGCATGAAGTTAAGTATATGTATGATGGTTAAAGATGAAGAAAAGAATTTAAAAAGATGTCTTGAAAATCTTAAACCTATAGTTGATGAAGGGTTAGCAGAACTTATTATAGTAGACACAGGATCAAAAGATAATACTGTATCCATAGCTAAGGAATACACAAATAAGATTTATTTTCATGACTGGAACAAAAACTTTTCAGAGATGCGAAATAAGTCTATTTCTTATGCAAAAGGAGAATGGATTTTTATTATAGATGCGGATGAAAGATTAGATGACACAAATAAGTTAATAACTCTTGTAAAATCAAATGAGTTAAAAAAAGTTAATACAGTGTTATTACAAGTAAAGAATTTATATGACTATAAAGATGAAGATAGATATAATTTAATACTTTCTCCAAGATTATTTAGAAATGATGGTGAATTTTGTTATGTAGGAGCGGTACATAATCAACCTATGTCTAAGGGGCCTAATTTAAGTGTGGATATTTCATTAACGCATTTTGGTTATATTAGCACTGATAAAGAATTAATGGAGAAAAAATATAAAAGAACAGTTGAATTGCTTAAAAATGAATTATCTGATGATCCAGAAAATCTATATTATTTATATCAACTTGGAATTAGTTATGACATGCACAGTGATCATAAAGAATCACTTGAAGAATTTAGAAAAGCATATGAAATTTTAAAAAGAAAAAAACTTTTAAATGATAAGGTATATGTTTATATATTAGCTTCATATTGCAGAATAGCTTATACAAATGGAGAACTTAAGGAATCATTAAAAATTGCAAATGAAACAATTAATTTAGAACCAGATTATGTTGACATGTATTATATTATGGGATTAATAGAAAAGCAGTTAGGTAATTCAAATAATACATTTAAAGCACTTAATAAATACATAAATTTAGTAAAAAATTACTCTAAATTAGAAATATCTAATGATTTAACAATAATTATGTATCATATGGACAAGGATTCAATTTCAAATGGATATTTTGAAGTATTTAATTACTATATGAAAAATAAAGATTATAAAGAGGCTTATCAGATTTATAAGAATATTGAAATAATTGATCAAAAAATTTATGCAGGAATACATGTATTATTAAAATTAGAAAAATATAATGAACTTAAAAATTTATATTTGTCGTTATCAGAAAAAAATAAAAAAGATTCATTTTTAGTAATGCTTGAAGAAAATATCATTAAATTAGAGATTGAAGATAAAACAAAAATATATAGGGAATTTGCTTTAAATAATGATAATTATGCTTTATTAAATAATTTAAGATTAATAAATAATATTTCAAAAACAGAAGAAATGGCAATTGATTTAATTGGAAAGTTGGATTTTAATAAAGAACCATTATTTTATAGTGAAGTATTTAAATACATAAAAAATGATGTAAACATAATAATTAATTATTTCTCTAAAATAGAAATGTTTACTTTAAAAAAAATTATTCAATATATAATTGAACAAGATGAAAGCGTTATTATTAAATTTGAAAATTTTATTTTAAATTATGAAGAAGAATTAATAGATTTAAATAAAATAAAAGTATATTTATCAATAACATATGTTTTATTATTAATTAATATTAAAAATAATTCAAAAGTAGATGATAAATATCAAGATATATTTAAAAGGTATCTAAAATTAGGAAATGAATTTATATCAAGTATTTATCAAACAGATAAAGCAGAATCTATTTATAAATATATAAATAATACTGAAGAGAGATTCTTTTTAATAATGTACATAGTAGATTCTAAATTAAAAATTAAAGAAAAGAAATTAGCTATAAATTATATTATAGAAGCTATAAATGTTTATGAAGTAATGACGAAATATATTGATTGTTATAAAAATGAACTTTTAATTGAAAAAGGTAATAAATCTAAAGAACAAGAAGAATTTCAAAAATATAAAATTCAAATAAAAGAAAATATTAATGCATTGATTAATGATTCACAATTAGAAGAAGCTAAATTATTATTAAATGAATATAAAACAATTGTAACTAATGATATAGAAACATACTCAATAGAGAGTGTTATATCAATTTTAGAAGGAAATTTAAGTGATGCAGAAGTTATATTAAATGAAGGTTTAAAAAAAGATCCATATAATAAAGATTTATTATTAAACATGAGTTATTTAATGAATGAAAATAATAATTATAATAAATCTATAGAACTTATTTGTAATGCAAAATTATTTAATCCAAATTCTAATATAAAAATTGAAGATTTTATTTCAATAAAGAATGAAATAGATAATAATAATTTAAATGTGGTTCAAGGAACAATTGAAATTGCAAATCAGATGAATACTATAAATAAAAGTTTAAAAAGTTTAGGAGTTAATTCTAAAACACTTAATTATCATCCTAATTATATAAAATATAAATCTGATTATGAAATTGATATAAATTCTTTTAAAGATATGAATGAAGCTAATATAGAAACTAAGAAATTAGCTTCAAATATAATTGCAAATAATGATATTTTTCATTTTCATTTTGGAACAAGTCTAGCCATAGATTACTCAGATTTACCTTTGATAAAAGAATTAGATAAAAAAGTTGTAATGCAATATTGGGGATCAGAGGTGAGAATGTATTCTAAAGCATTAAAAATGAATCCTTATGTTAAAGTGAAAAATATGAATGAAGATATAATAAAGAGAAGACTTGAACTTATATCTAAATATATTCCTAATTGCATTGTGGATTATGAATTGGCAGAGTATGTAAAAGATTATCATTCTAGTGTTTATTATTCTAGATTGGCAATAGATTTAAATAAATTTGAACTTGTTCAAAATAAAAAAAATAAAAAAATGTTAATAGTTCATGCTCCTACATCTCCAGAATTTAAAGGAACTCCATATATTTTAAAAGCTATAGAAATGTTAAAGTTAAAGTATGATTTTGAATTTAAACTTGTTACTGGAATGTCCTATGAAGAAGCAATTAAAATTTACAAAAAGGCTGATTTGATTATAGATCAAATATTAACAGGTTCTCATGGTGCATTTGCAGTAGAAGCGATGGCTATGGGAAAACCAGTAATTTGCTGGATAAGTGATTTTATGAAAGAAAAATATCCTAAGGAATTACCTATAATATCAGCAAATCCAGATAACATTAAAGAAAAAATCGAATATGCAATTAAAAATAGAGATATGTTAACTGAAATTGGGAAAAAAGGCAGAAGGTATGCAGAAAAGTACCATGACATGAATATAGTATCTAAGAATATGCTTGAAATATATAAAAAATTATAAAGTAGGAGAAGGTAAAGATGATAAAGAATAAAAGAATTTTATTAACAGGTGGAGCCGGGTTTATAGGAACAAAATTATGTAAATTACTTAGTGATAATAATGAAATACTTTTATATGATAGCTTAAAAAGAAACTCAATAAAGAATACTGATTTATTAACAAAAGATAATATTAAATTGGTAGAAGGAGATATTTTAGATTTTAATAATTTGAAAACAGTAGTAAGTGAATTTTCTCCTAATATAGTTATTCATTTAGCAGCAGTTGCTGGAATAGATACAGTAATTAAAAGTCCTGTTAATACTATGAAAGTAAATATGATAGGTACATATAATATATTAGAATCTATAAAGGATATTAATATAGAGAGATTTGTAGATTTTTCAACATCAGAAGTGTTTGGATCATATGCTTATAAGGTTAATGAAAAACATACTACAAATTTAGCACCAGTAGGAGAAGCTAGATGGACTTATTCAGTATCTAAACTTGCAGGAGAACATTTAGCACATAGCTATTTTAAGGAATATGGAATTCCAGTTGTTACAGTAAGACCTTTTAATGTATATGGTCCTGGTCAAGTTGGCGAAGGTGCTATACATCAATTTGTTTTAAGAGCAATAAAAAATGAAGAAATGCAAATACATGGTGATGGAGATCAAATACGTTCTTGGTGTTATATTGATGATTTTGTTAATGGAATAATGCTATGTTTAGAAAAAGAAGAAGCAATAGGAAATTCTTTTAATATAGGAAATTCAAGAGCAACAGTTACTATTTCTATGTTAGCGGAAGCGATTAAAAGAATAGCTAATTCAGATTCAACTATAATACATGTTCCTAAAGGTTATGTTGATGTTGAACTTAGAATTCCTAGTATAGAAAAAGCAAGAGAAATATTGAGTTTTGATCCTAAAGTAGATTTAAATGAAGGATTAAGAAGAACTATAGAATGGTATAGGGAACGCAATAAATAATGAAGAAAAGGATTTTGCTAACGGGAGGAACTGGATACGTAGGAAAAAACATAATTTTAGAATTAGGGTCTAAATACGATTTTATAAATTTGGGGAGAAATTCAACTAATTTATGTAAAAGTATTATATGGACTCCTAATACTAAACTTGAAATAAATGAAGAAATTGATACTGTGATTCATGGAGCATCAGTGGTGGGAAATACTTCATTAGATTTTAGTGAATATGTAAATGCTAATATTAAGTTTACTAGTGATTTATTAGATTTTTGTACACATAATAATGTGAAGAATTTTATATATCTTTCAACGGGTGGTGTATATGGTTTCAAAGAGGGTAGGTTTAAAGAGGATGATAAATGTAACCCGGAAGGGATTTACAATTTAAGTAAAAAATTTTCTGAAGATCTATGTTTACTTAAGTCTAATTCAATGAGGGTTGTTATATATAGACTATTTTTCCCCTATGGTTTAAATCAAAAAGGGAGATTATTTGATAACATAATAACAAATATAATCAATCAAAAAAGAGTAGTGTTGAATAAGGATGGAAGACCTATTATCAATCCGATATATATAGATGATTTAATTAAAATTATAGACTATGAAATTCAAAGCAATAATGAAGGTATATTTAATATTTCTGGTATGGAAGAAGTATCGATAAAAGATATTGTTTTACTTATGAATAAATATTTAAAAATACCTGACTTAAATTATATATATAATAATAATAATGTTTCTAATTTATTAGGAGAAAATAAAAAAATTATTAAATCATTAAATTATAATTTTAAAAATAATATAGATAAATCTATAAAAAAAATTATTGAAACTTATAGGAAGATTTAGATAGTTCTGTTGAATAGGGAATTTAATATCTATATGCTCTATGGCTTTGGAGGTGTAAATATATTGAAATATAAAAAATGGAATGGTGAAGGAAAAGGAATACCTAATATAAGTAAACTTAAGAAATGTGGAGAAAATGTAATTATTGAAGATGGAGTTAGAATATTTTATCCAGAAAATATTGAAATTGGAGATAATGTGTACATTGGTCATGATACTATTTTAAAAGGTTACTATAACTCATCTTTAATTATTTCAAACAATGTATGGATAGGTCAACAATGCTTCATTCATGGGGCAGGAGGGCTTTTATAGGTGAAAATGTTGGGATAGGCCCCAAAGTAAGTATATTACCTTCTAAGCATAAGAAATGTGGATGTGATATTCCTATATTATTTTCAGAATTAGAATTTTTACCTATAACTATAAAATAAGATTGTAATATAGGTATGGGAGCAATATTATTGCCAGGAATGAAAATAGGTGAGGGAACTAAAATAGGAGCAGGAGCCGTAGTTAATAATTTTATACCAGATTATTCTGTAGCAGTAGGTGTTCCGGCTAGAATTATTAAATATAGGAAGTAACAATATTCAAAAGATATACATTACAATTTAAAATTGAATTCAAAATTTAATTGTAGAAACCATATTACAACATATATTAAGTTAATGTCAATTAAAATTAAATGTAATAAAATAAATACTATATAGTTTTTATTATGTGCTTTAGCGTTAAAAGAAAACCACTTGCTATGCGAGTGGTGGGCGCCTGGTTATACCGTTAAAAAAGTATGAGTATTCTCAAAAGGTTAATTTTTAACAGAAATTTTGTGTTGTCAATAAACTAACACTGTTAATGCAAAACTATAAGTTATTATAAAAGCTAAGTTTCATAACTGGATTTAAAATATAGAATAACCACACAATTAAAAAATGTATAGCAAGTCTAACAGTGAGAAAAGGCTGCACTATATATTTTTTAGCCTTACAGGGGCAGAGCAAGCCATCCGTTTTACGGGTGGTCCTGACTAAAACTTAATTATAGTGACAATATTATGAAAGGAGAATCATAATAAAATTTAAGATAGATTTATTATGAAAGGAAGCTAATGGATAGTATATTTACCTACAATAATTATAAAAACATATTGAATAAAATGAAAAAAATAGGAGAAATACTCACTTTTAGTTCGGCAAATATAGATACAAAATCTGGATTTATATTAAGACATGATATAGATTTTAATGTAGAAAAGGCTTATATCATGTCTAATATGGAAGCGGAAATTAATGTAAAATCAACTTATTTCGTATTAACTACATCAGATATATATAATATAAATTGCAAAAAAAACAGGCAAATGTTAATTGATATGAATAAAAATAAATTTGAAATAGGTTTACATTTTGATCCTACTATATATGGAGATATATCGTTAGAACAAATGCAAATTAAAATGAAAAATGAAGTGAATATTATAGAAAATATTATAGGGAATAGAGTTGAGAGTATAAGTTTACATAATCCATCTGTACACAATAGATATCCAAATTTTAAAGGATATAAAAATGCATATTCAAAAGAGTTTTTTAATCCGGATTTATATATATCAGATTCATGTAAAGATTTTAGAGGAAAAAATATCTATACATTCATACAAAAAGGTGAAAATAATTTAATACAAGTTCTGTTTCATCCTATACATTTTTCAAAGAAAGAAGAATCATATATAACTTGTTTTAACGGGATAATAAATGATAAAATAAAAGTTCTTGATCAGTATAAGAATATAAACAAAACGTACAAAAAAGAACTTGGTGATGAAGTATTATTAAAATATTTTATTGAGAAGAAGAGCGTCGATGGAAAGAAAATTTAATTTTGAAAGTAGCCTATTAAAAAGAATAGAGAAATATAATGATTATATATTTTATAATACCGTAATATATTCAGTTTCAGCTATAAGTAATCCTAAAAATAATACTTTGATTTTCGCTAATGCTCTAAAACATGAAGATATAGAAAATTTGAAGAAAGTAAAAAATAGTATAATTATATTAAATAAACAATATAATAATATTAATTTTGAGGAAAACTATATATTATATGTAGATAGACCAAGAAAAGAATATGCTAAAATATTAAAATTTATATTAGATAATAATAAAGAAGAGGATAATAATTATATTTTTAAGAGTGGATATTATATAGGGAAAAATGTATTGATTGGGGAAAATACAATAATAGAACCTTTTGTATTTATAGATAGCAATAGTGTAATAGGAAAAAATTGTATAATAAAGAGTGGAGCTAAAATTAGAAAAAACGTAATTATAGGGAATAATTGTATAATAAAAGAAAATTGTGTTATAGGAAGTGATGGTTTTGGTGTAGAACGAGATTTTGATGGAATTACATATAAGATACCTCATTTAGGTGGTGTGATAATAGGAGATTCTGTAGAAGTAGGGGCGCTTGCGTGTATTGCACAAGGGACAATAGAACCTACTGTGATTGAAAATTATGTAAAAGTTGATGATTGTGTTTTTATAGCACATAATGTGAAAATTAAAAAAGGTACATTTATAATAGCAAATTCACAAGTAAGTGGTAGTGTTGAAATAGGAGAAAATTGTTGGGTTTCACCTAATGCGTGTATTAAAAATGGAATTAAAATTGGGAATAATAGTTTGATTGGAATAGGTTCAGTAGTGATAAATGATATAAAAGAAAATAATGTTGTTATAGGAAATCCAGCTAGATTTCTAAAAAATATTAAATAGGATATTATTTAGTAGTATGTCTTATAAAAATGCTTGATTAATTAATAGAAAAGTTAGTTTTTATTATTATCAAGCATTTTTATATGTAAAATTTATTATTTAACTAGACTTGTGCAACTATTTGGATATATATTCTAAGAAACCAACATTCTATTATTTTTAAGCATAAATTTTAGAATTAAATAGATTTTAACTCGTTATATTTGAAAAATAAACCAAATTCATATAAAAGATTAAGTAGAGTATATCTAAAATTTATTCTTTGCTATTTAATAAACCCTGATTTTAAGCCATTTGGTTAAATTACTCAATTTAGTGCACAAGTCAAGTTATTTAATATAAAAAATAATTTATATAGAGTTTTTGTTTAATTAGAATATGCTATTGGATATAATAATTATATAAATGGGAAAAGAACTTGTAAAAAACAGTAAGGCATTATAAAGTTTTGAGTTTATAACTCGATAATATAAATAAAATAAATTTGAATGTGATGGTGATAAAATGAGATTAAATCCAAATATATTTTCATTAAACATATATAATAATTATAAAGATAAACTAACTAGTAGTTCTAAAGCTATAAATAATATAAGTTCAGGTTTAAAACTTAACAAGGCTAAAGACAATCCTAATAAAATAGGTCAAAGTGAAATGCTTAAAATACAAATACTTAGCAATGCAGCAGCTCAAAAAAATATTCAAGATACTAATTCTATGATTCAAACTTTTGATGGTGCTATGAGTGAAATGAATGATAGTCTATTAAGATTGAAGGAATTAACAGTTCAAGCTGGTAGTGGTGCAATGAACTCTACGGATAGAGAAACACTTCAGAAAGAAATAGATCAACTTACTGAACATGTTGATTATATGGCTAAAAACACTGAATTTAATGGGATTAAATTACTTGATGGTGTTGGGCCGTCAGAGATAAAGTCTACAATAGGAAGCATGAAAGGGGAAGATACTACTATTAATAAATATGATCTTACAGCTACAAAGTTAGGAATTAAAAATTTAGATGTAACTAATCCAGATAATATAGGAAATGCCATTTCATCAGTAGATAGTGCTATTGTTGAGGTTTCAAATGTAAGAAGCAAGTATGGTGCATTACAATTAAGACTAGAAAGTACAGGAGATAATATGATTCAAAATAACCAATCGCTTGAAAAGTCTCAAAGTAATATTGCAGATGCAGATTTAGCAGAAGAAATGCTTAAATTTTCGGAAAGTCAAATATTGATACAATCTTCTATAGCATTAATGGCTCAAAGTAATAATTTTCCACAAGATGCATTAAGGGTTTTACAGAATATTAAGTAATTATATATAAGCTTTATTTATAAAATATTTTTATAAATAAAGCTATTTTTATGATTAATATAATTATTCTTTTTGTTTTAATAGTATGAAAAATGTAAAAGTTTTATAATAAATTGTAGAAATAAATTCATATAATACTTAACTTTATTTATAGTTGTTCGATAATAATATGAATGTAAAATTTAAAAGTAAAAAAATGTATAAATTTCATTAATTTATTAATATAAAAGAATTTATTTGGATGTAGAAATTTCAAATAAAAAGTAAAATTTCCTTAACAAATTTTAATTATTTTTAATATAATATATAAATATAAGAAAAAAATAGGCTAAACAGCAGAAAAATAGAAATAATTTTACTTAAAATAGGAAAAATTAATTACAAATTTTATGTATAATTTAATATTATTTATTAAAACAACAAAATAATTATAGATAAAAAGTGATAATTATTTTATAATTATATTATATTAAATTACAGATAAAAAAATGTTGTAGAAAAATTATTATGTTGTTATACAAATACATGTGAATAAGAAAAATATACATTTAATTACAAGAAAAGTGGGGGAAATGTGTATGGCGATAAATGTTATAAATTCAGATAATAGTTATAAATTAATCAAAGAAGGTATTAAAGCATCAAATTTAAGAGCACAAACTATTGCAAATAATATGGCGAATATTAATACTAAAGGATACAAGAAATTTGATGTGATTTTTGAAGAAAATTTAAAGAATACAGAAGAAGGAACAAACTTATCATTAAAGACAACAGATGAAGTGCATTTAAAAGATGATTTGCAAACAAATGATAATATAAGTATTCATAGAGTAAATACGACAAGTATGAGAACAGATGGTAATAATGTAGATTTAGAGCTTGAAAAAGTTAATCAAGCAGCTAATACATTAAAATATAATGCTTTAATAAGCAGAATAAATAATAAATTTAATAACATTAGAACAGTAATGAAATAGAAAAGGAGGGATAATATGAATGCATTTACTTCTATGCAAATAAGTGCAACAGGTATTTCCGCTGAAAGATTAAGAATGGATACAATAACTTCTAATATGGCAAATGCAAGTACAACAAGAAGTGCCGATGGAAAAGGTCCATATGTCAGAAAAATAGCTTTTTTTCAGGAAGCACTTGATGAGAATAGGAAAATGGCAGGGATTAAACCAGTAAAAATTGAAGAGGATAAATCTC
This sequence comes from Clostridium weizhouense, assembly GCF_019431045.1. Classification (GTDB taxonomy): domain Bacteria; phylum Bacillota; class Clostridia; order Clostridiales; family Clostridiaceae; genus Clostridium; species Clostridium weizhouense. The sequence goes on along the minus strand of NZ_JAHXPT010000001.1, from coordinate 98,951 downwards.
CGCTTAGAAAAAAATATGATCCAACTCATCCAGATGCAGATGAAAATGGTTATGTTACTATGCCAAATGTGAATGTATTAAATGAAATGGCAGACATGATGGTTTCTACAAGAGCATATGAGGCTAATGTTGAGACATTCACTGCTTTGAAAGGGATGTTTTCAAAAGCACTAGAAATTGGTAAATAAGGAGTAAAATAATATGAATATCAATAATAGTTTTGAACAAAGTCAAATTAGATTTGACAAGAACTTTAATACCCTTAATGAAAATAAAAAAAGCGTACAAGCTACTAATAGTAGTTTTGGGGAAACTTTAAAAAACTGCATTGATGATGTTAATAGTAAACAAATTGAAGCTGACAAATATACAAATGCATTTGTTAGAGGAGATAATGTTAATATTGATGAAGTTATGATAAAAGGAGAAGAGGCTAGTTTAAGCTTACAATTTTTAGCTAAGACCAGAGATCAGCTAGTTGAAGCATATAAAGAACTAACAAGAATGCAGTTGTAACTAAAGTGAGGAGTGCTGTGAAAAAATGAATAAACTTTTAGAAAAAGTTAGAGGGCTATGGGGAAAGTTTAAGTCGCAAAACAAAAAGATTAAAATTGCGATTCTTATATCCTGTGTTGCTGTGTTGATTGCTGTTGCAAGTACAATAATCTACACATCATCAAATAAGTACCAAGTTTTATTTTCAAATCTTGATCCGAAAGATGCACAGGTTGTACTAGCTAAATTAAATGAAAGTAAAGTTACAACAAAGATTCAAGGAGATACGATTTTAGTACCTAAAGAACAAGTAGATCAATTGAGATTACAATTAGCACCAGAATTAACTGCTGGAAGCAGTGGTTATGAACTTATGGATGCTGGAAGCTCTTTTGGTATGACAGATGAAGAATTTAAAATTAAAAAATTAAGAATGCAGGAAGGGGAACTTGAAAAAACTATAAAAAGTTTTTCGCAAGTAGAAAGTGCAAGAGTACATATTACTCCTTCTACAGATTCAGTATTTGTAAAGGAAAGTACACCAGGTAAAGCAGCAGTTTATTTAAAGATATCACCTGGAAAACAAATAACAGAAGAACAAGTTAAATCAATAGTTGCTCTTCTAGCAGGGAGTACACAAAATGTTCCTAAGGAAAACATAGAAGTAATTGACCAAGATATGAATTTGCTTACAAAAAATATAAATAGTGATGAGCAAGGTATTGTAAGTTCAGATGAAATAGATAAGCAACATTCATTAGAAGAATCATATGAAAATAAATTACAAAAAGAAATAATTGAATTATTGGAACCAGTTATAGGCAAAGATAAAATAAAAGCTACAGTAAATGTAGATTTAGATTTTGATTCTAAACAAAAAACTCAAACTGTACTTGATCCTAACAAGGTTGTTGTAAGTCAACAAACAATTAAAGAGGCAAACAACACTGGAGATTCTGGACAAGTAAGTGAGAGTCCAGTTGATAACAATATTAGTAATACTACAGATAATACTAATACTACAAATTCTAATTCAACTAGAGAAGAACAAAAGAACAATTATGAAATTGGTAAAACTGAAACTAAGGTTTTAAGTGCACCAGGTGAAGTGAAAAGAATGACAGCATCAGTGGTTGTTGATGGAAATTTAGATGCAGCAACTCAAAAAGCGATTCAAGATGCTGTAGCAAATGCAGTTGGATTTAATGCTGTTAGAGGAGATCAAATTTCTGTATTAGGTATGAATTTTGATCCAAGTTTAAAAGAAGAAAACCAAAAACAAATTGATGCATTTAATGCAGAACTTAAAGATGCAGAAATGAAGAAGTATATTATTATGGGTATAATTGGAGTAATAGTTCTTTTAACACTTATTGTTATATTAATTAAGAAGAGAAAGAAGAAAAAAGATGATGAAGACCAATTGTTAGATATTGTGATTGGAGATAATATAGAACCAAAACAACCAGAAAAATTTGAGCCAATAGATTTTGAAACTCAGAATCAAAAGACTCATATGGAAAATGAAATTAAGAAATATGCTACAGATAAGCCTGAACAGGTTGTAGAAATTATAAAATCATGGCTTTCTGAAAATGAGGGGTGATAGCTATGGCAAAAGAAGCTAAGAAATTAACAGGGGTACAAAAGGCAGCAATACTTTTTATAACGCTTGGACCAGAAGCATCATCTGGAATATTAAAAAAATTACCAGAACAAGAAATACAAAAAATATCATATGAAATTGCTAATACTACATCAGTTACATCAGAGCAAAGAGAAGAAATTTTAAGTGAATTTTTAGAGATTAATAAAGCAAGAGACTATATTTTAGAAGGTGGTATGGACTATGCTAGAGCATTGTTATCAAAGGCATTAGGTTCACAAAGAGCTAGTGATATATTAGAAAAAGTTTCAGAAGCTACATCTCAATATAGACCTTTTGCTATAGCGAGAAAAGCTGATGCACATCAGCTTTTGAACGCTATAAATTATGAACATCCACAAACAATAGCTTTGATTTTATGTTATTTACAAGCAGATAAATCAGCACAAGTTTTAGCTGAATTACCTGAAGAAACTCAAGCAGAGGTTGCTTATAGAATTGCAACAATGAATACCACATCACCTATGGTTATAAAGGAGATTGAAACTGTACTTGAAAGTAAGTTATCTTCAGTTGTAAGAACAGAAATGACAAGTTTAGGTGGAATAGAGACATTGGTTGACATTTTAAATCAAGTTGATAGAACTACAGAAAAGAATATTACTGAGAGTCTAGAAAGAGAAGATGGAGAACTTGCTGATAAAGTTAAGAGTTCTATGTTTGTATTTGAAGATATTCTTACTCTTGATGACGTATCTATTCAAAGAGTTCTTAGAGAGGTGGAAGTTAGTGAACTTGCTCTTGCTCTTAAGGGATGCTCAGAAGAAGTTGCAAATGCTATTTATAGAAATCAATCTAAGAGAGCAGCAGCTTCATTAAAAGAAGATATGGAATTCTTAGGACCAGTAAGACTTATGGATGTTGAAAAAGCACAACAAAAGATCGTTTCTATAATTAGAAGATTAGATGAAGCTAATGAAATTATAATTTCAAGAGGTGGAGAAGATGCAATCATCGTATAGTTTAATTAAAAAGGATTGTGCTTTGGATGGAGATAAAAAAAAGATATCAACACATTATGTTATATCTAAAAAAGAAGGACTTAGTGAATTAGAGGAAAAGCAAGAAGAGAAAAAATATTATTCTAAAGAAGAGGTTGAAAATTTATATAAACAATATGAAGAAATAGGTAAGAGAATAATTAAAGATGCTAATAATGAAAAGCAAGGAATTCTTTTAAGAGCAACCATGCAAGCTCAAGCTTTGGAAAAAGAAGCGTATGAAAAAGGCTATGATGAAGGTATAAAAAATGGATATGATGATGGATATAAAAAAGCTTTTGATGAAAATATTGATTTAGCTAAAGAAAAAGCTGAAGAAATTATAAATAAGGCAGAAAAAATTTTAGATTCTGCAAATGAAAATTATGCAAGATATTTAGAAAAGAAAAAAATAGAAGTCATAAATTTATCCTTAGAAATAGCTAGGACTATATTAAAAAAGGAAATAGAATATGAAGGATCAATGAATTTTCTAGTTGAACAAGCTATTGAACTTTCTAAAGGCGAAAAAAATATAATTATTAAATGTAATTCTATTCATGCTGATGATCTTAAAGCTGAATTAGAAAAATGGAAGATATCTTATTCTATAAAAGATGAAATTTTTGTATTAACTGACGATTTTATGGAACCAGGTAATGCTGTTTTGGAAAAGTCAAGTGGTAAGGTTATTGTTGGAATTGATATAGGCATGGAGAGTATAAGAAAAGAAATCTTAGGATAATGTTAGGAGCATCAATATGTTAGATATTAATTTTAATAATTTGATTAAAAAAGTTAATGTTACACCTACAATTTATACTGAAGGAATAGTCAAAAAAGTAATAGGACTTACAATAGAAGTTCAAGGAATTAAGGCTTTTATTGGGGAACTTTGCATCATATATAATGAACAAAGTTTGGGTATAAATTGTGAGGTTGTTGGATTTAAAGATGACTTTGTTGTATTAATGCCACTTGATGAACTTATAGGGATTTCTCCAGGTTGTAGAGTTGTACCAATGCGTAAGCCTTTAAGTGTAAAATGTTCAGATAAGCTTTTAGGACAAATTATTGATGGGCTTGGAAATCCATTAAAAGGAGAAGGAATTACTGAGGGAGAAGAATATCCATTAGAGAATAATCCTCCTGATCCTTTAAGGAGAATGAGAATAAAAGAAATAATGCCTACTGGAGTTAGAGCTATAGATGGATTTATAACTTGTGGTGATGGACAAAGAATTGGTATATTTGCAGGTAGTGGAGTTGGTAAAAGTACAACACTTGGAATGATAGCGAGAGAAGCCAAAGCTGATGTTAATGTCATTGCTTTAATAGGAGAAAGAGGTAGGGAGGTCTTAGAATTTATAGAAAAAGATTTAGGACCAGAAGGAATGAAAAAGTCAGTTGTAGTGTGTGCTACTTCTGACAAGCCTGCCTTAATAAGACTTAAGGGTGCTTTAACAGCGACAGCTATAGCAGAGTATTTCAGAGATAAAGGAAAAAAAGTGATACTGATGATGGATTCTGTTACTAGATTTGCAATGGCTCAAAGAGAAGTGGGACTTGCTATAGGGGAACCACCAGCAACAAAAGGATATACACCATCAGTATTTGCTAAACTTCCTAAACTTATGGAAAGATCAGGGACATCAGAGAATGGATCAATTACAGCTTTTTATACAGTTTTAGTTGATGGGGATGATTTTAATGAACCAATAGCCGATGCTGTTAGGGGTATATTAGATGGACATATTGTTTTATCAAGATCTCTTGCTCATAAAAATCATTATCCAGCAATTGATATATTAAATAGTGTAAGTAGACTTATGAATTCAATAGCAACACCAGAACATATAAAGGCTGCTTCTACTGGAAGAGATCTTTTAGCTACATATAAAGATTCAGAGGATTTAATAAATATAGGTGCATATGTTAATGGTAGTAATAAAAAGATCGATTTAGCTATTAATTATCATGATATTCTGGAAGGATTTTTACGTCAAACTGTACACGAAAAAGCAAATTTTGATGAAAGTATAGACAATTTAACAGCTATGTTTTGATAAATAAGGGGGAATAGGTTTTGGCTGAGAGGTTTAAGTTTGGATTAGAAAAGCTTCTTCAAATAAGACAAGATAAGGAAGAAGAAAGTAAAAGACTATTTACTGAGACTCAGCGTGAAAAGCAGAATACCGAAAAAAGATTACATAATTTAAAAGATAATTATGATAAATATAAAGGGATTACTCCAGGCGAAGATGTTGTATATCAAAAACTAAAAAGGTATTATTTGCAGGGAGTGCAAAGTGGGATAAGGCAAACGGAAAAGGAGTTAATTGTAAAAACTCAAAAGGTAGATGAAGCAAGAAAAGAGTTGGTTTCAAAACAAGTGGACAGAAAAACTGTTGAAATTTTAAAAGAAAAACAATACTTAGCTTATGTAAAAGAGGAAGAAAGGGTTGAACAAGTTAACCTTGATGAAATAGCCCTTTATTCATATATAAGAAATATCAGTGAAGGGAGGTGAAAGAAATGACAATAAGTATGAATATTAATAGTGCTTCTGTAAATTCTGATTCAAAATTAAACTATACTAATAATAATTTATCTTTAAATAATGATAAAAATTATATAAACAAAAATAATGATAATTTATCTAATTATTCAAGAAAGCATGAAGATGTTTCGAATTTTAAAAAAGTATTAGATTCAAAAACTACTACTAAACCAGAAAAATCTTCACATGACGCAAAAGAATTAGCAGATGGTAAAATTCAAGATAGTAATACAAATATCGAAGATAAAATCAAAGAATTAAAAGAAGAAATAAAAAAATCATCAAATGAAGATATTGTCAACATATTAAATAATATATTAACTTTATTAAATAAAGATGAGGCAGTAAAAGTTGATGATGAACAATTAAATTCAGAGATTTTAAATGTAGTAATTGAAGGATTAAATAAAAAAACTACATCAAATAATGATTTGGTAGATATTATAACTAAAATGCTTGAAACTTCTAAAAATGATTCATTAGGTGATGTATTAACTAAAGATACAAAAAGTTTAATGGAAGCTTTATTAAATCAAGTAGGAGAAACTGTTTCAGACAAATCAGAAGTATCAAATTCAAAAAATAATACAGTAAAAGATTTAATCGCAGAATTATCAAATGTATTAGGAAAGACTGAAGAAAAAGTATCAAATTTTTCTAATATCTTTAAAGATTTTTCACAATCAAAAGGTGATAATTTAACTAATCAAAGTAATTTACAAGAAAATAAAAAAATTGATGAGAATGCTAGTAAATCAGATGAAGATAATTTTTTAAATAATCTTATTGATAATAAGAAAGAAGATGGAGTTTTAAACAAAATTAATTTATTAGCTCCAAGAAATCAAGAATTTAAAACTGAATTTGTAAGTAATGTTGAAGGAACAACTGTTAATAAAGTAACCATTGGAGATGATTTAATCAAAAACATTAAATTTATGACTACAAATGCTATGAAAGAATTAACAGTAAAACTTAATCCAAAAGAATTAGGACAACTTACTATTAGCCTAATTCAAGAAAATGGAATGATGAAAGCAACTATAAAGGCACAATCTAAAGAAACTTATGAATTAATTTCTCAAAATTTATTAGACATAAAAAAATCTTTAGGAGAACAAAACATTAAAATAGCCGATGTAAATATAGAACTTTATCAAGATGATACTACGTTCTTTATGGACAAGGGATTTAATGAACAGCTTTCAGAGGAACAAGGAAAGAATAATCAAAATAATAATAAGACTTCTAACATTAATTTAAACGAAGTAGAAAATGAAGAGATAGAAGATATTAGTAATAATAATTTAGATTTTCTTGCATAGGAGGTGAAAAAATGGCTTCTATATCATCAGCAGATATAAATAAGATTCTTGGAAAAACAGATGCAAGTAGTGCTGTTAATAAGAAATCAGATAGTACAGGGAAATTAACTACAGATAAAGGAACTAAGATTGTAAAATCAGGTGGTCAATTTGATAAAAATTCATTTTTAAAGATTTTATCAGCCCAGCTATCTAATTTAGATCCAACAGCTAACCAAGATTCAACAGCATATGTTACACAAATGGCGCAATTTGCAGCTATGGAACAAATGTATAATTTAAATGATACAATGACTACATTTTCATATCAACAATTGGTTGGAAAAGGCGTAACTATGAATGTTACAAATAATGAAGGACAATATTATACAGGGATTATAAGAGGTATATCTAAGGATCAATATGGAACTTATGCTTCTGTAGAAATTAATGAAAATGGGAAAAATATCTATAAGGTGTTTGATGTAAAAAATATAGATACTATATTAGAAGTTCCAAATTATTCAAGTGAAATGTTATCTAATTCAGATTTTTCAGTGGCATTGTCATTAAAAGATCAGAAGGCCGTTATTTCAACTTATGATGAAAAGGGTAAAAATATAATAGTAAAAGGTACTGTAAAGAGTGCATTTATAGATAATGGTGTAGTTAAAGTGAGAATTGAAACTGGTGAAAAAGATGAAGATGGAAATCCTATTATAAAGGAATATCCTTATGTTTCGATAATTAAAGCCGGTGATTTAACAGAACAAGATATGGATGTTAAACCAGAAGAACCACCAGCAGAAACTGAAACAGAAAAAAAATCAGAAACTTCACAAGAAACTACAAGTTCAACAAATGAGAATAAAACAAGTAATGTTTTAAGTATGGTTGAGAATACCGGAAAAGATGGATACAAAGAAAATTATGATAATGAATTAGAAAAATTGCATCAAATATTGGGTAAATAATTGAGTTATAGAATAATTAATGGTCAGTTGTATCCTATAGGTAATCTTGGAAATTTTCCAGGATCGAATTCAAAACCAAGATTAGAAACACAAGAAAAAGATAGTTTTAAGAATGTATTAAATGATGTTATCAATAAAAATGAAGGTTTTATTGTATCAAAACATGCAGCAGAAAGACTAAATGAGATTAACTTTACGGATAAAGATATGAAAGAAATTGAAAAAGGATTCCAAATCGCAAAAGATAAAAACTCAAAAAATACTGTTATGGTTTATAAAGATGTTGCTTTAATTGCAAGCGTTGAAAATAATACACTTATAACAGCAGTTGAGAAAGAAAGAGCAAAAGATAATATATTTACGAATGTAGATAGTGTGGTAATTTTATAGGCTGGACCTAAAAAGAGGAAGCCTAAAACTTGTTGAACGATAGAGACGAGTTACAAATTATGATTTGGAGGCACAAAAAAATATGTTAAGATCAATGTATTCTGGAATAAGTGGAATGAAAGTTAATCAAACTAAATTAGATGTTATAGGTAATAATATCGCCAATGTAAGTACTACAGGATTTAAAGCGTCAACAGCTAGATTTTCTGATATGCTTTATCAAAATACATCCAATGCAACAGCACCTACTGGAGTGATGGGTGGTACTAATGCAAAGCAAGTAGGACTTGGAGCAAAACTTGCAAGTATAAATAAGGTTATGGGACAAGGTAATGCATTATCAACAGGAAGAAGCTTAGATATTTGTATTGATGGAGATGGATACTTAATGGTAGCCAAAGGAAAAGTAAGTTATGCTGATGATGGTGGAAATAAAGTTGTTGATGATACTCAGGCACTTGATCCATCAGGAAACTTACAAATATCATATACAAGAGATGGAAATCTTACTTTAGATCATGAAGGAAATTTATTAACATCAGATGGATATAGAGTAATGGGATATTTATTAAAGGCTGGAAGTGTTACTAGTATTACAGATGATGGTGGAAAAGCAAAAGTAAATTATGTAGATGCAGATGCAACAGATTTAAAATCACCTACAAATGAATTATTTCCATTAATGATACCTGATAAAGTTACTATGTCAGATGGAACTACTCAACCAGTAAAGTCATTTGAAATAGGAAAAGATGGAGTTATTACAGCTGTACTTGGAAATAATAAAAGAACTGCATTAGGTCAAATAGCTAAGGCAACTTTTAAAAATCCTGAAGGTTTAACATCTATAGGAGGAAACCTATTACAAGGTTCAGCAAACTCAGGTCCTGAAATAATTCAAACGTATAAAGGTATAGATCCTACTAAAGATAATAGTAAGGGATTTGGATCTTTAATTGCAGGTGCGTTAGAAGCTTCAAATGTAGATTTAACAGAACAATTTACGGATATGATAACAGCTACAAGATCTTTCCAAGCTTCATCTAAGATGATTACAACAGGCGATGAAATACTTCAAACAATAACTAATTTAATGAGATAAACTAAAATTGATTATTAACAATTAAGATTAATGTTGGCTATTAAAAGATAAAAATTCAACTTGATTTTATATTGATAACGAAAGATAAAATTAAAACATAAATGGAGGAAAGCTAATATGTTAAGATCGATGTACTCAGGAATAAGTGGAATGAAAGTCAATCAAACTAAACTAGATGTTATAGGTAATAATATTGCCAATGTAGGTACTACTGGATTTAAAGCATCAACAGCTAGATTTTCTGATATGCTTTATCAAAATACATCAAATGCAACAGCACCTACTGGAGTAATGGGTGGTACTAATGCAAAGCAAGTAGGACTTGGAGCAAAACTTGCAAGTATAAATAAGGTTATGGGACAAGGTAATGCTCTATCAACAGGAAGAAGTTTAGATATTTGTATTGATGGAGAAGGATACTTAATGGTAGCAAAAGGGAAACCAAGTTATACTGATGGTGGTGGAAATAAAGTTGTTGATGATACTCAGGCACTTGATCCAACAGGAAAATTACAAGTATCATATACAAGAGATGGAAATCTTACTTTAGATCATGAAGGAAATTTATTAACATCAGATGGATATAGAATAATGGGATATTTGTTGAATGATGGAGCTACTACTAGTATTACAGATGATGGTGGAAAAGCAAAAGTAAATTATGTAGATGCAGATGCAACAGATTTAAAATCACCTACAAATGAATTATTTCCATTAATGATACCTGATAAAGTTACTATGTCAGATGGAACTACTCAACCAGTAAAGTCATTTGAAATAGGAAAAGATGGAGTTATTACAGCTGTACTTGGAAATAATAAAAGAACTGCATTAGGTCAAATAGCTAAGGCAACTTTTAAAAATCCTGAAGGTTTAACATCTATAGGTGGAAATTTATTACAAGGCTCAGCAAATTCAGGTGCTGAAATAATTGAGACATATAAAGGAATAGATGAAGCTAAAGATAATAGTAAGGGATTTGGATCTTTAATTCAAGGTGCTTTAGAAGCTTCAAATGTAGATTTAACAGAACAGTTTACAGATATGATAACAGCCACAAGATCATTCCAAGCTTCTTCTAAGATGATATCAACTGGAGATGAAATACTTCAAACAATAACTAATTTAATGAGATAATATATAAATGGGGAGATTAAAACTCTCCCCATTTATATAAATTTTAATACTATAAACATACATTGAGTTATAAATAAATTAAAATTTTAGGGGGGTAATTTATGATTGAATTAACAGGAATGAATAATAAGCCTTTTGTACTAAATGATGATCATATTGAAAAAATAGAAGAAGTCCCAGAAACATTAATTACATTAAGCAATGGTAAAAAATACATAGTTATTGATAGTATAGAAGAAGTAAAATCTAAAATTATAAAGTATAAAAGAGAAATTTTTACGTTTAGGGGATAGAGGAGGCACTAATAATGAAAAAAACAGATATAATGACTGCCGTGGGATTAATAGTAGGATTAGGATTAATGATTTATGGTATGGCAAGTGGAGGAAGTGGTGCAAGTAACTTAAAACTATTTTGGGATTTATCTTCAGTTGCTATAACCGGTGGGGGATCTATTGCAGCAGTATTGATTGTATATCCACTAGATGAGATAAAAAAAGCAGGAGCATTGTTTGTTCAATCATTTAAAGAACCGAATATTTCTCCAATGGAGATAATTAGTCAGTTTGCAGAACTTTCTAAAAAAGCAAGAAGAGATGGATTATTATCTCTAGAAGACACAATATCTCAATTAGAAGATCAATTTTTAAAAAAAGGCTTACAAATGGTTGTAGATGGAATAGAACCAGAATCTATTAAGGAAATATTAGAACTTGATATAAGTGAAATGGAATCAAGACATAAATCAGGTTCAGGAATATTTGCAGCTTGGGGAGCCTTTGCACCAGGATTCGGTATGTTAGGTACGCTTATAGGATTAATACAAATGCTTGCAAATCTTACTGATTCTAGTACAATAGCATCAGGGATGGGTAAAGCGCTTATAACGACATTTTATGGTTCGCTTATAGCTAATATTTTTGCATCACCAATAGCACAAAATTTAAATAACAAAAGTCAAAAAGAAGTTGCGATTAAAGAAATGATGCTTGAAGGTATACTTTCAATTCAGTCAGGAGTAAATCCAAGAATTGTTGAAGATAAGTTAATAGCTTATTTATCACCACAAGATAGAACGATTTATGCTCAAAATAATTCAGAAAATAATGAAGGAGTTGCATAGAAATGGCTAGGAAAAAAAAGTCAGATGATGGTGGCTTAAGAGGAGATGAATGGTTAGGAACCTATTCAGATTGTGTTACACTACTTTTAACCTTTTTTATTTTACTTTATTCTATGTCAAGTCTTGATGCACAAAAAGTACAATCAATATCGCAGGCGTTTGTTACAGTTATGACAGGTCAATCGGGAGATACATTTTTGCAATATAATGAGTACAATGGAAAAGTGCCTATAATTGGGGGAGAATCTGATGTTGATGGTGTAGTTGATGCAGAATCTTTAGGCAAAGAAACTATGTATCAAGATGTAAAGAAATATGTTGAACAAAATAATTTAAGTCAAGCGATGGATATTAAATCAGATGAAAGAGGAATAATTTTAGAACTTAAAGATAATATTTTATTTGAATCTGCAAAAGCTGATTTGATTCCAGAAAGTAAGGGTGTCTTAGAGAAGCTTAATACATTAATGGAATCTATACCTAATGATATTTTAATAGAAGGACATACTGATAATGTACCTATTAGTAATTCGAGGTATGCAAGTAACTGGGAATTATCAACTGCTAGAGCAGTAACTGTAGTTAGATATTTTGTAGAAACAAAACATCAAAAGCCTACAAAATTTAGTGCAGCTGGTTATGGAGAATTTAGACCGATAGCAGATAATAATACAGAAGAAAATAAAGCAAAAAACAGAAGAGTTAGTATCTTGATTGAATATAGTAAAGGGGAGGAATCATAATGGCTAATAAAGAAAAAGATACAAAAGAAGGAAAAGGCGGAGGAATGAAAAAAATAATAATCTTCGTATTAGCTTTAGTACTTGTAGGTGGGGGAGTTTTTGCAGGAACATATATGTTTATGCAAAAAAATAATCAAGTAGCTGTAAAAGAAAAACCTATTGAATGTGTTTATGTAGACCTTGGCGAAATGACTGTAAATTTAGCGGATGAAGGTGGTAAAAGATATTTTAAAGGTAAAATATCAGTAGGATATGATGTTTCAGATAAGGATGCACCAACTGAAATGGAAGCTAAAAAAGTAGTAATTAGAGATACAACAATATTCTATTTAAAAGCTTTAAAACTTGAATTTATGAATGATCCCAAAAATGAACAAAAAATAAAAACTGAACTTATGGATAAAATAAATAAACAATTAGCAAAATGTAAAGTTGTTGATATAAGGTTTGATAGTATTATAACTCAATAAGAAAGAAGAATTATATGGATACTTATAAAATGTTTATAAATTTAATTATATCTTTATCATTTGTTTTAGGATTGATTATTTTTATTTCTAAAATTCTTGGAAGTAAAGTAAATGAAATTAATGGAAAAAAATACATTAAAATTATAGACAGAGTACAAATAACAAAAGAGAATAGTTTAATAATTATAAAAGTAGGTAAAAAAGGGTATATAATGAGTAGTTCTTCAAGTAATATGCAAAAATTAGAAGAACTATCACAAGAAGAGATAAATAAAATTGAAGAAGATAGGAAAAACTCTATATATGATATAAAAAAATTATATCATTCTGATTATAAAACTAAATTTTTAGATATATTTAATAATTTTAAATCAAAGGAAGATAAGGATGGGAAAGAATAAAAAAAGAGTAATTTTTATGCTTGTATTGACCTTTGCTATTATAGCATTTTCGGGTATAAAAGCACAAGCATCACCAACTGGCGTAGATTTGCCACAAATAAACTTATCAGTTGGTAATGGAGAAACTACACCAAATGATTATGTAAATAATATTAAAATATTAATATTTTTTACTATTTTGGCAGTGTTACCATCAATAGTAATAATGATAACATCTTTTACTAGAATAGTGGTTGTATTTTCTTTTGTAAAAAGTGCAATGGGAGTACAACAAGCAATTCCAAATCAAGTCTTGGTAGGATTAGCATTATTTTTAACAGTATTTATTATGACACCAGTATATAATGATGTTAATACAAATGCAGTTAAGCCATATTTGGATCAAACTATAACACAGGATGAAGCGATAGAGATAGGATCGAAGCCAATAAAAGATTTTATGTTAAGACAAACACGAGAAAAAGATTTAGAATTATTTGTAGAACTTAGTGGAGCAAACAAAGAAGAATTAACAAGAGAAAATATTCCTTTTACAAGCTTAATTCCTGCATTTGCAATAAGTGAATTGAAAACAGCATTTCAAATAGGATTTTTGATTTATTTACCATTTATAGTAATAGATATGGTTGTAGGAAGTCTTCTTATGTCTATGGGAATGATGATGTTACCTCCTGTTATGATATCATTACCGTTTAAATTGTTATTATTTGTAATGGTAGATGGGTGGTATTTACTTGTAAAATCATTAGTTATGAGTTTTTCGTGAGGTGAAAATTTATGAGTCAGACATTACTAAATGGAGTTATTAAAGACACAATAGTAGTAGCTGCTAAATTATCAGCACCAATACTAATTGTTGTTTTAGTTGTAGGATTAGTAATAAGTATTTTGCAAGCAACTACTCAAATACAAGAACAAACATTAACATTTGTTCCTAAATTAATTGCAGCAGCTATTGTTGGGATATTTTTAGGAAGTTGGATGCTTCAAACACTTATGTCTTTTACAACAAGAATATTTGAATTAATTACACAGATTACAACCTAAAAGGAGGTAGAAAAGTTGATTGATACATTCTACTTTCTTGCTTTATTTTTTATATTTTTAAGATTATCATCATACTTTCTTGTAGTTAATGTATTTTTCCCTAAAGGAACACCTTACATTTTAAAAGGAGTATTATGTTTAATATTTTCATTTGGAATATTAGGCTTGACAGATTATTCAAGTTTAAATGAAATAAATAGTACATATCTTTTAGCTTTTTTTGCATTAAGTGAAATAATGAATGGAATAGTATTAGGATTTGTTACAAATTTAATTTTTGAAATGGTTAGATTTGCAGGAGCTTGGATTGATATACATGTAGGATTTGCAATGGTATCTATTTTAGATCCAACTTCCCATACACAGACCACATTATTTGGAAATTTTTCATACATGATATCTATGGTGTTATTTTTTATAATAGATGGACATCATATGATAATTAAATTATTAGCAGGAAGTTTTAATATACTTCCAATAGGTAAAACATTAGTTTATCAAGAAACTATATTAGTAGTTATTAAAACTATTTGTGAATATTTTATATTAGGAGTGAAAATAGCATTACCTCTTGTATTGATAATTGTTATAACAGATTTATGTTTAGGGTTAATTGTTAGAGTTGTACCAGCAATTCCTGTAATGATATTTGGATTACCAATTAAAAATATATTAGGATTTATTACATATATACTATTATTACCTTTAATATTTAAACTAATTAGTGGTGCAATATATAATTTACCTAATATTTTTGAACAAATATTTAAAGCAATTCCAGCATTACCATTAGTTTTAATATTTTCAGATGACAAGACAGAAGAAGCAACTCCAAAGAAAAAATCAGATGCAAGAAAAAAAGGTCAAGTTGCAAGAAGTAAAGAAGTAAGTACTGCACTTACAATGGCTATATGTACAATAGTAGTTTCAGCGTTATGGGGAACTATTATAGAAACATTTAAAGGTACGATGATTTATTTTTTTAATTTTCCTCAATTAAATAATTTAGGACAATTATCATTGGGGAATGTTGGTATATTTAGTATTATTAAAATTGTAATTTTATTTTTATTATTTGCAATTCCTATAATGATAGGAGGAATTGCTGCAAGTCTGATGCAGACAGGATTTATGTTTACTAGAGAACCATTAAAACCTTCACTTGGGAAATTAAATCCATTAAAGGGATTGAAAAATATGTTTTCAAAAAGGACTTTTACTGGTTTAATAAAGAATATAGTAGTAGTAATTATAATATCTATTTTAGCTTATCAATATGTTAAGGAAAATTATGTTAAAATAATGAATATATCAAACTTATATTTACCTTCGTTAGGTGATGAGATTAAACTATTAGTAGTAGGTATATTTATTAAAATAACTATTGCATTAATTATTATTGCAGCTATAGATTATTTTATTCAATTTAGATTGCATAATAAAGAATTAAGAATGAGTAAACAAGAAATTAAAGATGAATATAAACAAGCTGAAGGAGACCCTCAAGTAAAAGGAAAAATAAAACAAAAGCAAAAAGAAATAGGTATGAGAAGAATGATGCAATCAGTTGCAGATGCAACGGTTGTAATTACGAATCCTACACATTTAGCTATTGCCTTGAAGTATGAAGAAGGGGGAGAAATGAATGCTCCTAAAGTTGTCGCAAAAGGAGCAGATTATGTTGCACTTAAATTAAAAAAAATAGCACAAGATAATGATGTTCCTATTATTGAAAATAAACCACTTGCTAGATTAATGTATGAAAAAGTAGAAATAGATCAAGATATACCTCAAGACTTATATCAAGGGGTTGCAGAAGTTTTAGCAGTGGTATTAAAGCTTAAAAAATAATACGTAGTTTTATTTTTTTAATAAAGGATGGGATAAGATTTGGGTGTTGGAGACAAAAGACTCGATATAAAAAATAACCTAGATGTAGTGGTAGCAGGAGCAGTTATATGTATAGTACTTATGATGATCATACCATTACCTAAGATGGTATTAGATATACTTTTAGCATTTAACATAACATTGTCAGTAGTTATTATGATGATAACTATGTTTACAACTAATGTATTACAACTTTCAATATTTCCAACTTTATTGCTAGTTACAACTTTATTTAGACTAGGTCTTAATATATCATCAACAAGACTTATTTTAAGTGAAGGTGATGCAGGACAAATTATTCAAGCATTCGGAGATTTTGTTATTGGTGGAAATTATGTTGTTGGTATAATTATATTTTTAATTATAATTATTATTCAATTTATAGTTATTACGGCGGGTGCAGGAAGAGTTTCAGAAGTATCAGCTAGATTTACATTAGATGCTATGCCAGGTAAACAGATGAGTATTGATGCTGATTTAAATTCAGGATTAATCGATGAAGTTATGGCTAAAAAAAGAAGACAAGACTTGCAATTAGAAGCAGATTTTTATGGATCTATGGATGGTGCATCTAAGTTTGTTAAAGGAGATGCAATTGCAGGAATTATAATTACAGTAATAAATATTATAGCAGGAATTATAATAGGTGTAATGCAAAAAGATTTAAGCATTGGAGAGGCAGCGCTTAAATATGTCCAATTAACTGTTGGTGACGGACTTGTAAGCCAAGTACCAGCTTTATTAATATCAACAGCTTCAGGTATATTAGTAACTCGTTCAGGGGATGATAATAATTTCGGTAAAGCATTATCAAAACAATTAACAGGTTTCCCAATTGCAACATCAATAGCTAGTGCTGTAATGTTATTTTTAGCAGTAGTTCCAGGTATGCCTAAAGCACCATTTTTAATTGCAGCAGTATCAATGGGGATATTGTCTTTTATGTTATATAAAGAAGAAACAAAACAACAAGAACAAGAGTTTATTTCTGAAGAAGAAGAAATTATTGAAGCAGAACGTAAAGAACCAGAAAATGTTATGAACTTAATTTCTGTAGAACCTATGGAGGTTGAGATTGGATATGGTCTTATTCCATTAGCAGATGAAAGTTCTGGTGGTGATTTACTTCAAAGAATTGCTTCTGTGAGAAGACAATGTGCAATTGAAATGGGAATAGTGGTTCAGCCAATAAGAATTAGAGATAATCTCCAATTAAGAACTAATGAATATATAGTTAAAATAAGAGGGACTTCAATAGCCTCAGCTGAACTAATGCCTAGTATGTTACTTTGTATGAATCCAAATGGAGATTCTTCAGAAATACCAGGTATAAAGACGCTTGAACCAACATTCAAGTTACCAGCAGTATGGATAAATAAAGATCAAAGAGAAGAAGCTGAAATCAAAGGATTTACAGTAGTTGATCCAACAACGGTTATGGTAACGCATTTAACTGAAACAATTAAAGCACATTCTTATGAATTACTTGGAAGACAAGAAGTTAAGCTTATTATTGATAACTTAAGAGAAAAATATAGTGCTGTTATAGAAGAACTTATACCAGATTTAATGACAATAGGAGAAATTCAAAAAGTTTTACAGAATTTATTAAGAGAAAAAGTTCCAATAAAAGATATGGTTACAATAATGGAATCATTAGCAGATAATGCTAGAAATACTAGAGATTTAGAGCTTTTAACTGAATATGTTAGATTTGCTTTAGCAAGGACAATTTGTAATCAAATAATAAATGATGATAAAGCTATTACTGTAGTAACTTTAGATCCTGCAATTGAAGAAATTATTGGTAGCAATATTCAAAAATCTGTTCAAGGATCTTTTCCAACAGTTGATCCAGAAACAACAACTAAATTACTTGGAAGTATAAAAAATACTATTGAAACGATTTATTTCAATAACAATCAACCTGTTATATTAGTATCTCCAAATATAAGGGCTGTATTTAAAAAATTAATTGAAATGGTATTTCCACATATTATGGTAATTTCATTAAATGAAGTACCAAATGATATTGAGATTAATAGTGGAGGAGTTGTAACTATTTAATGATTATTAAAAGATATCTTGTAAGTAATATGAATGAAGCTTTAACAAGAATTAGATACGAATTAGGAAAAGATGCGATTATAATAAGCCAAAGAAAAGTAAGAAAAGCTGGATTTAAAGGGTTATTTTCTGGGAAATTAATAGAAGTAACAGCAGCTATTGAAAATTCATCGGATTCTAAAAAATCTAACATTAAAAAGCAAGAAGATAGCTTTGAAGATTCATTAGCAAGTATAAAGAAGCTAATGGAAAATACAACAAAAGATTACAATATAGAAGATAGTAATAATAAACAACAAGATAAAAAAGTTAATTCATCATTAAATAAAAACGAACCCAAAGAGTCGTTAAAAAATACAAAACAAGATACAATATATAAAGAAGTTAATGAGATGAAAGAACTACTTAATAAGGTTATTGAAAATACTTCTAAGGATGAAGAGGTTAATACTTTAAAAGAAAAATTAGATGATATTGATATAGATGAAGAATTTCATGATGAAATAATGGAAAAAGTAAAACATGATTTATATGAAGGAATAGATGAAGAAGAAAGTTTAAGAAAAATTTTTGAAAATACATTTTTAGACTTTAAAGAAGAAATAAAAGGAAAAATTGTATTAGTAGGACCAACAGGTGTAGGAAAAACTACAACTATAGCTAAATTAGCAGGAAAATTAGCACTTGTTGATAAAAAGAGTGTTGGGTTAATAACAGTTGATACATATAGAATAGGTGCTATTGAACAACTTAAAACATATGCTGAAATAATGAATATCCCATTTAAAGTAGTTATTACAATAAAGGAAATGGAAGCAGCAATAGAATCTATGAAGGATTGTGATGTAGTCCTTATTGATACCACTGGAAGAAGCAGTAAAAATACAATGCAAATTTCAGAATTAAGGGCATTCATAGAAAAGGCAAATCCAGACAATGTAAATATGGTAATAAGTGCAACAACAAAAAATAAGGATATTATAAGTATTTTAAAAGGATATGAAAGTTTAGGATATGATAGTATTATAATTACAAAATTAGATGAAACTACAGCTTATGGCTCGTTATATAACATAATGAAGCGATCAAATAAAGCAATTAAATTTGTTACTACAGGTCAAAATGTACCTAATGATATAAAGACCCTTAATAAAGAAGAAATAGCTAGATTTATATTAGGGGAGGAAACTTTATGTTAGATCAAGCTGAAAATTTAAGAAAGTTAATGCTTAATAGTGAAGAAAAAAAAGGTAAATCCAAGACAAAAGTTATAACGGTAACTTCAGGAAAAGGTGGAGTTGGGAAAAGTAATTTTGTTGTTAATTTAGCTATAAGTTTACAAAATAAAGGGAAAAAAGTATTGATTTTTGATGCTGATTTAGGAATGGGTAACGATGATGTTTTAATGGGAGTATATCCTAAATATAATATATTTGATATTATATTTACGAGAAAAAAAATAGAAGATATAATTATATTAGGCCCTAGTGGGGTAAGTTTATTACCAGCTGGATCTGGATTGAATAAAATTGAAGACTTGCAAGAAGCTGAAAGAAGTTTATTTTTAGAAAAATTAGAATCTTTAAATGGATTTGATTATATATTTATGGATACTGGAGCAGGTATTAATAGAAGTATTTTATCTTTTATAGCAGCATCGGAAGAGTTAATTATTATAACTACTCCAGAACCTACTTCTCTAACAGATGCATATAGTTTAATAAAAGCAGCGGATCATTTTAAGATAAAGAATCATGCAATGGTTGTTGTAAATAAGGCATTTACATTAGCAGAAGGTATTGAAGTTTATAATAAGCTTGAAAGAGCTGTAAATAAATTCTTAAAGCTTGATTTAGAATATTTAGGATGTATATTAGAAGATAAAAAAGTGTTACAAAGTGTTAGACAACAAAAACCTTTTATTTTAGAGTATCCTACTTGTGATGCATCTAAGTCAGTAGAAAATATTGCAAGAAAGATTTTAGGACAAAATATAAAGGATTCAATAGGTGCTAAAGACTTATTTAAAAAGTTATTTAATATATTTTCGTAGGGGGATACTAACATGGCAAAATTTAATTTGAAAATTAATGATAGGATAGAAGTTTTAACAAACGATAAAGTTTATAAAAGCTTAATTCAAGATATCGGAGAAGATTTTATAAATATAAATTTGCCAGTTAATGATGGAGAGTATTTAACACTAAAAGTAAATGACAATATAGAAATTAATTCTTATGTAAAGGGTGGAAGTTGTTTTAATTTTCATTGTGAAGTTTTAGGGCGTGGTAGAGAAGATAGTATAATATATTATACGTTATCTAAACCGGATAATATTAAAGAAATACAAAGAAGAGACTTTGCTAGAGTAGATATACTTAATTCTATTAATTATAAAAAAATCACAGAAATGTCTGAAGAAGAAATAGAAGAAAAAGAATATGACAATGCTTTAATGGTAGATTTAAGTGGTGGAGGAATAAGATTTAAAACAAAAGAGAAACTTAAAATAAAAGATATAGTAATAATTGAATTCACATTAAATGGACAAACAAATCATTTAAAAGCAGAAGTTGTAAGATGTGAAAGATCATTTGACAATGAATATATTTATGGTGTTAAGTTTCTAGAAATTAGTGAAAAGCAAAGAGATAAGATAATAAGAGAAATTTTTAAAGTTATGAGAAAACAAATAGAAACTTTATAAGATAAAATTTATATAAATTTTATGAGTAAGGTTGATTTTTATAGCAAATAATATAGTAGGCATTATTAATATACAAGAGTTAATATTAGGAGGTTATGAAGCATGATGGCTGACTTACAAGCGGTAGATGCAAAAGAACAAATAGTGAAAGAATATATTCCTTTGGTAAAATATATTGCTTCTAGAGTTATGGTTGGAAAAAACAAATATATGGAATATGAAGATTTAGTTAGCTATGGAATAATTGGCCTAATGGATGCGATAAGCAAATATGATTCAAGTAAAGGAATGAAATTTTCATCATATGCTTCTATCAGAATAAAAGGGTCTATAATAGATGAAATTCGTAAATGTAGGCCTATTCCTAAAGGAGCAATGGATAAATTAAATAAATATAATAATGCTGTAGAATTTCTACAAAAGAAACTTTGTAAAGAACCAACAATCATAGAGATATCTGAATATCTAGGATTATCTATTGATGAAGTAGGGCAGATAGAAAATTATATTAACTATATGTCTATGGTATCACTTGAAAATGTTATATTTTCTGATGATGAAGATATAAATCTTATGGGTATTATAGAAGATAAAAATAGTCCTAGTCCAGATAGTAATTTAGAAGAAAAAGAACAATTAGAGTTTCTAGCAAAATCAATAGAATTATTAAAAGAAAAAGATAGATTGGTTTTAAATTTATATTATTATGAAAAATTAACATTAAAAGAAATTGGAGCTATATTATCAATATCAGAATCTAGAGTTTGTCAGCTACATGCTAGAGCTATTAATAATTTAAGAGAAAATATGAAAAAATTACATTATATAGATTAAAGAGGCGGGATGAAAATGCCAGTACTATTGATAATAATAGGAATTGTTTTAATAGTATACAGTTATAGTGATATTAAAAAAAGTAATAATACTTCGTTTAAAATTACTTTAAATGAAGAAAAAGAAAATTTAGATGATTATAAGCTTGAAATAGGACGTTTAAGAAAAGACATAGGAGAAAGTTTAACAGAACTTCAAGAAGAAATTAAGAATATAAAAATAAATTTAAATATGTCTAAGGATATTGAAGAAATGTACGAAAATGAAAGTGACGTATTAAATAATATGAACGAAGTATCAAAATATGATATGGAATTGAATTCATCTAATGTTACTTTAATTGAAGAAGAAAATGATGTGATTTCAGATATAAATTTTGAACATAAAGTAGATAATGACTTAAATAAATCAGATAGTATTAATGAATTAATCAAACAGGGCTTAAATGATGATGAAATATCACAAAAGTTGTCTGTTAGTAAGGGGGAAGTATTATTAGTACGAAACTTATTCAAAAATTAAAAAGTATAATGTTTTTTATTAGTGATAAAAAAATACTATTTGGTATTGGAATAGGACTTATTTTAGGTGTGACACTTATGTTTGGATACAAAAGTAGCTTAAATCTTTCTGATAGTAAAATAGAAGAAAGAGCTAGAGGTCTTGGAATGCATTATAGTGATGAATGTAAGGCTATGATAAAGGGAGATGAAAATAAGTGATAAGAGGATTCTATACTGCTGTGTCAAGCTTAGTAACTTTAGAAAATGATCAGCAAACAGTTACTAATAATATAACAAATGTCAACAATAATGGGTATAAAAAGAATGTTTTAACAAAACAAAGTTTTGAAGATGTTATGATTACCAATAGACAAAATAAGTCTGGAGATAGACATATTCCAAATAAGCTAGGAAATTTGAACTTGGGTGTAAAAGTTAATGATGTAAATACAATTTATACACAAGGTAGTTTTAAAGCAACAGATAACTTAACTGATTTTGGAATTGATGGGAGAGGATTCTTTGTAGTACAAAGAGGAAATGAGAGACTTTATACAAGAAATGGGAATTTTAAAGTTAATCAACAGGGATATTTGATAACAACTAGTGGTGATGAAGTTCTAGGAAGAAATAATGCAACAGGCGCAGAAGAACCAATATATGTAGGAAAAGAACAATTTTCTTTAGATGGTGAAAATTCTATTATAAATTCTAATGGAGGAACAAACTATTCTTTATTAACAGCAGATTTTCAAGATTATGCTTCTTTAGAAAAAGTAGGAGATAATTATTATAAATCAGACAACCCAGTTAATAATGCAAGGGTTAAGGTACAACAAGGTGTATTAGAGGCATCAAATGTAAATCCAACTGAAGAATTAGTAAAACTTATGGAAATAAAAAGACAATTTGAAACTAATCAAAAATTTGTTACTATGCAAGATGAAAGTCTTCAAAAGGCAGCAAATGATATTGGATCTGTAAGATAGAGGAGGATAAAGTATGTTTAATATATTTGCAACTGCTAAAAGTGGTATGAGTGCATATCAAGAAAAATTAGATTATCTTTCAAATGATTTGGTAAATGCTTCTACTACAGGTTATAAAGCTACAGATGTTCAATTTAATGATTTGTTGACTGAATCATTAGATAGAAAGGGAACTCCTCTTGTAAATAAGAATGCTATTAATGGTACAGGCGTTAAAGTTGGTATGGACTATAGAAAAAACACTCAAGGAAATCTTTTGACTACAGGTGGAAAAACTGATATTGCTATAGATGGAGAAGGTTATTTTGCATCAACTCAAAGCGATGGATCTATTGCATATACTAGAGATGGAAATTTAAAAATTGATAGTAATGGTAATTTAGTAGATACTAAAGGAAATAAAATTTATATACAATATGAAGCAGGGATGGCAGAAGGTAATCCAAAGCTTTCGAGTAATGATATTTCTATTGACCAAGAAGGTGGAATATCAACTAAAGTGGATGGGAATTATGTAAAAGTTGGACAAATACCAGTATTTACTGCAGTTGGAGATAAAGCATTTATAGCAATTGGAAATAATTATTTTAAACCATCAGATGATGCACAGGTAACATTAAGCACTAATTATTCAATACAACAAGGATTTTTAGAAGGATCAAATGTTGATACGGCTGAGATATTTACTGATATAATAAGCACTCAAAGAGCATTTCAGATGAGTTCCAAGGGTATAACTGCAGCTGATGATGTTTGGGGTATGATAAATAATATGAGAAAATAGTGTTAATTTTGTTAAACTTAGTATTTTTTTATATGCTTAAGTTAAAATACTAAATAAAAGGTTATCGCAAAACAGTTTGTTTTGAGATAACCTTTTTAAGTATATTTTTAATTATCTTTTGATAGTATTGTTGAGGTTAATGGTGGTATTACTTGTTTCTTTCTTGATAAAACTCCAGGTAAGAATGCCATGGAATTTTCTAAAGTAATATTGAAAGTTTTTTCTATGTATTCTGGTTTTTTACCAGCAACTAAAATTTGGGAACCTTCATTTAATATATCAGTTAGGAGTAACATTACAACATCAAAATTATTATTTTCAGCTTGTTGATTCATATAAGTTAACATCTCATCTTTTAATGGCATGAAGCCATCTATATCCATTGTATTAACCTGTGCTACGCCTATTTTTGAATCTGCTATACTAAAAGGCTTGAAATCTTGATTAAATATTTCAGCAACAGTTTTTCCTTTTAATGAAGTACCAGCTTTAAACATTTCTTTTGCAAATTCTTCAATTTGTATTTCAGCTATTTCGGCTAATCTACTACATATCATTTTATCTTGTTCTGTACAAGTAGGACTTCTAAATAATAAAGTATCAGATATTATAGCTCCACATAAAAGTCCAGCAACTTGTTTAGATGGTTTTAAACCATGTTCAAAATAACATTTAGCAACTATAGTTGATGTACTTCCAAGAGGTTCATTTCTAAAATAAATAGGACTATTTGTTTGAATATCAGCTACTCTATGATGATCAATAATCTCTAAAACTTCAGCTTCATTTAATCCATCAATAGATTGACCTCTTTCATTGTGATCTACTTGAATTACCTTTTTCTTATGTTCTGAAATAAGATGATACCTTGAAACAGTACCAATAACTTTTCCATCCATATTAGTTACAGGATAACAATGATATCTTGTTTTAGCCATAACATCTTTAATATCTTCAACTAAATCATCAACTGAGAAAGAAATTAAATCTTTTTTAGCCATTACATAATCAACTGGTATACTTTGAATGATTAATCTTGCAGCTGTAAAAGAATCATAAGGTGTACTTATAACAGTAATACCTTTTTCTTTAGCTTTAGGAAGCAAATCATCTGCTAGATTATGAGAACCTGTAACTATAATTAATGAAGTTTTTATATTGATTAATTCTTCTTGGACATCATGTCTATCACCTACAATAGCAATATCTCCTTCATCAACTATTTCTTTTAAACTATTAGGTTGCATTGCTGTAACAGCAATTTTACCAGGAAAAGTTTTAATATTTTCATTTATGTATATTGGTGTGGCACAAAGAGTATCAATTATATTATTTAATGAAGTTTTACTCTTAGCTAAGATATTATTATCCCATATATCTAGATAAGATGATGTTAAGTTTGAGATAGAAATAATCCCAACTAATCTATCATTGCTATCAGCAACTGGTAAAGCTTTAAGATGGTTATCTCTCATTATGTTCCAAGCCATTTTTAATGAAAGGTCTGGAGCGATTGGACTAAGATTATCTATTTTTAAATCTTCTACCTTTAATTTTATAGTTTCTAAATATTTTGGTGCTTCAACATCAAAATAATCTAGAATAAATTTTGTTTCTTGATTTACGTTACCTAATCTCACAGGTATAGCTGGAACATCACTAATTCTATTTTTTAATTCTGCATAACTATATGCAGCACATATTGAATCAGAATCAGGATTTTTATGTCCAGTTACATAAACTATATTTTTCAAAATACTTCCTCCTTATTTATACAAAATCATAGTATATATTTTACTTGTAAAATTCAAGAATGTAAAGTTAAGATGATATCTTATGTTAAGCTATGCTCATCTATTTGACCTATTATTTAATTTCATGTGGCTAAAGTTTGTTAATATATATTTTAAATAGGAAAAAACAATGCTTTATTAGTTTATTTTAAGTGGATTAAGTAATAAAAAATCATCATAAGTTTTATAAAGGAAAATATATATAGTTATATGAGGAGAAAGGAAGGGGAGGAAAAATTGTGATACAAGAAAAGGAACTCATAAAAGGTCTTACTACAAATGAAGCAGAAAAAAGAATGAATAACTTTGGGCTCAATGAACTTCAGCATAAGAAAAAGACATCAGCTCTTAAAATATTTCTTTCACAGTTTAATGATTTTATTGTTTGGGTATTAATAGCAGCAACAATAATTTCTGGAATTATAGGAGACAAGGCAGATGCAGTTACGATACTAATTATAGTTTTTGTTAATGCAATACTTGGCTTTGTTCAAGAGTTTAAAACGGAAAAATCATTGGAAGCATTAAAAGATTTAGCTGCACCAACATGTAAGGTTTTAAGAGATGGAAGTATAAAAATTATAAATTCTATATATTTAACAATTGGTGATGTTGTTATTTTAGAATCAGGAGATAGAGTTCCAGCTGATGGAATGTTTATTGAAGGTTTAGGAATCGTTGTAGATGAATCATTATTAACTGGTGAATCAGTAGGTGTTGATAAAGATATTAATGGAAAGCATAACAAGGGATATATGGGAACTACAATTGTTAAAGGTAGAGGGTTATTTAAAGTTGATTCTATTGGTATGAAAACAGAAATGGGAAAAATAGCTGATTTAATTCAAAATATTGATGAGGAAAAATCGCCTTTAAATAAAAAATTAGATTCTCTTGGTAAAGTTTTAGTAGTTATTTGTTTAGTAGTATGTTTGGTAGTTACTGTTATGGGTATAATTAGAGGAAATGATATAACAGAAATGTTTTTACTTGGAGTTAGTTTAGCTGTAGCGGCAATTCCAGAAGGACTTGCTGCTATAGTAACAGTTGCGTTAGCATTAGGCGTATCAAGAATGCTTAAGAGAAATGCATTAATAAGAAAGTTGCCAGCAGTTGAGACTTTAGGTTGTACATCTGTAATATGTTCTGATAAAACAGGTACATTAACTCAAAATAAGATGACAGCTAAAGAGGTTTATTTAAATGGTAGAATATATGAATTAGAAAAAGAAAAATTAAATGATTATACAAAAATGATGAAAGCTTTTGTTTATTGCAATGATTGTAGTTATGATTTTACTAAAAATGTTATGAAAGATGTGCTTCACGGAGAACCTACAGAAACTGCTTTAATAGATATGTTTTTTAAAGAAGTATCGCCACTTAAAGATTTTGTATGTAATGTGGAAAGAAAATATGATATTCCTTTTGATTCAACACGAAAGATGATGTCAGTAATAGTTGATGATGAAGGGAAAGAATGTTGTTATGTTAAAGGAGCACCTGAAAGAGTAATAGAAAAATGTTCATTTATACTAGAAGATAATAAAATAAAGCCTTTAACATACCAAAAGAAAAAGCAAGTTGCTACTTTTATAGAAGCAATGTCCTCTAGAGCTTTAAGATGTATAGCATGTGCATATAAAGAAGAAGGATTAGTTAAAGGGGACAAATTAGAAGAAAATCTTATATTTTTAGGAGTTGCTGGAAGTATTGATCCACCAAGGGATGAAGCTAGAGATTCAGTAATTAAGTGTAAACTTGCAGGAATAAAACCTGTAATGATAACTGGTGATCACAAAAATACTGCACTTGCAATTGCAAAATATCTAAATATATGTAATAGTGAAGAACAAGTATTAACAGGGGAAGACATTGAAAAGATAAGTGATGATGAACTTGTTAAGAAAATAAATAAAGTTAGAGTTTTTGCTAGAGTTTCACCAAATCATAAATTAAGAATAGTAAGAGCGTTTAAGAAAAAAGGAAATATAGTTGCTATGACAGGTGATGGAGTAAATGATGCACCAGCTATAAAAGAATCTGATATAGGAATTGCAATGGGCATATCAGGAACAGATGTAACAAAGGAAGCGTCATCAATGATACTTATGGATGATAATTTTTCAACAATAGTAGCAGCCGTTGAAGAAGGAAGAATAATTTATGATAATATAAGGAAATTTATTAGATATCTTTTATCTTGTAATCTTGGTGAGGTTTTAACAATGTTTTTAGCAACATTATTTTATTTACCAAATCCATTAAGTCCAATACAGATTTTATTAGTAAATCTTGCAACAGATGGTTTACCAGCAATTGCACTTGGTGTAGATCCTCCAGATAAAGATATAATGAGACAAACTCCAAGGGAAAAAGATGAAAGTATATTTGCTAGAGGATTAGTAGAAAAAATAGTAGTTAGAGGTTCACTAATAGGAATATGTACTTTACTTTCATTTATGATAGGTAGGTACTATGGAATGGATTTAGAAACTTGTAGAACATTAGCATTATGTACTTTAGTAATGTCTCAATTAATACATGTTTTTGAATGTAGGTCAGAGAGACATTCTATATTTGAAATAAAATTATTTACTAATCCATATTTAGTAGCTGCCGTTTTAGTATCAATAATTATGATTACTTCAGTTTTATATGTTCCATTTTTAAGAGGAATTTTCCATACGGTAGCATTATCACTTAGTCAATGGTTAATAGTAATGTTCTTCTCAGGAATAATAGCATTAATAAATAGTGTATATTTATTAATTAAAGCTAAATAGACGATGTGAATATTTTTAAACAAAATTTCTTTATTCATCATCTTAGACACATTCAAAAAAATAATATTAAAATATAGCCTAATAAAAAAACTCCTTTTAGGAGTTTTTTTATTATCTTCTCATCATTTTAGTAGCTTGTTGACGAGATTTTCTTATCTGACTATGATCTACAGGTATTAAATCTTTCTTAGTAGTAAGGTTTAATACATTCATTATTTGTATAGCTTCTGTAGTATCTTTTTTCTTTATTTTTTCACCTTTAATTCCCATAATTATAACTTTGTGACCTTGTGAAACAGTAATAAATTCAGGTTTTTTAAACCATTTATTTTGTTTGTAGAAACATTTAACTACAGCTTTACCTACTTCAGGTTTAACTACCATTTCTACTAATAATTTGTGAAATATAAAGTAACTTTTTTCGAAAACTTTTACAGATAAAACGGTTCCTGAAGTACTTGTAATTCTATCTCCATATTTTTCAAGATATGCGTCTTGAAAATATTTATTAAACTTACCGCTGAATTTTTCTTTTAAACCCATATGAACTCTCCTTTTTTAGCATGAATTTCTTTAAAAACAATTATTCCATTATATCTAATTTATTATAGCATAATACTTAGTTAACTACCATATATATTAAGCTTTTCAATAATCTATAGTATGTTATGCATATATTTAAGTATGATACAATTATATAGTTAAATTTAAGAAAAAATTAATTTTATAGACACAGAGATGACATAAAGAATTTATACAATTAATATATAAATTAAGTGCTATATAAATTAAGTGCTATATAAATTAAGTAATATAGATATAGTATAATATTAATGTAATTAAACTATGTTTTAATTTAATATGATACTTAAAAATATAGCTTATATTTAAGGTTATTATTTTTGTACTTAGGGGGAGATTATAATAGATATTAATACAAAACGAATTTGTGATATGACTATAGATAACTATGTTAATGCTAAAGAAAGATTAAGATATGATGGAGATTATATTAATCATTTTTCAGCTTTACTTAATGGATATTATAATAGAGAAATTCCTTTTGAAGAGGTTAAAGATATACGTAAATTTATTAAGGATAGTACATCTAGAATGTCTCCTTTTAGAGGTGACATGTTATATATATTATCTTTTTTAATATCATGTAATAATGATTATAAAGAAAATAAGATGATTATTCTTGAGATAATAGAAGTGTTTGATTTGTTAATAGAACAAAACTTTAAAGATTCTGAGTATTTGCTTTTATCAGCTTATGCAATAGTAAAATATGTAGACTTACAAAATAGGAAGAATATTATATCTAAAACAAAAGATATATTTAATATTATAAAATCTAGATATAATAATGTGACAAAAGAAGATGATTATTTATTTTGTACTTTACTGGCTATAAATTGTTCGGAATTTAATTCAATGACAGAATATATGGAACTGGTTTTTGAATATGTGACTAATTTAGAACTATTTTCCAATAACGGTGTGCAAGGATTAACTAATACTATATTGTTAAACAGTTATGAAGATGCAGCATACAAGACAAAAGAACTCTTAATTTCTTTGCAAAAAAATGGATTTAAAATAAGTCATCAATTTGTAAGTTTACTTGGTGCTTTAGTAAAGAATCAAGATTCTGAAGAAATTATGAATAATATGAGAGAAGTTATAGACTATCTTTGCAGTGAAGAAATTGAATATGAATTTTATATAGATAAGGGATTTAGAGACATGATTGCCTTAATTATTGTGTCTACAAGTAAAATAAACGAAAATATAAAATATTTAGATGAATTATTGGCATTTAGTACTTATACATTTTTAGTAAGTAAAAATCAAGGTGTTTTAAATGAAGTATTAGCTTAAAACATAGTCAAATAATAAAAAGCAGTTGACTTTAAAAGTTGGTAGTATAAACAGAGTTTCTACTCTAAAAATATATTTTTAACTTAAGTTTATAGAAAAAATAAAAAAGTATATCTATTTTCTAAGTTAGAGAATATTAATATTATATATACTACTAATTTGAGGAGGAAACTGCTTTTGAAGGTTTTAATCAAAGTTAAGTCTTAAAACAAACTTCAAAGTGGATATAATTTATGAAAAGAGAGTTAACTCCAAGCGAAGTTATTTTTAATTGTTCTTTTAAGGGTTTACCAAGCGATGAAGAATTTTTTGAAATGCCTGAGGTAAAATCAAGGTTAAATGAAATAGAACGAGCTTTAAAGATCAAGAAAGATGGATACAATTTATATTACGTTGATTCGTTTTCAAAAGATAAACTAAGGGATTTAATAAATTTTGTTACAACTATATATGAAGAAGAAGAATCACCAAAGGATATCTGTTATGTAACAACTGATAATTCACTAAATCCTAAAGTTTTATTTTTACCTAGTGGAAAAGGTACTTTATTAAAAGATAAAGTTGAAGAAATTAAAAATAAATATTTTGATTGTATATTTGAATTTTATAATGGATCATCAGACACAGAAAAAGAGATTATACTCCAAAATATAACTAGGAAAAGAAATGATTATATATCTGAAATAATGAATGCAGCAAAAGCATATAATTTTGATGTTAAAGCTACTAATGGAGGTTTTGTATTTATTCCATTAAAAGAACAAGGGAAAGAA
Organism: Clostridium weizhouense; assembly: GCF_019431045.1. Lineage (GTDB taxonomy): Bacteria > Bacillota > Clostridia > Clostridiales > Clostridiaceae > Clostridium > Clostridium weizhouense. The sequence goes on along the minus strand of NZ_JAHXPT010000001.1, from coordinate 67,549 downwards.
ATGACAGAAGATGAATATGAAGATTTAGAAAGCGAAGATCAAGATATAATTAAAGAACAAGTAGGAGAATTAAAAAAACAAGCAAAAGATGTATTAGAGAAATTAACTAAGCTAGAAAAGGATTCTATTAAAGAGCTTAAAGCAATTTATAAGGAATATTTAAAAAATACAATGATGGAAAAAAAGAATGACTTATTATTTGAATTTGTAACTGATGAAAATGTGTGTTTATATCTCTCACAAATGTTTGATTGGATTGAAGAAGAGGTAGTTAAATGTTATACAATAAGTCTTGAAGATGATGAACAAGAACTTGATCAGTTATTTATGAAATATGAAGTTCATGTACTTGTAGATAATAAAAATATTCCTCATCCTAGAGTTCTTTTTGAAGAAGATCCAACTATAAATAATTTAATAGGTAATATAGAATATAAAAGTACTAATGGTAATTATACTACTGATATAGAATTGATACATCCTGGAAGTTTATTAAAGGCTAATGGTGGATGTTTAATTGTAAGACTGAATTCTTTATTAAATAGTGGGTATAGTTATTATTATTTAAAAAAGGTATTAATGCTCCAAAAAGTAGATTACAGTTATACTAAAACTTATTTAGATGTTCTATCTATAGAGGGATTAAAGCCAGAGCCTATACCTATTAATGTAAAAGTAATTGTAATAGGTGATTATGAAAGTTTCAATTTTTTATATGAAAGAGATGAAGATTTTAAACGAGTATTTCCGTTAAAGGTAGAATCTGATATTGAACTTAAATATAATGACAATTCAAAGACTTTAATTGCAAGATATATCCAAAATAAAATAAATAATGAAAATTTATTAGATATAGAACAAGATGCTGTAGAGGAAATATTTAAAGTATTATCAAGAATTAGTGGTGATAGGGAAAAAATTTGCATTGATGACTATGAAATAGATAAAATGCTATATTTGTCTAATCATAAAGCAATTTCTGATGGTAGATTTACAATAAGTAAAGATGATGTTAATAGTATTTGTCATAGTGGAGAAGAGAAAATTCGTGAAGAAATCTTAGAAAGTTATAAGAGTAAAAAAATATTATTATCTATTAGAGATGAAAAAATTGGTTCTATTAATGCACTAGCTGTATTTGGAACAAAACTTTTTAGTCTAGGAAGGCCTATGAGAATAACATGCTTAGCTCTTAAAGGAGATGGCAGAATAATTGATGTTCATAAAGAATGTAAACTTAGTGGAAATATTCATGAAAAATCTATAGCTATTTTAAGAGGATTAATAACTAATTTATTAAGTCCGTATGAAAAATTGCCCGTAGATTTTCAATTAAGCTTTGAACAGACTTATTCATTAGTAGAAGGAGATAGTGCATCTGTTGCAGAAGTAATATGTATGCTTTCTGCACTTAGCAAGAGGTCAATAAGACAAAATATTGCAGTTACAGGATCTATAAATCAATTTGGAGACATTCAACCAATTGGCATGATAAATGAGAAAATTGAGGGTTTCTTTAGTGTATGCAAAGGATTAGATGATATAGACGATAAAGGTGTATTAATTCCTAGTGTAAATAAAAATGAATTAATTTTAAATGCTGAAGTAGAAGAATATATTAGAAATGGCGAATTTCATATTTATACAATGGATACACTAGAAGATGCAATAGAAGTCCTTATCTTAAAACCTGGTGAGTCAGTTAAAAGTTTTTATAAAACTATTGAAGAGGAACTTTCAAAATATAAGAATGTTAAAAAGAAAAAATAAGACACATCAAATAATAGATTAAATGTAAATTGTATATTTATTTTATTTAATATGAACAAAATCAAAAAAAGTATACAAGCATTAATCTATTATTTTAAAAACTATATTTAGGTATAGAAAATATAAAAATTAATATAAAAGAGATATTTTGTTTAAGGCATATGAAGAAAAATAACAAGATATCTCTTTTATTTTTCGCTATCTTTTAAATGGATGTTATAAAGCTTATGGTTAGAGATGAAATTGGAAAGTTGATTTATGTATATTGTATATTGTTAATTAAAATGTGATTTAGTTGTTTGATTTTCATATATTATAGAATAATTAGAAAAAAATGTAATAAAAAATTGACGTTGAATAAAAGAGTATGTTAAAATATGGTAAAGATTAGTAATAAGTATTAAATAAGGAGGTGAATTACTCTAAGGATAACTTTAGAGTAATGATATATGAATTTAAAGTTTGAAAAATATGATGATATTTTAATTATTACTCTTGTAGGGGAATTAGATCACCATAGTGCTGAGGAAGTTAGAGTCAAAATTGATGATAGAATGGATAGAGACAATATAGAAAAGGTTATTTTAAATTTTGCGGGTGTAAGTTTTATGGACAGCTCTGGTATTGGAGTTGTTGTTGGAAGACACAAAAAGATAGCTAATAAAAAAGGAACTCTATGTATTACAAATGTTAATACAAATGTTAATAAAGTATTTGAATTAACAGGTTTATATAAGGTTGTTAAGAATTATAAGACTATAGACGAAGCAATAAGATGCATTTAGATGGAGGGTTTTATGGTGTATGATAATAAAATGAGTGTAGAATTTTTAAGTAAATCTGAAAATGAAGCTTTTGCAAGGGTAGTAGTTGCAGCATTTGTTTCTCAACTCGATCCAACAATTGCAGAGTTAACAGATGTAAAGACAGCTGTATCAGAGGCGGTAACTAATTCTATAATACATGGATATGAGAATAGAGATAACGGAATAATTAGGGTTGAAGCAGAGATTTATGATAGTGAAGTAACTATTATAATAATCGACAAGGGTAAAGGTATTGATGATATACCTAAGGTTATGGAACCATTATATACATCACGTCCAGATTTAGAAAGATCAGGGATGGGATTTACAGTGATGGAGACGTTTATGGATAGTTTGTTAGTTGAAAGTGAAGAAGGAAAGGGTACAAGGGTAATAATAAAGAAGAAATTTGACACAGTGAGTTAGGTGGAAAATATGGAAAAAGGGAATTTAAAAAGAGAGGAATATAATTATAATGATAATTCAGAATTATTACCTTTAGCCAAATCTGGAGATAATGCTGCTATGAATAAATTAATAGAGATTAATCTACCATTAGTATCATCTATTAGTAAAAAATTTTTAAATAGGGGTTATGATTATGAGGATATTTTCCAGATCGGTTCTATTGGATTAGTTAAAGCTATAAATAATTTTGATTTGAATTATAATGTTAAATTTTCGACTTATGCAGTTCCTATGATAATAGGGGAAATTAAGAGATTTTTAAGAGATGACGGGATGATTAAAGTAAGTCGTAATGTTAAAAGTTTAGCTAAAAGAATACATTTTGACAAAGAGGAATTAACAAAAAAACTAAATAGAGCACCTACTATAGAAGAATTAGCAGGGTTTTCAGGTGTAGATAAAGAAGAAATTATATTTGCAATAGAGTCTGCAACAAGTTTACAATATCTTTATGATACCATACATCAAGATGATGGAGCGCCAGTTTTATTAATAGATAAATTGAGTGAAAAAGGTGAAGAAGATATTGGAATGATTAATAAAATAGCTCTTAAAGAGGCCCTAAGAAGCTTAGATGAAAAAGCACGACAAATAATTATTCTAAGATATTTTAAAGATAAAACACAGGTACAAGTAGCAAAATTACTGGGTATAAGTCAAGTACAAGTTTCTAGAATTGAAAAAAAGGTACTATTAAAAATGAGAGAAAAATTAGAAGATTAATGGATTGTTTTTTGAAGCCATAGATTTGTATTAATTCAATCTTTACATTTTTTATAAAAAGTAATCCGTTTAAAATAGAAAATTAATTTCTATTTTAAACGGATTTTTTTTATCCAAAAATTAACATAATTAAATTTTTCAAATATACAAATAATAAACATACATAAAAGAAATTTTAAATAAAATAATAAACAAAAATTGAATAATTAACCTTTAATATTTGTTAATTAAAAAAGGAGAGTGACAGGTTTTGCATAAGGATGAGAAAATTATAAGAAAAAAATATGAAGATATGGCAAAGCAAGTTGAACCGAAACCAAGGATACTTTTAGATTGTACTAAAGCTTTTTTTGTTGGAGGAGCAATTTGCACTATAGGACAATTTATTGATAAATATATTTCAACATTAGGTTTACCAGATGAACAAGTTAAAACTATAGTATCAATAATAATGATTTTTTTAGGTGCTTTATTAACAGGTATAGGTATATATGATAAAATAGCTCAATTTGGTGGAGCAGGAACAGTAGTTCCAATAACAGGATTTTCTAATGCAATTGTTTCCCCAGCTATAGAATTTAAAAAAGAAGGTTTTGTTTTTGGAGTAGCAGCTAAAATGTTTACTATTGCAGGACCAGTTCTTGTATATGGAATAGGATCATCTGTAATTATAGGTATAGTTTATTATATAATTTCATTATTTTAAATAAGATAATAGGATAGCTATATCTAATTATTTATTGATATTTTAGTATAATAAAAAATTAAAATATCAATACTATTGGAAATATCGCTATGTTTTAAAACAGTGTTGATATTGTAGTATAAGCCTAAACTGGCATTGGGATTTGCTTTTTAGAACTCTTAAGTTATAGTAAAAATTTTATATTTTGATACTCGAACTTATTCAGCGAATATATATGAGTCGAGTTTCATTTTAGTCTTACAATTAATTGCTTGTCAACAATCTGGGATTGGGAGTATACATTAATTAGACTAAGCTTTGTTTAGAGTTCTTAAAGTAAAATCACCTGTCCATGGGCTTTATATTACAATATCAACATTCACTTAAAACATAGCCTGAAATATAATGTAAGAATTAATAAATTATATTTGTATTAAGGTGGGTGTAGATATGAAAATAGCTAATAAAAAAGTAGGAAATCAAACTGTAAGGTTAGAGAATCCTCCTAAAATAATTTCCGCTTATTCAATAGTAGGACCTAAGGAAGGTGATGGACCTTTAAAAGAAAGTTTTGATCAAATATTAAATGATGATACTTGTGGAAAAGATAGTTTTGAAAAGGCTGAAAGTGAAATGATGTTTACAGCTATAACTCAAGCATTGTCTAGGGCTGAGCTTCAGGAGAGTGATATAGATTATCTTTTTGCAGGTGATTTGTTAAATCAAATAATATCTTCAAGTTTTGCAGCTAGAAAATTTGATATTCCTTTTTTTGGATTATATGGAGCCTGTTCTACGATGACAGAATCTTTAAGTTTGGCATCAATAATAATGGATGCAGGATGTGCAAAATATGTGGTGGCAGCAACATCATCACATTTTAGTTCTGCGGAAAGACAATTTAGATTTCCACTTGAGTATGGATGCCAAAGATGTGCTACTTGTCAATGGACAGTAACTGGATCTGGAGCTTTAGTATTAGGACATGAAGGCAAATTTCCTGAAGTTACTTATGTTACAACTGGTAAAGTAAAGGATTATGGACAGAAAGATCCTAATAATATGGGAGCTGCTATGGCTCCAGCAGCTGTAGATACATTGGTAAGCCATTTTCAAGATACAGGAAGAAAACCTGATTATTATGATATTATTGCGACTGGAGATTTAGGGAGTGTTGGGAAAGAATTAGCAGATAAATTAATTCAAGAATATGGATATGATATAAGAGGGAATCATATGGATTGCGGAGATACAATTTTTAATGATCAATTACAAAATACAGCAGCAGGAGGAAGTGGATGTGGGTGCTCAGCAGTTGTATTTGCTGGATACTTATATAAAAAATTAATGAGAAAAGAAATAAAAAATGTATTATTAGTATCCACAGGAGCTTTAATGAGTCCAACGTCTTCTCTTCAAGGGGAAAGTATTCCGGGTATAGCTCATGCAGTAGCAATAGAAATGAAATAGAAGTTAATAGGTAATTATAAGATGATTTATTTTTATAAAGGAATATTTAGGATTAAAGATGATATAAATGAAAGGAATTATAGAAAGGATGATATAAATGGAGTATATAAGTGCTTTTATTGTTGGTGGAGTAATTTGTATAATAGCACAAATATTAATGGATACTACTAAGTTAACTCCAGGTAGAATTTTAGTAGTATTTGTTACTATTGGTGCCATATTAGGTGCATTTGGATTATATGACAAGTTAGTTGTAGTAGGTGGAGCTGGAGCAACAGTTCCACTTCCTGGATTTGGGAATACATTAGCTAAAGCTGCAATAAAAGAAGTTAAGGAAATAGGTTTACTTGGAGCTTTTACAGGAGGAATTAAAGGAACAGCTGGTGGTGTTAGTGCAGCAATTTTTTTTGGATATTTAATGGCTTTAATATTTAATCCTAAAACAAAAGAGTAGAATTAACTTTATTTTTAATCTTTTAGCATTTATACTATAAATAAGGAAGTTTGTATTTTTTTTAGATTTAAAGTTAATATAATTTTTATATTATTATTTTTATTTTTCAATATATATGCTTTAATTAAATTATTAAATTTATAATATTTTATAGAAAATTATATTTTTAAATTTATATTAATGAACAAACTTTGTTGGGAACTTATATATCTAATTTATTAATTTAGATGGGGGGATATTTTGAATAAGTATTGTAACAATACTTGGGCTCAAGTTGTGGAAATGCTAGATAGTAATGTACAGAAAGGACTTAGTAGCTTTGAGTGTGAAGCTAGAAAGGAAAAGTATGGCACAAACAAAATTGATTTACCAAGTGGAAATAGAATATCAAAAAATATAATAAATATAATTAAACAAGCACACATAATATTATATATAGTTATTACAGTGCTGTTATTTATTTTAGAAACTAATTTTTATAAATATATTGTATTAGGATTTCTAATAATAAATGTAATGGGAAGTATACTTTATAATATTAAAAGAGGAAAAGAGATAGGATTTTTAGAAAAATTAAATTTTGCAACTTCAATCGTAATAAGAGATGGTAGAGAATTATTGTTGAAATCAGAAGAAATTTTGATTGGAGACATAGTGAAATTTAAAAATGGTTCTGTAATTCCAGCAGATATAAGAATAATAAAAGCGATAAATATAAAAGTAGATGAAAAAAATATAACTGGTGAAACTTTTTATAAAGAAAAGTTTGAGAGTAAAATAAGTGGATCAATAAATTCACTTGGAGAAATGAAGAATATACTTTTTAAAGGATCTGTAATTAAAGATGGTGAAGGTGAAGGTATAGTAATTTCTACAGGTAATTCAACTCAATTAGGAAAGTTATTAGCAATGTTAACTTATGCAAGCAATAAAAAACATACATTGTTAGATAAAATTCAAAAAAAGTGGGGAAATTATTTACTATCATCATTTATATTATTTGCTTTAGGAATATTATTAACTGGAAATTTAGAAAAATATCATGATCAAGTAGAAAAAGGACTTTTAGTAATTACATGTTTCCCAATTATTATAATTTCAATGTTAGCATTTAAAATTATATTAAAACAGTTTAAAAATAAAGATATTAATATAATAAATTTTTCTGCATTTGATCTTATAAATACTATTAATGTTATGTTTTTAGATAAAATTGGAGCAATAACTAAAGAAGAAATGATAGTTGATAAATTTTTTACAGATGGTGAAATAATTTTTTCTAAAGATATAGATTATTCAAAAAATATAAATGTAACAAGGATATTTGATATTTCTTTATTATGTAATAATTCTACATATAATATTGAAGAAAACACAGGTAAAGGTGATTTAACAGAAATAGCATATTTACAATTTGCAGCACAAAAAAAGGTATATAAATCTATTTTAGATAATAAAAATTTTAGAATAATTGAAATACCTATGGACTCTGATAAGAAGATGTTGACAATTTTGAATAAAATGCAAAAAGGTTATAGAGCTAATTCCCGTGGAAATTTAGATTCAGTTTTAGAGAGATGTACTCATATAATGTTAGATGGAATAGAAAAAGAACTTACTGATGAAGAAAAAAATAAAATAAAAGATATAGATATAAAGTTTTCGGCAGAAGGATTAATAACTCAAGCATTTGCCTATAGAAATTTTAATTATCAACCATCTACAGATGAAAATATAGAAAGTAATATGGTTTTTGTTGGAATAGTTGCCTTAGAAAATCCTCTTACAGATGATATAGAAGAAACAGTAAGAGAAATAAAAGATAATGGAATAATTCCTATTTTATTTACTGAGGAAAATAAGATAAGTGCTATTACAATGGCCAAAAAGGCAAAAATTATCTATAAAAATGATCAAGTAGTATCAGGAATAGAATTGGATTCTTTGAATTCTCAAGAGTTAATAGATTTAGTAGGAAAAGTGAGAGTTTTTTCTAGAATAAATCCAGAAATAAAATCTCAAATAATAGCATTATTTAATAAAGATGGATATAAAGTAGTTGCAAGTGGAGAAACTTTAGGCGATTTACCTTCAATAAATTTATCTGAAGTAGGTATTTCAAAAGGAAATGCACCTTTAATAGTTAAAAAGGTTTCTGACATTTATGTAAAAGAAAATTATTTAGATGGATTCTTTAAGGTTAGAGATTATGCAAAAATATTTAAGAGCAATTTAGATAGAGCATTTAAAGGTATATACTCTATAGTTTTTGCTGAATTAATGATTTTGTTAAGTAGTATTATATTAAGTTATAATCAAATGTTGAATGTTACAAACATTGTATTTATTAATATATTTTTACTTGTTCCTTTAGCTTTAATATTTATATTAAAAGAAAATGGACAAGAATTAAAAAACAAACAGATGATAGTAAGATCAGTTATATTAACACTAGCCACAATATTTGTAACATATGGGGTAAATGACAATCAAAAGTCATTATTATCATTAATTATTTTATCAACAGGAGCAATATTGTTTACAGCATTTAATAATAATATATCAATACAGAAAAAATCTATAGAAAGAAAATTATTATTTATTTCTTTACTATTGACTACAATAGTTGTATTGGCAATTGTTTTAATTAAAAATATTATTTTAACTAAAGTGGTAATAATTAATTTAATTATTAGTATAATAGTTTTAATTATATTTGAAATTTTATTTAAAAGATGGCAAAACTCATTAATGAGGTGAGCTATTTGTTTTCAAAAAAAATTAATGAGATAAATAATCCTATTATATATATGTTTTTGACATTAATATTATCATGTATTAGTTATGGGTTATTTGATGACTTTAAGAAGCTTACAATTTTTATTGTTTGCTTCTTTTTTATATCAATAATTATTTATTGTGGATTTAATTTTACGATTTTAATGATTGTAGTTTTTATTTTAGGATTAATTATTAATATTTCTTATTATAGTATAGATTCTAATATAGAATCATCTGTTAGAATATTAAGAAAAAATTCATATGAAATTACGGCAGATTATCAAGGTAAAAAAATACTTTTAGAAACTAATAATGATGTTAAAGTAGGACGGGAATATAAAATTAATTCTAAAATAATAAAATCACAAGAAAAAAGTAAGGGAGTAGTGGGGAAGGTAATAACTAATGATGTAAATGAAGTTAATGAGGATTTTATAGTTAAACTTTATAAAATTAAACATAAAGTATTTTTTATGTTAAAAGAAAATTTAGGTCAAAGAAAAGCAGCATTAATATCGTCAGTAGCATTTGGATATTCAAATTATTTAGACAAAGAAGATAAAAGTGATATGAAAAAATTTGGAATAATTCACACTATTAGTATTTCTGGGTTACATGTTGTCATAGTTTATATATTTTTAAAAACTTTGTTAGGAAATAAGATGGGATTAATAGCTACAATAATATATGTTATATTTACTGGATGCAACTATTCAAGTATAAGAGCTTTTATAATGCTTTCTTCATTAGAGATAAGTAAAATTATAAAAAGAAATAATAATTCACTTTCAGCATTATGTTTATCTGGTATGGTATTAGTATTAATTAAACCTTATAGTATTTTTGAAGTATCTTTTCATTTATCTTATTTATCTACACTTGGAATAGTAATTTTTAATAAGAAATTAAATAATTATTTTTATAAATTACCTGATAAATTAAGAACAGTTGTAAGTATTAGTTTAGCAGCTCAAGTTTTTACATTTCCTTATTTAATATTAGTGTTTAAAGATTTTTCAATTAATTTTATAATAGGTAATTTAATTTTAGTGCCTTTTATTAATATTATTGTGATAACAGGTAATATCTTGCCAATAGTATATATTTTTCCTAAACTTTTTGATTTTTGTAGTTATCTTAACTTAATTATTATAAAATTATTTGATTGGAGTTTGGATAAGTTAGAAAATTATTCTATACCTATGTTTTATGGAAATGAATATGTAGCTATACTTTATATGTCAATACTTATAAGTATTTATTTTATAAATAAAAATTACAGAGAATTTATTTATTTGCCAGCAATATTTATATTATTAATTACTATTCAAATATACAGTCCTATTCCTAAAATTACTTATTATAATGAAGGTGCTTTATTAATTAGTTATAGGGGAGAGAGGGCACTTGTTACTAATAAAAATAACATAGATATAAAAAGGCTAAAAAAGGCCACTATGTCAAATAAGGTATATAGAAATAATAAAATAATTAATATAAAGAATATCGGAAAAATTAAAGAAAAAGGTAAAAATTATTTTTTAGAAACTTCAAATAATCTATATATATTAAAAATTAGTAATTCTAAAATCTCTTGTTTAGATTATGATATAATAAATTTTAAAGATCAAAAAATAAATAAAATATTTATACTAAAAGATAGAATAATTTTAAGTATTTAAGTTCCAATAAAATTTATTTGTTAATATAAATTTAAAAATCTTTGTAAAGAGCATTCTTTATGAGCATGATGAGGGACTTATATAAAAAACTTATTAAAAGATGATAGTATGTTTTAATAATGGTGTTAGAGCATTGTAATTAAAATATACTTAAACATAAGAAAGGCGGATTAATTTGATTGACTATGAGGTTTTTGAACGAGAGATTGAAAAAGGTAAGATAAAAAATTCATATATATTTTGTGGGTTAGATGAAGAACTTATTAAAGATGGTATAAATGTTGTTATAAAAAAGACATTAGGAGTAGATACTGATGATTTTAATTTAATAAAGATAGATGGAATGAAAACAAATTTTGATGAAATAATGAATGCTTGTGAAACATTTCCCCTTATGAGTGATAAAAAGGTTGTTTTTGTATATAGAGCTAATTTTTTAAGAGATAAAACTGATGAAGCTTCAAAAAAAATATATAAAAGTCTTAAAGAATATCTCTCTAATATGCCACCATATACAGTGTTAATAATGTACTATTTATTTAATGACAAAAGAGAGAAAGCAAATAAAAATAAAAAGTTAATTTCATTAGATAAGTCAATCACAGTTGTACATTGTGATAAATTAAGAAGAGATGCTTATATAAAAAAAATAAATGATATTTTTAAAGAACGTAAAAAAAACATAGGAAAAGCTGAACTTATATATTTCTCAGAAAAAGTACAAAATAATTTCGATATAATAAAAAGAGAAGTTGACAAACTTATATCTTATACAATAGGAAGAGATATAAATAAAGAAGATATTAATTTATTAATATCAAATTCTGGAGAAGAAGATGTATTTGACTTAGTAGAGTTAATAGCTCAAAGAAAAATTGAATCTGCAATGGATGTAATGAGAGAAATTTTATATAAGTCTGATCAACATATGTTAATAATAAATAATTTAGAAAGGCAGTTTATAAGACTTTATGAAATAAAAACAGGATTAGCTAGTGGTGAAAAAGTACAAGATTTTATTTCAAAATTCAAGTTACCTAAATTTATATGTGAAAAATTAGTTTCTCAAAGTCATAGATTTTCAGAAAAACAATTAATTGAACTTATAAAATTATGTGTGAAAACGGAAAAAAATCTGAAATCTAGTAGTATAGATAAAACTATGGAGATGGAATTATTACTTATTAATACTTTAACTGTAAAAAAATAAAGATATATATTCAAAAAATTATAATATAAAACTTAAACTAATATAAGTTACACTAATATTGTAATATCTACATCATTATTAAAAATAGCATAAGATAAAATAAAATTATATTTTTGATAAGATGGAAAAATAAAAAAGTGTAAATAAATAACCCACCAAAATCGGTGGGTTTATCAGATTACGCCATAGCGTTTAACTTCGCAGCTAATCTAGACTTCTTTCTTGCAGCCATGTTCTTATGAACAACTCCATTTGAAGCAGCTTTGTCTAATGACTTAACAACTAATGTAAAAGCAGTTTTAGCTTCTTCAACGTTGTTAGCAGCTACAGCAGTTTCAAACTTCTTGATTACAGTTTTTAACGCTGATTTAATCATTCTATTTCTTAAAGTTTTAGTTTCAGTAACTTTAATTCTTTTCTTTGCTGATTTTATGTTTGCCATTCTTGATTCACCCCCTTAAAATTTTATAGGGCCCCTGCAGCTTTTGGGGATATCTGCGTATCTTTTAATTTCAACAAACCTTATTATAGCATTGAAAGTTATGTAATTCAAGTATTAAATTCAAACATATAGGAAAAATAATATCAAGTAAATTTATAGTGAGGTGTAATTTGATGATAAATGTTAGAACAGATTTGGCAATTGAAGCAAGAGAAATGTATATTAAAAAGCATAATCGAAATAAAGAAATAGATGGAGTTATTGTTGAAGAAGAACAAGAGGGAGATATAAAATTTAGTACTGTAAAGATTAAAGATGAAGAGGGAGCTAAAAAGATAGGAAAACCTATAGGAAATTATATAACAATAGATATTCCTGAATTTACTGTTTATGATGGTGGAATAATGGATAGTGTAGCTAATGTTTTAGCAAAAGTATTAGAAAGATTAATTCATGTAGATGAGAAGAAAACTGCGTTGGTAGTAGGTCTTGGGAATTGGCAAGTAACTCCAGATGCTTTAGGACCAAAAGTTGTAGAGAAAATAATGGTCACTAGACATTTGCAAGTTGTAATGCCAGAGGCGATAGATGAATCTGTAAGACCTGTATGTGCAATAGCACCTGGAGTTTTAGGAATAACAGGCATTGAAACAGGAGAAATTATTAAATCATTAGTAGAAAAAGTAAAACCAGATTTGGTAATTTGTATAGATGCTTTAGCATCCAGAAGAGTTGAAAGGGTAAATAGAACAATTCAAATATCTGATACTGGAATATCTCCAGGTGCTGGAGTTGGTAATAATAGAAAGGAAATAAGTGAAAAGTCGTTAGGAGTAAAAGTAATAGCAATAGGAGTTCCAACAGTTGTTGATGCTGCAACTATTGCTAATGATTCAATTGATTTAGTTATAGATGAATTAATAAGTAAAGTTTCTTCAGGGAAAGAGTTTTATAATATGTTAAAAGATATTGATAGGAATGAAAAAGAATCACTTATAAAAGAAGTATTGTCTGCAAATGTAGGTGAATTAATAGTAGCTCCTAAAGAAGTAGATATGATAATAGAGGCTCTTTCTAAAATAATAGCAAATGGAATAAATATGTCTTTGCAACCTAATATGGATATGGAAGATATCAATAAGTTTTTGAGTTAGCATATGATTTAAAATTGTGTAAAATTTAATATTGCCAAAGGTAACGTTCAAGTATTAGCTTTTTAGGATTATTTAAGATTATTATAAATTTAATGAATTTTATAATAATTATGTAAATCCCCTAATATAAATATAAAAGAAGCAAGGGGGGATTAACTTGTATAAACTTACTGCAGGAAGAAATAATCTTAAACATAGGAATAATGGAAGTAAATTGGGTTCAGAAATTAATATGAGTTTAATTGGACTTATAATTTTTATAATGATATTTTTTATTAGAGTTGGAGGTGTATTAAAAAACAATACTGAAAGAGGCGGATTTGCATATGTTCAATTATTAAATTTAGGAATTCCTATAGTTGAAACGCAAGTTTATAAAGAAGAAAATTATGCGGAAAATAAATTATCAATAAAGAATATTTGTTTAAAAGCGGTTGGTTTAGAAAATTTAACTTATGAGAGTATAATAGAAAGTGAAGTTGGCTTTTTTAACAAAGCAGGTAATGCAAATAAGGGAAATTTAGTAACTTTTAATCAATTCAATTTGAATGAAGATAGTGTATCTAAAGTATCAGCAAATACATCATCTTCAAATACTAAAATTTATAATCCAAGTTTAAAAAAACAATTAAATGCATCAAAGCCTGAAATATTAATATATCATACTCATACAACTGAAAATTATTCAGAATCTTCAACTGGTGATACAACTGATGAAAATGCTAATGTTGTTGGTGTAGGTGATACTTTAGCAAAAGAACTTGAAGAAAATTATGGGATTTCAGTTATACATGATAAGACTAATCATTGTGTTTCTTATAATGATAGTTATACTAGATCAAGTGAAACAGTTGATAAATATTTAAAAAAATATGGAAATTTTAAAATGATAATAGATTTACACAGGGACTCTGTTAATAATAAAGACGCCATGACTACTCAAGTAGAGAGAATGAATGCAGCTAAAATTATGTTTGTAAATGCTAAAAATAGTACTAAATATCAAAAAAATAAACAATTGACAGAAATGATTTTTAACAAGACAAATGAATTGTTTCCAGGTTTATCAAGAAAAATATTGACTTATAATAGAGGTAAAAATGCATTTAATCAAAGCAAATGTGATGGAAGTGTACTTTTTGAAATGGGATCTAATGTTAATTCTATTGAAGAAGCAAAAGTTACAGCAAGGTGTATGGCTAGAGTTATAGCAGAAATTTTAAATAAATAAAGATTAGTTATTAATGAATATTTATTTTTAAACTTGACAATTATTTAGATAAGGTGAATGCCTAAAGTAAAATCTAAGAGGTGATCTTGTTGAGAAAAATAAATAGACATTATATAATAAGAAAAATCTTACCAGCTTGTTTATTAGTCATTTTTGTAATGACGGGGTTAATAAAAATAAATATAATAAATACTAAATCTTTATCCCCACTCGGAAATACTAGTGAAAATTATCAATTAGTTAGTGAAGAATTTGGAGAAGATTTTTCTAATTTTATTAAAGATAATTCGTGGATGAAAATATATAAAGAACAAGGTGATGATATACTAGTTAGGATGGGAAATAAGGATTTTAAGATTACTAATAAATCTATTTTTACTAAAGCAATAAAAGGATTAGGTAATAAAATAGAAAGTGGTTTTAATGGTGCAAAAGAAACTATATATGATTTTAGTAATAAATTGAAAAATTCAAAAGAAGAGTATTAGTTTAATTTCAAACTACAAGATGAAATGTGATTATTAAGTTTATTATTAAGGATTAGATAAATTTTGATAGCAAATTTAAATATATATATGTTATAATTTAGGCACTTGAAAAAATAGAAATCCAATATATAAAAGGCATTGGTTTTATTTGATTTCAAATGCCTTAGGCACAATCAAAAAATAACAAGTTCATTTGCTATTTTATTTTTCATCATGCTGCCTTTTCAAATTGACCTAATAGGAATACTATGAGGACAATGCATCTTTTTGTTTGATGAAAAATATTCATTGCAACTTTGGAATTGTTATTTAATCTCATGTGCCTTACTTATTAATTACAATGGGGGTGAATAAACTGTCTTAAGAGGACAGTTATATATATGAGTGAAAGACAACAACATATTAGAAATTTTTCAATAGTAGCACATATCGATCATGGTAAGTCAACGCTTGCAGATAGATTACTTGAAACAACAGGAACATTAACTAAAAGAGAGATGGAAGAACAAATTTTAGATAACATGGAAATTGAAAGAGAAAGAGGAATAACAATAAAATCTCAAGCCGCTAGATTAGTATATAGAAGACCAAATGGTGAAGAATTTATATTAAATCTTATTGATACTCCAGGACATGTAGATTTTACATATGAAGTATCAAGGAGTTTAGCAGCATGCGAAGGTGCGTTATTAGTAGTTGATGCAACACAAGGTATTCAAGCACAAACATTAGCGAATTGTTATTTAGCATTAGATAATGATTTAGAGATTGCACCAGTTATAAATAAAATAGATTTGCCATCAGCAAGACCGGAAGAAGTAAAGCAAGAAATAGAAGATGTTATTGGTATAGATGCAGAAGAAGCGCCTATGATTTCAGCAAAAACAGGACTTAATATAGAACAAGTTTTAGAACAAATTGTTGAACAATTACCATCTCCAAATGGAGATGAAGAGGCCCCATTAAAAGCATTAATTTTTGATTCTTATTATGATAGTTATAAAGGCGTTGTATGTATAGTTAGGGTACTTGATGGCAAAGTTAAGCCTGGTGATAAAATAAAACTTATGGCAACCAATAAAGTTTATGATGTCACTGAAGTAGGGGTATTTATCCCAAGTCCATTGCAAATACCAGAATTAAGAGCAGGAGATGTTGGATACATAACAGCATCAATTAAGAATGTTAGAGATGCAAGAGTTGGTGATACAATAACAGAAGCTAATAGACCAACAGAAAAAGCATTGCCAGGATATAAACCTGCTATACCTATGGTTTATTCAGGAATATATCCAGTAGATGGTGCAAAATACGATGAATTAAAAGAAGCATTAGAAAAATTGCAAATAAATGATGCTGCCTTAAACTTTGAGCCTGAAACATCAATTGCACTAGGCTTTGGTTTTAGATGTGGGTTCTTAGGATTATTACATATGGAAATAATTCAAGAAAGAGTAGAAAGAGAATTTAATTTAGATATTATTACAACAGCACCATCCGTTATATATAAAGTAATTAAAACTGATGGAGAAATATTAGATATTACAAATCCTACAAATCTTCCACCAATGACAGAAATAGATTATATGGAAGAGCCTATTGTAAAGGCATCTATTATTACGCCTACAGACTATGTTGGAGCTGTTATGGAATTATGTCAAGAACGTAGAGGAACATATATTGATATGCAATATATAGAAGAAACTAGAGCAGTTATAAATTATGACATTCCATTAAATGAAATAGTATATGATTTCTTTGATACTTTAAAATCAAGAACTAGAGGATATGCTTCTTTAGATTATGAATTTAAGGGATATACTAGAACTAAGTTAGTTAAGCTTGATATATTATTAAATGGAGATATTGTTGATGCATTGTCAATGATAGTTCCTGATGAAAGAGCATATCAAAAAGGAAGAGGAATAGCGGAAAAATTGAAAGAAATAATTCCTAGACAAATGTTTGAAGTGCCAATTCAAGCAGCTATTGGAGGTAAAATTATAGCAAGAGAAACTGTAAAAGCTATGAGAAAAGATGTATTAGCTAAATGTTATGGTGGAGATATTTCAAGAAAGAAGAAGTTACTTGAAAAGCAAAAAGAAGGAAAGAAGAGAATGAGGCAAGTAGGTTCTGTTGAAGTACCTCAAGAAGCATTTATGGCTGTATTAAAGGTTGATTAAAATAATAAATATAAAAACTATTATGGTGTTTAAATAAAAATATTTAGAAACTTAAGATTTTAGACGATTTGTTTAATAATATAAAAATAAAAAGGCTTGACTTATGGTCGGCCTTTTTATTTATCAAGTAATTAAAAACAGAGAACGAATTTTATTTCTAGGAGGGCAAAATGAAAGAGATATCGTTATATATTCATATTCCATTTTGTAAACAAAAATGTTTGTATTGTGATTTTCCTTCATACACAGGAAAAGAAAAGCTTATTAGTGCATATATTAAGGCTTTAAAGAAAGAAATTATTGAAAAAGCAAAAAAATATTTAATAAAAAGTATATTTATTGGAGGAGGTACACCTTCATATTTAGCTGTTGAAGAGTTAAAAAGTTTGTTGGAGACAATTAATAAATTAAATTTAAAACAGAACTTAGAATTTACTATGGAGTGTAATCCAGGAACTCTAGACGAAAAAAAATTAAAAATTATGAAACTATATAATGTAAATAGAATAAGCATGGGACTACAATCTACAAATAATTCTATATTAAAAAATATAGGAAGAATACATAGTTTTGAAGAATTTAAAAACAATTATTTATTGGCAAGAGAAGAGGGCTTTAAAAATATAAATATAGATTTGATGTTTGGACTTCCAAATCAACAAATAGATGATTGGAAAGACACATTAAAAGAAATAATAAAACTTAAACCAGAACATATTTCAGCATATAGTTTAATAGTCGAAGAGGGGACATGTTTTTATAAGTTATATAATAGTAATAAACTCAATTTACCGACAGAAGATGAAGAGAGAGAAATGTATTCTTATACAAAAAAAATTTTATCTAGTAATGGCTATAATCAATATGAAATTTCTAATTTTTCTATAGATAATAAAGAATGTTTTCATAATAAAGTTTATTGGAAAATGGAGGAATATTTAGGATTAGGAGTTTCAGCTAGCTCTTTTATAGATGAAAAACGTATTAAAAATTTAGATGATATAGAAACTTATATATTAAATATAGAAAATAATATAAGTATAGAGGAAGAAATTCATTTAAATGATATAAATGATGATATAGAGGAATTTGTATTTCTGGGTCTTAGAATGACAACTGGAATAGAAGAAGAAGAATTTAAGAGAAGATTTAATCAGGATATAAATAATATTTATGGAGATGTTATTTATAAAAATATCAAACAAGGATTATTAGTTCGAGATAAGGGAAGAATATATTTAACTTCTTATGGAATAGAAGTTTCTAATTGGGTAATGAGTGAATTCATATTATAAAACATAATAAGCACACTAAAAAAATAATAGAGGATTAGTAGTATTTATTTTGAGGCGGCAAATTTAGCTAGTAGCTCACTATTAATTGAACTTACTTCATTGCCGGAGTTAGAATATTCAAAACTTCTTAGAAAATCATTTTATCTAATATGCTTAAAGATAGAAAAAGGAAGTAAAAATGAGAAAAATAAAGATAAATAGGCTAAAATGATAATAGAGCATCTGAAATAAAATATATTAAATATAAATAGAATTGACAAAAAACGTGATAAATAATATATTTAAAACATAGTCATTAGCACTCGTGAATAGTGAGTGCTAACAAAAAAGAGGTGAGATTATGACTATTGATGATAGAAAAATAAAAATACTTCAAGCTATTATCAATGATTATATTCGTACTGGAGATCCTGTTGGCTCTAGAACTATTGCCAAAAAGTATAATTTAGGAGTTGGTTCTGCAACAATTAGAAATGAAATGGCTGATCTTGAAGATATGGGATACTTAGAACAACCACATGCTTCAGCAGGGAGGATACCATCTAGTAAAGGATATAGATTATATGTTGATAAACTAATGGTAGATCAGTTTTTAACACCTGAGGAAGATATGAGGATAAAACAATATATTATTGATTCTGCAATGTTAGAGGTTGATAAAATAGTTAGACAGACTAGTGCTTTATTATCAGAGCTAACTAATTTAACTTGTGTTATGCAAACACCGTCAGTTAAAAGAAGTATCATTAAGTCAGTTCAACTATTAAAAATAGATAATAATACTCTAGTATCAGTAATTTTAACAGATACAGGAGTTATAAAGAATCATATGCTTAGAATTAAGAATGTTCCAGCTATTGAAGAATTAAATAAAATAAATGCTGTTATTAATGGAAGACTTATTAATCTTTCGATAGAAAAAATTAATCTTGAAGTTATTAATCAATTAAAAGAAGATTTATATGGCTATGATGATGTGTTCAATGCACTCTTACCTGCTTTATATGAAACATTAAATGAATCAGATTCATCGGAAGTAATTATGGAAGGAACAACTAATATTTTTAACTATCCAGAATACAACGATATTGAAAAAGCTAAAGAAATGCTTGCTCTCTTAAATGATAAAGAGGCATTAATAGATTTATTTAAAACAAGTGATGATATTACAATTAGAATAGGTGAAGAAAATTATAAGCCACAAGCTAAAGAATGTAGTGTAATATCAGCTGAGTATTCTCTAGGGGATAGGCCTATTGGTACAATTGGATTAATTGGACCAAGAAGAATCAATTATTCAAGAGTGATAGTAATAATGGCTGAAATTGTAAAAGAGTTAAATAATATTTTGAAAAATCAACACTTATAGATTTAGAAGATAGAGAGAAGGGGTGTATTTACAATAATGACATACAATGATGAAAATTTAGAAAAAAATTTAGATATTAATGAATCAGTTGAAGATCTAAAAGAAGAAAATATTGAATCTAATGAAGAAGAGATAGAAATAACAGAGGATAATAAAGAAAATCAAACTTCAGAGCAAGATTCAAACAATGAAGAGGATGAGCTTGAAATGCTAAAAAAACACAAAGAAGAAAATAAAAAATTAAAAGAGGAATTAGAAGCATTAAATGATAGATTATTAAGAGTTACTGCTGAGTATGACAATTATAGAAAGAGAACATCAAAGGAAAAGCAAGGAATATATGGAGATGCATGTGTAGATGTATTAAAAGAAATAGTTCCTGTTCTTGATAATCTTGAAAGAGCTATTGAAGCAGATGGTAGCGTTGAAGATCTAAAAAAAGGTGTAGAAATGACTATGAAAGCTTGTAAAGATTCTTTTGAAAAATTAGGTGTTGAAGAAATAGATGCATCATCAGACTTTGATCCAAATCTTCATCAAGCAGTAATGCATATTGAAGATGAAAATTTAGGGGAAAATCAAATAGCTGAAGTTTTCTTAAAAGGATATAAAAAAGAAGATAAAGTTATTAGATATACAGTAGTTAAGGTAGCTAATTAATAATAGCCAATAAGTAGGCTAGTTAAAATATATAAATTACAAAAATAAATTTAGAAATAAACTAAACCAAATTTAGGAGGAATATATTATGGGAAAAATTATAGGTATTGATTTAGGTACTACTAATTCATGTGTTGCAGTTATGGAAGGTGGAGAACCAGTTGTTATAACAAATTCAGAAGGAGCAAGAACTACTCCATCAGTAGTTTCATTCCAAGCTAATGGTGAAAGATTAGTGGGTCAAGTAGCTAAAAGACAAGCGATTACTAATCCAGATAAAACTATCATATCAATAAAAAGACATATGGGAACATCATATAAAGTTGATATAGATGCTAAAAACTATTCACCACAAGAAATTTCAGCTATGATACTTCAAAAAATAAAATCAGATGCTGAAGCTTATTTAGGAGAACCAGTAACTCAAGCAGTTATAACAGTTCCAGCATATTTTAATGATAGTGAAAGACAAGCAACAAAAGATGCTGGTAAAATAGCAGGTCTTGAAGTATTAAGAATAATAAATGAACCAACAGCTGCAGCTTTAGCTTATGGTTTAGATAAAATGGATTCTAACCACAAAATTTTAGTTTATGATTTAGGTGGTGGTACTTTCGATGTATCTATCCTTGAACTTGGAGATGGAGTATTTGAAGTATTATCTACTAATGGAGATACAAAGCTTGGTGGAGATGACTTTGACCAAAAAATAATGGATTATATAGCTGATACATTTAAAGCAGAAAATGGCGTTGATTTAAGAAATGATAAAATGGCACTTCAAAGATTAAAAGAAGCAGCTGAAAAAGCAAAAATTGAATTATCATCATCAACACAAACAAATATTAACTTACCATTCATTACTGCTGACGCAACAGGTCCAAAGCATATTGACTTAAACTTAACAAGAGCTAAGTTCAATGAAATTACTAGTGACTTAGTTCAAAGATCAATAGAACCAATGAAAAAAGCATTAAGTGATGCTGGAGTATCTATAAATGACATTGAAAAGATAATATTAGTTGGTGGATCAACAAGAATACCAGCAGTTGTAGATGCTGTTAAAAACTTTACTGGAAAAGATCCTTCAAAAGGTGTAAATCCAGATGAATGTGTTGCTGTTGGTGCAGCTGTTCAAGCAGGTGTATTAACAGGAGAAGTTAAGGATGTATTATTACTAGATGTTACTCCATTAACTTTAGGAATTGAAACAGCAGGTGGAATTGCAACACCATTAATAGAAAGAAATACAACTATTCCAACAAAGAAAAGTCAAATATTCTCTACAGCAGCAGATGGTCAAACATCAGTTGAAATTAATGTAGTTCAAGGTGAAAGACAAATGGCTGCAGATAATAAATCACTAGGAAGATTTACACTTTCAGGAATAGCACCAGCTCCAAGAGGAATTCCTCAAATTGAAGTTACATTCGATATAGATGCTAATGGTATAGTTAAAGTATCAGCAATGGATAAAGGAACTGGAAAAGAAGCTAATATAACAATTACTGCTTCAACAAATTTAAATGATGAAGAAATAGATAAGGCAGTAAAAGAAGCAGAAAAATTTGCAGAAGAAGATAAGAAGAGAAAAGAAAAAGTTGAGACTGCAAATAATGCTGATCAAATAGTATATCAAACTGAAAAAACTTTAAATGAACTTGGAGATAAAGTATCAGCTGAAGATAAAGCTAAGGTAACTGAAAAATTAGAAGCTCTTAAAGCTATAAAAGATGGTGAAGATGTAGAAGCTATCAAAAAAGCTATAGAAGAATTAACTCAAGAATTCTATGCAGTATCTTCTAAGGTTTATGCCGCAGCAGGTGGAGATCCATCACAAGCGGGTGGTTTTGATCCAAATGCAGCAGCTGGAGGAGCTCAACAAACTGCACATGATGATAATGTAGTAGATGCAGATTTTAAAGTTGATGAAGATAAATAGTATACTAAATTCTAATTATCTAATATAATAACTGAGAGTCTAAATATAAACAGGGTTCTTATTACTAACTTATTGAGTGAGTTTTAGTAACTCTGATTACAGTTAAAAAATAGGGAAGGCAATGCTCGTCTTCCCTTTTTATGGATTTTTAATAAAACTAGGTGGTGAACAATAACAAATGGCAAATAAAGACTATTATGAAGTGCTTGGACTTCAAAAAGGTGCGAGTGATGATGAAATTAAAAGAGCTTTTAGAAAATTAGCTATAAAATATCACCCTGATAAAAATAAGGGAAACAAAGAGGCAGAAGATAAATTTAAAGAAATAAATGAGGCATATCAAGTCCTTTCAGATCCTGAAAAGAAATCTAACTATGATCAATTTGGAACAGCTGATTTTAATGGTGGTGGATTCGGCGGTGGTGGATTCGGCGGATTTGATATGGGCGGTTTTGGTGATATATTCGAAACATTCTTCGGTGGCGGTGGAAGTTCAAGGAGAAGAAATGGGCCGGTTAGAGGTAATGATATTGAATATACCTTAACATTAACTTTTGAGGAAGCTGTTTTTGGTGTTGAAAAAGAAATTTCTATTACTAGAAGTGAAAATTGTGAACATTGTCATGGCTCAGGAGCTGAAGAGGGAACATCTCCAAAAACTTGTCCTACATGTGGAGGATCAGGTCAAGTGAGAGTTCAAAGACAAACACCTCTTGGAAGTTTTGTTTCAACTTCAACTTGTGATAGATGTAATGGTAATGGAACAATTGTGGAAAAACCATGTACCCATTGTAGAGGTAAGGGACATATAAGAAAGAGTAGAAAAATAAAAGTCAATGTTCCGGCAGGAGTAGATACAGGAAATGTAATGCCATTAAGAGGACAAGGAGAACATGGATTAAGAGGGGGAAGTCCTGGAGATTTATATGTCAGAATTAATGTTACTCCATCAAAGGTATTTACAAGAAAAGGCAACGATATTTATATAGAGACGCATATTTCTATGTCTAAAGCTGCACTTGGAACAGAGATTACTGTTAATACAGTAGAAGGAAATGTTAAGTATACTATACCAGAAGGAACTCAGTCAGGTACATTATTTAGATTAAAAGGTAAAGGTATAGCTAGAGTTAATTCTACTGGTAAAGGGGATCAATATGTAAAAGTTATTGTTGATATTCCTAAGGGATTAACGCAAAAACAAAAAGAAGCATTATATGCATTCATGGAAGCAAGCGGTGAAGAGATTGATGCCAATACTCACCATACTAAAAAATCACTTTTTGGAAGAAAAAAATAAATGAAATAAAGAAACTAATTCAAAAAAATTATATTTTGAATTAGTTTTTTTATATATTTAAATATACATTCTAAATGCTTAAGTATAAAGGTTAAAAAATATTATAGCTTATGAAGTAATTTAGAAAAATATTATTGAAAGAAATAGATGAATTTTAAAATTTAGTGAATAAGTAAAAAAAATAAGCATAAATTATTATTGAGGTTTACTTTTTAAAAGAAGCCATCATATAAAAGCTATTTGTTTTGTGTAATATTTATACACAAGATGGATAGCTTTTTTATTATATTAGAAAATTATCTTATAAATAACATGTAGATGATTTATAGAATATATTGTTTCAGAGGTATGAGAGGCACCACATAAAGAATAAAAAAAGAAATAATATGTTTTACTTATATAAATTATAGAATATACAGTTTTTATAAAGACTTTTTTTATTTCTTATTTTATTATTATAGAATTGCAATATAATTTTATACATGTATAATTATTATGAATGATAGAAGATGGAGTGAATAAACATGAGAATGAGAAAAAAACCATGGGCAAGACCTGAACTTGAAAGTTGTGATTTTTTTGTTATAAACCCAAAAGAATACAAATGTAGATGGAAAGAATTTTTTGATAATGATAAACCTATATATGTTGAACTAGGATGTGGAAAAGGCACATTTATGGCCGTACATGGTTCAGAAAATGATGATATTAATTATATTGCAATTGATATAAAAGATGAAGTATTAGGATTAGCTAAGAGAAATATAGAAAAAGCATATAAAGAAAAAAGTAAAAAATTAGATAATGTTAAATTAATGGCACAAGAAATAGGGCTTATTAATGAGATGCTTGGAGAAGAAGATACAATAAGTAGAATATACATAAATTTTTGCAATCCTTGGCCTAAAGAAAAACATAAAAAAAGAAGATTAACACATACAAGACAATTAAATCAGTATAGAAACTTTCTAAAAGATCAAGGTGAAATTTGGTTTAAAACAGATGATGATGAATTGTTTGAAGAATCGCTTGAATATTTTAAAGAAAGTAAGTTTAGAATTGAATATATAACTTATGACCTTCATCAAAGCGGATTTGAAGGAAATGTAGAAACAGAACATGAAAAGATGTTTACTGAACAAGGAATAAAAACTAAATTTTTAATAGCTATAAAAGAGTAATATATTATACTCAGTTAAAACATATTAGAAGTTTTTGAGATAACCATTTTAAGAGTATTTGATAACGGAAGGATGATAGAACGTGAACGGAGTATGGACTGAAATTAGAGTAATAACAAATAGTGAGGCATTAGAACCTATATCAGGGATTTTTTATGGATTGAATTGTCAAGGGGTAGCAGTAGAAGACCCGAATGATTTATTAACAAGAGAACAAGGTCCTTTAACTTGGGACTTTGCAGATATAAATGTATTAGAACATAAAGGTGAATTTGCAGTAGTTAAGGGATATTTCTCAGAAGAAGATAATATTGAAGAAATAGTTTCTATTACAAAGGAAAAATTAAAAGAAATTAGTGATATGGGAATTGATATAGGTAAAGGTATTGTAGAATATGAAAGTATCAAAGAAGAAGACTGGGCAAATAACTGGAAGAAGTATTATAAACCAGCTAATATAACTGATAAAATAGTTGTAAAACCTATGTGGGAAGAATATGTTCCAAAGGATGGAGAAATGGTAATTGAATTAGATCCAGGAATGGCATTTGGAACTGGTACACATGAAACTACTAGAATGTGTGTTAAAGCTTTAGAAAAGTATGTAAAACCTAATACAACTGTTTTTGATGTTGGATGTGGTTCTGGAATATTAGCAATAGCTGCTGCTAAGCTTGGTGCAAAGATGGCTTTTGGAGTTGATTTAGATCCAGTTGCAGTTGAGTCAGCCAAAGAAAATATAGGATTAAATGATTTAGATAATATTGAGATTTTAGAAGGAAATCTTTTAGATGTAATTGATGGAAAGGCAGATATTGTTGTTGCTAATATAATAGCTGAAATTATTTGTATATTAACTGAAGATGTTAAAAAAGCCTTGGATTCAAATGGATTATTTATTACATCAGGTATAATTCATGATAGAGTTGAAATGGTTACTAATAAACTTAATGAATGTGGATTTGAAGTTTTAGAAATAAATAAAGAAGGGGAATGGAACTGTATAGTTGCAAAATTAAAATAAAGTATTATAGAATATTATAAATAATACTTTATTTATTGAGAGGGAGATTTTTATGCATAAATTTTTTACCCCAGCATGCAACATTACACAAACCGAAGGTAAAATAATAGGAGAGGATGTAAAACATATTTATAAAGTTTTACGTTTGAGTGAAGGGGAAAAAGTAGTCTTAAATAATTGTGAGGGAACAGAATATTTAGGAGAAATAGCTTTTGTAGGAAAGCAAGAAGTTGTTGTAAATATTATTAATGTTTTAGATATAGACAATGAAAGTAAGGTTAAGATTACACTTTTTCAGGGATTACCAAAAGGTCAAAAGATGGATTTAATAGTTCAAAAGGGAACAGAACTTGGAATAACTGAATTTGTTCCTACAATTACATCTAGAGTTGATGTGAAAATTAAAGGTGAATTTAAAAAGCTTGATAGATTGAATAGAATTGCACTTGAGGCGTCAAAACAATCTAAAAGAAGCATTATTCCAAAGGTAAGAGAAGTTATTAATTTTGATGAAGCTTTAGAAGAATTAATAAAAATGGATTTATTATTAGTTCCATATGAAAATGCAGAAGAATTTGGAATAAAAACTCTTGTTAAAGAGTTAAATAAAAAAGGTTTAGACATAAATAATATAAAGAATATAGGTATTTTAATAGGGCCAGAAGGCGGTTTTGAAGAAGAAGAGATAAATATTCTTAAAGAAAAAGGTGCTTATATAGTTACATTAGGAAATAGAATATTGCGTACAGAAACTGCAGGGTTTGTAGCTACTTCTTTAATACAATATGAATTAGGAGATTTAGGAGGAAAGAGTTAATGAAAGTTGCATTTGCGACACTAGGATGTAGAGTTAATCAATATGAAACTGAAGCGATGACTGAAAAATTTATAAGAGAAGGGTATTCAGTTACTAATTTTGAAGATTTTTCAGATGTTTATGTTATAAATAGTTGTACTGTAACTAATATGGGAGATAAAAAATCGAGACAAATAATAAGTAAAGCCAGAAGAACTAATCCAGAAGCAACGATTGCAGTTGTTGGATGTTATTCTCAAATAGCACCAGAAGAGGTTTCTAAAATTGAAGGTGTAGATGTAGTTTTAGGAACAAGAAACAAAGGAGATATAGTTTACTACATAAATAAGGCTAGAGATGAAAAAAAACCACAAATTAATGTTAAAGAAGTTCTTAAAAATAAAGAATTTGAAGAATTGAATATAGAAGAATATCAAGATAAGACAAGGGCATTTTTAAAAATCCAAGATGGATGTAATAGATTTTGTACTTATTGCTTAATACCATATGCAAGAGGTGCTACTTGTTCTAAACATCCAGAAAAGGTGATTGAAGAAATAAATAAATTAGCTCAACATGGATTTAAGGAAGTAATATTATCAGGAATACATACTGCTTCTTATGGAGTGGATTTAGGAAAAGATATAACTTTAATAAGTTTACTTGAAGAAATAGAAAAGATAGATGGTATAGAAAGAGTTAGAATTGGGTCTATTGAACCCGCATTTTTTACAGAAGAAGTAGTAAATAAAATAAAGAATATGAAAAAATTATGTCCACATTTTCATTTATCTCTTCAAAGTGGATGTGATGCAACGCTGAAAAGAATGAATAGAAGATATACTGCATCAGAATATGCAGAAACTGTTGAGATATTAAGAAAAAATATCAAAGATGTATCAATTACGACAGATCTTATAGTAGGGTTTCCAGGAGAAAATGAAGAAGAGTTTAATGAAACATATGAATTTTTAAAGAAAATTAAATTAACAAAAATTCATATATTTAAATATAGTCCAAGAAAAGGAACTAAAGCTGCTGAAATGAAAAATCAAGTTGATGGAAAAATCAAAGATGAAAGAAGCAAAATTTTAGCAGAATTAAATAGAAAAAATGAAAAAGAATTCATAAAAAATTTGGTTGGAAGAGATATGGATATTTTGATAGAACAGGAATTACCAAATAAACCAGGAAGATTTGAAGGATATACAAGAAATTATGTAAAAGCTGAAATAATTAATGCAAATAAGGAAATGATAGGAAAAATTGTTGAATGTCATATAGATGATGAAAATGAAGAATATTTAATTGGTAAAATTAGATAAGAATTTGTTATAATTATAAATGTTATAGGAGATAATTTAATTTATAAGGTGAATTTTGATATAGGATAAATTATTATCTTTAATGACATAATAAATTAATATGAGGAGGTGAATTTTATGGGAGATTGTATATTTTGCAAAATTATAAAGGGAGATATTCCAAGTAAAAAAATATATGAAGATGAGTTCGTTTATGCTTTTTATGATATAAATCCAGAAGCACCAACTCATTTTTTAGTGATTCCAAAAGAACATATAGAAAGTGTAAATATGTTAAATGAAAAAAACATTAATGTTATTTCACATATATTTAAAACCATCAAGAAATTAGCGAAAGAATTAGGTATATCTGAAAAAGGATATAGAATAGTAAATAATTGCGGAGAAGATGGGGGTCAAACAGTAAACCATATGCATTTTCATGTATTAGGTGGAAGAAATTTAAAGTGGCCTCCAGGTTAGATTTTATAAATAGATTTTAATCTAAGTTATTGACAGTGCTTATAGCAATATTGTATAATATACCGTGTGTTATAAAGCCCATAGCTGAGTTAATTAATTTAAGCTAGCGGAGGGAGGGATAGTAAATGTCAGAAATTAAAGTTGGAGAAAACGAAACACTTGAAAGTGCTTTAAGAAGATTTAAAAAGAAGTGTGCTAGAGCTGGGGTTCTTTCTGAAGTTAGAAAGAGAGAACATTATGAAAAGCCAAGCGTTAAGAAAAAGAAAAAATCAGAAGCTGCTAGAAAGAGAAAATTTAAATAAGAATGGTTTCTTTTGAAAGAAGGTATAATAATGCCAACAATTAAGGATAGACTTCAAGAAGATTGGAAAGCTGCTTTAAAGGCTAAAGATAAATTCAGAGCTAATACAATTAGTACAGCTAAAGCTGCTATATTATTAGTTGAAAAAACTGATAATATTAAGCTTGATGAGGATGAAGTTATTAATATTTTAGCAAAGGAAGTCAAGCAAAGAAGAGAATCTATGCTTGAATTCGAAAAGGGAAATAGACAAGATTTAGTTGATGAGTGTAAAGCTGAACTAGAAATTTTGTTAGAATACCTTCCTCAGCAGTTAAGCGAAGAAGAAATAAAACAAATAGTAGAAGATTCAGCTCAAGAAATGGGTGCAAATAGCATTAAAGATATGGGTAAAGTTATGTCAGCTATCAAACCTAAAATAGTAGGTAGAGCTGATGGAAAGCTTGTAAGTCAAATTGTTAAAGAATATTTAAATAATAAATAATAAAAGAACTCTTTTTTAGAGTTCTTTTATTATTATATAGAATTTTATTTTAAATAGAGAAATCTTTAAAACATTTTTTGATAAAATTTCTAATAATAATTTGAAAGTATACATGAACTGAAAAATTGATAACTGCTTTATCAATTTTTTATATAAATTTGGTACATAATAAAAAGAATTGTAATTTTGTATAATTTAAATACAAAATTACAATTCTTTTTTATCTCTAAAAATTATATTGCTAAATAATCTATAAAGAATTTCTAGAATATTTTCTTTTACAGGTATGTTAAATACCGTTAAAAAATAGTTGGTAATAAATTTGATTTTTGCTTAGGTAGATGGAATTGTTATTTTTTGATTAGGCCTTAATTAATGTATAAACTATATTTAAACTATTATAAAAATTTTATGTATAGTAAAATTTATGAATTAATTTGACTATAAAATCATAAATTACAAATAAAGGTATTTGTTTTGTTAAGATGTTATAATAATGATTTTATATATAGGGGGATAATATGGAGAGTAGGTTTCAACGAGGAAGAGAAAAAATATTTAATAAATTGGATTTCCCAACAGATGTTGCTTTAGATTTACCAAAAATAATTGTTACAGGAAATAGAGAAATAACAATTGAAAATCATAGAGGTATTATGGCTTTTGAAAATAGTCTAATTAAAATAAATTCTAGAATTGGTGCGATTACAATAATGGGGGAAGGGTTTGAGATACTTTTTATTGGAGATAACACTATAACTATAAGTGGAATTTTTAAGGGTATATCATATGAGGGGTAAAAAGAATGATATTAGATAAATTAAAAGCAGGAAAGATAACAATAGAAGTAAGTAGTTTAATGCCTGAAAAAATATTGAATATACTTTGGCATAATGGAATTTATACATCTAATATAACTAAAGTTAATATAACTACTGTTAGATTTCAAGTGCCTTTTATGGAGTATAAAGATGTTCAGCATTTGGTAAAAAAGTCTAAAGGTAAAATAAGAGTAATCGGTAAGAGTGATATAATAGTATTACTAATATTAATGAAAAGGAAAATATCATTATGTATTGGAGGTGGAGTATTTTTATTAAGTTTATATTTATTATCTAATTATATATGGGCCATAGATATAGAAACTAAAAACAATTTATCACCTTTTGAAGTTAGACAGGAACTAATATCTATAGGGATAAAACCAGGTCTTAAAAAAGAAGACATAAATGTATATAACGTAGAAAAAAAATTGGAAGATTTAAGTTCGGAGATTATGTGGGTAAGAGCTAGAATAGAAGGTTCAACATTAAAAGTTGTTGTAGAGGAAAAAGTAAATCCTCCGAGTAGAAATAAAGTTATGCCAGAACAAGTATTAGCTAAAATGGATGGAGAAGTAAAAAGAGTATTTACATTCTCGGGTAATTCTGCTGTTGTACCAGGAGACATAGTAAAAGCAGGAGATGTATTAATATTACCTATACAAGGTAAAGAAGGATTTGAAAAAGAGGTAAAACCAAGTGGAAGTGTTATAGCTAACACTTTTTATGAAAAGTCAATGGAACTACAAATAAGTGGTAAAAAACTTGAGAGAACTGGAAAAAAAGATAGTGATATTTATTTGAATTTCTGGAATAAAAAAATTTACTTAAAAAAAGCTATAAATGATTTTGAATCTTATGATAAAATAGAGGAAAATGGAGGAGTATTTAACAAAATAATATATTTTGAAAGAGCAGGGAAGAATATAAATTTAGATAGAGATTCAACAATAAAAGAATCAGTAGAAAAGTTACAGCGATCTTTAGAAAAAAATCTTATAAATGATGCAAAAATTATAGATAATAAGGTATCAGTAGAAGATATTGAAAATGGGAAAATACGTATAAAGGTAGTATTTACAGTAGAACAAGATATAGCAGAAAATATATCTTAATACTATAGTACAGAGATGAGAAGGTGATTAACATGAATTTAAGAAAAGATAAAGATAAAGAGAAAAATCGTGATGGAAATCAATATAATATATCTAGATATATATTACTTTTTACTGTGGTTTTTATTATAATCTATTTTTTGTTAATAACAGTTGTAGCTCCTAAACAGTTTAGTTTAAAGGAAGGCGATATAGCTAGAGTAGATATAAAGGCGACAAGAGATACTATTGATGAAAAAGCAACCAAAGAAAAAGAAAATGAGGCTATTGAAAATGTTGAAAAACAGTATACTGTAAAAAATGATGTTAAACTTAAAGCAGAAAATAATATTAAACAGTTATTTGATAAAGCACTAAGTTTAAATGCTGTTAACATAACAGAAGCAGAAAAAATATCAGAATTAAAAAAAATATTAGATTTTAAATTGACAGATAATGAATATAAGGAAATATTAATTACCTCAAAAGATAGTTTGATTGAATTTGAATGGCAAATTATTAATATTATTGATGAAGCTTATAATAAAGATATACAGGAAAATAATAAGAATGCTCTTGAGGCAGCAAAAGATGATGTGAAAAAAGAAATTGAAAAGCTAAATGCAAGTTCAACATTAATAGATGCTTTGAAAAGTATTAGTACATCTCAAATATATCCAAATTTATTTTATGATAGTGAAAAGACAGAAGAAATGAAAAAAGAAGCACAAAAAAATGTTTCTAAAGTTATAATTAAAAAAAATCAAACTATAATTAAAGAGGGAGAACCAGTTACAGCAGCTCAGATTGATATTATACGTACATTAGGTTTACTTGATGATGATATAACAGGAAAATATGTTTATGTTTATTTAGCGCTTATATTATTTTTGGGGGTAATTCTATTTATACAATATCAGTATATTTATGTAAATTATAAGGAAATATTTATTAATAAAAAAAGGTTGATGCTTATTAGTTTAATAACTATAGTTTCATTAATTTTAGCAAGAACCATAGGAGCAATATCTCCATTCTTGATTCCGTTTGCTTTTGCACCTATGCTTTTAACATTACTTTTAAATTATAAATTATCTCTTGTAATAAGTGTTTGTAATGTGGCGATTATTGGTGCTTTATCTGAATTTGATCCTCAAGTGATGATTATAGCTTTAGCAAATGCAACTCTTGGTGCAACAATACTAAAAAAATTACACCAAAGAAATGACCTTATATATTCAACAATGCATATAGCTATAGTTAGTGCAATACTTACATTTGCAACGGGTACAATATTATCAAGCAATATAAAAGAGGTAATTGTCCAAAGTGCTTTTTCTATAATTAGTGGATTATTATCAGGTATTTTTGCATTAGGTATGTTGCCATTTTTAGAGGGAATATTTAATGAAGTTACAACAGTGAAATTGTTGGAATTATCTAATCCTAACAATCCTTTATTAAAGAAATTGCTTATGGAAGCTCCAGGAACTTATCATCATAGTATGCTTGTAGCAAACTTAGCTGAGATGGCAGCTGAAGAGGTCGGAGCTGATCCTGTAATTGCAAGAATAGGATCTTACTATCATGATGTAGGTAAAACTGAAAGACCATACTTTTTTGGCGAAAATCAAATAGGTGGAGAGAACCCACATGATAAAATAAGTGCAAGATTAAGCACTAGGGTTATAATATCTCATGTAAAAGATGGATTAAAATTGGCTAAAAAGCATAATCTACCTAAAGTAATTCAAGATATTATAGCTCAACATCATGGAACTACTTTAGTTAAATACTTTTATTATACAATGAAAAATAATGCTGAAAATCCTGATGATATAAATACACAAGATTATATGTATCCTGGACCAATTCCTAATACTAAAGAAGCCGCAATAGTAATGCTTGCTGATAGTATTGAAGCAGCAGTAAGATCAATTAAAGAACCTAGTAAAGAAAAAATTGAAGAAATGGTAAATAACATAATAAAAGATAAGTTAAATTCTGAACAATTGAAAGATAGTGATTTAACATTTAAAGACATTGAAAAAATAAGAGTATGTTTTTTAAGTGCACTTAATGGTATATATCATCAAAGAATTGAATATCCAAAGGAAAAGATATAGCCTTAACATTAAGAAAAATATTATTACAACAGTAATTAAAAATAATTTATTTTTATAACAAAGGAGCAAAAAATGATTTATGTAGATAATAGACAAGAAAAAATTGAAGTAAATGAAGAATTTATTGATTATTTAAAAAATGTAATAAAATTTGCTTTAGAACAGGAACAAGTAAAAATACCATGTGAGATATCATTATTGTTTGTAGATAATAATGAAATTAAAGAAATTAATAGTGAAACAAGAAATATAGATAAAGAAACAGATGTTTTATCCTTTCCTATGTTAGATTATCCTGAAAAAAAAGTTTTTAAGGAAGTTTATATTGATAATAAATTCTCTCCAAGTGACTTTGATGGAGAAGAGCTAGTTTTAGGAGATGTAGTACTATCTTTAGAAAAAGCCCTTGAACAAAGTAAAGACTTTAATCATTCTTATGACAGAGAAGCTGCATATTTAGTAGTACATTCTATATTGCATCTTTTAGGATATGATCATATGGAAGAAGACGACAAAAAAGTAATGAGAAGTAGGGAAGAAGATATATTAAATAGGCTTGATATAAGGAGAGATTAAAAAAGCAGGTGAAGTATAATGAAATTTAAGAAAATTTTAGATAGTTTTAATAATGCCATAAATGGGATAATAGAAACTGTTAGAACCGAAAGAAATATGAAAATTCATTTGAGTGTATCATTATTAGTATTAATTGCATGTTTTTGTTTTGATATAACCAAATATGAATTTCTAACAATAGCAATAACAATAACAATGGTAATAGGTGCAGAATTAGTTAATACAGCTATAGAAGCTGTAATAGACTTAACAGCTAATTATTATCATCCATTGGCTAAAGTAGCTAAGAATGCAGCGGCAGGAGCAGTATTTGTTATGGCGATAAACGCAATAGTTGTTGGGTATATAATATTTTGGGATAAACTATCTTATTTTTCTTATAATTTAATAAATAAGGTTAAAACTTCAGAACCTTACACAATATTTATAGTATTAGTAATAGTTTGTATTGCAACATTAATAGTAAAGGCTGTTTTTGGAGAAGGAACCCCTCTAAAAGGGGGTATGCCAAGTGGACATAGTGCATTAGCGTTCTCTATTGCAACGGCATTATCTTTGATTACAGAGGAACCTATATGTGTAATGTTAAGTTATCTTATGGCATTTATCACAGCGCAAAGTAGAGTAGATTCAGAAGTTCATACTATTCTAGAAGTAATAATGGGAGCTTTATTTGGGATTTTATTAACTATTTTTATATTTGTAGTATTTAGGATATAAAGAGACTGTTTTTTATTCTAATTATATTAGGTATATTAAAAAAATAATAGACCAGTATGCTCATCTACTTGATCTATTATTTTATGTACCTTATGAATATTTAATATACATAGAAGAATAAATAGAGTATACTATTTATAAACTATATAATATCTAAAAATGGATATACTTATAATTAAATTAGGAAGTCTATTTTTATTTATAAATAAATAGAATTTAGACTACAAAAGGAGGCAAAATGTTTAAATCAGGATTTGTTACAATTGTTGGTAGACCAAATGTAGGGAAGTCGACTTTATTAAATTATATAATGGGTGAAAAATTATCAATAGTTTCAAGTAAACCACAAACAACTAGAAATAATATTCAAACTATTTTAACAGGTGAGGATTATCAAATTGTATTTGTAGATACACCAGGAATACACAAACCTAAACATAAATTAGGGGAATATATGGTGAATTCAGCAAAAGATTCAACAAAGGATGTTGATTTAGTTTTATTTTTAACTAATCCAGATACAGAGATTGGTAGAGGAGATAAATTTATATTAGAATCATTAAAAGATAAGAAATGTCCAGTATATCTTGTTTTAAATAAGACTGATGAAAGCACTCCTGAAAGAGTTGCCAAAAGTTTAGAAATGTATTCAAAAGAATTTAATTTTAAAGAGATAATTCCAATTTCAGCAATAAAGGGTAAGAATGTAGACGCTTTAATTAATTTAATGAAAGAAGAAATGCCAGAAGGACCACAATACTATCCTGAGGATATGATAACAGATGTACCAGAAAGATTTGTAGTATCAGAAATAGTTAGAGAAAAAGCATTAAGAACTTTAAGAGATGAAGTTCCTCATGGTATTGCAGTAGATGTAATTCAAATGAAACAAAATCAAATAGGAACTTATCATATAGAAGTAGATTTAATATGTGAAAAAGATTCACATAAGGGAATAATAATAGGTAAGAATGGTCAAACTCTTAAAAGAATTGGAGAAACTTCAAGATTTGAATTAGAAAAATTCTTAAGAGCTAGAGTTAACATAAAAATATGGGTTAAGGTAAGAAAAGAATGGAGAGATAATCAAAATCTTTTAAAAGAATTAGGATATAAAAAGAAATAATTATGTATTTATTGAGAAATACTATAATAGGAGATGATCTTTCTGGCACTTTTTGAAAGTAAAGCTGTTATTATAAAGTCACAGGATTTTAAGGAAAATGATAAATTAGTGTGGCTTTATACAGAAGAGTTAGGTAAGATTACTGCTATAGCTAAAGGGGCAAAGAGGAGTAGAAGTAAATTGCTATCCATAACTTTGCCTTTATGTTATGGTGAGTATATGTTATATAAAGGTAAGAATTTGTATACGATTCAAGAAGGTAAAATTATAAATTCATTTCAGGGATTATTAGAAAATTTAGATAAGCTTACATATTCATCTTATTTATGTGAATTAATAGATATATGTTCTCAGGATGAGGAAAAGAATAAACAGCTTTTTATAGATTTAGTTATGACACTTTATCTTTTAGATACAAATGCTTTAGATTATCAATTACTTATAAGAGCTTTTGAATTAAAGGTTTTAAGAAATACAGGATATGCTTTAAATTTAGATAGCTGTACTATCTGTAAAAGAAAGATTAATGCTTCAAATTATATAAGTTTATCAAATTATGGGGGAGTTTGTTCTGAATGTCCTAAAGAATATGGCCTATATATTTCAAAGGCAGCGTATAATTCTTTGAGATTTTTATTAAATATGAGGGTAGATAAAATTTATAGATTAAATTTAACAGATCAAATCAAAGAAGAGATAGAAAAGGTGACAAATCATTTGATATGTAATAATTATTCTAAAAGACCTAAAAGTTTAGAATTATTAAAATTTATTAAGGAGTGATTATAAATGGAACAAATAACATTAGAAAAAGTTGATAAGATAATAGAAAGAACTGGTGTGAGCTATTCTATTGCTAAGGAAGCATTAGAGGCATGTAATGGTGATGTATTAGAAGCTTTAATATATATAGAAAGTATACAATCTGGAAATTCAGAGTATGATATCAACAATGATAGAGAAGAAAGTAAAAATCAAATAACAATAGAAGAATTAAAAGCATTTATTAAAGACTTAATTCATAAAGGAAATATTTCTAGAATAAAAATTAAAAAAGATGATAGTGAGTTAATTGATGTTCCAGTAAATGCAGGGATTGCAGCAGGAGTAATTGCGGTTTTAATTCCACCAATATTAGCAGCAGGAGTAATTGCAGCAATAGCTACTAAGATAACAATAGAAATTACTAAAAATGATGGTTCAGTTGAAGTTATAAATAAATATGTATCAAAAGTTTCAAATGAAGTAAAAGATAAAGCTATTGATATTACAGATAAGGTAAAATCTAAGGTTAACGAAGTTAAGGCAAAAGTAAAGAATGCTGAAGAAGAAAAACAAAGGGTATATACTGGAGATGAAACTGTTTATAGTTATACAGTAAAATTTGATGAAGAAGATAAGTAAAAAATAATTTAATGTGTTATAAAATAAAAAAACAAGGAGTATTTTTTAAAATTATTTAATTTTTCAGAAAATTTAATATACTTATACAAAAATTACATGGTATAATTAAGTTGTGATTAGATAGTTCTTGTATTCAGAGAAAGAGGGATAATATTGAAGTTATCAGATAGGCAAGAAGAAATAATTAGATTAGTAAAAGAAAATCAGCCGATAACTAGTGAATCATTAGCAGAAAAGTTAGGAGTTACAAGGGCAGCACTTAGAGCTGATTTGGCAATACTTACTATGATAGGAATATTGGATGCGAGACCTAAAGTGGGTTATATATATTTAGGAAAGTCTTCTAATGGTCTTGTTTATGAGTATATAAGTAAAATAAAGGCTAATGAAATAATGTCTAAACCAACTACTGTAAGTGAAGAAACAATGGTATATGATGCAATTGTATACCTATTTTTAAATGATGTAGGGACATTATTTGTAGAGAATAATGGGATTTTAACGGGTGCTGTTTCAAGAAAAGATTTTCTAAAAATAGCGATAGGAGGAACCGATATTCATAAAGTTCCAGTAGGAGTAATAATGACACGTATGCCAAATATAATATGCGCAGATAAAAATGACAGTGCATATAATTTAGCAAAAAAGATAATTGAACACGAAATAGATAGCATTCCAATTGTTGAACAATTAGAAAAAATAGAAGGTAAAGAACAATTTAAGATAATTGGTAAAGTTTCAAAGACTAACATAACAAAGTTGTTTGTTAAATTGGGTGTTCAAGAAGGGTAATTTAAAAAGGGTAATTTAAAAAGGGTAACTACAAGATTTTATCTTGATAGTAATAAAAAAAATTGAGAATTAAAGGGGAAATGTTGAGATGGTAAAGAAGTATGTATATCTTTTTAATGAAGGCAACGCTTCAATGAGAAATTTACTAGGAGGTAAAGGTGCTAACTTGGCTGAAATGACTAATTTAGGAATTCCAGTACCAACTGGTTTTACTGTTACAACAGAAGCATGTAATAAGTATTATGAAGATGGAAAAATTATTTCAGATGAAGTAATAAATCAAATTCATGAAAGTTTAGCAAAACTTGAAGATACTAGTGGAAAAAAATTCGGAAGTGATGAAAATCCATTATTAGTATCAGTGAGATCAGGTGCAAGAGCTTCAATGCCGGGAATGATGGATACTATTTTAAATTTAGGACTTAACGACAAAGTTGTTGAAACAATGGCTAAATTGACAAATAATCCAAGGTTTGCCTATGATTCTTACAGAAGATTTATTCAAATGTTCTCAGATGTTGTTATGGATATCGAAAAAAGATTATTTGAAAATAAGATTGATGAACTTAAAGAGAAAAAAGGTGTAGAATTTGATACAGATTTAACAGCAGAAGATTTAAAAGTTTTAGTATCAGAATTTAAGGAAATATATAAGAAAGAAAAAGGTGAAGATTTTCCACAAGATCCAAAAGTTCAATTAATAGAATCAGTAACAGCTGTATTTAGATCATGGGATAATCCAAGAGCAATAGTTTACAGAAGATTAAATGATATTCCAGGTGAATGGGGAACAGCTGTTAATGTACAACAAATGGTTTTTGGTAATAAAGGAGACACTTCAGGTACAGGAGTTGTTTTTTCTAGAAATCCTGCAACTGGTGAAAAACTTATTTATGGAGAATATTTAATGAATGCTCAAGGTGAGGATGTTGTTGCGGGTATAAGAACTCCTCTTCCAATATCAAAATTAAAAGAACAAGATCCTAAGATATATCAACAGTTTGAAGGTATAGTTAATACATTAGAAAATCATTACAGAGATATGCAAGATATGGAAATAACTATAGAGGAAGGAAAGTTATATTTCCTACAAACAAGAAATGGTAAGAGAACAGCACAAGCTGCTTTGAAAATAGCTGTTGATTTAGTTGAAGAAGGAATGTTAACAAAAGAAGAAGCAATATTAAAGGTAGAACCAAAACAATTAGATACATTACTTCATCCAGCATTTTATACAGAAGATTTAAAGAAAGCAGAACCTATTGCTAAAGGACTACCAGCATCTCCAGGAGCAGCATGTGGTAAAATAGCATTTACAGCTGAAGAAGCAAAGGATAGAGCTGCTTTAGATGAAGATGTTGTATTAGTAAGACTAGAAACTTCTCCAGAGGATATAGAGGGAATGATTGCAGCAAAAGGAATATTAACTGTTAGAGGTGGTATGACATCTCATGCAGCTGTAGTTGCTAGAGGAATGGGAACTTGCTGTGTTGCAGGTTGTGGAACAATTAAGGTAGATGAAGTTAAAAGAACAATTGAAGTTGGTGGAAAGGTTTATACTGATAAAGATTATATATCAATAGATGGTACTTCAGGAAATGTCTATGGTGAGAAAATAAAGACTGTTACTCCTGAAATATCAGGTCACTTTGCTACATTTATGGGATGGGCAGATGAAATAAGAAAATTAAAAGTTAGAACTAATGCTGACACTCCAAAGGATGCACAACAAGCAGCAGAGTTTGGTGCTGAAGGAGTAGGTCTTTGTAGAACTGAGCATATGTTCTTTGCTGAAGATAGAATAATGGCAGTAAGACAAATGATTACATCTAAAGACGAAGAACAAAGAAGAAGAGCATTAGATAAGATATTACCAATGCAAAGAGCAGATTTTATAGGCATTTATGAAGCATTAGAGGGAAAACCAGTTACAATTAGATTATTGGATCCACCTCTACATGAATTCTTACCAAATAATAATGAAGATATTAAATCTTTAGCAAAAGAGATGGGATTAAGTTTTGAAGAATTAAAACTTACAGTTGAAAATTTACATGAATTTAATCCTATGATGGGTCATAGAGGTTGTCGTCTTGCTGTATCATATCCAGAAATAGCTGAAATGCAAGCTAGAGCAATTA
Organism: Clostridium weizhouense; assembly: GCF_019431045.1. Classification (GTDB taxonomy): domain Bacteria; phylum Bacillota; class Clostridia; order Clostridiales; family Clostridiaceae; genus Clostridium; species Clostridium weizhouense. The sequence goes on along the minus strand of NZ_JAHXPT010000001.1, from coordinate 27,063 downwards.
TAGAAGCGGCTATAGAAGTTAAAACTACTAAAGGATTTGATGTTGTTCCAGAAATAATGATTCCATTAGTTGGAGAAATTAAAGAATTAAAATATGTTAAGGATGTCATAAAAGACACAGTAGAATCAGTTATGGAAGAAAAGAATGTCAAGCTAGATTATAAGATAGGAACAATGATAGAAATTCCAAGAGCTGCGTTAACAGCTGATAAAATAGCGAAAGAAGCTGAATTCTTCTCATTTGGTACTAATGATTTAACTCAAATGACATTTGGTTTCTCAAGAGATGATGCATCAAAATTCTTATCAGATTATTATGATAAAAAGATATATGAACAAGACCCATTTGCTAAATTAGATCAAACAGGTGTAGGAGAACTTGTTAAGATAGCTGTAGAAAAAGGAAGAGCTACGAGACCAGGTATAAAACTAGGCATATGTGGAGAACATGGTGGAGATCCATCATCAGTTGAATTCTGCCACAATATAGGTTTAGATTACGTATCATGTTCACCATTTAGAGTACCACTTGCAAGACTTGCAGCAGCGCAAGCACAAGTGAAAAATAAAAGGTAATATAAAAGGTAATATAAAAAATACACATTGGATATAAATCCAATGTGTATTTTTGTTTCTTCAGGAATTTATAAAAATTAAATATAGTTTATATAAGAATGTGCTTTATAAAAACTATACGTATAGAACCTAAAGAATAAAAAATATAATTAAATTAATAATATATTAAACTCATCTTTAATACTTTTAATTAGTTTTAAAGCAAACTCATATTGAGTTTTACTTTTAGTAGTTGTATTTTTTAGAAGTGTTAAAAAAGCAGTTTTATTACATTTAGAAATATTTTTATAATAATCTCTAGATATTCTCCAGTATTTTTGAGGAAAACAAATATATGAAACTAAATATCTAAAGTCTGAATCAGTAAGCTTTAAAATATCATTATAAGTTTTAATTATAGATAAAGCCAAATCTAAATTACAGTTAGTACTTTCGCGTCTGAGTAATCTTCTCATAAAATATCCTAAATCTTTAACAGAGTAATCCATTTTACATTTATCAAAGTCAATTATGCAGGGTTCTAAAGATTTTGTGAAAATTATATTTTTATTTACATAATCACCGTGACATAATGATTTGGTTAAATTTGAATCATCTATATTATAAGCTATATCTAAAGAGAGTTTTGCAAGATATAAATTTGTATTAAATTTAGCTATAAATTCTTTTGAAAATTCATCTTTATATTTGAAAGCTTCATTTGAAATTGTTAATAGTTGTTCAAAGTGTTTTAAGGTTGATATGTAATGATTATCAAGACCTACCTTATAAGAACTTCCTAAAATAGGGTGAAAATCTTTTGATATGGAATGTATAGTAGCAAGTTTTTTTATAGAAAGTATCACATGTGTTATATTATCAAAGTTACATTTAGTTCCATCTATCCAAGGAGTTAATATAAAAAGCATATCAGAATAATAAACAAATCTATTACCATCAGTTGCGGGCAAAAATTTAGAGACTGTTATTCCGTTTCTAAATAGCCATTCATTAGCTGAATATACATATAATAAATCAGGTAAATCATAATAAACTTTTTTTAAACAATAACTTTTACTATTATAATCTATTTTATAAACAGCTCTTTGCTTATTGGTATCTTTAAATTTAACTACACTTATCTCAGCATTTTGTAAATTATAATGTTTTAAAACAGTATTTTTTATAATATCTGGTGATAAGCTAGATGTTTCTAACGAAATTGATTCTGAGCGCATAAAATTCTCCTTATAAATTTATTCATTACTATGATATTAATAAAAAACGATAATTATACATGAATAAATAAATAAAAAATTATAAAATTTCAGATGTAAAGGATTTTATTTTGCTATTTTTGTAAATAATATTTATAGGTTTTAAATAGAGGATTTTAGTGATATATATAGAATAGATAAAGTGAGGTGAGAATATATGAATATAAGGGAAAAAATTGAGGGTTTTGAAAGGTTGACACTTATTCCGGAAGCCTCTTTTTCATCTTCTTCTTTAGGAAGAGCTAGAGAAGAAGAAAAAGATGATATTCGAACTTGTTATATGGTAGATAGAGATAGAATTATTCATAGTAAATCATTTAGAAGATTAAAACATAAAACACAAGTATATATAAAAACTTTTGGGGATCACTATAGAACAAGATTAACGCACACTTTAGAAGTTGCACAGGTGGCTAGGAGCATTGGTGTTGGAATAGGTTTAAATGAAAATTTGATTGAAGCTATAGCATTAGGGCATGATTTAGGGCATGTTGCTTTTGCACATAATGGAGAAGAAGTTTTAAATGAATATTTAGGAAGGTTTAGGCACAATGAACAAAGTGTTAGAGTAGTAAAAAAATTAGAAAATAATGGATTGGGAATTAATTTAACGAGAGAAGTTATTGATGGAATATTAAAACATAGTGGTTTTGGAGAAAAAAGTTCAAAAGCAATAACATTAGAAGGTATAGTTGTAAAATATAGTGATAAAATAGCATATTTAAATCATGATATAGATGATTCAGTAAGAGCTGGTTTACTTAAAGAAGATGCTATTCCTAAAGAAATAAGCAAAGTGCTAGGAAATTCTTCAAATAAAAGATTAGATATATTAATTAAAAATTTTATAAAGACATCTAATAAAAATATAAGTAATGGAATAAAAGAAGTAGGATTAGATAAAGAAATTGAGGAATCAATGATTGAACTTAGAAATTATATGTTTAAAAATATATATTTAGGGGAGAAGTTAAAAATAGAAAGAGATAAAGCAAAATTTGTATTAAGAGAACTTTTAAATTATTATACTAATCATCCAGAAGAAATGCCTAAAATTTATAAAGATATAGTAGAAGAAGAAGGATTAAAAAGAGGTGTAGCTGATTACATTGCTGGAATGAGTGATGATTATTGTTTATCTTTATTTAATAAATTATATGTTCCTAAATTAGTAATATATTAGTTGTTTAAATAAAATTATTAAGGTAATTATAATAGAATAAAGATTTATAAAATTTATAGTATAAAATTTATATTAAATGGGTAAATAAATTTTATAAAGAAAAAAGAGGAATATAAGTAAAAAAGAAGAATTATAAGAATTATGATTTGTAAATATAAAAAAAATTTATGCAATAAGAAGGAAAAGCAAATAAGATGTCGAATATTATATAATTGCTGAAAAAAAAAGTAAGGAGGGAGATGTCTCCTTGCAAATTCCACAAGATATTATTGAAAAAATAAGAGAGCAAAGTGACATAGTTGATATTATTTCAGAAAGCATAAGATTAAAAAAATCAGGCAGAAACTATATAGGTTTATGTCCATTTCATAATGATAAGAGTCCCTCATTCAGTGTTTCTCAAGATAAACAAATATATAAATGTTTTGCATGTGGAGAAGCGGGAAATGTATTTACATTCATTATGAAACAACGAAGACTTACATTTGTAGAGGCTGCAAAGTACTTAGCAGACAAAGCCAACATTTCTTTGAATATAAATGATAAAAGACAGTCTGAAACCTCAAAGAAAAAAGATCTTTTATATAAGATTAATACAGAGGCAGGAAGATATTATTTTGCAAATCTTCAAAGAATAAAAAATGCAAAAGATTATTTTCTTAATAGAGGAATTAAGGAAGAAACAATAAAAAGATTTGGGTTAGGATATTCAAAAGATAGTTGGAGAGATCTAATAAATTATTTAAGGATAAAAGGATATAAAGATACTTTATTACTTGAAGCAGGATTAGTTTCTAAAAATGAAAATAAGGGGAACATATATGATAGATTTAGAAATAGAGTTATGTTTCCTGTATTTGACGTTAAAGGAAGAGTTATTGGTTTTGGTGGAAGGGTTTTAGATGATTCAAAACCTAAATATTTAAATTCTCCGGAAACAATAATATTCCAAAAAGGAATTAATTTATATGGGTTAAATTTTGCAATTAAAAATAAAATAAAAGAAGATTATATTATCATAGTCGAAGGCTATATGGATTTAATTACTTTACATCAATATGGAATAACTAATGTTGTTGCATCATTAGGGACAGCACTTACTGTTAATCAAGCTAAACTTTTAAAGAGATATACAAATAATGTGATTATATCTTATGATGCAGATATTGCTGGTCAAACTGCAACATTAAGAGGACTTGAAATTCTTAGAAATAATGGGTTTGATGTTAAGGTGTTAGTAGTTCCAGAAGGAAAAGATCCAGATGAGTTTGTGAGAAGTAATGGGAAAGATGCTTTTTTAAGATTAGCTAATGATGCATTACCATTGATTGACTATAGAATTAAAAAAATTGGTGAAGGAGTAAACTTCAAAGATGCTAAAAGTTTAATTAAATATGGTGAAAATGTAGCTAAGATATTAGCAGACTTAAATCCAGTAGAAAAAGATGTATATATTAAAAAAATTTCCGAAGATACTGGAATAAAAGAACAGGCATTATATGACTTACTTTCACAAGTAATGACTAAAAAACAAAAAGAAAATAATTATATGAATAAAAAGGAAGAATTTGGAACAAAATTATATGTAGAACCAGCATATGTAAAAGCTGAAAGGGCATTGCTTAAGTTAATATTAAATGAAGAAATCTCTGAAGAAATAATTAAGAGTATAATTGTAGGAGATTTTATCATGAATTCTCATAACAAAATTTATTCATTAATACTAGAAAGCAAAAATAATGGTTCTAATAATTTGGAGTCGTATATTGAGAGTAGATGTGATGATATAGAAACTTCAAAAGAATGGATTGCTATAAAAGAACATAAAATTCTAGACTTAAGTGATAAGGAAAGATTAATTAATGATTATTTAAATGAAGTAAGGTGCTTTAAACTAAAATTAGAAATTGATAATTTAAAGAATGAACAAAGAAAGTTGGAAGATAAGGGAATGATTGAGGAATCTATAAAACTTGCAATTAAACTAACAAATTTGTCAGAAGAATTGAAGAAAAGAAAGAGAGGATAATGGTCATGGCAGAAGGAGGTAAAGAAAATATGGAGCAAAAAACTAAAACAAAGGCCGTAAAAGGAAAAGATGATAAAAATGCTAGAATGGCCATGGTGAAGGGTCTTATTGAAAAAGGAAAGAAAAATGGTTCTTTAACATATAAAGAAATTATGGATGAAATAGATCATATAGATTTAAATCCAGAACAAATAGAGAAAATATATGAAGTTCTTGAAATGATGGGAATTGAAGTTATAGGTGCTGAACATGCTCAACCAGAAGTTGAAGAAGAAATAGATTTAACAGTTCCAGAAGGTATAGCTATAGATGACCCTGTAAGAATGTATTTAAAGGAAATAGGAAAAGTTCCTCTATTATCTTCGGAGGAAGAAATAGATTATGCAAGAAGAATTGAAGATGGTGATCAAGTAGCTAAGAAAAAACTTGCAGAAGCTAATTTAAGATTAGTAGTAAGTATTGCTAAAAGATATGTCGGAAGAGGAATGTTATTTTTGGATTTAATTCAAGAAGGAAATTTAGGACTTATAAAAGCTGTTGAAAAGTTTGATTACAGAAAAGGGTACAAATTCTCTACTTATGCTACATGGTGGATTAGACAGGCAATAACTAGGGCTATTGCGGATCAAGCTAGAACTATAAGAATACCTGTACACATGGTGGAAACAATAAATAAATTAATAAGAGTTCAAAGACAATTATTACAAGAACTTGGTAGAGATCCTTTCCCAGAAGAAATTTCAAAAGTAATGGAATTACCAGTAGATAAAGTTCGTGAGATTCAAAAAATAGCACAAGAACCAGTATCTTTAGAAACTCCAATAGGAGAAGAAGAAGATTCTCATTTAGGTGATTTTATACCAGATGATGAAGCTCCAGCTCCAGCAGAAGCAGCAGCATTTACAATGCTAAAAGAACAATTAATAAATGTACTAGATACTTTAACTCCTAGAGAAGAAAAGGTATTAAGATTAAGGTTTGGCTTAGATGATGGAAGAGCTAGAACTCTTGAAGAGGTAGGAAAAGAGTTTAATGTTACAAGAGAAAGAATTAGACAAATAGAAGCAAAAGCTTTAAGAAAATTAAGACACCCATCAAGAAGTAAGAAATTAAAAGATTATTTAGATTAAGCACCTTTTTTAAGGTGCTCTTTTTTTAATATAGCATTTAATTTGAGTGATATTTCAAATTAAATTAATGTTTTTGTTTAAAAAGTGAATTTTAAGGTAGTTTTGTTTTTATAATATAATATTAATATTTATTTAAAAATATAGAAATATTATATTATTGTTAATTTTATGATTAAAATAAATTCATGTACTAAAAGAGACATGATACATAAGTAGGAGTGTAGATAGAATATGGAATTAAGCAAAAGATTGAATTGGATTATTAAGTATGCAGATAAATGTAAAGTGATCATGGATGTTGGTACTGATCATGGATATATACCTATTTATTTAGTAAAAAATAAAATATCAGAAAAAGCTATTGCATCTGATATAAACAAAGATCCTCTTCAAAAGGCAAAAATTAATGCTTCATTGGATGGTGTATTATCTAATGTTGATCTTAGATTAGGAGGTGGTCTTAAACCTTTAAGAAATAATGAAGCACAAGGTGTTATAATTGCTGGAATGGGTGGTAACTTAATTAGAGATATATTAGAGAATGATCTAGAGAAGGTTAAAAATTTAGATTATATAGTTCTTCAACCAGCTCAAAATCCTGAAATTTTAAGAGAATATTTATATAATAATAATTATAAAATTTTAAATGAAGATTTGTGTTTTGATGAAGGGCAATATTATGAATTATTTAAAGTTAAATATAAATCGGGAGAAAGAACAACATTAGATTCTATATTTTATGAAATAAGTCCTATAATGTTAAAAGAAAATAATGTATTAATCAAAGAATATATAAAATTTAAAATTGAAAAATATAATAAGATTTTAAATTTTATTAAGGAAAATACAGAAGCCGCGGAAAGAAGAAAAACAGAAATTAAAAATAAGATTAAAGTTTTAGAAGGATTTATTAGTTAATTTATTATTAAAGGAGTAAAATTATAATGAGTACTGTTAAGGATATTTCAAAATTAATTGAAAAAAAAGCACCTAAATTTTTAAAAGAAGATTATGATAATGTTGGTTTAATGGTTGGAGATAATAATAAAAATGTAAAGAAGGTTTTATTAGCGTTAGATTGCACTAACAAGGTAATTAAAGAAGCAATAGAAAATAAAGTTGATTTAATAATAACTCACCATCCTTTAATATTTAGAAAACCTAAAAATATAGTAAAAGGTGATTTATTAGGAGAAAAATTAATAAGTTTAATTCAAAATGATATAAGTCTGTATTCATGTCATACTAATTTAGATTCTGCTAAATTAGGAATAAATGAAACATTAGTTGAAATGCTTGGATTTAAATCAAATAAAATAATTGAAACTTCTAATATTAAAGGTTTTGAAGATGCTGGTATTGGAAGAATAGTTAAATTAGAAAATAAAATTGAATTAAAAGAGATTATAATGATTATAAAAAATAAGTTAAATGTACAACATATGAGAGTTGTAGAGGGGAAAAGTGAATTTAATACATTGGCTATAATCAATGGAAGTGGTCAAGATCTTTTCACTAAAGCAAAAGACCTTGGTGCAGAATGTATAATAACGGGAGACACTACTTATCATTTTGCATCTGATTTTAAAGAAATGGGAATAAGTATAATAGATGCTGGACATTTTGGAACTGAATGGATTAGTTTTTTTAAAAGTTTGGAATTTTTAAAAGACGAATTTAAAGATATTGAATTTATAATATCAAAGAAATGTGAAGATCCTTATAGTTTTATATAGATTTTTGTTTTAAGTTAATATTAATATTAACTTAAAACATATATTATATAAAAAGTTTAAATAAAATAGTATCAATTTTAATGTGTCATTATAACAGCAAAATTTCCACTTTATCAGTTAACTAAACCATGATATATATGCATATATTAGTTATAAGAATAATGTGTAGGTGGTAATTATGGGGGATGGCAACAAAAAAGGCTTTAAACATATGTGTAGGAATGTGAAAAGATGTTTTAGAGGTGGAAGAAGGAGAGGCTGGTGGTATCCATTCTTTCCAGGACCTTGCCCTTGGTATCTTTGCCCTAAAGCTATAGTTGGAGCAATGATACTTGCATCATTACTTTTGTGGGGAGTTAACCTTTATGGGATAATAATAATAGTCTTATTAATATTTTTATTTATATTAGTATAAAATAGAAAATATTATTTCTAAAAAAGTTTATTTATAGTAATTTTATTATTTATTTTAGTAATTACCAACAAATTTAATTGAATTTTATTTGTAAAATATAAAAATCTGTGGTATTATTTATCTTGCGAGCAAAACGTGCAATCGCTGCTAGACTTGATCTAGGAGAGGAAAGTCGGGGCTCCATAGGGCAGAGTGCTGGATAACGTCCAGTCAAGGCGACTTGAAGGAAAGTGCAACAGAGATATACCGCCTAAGTTTACTTAGGTAAGGGTGGAAAGGTGAGGTAAGAGCTTACCAGCGTGATGGTGACTTCACGGCTATGTAAACCCCACTTGGAGCAAGACCGAATAGAGAGGCATTAATGGGATTGCCCGTCCCGCCTCTGGGTGCGTCGCTTGAGTCTATTGGCAACAATAGACCTAGATAGATGATTGCTTAATACAGAACCCCGCTTATGGTTTGACTCGTTCAAATATGAAAAACACTAGGTTAACGCCTAGTGTTTTTCATATTTAAAATTATTTTAAATAAGTTTTAGTATACCTAAATTAGGTTCAAAATAAATTAAATAATTATCTAATTCATAATAAGTCCCATATTTTCTTTTATAATGGTTTATAGTTTCTGCTAAAAATTCATCTGTAACCTCTAGATATTCAGCTAATTCATATTTATTTCTTACACCATTATTATAAGCATTTATAAAATCTTTTAATTTAACAAGTCTTTCATTTCCCCATCTTCTAGCACGAAGTTCTTGTTTTCTATTATTAATATCATTGTCGTCAATTATATTTCCAAATGAGGTTTCATGATGTCCTATTTCTTCAACTAAAATACATTTACGTTCAACATTGGTTTCAATACTTTTATCAATAAGTATTTTACTATTTTTATATAAACCTTTAAGATTATATTTTAATTTTTTCTCCTTAACCCTTAACCCCTTATTTTCAGCATCTATAAGCAAGCTTTCATATGTCATTAAAGTATATCCTTATCTTTTACCAATATTCATCGTCAAATAAAGCATCAATATAATCTTTTAATAGTTTTACCTTTTTAGGAGTTAAGTTTTTATCTTCTAAATGTGCTGCAACGGTATCTATTTGTTTTTGTTTTTCAACATCAATATTTTTTTTAGGTAGTTTATTATTTTCAATGATATGATTATCGCTTTCAAAAAAATCATTAACAGATATTTCAAGTGCATTAGCAAGTCTTTGAAGTGTGCTCATTCTAGGATTTAAAGAAGTACCTGTTTCTATATCTGAAATAGTACTAGGACCAACACCGCTTATATCAGATAATTCTTTTAATGTGAATTTTTTTTGAATTCTTGTAGCTTTTAAAAAATCACCTATATAGCTCATTTTCAATCCCCCTTTATAAGTAATTACGGTTTACAGGAATATCATACCACTTAATATTACTAAAGTAAATCAAAAATTACAGAAAACCGGAGATAAAACAAGGATTATTATATAGAAGGGTATAATATAACGGAAAAACGTAATTGGTAGAACTTGTATAAACGCTAAACCGGATATATAATTAATTACGGTTAGCCGTTTAAATAATAAATATTAACTTAATGTTAGAAAATTCAAATCTGCATATTTATAAAAAGTACTACAAATTAAATAATAAAATATCATAATAAATAATAGGATGTTTAATTTGATAAATAGATAAAAATAATATGGTATTTTAATGATAAATTTGACATGGGATAATAGTAGTATGGAAATAAAGAAGAGAGAATACAGTATATACTTAAAATATAGTATGTTATGGGTTGTTAATATTAATGTATAAAATTAAAAGAAAAATTAAGGAATTTTGAACATAAGGTATAAGGGGGAATTTTTATGTTAGAATTAGAAGAAATGAATATATGTAAAGTTATAGAAAAAGCAGTTAAGACTGCTATAAAAGAATATGATAAGGAACAAAAATCAATAGATAAAAAAAGAGTATTTCATAATACTAAATTACTTATGAAGCATTATAATGATTTAAAGTCTCATATAATTTATTCAATAAGTGATATAAATGATATAGGTGTAACTGATAAAATAGAATTAGAAAAAGAAGAATATGATGAATTATATATATTAAGTATAAAACAAAGCAAGGTTAAAACTTTAATAATGATTTCACATGTAGATTCATCATTAGAGATATTAAAAAAAGAACAAAGGAAAAAGGGTGTTATAGAAAAGTATTTAGCATTAGAGAAACTATTTATAGATGAAAAAACATATGAAACTATAGCAGAAGAATTAAATTGTGGTGTTATTACTGTTAGACGATGGGTTAATGAAATGCTAGATGAGTTAGGAATTTATCTGTTTGGTATTGAGGGGATAAAATTAAGTTAATTAAAGCTTTACCGAATTGATAAATAAATGAAAAAAAGATGTTATTTTAATGAAATATTTAATGTGAGATAATGTTATTGTGGAAAAGTAAACAAAAGCGATTAAATAAATGAAAATAAAACAGTAAATTAAAAAGTATCTATAAAAAAATAGGTACTTTTATTTTGCTTTTGTATAGTATAGAAGAAAAATATATTAAAGAAGATGTAAAAGTTTATTTTAGATAATATCTATAAATGAATTGATAAATAAATGAAAAAAAGATGTTATTTTAATGAAATATTTAATGTGAGATAATGTTAATGTGGAAAAGTAAACAAAAGTGATTAAGTAAATGAAAATAAAATAGTAGATTTAAAAGTATCTATTAAAAAATAGGTACTTTAATTTTACTTTTATATAGACAGAAGAAAAATAGATTAAATAAATAAGATATAAAAATTTATTTTAGATGACATATATAAATGAATTGATAAATAGATGAAAAAAAGATGTTATTTTAATGAAATATTTGATGTGAGATAATGTTAATGTGGAAAAGTAACAAAACTTATTAAACTAAATATTAAAAAATTAGACATATGAGTTAGCATAATTATGCTTTAAATTTATAGGTATCTATAAAAATATATAATCATAATTAAAAAAGCCTTATTTAAACAAGGCTTTTTATTATGCTCTTTTTTAGAAGTTGCAGAGCTTAAAGAACAACTTTGTTTTTCTGCTTATGATTTTGTTTTAAATGTCATGAGGTGATAGATGGTTGTACAGAATTATGGAAGGAGGTGGTAATTATAAATGATGAATGAATTGAAAAGTAAAATTAGTACAATGTTAGTTGAAAAGTTTCCAGCTGTAACTTTATATGATCAGGAATTAGAACAGAGTTTTAATAAACCTTGTTTTTTTGTGCAAATATTAGCTTCGAAGCAAATTAAAGAACTTAATAGAAGATATAGATGTAATTTATCTTTCGATATAAGCTATTTAAGTAATAAAGAAAGTAAAAATTTAGATTACTTTAATATGGCTGATAGTTTATACAAATTACTTGAATATATAGAAGTTGATAAAAAATTATATAGAGCAGTTAATATGAAGTATGAAATAACAGATGGAGTATTACATTTTATCTTTCAAGTAAATTTCAACTTATTAAAAGCTTTTAAGGAACAAGATATGAATAATTTGGAGGTAAAAGTAAGTGGAAAGTAAATTTTCAAAAGAACAAATAGTAGAGTCAAAGCATTTTACACCTAATGAAAAGGATATTTTAAATGCTTTATTAGGTGAAGAAGAATACAGCATAAATGATGCTAAAAATGTAATTAATAAATTTTATGATAGGGAGGCTGATTAGAATGTCAGGAGGAACATGGGAAAAACAAGATAAGTTAATAGCAGGAGCTTATGTAAATTTTAAAAGCAAGAAAAATGAAGAAAGTAATATTAATGAAAGGGGAATAGTTGGATTACCATTAGTATTACCTTTTGGACCAGAAAAAAAGATTATTGAAATAGATAATGAAACAGATGTATTAAACACTATAGGAATAGAAAATAGTGATAGATCTATTTTAATGTTACAAGAGGCATTAAAAAAGGCAAAGAAAGTATTGTTATATAGACTTAATGATGGTGTTAAAGCTAATAAAACATTAGGAGGATTAACTATAACATCTAAATGGAGCGGTAGCAAAGGAAATGAAATAAGAGTAGTTATTCAAACTAATATTTACGATGAAACTGCTTTTGATATAACTACATTTTTAGGAGAAACAAGAGTTGATATCCAAACAGTTAAGAATATTGAAGATTTAACTAACAATATATTTGTAGAATTTACAGGTACAGGAGCACTTACATTATCAGCTGGAATTAAACTTGAAGGTGGAGAGGATAAAGTTGCAACAGGAAAAGATTATTCAGAGTTCTTAAAGGAATTAGAATTATATGATTTTAATACTGTAGCAATTCCTTATGATGATAAGAGTACTAAGTTAGTTGTAAAAGAATTTGTTAAGAGACTAAGAGAAAATGAAGGAAGAAAAGTACAAGCTATTTTACCTAATTTTGCAGATGCAGATTATGAAGGCATTATATCAGTTAAAAATGGTGTGTATATTAAAGACAATATACATGTTGGAAATATAGAAGCAACAGCATATGTTGCAGCTTTGACTGCAAGTTCAGGATATTCACAATCTAATACTTATGCAGTATATGAAGGTGCTGTAAATGTAGATGCAAGATATTCAGATAGTGATATCAAACAAATAATTAAAAATGGTGAAATTATTTTTATTACTAATAACAAGAAAGTATTAATAGAACAAGATATTAATACTCTAAAGGATTTTACAGATGATAAAAAATCTGATTTTAGAAAAAATCGAGTTGTAAGAGTTTTAGATGGAATAAATGATTTGATAAAGAATAAGTGGGAAGAAAACTATATAGGTAAAGTAAGCAACAATGAAGATGGAAGAAATTTATTCAAAAAAGATGTACTTAATATATTAGAAACATTACAAGCACAAGGTGCATTAGAGAATGTAACTGTAGAAGATATTGAAGTATATAGTGGAAATTCAAAAGATGCTATTGTGGTTAATGTCAATGCACAACCAATAGATAGTATGGAAAAAATTTATATGACTGTATTTATATAATGATGGGGGTAGGATTAAATGAGTGATTTTTTAAATTTTAGCGATACATTAAGTGGAACAGAAGCAAAAGGTTTTATAACTATAAATGGTAGAAATGAAGAATTGTTTTATGCAAAAAAACTAGAATCTGATGCAGAAAAAACTAAAACAACAGGAAAAACTTTAGGCAGTAGAGTAGAGCAAAATAAAGCAACTGGTTGGAAAGGAACAGGAACTCTTACTGTTTACTATGTTACATCTTTATTTAGAGAAATGATGATAAAGTATATTAAAACTGGTAAGGACATGTACTTTGATATGACTGTTACAAATGAAGATTCAACATCAACAATAGGCAGACAAACTATTGTATTAAAGAAATGTAATTTTGATAAGGTAAGTATGGCAATGTTTGATGTAGAGAGCGAAGTGTTAGAAGAAGAGATGGCATTTACTTATGAAGATGTTGATTTATTAGATAAGTTTGGTAAACCAGTAATTTCATAATAATTATAAATTTTTTAAATTAATTTTAATATTGTAAGATAAAAGCCGTATGAATAAATTAATTTATTAAAACATTAATATTATTTTAAACAATAATATAGTTTAGAATACAGAGCTTTAAGCCATTACAAATTTGAGAACTAAATTAATATATAAAGCTACTTAAAGCAAAAAAATAATGACTTAATATTATGTAAGACTTAAAGCAAATAAAAAAGATTAATTATAGTAAACATAAAAAATTAACAGTTAATTTAATAAATACTGAAAAAAGAAGGAGAAAGAATAATGAATAATTTTGCAGATTTTTTAATGGATAATTTTGAGGATACACAAGAAATTGAGAGAGAAGTAACTTTAGGTGGAAAGAAAAAGTTGATGAAATTTAAACCTATATCTGCTGATTTAGGAGATAAATTGAGAAAGAAAAATAGAAAAACCAAATTTGTAAAAGGACAAAGAATAATTGAAACAGATCAGGACAAGTATATTTCAGATTTAATAATTGAAACTACAACTTATCCAGATTTAAAAAATTCAGAGCTTCAATCTTCTTGGGGAGTTATGGGATCAGAAGAATTATTAACTGCAATGAAATCAAAAATGAAAGATGGAGAATTTTCAGAATGGTCATCAATAGTAAGTGAAGTAAATGGATATGACAAAAGTGTAAATGAATTAATAGAAGAAGCAAAAAACTAATTGAGGGGGGAGATGGTGAAGCAGCTTATGCCCACTATGCCCTCCATAAGCTTAAAATACTTCCTCATGTATTAATGAATTTATCTAGACAAGAAAAAGCTTTTATATATGCTTCAATAGATTTACATGTAGAAAAAGAAAATAAAGAAGCTAAGAAATTAAAGAGAAGAAGATAAAAAGAAAGGAGGGAATATGATGGCGTCAATGGAAACAGGATTAATACCAATAGGAGGTATTAATCCTCCGGTTCAAGCTAATCCACCAACTTCAGCAATGTTTGGATTACAATTTATACAACAACAAATATCATTAACAAATATTTTACAAGTAAATATACAACAAGCAGCAAATGCTCAATCTAATTTAAGTCAAAATATAGAAAAGAGTTCTTCATCTATGGATAATCTTTTAAGTAAAGCTAAGGATTTCGGCAAAAATCTAATAAGTTTTGATTCAATAAAAAGTGGAGTACAATCGGTTTTATCAGAAGCATCAAAAATTGAGGATAAAAAGCTTTCAGTACAAGGAATGGTTGGCGATAAAGATGCAGGAACAGCTTATTTTAATCATCTACAAAAGCAAGCTAATCAATCAGGATTTTCATTTGATGAAATTAAAAATAATGCACAGTCATTTTTAGGAGTAACTAAAAATACAGAAAGCTTAGATAAATTAGCTAATTTATCTGAGAGGTTATCACTTGGTAACTCTACTGAAGGGATGTCAGGGGCAGGAGATGCTATTAAAAAGATGATGTCTGGTGATGGAAGTTCACTTCAAAACAAGTTTAAATTTAGTAGTGATGACATAGGAATTCTGCAAGCAAGTAAGGATTTAGATGATTTTACATCTAAATTTGATGGACTTTTAGATGGAAAAGGTCTCAATGATTCAATGCTTGATAATTTTAATAATTCAGCCTCTGCTCAATTTGATAATTTAAAAGAAAATTTTAACAGTAGTTTAGGAGAAGCTGGGCAAGGTGCATTAGAAGCATTTACCCCAGTCATGGGAATAGTAAATGAAATGTTTTCTAATGGTTCATTTCAAGTATTCTTTGATTCAATATCAGTAGGTCTTGGATTATTAGCTAATGTTATATTATGGATTTGTGAACTTGTAAAAAATAATTGGGGAATAATAGAACCTATGCTAATGGCGATAGGAATATATTTGTTATATACGATAATACCAAGTTTCTGTATTCTTATAAGTCAAGCATTAGCTATGGCAGGAGCATGGATGCTTGCAAATATACCAATACTAATAGCAATTGGAGCAATAGCATTACTTATATATATATTAATGCAATGTGGAATTACAACTCAGCAGGTATGTGGATTTATAGGCGGAATTTTTATGATGGTCTTTGGGAATCTTTATAACCAAATTGCATGTATATGGAATATATTTGCGAGTTTAGCGGAATTTCTAGCAAATGTATTTAATCATCCACTATATTCAATACAAAGATTGTTCTATAATATATGGAATTCAATAATTGAATTCGTAGGAAGTGCTTTAGATTGGATTGTAGAAAAAGCGAAAAGTATTCCATTTTTAAAGGATTTAATCGGAGATTTTTCAATAGGTTCTCTTAAAGTAGATATTCCTGATCCACCTAATGATTATTGGGTTGCACCTAGGATGGAAAGTAAGGATTTGGGTAACGAATACAATTTTGGATATAACGCTGGAAGTAAATTTGCATCAGGTATTGGAAATAATTTTGGAGATATTAAATCTAAAATAGATAATATAAAAAATGGAAATGATTTAACTAAGTTTGGAGTTCAAAACAATAGTCCAACAAATTCAACTAACTCTGGAGGAATGTCTAATCCATTATATAATTCAGGTGATGGTTTAAGTTCATCTATAGATAATACTAATTTAGGTAATAATGTAGCTGATGTATCTGAAAATCTTAAAGGAATGGATGATAATGTAGAAGTTTCAAATGAACATTTAGAAATGATGAAAGATTTAGCAGAACAAGAAATTATTCAAAATTTTGTATCTTTAACCCCAACAGTACAGGTAACAACAGGAGATATTAAAGAGGAAGCTGATATTAATACAATTATATCTAAAATAGAATCATATATGGAAAATGAGATGATTAATAGTGCAGAAGGGTTGTATGCGTAATGAGTAAAAAGTATAAAATGCGATTAAGCATAAATAATGGAGATGAAGGATTTGTTTTACCTGTTCTTCCACAAGAAATTGAAATAAATGAAAATGGAAATAACAAAACTTATGACGTTATAAATCTAGGAGAAGTAAATGTTCTAAATGTCCCTAAATTAACTAAAATATCATTTAAAAGTTATTTTCCAAGAAATAATGGACCGTATGTAAGTGATAAGCATTTCTTTAGGCCTCATGTTTATATGAATAAATTAAAGCAGTGGCGTCAAAACAAAGAAAAAATAAGATTTATATTTATAGGTTCTGAATTTGAGATAAATGATCTATTTTCTATTGAAAGTCTTAAATTTACTGAAAAAGGTGGAGAAGTTGGCGATATTTATTATTATATAGAATTAAAAAGATATAAACCATATTACGCTAAAAAAGCAGTGGTACAGGAAATAAAGAATGGTGTTGCTTTAGAAAATTATAATACTACAATTAGACCTAATGATACTGTAAAAGTAAAGACTCATACTGTGGTTGAGGGAGATACTCTTTGGCATATTGCTAAAAAATATTTAGGTGATGGAAATAGATATACAGAAATTGCAGAGATTAATAATATTTCTAATCCAGATTTAATATTTCCAGGGCAAGTATTTAATATTCCATAAAGGAGGTTTATATGAAAATAGAATTGCTGATTGATGATAAAAAAGGAAATATTTTTGATATTAGTGATCTTGTAAAAGATATAACATGGAAAACAAAAAGAAAAGGTAGTACATCAAGTTTAGATGTAAACTTATTAGAAGATTCAACATTAGTTTTATCAAATGGAGATATTATAAGGTTTAGAGTAGATGAAGCTAATATATTTTATGGTTATATATTTAAAAATTCAGGTGATGAAGGAAATGAAATTAAAATAACTGCATATGATCAAATTAAATACCTAATGTATAACGATACTTATGTATTTACTGGCATAAAAGCAAGTGACATAGTTAGTAAAATAGCTGATAATTTAGGATTAAGAAAAGGAATCATTGAAGATACTGAATATGTTATTCCAAAGCTTCAAGAAAGTGATAAAAAATTATTAGATATTATTTATAAGGCACTTGAAAAAACATTAATAGCAAATACAAAAACTTTTGTTTTATATGATGATTTTGGAAGCTTAAATCTTAAAGACATAAATAATATGAGACAAGAGATAATCATATCTGATGATACTAATTTAGGAAAATATGATTGGAGCAAATCTATTGAGGATAGTTATAATAGGATAAAATTTGTTAAAAAAAATAAAGATGCTGGACGAGACGATGTCTATATTGCTCAAGATAGTTCAAATATATATAAATGGGGAAGACTTCAATTTTTTAAAAGTATTGATGATAAATTAAGTAAATCAGATATTGAAAAAATGCTTGATGGAAACTTAAAATTAAAAAACAAAGAAAGTAAAACCTTAAAATTAAAAAATGTATTAGGAACTGATATAAAATTAGATGGAAAGCTAAGAGGGGGTGCAGGAGTGTTTGTTGATATAAAAAAGCAAGGTATAAATCAATGTTACTTAATAGAAGAAGCTACACACAAATTTTCAAAAGATGGACACATAATGGACTTTAATTTAAAGGTGGTGTAATAAGCATGGGAAATATGATAGAGCTTATAAAACAAGCAAGTGTAAATGCAATTAATGCTGGAAATCCTTTAGATATTGAGTTTGGAACCATAATAGATGAATCTTTAACTATAAGAATAGATCAGAAAAGAATATTATCTAAAGAATTTTTTATTATTCCAGAAAGTTTAACAAGATATGAATTAGATTTAACACATTCGCATTTAAAAACATCATCAGCTCTTGGAAAAATAGTAATTAGAGAAGGATTAAAAAAGGGAGATATTGTTGCATTATTAATGATTGAAAAAGGTGATAGATTTTTAATCCTTGATAAGGTGGGAATTTATGAGTAGTTTTAGTGTATTGCCACAAGGTGGTTTATTACAAGATATTGATAATATAGAATATGTAAAATATTCAGGAAAAACTTATAGAATTAAGAATAATAGGATATTTGGAATTTGCGATGAAGTAGAAGCCCTTAAACAAACAATATATTTTATATTAAATACAGAAAGATATGAATATCTTATATATCCCGATAACTATGGCAGTGAACTTAAAGGAATAATAGGAATGGATAGAGATATAGCTGAAAGTGAAATAAAGAGAAGGATAAAAGAAGCTTTAATCCAAGATGATAGAATTGAAAATGTAGATGAATTTATTTTTGAATATGAAAAAGACAGTGTTTTAGTAAAGTTCACTGTATTTTCTATTTATTCAAAGTTATATGAAAGTGTGGTGATTTAAATTTGTTTGAGGTAAAAGAAGACGAGTTATTAAAAGATATGTTAAATAAAGTTCCAAATGATTTAGATAAAAGACCTGGAAGTAGTTTGCTTTATAATGCATTAGCTCCAGCAGCACAAGAAATAACAAAATTAAGATCTGATATGGATAGATTTTTAGAATATTCTTTTGCTTCCCCTAATATACCAGAAGAATATTTAGATAAAAGATGTGAGGAACATGGAATAAAAAGAAAAATGCCAACTTATGCAATTAAGCTTGGGATATTTTACGACAGTGAAGGAAAGGTAATGGATATACCTTTAAACTCTAGATTTTCTATAGATAAAATAAATTATTATGCAATCGAAAAGATTGAAGATGGTAACTATAAAATGAAATCCGAAGTGATAGGATCTATTGGAAATTTTCCAAGCGGGGATTTACTTCCAATTGAATATATTGATGGATTAGGAAGAGGAATTTTAGGAGAGACAATACTTGAAGGTGTGGATACAGAAAGTAATGAGAGTTTATTTAATAGATTAATGGTTAAAGTAAGAACACCATCTACATCTGGAAATAAATATGACTATTTAAATTGGGCATTAGAAGTTACAGGTGTTGGTGGTGCAAAAGTATTTCCAGAAACTAATTTAAAAGGTGAGCATGAAAATGGGTGTGTAAAAATTGTTATAGTTGATTCTAATAAACACAAAGCAAAACCTAAATTAATACAGGATACATTTGAGTACATTGAAAAAGTTAGACCAATAGGAGCTACAATAAGTGTTGTTAGTGCAACAGAAAAAGTAATAGATGTAAATGCAAATATAAATTTAGTAAAAGGTTATAATCTAGGTATTGCACAACAAGAATTTACTAAGTTATTAGATGAATATTTAAAGAGTTTAAGCTTTAAAACAGATTATATAAGTATTGCAAGAATTGGGGAAATTCTTCTAAATACAACAGGTATATTAGATTATTCAGACTTAAAAATAAATAACATACTTTCTAATATAAAATTAGCAGACGAAGAAATTGCAATTTTGGGTACTGTGAATTTAGGAGTGATGTAATTGGATATAAGTAAATTTAATGAAAAGTTTAATAAAGTTGAAGGTAATACTTATGTTGTAGAAGAAAAAATAGATGTACGTGATGGAATTTACGAAAATGAACTTGCTCATGACAATATAAATATTAAGACAGTAAATATATATACAGGTTCAAAGCTTACAGGAGATAAAATTGAAACTTATAGTATTTCAACACCAAGTCTTACACCATGGAAAAATATAATTAAAATATTTTCTAAAGTAACGCCATTGTATATATCTTATGAAACTATAGGAGATCAAGTAGAAGCAGATGATATTAATAAATTGCAATATTCAGTAGTTAATACTCAAGAAAACTTAAATTATGAAATTGATAGAGCAAAGTTAGCTGAAAAAACTTTAAGTGATAATCTTTCTAATGAAACCAAGCGAGCAAAAGATGCTGAGAATATATTAATAAATAATATTATTAAAGAGACTAAAAGAGCAACTGATTCTGAAAATAATATTTACAAAGAGCTGCATGATGAAGTATTAAGAGCAACTAATTCTGAAAGTAGTATTATAAAGAATTTAAATGCTGAAATAAACAGAGCTAAAAGTTGCGAAAAAGATTTAACAGATAATTTAGAAATAGAATCTAATAGAGCTAAGAATTCAGAAGAAGGTTTAAATAATAGTATTAATAATGAAATAATTAGAGCAAAAAAGGAAGAAGAGAGATTAGCAAATAGTATCAATACTACTAATACTGATTTAAGCAATGAAGTTAATAGGTCTAAAGATACAGAGAATATTATTAGCAATAGTATTAGAGATGAAGTGAAAAGAGCTATTAGTGCTGAAAAAGTATTGACAGATAATTTAAATGTAGAGAGTAATAGAGCCAAGTTTTCTGAGAAAATACTGACTGAAAATTTGAATACTGAAATATCTAGAGCAACAAAGTCTGAAGAGAGTATAAATGCAAATTTAACTGAAGAAATTAATAGATCAAAAGCAGTAGAAAAAAGTTTAACTGAGAATATTAATAATACAACTAATAGTTTAAATAGTGAGATTTCTAGAGCAAAGAGTGTTGAAAATGATATTACAAGTAAATTTAATGAGGAAGTAAATAGATCTAAAACTAAAGAAAACAGTATTGAAGGTAGTCTTAATAATTATAAAACAACTAATAATGCAGAAATGCAAAAATTAAGAGAAAAAGATATAGAATTGCAAGACAAGAAATCTGATAAAACTTATGTAGATGCAGAACTGAATAAGAGATATACAAAAGATCAAACATTTACAAAAGAAGAGGTACTTAAAAAGATTAAAGATGTTATAGGAACTGCTCCAGAGGCATTAGATACATTACAAGAAATAGCAAAAGCTTTAAATAATGATGCGAATTTTGCAGGTACTATGACTAAGCAATTAGCTACTAAAGTTGATAAAATTCAAGGAAAACAATTAACTGATGAAAATTACACTTTAGTTGATAAGAAGAAATTAGCTAAGATAGAAAGTGAAGCTAATAAGTATATACATCCAGCGAATCATAGTGCAGACATGATAATTGATAATGCTAATAAGAGATTTACTACTGATAATGAAAGAGCTAACAATTTAGAAGCTTATAATAAAAGACATGAGCATAGTAATAAAAGCATTATAGATAAAATAACGCAAGTTTTATTAGATAACTGGAATGCTGCTTATGCACATATAAATGATGCAATAAAACATGTAACAGGCAATGAAAGAGAAAATTGGAATGAATCTTACAAGCATATAAGTGATAGTGTAAAGCATATAACAAATGACGAAAGGAAAAAATGGAATGATGTAGATAACAAGCTTGATAAAAATAATAATGCTGTAAGTGCATCTAAATTAGCTAGTGCTAGAATTATAACTTTAAAAGGATTATTAAGTGGTAAGGCAGATTTTGATGGTAGTAGGGATATAAATATAAATGTATCACTAAATCCAACAGAATTAACAAACCAAAGCTTAGATAGTATTCTTACAGTTGGATTATATTATGCCGGTGGTGGTAATACTTGCGCAAATAAACCAAATGGAGTTGATGCATTTGGAATGGAAGTTGTAAGAAGTGCCAATGGGTGGTATACACAAGTGTTGTATGCTTCAAATGGTCAGGAAAAAGTATATTTTAGATATTATACTGGAAATCAGTGGAGTATTTGGAGTGAAGTTTATACTAGTAGTAATAAACCATCAAAAACAGATGTAGGATTAGGGAATGTAGACAATACAAATGATTTAGATAAACCTATTTCAAAGGCTACTAAAAATGCATTAGATGGAAAAGCCAATAATTCACATACACATATTAAATCACAAATAACTGATTTTCCTAATAAGATATCACAATTTACAAATGATATAGGTTTTATTACTCAAAAAGATGTGGATATATCTCAAAATCATATGCATACTAACAAAAATGTGCTAGATAAAATTAATCAAATGTCCGTAGATACATGGAATACTATAAGTAATAAAGCAGATAAGAAACACAAACATTCAATATCAGAAATAGAAAATATGCCATCATCATTACCAGCTAATGGGGGGACGGCTTCAAGAATTTATGGAAGTATGGCTTCGAACGATTTTATAAGAATAGAAGGTCAGGGAAATAATGATAATGGAAGTTTAGAAATAGCTACAGCAGATAATGGAAATGAGCCTATTTATGTAAGACAATATACAGGTAATTTTGCTAATATTTCTAGAACACTAACTCTTTTGGATGGGAATGGAAATACAGTTTGTCCAGGAACTTTAAATGCTAATGAACTTCAAGTAAAGGGTGCTAATGTATATACTACAAATAGAAAACCAACACCTGCAGAAATAGGAGCAATGAAAAAAGGTCCTATAATATGGAATGATTTAAAGGGGGTATAATATGTATGGATTAAATAACTATGGATTAATTAAATATTCAGAAAAAGACTCCAATGAAGAAGAAATAAAAAAATATTTTATTGATTTAAATAAATACGTACCTTCTTTTATTTCAGATATAAAAGAAATGCAGACTATCTATTCTGTGCAAGGAACAGAATTAGGTAGTCTTTTATATTCTATAAATGATTTATTTAATCAAATTTTTATAGAAACAGCTACATGGGGATTAACTTATTGGGAAGAGCAATATGCAATAGAAACTAATTTGAATAGTAGCTATGAAGAAAGAAGAGAAATTATAAAAGCAAAGAAAATAGGTAGGGGTACTACAACCAAAGATATGATTAAGAATGTTGCTGAAATATTCTCAGGGGGAGAGGTAAACATAACAGAAGATAACAAAAATTATTCTTTTATAGTTCAATTTATAGGTGTTAAGGGTATCCCTAAGAATATGCAAGCATTTAAAAATATGCTAGAAGATATAAAACCGGCTCATCTTAGTTATAGTTTTAAATATACATTTACAATTTGGGATTTTATTAAAGAAAAAAATCTAGATTGGAATAGTGCTAAAAATAAATTATGGAATGAATTAAAAGTTTATGAATAGGAGATGGTTAAATGAAATTAACAAGTAATTATAATCTAAAGAAACCGGATGGAACTGATGTTGTCAATGTTCAAGATTTTAATGATAATTCAGATAAAATTGATTTAGAACTTAAGAAAGTTGATTCATCATTGAAAGATATGAAGAACAACTTATCTCAAATAAGCAATCCTAATTTACTGATAAATGGTGATTTTCAAGTGTGGCAAAGAGGTGAAGGTTTTGAATATATAGGTTCAGTAACTGAAAAGAAGAATATATATACAACAGATAGATGGAGAATAGTTCAAAGTCATGATATACCAAAATGCAATATAAATAAATATAAAGATGCTAATGGTGTTTATTTTGGGTTAGCGAAGCTTTATAAACCTAAGGATGTTGGGATGTCAATTCATCAAAAATTAGAACCCTTTTATCTTATATGTGGAAAGTATACTTTGAGTTTTGAATATGCAAATACAGGAAATATTGAATTTAATGCAAGAGTATATTCTTTCAAAAGGGCGGCGAATATAATTACTTCTGAAAGATGTATTCCGAATTCTTCGGG
This sequence comes from Clostridium weizhouense, assembly GCF_019431045.1. Taxonomy (GTDB): domain Bacteria; phylum Bacillota; class Clostridia; order Clostridiales; family Clostridiaceae; genus Clostridium; species Clostridium weizhouense. The sequence continues at coordinate 2,827 of NZ_JAHXPT010000001.1, read as the reverse complement.
AACGTGGAGTAAATGTGAAGTAACTTTCAACATTGATAGTATAGATATACAAGATATAATAGAAATAGCTTTTGATTTAATGGGTGACTATAATAATAACGGAAGTTTCTATTTAAGAAGAGTTAAATTAGAATTAGGAGATAAGTCAACACCTTTTGTACCTAGAAGTTATGGCGAAGAATTAGCTTTATGCCAAAGGTATTTTGAAAGAGTATTTTTTTCAACAAGACTAATAACTGATATGAGTGAAATTTCACAAGGGATTGAAATGAATGTTCCATATAAAGTTGAAAAAAGAATAATTCCAACAATGAAAATAGATAATATTATAAGTGAAGTTGGAAATCCGAGTATAAACACCTATACTGATAATGCTAAATATCATTTTTGTGCTTTTTTACAAAAAAACATTGAGCAAAATTCAAAATTACCAAAAGGTTGTAGAATAACATGGTATGGAAATGCTGATGCTGAAATATATTAGGAGGGTATGAAAATGGAAGAAAATAAAATAAAAGTATATGTAAAATTAGATAAAAATAATTGTATTATAAAAATTAATTCATCTATATTTTTACAAGATATAACAGGTTATATTTGCATTGATGAAGGGTTTGGAGATAAATATTCTCATGCACAAGGAAATTACTTTACTATAGATGGTAAAAAACCTTTAATAGATATGCAAGGTAGATATAATTATAAACTAGTGGATAATAAGCCTATAGAATTAACAGAAGAAGAAAAAGAGGTATTATTTCCACCAGTCTCACAACAACCTAACCAACAAGAGTTAATTAATGCACAATTATTAAAATATAATGCAGATACACAATTACAACTTAAAAATCAAATATTAGTTAATGCAGAATTATTAAAACAAATAGCTGAGTTAAAGGGAGGTAATCAATAATGGAGAATTTTTGGTTTAATTTAATTAAAGATTATTATAATTTAAAACTATATAATAATGAGGATTTAGATTTGTTTGTCAAAGTGAAATATATTACAGATGAACAGAAAACAACTATAATCAATAAAGTTGTTTAGTTAGGAGGTATTTATGCGAATAAAATCAATAGAGAATGGAAAAGAAAAATCACTTATTATTAATGCACCAGAAGTTAGAATAGTAGATGTGGCTGAACAATTTAAAAGTAATGATGTTGAAGGTGCGTTAAAAGAATTGGCTTTAGGTCAAGGTAATATAGGTGGTACAGCTTTAAAAGATATTGAACAATTAAAAGAAGATAAAAAAGAAATTTTAAATAAAGTTAATGAATTAAATACTAAAAAGTTTAATAAAGATGCAGTATCTATAGATAATAATATTGATATATTAACTTTAGATACTGGTCATTATTGTGTAGAAGGTGCTGTATCAACTAAACAAAATTATCCTATAGATAGTGGGTGGGAACACATTACTATTTTTAATAGTGGTTGGGTTAATACTGCTACACAACAAGGTTATAGAGATATGTTATTGATACGACGTAATGGGGAAATATTTTTAAACTCTCAAGGATGGAAGAGTAATGATTGGAGCGGTTGGAAACAACTAGCCACAACTGAAAATAGTTTTCCTATGATAAATAAAATGCAATGGGGAGGGAGAGAAGGTTTAAATATAGATACAGATGTTGTGAATGGTTTTCAACATGGGTGGCAAATGATTTTTATATATTAAGCCCTTGGGATGGCAATGGTGATTGGCAAAGACAAATAATATTTGATATAAGTCAAATAATATGTTCCAGCGTGCAAAGATGGGTGGTAAATGGAGTGAATGGCAACAACTAGCGACAACTGAAAATATAGATATAATTACTAATTTGAAAAATGGTTGGATAGTATGTGGTGGCTGTACTTTTAGAGCCAAAAAGATAGATAATGAATTATTTATTGAAGGAATTGTAATTAATCAATTGGAATCGCCTAATAATATAATAGCAAAATTGCCAAGACCGAGTGACGGTAGATGGCATGGAGGTAATGCAATAGATAGTAATAATAAATCTTTATATCTAGTTATAGACCCTACAGGTACTTTGATGTTTCAAATAGGTGGGCAAGCTAAAAACCTAGGATGTTCTATTAATATTCATTATCCAGCATAGAAAGGATGTGATAGATTATGAAATATTCTGAATTAAGAGAACTAAATTGTATTTTTGATGGTATAGAATTTACTCCTATATATAAAATTGATAATTATATACCAATAAAAGATGATCAAGGAAATACAATTGATTTTGAATTAGATGGATTTAAATTGATAAAAACAGCAGAACAGAATTATAAAAATAGTATTAAAGTAGTATCAAAAGAAAAAACAGAAACAGAAATATTAAAGCAACAGTTGTTAGAAACTCAATCTCTCGTAGCAGAGTTAAGATATAAATCAATATTAAAAGAAAATGGAGGAATGTAAATGTATAATTTAATGTTAAATTTAATAATTAACAAATATTATAGTGCTATGGAGGAAGCAGTTAAAAAATTAAAAGTATTTTTTGCAATAGATGATTTAACTCAAGAACAATTAGTAGAGTTGGTAGAACTTGCTAGAGAAAAATATGAAGTTAAGAAAGAAGAAAAGCTAGTTGAAAAACAAGTAGAAACTGTAAATACAAATGTAGAAACTAAAGCAGAAGAAGTTAAGACAGAAGTTACACAATAGTCAGAGAATATAGTGTATGAAATTACGAAAAAACTATCTAATAGGCAATAAAACCAACACCACAAAAGGTGTTTTTGGTACGTTATAAGTGTAGCCAATAATCTTGTAAAAGATTAAAGCTAGCACTTATTTTTTTTACACTAT
>NZ_JAHXPT010000019.1 GCF_019431045.1 Clostridium weizhouense | reverse complement strand
ATGGTGACTCCTAGGGGAATCGAACCCCTGTTACCACCGTGAAAGGGTGGTGTCTTAACCGCTTGACCAAGGAGCCATGCTTTTCTATTTTCGCGGCCGTGTTCCTGACCACATAGACTATAATACATAACTTTAGATTATGTGTCAACACATTTTTTCATTTTTTTTATTTTTTTTTCTAAATTAATAGTTTATTATCACATTTATAATTACCCTTTATTGACTGTATAGCCTCTCCAAAGTTAGATAGCATCTTATTTTTAGTTTGAATTTCTTTCTCTATATTAGATATTTCATTATAACAAATATTTAAAAAATCTTGTTCAGATATTCTATTTAATATTATATTATAACCTTGAGTTTTAAAGTTTTGTCCTGACGAATTTATTTCTAAAGCAAATTTATCATTAACAAATAATATTAATTCTTTACTCCATATTCCTTTTTTATTTATTTTATATTTATCTCTTAAAACATTTAATTTAATAATTTTTTCATCTACTTCTTCTTCTAGTGATTCTAATAAAGCATCATAAAAAAATACAGATATTCCTTTAGTTAACTTTATTTTTAAAAATTCTCTATTGTTAATTAAAAACTCATCAATTTTATTTTCTGCTATTAATTCTAAATCTTCTAATATAAAGACTTTTAAACCATCTCCTGTTGGATAGTTTATCACCGCTTGGTCAAAATTCATTCTTCTAACTCCAAATATTTTATCATAATCTTCTAAATCTTTATTTATTATTTTTGCCTTCATAAATATCCCACCTCATAAATTTTATATAAAATTCAAAATAGCACACAATTTATTTATATATAAGTTTATTATTCCTTGCTTTTAAGATTTATATTACTGTGATAAAATTTATTTAAATATTACTTAATATTTTAATTTAGGTATAATAAAAAAATAATAAATCTATTTTCTATTATACTGCGTCATCAGATTTGTCTAATGAAAAATAATCATAGCATTTTAGAGCTGTTATTTTCTTAATATGACTAAATATAGATAAATTGTATAAAAATCATATATATACTAACTTTAATATATGATTTAATCTAATTATAAGGAGATTTAGTAATTATGATTCATCATGATTTAATAATCGTTGGTGCTGGTGCCTCTGGTTTAATGGCAGGTATCATAGCCAAAGATTTAGGAATAGATGTTGCTTTAATAGAAGGAACAGATAGAATTGGTAAAAAAATTCTTACAACTGGTAATGGCAGGTGTAATATTACAAATTCTAAAATTTCATATCCATATATAAATTTTCATAGTAAAAATAATAATTTTTTAAATGAAATTTTAAATAATTTTACAATAGAAGATACAAAAAGTATGTTTTTATCTTTAGGGCTTCCATTAATTGAACTTGAAAATGGTAAAATGTATCCTAAATCACTTCAGGCATCTTCAGTAATAGATATTTTTAGAATGGCTTTAGAAGATAAAAATATTCCTATATATACTAATAGTAAAATAACTGATATAAAGAAATCAAAAAAATTTATACTTTATACTAAAAATGAAGATTTTAAAGAATTTTCTTGTAATAGACTTATTTTAAGTTGTGGTGGTAAATCTGCTCCAAAAACAGGTTCTGACGGTTCTGGATATAAACTTAGTAGATCATTAGGACATAAAATAATTGAACCACTTCCTGGAATTGTACAATTAAGATTAGATTATCCCTATTTAAAAGCGTTATCTGGTATTAAATTTGATGGAGAAGCTAGTATTATAATAGATGGTGTAGTTGTTCGTAAAGAACAAGGGGAAATATTATTTACTGATTACGGTATATCTGGTCCTCCTATACTTCAATTATCTTCACATGCTTCTGATGCTTTATACAAAGGAAAAAATGTGACAATAAGTGTTGATATGTTTCCAAATCAAAGCAAAGAGGAAATAGAAGATTTTATTTATACACATCTTTCTATTTTTAATTATAGAGAAATATCATCTAGCTTGATTGGAGTAATTAATAAAAAGCTAATTTCAACTATATTAAAAGATGTAGGTATAACAAATATACATATATCATGTGATGAAGTAGATTGGAAATATAAAAAGGCTTTGATTGATAGATTTAAAAGATGGGATTTTAAATGTATTGGTACAAATGGTTTCTCTAATGCCCAAGTTACGTTAGGCGGAATTGATGTTAATGAAATATGTCCTACAACATTAGAATCTAAAAAAGTTAAGAATCTTTATTTCTGTGGGGAAATATTAGATGTCCATGGAGACTGTGGTGGATTTAATCTTCAATTCGCTTGGAGTTCAGGATATTTAGCTGGTAAATCAGCAGCTCTAAATAAAACAAAAAAGGCTTAATTTTTACTAAGCCTTTTTTGTTTCTACCTTTTTCCACTCTGCTTCTAAAATAGTTAATTCTATACCTTCATTATTTCTTATTTTATGATAAGATTTTAAACTATTTTCATCAACTTGTTCAACTGTTGCTGTTGCTGATATTTTATCTCCATAAGTAGTTTCTTTCTCAAAAATAACTTTAATTCTACTTAACTCATAATCTTTTACAACTTCAAGTGGCACTGCTTCCATTGCCCATTCAATATATTTTACATTATTTACATGCTTATTTGAGTCAATATCACTATATCTTGTTTGAAATTCCCTATGAAATTGCTCTTCATCTACTTTCTCAATACCATCCATTTTAACATTATGTTCCATGTCTCTATCTACACCATAAAAATCATATTGTTCTTTTTGTATTCTCATAGGTCTTCTTTTTTCAATATTTATTAAGAAAAACAATGCTAAGGCTTCACCTATCAAAATTCCCTCTGAATCTCTAATAAAGTATTTTCTTAATCCATAAAATCTTTTAAATCCAACTGCTTGTGTTGTTAAATTGATAGTTTCTGCGTACTTAGGATATCTATACATCTTTATATCATACTTATAAAAAACCCAAGCACAATTATTATTAAGACAATATTCCATACCACCACCAACAGACTCTGACTGATGAGTTCCAACATCACATATAAAGTCTATTATAGAAGATAATTTACATCTTAATTTATAATCTACTTCATAATAATGTATTTCATAATCTTTTGAAAAACTTTTTCCCATATTAAACCTCCCATAGTATCTTAAAATATAATATACAAGTTTCAATAAGACTTGTTCATTAATATAAACCTTAGAATATTTATAAATAGTATTACTTACCTTGTATAGTGAGGATCTTATATAAAAACTATTATAACTATAACTTTAATTTATTTTAAAAACTTTTCTTATAAATTAAATTATACTACAATATAAAAAGTTTTTTTAATATAACTAAAAATAAATAATATAATAAAAAGAGACTTTCTTAATAAAAGAAAATCTCTTTTTTATATTATTTATTTAATGCTTCTAATAATTTTTCTAAATCTATTCCATGTACCATAGCAGCTTCTTCTATAGTTTCTGCTTGAGCTGATGGACATCCAACACATCCCATTCCAAAAGTCATTAATACTTCTGCTTTAGATGAATCATTTTTAACAACTTCACCAATTGTCATGTCCTTTGTTATCATACATTTCACCTTCTTTTTTTATAAAATAAATTCTTACAAATATTATCTACAAAGAATTATATTTTATACTAAAAGTAAAGTCAAGGAAATAGAACCATAAATTATTATATAGTATCTATTCTCATAGTTTGATCTCTCTTAGGACCAACTCCAACTATTGAAATTTTAGTTTCTGTAAATTCTGCTATTCTCTTTAAGTATTTCTTTGCATTATCAGGTAATTCCTCATAGCTTCTAACATCTGCTACAGTATCATCCCAACCATCAAATTCTTCATATACTGGTTCACATTTAGCTAAATCTTCTAAACTTGCTGGGAAGTAATCAATAACTTTACCATCAAATTTGTATCCAACACATACTTTAATTTTTTCTAAACCAGCTAATGTATCAATTTTAGTAATAGCTAATGAAGTTAAGCCACTTACTCTTGCAGCAGTCTTAACTATAACTAAATCCAACCATCCACATCTTCTTGATCTTCCTGTAGTTACACCATATTCATGGCCTTTTTCTCTTATCCAATCACCAGTTTCATCAAGTAACTCAGTTGGGAATGGACCTTTACCAACTCTTGTAGTATATGCTTTTGTTATTCCTACAGCATTAGTTATCATGTTAGGGCCTATTCCTATGCCACTACATACTCCTCCTGCTGTTGTATTAGATGATGTTACATAAGGGTATGTTCCATAATCAATATCTAAAAGCATACCTTGTGCACCTTCAAATAACACTGTCTTATCTTCTTTAATTTTATTAAATACACTAACAGAAGTATCTTGAACAAATGGTCTTAACTTTTTACCAAATTCTAAATATTCCTTTAATATTTCATCAAAGTTTAGAGGTTCTCCTCCTAATACTTTAGTTATATAATCATTTTTCATATCTATATTTTCTCTTAATTTTTCAATAAATACATCTTCATGCATAAGGTCACAGACTCTAATTCCACATCTTTCATATTTATCTGTATAACATGGGCCTATACCTTTTCCTGTAGTTCCTATGTCATTTTTACCTCTTGCTTTTTCTTTTAACACATCTAGTACTTTATGATATGGCATTATAAGTTGTGCTCTATCACTTACTATTAATTTTTCTGGTGTAACACTAACTCCTACACCTTCTAAATAATTTATTTCTTCAAATAGAGCTTTAGGATCTACAACTACTCCATTTCCTATTACATTTAGTTTGTCATCATATAAAATTCCTGATGGAATTAAGTGAAGTTTATATTGCTTATCGCCAACTTCTACAGTATGACCAGCATTGTTTCCTCCTTGAAATCTAACTACTACATCTGCCTCTTCTGCTAGATAGTCTGTCATCTTTCCTTTTCCTTCATCTCCCCATTGGGCTCCTAAAACAATAAATGCTGACATGTGTTTGCCTCCTTAAATAATAAGCTTTTAGCTTTAATTTAAATTATTCTTTAGAGATTTATACATTTATTTTAGATATAAGTAAAAAATAAATTTATAACTATACTTATATACAAAAAATAAATTCTCCTTCTAAATAGTAGCAAAGTAGTTTCTTATGGTCAACCATATATCGAATATTTTTTTGATTTTTTTCATAATAATTCGTATAATTAGATTATATTGGTCAATTAATTATAATTTAATTTATACAATAACAGTTTTTCAGATGTAATATATCTAACTTTTATTAAAAATTTAAGGGGTGTTTTTGTGAACATTTATGAAGAATCTTTAAAATTCCATGAAGAAAAAAGAGGTAAAATAGAAATTAAATCAACATGTAAAGTTGAAAATGCTAATGATTTAAGTCTTGCATATACTCCAGGTGTTGCAGAGCCTTGTCGTGAAATACATAAAGATCCTAACAAAGCATATATCTATACTCGAAAGTGGAACTCAGTAGCTGTCATTTCTGATGGTACTGCCGTTTTAGGGCTTGGAGATATTGGGCCACTTGCTTCATTACCAGTTATGGAAGGTAAAAGTGTTCTATTTAAAGAATTCGGGAATGTAGATGCATTTCCTATAGTTTTAGATACTAAAAATATAGATGAAATTGTTAAAACTATTTGCAATATATCTCCAACTTTAGGTGGCATAAATTTAGAAGATATTGCTGCTCCTAGATGTTTTGAAATAGAAAAAAGGTTAAAAGAAAAATTAGATATACCTGTATTTCATGATGACCAACACGGAACTGCTATTGTTGTTTTAGCTGGTTTAATAAATGCATTAAAAATAGTAAATAAAAATTTGAAAGATATAAAAGTAGTGATAAATGGTTCAGGTGCAGCTGGAACTGCTATATGCAAATTACTCCTTTCATCTGGTGTAAAAAATATTATAATGTGTGATATAAATGGAGTAATCACAAAAAATAAATCATCAAATAATCCTTATATGGAAGAGTTAGCTCAATTAACTAATCCAAATAATGAAGATGGTTTATTAAAGAATGCAATTAAAAATGCAGATGTATTTATTGGTGTTTCCGCTCCTAACATAGTTTCAAAAGAAATGGTTAAAACTATGAATAAAGACGGAATAATATTTGCTATGGCAAATCCAACACCTGAAATATTCCCTAATGATGCAAAAGAAGCTGGAATTAAGATTATGGGTACAGGTCGTTCCGATTATCCTAATCAAATAAATAATGTTTTAGCTTTCCCTGGAGTTTTTAGAGGTGCATTAGATGTTAGAGCATCAGAAATTAATGAAGATATGAAAGTTGCTGCTGCTTACGCTATAGCAAATTCTGTAGATAAAAAAGATTTAAATCCTGATTGTATAATTCCAAAAGCTTTCGATTTAAATGTTCAAACTCTTGTTGCAGAAGCAGTTAAAAAGGCTGCAGTTGAAAGTGGAGTTGCTCGTATATAAATATAATTTGTAAATTTAAAAGCACTGTGATATCTATAAATTAAATCACGGTGCTTTTTACATAAATTATTAAATTTATTCACAATAACTTTTAAAAAAGAATTATCCACATGAAAAAAATTAAATTTATCCACAAGATTTTTTCTTTAAATTTTATCCACAAATTTATATATTAAAAATTATCCCCAAATAAAATTTAAACTTTTATTCACAAAACTGATGAATATTAGAATGTTATTTTTTAATGATCAAAATAAAAATTTTATCTAACTATATATATCTATCTACTAAAAATATTCTCTTCTACTCAGCATTACATACTCTTAGATCTTTCTGCACATTTAACCATTGCTTCTATAACTGAATTCCTAAAACCTTGTTTTTCTAATTCAGCAACTGCATCTATTGTAGTTCCTCCAGGAGAACATACCATATCTTTTAATATTCCTGGATGTTTGCCTGTATCTAAAACCATTTTTGCAGATCCAAGTAAAGATTGAGCGGCCATTTTATATGCATTATCTCTACTTATACCAAGTTTAACTGCTCCATCCGCCATTGCTTCTATAAACATAAAAATATATGCTGGTGAAGAACCACATAAAGCAATAAATCCATGAAAATCCTTTTCCTCAAGTGTTACACATTCTCCAAAACTTTTAAATATTTTTATGCAATATTCCATATCTTCTTTTGTAATATTTTTATTTGGACAAACAGCTGACATTGCTTGACCTACTAATGCTGGTGTATTAGGCATACTTCTTATTATCTTATACTCATTACCTATTAACTCTTCCATATCTTTAATACTAATTCCAGCAGCTATACTAATCATTATTTGGTCTTCTCTTAAATTCTCTTTAATCTCTCCAATAACATCTTTAAACATATATGGTTTTACAGCTAAAATTAATATATCAGAATTTTTAGCAACATAATTATTATCTAAAGTTGCTAATATTTTAAAATCGTCTTCTAATTTTTTAGCTGAAACTTCAGTTTTAGTAGAAACAATTATTTGATCATTCTTTGCAAATCCTGATGCAATTAATCCACCTACAATCGAACTTCCCATATTTCCACAACCTATAAATCCAATTCTTCTATTCATAATTTTCCCCCAATTTTTTATTATAAATTCTAATTTTAAGTTTTCCTCCACTATAATCATAGTATAGCTAGTCTTCTATTTCATAAAATATATTTAAGTTAGAAGGGAGGTTATATCTATGAACAAAACTTCTATAATTCACTCTAACTCTTTAATAAATAAAGAAGAGTTTATTGATTTATTTTTAGATGAAACTATTGTAAAATCAAAAGCTCCTTCTATTAATATAGAAGAAACATCTAAAGCTTATTATATTGATATTTATTTCTTTTCCTACAAAGATAATTTTTTAAAAATATATTATAAAAATAATTTTTTGGTTTTTGAAATTAATAAAATTACTCAAGATTTAAATTGTTCTGTAAAAAGAATGTTTTATTTAAAAGATATTAATTTAGATAAAAGTTTCCTTTATCATTACAAGGATAAGGTTAAACTTATTATACCTAAAATTTTATAAAAACATATTAGTTATAATAGGATTTGTTTATTAATATAAATCCTAAAATATTTATAAATGATATAACTTACTAGTAATAGTGATGAACGTATATATTAAATAATTAGATATAAATTAGTATAACTATTATCATACTAATTTATATCTTTACTCTTTATGGATTACATCTAAATTACCAAATTTACTATATTGACCAAGCCATGCTAATTTAGCTGTTCCTACTGGACCATTTCTTTGTTTTGCTATTATACATTCTGCCATGTTTCTATCTTCTGTTTCTTTATTGTAATATTCATCTCTATATAAAAACATAACAACATCGGCATCTTGTTCAATAGATCCTGATTCTCTTAAGTCTGATAACATAGGTCTATGATCTGCTCTTTGTTCAGGTGCACGCGACAACTGAGATAATGCTATTACGGGACATTCCATTTCTTTAGCTAATGCTTTAATCGATCTAGATATTTCCGATACCTCTTGTTGTCTATTATCACTCCCAGAACTTCCAGACATAAGTTGCAAATAGTCTATAACAATTAAATCTATTCCATACTCCATTTTTAATCTTCTACATTTAGATCTCATTTCCATGACAGATACTCCAGCAGTATCATCAATATATACCTTAGCCTTAGATAATGGACCTGTTGCTTTAGCAATATTTTCCCAATCTTTATCATCTAGTTCCCCAGTTCTTAATCTTAACATATCAACATTAGCCTCAGAACAAAGCAACTTATAAGCTAATTGCTCTTTAGACATTTCTAGTGAAAAAATAACGACACTTTTTCCTTCTCTTAATGCTGCATGTTCTGCTATATTAAGTGCAAATGTTGTTTTTCCCATAGAAGGTCTAGCAGCTATAAGAACCATATCACCCTTTTGAAAGCCAGATGTTTTAGCATCTAAATCACTAAATCCAGATCCTACCCCTGTAATTTCTCCTCTATTATTAAAAAGTCTTTCAATTTCAAGAAATCCTCTTTCCAAAACATCACTTAAAGGTTCAAAGTCCTTTGAAGTTTTCTTTTCCGCTATATCAAATATCTTTTTCTCTGCTATATCCAATACATCTTCTACTTCACCTTGCTTATTATAACTCTCTTCAATTATTGATGTTGAAGCTTTTATAAGTTTTCTTAAAATAGATTTTTCCTCTACTATTTTTATGTATGAAGTTAAATTAGCTGTAGTAGGCACTGATGAACTTATTTCACTTATATAAGTTACTCCACCAGCTCTTTCAAGCATATCTATACTCTTTAAATGTTCTAATAAAGTTACTAGATCTATCGCTATATCTTTTTTAAACATATCTAATATAGCTCTAAATATTATTTTATGTCCATCTCTATAAAAATCTTCTTCTTCTAAATGTTCTAAAGTTTTAGCAATGGCTGTTTTATCTATTATCATAGAACCTATTACCGATTGTTCTGCTTCTATACTCTGAGGTAAACTCCTCATAATCTGATTTTCCAAACGCTACTCCTCCTTCCTTAAAAATTAAAAACTTTTATTTGAAATCAAATTAAACTTAATTTAATTTTACTCTATCTTCTACATACATTAAAGAAAATAATAATTTATAAATATACTTTAATAATTTAAAATAAGCTTCCTTACAAGGAAGCCTATTTATTATTTAAATACAATATCAATAACTTCTTCTATAGTGCTTACTGAAATAACTTCAATATCATTAAGGCCTAAAGGGACTTCTTTTTCATTATCTTTTGGAACTAAAACTCTCTTTATGCCCTTTCTTCTAGCACCATATATTTTTTCAAATATTCCACCTACAGGTTTTATCTTACCTCTTAAAGATATCTCACCTGTTATAGCTATATCTTGTTTTATAGGCTTTTTAAGTAATGAACTTATTATACATAAGGTAATAGCTGTTCCTGCTGATGGACCATCTATCTTCCCTCCACCTATAACATTGACATGAATATCATAATCTTTTATATCTTTATCAGTTATTGCTCTTATTACTGAGGCTGCATTAAATACAGAATCCTTTGCCATAGAACCAGCAGTTTCATTGAATCTAACTACACCGCTACCTTTCTTTTTAGCTTCAAAAACACTAGCCTCAATTTCAAGGGTAGATCCTAAGAATCCACTTACGCCTAATCCATAAATATGACCTATTTCATGTTCCTGAGTATTTTCAAATCTTTCAAAAGGAGTATATCTTCCTACTGAAAGTACTTCATTTAAATGTTCTAATTTTATTTCTATACTATCTGTAAGTTCTTTTTGCATATATAAAGCATATCCATATGCATCCGTTAAGATATTTACAGCTTTTCTACCTTCAAATGTATAATTGCTAATCTTATTAGCAACTCCATCCTCTAATGTAACTTTTAATTTTTGAGCTGCCTTTTCTACTATTAGTTTTACATCATCTGATGATAATGGCTCAAAATATACTTCTGTAGCTCTTGATCTTAAAGCTGGATTAATTTCACTAGGACTCTTTGTTGTAGCACCAATTAAAACAAAATCAGCTGGTGCTCCATTATCAAAAAGATATTTTATATATTTAGGAGTCATTTCATCATCTGGATCATAGTATGATGATGAAAATTCAACTCTCTTATCTTCTAATACTTTTAAAAGTTTATTTTGAAGTATATGATCTAATTCTCCTATTTCATCAATAAATAACACACCACCATGTGCTTCAGTAACTAAACCTGGTTTAGGCTCTGGTATGCCTGATTCTGATAAATATCTCTTACTTCCTTGATATATTGGATCATGCACAGATCCTAATAACGGATTAGTTATTTCTCTTGGATCCCATCTTAAAGTTGTACCATCAACTTCAACAAACTTTGATTTGTCATCAAACGGTGTAAAATCCAATTTCTTTGCTTCTTTAAGTGCAAGTCTTGCTGCTGTAGTTTTACCTACACCTGGTGGTCCATATAGAATTATATGTTGTGGATATGGTGAAGAAAGTTTTGAAATTAACGATTTAATAGCTCTTTCTTGACCCACAACTTCTTCAAAACTCTCTGGTCTTAAAAAGCTCATTATATTTTTACTTGTTACCTTATTATCTAAATCAACTAAATGTTCTAGTTTATTTAAAGTCTTTTTATTTTCAATGCCTTTTTCCTTTTTAATAATTGAAAGCTTTACTTCATCAATATATTTTTCTTGCTTCTCTATAATTGCCTGTTCAACTTTCATTTCTATTTTACTTTGAACATATTTTCTAGCAATTTCATCCACAACTAAATTTATTGTATCTTTAACAGCTTGCTCTAATTCCTCTTCTTTAGGAATTTTCTTTAACCCTTCTCCTTCAGATAAAATTGTATTTAAAGCAAATATTCTTTCGCAATTATTAGTAGAATTTATATACTTATCTAACTTAAATCTAATTGTTCTAGATTTTAATGCACCTTTATCTAAAATATTTTTAGATATATTAAATAAAGCATCTATTTGAGATTCTAAAGATAAATTACCATTCATTATATCTTTTAATAAATTTGTCTCTTCATTTGAATTCAAAACAAGTCCTCCTTATTGCTGTGGAACTATTATTACTTTCATTTTTGTACTAACCTCTGGATATAGTTTAACTTCTATTTCATAATTTCCTGCTAATTTTATTGCATCCATAACTATTTTCTTTTTATCTATTTCAACCTTATATTCACTTTTTATTAACTCTGAAATATCTTTACTTGTTATAGCTCCAAATAATTTTCCGCTTTCCCCAGTTTTAGTTTTTATTGTTATCTCTTTTCCTTTTAATTCTCCAGCTAATTTTTGTGCTGCTTCAAGTTCAGCTAATTTTTGTTTTCTTTCATTTTCTTTTTTATTATTTAATATATGCATATTAGCTTCTGTAGCTTCTTGTGCTAATTTCCTAGGAAATAAAAAGTTTCTTACATACCCATCTGATGCTTCAATAACATCACCTTTTTTACCTAATTTTTTAACATCTTGTAATAAAATAACCTTCATATTAGTCTCCCACCTTTAAATATTTTTTTATTGTTTCTTTTAAATCATAAATAACATCATCTATTTGTGCATTTGATACTTTTGCGCCAGCTATATTCATATGGCCTCCACCACCTAAAGCTTCTAATACAACTTGAACATTAATTTCTCCTGTTGATCTTCCACTAATATATATATCTTCATTAACCTGTGCTAAAACGAATGATACATTTATACCAGATAAATTTAAAAGTTCATCTGCTGATTTTGCTACAATTACAGTATCTACGTTTTTAGGACATATTGCAATAGCTATATTCTTATTTACTTCTGCTGATTTTATTGTTTCTGCAATAAGAATATAATTTTCTAAATTATCACTAAACATTTTTTTAATTTCAATAGTATCTGCTCCTGCTTTTCTTAAAAATGATGCTGCTTCAAATGTTCTTACACCTGTTTTAAATGAAAAACCTTTTGTATCCATAAATATCCCTGCTAATAATCCTTCTGCTTCTATTTCTGTTAATTTAGGTTTATCAACCATATATTGAATAATTTCAGTTACCATTTCTGACGTTGAAGAAGCATATACCTCTATATAATTTAATATATCCCCTTCAATCATATCTGCTGATCTTCTATGATGATCTATTATTACTTTTCTTTTTGCTTTATTAATTAATTCTAAATCCAATACATAGCTTTTATTATGAACATCTAGTACTATTATTAAAGTTTCATCATCTAAATCTACTTTAGCTTTCTCTGCTGATATAAATAAATCATTATATTTAGGATCATTCATAAGATTATCTAAGTAATATTCTATAGCACTTATATCATTTTGCAAAACTATTCTACATGATTTACCAATTTGCTTGATAACACTAGATAGTCCTATAGCTGCTCCAAAGCAATCCATATCAGGATTCTTATGTCCTATTATATATACTTTACTACTTACATATACTAACTCAGTCAATGCATGTGCTACTACTCTTGCTCTAACTCTAGTTCTTTTTTCTATTTCTTTAGTATTTCCGCCAAAAAATTTTATTTCATCCTTATTTTTAACTACAGCCTGATCTCCACCTCTACCTAAGGCTAGTTCTTTGGCTGTATTAGCATATTTATAATTTTCTAATGGAGATACTCCGCCTCTTCCAACTCCAATACTTAAAGTGACCTCTAGTTTATTCCCCTTATCTATATTGGAGATATCATCTAACAATTTAAATTTTTCATCAATCTGTTTTTTTATATAATTGTCTTGAATCGATAATACATACTTATTAGTATCATATTTTTTAATCATTGCCTTTAAATTATTAGCATATGCATTTATAGCTCTTTCTATTTCGGCTACTAATAATGGTCTATTTTCTTCTTCGGTAGTATCTAAAGCCTCACTAAAATTATCTACTTCAATTAACATAATGCTCTCTTTTGTGGTTTCATACCCTATAAGCTCTGTTATATCATTAAAATATACTAAAAATAAATCTTCTTTATCTTTAAGTTTTATTTTAGTTGCATACGTATCATATAGTTTCCCCTTTATCTTTAATCTCTGATGCTTACTTTCATCACTAAAAATACGTTCTAAATTTAAACCTCTAGCAATACTTAAAATATTTCTATCATAAGAGTCTTCATTGGATCTTATATTATTAAAAATATTATTACTCCACATAATATTTCCATTTTTCCTTACTAAAGCTAATGGATATACAAATTGAAATATATTATTTTCTATTCCTTTATTTAAACTTCCTATAAATTCATTAATATTTTTTTCTCTATTCCAATAATAGTTTAACTGATAAAAATTATCTAATAAGTAAATTAAAAAAATTATAAATGCTATTCCTTTATAATTATAATAACATAAAATTAATGAACTCATAATCAATATAATAGGCTTAAGTAACCTTTTTATAATCGTTACTCCTTTCATAATAAGCCTCCTACTTTATTATTAATCTCTTCTATTGTCAATATATAATTTTAATCTACTTAAACTCCTACCATCTTTTTCAACTTCATCTTCTGCACGTATTCCTAATTCTAATTTTTTTTTCATAGTATGATCAACTTCTGCGAAAGAATACCCTAATTTTTCTGCAAGAACATATAATATACTTATTGCACCTGAGATACAATCTAATATGGAATTATGAGCTATATTGTTTCCCTTTGTTAACAATCTAAAAAATTCTCCAACAATGCAAAGTAATTGTGCTTTTAAATTTTCTATTATTTTAACACTAGTCATTATATTTAATTCTTCTTTTTTCATCTATATCACCTCTTATCTCAGCCCTTGTATACTTATTTTAAATTTTTTTAACTAGTAATGCAAGGCATTATAGTATTTATTTGTATTTATTTTCCATTTAAATATAATTTTTGGTATAAAAAAACCCCTGATTTCTCAGGGGAGTGATTATTATCCTATTCAGTTGTGAATGGTAATAATGCGATATTTCTTGCTCTTTTAATTGAGTCTGTTAATTGTCTTTGGTGCTTAGCACAAGTTCCAGAAATTCTTCTTGGTAAAATCTTACCTCTTTCTGTAACATACTTTCTAAGCTTATTTATATCTTTATAATCTATAGATTCTGATTTATCTGCACAAAAAGCACAAACTTTCTTTCTAGATCTTCTAGCTCTTCCGCCAGCTCTTCTATTATCTTCTCTGCTCATTTTATTCCCTCCTTACCTTAAAAATTAGAACGGCATATCTCCATCATCTACTGGAGTTATATCCTCTTCAAAATTCATACTATCAAACGGATTGCTTGATGGTGCTGAATATTCATTGCTGTTACCATAACTAGTTCCAGCATTTCCTGAAGCATTCCCTTTACTTAAAAATTGAACTTCTGTAGCAACTACTTCTGTTACATATCTTTTAGTTCCGTCTTTTGCCTCATAATTTCTGGTTTGAATTCTACCACTAATAGCCATTTGACTACCCTTACTCATGTAATTTGCGGTACTTTCTGCTTGTTTGCCCCATACTACTACAGGTACAAAGTCTGCTTCTCTTTGACCAGATTTAGCATTATACTTATCAACTGCTAATGTTAAAGTTGTTACTGCTGTTCCATTTCCTGGAGTAAATCTTAGTTCTGGATCTTTAGTTAATCTTCCGATTAGAACTACTTTATTCATTTACAACACCACCTTAAACTTCTTCCTTAACAATGATATGTCTTATAATACCATCAGTGATTCTGAATATTCTATCTAATTCTCTTGGTAATTCAGGATTTGCAGTAAAGTTAACTAGAGTGTAGTAACCATCACTAACCTTTGAGATTTCGTAAGCAAGCTTTCTCTTACCCCAAAAATCAACGTTTTCTACTGTTCCTCCACCATTTTCTATAACACCTTTAAACTTTTCAATGTTTGCCTTTACAGTTTCTTCATCGAATGATGGGTGTTGTATAAATATAGTTTCGTATTTTCTCATCATTTTCACCTCCTTTGGACTAACGGCTGTGTTTTTCACAGCAGGGATTACAATTTATAATTATATCAGCTTAAAATAAGCAATTCAAGTTTTTTTTACTCTTTATACTAATTTTCAGTTTTTACTACTTTTTTTGCCGATTTTTGAAACTTACTTCTGGGAATCATAATAATTCTCCCACATCCTGTACACTTTATTTTTATATCTGCTCCTACCCTTATTATTTCAAATTCATAAGAACCACATGGATGTTTTTTTTTCATTTGCACTATTTCACCAAGTTCAAATGTATCTATCATTAAATTCTCTCCTTTTCTAAATTAAGATTAATCAATTGAGTTTTAGGATATGGTATTTCTATACCATCTTCATCTAATTTTATTTTTATTAATTTTCTTAATTCTCTTTCTGTTTCCCATTGCTTAAGTGGTTTTGCTTTACCTATTACTCTTATTGTAACGCTAGAAGCATTTAAAGCGTTTACTCCTAATACTTGTATAGGCTCTCTTATATCTTCGTTTTGTTCTTCAAATTTTTCACATGTTTTCTTAATCACATTTATGGCATTATCTATATTTTCTTCATAAGCAATATCTACATCTACTATAAATCTTATATTATCTCTTGAATGATTAGTAACTTGAATTATAGAACCATTTGGTATTGAATGAACATCTCCTGAAAAATCTTTAATTACTATTGTCCTAATACCAATACTCTCTACAATTCCACTAAATTCACCTATAGTTATGTAATCACCAACTCCAAATTGATCTTCAAATAAAATAAAAAATCCATTTATTAAATCTTTAACTAAACTTTGTGCTCCAAACCCAACTGCAACTCCTCCAATGCTTGCAAATGTAAAAGACATTCCATTAAACAAATTAGATAAAATTGATCCTATACCTAAAAAATATACTAAATATTTTAATACACTTTTTAAAACTTCTCCAAGTGTTTTTGCTCTTTGTGAGTCTAATGATAACATAGCATTGCTCTTGATTTGTCTGTCTACAAATTTTTTAATCAAATGATTTCCCAACTTTATTGATATATACATTAAAATAATTGTAAGTATAATCATAAAAGCTTTATTAACTAAAATCTCTATATTTGGTACTGATTTTAATGCACTTTTTATTTTATTAAATGTTTCACCTATTTCAGATTCTATTAAATAATTAAACTTTAAAATACTTATCACTCTCCAATTAACTCACTAAATTAAAGAATATCCATTTTGATCTTTTAAATATATTTCTTTATATTCAAAAGTTTCTTCTTTAATTATTTTATCTACATCTGTTTTATTATCTATTCTTACGCATATACCACAACTTTTAGTTATTGATGTTGGGGTTGGCATTATTCTAAATTTATAATTAGATTTTTCTAATATCTTTTCTGCTGCCATTGCATCATAAGTATTTTTAAACACTATAATATAATAACTCATCTTACACCTACCTTATAATAAATATTACTTATATATTATTATATCTGTTTTTTACTATTTTTAAATAATAATTATAATGAATAATTATTTATATTACATTATAATTATATATGACTACAATTATAGGGAGTATTATATTATGTTATCTTTGTTCTTTATTTTTAGGCCTATATTAATAGGTTTTTTTACTGGCTTTTTTGCTTCAATTCCATTAGGACCTTCTGGAATTGAATCAATAAATAGATCTATCTCTGATGGATTTAGAGAAGGTTATAAAGTATCATTTGGAGCAGTATCTGCTGATCTTTTATATATAATAATTATAAACTTAGGATTATTTAAAATACTAAACGATAATCAAAGATTTGAAGGTCTATTTTGGATAGTATCTGGATTTGTACTTATATTATTTAATATAATTTCTAGAAAATCATCTAATTTAAATAAAACTACAAATAAATTAAATATTAAGTCATCTACTAATAGCTTTTTAAACGGTCATAGTTTTCTTACTGGATTTTTTATAACATTTTTTAATCCGACTACTCCATCATTATGGATTGCACTAAGTGGTACAATATTAAGTGTTTGGAGACTTAAAGGAGATATATATTTTACTCTAGCTTTATCTTCTATGTTTTTAGGTAGTCTAAGTTGGTTTTTTGTTCTTAATTTATTAGCAATTAAAGGTTTTAAAATGTTAAAAGGTGATTTTTCTAATACTATATCAAAATTATTAGATTATTTTCTTTTTATACTTGGAATAATATTTATTATTTGGGGATTTATTAAATTTATTTTTTAGAGGTGTATTAATATGGATGTTTATTTAGATAATTCATCAACAACTTTTCCAAAACCAAAAGAAGTTATTGATGCAATGTATAATTATATGCTTAATGTTGGTGGCAATGCTAATAGAGGAAATTATAGTAACTCTATGCAAAGTAATAGAATATTATATGATGCTAGAGATACCATTTCAAATTTTTTTGGATTTGATATTCCTAAAAATGTTATTTTTACAAATAATGTTACCACTTCATTAAATATTTTGATTAAAGGTATATTAAAACCTGGAGATCACGTTATTACTTCTTCAATGGAACATAATTCTGTAATTAGACCTCTGTTTCATATGAAAGAAAATAATGATATAAGTGTAGATATAATAAAGTGTAATTCATTAGGATTTATTAATCCAAAAGATTTAGAATTTAAAATAAATTCTAAAACTAAACTTGTAATTCTTACACAAGCATCTAATATTACAGGTTCTATTCAAGATATACAAAAAATTGGTAATTTATGTAATAAAAATAATATATTTTTTATTGTTGATTCATCTCAAGGAGCAGGAGTTCTTAATCTTGATATGAAAAAAATTAATGCTAGTGCAATAGCTTTTACAGGTCATAAAAGTTTGTTAGGTCCTCAAGGAATAGGTGGATTTATATTAACTGATGAATTTAATGAATCATGTGATACCTTATTTCAAGGTGGTACTGGTAGTTCTTCACATTCACTATATCAACCAGATTTTTTACCAGATAAATTTGAATGTGGAACCTTAAATATCCCTGGAATTGTTGGATTATCTGAAGGAATTAAGTATATTAATAAAATAGGTTTAAATACAATATATGAACATAATAATTATTTATTAAAGTCCTTAATAGATGGTTTATTAAATATAAAAAGATTAACTGTTTATGGAGATTTATCTGCAAAAAAATCAACAACTTGTGTATCTATAAATATTGATGGTTTTGAGCCTTCAGAAGTTGGATATTATTTAGAGCATAATAATATAAAAACTAGAACTGGTTTGCATTGTTCTCCTTTAGCTCATAAAACTATTGGAACTTTCCCTAATGGCACTATTAGATTAAGTATTAGCTATTTTACATCTATAAATGATATTAACTATACTTTAAATATATTAAATAAAATTTCCGAAAATAAAATAATTTTCTAAGTAAATTTATCAAAAATAGTATACAAAATACCTATATTTAAAAATATTATTTATATTTACTTAAAATAAAAACTGAAAAATCATTATAAAATTAATTTAATTTATAGTTATAATGATTTAGTATGTGAATAAAATCTCCTTTATTGGGAAATAATTTCTTAATAAAGGAGATTTATTTTATGAGTAAAAAATTATGTATTGATTCAACAAACTCCAGTTCATATATAAAGATATGTGACTATTTAATTTCAGAATTAAAACCTATTTTAAATTCTGGTAAAAATATCGTTTTCCTTTGCATAGGTACTGATAGATCAACTGGTGATTCTCTAGGTCCATTAGTAGGGTATAAATTACGTTTTTTATCTACTAATAATATTCACATATTGGGAACATTACAAAATCCTATTCATTCTAAAAATCTAAATAATAAATTAGATGAAATAAATAATAAATTTAAAAATCCTTATATTGTTGCTATAGATGCTTGTTTAGGTAATATACATAATATAGGCAAGGTATTCGTAGAAAAAAAGTCTATTTTGCCTGGTGCAGCTCTAAATAAAAATCTTCCTGCAGTAGGTCAAATGTCTATAACTGGTATAGTTAATGTTTCTAGTAGTTTCGATTTTTTGGTTTTGCAGAATACTAGATTAAATACAGTTATGATGTTATCTGATATAATATCTAGAGGCATATATCATTTTATATTAAAATCAACAAATATTAATCTTTATCATAATAATAGTAATATTATATCTCTTGCTAATGAATAATTTTTCATATTAAAAATATGTATGTTGAAATAATAATCATTCAATAAATCAAATAACTACATACTTTTTGTTGAATGTTTAAATTTGTAATATATAATACTAAAAAAAATAAGCAAGTACTGAAGTACTTACTTATTTTTTTTAGTATTATATTTATTTGATGCTTCACTTAATACATAAAGTTCTTCCTCAGATAGATCATATCTTGATATACCTTTATCAATTGGTTTTGCATATGTAGTACTTTCTTGACGTCCATAAATCCCTGTTAATATTATACCATCATTATTATCATCTAGCATAGCAATTGAAAAGCTTAAGTCACTTCCAACATCCTCAAAAGCTTTATATCTCATTATAGCAACTTTTTGTACGCATTCTTTTATTTTAATTTCTAATTTTCCACATTCTTCTATAGCTTTTTCAGATATATTCTTTGCTTCTTCGATATTATTTAGCTTTTCATTCAACATTTGTTCTAAATTTTTACTATTTGTACCTCTCATTAATTTTCTATATTTAGTTTCTAATTTATTTATTGATTTCATTAAAACTATAATTAATACAAATAGTAAAATAATTATTACAGCCATTCCTATTATTAGATATGGTGCCATCTCATTAATAGTATTAAGTAGTGTGTTCAATTTCGTCATTCCTTTCCTTAATGTTTCACGTGAAACATCTTGTTAGATATCTATAATATCTAATATTCTTTGTAAATCTTCTTCTGAATAATATTCTATTTCAATTTTTCCTTTATTTTTTTTATTTTGTATATTTACTTTTGTTCCAAAATAATTTTGAAGTTGGTTTTTTATATCTTGGTAATATGGATTTAATTCTTTATCTTTACTATCATTTTGTTTTTTCTCATTTATATTTTTAATTAATTTCTCTAATTCTCTAACAGATAGTTTATTATCAATTACTTGTTGAGCGAGTTCATATTGTAAGTCATTATTATCAACACTAAGAAGTGTTCTTCCATGCCCCTCTGTAATAATACCCTCAATTAAATATTGTTGTACTCTCTTATCTAAGTTAATTAATCTCATTGTATTTGTAATCGCTACTCTAGATTTTCCAATTCTATTACTTAACTCTAATTGAGTAATTTTAAAATCATCTATCAATTTTTTATATGCTAAAGCTTCTTCAATTGGATTTAAATCTTCTCTTTGAATATTCTCTATTAATGATATTTCCAAAATTTCTTTATTATTTAAGTCCATAATTATACATGGTAATTCTTTCAATCCTGATAACTTTGCAGCTCTCCATCTTCGTTCTCCTGCAACAATAATATAATGATCCTCTCCTTTTTGTCTAACTATTAATGGTTGAATTACTCCATGAAGTTTAATTGATTGAGATAACTCAATAATTTTTTCAGAATCAAAATTCTTTCTCGGTTGTTCAACATCACTTTTAATATTATTTATAGGTATAAGTATATTGTTACTTTTTTCCTTAACTTTTTCTTCAATTTCATCCGGTATAAGTGCTCCTAATCCTTTTCCTAACCCAAACTTTTTTCCCATAATATTCTCTCCTATTCCTGTCTGCTTAAAAATTCTTTACTTAAATTAATATATGCCTCTGCGCCTTTACATTTATCATCATATAACATGATTGGCAATCCAAAGCTCGGTGCTTCTGCTAATCTTATATTTCTTGGAATAGTTGTTTTATAGACCTTACTTTTAAAATACTTTTTAACTTCCTTAAATACCTCATTACTAAGATTGGTTCTATAATCAAACATAGTCATTACTACGCCTTCAATTTCTAATTTCTTATTTAAAGACTTTTTAACTAATTGAATTGTATTAACTAATTGACTAACTCCTTCTAATGCATAGAATTCACATTGTATTGGAATTAATACTGAATCTGCGCATGTTAGTGCATTTATAGTTAATACTCCTAAAGAAGGTGGACAATCTATAAATACATAATCATATTCGCCTTCAATTTCTTTTAATTTTCTTTTTATAATATTTTCCCTATCTTCTCTTCCTATTACTTCAACTTCTGCTCCAGCTAATTCCATAGTTGAAGGTGATATAAATAAATTTTCTACTAAATCAGTTCTTAAGATTGAGTCCTTAATTGATATATCTGTTGTCAAAACATCATACATTGAGACCTCTAAACTTCTCTTATCTAAACCAAGTCCACTTGTAGTATTCCCTTGAGGATCAATATCTATTGTCAGCACTTTATATCCTGCCATAGCTAAATATCCTGATAAATTTATATTAGTAGTAGTTTTACCTACTCCACCCTTTTGATTAAAAATACAAACTGTCTTCATAATTAAGCCCTATAAGAGCCTACACCCCCTCTCCCATATTAACATTATATATATATTCAATACATATTAAAAGATTAATGTAAGAAAAATGAAAAAAAATAGTATATAAATTTATTAAAAAATAATTTTCAATAAATTTATATACTATTTTGTCCTTTTTTTAATAAACTATAATTAAAATATGTAAATACCATTAAAATTTATTCATTAATATAAACTAAAAAATATTTATAGAATTTATGCTACTACTCACTATAGTAAGAAAGTTACATAGAAAATTTATCATATATATACTTATAACTAGATATTCCTAATCTTTTATAAAAAATTATAAATATATTAAATTAATTATATTATATATTAAATTTAATACTTATTTTAAGTATACTCAAAAAAATAATAGATCAGTATACTATCTATTTGATCTATTATTTTATTTCATGTTCCTTATAATTTAATTTTTATTTTTAGGAATTTTTACAGTTACTTCAATAAATTCATCATCATCTTTACAATTATATTCAGCAGGTATATTAAATTTTTGAAGTACTTGTTTTATTGTATTCATATATAATTTTGCAGGTAATGCTGCTTTTATATTGTTTTTTGATTTCTTATCATTTAATTGTTTGCCTGCTATTTTTAGTAATTCTTTATTAATTAATTCTTCAGTATTTTTTACATTTAATCCATTCTTTATTACTTTTTGTACAATTTTTATTTGGAGCTGTGGAGTAGGAATGCTAAGGAGAGCTCTTGCATGCCTTTCTGTTAAACTATTTTCAAGACATAATAGTCTAACTTTAGGATCTAGCTTTAATAATCTTAACTTATTAGCAATTGTTGATTGTTTTTTTCCCATTCTCTTTGCTAAATCTTCTTGTGTAAAATTATGGTCATTAAGAAGATTATTATAAGCTTCAGCTTCTTCAATATAATTTAAATCTTCTCTTTGAAGATTTTCTAATAATGCTATTTCTGCTGATTCATAATCAGTTATATTTACTATATTACATGGAACTGAATCAAAATTAGCTAATTTTGCAGCTCTAAGTCTTCTTTCACCCGCTACTAGCTCATAGATTTCTCCCATTTTTCTTACTGTAAGTGGTTGTATAATTCCATGTTCCTTTATTGATTGTGATAATTCTCCAAGTGCTTCTTCATTAAAATATTTACGTGGTTGATAAAGATTTGGAACTATCTTATCTATATCTATTTTAATTATTTCATTATTCATTTATCTCAACCCATCCCTCATTAATTACTTTAATCACATAAAAAGCCTATAATTTCTATTATTCTATAATAATAATATTTTTCCTTTAATTATAAAATTATTTTATAAAACAAATTAGTATAATTTTGTTAATATTTCTACAAATATAAAAATAATAATGTATTTATTTTATAGGATTTTTAGTAACATTACCTGCTTTTCTTGGATAAGTTTTAGGACATTCATTAATCTTTTTAACTATAACCAAGTTATGTTTTAATTCAGTATCTTCAATTTGAACCTCACATATATCAATTAGAGTCCCTCCTAATGTAGCTATTGCCTTTTTACTGTCTTTTATTTCTTGATCTACAGATGGACCCTTTAATGCAATAAAATGTCCTCCTACCTTAACGTAAGGTAAACAAAATTCTGATAATACACTCATATTAGCAACAGCTCTAGATGTAGCTATGTCAAAACTTTCTCTAAGATTTTTTTGCCTAGCTCCATCTTCAGCTCTACTATGAATAGTTGTAACATTTTTAAGATTTAGTTCATTTATAACTGTATTTAAAAAGTTAACTCTTTTATTTAGTGAATCTAATAAAATAACTTTAATTTCACTTCTCATAATAGCTATTGGAATTCCAGGAAACCCTGCACCTGTTCCAACATCTATTAGAGTATTAGCTTTTTTAAACTCTTCTCTTTTAAATGCTTTAATAGAATCTATAAAATGTTTTTTTATTATTTCTTCATCTTCAGTTATAGCTGTTAAATTTATTTTTTCATTCCACTCTTTAAGAAGATCTTTATATATTATGAATTTCTCATATTGAGATTCTGATAACTTTAATCCTACATCCTCAGCAGCCTTAGCCATTAAATTATAAAATTCCATAATTACCTCCAAGAAAATTAATATTATTTATCCGCTAGCTAACATTTATAACAGTCTTATTTTAGCTATGATATCTTTTATCATAATTAACAATGAATATTAAGTAATTTCTGATAAATTAACATTTATTTATTGTTAATTAGGTTAAATAGTAGTGACTCTTATCTAAATAACTTATAACCAACATTGATTTATAAATTAAGATTAGACTATATATGATACTAAGAATTCTGTTTGTTATAATAATGTTCAAGATAAATAAGTAATACAGAAATATCTGCTGGAGATACACCTGAAATACGAGACGCTTGCCCAATGCTTATAGGTTTAATACTATTTAATTTTTGTTCTGCTTCAGTTCTTAATCCCTTTACATTACTATAATCAATATCTTTAGGTAATAATTTTTTTTCAAATTTTTTAAATTGTGAAACTTGTTCAAGTTGATTAGTTATATATCCTTCATATTTTGCAATTATATTTATTTGTTCACCAACATCACTAGGTATATCTTCTCTTTCAGGATCTAATCCAATTAAATTAAAATAATCAACTTCTGGTCTCTTTATTAATTCATAAAAACTAATAGGTTTTTTTAATTCTGATGAACCTAACGATATTAAAAATTCATTCACTTGTCTTTTATTAGTTATTTTTAAATTTTTTAATCTTTCAAGCTCAGATTCAATATTATTTTTTCTTCTTAAAAATGTTTCATATCTCTCTTCTGTAACTAAACCAACTTCATGTCCTATTTCAGTTAATCTAAAATCTGCATTATCTTGTCTTAGTAATAATCTATATTCAGCTCTTGATGTCATCATTCTATAAGGTTCATTGGTACCTTTTGTAACTAAATCATCAATTAAAACCCCAATATATGCATCTGAACGGGTTAATATCATAGGGTTTCTATCTTTTATTTTTAATGCAGCATTTATACCTGCTACTAACCCCTGTGCAGCTGCTTCTTCATATCCTGAACTACCATTAAATTGCCCTGCACCATATAGCCCATTAATAGTTTTAAACTCTAGAGTTGGTTTAAGTTGGGTAGGATCAACTGAATCATATTCAATTGCATATGCAGTTCTCATCATTTCTACATTTTCTAAGCCAGGTAATGTTCTAAGCATTTTAATTTGAACTTCTTCTGGTAGAGATGAAGACATACCACCTACATACATTTCTAATGTATCGGTACCTTCTGGTTCAACAAATATTTGATGTTGTAGCTTATCTGGAAATCTCATAACTTTATCTTCAATAGATGGACAATATCTTGGACCTACACCTTTAATAGTTCCATTATATATCGGAGATCTTCCTATATTTTCCTTTATTATATTATGTGTATTTTGATTAGTATACGTTAAATAACATGATATCTGTTCTTTATTAATCTCTTCACTCATAAATGAAAATGGTACTATATTATCATCACCTTTTTGCTCAATCATCTTAGAGAAATCTACAGATCTTCTATTGATTCTTGCTGGTGTCCCTGTCTTAAATCTTCTTAAGTTAATTCCTAAATCTAATAATGATTGTGATAAATCATTTGCCGGAAATAATCCGTTTGGACCTCCAAAATAACTTACCTCTCCAATTATAATCTTTCCTTTTAAATATGTACCTGTTGCTAAGATTACAGCTTTACAATTAAAAACTGCACCATTCTTGGTTACTACTCCAGTAATATTTCCCTCATCAACTATGATCTCTGTAACCTCTATTTGTTTCATTTGAAGATTTTCTTGTTCTTCTAATACTTTTTTCATTCTAGATTGATAATCTTTTTTATCAGCCTGTGCTCTTAATGAATGAACTGCTGGCCCTTTAGATGTATTTAACATTCTTGATTGGATAAATGTATTATCTATATTTATTCCCATTTCTCCACCTAAAGCATCAATCTCCCTAACTAAATGACCTTTTGCTGTTCCTCCAATATTGGGATTACAAGGCATCATAGCTATTGAATCTAAATTTATTGTACAAATTAATGTATTTAAACCTAATCTAGCTGAAGCTAATGCAGCCTCGCATCCTGCATGACCAGCTCCAACAACTACTACATCAAATGTTCCTGCATCATAAGTTACTTGCATTTACTATCCCCCCTATTTTCCTACACAAAATTCGCTAAAAATCTTATTTAATACATCTTCTTCTAATTCATCACCTGTTATCTCTCCTAATGATCTCATTGCAGATGTTACATAGATTGAAATCAGATCAAGATATTCATCAGTATTAATTCTATTTAAAGCTTCCTCACAATTTTCTAATGCTCTATAAAGTGCTTGTTTATGTCTTACATTAGATACAATTAGACTCTCACTATTTATTGTTCCATTAAAAAATAAAGTTTTTATCTTATCTTTTAATTCATTAATCCCCTCACCAGTTTTTGCTGATATTAAGATTTTGTTATCTAAATCAATACTAGATATTTTCTTATCTAGGTCTATTTTATTTAATAATACTATATGATTTTTATTTCTTATAGTATTAATTATTTCCTTATCTTCATCTTCTAATTCTCTAGAAGAGTCTAGAATTAACACTACTAAATCAGCTTCTTCAATTTTCTCTCTTGATCTTTCAACACCAATTTTTTCTACTGTATCTTCAGTTTCTCTAATCCCTGCTGTATCAGTTATCTTTATAGGTATTCCATCTATATTCAAATATTCTTCAATTATATCTCTTGTAGTTCCAGGTATATCTGTTACAATTGCTCGTTTTTCTTTTAATAACATATTAAGTAGTGATGATTTCCCAACATTAGGTTTACCTACAATAACCATATTAAGTCCATCTCTAATTATTTTTCCTTCATCAGCATTTTTTAATAGATCTTTTATCTTTAATATAGTCTGAGCTATTCCTTCTTTTGCTTTTATAATTAAACTATCATCTATTTCTTCATCATCTTCAGTAAAATCTATACCATATTCTATTAATGCTAAAACATCTAATAAATACTTTCTTAATTCTGTTATTTGCTTTGAAAGTGCACCACTACTTTGCATAATAGCTGACTTCATAGATAGATCTGTTTTAGCTCTTATGATATCAATAACAGCTTCAGCCTGACTTAAATCAATTCTACCATTTAAAAATGCTCTTTTAGTAAACTCTCCTGGTTCAGCCACTCTTGCTCCAGCTTTAATAACTTGATCCATTACACTATTAGTTGATATAACTCCACCATGACAATTGATTTCTATTATATCTTCTGTTGTATAACTATGTGGCCCCTTCATATAGCTTATAATAACTTCATCAATTATATCTTTGCTTTCTAAATCAATTATATTACCATATTTCATGGTATAAGTCTTCATATTTTTTATATCAAATTTATTTTTACTAATAAAAATTTTACTAATTATATCTAAAGTTTTATTACCTGAAATTCTAATAATAGAGATTCCACCTTCTCCAATAGGTGTTGCTATGCCACAAATGGTATCAAAATCTTTCATAATATAAATTCTCCTTATGCAATTAATCTTGTAATTTATTTTTAATATTATAGCCAATCAAATTAAATATCAAAACAATTATAAATAAAAATCTAATTTATTAATTTATAAATTGCTGTTAATTAATAGAGTATTACTCAATTATAACTATTTACTTAATATCTACATTATAAATTTATATAAATGGTACTAAATAATTTTTAAAATTACTACTTAATATATAACCTTGAAATAAATTTTACATAACAAAATTAAATTAGTCAAAATACTTATTTTCTTAGTAAAATTAATAAAAGAAAGCCTTTAAGGGCTTTCTTTTATTAATTTCTTTTTAATTCCACTACTACTTTCCTAAAAGGTTCATTTCCCTCACTATAAGTATAAACAAAATCATTATATTGAAGAGAAGAATGAATAATTCTTCTCTCATAAGGATTCATTGGTTCTAACTTAAACGTCTTACCTGTTCTTTTTACTTTTGCTGCAGTTTTTTCCGCAACTCTTTTAAGGGTTTCTTCTCTTTTATTTCTATAATTTTCTATATCTAAAATAACTCTTTTGTAAGGAATATCATTATTTTTATTTACCATTAATGATATTAAACATTGTAATGAATCTAAAGTCTCTCCTCTATATCCAATAATTGCTCCTACTTTTTTACCTGATAAGTTAACTTTAATAATATTATTATCTTCTTTTATATCTACTTCAGCTTCTATATCCATAGTCTTAAGAACTACATTTAAAAAATTATTTATTTCTTCAATATAGTTGCGTTTAATAGTTACTCTAATTTTTGCTGGTTTAGAGCCTATAAAACTAAATAATCCTTTTGAACCCTCTTCTAAAACTTCAACTTCAACCATATTTTTTGTTGTATTTAGCTCAATTAAAGCTTTTTTTAAGGCTTCTTCAACAGTTTTTCCCTCTAACTCTATTGACTTCATCTCTTAATTCACCACCTTAATCCAAAGCAAATATATAAGTTCTAATAAAGCTTTTTTATTAATATAAATTTAAAATATTTATAAATTATATTGAATACTATATTAAGAAACTTATATAGGAAATTTATGATATATATGCTTCTAACTGAATATTATTATTATAATTTCTTATAAAACTTATATAAAAAATTATAAATATAATAATTTAATTAAAAAATACATTAAATTATAAATTTATTTTTTCTTTTTTTTCTTTGTACTAGCTAAATTACTAGGTGCTTCAACATCCATAACAAAATTACTATTTTCAAATTGGACGCTACTATTTCCTTCTGCATTCTTTAATTTTCTCTTTGCAGGTCTATAATTTAAGAAATATGTTTGTATAGTCTGAATGATATTTCCTATTATCCAATATAAAACCAATATTGATTTAAAATTCAATGACATAAATCCCATCATAAATGCCATAACTAAACTCATAGTTCCCATATTCATAGGCGAATTATCTGAAGGCGTAGATTTTGCCATCAAATAAGAAGGTAAATATGTTGATAAAGCAGCTAATATAGGCAATATAAACTTAGTATCTTTACTAGCTAAATCATTAATCCATAAAAATGATGCTCCATTTAATCCATCTATTCTAAAAAATACATAGTATAAAGCCATCAATATAGGTAATGGTAGTAATGAAGGAAGACATCCCCCTGTTACACTAACATTTCTTTCTTTATAAAGCTTCATAGTTTCTGCGTTTAATTTTTCAGGATTGCCTTTATATTTTTCCTGAAGCTTTTTAACTTCTGGCTGAATTTCTTGCATTTTTTGTGTTGACTTTGCTGCTTTAATGTTAAGTGGCAATATAAGCAGTCTAATAATCAACGTAAATACAAGTACAGCTAATACATATGATAATCCTACATCTTTTACTCCAATACTAACAATGAAATCATGTAGATAATTAAATATATTAGCCATAAATTGAATTATCTTTTCAAACATTAAAATCTGTACCTCCTAATATGTTACTTTACGGGATCATAACCACCTTTACAAAAAGGATTACACCTTAGAATTCTATAAAGTGCCATTAAGCTCCCCTTAACAGCACCATATTTTTCTATAGCATCTAAGGCATACTGTGAGCAAGTTGGCGTAAATCTACAGCATGGGTTTTTTCTAGGTGAAATATATACCCTATAGAATTTAATTAGATTTATTAATAACTTCTTCATCTAAATATAATCCTGCCTTTTTAAGTAAATTCTTCATCGCCTTTTCGGTCTCAAAATAATTTTTATCTTTCATAGGATTTCGTGCTATAAAAACATAATCATATCCTTTTATTATATTGTCATAATTTAATCTAAAACTTTCACTTATTAATCTCTTACATCTACTTCTAACAACACTGTTTCCAACTTTCTTGCTTACAGAAATCCCTACTTTACTATATAATACGCCATTTTTATCTTTATTTCTTTTATTTTTTAAAGCATACATAACTAAGTTATGATTAGCAAATGACTT
Source organism: Clostridium weizhouense (assembly GCF_019431045.1). Taxonomy (GTDB): domain Bacteria; phylum Bacillota; class Clostridia; order Clostridiales; family Clostridiaceae; genus Clostridium; species Clostridium weizhouense. The sequence goes on along the minus strand of NZ_JAHXPT010000019.1, from coordinate 10,289 downwards.
TCCTCTTTTATATACAATTATAAACTCTATATTTTTTTTTAATCTATAAATCATAGGTATTTCTATACTCCTTTTTTCCTGCATTTGCAGAAAAAAGGCCACTTAATGCGGCCCTTATGCTGTTAATTTTTTTCTTCCTTTTTGTCTTCTATTCTTAAGAATGTTTCTTCCTGATTGAGTGCTCATTCTTTTTCTGAAGCCATGCTCCTTTTTTCTTTGTCTCTTTTTTGGTTGATAAGTCATGAACATTATAAATGCACCCCCTTAAATTTATTATTTATAGTAATAACTATACTTTCTGTGATTTTAAATTTTACCTTTCTATTATATATATAACCTAATTTTCTGTCAAGATAATACTAATTGTTGATAATTATATTTTTATGGATATATTTTTGTGGATAACTTATTGAATATGCACAATTACTTATGTTATTATAAATATTATAACTGTGAATAACTTATTTTCAATAAAACTTATCCACAGCTGTTGATAAATATGTGCATAACTTGTTTATTTTTTAGTTTAACCTAATTAATGTTATAATATATTTTCTTATTATATCCCAAATTATTTACTTTTAATAATGTTTTTATACTTAAAATTTGTTATTGTTGATAACTTTTTATATAATATATTTTTTAGATAAATTATCAACATGTGTATAACTTTATACTCTTAGTCAACAATTAAAATATATTCTGTATTATTTTGTTGATATCTTGTTAATAATTTATATTTTAAATAAAAAAAATTTTTTCTTAAAATAATATTGGAGGATTAAAAATGGATGCTGACCTTAAACAATTATGGGAAAAAACCCTAAATATTATAAAAGGCGAAATGAGCGAAGTCAGCTTTAATACTTGGATAAAGAGCTGTGAACCTATTTCTATTTCTGATAAAAGTATAAAAATAAGCGTTCCTAACTCTTTTACTAAAGATATTCTAGATAAAAGATATAAAAGTTTAGTTGCTAATTCTATAGAAGCAGTTTGCTCAAAGTTATACGAAATTGAATTTCTTATAGCTTCTGATCTTGAAAGCGAAGATAACTATACCGATGATGAAACAAAAGTTAATAATAAAATGAAATCAAACTCTAAAAAAACTATTATCGTTAATGATGAAATGTCTTCAACTTTAAATCCTAAATATACTTTTAATTCATTTGTAATAGGTAATAGTAATAGATTTGCTCATGCTGCGTCTTTAGCTGTTGCTGAATCACCAGCTAAAGCTTATAATCCTCTATTCATATATGGGGGAGTAGGACTTGGTAAAACTCACTTAATGCATGCAATTGGTCATTATATATTACAAAATAATACTAATGCAAAAGTAGTTTACGTATCTTCTGAAAAGTTTACAAATGAGCTAATTAATGCAATTAAAGATGATAAAAATGAAGAATTTAGAAATAAATATAGAAATGTCGATGTATTGCTTATAGATGATATACAATTTATAGCTGGTAAAGAACGTACTCAAGAAGAATTTTTCCATACTTTTAATGCTTTACATGATGCTAATAAGCAAATAATATTATCATCAGATCGTCCACCAAAAGAAATTCCAACATTAGAAGATAGGCTTAGATCTAGATTCGAATGGGGGTTAATTGCTGACATTCAAGTTCCAGATTTCGAAACTAGAATGGCTATTCTTAAAAAGAAAGCTGATGTTGAAAATTTAAATGTAGCTAATGAAGTTATGGGATATATAGCAACAAAAATTAAATCTAATATTAGAGAATTAGAAGGTGCACTTATAAGAATAATCGCATATTCATCCCTTACAAATAGGGAAGTTACAGTCGATTTAGCATCAGAAGCCTTAAAAGATATAATATCTAAAAAACAAGGCAAACATGTAACTATTGGTTCTATTCAAGAAATAGTTGCCAACTATTTTAATTTAAAAATAGACGATTTAAAATCACAAAGAAGAACTAGAAATGTAGCCTATCCTAGACAAATAGCTATGTATTTAACCAGAAAATTAACTGATATGTCTTTACCTAAAATTGGTGAAGAATTTGGAGGAAGAGACCATACAACCGTAATACACGCTTATGAAAAAATTTCTGAAAATCTAAAGAATGATGAGAGCTTACAGCATACAGTTGCTGATATTACCAAAAAAGTTACTCAAAATTAATTAACATATGTACATAATAAGTATTGAATAACTTGTGGATAACAATATTATATTAATCTTCTGTTGAAAACTGTGGATAAGATGAGCTATTTGTTACGGACTTATCCACAATATTTTTGTATAAAAATATGTTGGTAATACTTAATTACAATGTGTTATCAACATATTCACACTCCCTACTACTATTATTACTATATATTTTATATATATCTATTCTAATTATATCTTTACTTACATGTGAATAATAAGGAGGACGTTTATAATGATTTTTATATGTGAAAAACATAAATTACTAGAAGGTATATCAATTGTACAAAAAGCAATTACTGGAAAATCAACAATGCAAATACTAGATGGTATTTATATAAATGCTAAAGATGGTGAATTAACATTAATAGGGTCAGATATGGATCTTAGCATACAAACTACAGTAAAATCAGATGTTATTGAAAATGGTGAAATAGTTATTGATGCTAAAATATTTGGAGAAATAATTAGAAAACTTCCTAATTCTGATATAAAAATAGAAACAATAGAGAATGAATCAATACAAATTACTTGTGAAAAATCAATATTTAACGTTGTATATATGAATGCAAGTGAATATCCTTCACTCCCTAATATAAATGAAAATCTAAAAGTTGAAGTAAGCGAAAGTATACTTAAAAACATGATTAAAGGAACATCTTTTGCAATAGCTCAAGATGAAACAAGACCAATATTACAAGGAATACTATTTGAAGTTAAAAATAAAAATTTAAATTTAGTAGCACTTGATGGATATAGATTAGCTGTAAGAAGTGAATTTTTAGATACAGATATTGATATTGAAGTTGTAATTCCTGGTAAAACATTAATCGAAGTATCTAAAATATTAGAAGACAATGAAAAAACTGTATATATAACATTTACTAATAATCATATATTATTTAATTTAGAAAATACTAAAATTATATCAAGATTATTAGATGGAAAATTTGTAAATTATAACTCATTGTTACCACAAGAACATAAATTACTAGTTAATATTAATAGACAAGAGTTACAAAATGGTATTGAAAGAGCATCTCTTATGGCTAAAGATGGCAATACCAATTTAATAAAGTTAGATATTACAGAAGATACATTGGTAATAACATCTAATTCTCAATTGGGAAAAGTGAGAGAAGAAGTTTCTTTGAAATTGCAAGGAGATGAAATACAAATTGCATTTAATTCAAGATATTTATTAGATGTTCTTAAAAATATGGAAGATGAAGAAGTCATTATGGAAATGACTTCAGGAATTAGTCCATGTGTAATAAAAGAAAAAGACAGTGAAAATTCCAAATATTTAGTACTACCAGTAAGATTAATGAGATAGGGAGGATATAAATATTTATTAATATTTATGCATTAAAAATGAATAAAGTAGAAATAAGCACAGAATTTATAAAATTAGATGCATTTTTGAAATGGAGTGGTATAGCTTCATTAGGATCAGAAGCTAAAATGTATATTCAAGATGGATTAGTAAAAGTTAATAGTGAAGTTTGTTTACAAAGAGGAAAAAAGTTAAAATTAGGTGATATTATAGAATTTGAAAATGAAAAATTTGAAATAGTATAAACATTTAATTTTTAATAAACAAGCACTTGCTTTTTTATTATGATATAATTAATAATAGGTGTATTTTTATGTATATTAAGACAATAATGTTAGCTAATTATAGGAATTATAAACAGCTAGAAATAAATTTAAGTAAAAATGTTAATGTGTTCATAGGTAATAATGCTCAAGGTAAAACTAATATTTTAGAAGCTATTTATTATTGTGCATTTTCTAAATCTCATAGAACTTCAAAAGATAAAGATTTAATAAGATGGGATAATAATGAGGCATATATAAGTTTGCTTATAGGAAAAAATAGATTAGATAAGAAAATAGATATAAAAATATTAAGAGATGGAAAAAAAGCTATAAAAGTAAATTCTATAAAAATAAATAAAATAGCAGAGCTTTTTGGAACATTTAATGTAGTTATGTTTTCTCCAGAAGATTTAAAAATTGTAAAAGAGTCTCCAAAAATAAGAAGAAAATTTTTAGATATGGAATTATCCCAAATAAATAAAAAATATTATTTTAGCTTAGTTCAATATAATAAAATATTGAATGAAAGAAATATAATTTTAAAATCAAAAAATTTCAATAAGGATATTTTAGATATATATGATTTACAATTAGTGGAATATGCTGATTATATTATTAAAAAGAGGTTAGAATATATAGATAAAATAAACTATTATGGATATAAAATACACAATGATATAACTTCTGGGAAAGAAAAAATAGAATTTAAATATGATTCCATAATTAAATATACAAATGATTTTAAAAATATTTTTCTAAAAAAATTAAAAGACAATCTTAAAAAAGATAGGGAAAAGGGTTTAACTTCAATAGGACCACATAGAGATGATTTTCATGTTTTAATAAATGATGTAGATGTAAAAAGCTTTGGATCACAGGGACAACAAAGAACATCTGTTTTAACAATGAAGTTTTCTTCTCTTAAAATTATTAAAGAAATAACTGATGAATACCCTATTTTATTATTAGATGATGTTTTATCTGAACTTGATATAAATAGAAAAAGGTATATATTAAGTACTATTAATGATATACAAACCGTGATAACTTGTACAGGTATTAGTGATCTGGAGGATTATTTAGATAATACATCTAAAATATTCGAGATATATAACGGAGAAATAGTTAATTAAAGGAGGCATGCTTAGTGTTTTTGCATTTAGGAGAAAATGTTGTAGTGCCGATAAAAGATATTATAGGAATATTTAATTTAGAAAATTCAATGTATAGTTCAGATACTATACAATTTTTAAGAATGGCAGAAGAAGATGGTTTTGTAGAAAGAATAACAGAAGAAAAACCTAAATCTTTTGTTATTGCGGAAGTTAATAAAATGAGTAAGATATACCTTTCACCAATATCATCAGCAACATTAACTAAAAGAACTGATATAGAATATAATTATTAAATAATATTATTAGTTTTAAATATTTATTAAATTTAGGAGGAGTCTGTTTTGGAACAAAATAATCAAAGATATGATGAAAATCAGATTCAAGTACTTGAGGGACTAGAGGCTGTTAGAAAAAGACCAGGTATGTACATAGGTAGTACCAGCTCTAGAGGATTGCATCACTTAGTATATGAAATAGTTGATAATAGTATTGATGAGGCTCTAGCTGGATACTGCAAGAATATAGAAGTAAAAATTAATGAGGATAATTCTATTACAGTATGTGATGATGGTAGAGGTATGCCAGTAGGTATGCATCCTAAAATGCATAAATCAACAGTAGAAGTTATAATGACAGTACTTCATGCCGGTGGTAAATTTGGTGGCGGAGGATACAAAGTATCTGGGGGATTACATGGAGTTGGAGCTTCTGTAGTTAACGCTCTTTCAGAAAAATGTATTGTTACAGTAAAAAGAGAAGGTCATATATGGAAACAAGAATATTCAAAGGGTAAGGTTATTTCTGAATTATCTAAAACAGGAGAAACATCAGAAACAGGCACACAAGTATACTTTAAGCCAGATGAAGAAATATTTGATGATGTTGTATATGATTTTGATATACTATCTCAAAGATTAAGAGAATTAGCCTTTTTAAATAAGGGAATTAATATAAAATTAACAGATACAAGATATGATAAAGAAGAAAACTATCATTATGAAGGTGGAATTAAATCTTTTGTTTCATACTTAAATAGAAATAAAGCGCAACTGCATGAGGAACCAATATATGTAGAAGGTATAAAAGATAAAATATCAGTTGAAATTGCTTTACAATATAATGATGGATACACAGAAAATATATTTTCTTTTGCTAATAATATTGACACAATTGAAGGGGGAACCCATTTAGTTGGATTTAAAACAGCATTAACAAGAGTGTTTAATGATTATGTAAGAAGATATGGATTTATTAAAGAAAATGATAAAAATCTATCTGGTGATGATATAAGAGAAGGTCTTACAGCTGTAATATCAGTTAAAATTGAAGAACCGCAATTTGAAGGGCAAACAAAGACTAAACTAGGAAATAGTGAAGTAAAAGGTGTTGTTGATTCAATTGTTAGTGAATCTGTTGGGATATTCTTAGAAGAGAATCCTACAATTAGTAAAATAATTATTGATAAAGCATTAATGGCTGCTAGAGCTAGAGATGCTGCTAGAAAAGCAAGAGAATTAACTAGAAAATCAGTTTTGGAAAGAACAACACTACCAGGAAAATTAGCAGATTGTTCATCAAAAGATCCTAAAGAATGTGAAATATATATAGTCGAAGGGGATTCAGCTGGTGGATCTGCAAAACAAGGAAGGAATAGAAAATTCCAAGCTATTTTACCTTTAAGGGGTAAAATAATGAATGTTGAAAAACAAAGATTAGATAAAATATTAAATTCAGACACTATAAGATCTATGATTACTGCATTTGGTGGAGGAATTGGGAAAGATTTTGACATTGAAAAGCTTAGATATCATAGAATTATAATTATGACAGATGCTGATGTTGATGGAGCTCATATAAGAACTCTATTATTAACGTTTTTCTATAGATATATGAGAGAGCTTGTAGAACAAGGGCATGTATATATTGCTCAACCACCATTATTTAAAGTAAGTAAGAATAAAAAAGAATTCTATGCTTATTCTGATGAAGAACTAGAATCAGTATTAAATGATATTGGTGGAAAAGATAATTCAGTAGACATTCAAAGATACAAAGGTCTTGGAGAAATGAATGCTACTCAATTATGGGATACAACAATGGATCCAGAAAAGAGAATACTATTAAAAGCTACAGTAGATGATGCTATGGCTGCAGATGAAATATTTACAATTCTTATGGGCGAAAAAGTTGAACCAAGAAGAGAATTTATAGAACAAAATGCTAAGAATGTTGTTAATTTAGATATTTAGTACTGAATATGAGGTGAAGTACATGGAATTCAATGAGGGAAAAATTATACCTGTAGATATAAAAAATGAAATGAAAAAATGCTACATAGATTATGCTATGAGTGTAATAGTAGGGCGTGCATTGCCAGATGTTAGAGATGGATTAAAGCCAGTACACAGAAGAATATTATATTCTATGCAAGTTTTAGGTTTATCTCCGGAAAAAGGATATAGAAAATGTGCTAGAATAGTCGGAGACGTTTTAGGTAAATATCATCCACATGGAGATAGTTCTGTTTATGATGCTTTAGTTAGAATGGCACAAGATTTTTCAATGAGATATATGTTAGTAGACGGTCATGGTAACTTTGGATCAGTAGATGGTGATAGCGCTGCTGCCATGAGATATACAGAAGCTAAAATGAATAAGATATCAGTTGAAATGTTAAGAGATATAAATAAAAATACAGTTGACTTTATGCCTAACTTTGATGGTGAGGAAGAAGAACCAACAGTATTACCATCTAGATTCCCTAATCTTCTAGTGAATGGATCATCTGGTATTGCGGTTGGTATGGCTACTAATATACCACCACATAATTTATGTGAAGTAATAGATGGTACTGTAATGCTTATTGATAATCCAGAAGCAACAGTATTAGAACTTATGACGAAAATTAAAGGTCCAGATTTTCCTACTGGAGCTATGATTATGGGAAGTGCTGGTATAAGAGCAGCTTATGAAACTGGAAGAGGAAAAATTGTAGTTAGAGCTAAAACTGAAATAGAAGAAAATAATGGAAGACATAAAATTATAGTTACTGAAATACCTTATCAAGTAAATAAAGCTAAACTTATAGAAAATATTGCTGATTTAGTAAAAGATAAAAAGATTACTGGAATATCTGATTTAAGAGATGAATCTGATAGAGAAGGTATGAGAATAGTAATTGAACTAAAAAAAGATGTTAATCCTAATATAATATTAAACTTATTATATAAGCATACAAAACTTCAAGATACTTTTGGAGTAATTATGTTAGCATTAGTGAATAATGAAACAAAAGTATTAAACTTAAAACAAGTATTAACTCATTATATAGATTTCCAAAAGGAAGTTGTAACAAGAAGAACTGTATTTGAATTAAATAAAGCAGAAGCAAGAGCTCATATATTAGAAGGTTTAAGGATTGCATTAGATAATATAGATAGAGTAATTACCATAATCAGAAGTTCTGCTACAAGTGAAATTGCTAAAAATACATTGATGGAAGAATTTAATCTTACAGAAAAGCAATGTCAGGCAATTTTAGAAATGAGATTAAGAAGATTAACTGGATTAGAAAGAGGAAAAATTGAAGAAGAATATTCCGAATTAATGAAACAAATGGAATACTTAAGATCCATATTGTCTAGTGAAGAAAAGTTATTAGGAGTTATAAAAGACGAACTTTTAGGAATAAGAGCTAAATATGGAGATGAAAGAAGAAGTCAAATTGAAAAAGTTGTTAATGAAATAGACATTGAGGATCTTATACAAGAAGAAGATGTTGTTATTACATTAACTAATTCAGGATATATTAAAAGAATTTCAGCGGATGTCTATTCAGCCCAAAGAAGAGGGGGAAGAGGGATCCAGGCAATGACAACTAAAGAAGATGATCTTGTTGATCATATAATGATAACATCTACTCATTCTGATGTGTTATTCTTTACGAATAAGGGTAGAGTATATAAATTAAGGGCATATGAAATACCTGACGCAGGAAGACAGGCAAAGGGAACTAATATAATTAATTTAATACCTATTGAGCCAGATGAAAGAATACAAACAGTATTAACAGTAACCGATAAACGTAAAGATGGATTCTTATTTATGGGAACAAAACAAGGAATTGTTAAAAAGACACACTTAAGTGAATTTAAAAACTTAAGAAAAAATGGATTAATAGCAATAAATTTAAGAGATGGAGATGAGCTATTAAGAGTTAAAATAACTTATGGTGATGCAAATATGATGGTTGTTACCCAAAATGGATATGCAGTAAGATTTAATGAGAAAGATGTCAGACCTATGGGAAGAAATGCATCAGGTGTTAAAGCAATTAATTTAAAAAATGATGATATAGCAGTATGTATGGATATAGCAGTTGATGGAGAAGATCTATTAGTAATTAGTGAAAATGGATTTGGAAAAAGAACTCCTATTAGTGAATATAAAATCCAAAACCGTGGTGGAGTTGGATTAATAACATACAAAATTAGCGAAAAAACAGGTAAATTAGTCGCAGCAACAATTTGTAAAGAAGATGATGAATTAATGCTTATAAATACAAATGGAGTTGCGATTAGAATTAATGTATCAGATATATCCACAACAAGTAGAGCTGCGATGGGTGTAACATTAATGAGAACTAATGATGAAGAAAAAGTAGTAGCGATAGCAAAAATACTAAGTGATGATAAAGAAGATGATTCTGAAGAAATTATAGAAAATGATATAGAACAAAAAAATCCAGATAATAGTTTAGATGAATTAGTAAATAAAGCTATGGAGGATATGAATAATAAATCAGAATAAGATTAATATATCTATATATGTAAGATAATAAATAATAGAAGAAACCATGAAGACTTTATTAGTACTTCATGGTTTTTTTATAGAGTTTAATGATTAAGTATTTCAAATTTTAGAGGTAATGAATTGATTATGTTGGTATTTTAATAGCGTTTCATACTATTTTCAATGTACTATGAACCTGGAGTATCATTATAAGTATTTAAGAGTATTTTATAGAAATTTGAAGATATTATTATATATATACAATATAACAATATATTTATTATAAGAATGAGTTTTAGATTATGTTAAGATAAAATACGTCGCTGAGGTAATTTTTCAGCAAGCAAGTAAAAGAAAATGTTCAAAATGAAATTTGAAATTTTCAAAAAAACTTGTTGACAAAATAAAAATCAAGTGATATACTAAGGAAGTCGCTTGAGGGTGACAACTTAAAACAAAAGCTGACAACGAAAGTTGAAGCGAAAGAAAATGGTCTTTGAAAATTGAACAGAATATATAAAATACATTTAAGTAAACCAGCAATTCTTTTTGAAAAGTAAGCTAAGATTAAACTTTTTTATGAGAGTTTGATC
>NZ_JAHXPT010000018.1 GCF_019431045.1 Clostridium weizhouense | reverse complement strand
CTATATCCATTAAATATATATTGTTTGTAAGCTCTCTTTTGTTTGTTATTTTATACATTTCTGTTCCCCCTATTTTTGATATTAATTCATATTCAAAAAATAATAGTCAAATACTTTATGTATTTTCTTTTATATGCTTAGTATAGCACTTACTTTTATTTGTTATTTTTCTATCATATTCCTGTTTATTTTAATAACAACAAAAGCTCTCTTGTATGAGAGCAATTGTTTTACTGAGAGTTTAAGTGTGTGTATTTTAAAACTTTAACTTAGTCATAAAACTAAGTAAGTTAAGTTTACCTCATTATTAGTTAATTTATTATCTAAATAATCTTATAAATTAACTTTAGTTCCATAGTATGTGCATTCAAATAATTTTTCCATTGTTGCATCATCTATTTCTCTAGGATTTGATCCCGTACATGCATCTAATACTGCATTTTGTGCAATAAATTTAAGATTAGCTTTAAATTCAGCCTCTTCAATTCCATATTCTTTCATTGAATGTGGAATACTTAATTGATCATTTAAATCATTAATTACTTTTATTAATGAATCTGTTAATTCCCCATCTGTATTTCCTTCTAATTTTAATGCTCTAGCAATATCAGCATATCTATCTTCACATTTTGCTCTATTATATTCAATTACATATGGTAAGAATATTGCATTAGCACATCCATGAGGTATGTGGAATACAGCTCCTACTTTATGCGCCATTGAGTGAACTATTCCAAGTAAAGCATTTGAGAATGACATTCCAGCTAAACATTGAGCTTCATGCATTAAGTTTCTAGCTTCTTTATCTCCTTCATATGATTTAATTAAATTTTCTTTAACCATTTCTATTGCTTTAATAGCTAATGGATCTGAAAAATTTGATCTTAATGATGCAGTGTATGCTTCTATAGCATGAGTTAATGCATCCATTCCAGTATGAGCTACTAATTTAGCTGGCATAGTTTGAGCTAATGCTGGATCAACTATAGCTACATCTGGAGTTAAATTAAAGTCAGCTAAAGGATACTTTATTTTTTCTGTATAATTTGTTATTACTGAGAAAGCTGTAACTTCTGTAGCAGTACCACTTGTTGATGGAATAGCTACAAATTTAGCCTTTTGTCTAAGATCTGGTAACCCAAATGGAACAACTGCTTGTTCAAAAGTAAAATCTGGGTATTCATAGAATATCCACATAGCTTTTGCTGCATCTATTGGTGAACCTCCACCCATTGCAACTATCCAATCAGGCTTGAAGTTTCTCATTGCTTCTGCACCCTTCATTACTGTTTCTACAGATGGATCAGGTTCCACGCCTTCAAATAACTCAACTTCCATTCCTGCTTCTTTTAAATAATCTTCAACTTGCTTAAGAAAACCAAATCTTTTCATTGAGCCTCCACCAACTACTACAAAGGCTCTCTTACCCTTTAAAGTTTTAAGTGCTTCTAAGGATCCTTCTCCATGATATAAATCTCTTGGTAATGTAAAACGTGCCATAATTAATTCCTCCTAAAGTTTTATCCTTTATTTATATACCTTATCTATATATGTTTGTTATTAAATTCACAAATACATATAACCAATATTATACTTAAGCAAAAACCGTGCCAACTTTTTATAATATTAAATTCTTTTATTTTTTATATATAAAAAACGATAATATTTAAAATATTAAAACATATATTTTATTTCATAGAATGAAACAAAGTTATTTAATAATTAGCTATAAACTAATTTTCATCAACTAAATATTTTATAAAATATTAAAACATACTTTTTTTATTATTCTTTTAACATACTCTAGCTATTTGTGATATATACATTCTACAAAAATAAAAAATGTCCTAAAATAGTACAATTTATTCATTATTTATTGTACTATTTTAGGACACTGTTCAGATTTATTACACTTCTATGTTATACTTTTTAATTTTTAAATATAATGTATTTCTACTTATCCCTAAAACCTTTGCTACCTTAGTTATATTATTATTATATGCTTTTATAGCTGTTATAATTGTTTTCCGTTCTAATTCTTCTAAATTAAAATTTTTTTCTTCAATTTGAAAATTTTCAGAATTACTCTGATCTTCCTTAAAAATTACTTGATTTATCATTTCCTCATTATCTTCCCATAAATCAAATGATAAAACTCCATCTAAATTAACTATATTTTCTATATAATTTTCTAGTTGTCTAATGTTACCTGGCCAATTATATGATAATAATTTATTATATAATTCTCCTTTAATCTCAGGAATATGCTTATTTAACTTAAAAGATTTTATTCTTAAAAAATATTCTATAAGCTTTTCTATATCACCTTTTCTCTCTCTTAAAGGTGGTAAAGTTATTGGAATAATGCATAATCTATAATATAGGTCTTCTCTGAAAGTCCCTTTCTTAACTTCTTTTTTTAGGTTTTTATTTGTAGCTGCAATCACTCTAACATCTATCGGAATTTCTTTACTTCCTCCTAGTCTTATAACCCTACCTTCCTGAAGTACTCTTAGCAATTTAACTTGCATATCTAATGGCATTTCCCCAACCTCATCTAAAAATAAAGTACCTTTATTTGCAATTTCAAATTTACCTGATTTTCCACCTTTTTTCCCTCCAGTAAATGTACCATCCTCATATCCAAATAATTCACTTTCTATTATATTAATAGGTATAGCTCCACAATTTATTGCAACAAACTTATTGTTTCTTCTCAAACTATAATTATGCATAGCTTGTGCTAAAATTTCTTTTCCTGTTCCACTCTCCCCTTGAATTAAAACCGTTGAAGGACTGTTAGATATAATTTTACAATTTGTTATTACATTATTAATAGCTGCACTTTCTCCTATAATATCATTAAAACTAAAAAATGCTCCAGTTGAATCTTTTACCCCTTTTTCTTCCTTTTCGTTACTCATAGTTATAACCATTCCAACTATTTTTTTATTATGCCTAATTCCTTTAAAAACTAACTTAGTCTTATATCTACTTGTATGACTAAACTTTAATTCTTTAATAATAGTTTTTTCATCTGTATCTAATTTTTCTAATATATTTTCTAAATTAGGCAAAATATATTGTATTTTTTCCTTTAATAATAATTCTTTATCCTTATTAAAAATTTCTGCCGCAAATTTATTAATATTAGTTATTTTTCCTTCTTTATCTACAATCATAATACCTTTATCTAAATTTTCTATAACACTTTCCATATAGTTATACATTTGAGTCAAGATATTACTTATTTTTTTCTTGTCTAATTCGTTTTCAATTGCCTTTACACCAAAAACTACCAAACCTAATGTATGTGGATGTTTCATATTACTTCTTCCAGTTAAATTTAAAGTTCCAATAATCTCTCCTTTAGAATTATGAATAGGTGCAGCTGAACAAGTTAATCCTTGAAGACCATGTATATAATGTTCATTAGCAGTTATTTGAACACATTTATCTTCTTTAATCGCAGTTCCCATCGCATTAGTACCTATATTTTGTTCATCCATATAAGCTCCAATACTAATATTAATACAATCTAACTTACTAATGTTCTCTTCTATTCCTTTTATATATAAGATACATCCATTATTATCTGTAAGTACTATAATAAATTCATTATCCATTACAGCAGAAAAAACCATATCAATATATACTTTAGATACTTCTATTAATTCTTTATTTTTAATTAATATCTTTTTTAATCTTTCTCCTGAAAGAATTTTCTTTGAATAATTTGATTTCTTTTCAACACCATAGCTTTCACTTCTTTTATGAGAATTCTCAATTAATATTTTTTTATTTTCCATAGTGCAACCCATCTTTCCTTATAACTAGTTTCATTATTTCAACTTTCTTCAAATATCACTCATTCTATCATATATCATTTTTAGGCACAAATTATAACTATAATAATTCCTTTATTAATTTACTGCTATTCATAATTTTACTTTATTATATATAATTAGATAAATAAATAAATCTATGTCACTCATAGTAAACATAGATTTATTTATGTACAAATATTAAAATTTTTCTTTTATTAATTTCTTTATGCCAGTAATACCAATAATTGATAAACTAGTAGCAATACCAACTAATGCGATAATTTTTCTATTTTTAGAATTTCTTTTTATTAAATGATACTTACAATATTTTTCATCCTCTTCCATAGTATTATAACATTCTTTAATTTTACACTTCATAAATACTCCTCCTTTTAATTTAGGATATGTTCAAGTAAATTACCTTCCCCCTAAAATATAGCCTATTTTTTAATATGTTTTATATAACTTTTTTTGGAGTTATATAATATTTGGTTTATATTTACTATTTTCGTTTCATTTAAGTTTTTATTTATAGTATTATCTTCTTTTAATTTATGATTCACATAATTTCTTCCATTTTAAAAATTTTATTTGAACTTATATATTAAACACTTTAAATGTAATAAAAATTAGGTTATAAAAATATTTTAAAATTGATAATGATTTTCATTTACAATTCAAAATTTATGTGTTATATTATTTTCAGGCTTAATTTTATCGCGGCAAATCTTTACAGGAGATGATATTATTATGGCAAAAATGAGGCAACCAAGATTTAAATTATGTAGAAGATTAGGATTAAATGTTATCGGACATCCAAAAGCTATGAAAAGAGAAAATAATGGAAGCGCTAGAAACGCGAAGAAACTTTCATCTTATGGTACTCAACTTCTTGAAAAACAAAGATTAAGATCATACTATGGGGTAATGGAAAAGCAATTTGCAAATTATGTAAAAAAAGCACTTAAAGATAAAGAACAAACTGGCTCTGCTTTAATAAAAAGACTAGAATGTAGATTAGATAATTTAGTTTACAGATTGGGCTTTGCAACCTCAGTTGCTCAAGCACGTCAAATGGTTGTTCATGGACATATTTTAGTTAATGATAATAAAGTAAATATTCCTTCTTTCAATGTAAAAATTGGAGATGTGATTAATTTAAAAGAAAAGTCTCAAAAAAATGAACTTTTTAAAGAAAACTTTTTATCACAACTTACCAATGTGTATCCATATCTAACTAAAAATGAATCTAATTTCTCAGGTACTCTTATAAGACACCCTGAAAGACATGAGGTTCCAATACAAATTAATGATTCACTAGTAGTAGAATATTACTCAAAACTTTAATAATTAATGACCTATATTTTTATATAAGGTTTGCTTTAAAATATAGGTCATTAAAAACAATAGTAAATAAGAACTTACTTTTGTTTTTTAATTAATTGCATCATTGAAAAGAGGTATATTACATGAAAGGCAATACAGATAAAAACCTAAATACAAAAACTAATTATAAAGACTATTTATTTTGGGAAAATAAAATCTTAAATGATTACCCTTTATGGGAAGGTTATTTTAATAAAAACTCTATAACTACAGAATCTAAAATTGCTTATACTGGAATACTAGACTCAAAAAAAGGTATTTTAAAATGCGGATGGGTAGTTTATCCTTCACTAAATTCTCTTTTAGGTTTTTTACAACATGTATTCTTACCTACTTCATTTTTAACTTATTTTGATCGCACATGTGAAGGATTCTTTATTCCAGTATCTACCTTTGACATTGTAACTCAAGAGGTAATTAAAAATAATTCTATTAATATAAATGATTTTAATTCAATGATACAATCTTATAATTTTTTAAATTCACTTTGGGAAAGTAATAAAGACAAGCTATTATTAGAATTAAATTCATTCTGTAATAACTTTAATACTAGATGGGATAATGACCCTGAAAAAAAATTGTTCATTAAAATTTTTAATTCACCTTCAGATACATATGAATTTATAACCCAATCTATAGGATGGGATTTTGAAGAATTTGTTGAAGAAGAACTTTCTATGAGTTTAAGTGATCTTAAATTTACTTGTGATAATGTACTCAATGAACCTTTATTAAATAAAAGATTTATTGATATATTAAATATAAATATACCAATATTATTTTAGTAACTTAATAGAGAATTTAATCATAATTAACCTAACAGTGTTTTGCCAGAATACTGTACACCTTCTATTACATTAATTCTCTATTAGCACTAAAAAATTTTGCTCCTTAAAAATATAAAAAATTAATGCCATATAAACGATATTCTGAAAAAGCATTAAATTAAAAGAAGATGATTTTTATAAAATATAGAAATCATCTTCTTTTAATTTTATTATTTAATATAGGTTCTATGATATTTTTAAATAAAACACATTTTTTGACATTGACTTTTACTTTAAGCCTACTTAATATCAGTAATAAGAATATTTATTTTTTAAAATTCACTTACTTAATTTACATATTTTAAATTTTAAATAAAATAATTTTAAAAACTCTACTTTTTATTAATTAGACTTATATGGAGGTGCATAATGGTTTTTTTATTAACATTAACATTAATCACATTTATAATTTTTTTAACTTCCTATTTAATGGATTCAAGAAAATTAATTAATGGACTTTTGTTTAATATTTTCTTATTTTCTGCAATGATAACAACTGTTGATATAGCATTTGAAACACAAAATAGTTTTTTAATGTTTTTAGTTCTTGCTTTTGGTATAATAGTTTTTTTAGTGCTTATATTTGGAGTTTATGCATTAATTTTGGCATTATTTATAAATTCTAAAATTGTTCTAAAACGCGAAAGTAGAACTCGTGCTAACATGTTAACTTTCTTTTTAGCAATAGGATTAATTTTATATTTAATCTTCTCTGCTATTATAAGTAAAAACATTTTTCCTGATGAAGTAAATATGTTTTTAGCTGGTTTTAGTACTATTGTATTCTATTATTTATTTGATGTTTTTAATTTTTTAATGATATCTTTTCTTTATCAGTTTAATAGACCTAAATTAAATCAAGATTTTATTATTGTTTTAGGTAGCGGATTGATTGGAGAGAGAGTTCCTCCTTTATTAGCTAGTCGTATTAATAAGGCTATTGAATTCTATAATAAGCAAAGTCTTGTTACTACTCCACCAAAAATTATTTTTTCTGGTGGGCAAGGATCTGATGAAAAAATTTCAGAAGCCTTAGCTATGCAAAGATATGCTGTTGAAAATGGTATTCCTGTTGAAGATACTATTTTAGAAGATAAATCAGTTAATACATTACAAAATATGAAATTCTCTAAACAAATAATGGAAAACTTGATTCCAGAAAATCCTTCTAGTATATTTGTAACAAATAATTTTCATTTATTTCGTGCTGGAATTTATGCAAGAAAAGCAGGTTTAAAAAGTCAAGGACTTGGTTCGAAAACAGCTCTTTATTTCTTACCAAATGCTATGATTAGAGAATATATTGCTTTTATAGTAATGTATAAAAAAAGACATGCAATTATTATTTCTACATTTATAATAATAAATTTATTTTTAGTTATAATACAACATTTCTTTGTTGCACCTTATTTATAGAATTGATTTAAGGCTATGTTTTAAAATATACGTTTAAAACGTAGCCTTATTTTTCTTAAAAATATTATAACCTATATATTGCTTTTCATAAAAAATAAAGGTATATCTTAAAATTTCTATAAATATGTTTATTTTAAGCTATACCTTATTATTTTATTATAATATTTTTTATTCAAAAATTCCCTTTACTTCATCTAATATTTTAAAATTAGTAAAATCAAAATGTAGTGGTGTTAATGTAACATATCCTTGAGACAAAAAATATAAATCAGTTTCATCTTTTTCTATTTCATTTCTAACACCTTTTGTTTGATAAATTTTATCATCATCTTCATCTAAAAGAATGTATTCTGTTTTATAAGTAGATTTTCCAATTTTACATACTTTTAATCCTTTTATATGATGTTCATCTATATTAGGAACATTAATATTTAAAACCACATTGTTTTTTAAATATTTTTCTTCTGCCAAGTCAAGAACTTTACTTACCCAATTAGCAGCTTTAGAATAATCTTCATCATGTCTATCCCAATCTACTTCCATAGATACAGCAATTGATGGTACATTATAAATTGCTCCTTCTATTGCAGCAGAAACAGTACCTGAATAAAGGATATCAATTCCACTATTAACTCCTCTATTTATTCCTGAAATAACAACATCGATATCATCTGCTAATAAGGATAAGCCTACTTGAGTACAATCTGCTGGAGTTCCAACAACACTATATGCTCTGCAATTTAATCCAGAAATCTTTTCTTCTCTAATTTTAATTGGCGTATTAATAGATATAGAATGACTGGATGCACTCTTTTGTTCTCTTGGTGCAACAACTATTACATTATGATTCTTTAGTATTTTTTCAGCTAAAACTCTTATTCCTTTAGCGCTTATTCCATCATCGTTAGTAATTAAAATATTCATAATTCCTCCTAATATTATTAATATCTCAACATTATATGTTCTTTTTTAAGGTTTTTATCTTTTCATATAAATATTATTACTTTAAGTTAAAATTTATATTATTTTATAAGCTCTAATTTTTTTATAATACTTTTCTATACTTATATATTCTATAATACTAATCTATACTTATATATTCTATAATACTAAACTTAATTATAATTATCAAAAGCACTTTATATTTAATTAAAATTAAACTTATATATATTATATATATGCATTCTATTACTAATCAGTGCTATTGATCATTTAAACACTTTATCTATTATCAATAATTTAATTTAATAAGTATATCTACATTCCGATAAAATTTTGTTGATTTATATAAATATTTCAAGAAATTTATATAAAAAAAGTGCTTACTATAACTCTATAAAATGTTCTAGTAAGCACTTTTTTATTTACTCAATTAAAAATATAGTTTTTTATTTTAAAGCTTTTTTATGTTTATATACTATACTATTTTCATAAAAGAATGTAAACCATGCAAAATTACTAAAAAATATACACCATAAATAATTCTCGTTAATAATTCCTTTAAGACCTATTAATGAAATCAACCCTAAGAATCCTAAAAATTTATATTTTTCAAAATTCATTATATTATCCCCCTCGTAATAAAATCCATACTTTTGTATATTATACCATATTGTTAATTATATCCCATATATAAATCTATAGATTTATATAATACTTCATTTCTGGTCTTCCTATATTTCCCATATTCATTTCAACCCATACACTACCTATACTTTCAAGATAGTCCATATATTTTTTTATAGTAACATTACTAATACTTAATTCATAAGATATCTCTCTTAACGTCCAAATTTTATTATCACTTTCTTTTAAAAAGTTTATAATCTTATCTAATGTCCTTTTATTTAACCCTTTGGGTAATAAAGCTTCATTTGTGTTATTTGAAAAAACAGAATCTAATTCTTTTTGTGTTATTTTATCTTCTTTAGATAACATATTATGTTTTATTTTATATTTATTAATAGCTTCTTCAAATCTTTTAAATTCAAACGGCTTGATTAAATAATCAATAACTCCATAAGCATAAGCCATCTTTAATTCTTCCACACTATTAGCTGCTGTTATCATAATAATATCTTGAAGATACTTTTTACCTCTTAAACTTTTTAATATTTCTATACCACTTTTGTATGGTAAAAATACATCTAATAATATTAAATCAATCTCTTCTTTTTCTATAACATCTATTATTTCATTTTCATATATTTCTGGACCAAAAACTTTTATACCCTGAATTTTTTCTAAATAAGTTTTATTTATTAATGCTACCATTGGATCATCTTCAACAATTAAAACCTTTATCATTCGTTTTCTCCTTTAGAAATTGTTATAACAAATACTTTTGAATTCCTAAATTCATCTATTTCTATTCTTCCATTATATAACTCGACTCTATTTTTTACTAAATAAAGACCCGTTCCTCTTTGATCTCCTTTAGAAGATATCCCTTCTTCAAAAATGTTTTCTTTTATCTTTTCATTAATTTCTATACCATTATCTTCAACTTGTATCTCAATGACTTCTTCATCTTCATATAATGAAATTTTCACAAACATATCATTTTTATGAATTTGCGAGCATGCTTCGAAAGCATTTTCTATTAAATTTCCTATAATAGTTATTAAATCTAAAGAATCTATAATTTTATGATTTTCAAATAAAAATGATTCTTCTGTTAAAATAAACTCAATTTTTCTTTCCTTAGACACAAGTTCTCTACTTAATAATAAAGCTCTTACATAATAATCATCAATACTACTGAATTTATGTGAATTACTATTTTGTATTTGCCTAATTTTTAAAATATATTCTTCTGCATCATTATATTTTTTTAACTGTAACAGCCCAAGTATCACATACAAATTATTTTTAAACTCATGTACATTTGCTCTTAAATTCTTAACAACTTGATCTACTCCAGTTATTTCTTTAGCAATCTTGCTTATATTATTTTTGTCTATTAACCTAATAACCGAACCCAAATATTGATTATTAATTTCTATACTCTTAATACTTATAAACAACTTTTTTCCCTGTATTATAAATTCCTTCATTTCAAATTCTTCATGAGAATTTATATACTTTTTTAACTTTGAAATCATTTTTTCTGCATCAAATTCTTCTACCAACTCATAACATTTTTTATTTATTTCTGTTATTTCATTATTCTTATTTAAGGCTATTATTCCTTCATTTACAGTATTTATAATTATCTTTTTTTCACTATATAATTTACTTATTTCATAGGGTTCCATATTATGCATAGCCCTTTTTACCTTTAATGCAAGCATTTTGGAAGATATAATTGCTATACCTAAGATAAAAATAAGTTGAATTAAATATGTACTTTTAATTTTAGAGTTCATTACAACAATATCATTGTAATATTTACCAGTCATAACAAATCCTACTTGTTTATCATTGCTATAAATTGGTTGAAACCATCTTAATGTTTTACCCATAGATCCCTGCATCAATGAGTAATACATTTTTCCACTATTTAATACATCTTCTTTATCACTTCCTATAAAAGTCTGTCCAATTTGACTTTCATCAATATGAGAATACTTTTTTCCTGTCATATCTGCAATTACAATTATATCTACATTATTGAAATTTCTTATAAGATCCTTAGTGTACTGTTCTATTGTATAATCATTTTCTCTAAGTTCCAACTTATTTTTTACTAATTGACTTTCACTAATATAATTTCCCATTTCTTTTAACGCTATTTTATTTTTATATTCAATATCTTCTAATTTTGAAAATATTAAATTAGTATATGATAAAATTAATGGTAATGATGTTATTAGTAATGCTATTAATATTAATTGTTTTTCAAATGTATTTTTTTTATTTTTATTAATTTTCATTTGTTACTCCTTAAAGTAAGGTTCATATATTTTTTAAAAACTATATTTTTATCCATGAGCTTTATACTACAATATAATAGTGATAAAAAACAACCATAAAATTTAAGAGACTATATTACAATATAATTTTTATTAATTATATTGTATTAATATAGTCTCCTATTATATCGAATTTATTATATCTAGCTTATTATGCTATACTATTTTTGCATATTCCTTGATTTAAATACTCTCTTAAATTTTCATATGAAAACTCAATCATATTGCTTAATGCTTCATCTGTATATGAACCAATGTGTGGTGTTAATAACACTTTAGGATATAAATTAACTAGTTTTTCAAAAACTTTATTAGATAGTTCTTGATTTTTTAAATCTTTAAAGAATACTTGTGATTCTCCTTCTAAAACATCAGTAGCAAATCCGCCAAGTTTTCCACTTTCAATAGCTTTAATAATAGCTTCAATATTTTGAACTTCACCTCTAGCTGTATTTACTAAAATAGCTCCATCTTTCATTTTTGCTATAAATTCATCATTAATCATATGATAATTTACACCTTTAATATATGGCATATGTACTGAAAGAATATCTGCTTGTTTTAATAACTCATCCATTTCCATAAATTCAACAATTTCTTTAGCTTCATCACTTTGATAAACATCATAAGCAATAACTCTTGCCCCTAATCCTTTAAATAACTTAGCTGTTGTTAAACCAATTCTTCCTGCACCTAAAACCGCTACAGTACAATTTCTTATTTCTTTACTAAACATAAATGCATCTACAGTAAAATTCTTTTCCTTTGTTTTATTTACTGTGTAAGCAGTATGTCTTAATAACATCATTGCAAGTGAAACTGCAAGTTCTGAAATTGCATTTGGTGAATAACCAGGTACTCTAGCACATTTTAAATCTAACTCTTTAACAGCATCTAAATCAACATGATCAAATCCTACAGTTCTTGTTAATAAATATTTAAGTCCATTTGCTTTAAGTAACTCTAAATTTTGTCTATCTGCCATACAATTTCCTCTAACCATAACGGCTTCAGCACCAATAGCATCTTTAACATTTTCATGATTTAATCCCAATGTAACTAATTTTATATCATAACCAAACTTTTTATTTATTTTTTCAAAATATGGGACTTCTGTTTCTCTTACTCCATAACAAACTAATTTAACCATAATTAATCTCCTTTATCATTAGCTACTTAGCTTTAAAATATTGCTAAACTTTTTATAACTTCTAAAACAACTATCCAAATTGGCATTGCAAATACTGCAACTACAGTAGATAATAATGAACAATTTGATGTAAATAATGACTCTCTATCATAACTAATAGCATATGCTGCTGCCACTGTAGCAGTTGGTGCTGCCATCATTATAACAGTTGCTGCTAAACCTTCAAATGAAACTGGTAAAATGTTGAATTTATTTAATACTATTAATAATGCTAAATTTATTACTGGTACTAATATAACTTTAATTATACTATATACCCAAGCATCTTTTTGTGATACAGCCTTCTTAAATGGTACTTCTGCTAAAGTAGAACCTATTGATAACCAAGCAAGTGGTGATGCTAATGTTTTTAAATAAGTAAGTGGTTTATATAACCATGGAACTGTTTGATCAATTCTTAAAAAAGCAACTTCTTTCATTTTCCCTTGAACTTGAACTGATACTTGTGGTAAATTTTCTTGGAATAACCAAATAAATAATCCTAAGAAAGTTGCAATAATAATTGGATTTAAGAAAATTTCTTTCATATTCTTCTTGAAATTATCTTTGTCCATTTTTGCTCCTGACATTTTAATAAATGCATATGAATATAAGAATACTCTATAAGCAATATTAAATATGTTTGCATACATTACTCCTACTGCTCCATAAACTACAGTAACAATTGGAGTTGAAAAGAATGTAGTTGAACCAAATATAGTTAAAACTCTATAAACATCTTGCTTATCACCTTTTACTTTTAAATACATAAACTTGGTAATTGGAATTAATATAATATAAATTGCAAATCCCCAAACTAATATACTTAAACCTTCTTTTAATTGTTCTCCATTTATATCACTCATAAAAGATGTAAATGCTAATGCTGGTAATGAAACCGAAAGAACAACTTTAGTAAGCATCTTAGATGCAGCTGAATTTAATATTTCCTTCTTTCTTAAATAAAAACCTAATAAAATAATAAATATTGATGAAAAAATCGCTCCTAAAATTGCATTATCTGTTAATGTACTTTTTATAATCTCTAACACAATAACTTCTCCTTTGTTTAATTTTTAACATTAATTCGTATAATGTTTATCTCCAAAAGCATTGTATTATGTTTATTCATCCAAAACAATTTTATAAAGTTTTTAAATAATTATTTAAGTTATTTAAGTATTTTTTCACCTATAATAAAGTAATTAAGGTTATCATTTTCATTTAATGTCGTTATTTGGTCAAAGATCAACTTAGAATTTATCTCAATATATTCTTTAATGGCATCTTCTAAATAACCAAGATCTTGCAAGTTTAATTCATTTTTAGAATAAATTATAACATTATAATTTTTACTTCCACTTAAAAAAGATAAATTTTTTAATATATTCAGAATCATTCCACCTATTGAATCAGTATTTTCTTCTTGCCCCATAATAATATAATTTATATAATTCATATTTTTTACTTTATATAAAAACTCTTCATTTGAAATTATCTTAATTAATAATTTTAATTCTATTTCTTCATGGTTTTTTAAACCACTAATAAAAATAGTACTTTTTAAATTTTCTTCTGTTAAATTTTCTCCTGCAAATATTAAGACATTACTTTTTTTAATTAAATTCTTGATTTTACTAACATTATTACTAGTTATTTTATTAATCAATACTATTATTTTTCCTTTATACAAATTAAAATTATAATCTTCAAAATTATATAAATTAATTACTTCTATAATATTGTTATCTATTCTATAATAATGATTACTACTATCATCCAAAAAAGAAAGTGCGGGACTACTATCCTTTAATTTTATTTTATCTCCAAAACAAATAATCTTATAATTCATAAAACATACTCCCTCATCTTTAATTATAAAAACTCTTCACATTTTTTATATGATTTTATTTTTTTAAGTAACATTGAACTATTTATTATTATATTGTATTTTTTTTAATTTCACTAATTAAAATTTTAACTAAAAAAATGCAGAGAGATGAATTTCCTGTACTATCTATTGCAACAGCCTTAAGACTTTAATTAAAGGTTAATTAAAATATCTAATTTTAATATACTAGATAATAATATATCTTTATATAAAAATAGAACTTCACAAATATAGTGAAGTTCTATTAAATATTATTGCGCTCTTAATTTATTGATACATTTTACTATTAATTAATAATCTATTCCTTTTTTGCGAAATTACATTTGATTTTAGCTCTTATATCAAAACTTTGACTTAACAAACCACATATCTTTCTATTCCTAATGCTACACCATCATTGTGCACAGTATCTGTAACTTCATTTGCATATTTTTTAACCTCATCACATGCATTTCCCATTGCTATTCCACATCCAACTATTGATAACATTTCTATATCATTTTTGCCATCTCCAAATGCATAGCTATTTTCAATTGGAATATTTAAATATTCTAAAGCTTTTAATATTCCAGTTGCTTTAGTATTTTTCTTTGAATATAGTTCAAAAGATTGATCATCTATGCTACTAAAATAATCATAATCTGAATTACTCTCTATTAATGATAAAAATAACTTTGAAACTTCTTTATCATGACATAAAATTTCTACTTTATGCACATTAATTTCTTCAATATCATAATTACTATTTATATATCTTCTTGAAATGCCTAAACCGTCATAAAAATTATAAAACTCTTTAAAATCTTCTTTCATATATGAATACAAGTCACCCTCTAATATATATTGAATATTATGTTTTTCAAACTCAGATATTAATTTTTTTACAAACTCTTTATTTATAGGATCACTATATATAGTCTTATTATTAATTATTACTTGGGCTCCATTTGCTAAAATAAAACCATCAAATCCAAAATCCAATATAGCTTGGCTCAAAAATGCATAAGGTCTACCTGACGCAATAAAAACGTAATCTCCATTTGCTTGTAATGAACGAATTACCTTTTTAACTTTCGGTGTAATATCTACTAACCCATTAAAACAATCTAATAATGTACCATCTATATCTAAAAATATAACTTTCTTCATAAGTCCATCCCCTTGTTTCCTATTTGTTCTGATTTTATATTATTTATTCTCATTTGTCAATTGAATTTATTATAACTTTATATTATAATGATAACAAATAGTAATTTTAGGAGATTTAAAAATGTTTATTGAAGAGCGTTATAAATATATTTTAGACTTATTAGACAAAAATGGAAAAGTATTAGTTAAAGATTTAAGTAAAGAATTTAATGTAAGTGAGAGTATGATAAGAAAAGACCTTCAAGCTTTAGAGAAAAAAAAACTATTACAACGTACTTATGGTGGAGCTATAAATGTAAGACATACACTTGTTAATTGTCAAAGTTTTAGTAAGCGTGTAGTTGAAAACATGGATTTGAAAGAAATTGTTGCTCAAAAAGCTTTTAATCAAATAAATGAAAATGATACCATTTTTTTAGATGCATCAACTATTTCATATATAATTGCAAAATTAATAGTAAAAAATGATAAGCCCATAACTTTAATCACAAATATGTTTGAAATATCATCATTAATTCCTGAAAATTCAAAAACACATTTTATTTTCATTGGTGGAGACTATAATTCATTTGTAGGAGGCAGCATTGGATCATACTCTATTGAACAAATTAAAAAATATCGTTGTAATAAAGCATTTTTAGGTTGTACTGGAATTGATCTTAGTGATGGTAGTATAAGTACCACTATCTCAGAAGATGCTTCTACCAAACAAGCTATGATAAGCATATCTAAAGAATTATTTTTAGTGATGTTAAATGAGAAATTTAAAACAAATGGTAATTTTATTTTTTCAAATGCAATAGATTTTCATGGTATTATTACTGAAGCTCTACCTAATAAATCTATAGTTAATTTGCTTGATGAATATTACGTTAATTTAATATAAAAATTGATTTACTATTTAATGAATTAAGGGAAGACTCTAGACTTCCCTTAAAAATCAGTATATTTTAAACATTCTCCCCAAACATAACCTGATATTATTTTTATTTCTTTAATATCAGTTAATTTTTTGAACTATTTCTTCACAAAGTTTATGAGTCTCTAAGGCATCCTCTATTGTAATTGATGGCTTATTATTATTTTTGATACAATTTAAAAATTCATCTATTATACCCTCAAATCCTTTTTTATATAAAGTAGTCTCCCATGCCCCGAACTCTTCCATGGAAGTTTTATTTCCCTCAAAAGATTTTTTAGAAGCAAGCTCCCTTAAAACAACCTTTTTAGAAATCGTCATATATTCTAATGTTTCTTCATTTATTCCATTTTCCCTATTCATAATAGCTATCGAAGTTGTATTTTTATTTGATAGTTTTACTAACACTGAAGAAACTTTCTCTCCTTGTTTTTTATAATCAACAGTAATATGATCTACTTCACCATTCATTAAAAATCTTATTGTATCAACAACATGAATAAAATCATCAAATACAAAAAATCTCTTTTCTTCTGGTCCTTTAAACCTGTTTTTTTCCATTATAATAATACTTGCTGTTCCTAATTCCTTTAGTTCTTTTATTCTTGGAGAAAATCTTCTATTAAAACCAACCATTAGTAATACATTATTCCTTTTTGCTATATTATAAAGTTCTACTCCTTCCTCATAACAATAGCTTATTGGTTTATCAACATAAACATTTATCTTATTTTCTAAAAGCTTTTTGCATATTTCATAATGTGATTCTGTAGATGAGTGTACAAAAACTCCACAGACATTACTTTTTATTAAATCATCTATGTTTGTTACACATTCTTTAATTCTATATTTCTTACTAATTTCATTTATGGTACTTGTATTCCTTGTACATAATACAAGCTCTATCTTTTCCTTACTTGTTATAAACGGAAGATATGCTTTTTTACAAATTTTCCCTATACCTATAATTCCAATTCTCATATTGTTATTCTCCTATATTTCTTTTGGTGTTTTTTACAATATATCAATTATAATACAATTTATTTAGTTTTAATACTATAAAAGAACTAATCTCTATATTCTATAACAATAATCTGTTATAAAATATAGAGATTTCATTATTATTAGTCTATTTATTTTTCATTAATTACTCTATTATATTCAAAATCTGCATATTCTTTTACTGAAAAACTACTTACTTTACCTGTAAATGAATTGATTCCTACTTCTACCTTTTTTGATGAATCATTTTCATCTTGATAAAAAAGACGCTTTCCTTTTACAAGTATACATTTAGGATTTTCTAAGTCTCCTAATTTATGTTGTTTAATAAAAGCTTCTGCTGTATTTTTTAATTCTTCTTCACTAATTTTTAATGGAACATCTGATTCTTTAGGAATGCCTTCACTAACCAATACAGAATCTACTTCCTTTGTATTCTCATTAAAATCAAACATATAGCATTTATTCTCGTTATTAACACCAACCCATCCCGTTTGAATCATTCCATGTTTTAATTTTTCTACTCTATTTTTAAGTCCATCATTATTTTTTTCAGAAAAAGCTATTCGTTCATCATATTCTTCCTTAGCAATCTCTTTATTGTCATATAACTCCTTTATTGTTTCTTTTTCTTTTACCTTTAGTTCATCTAAAGTTTTTTCATTTAATACACATGCACTGAACTTAAAGTTTTCATTTTCTTTAACTGATATATTAAAGTAATTTTTTAAAACCTCTAAAGACTTATCTCTATAAGCTTCTTCTTCAGCACCAGTTACATCAAAATCATCTTTAGAAGCTACTGATGCATTATCTTTAGTATAAACAACATTTTGTTTTACACTATCTGCAAAAGCTCCTTTTATGTTAATTTCATTAAATAAAGCACTAGTAGATGCTACTACTCCTAATGCAACTAATACTGCTGTTAACTTTTTTGAAAACATAATAATTCCTCCACATACAACATATTTTTATTTTTCATTCAGTCTTAATTGTGTATAAGTACTTACCACACTTTAATTATAAAATTCAAATGTCCCAGAAGTTTATTCCAGTTGTAAAATAGTTGTAAACTTTCAATTATTTTTTATTTTACTTTTAGCTTACAAATTTAATTAATGTATAGTGGAAATAGAATTTCTAAAAATTAAATTTACTTCTGTACCCTTACCTAATTCACTACTTATTTTAATATCCGCATTATGAACTTCCGCTATTTTTTTGCAAATAGAAAGTCCAATTCCTGCTCCATTATTCTTTCTACACCTTGCTTTATCAACAACATAAAAAGGCTGCCATATTTTATCCAAATGTTCTTTTGCCATTCCAAAACCAAAGTCCACTATAGATATATAAGTCTTATCTTGTAAAACAGATACTTTTAAATATATTTTAGAATCATTATCAGATGCTTTTATAGCATTTTCTACTAAATTGCATAATTCCAT
Organism: Clostridium weizhouense; assembly: GCF_019431045.1. Taxonomy (GTDB): domain Bacteria; phylum Bacillota; class Clostridia; order Clostridiales; family Clostridiaceae; genus Clostridium; species Clostridium weizhouense. Next base: position 35,727 of record NZ_JAHXPT010000018.1, on the reverse strand, counting down.
CTTAATTAAATCTTTGTCCACATCTAATATGCAATCTTCCCCTTCAATAATTAAATTTATATTTTTATCTCTAAACTTAGCAGACAAAGATTTTTCTACTTCATATATTATTGGCATAATTTTTTCAGGTATTAATTTAAATTCTTGAGTCTTAGCATAAATTAAATCCATCATTTTAAAAGCCATCTTCTCAAGTCTTTTTCCCTCTTTGTAAATATAATTTGCAGATTCAAAAAATAACTCTTCATTATATTTTGATGTTCTTATTAAATTTGCATATCCAATTATAGAAGTCAAAGGAGTCTTAAGTTCATGAGTAAGATTATTTATGAAGGTTTCCTTTTCAATATTAGAAATTTCCAGATCATTTATTTTATCTTCTATTGTCTGAGCCATTAGATTAAAATGATTTGAAAGAACATTAAATTCATCCTTTGATTTTATGCTTACTCTTTCAGAATATTGTCCCAAAGATATTTTCTGAGTAGACTCTATTAACGTATTTATTGGTTTTGTTATTAATCTGCTTACAAAAAACATAAAAACAGCAAAAAGAGAACAGATTAAAATATCCAATTTCATAAAAAGAGCATAATGGCTCATTTTTTCGGTGTATATGCTTGAAATATCTTTAGCATAATGTATTTTTATTGGGATATTATACACATTAATTAAACTACCTACATATAAATACTGCTTTCCATCTAATGTTCGAATAATGTAGTTTGTTTTTCCTAAAGAAAGGTTTTGTAATTCCTGTTTTTCATCTGAAACAGGAAATTTTACATCTGAATATAATATTTTATTTTGGGTATCTAAAATTTCTATATCTCCATGTTGTCCAATTTCATGATTAATTAAATTGTTATACTCACTCATTAAAGCACTAATTGACATATTAATATCAGGAGAACTATCTAAATAATAGTTTTTTTGCAAAGCTAAAGAATTAATTCTGAATTCTGAAGAAACAAATTTTTGTTCTGCAAGACATTTCTCAATCTCTTTTTCTAATACATCATTATGGAATTTTTGTATCAGTATAACTCCAGCTATATTTAAAGTAAATATAAGCAATAATAAAGAAAAAAAGTATATTTTTTGCCATAACTTCATATATTCTACTCCTCTAATCTGTATCCAATTTTATATACAGTTTTTATGTCATCCACAATGTCTAACTTTTTCCTTATTTTTTGAATATGAGTATCTATTGTTCTTGTTTCACCCATATATTCATATCCCCATATCTTTTCTAATAAATATTCCCTTGATAAAGCCATATTTTTATTTTTTACAAGCATAAGCATAAGTTCAAATTCTTTTAAAGTAAGATCAATTATTTCATCTTCTTTTTTTATAATTCTTTCATCTTCATATATCTTTAAATTCTTAAATTCTATACAATCTTTATTTTTAGAATATCTTCTTAAAACTATTTCAATTCTTGCTAGTAATTCAACTGTTTCAAATGGTTTGACGATATAATCCTCTGCACCTGATGTTAATCCAGTCACCTTATCAGCAAGTCCATTTTTAGCTGTCAGGAATATTACTGGTATATTTAAATCTTTTATTCTCTTCATTAATTCAAAGCCATCCATGCCTGGTAGCATAATATCCATGAGTATTAAATCGAAAGATTCTTCTTTTAATAAATTAAAAGCTTCTAATCCATCAAATATCTGTTTGCTTTCATAACCAGCCATACTTAAGTTTATTTTTATTAAATTAGAAATAGCCTCATCATCTTCTATAATTAAAACATTTATTTTCAAATTTCTTCCCCCTAGTACAATTATTTTGACTCTTACTTAAGAACTTTAAAATATCCAACATCCATTTAAAACATAGCATTTAATAAGTGTTCATTTATAAATCCATTATATAATAAACTCCTCAAAACATTGTAAAATAGTTGTAAACTTTTCTCAAAATATAAAAAAATAAGAAGTACATCTTTAGATACTTCTTATTTTTACAAATTATGGTTATCGCTAATTAATATCTTGTTTTTTATTTCTGAGCTTTATAGAAATTATCAATAACAATATTTTTCATAGTATTATTATTTCTTTTAATACTTTAGAAAGTAACTTATTATATGTTATGAGATTACAATGCTTACTAATTAATTTTTCAAAACTTTTTATTTTTAAACACTTAGTTCATTAACTCAGTTTTATCCGTTGATTTCATGCATTATTCTCATCATATTTCTTGCAATAGGTTGTACAATAAGTAACTCTAAAAACATAACTACACAAAAGTTACGTGGCCAACAAATTGGAAATTCTTTAATAGCTTCTAGACTAAGCCCACTTGCTAAAATTTCTCCCACATTTGTCATAATAATAGACATACCAATAACAGTAAAAAATGTCCTAAACATAATATGAGCATTTAAACTATCTGTTGGTAAAATAAAAATAGAAACTAATTTATCAGCTACCTTACCTACAATAAACATTTCAAGTATCATCGCAATTATAAAAACTAATGGAAATGCTTTTAATACTGTAACTATAGACGCTCCTGAAACTCCCCCCATATTAATACAAATATTCATAGTTGCCATGAAAATGCAAGTCAATGCACATATAACACACCCATAAATCAATCCTTCTTTTCCATTTCTAGGCATACATTTTTCCATAATATCCTCCTTATTTTTAGTTGAATTGAAAAATACGCTGTATCGACGACAAGTGGTATGACCGTCGGTACAACGCATTGACTTTCATAGTATAGCATAAATTTTTTCATTGATGTAATACCCTAATTTTATTTTTTTATTATATCCATATTGAATTTTACAAAATTATTTTACACTTTGTTTAATTGCTTTAACTGTGATTCTAATGAATCCATTATACTTTTTTTCCTGTTTGAATTTCTCTCCAAGTTCTCCATTATATTTTTTATTATATTATCCATATCCCATATGAATTGATTATCATACATTTCAAAAGCGCATTTCCCATACTCTGTAACTTCTCTTTGATATATACCTTTCTTATTATTTATATAGTTTAAACGAGTTACACAAAATTCATTATTCCATAATAACCACAATTCATATAATCCGTATTTCTCATTCATATAACACTTAACATCTTTACTTCCACTCTTATACTCATCTACTTTCATAGCATGTTTACATAAATCATTAAATGATATCAAATCACTAAATTTACTATTAAGATTAAAGCGCTCTATGTTATCTATTTTTTCATAAACTAAATGCTTTCTTGAAATATTAATTATCTCCATTATTTCTGTTACTTTAGATTTTAATAGTACAGAACTTTTTTCATTAATCATCTTATTATTAATTTCTATTTCATTAATCAAATTTTTTATTTTATTTAACATGTTACCTCCAATATTTATAAATATATATCAAACTAAAAGTGTATTCTTAAAATTACAAATTTATAATATTAATCTATAATACAAATCTAATCTACACTATTATTTATCGACATAAAATACTATATTTTTATATAAATAACATTATTTTTTAGTTATAAAATTTAATTACTATTCTTAATTAATTCAATTATATTTAAACTCAATTTTTCCTCTTTATTTTCGTCATCTTCTTTTTTTATTAAAAGTAACTTATAAACTTTCTTTATAAATTATTTTTATATTTATTTTTTACAATCAATTTCAAAAAAGTACTGTACCTGTCGTAGTAAATGTGATATATTAAAATTACTACGACAGATATAGTATTATAATCGTAGTAGTTGTAAAGGAGGGGATACTTTGATTAGTAGTGATATTATCCGAGGATATAACGATACTATCATTCTTTATATGCTACAAGCTGGTGAATCCTATGGATATGAAATATCAAAAAATATCAGAAAACTTTCAGAAGAAAAATATATAATAAAAGAAACGACTCTTTATTCAGCGTTTACACGTCTTGAAAAAAATGGGTATATCGAGTCTTTTTATAAAGATCAAACATCTAGTAAAAAACGTACTTATTATAAAATTACTCCTGAAGGTCTAAAGTACTATAAAGAAAAATGTGAAGAATGGAAATTAACAAAAGAAGTTATTAATAAATTTATTAAGGAGTGATTAAAATGGAAACCATAAAAAATTATTTAGATACTATGTTTAGCAGCTTACCAAAAACAAGCCAAATTCTTAAATTAAAAAATGACTTATTAGAAAACATGGAAGAAAAATATAATGAACTTAAAGACGAAGGAAAATCTGAAAATGAAGCTATAGGTATTGTAATTTCAGAGTTTGGAAATATTGATGAACTAATTAATGAACTTGAAATTGATACTAATAAAAATCAGAATATACTTCCAACTATTACTTCAGAAGAAGCTTATGGTTTTATAAATACTAAAAAAAGAGCTGGATTATTAATAGGTATTGGAGTATTTTTATGTATTCTATCGGCAGCTATGTTAATATTAATCACTAGTCTTATAGAAAATAATATTGTTTTTACTAACCTATCAAAAAATGACCCAGATTTACCTGGGGTTATAACTTTATTTATTATGATTGTACCTGCTGTAGCTTTATTTATTTATTCTGGAATGGAATTAAAAAAATATAATTATCTAAAAAAACCATTTGAGTTACCTATTAATGTAAAATCAGATATAGAACAAAAGTTTAACGCTTTTTCATCAACTTATATGATATCTCTAATAGTTGGAGTATGTTTATGTGTATTATCACCGATTGCAGTTTTAATAACAGATAGCTTAAATAGTAATGCATCTGATTATGGAGTAGTCCTTTTACTAACAATTGTTGCTATTGCAGTTTTCATTTTTATATACTTTGGAAATATCAAAGAAAGTTTTAATATCTTACTAAAAATCAAAGATTTTTCAAAGGAACAAAATAAGGTTGTAAATGTAGTTGCAAGTATAATCTGGCCTTTAGCAGTTTGTATATTCTTAATCACAGGTTTTATTTTTCATATATGGCATATAAATTGGATTATTTTCCCTATAACAGGAATATTATTTGGTATGTTTAGTTCAGTTTATAATATCTTAAAAGGTGAAAATAAATAATTTTTAATCCTAGCCTATTTAATTAAATTTACTATCTAAAAATAAATATACTAAATCTTTTATTACCAGTTATAAGTTAACGTTAATATTTTAATATAAACATTATTTTGAAATATAAAGTTTAAAATTAATATTTATTATAAACAAATTTTCAACCTTCAGATAAAATTTAATTTATCTGAAGGTTGAAAAGTATTATATTAACATTTATGAAAATATAGTTATTATAAAATTCACCTTTATCTATTATATAAAATCTATTTAAAAAATTAGAATTTAACTATCTAACTACTTTTAATTGTTGTTTCATAATTTTGTATTCTCTACTAATTAGGTACAATAATATCAGAAATACTATTGTATCTATCATTGGAGTAACAAACCAAACTGCTTTAATTCCTGAAATAGCAGGGAATAATATAATTGCTGGCACAAATAATATTACCTGTCTTAAGAAAACTAGTATACCAGCATTTTTTGCATTTCCTATTGACTGAAAAAATGTTACTCCCATAATAAATGCTCCTAGTACTGGAAATGCACTATACATTATTCTGAAATTACTTATTCCTTCACTAACTATTGATATATCCGTTATCATTAAAGATAATACTTGTTTAGGAAATAATTCAATTGGAATCCAAAATATACATGCAAGAATAGTTGCACCTAATATAAATGTATTTGTACATTTCTTTACTCTTGAAAATAATTTTGCTCCATAGTTAGTTCCAACTACTGGTTGTAATCCTTGACTCATTCCCCAAAGAGGAATAAAAGATAATGCTTGTATTCTTAATGTTGCTCCCATTAATATTAATTGATTACTTCCTCCATATTTTGCTGTCATTCTGTACATTAATGTCTGTTGTACCATACTCATAACTTGCATCATCATAGCAGATAATCCTACTGAAAATATTTCTGGTAAAAGTGTTCTTTCAATTTTAATTTTATGAAATCTTACATTTTTACTTGTTCTTATAAAATAAATCATTGTAATAATAGATTGTATAATTTGAGATATTACTGTAGCTACTGCTGCACCTTCAATCCCATATTCACCAAAAGATATTATTAAAATTGGATCTAATATTATATTTAAAACTGCACCTATTGTCATAAAAAGCATAGCTTTTTTCATAATTCCTTCTCCACGCATTACCATATTAGCACTTTGCGCAAAATTTACAAAAATTGAACCTGTAAAAATAATACGAAGATATTTTACTGCTAATTCTAAAATTTCTCCCTCTGCACCAGTTAAGATTAAAATTTCTTTTGTAAATACAATCCCTAAAACCATAATAATAGTCGAAAAAATTAATACTAAACTTAATAAGTTTCCCATAATCTTATCTATGGTTTTTTGATCATTTTTACCTATAGATCTCGATAAAATAGATGCTGATCCAATCCCTATTAAAGTAGATATAGCACTATTTAAAAATGTAATTGGATATGCAATAGATACAGCTGCCATAGCATTTTTACCAATCAATTGTCCTGCAAATACTCCATCCATAAATGAATATAATCCTATTACAACCATTCCTAAAATTGCTGGAGTACATAACTTAAACATCAATTTTTTAGGATCTTTTTGTAGCAATTCTTCTCTGTTTTTACTCATTAATAAATCACTCCTTTTAATCGATTATAATTGATATTAATTTTCATTATCCACTCCATAAAAATAAAAATGCTCCAAAAAATTTGGAACATTTCTTCTTCATTGAAATTATAAACTCTTATTCTTAATACTTTATTATAATTTATTCTATCCCATTAAAAAATCTAGTATATTCCAACCTGAACTAGCTTGCGCTTTATATAATTCAGTATAACCACATCTTGTACAACTAACAGTTATAAATTTTTTATTTTGTACATCAAATATCTTTGCAAAGTTTCCACCTGTTGCTTGAAATTGATCTGATTCATAATGTTGATTTCCACATTTAGGACACACAAATTGCTTCTTTTCCATAAACTCCATCCCCCTCTACTTATTTTATTAACTATATGATAAATTAATTAAAATATAATTTTTTCATATTAATAAACAGTTACTTTTTAACATTACTTTATTCTATAAATAATATAAATTATTTATTATATGTAATTAGTCTTATTATAAGCAATTTTAAAAATCATTCCAAGCAATTTTATTTAGAAATTTATTCCTCACTGTATATAAAAATTTACCTTCTAAACATATTATAAAAAAAACTCCTACAAAAAAGATAAATTAGTTTTTGTAGGGGTTTTTATAAAAATTTTAATTACTACTATTTTAATTATTATATTATATTAGGTAAATAGGTTATACTTATCTTATTTGTAATAGAATTAATTCTAATATTAGCATTTACTCGAAAAAGTTTTTTTATTAAATCATTAGTTATTACTTGTTCTGGAGTGCCATAGTCAATTATTTTTCCGTTATCCATAACAAATAATTTGTCGCAATAAAAACATGCTATGTTTAAATCATGTATAGATGAAAAAACTGTTATTTCTTGTTTCTTTAATATATCCATAATCTGAAATTGATAACCTATATCTAAATGATTTGTAGGCTCATCTAATATTATAAATTCAGCTTTTTGAGCCAATGCTCTTGCAATTAGAACTCTTTGTTTTTCTCCTCCAGATAAACTTAAAAAACTTCTATCCTCATAATTAGATAAACCAACTTCTTTTAATGATTGTCTTGCTATAAAAAAATCTTCATTAGAATTATTCTCTAATAACTTTTTATGTGAATATCTTCCTAGTAAAACCATATCTAAAACATTAATATCAAATTCTATATTATTTTCTTGGACCATCACAGACATCCGTTTTGCAATATCCTTATTATTTAATTTATTAATGCTAATATCATCAATGAATATACCTCCACAATAAGGTTTATATACTCTATATATATTTTTTAATAATGTTGATTTACCGCATCCATTTGGACCTATTAACCCTACAAAATCGCCTTTATTTATTTCAATGTTTATATTACTTAATATTTCATCTTCACAAATTTTATAAGACAAATCTTCTACTTTTAATTTCATTATCTGCTCCCTCCAAAAGTATAACTACTTTTCCTTAAAAGCCACAAGAAGAATGGTGCTCCGATAAATGCTGTAACTACACCAATAGGTAATTCTTCTGGTGAAACAATTACTCTAGCAAATACATCAGACCAAATTAAAAACAATGCTCCTAATAAAATTGATGCTGGCATCAATCTTCTATGACTTGATCCTACAAAAGTTCGAGTAATATGTGGAATAATTAAACCAACAAAACCAATAACTCCACTTACTGAAACTATTGAGCCAGTAAGTAAAGTGCATAAAATTATTATTATAATTTTTAACACTCTAATATTAACACCTAATGTAATAGCTGTAGCATCACCTAAAAGTAATGCATCTAAAGCTTTATGTAAAACTAATAATAAAATTGTACAAATAATAAATAGTACTCCTACATAACCAATATAACTCCATCTAGTTCCTCCTAATGAACCTGTCATCCAAAATAAAGCTGTTCTAATCTTATCAGAGCTATTTTCTTTAAAAATCATTAAATTTGTTAATGCTGAAAATAATGCAGAAACAGCTATTCCTGATAAAACTAATTGAGTTGATGTAATTCTTCCTCTTATACAAGAAAATTTAAATGTTAATATAATTGCAGTAACTGCTCCTATAAATGCTCCTATCATAGTACTATATGATGATAGAAAGCTAAAACAACCAAACATAATAGTCGCTACCGCTCCTGATGATGCACCAGAAGAAATACCCAAAATATATGGATCTGCTAATGAATTTTTAGTTAATGCTTGCATTGCAATACCAGATAAAGATAATCCTGAACCTACCAAAACTGATAATAAGACTCTAGGTAATCTTATATTCCAAACTATCGATTCACTTGCTTTAGGCCATACTACATGAAAATAATCTTGATTTAAAATATTATTAGATATAATTTTAAATATCCAATCCCCTTTTATATTAACACTTCCAATAAAAATAGATAAAATTATAGACACTAATAAAAAAACTAATAATACAAAACAAAATGTAAAGTAACTAAATCTGCTCTTTAAAGGTAAAAATCTTTTTATCTTTTTATTATTCAAAATTCTTACCTCCTAATTATTAAAAACATCAGGATAAAAAGCTTTAGCTAAATCTTCTACCACATCTGCTGTTCCTGCACCACCTTCTATATCACTAAGAATTATAGGATAAATTCTCTTATTTTTAATAGCATCTACATCCTTTAAAGCTGGATTAGAACAAAGGAACTTTTCTTTTTCCTCTATGTTTTCATTATTATAATTCATAATAAGTATTACTTCTGGATTTCTATCTACAATATCCTCCCATGAAACATGAGCCCAAGCTTTGTCTATATCATCAAATATATTTTTTCCTCCAGCTATTTTGATTAAATCTCCTGGTAACCCTTGACAACCTGTAAAAGGAGATTCCTCTCCTGAATCGTATATAAATACCTTTTTAGGTTCACTTTTTATATTTTTAACCTTGTCCTTAACTTTTTCAACTTTAGTTTTCATAGTGTTAACCTTATCTTCTGCTAAGGATTTAACATTAAAAATTTCACCTAAAGTAATATAATCTGTATAAAGATCTTGTATCGTAGCATGATCTCCAGTAAATTTAGGCGTATAAATAGCTATACCATTTTCTTTACAGAAATCTTTATTAAATTTTTTATCCGAAAAGTTTGAATCCCATCCCATTGCAAAGTCTGGTTGTACACTTAATAATTTTTCTTGTGAAAGATTTTTATTTGCTAAAACAGGAATGTCCTTTTTCTTCTCATCAAATGTTGTTCTTATGCTTTTACAATTGCTTTCTGTTCTGCCTGCAATACTATTTTCTAGTCCCAAATCAAGCAATATATCAGTAAATTCATCACCAAAAGTAACTGCTCTTTTAGGTGAAGATTCAAATGTTTCTTCAACCTTATCCCCATTACCACTTCTTAATAAATCCACAGTAATAGTAACAGGTTTATATGTATTATCTTTTACTTGTTCATTAGATGATTTTGATCCATTAGAAGCACATCCTAAAAAAATACTTAAACTGATAGTACAAATGCTTGCTAAGTATAAAAATGATTTCGATTTCTTCATTGATTTACACCTCTTTAATTTTTTATTTAAGTTTATAAAAAAATAAAAGCTCTCTTACTTGACGCAGAAAGCTCTAATACACTCTATAAAAATAGAGTTTATGTAAACCTGTCACCTCCTTCATTGTCCCGTAAAGTTAGTTACGAAGACATATAGGCAGGTCTCCTGACTTTAGAATCATCATTTAAAGAATACCTTCCCAGTTTCCCAGTGGTATAAAACTTCCTTAAACTCCCCTATTACAGTGGCGGAACCGTACAAGATTTTCACTTGTTTCCCTTTTAAATTACATTTATTTAATTAATTTAGATTTTATTTTAATTAATCCATTATTTAAATGTAATACCTATATGCTTAATATTAAATTGTTTTATCTTCTATGCTTTTAAAACATACCTTAAATAGTAAATTGTGTCAAGTCTAACAACATAATAGTAAAATGTTTGTTTGTATAAATTCTACTATTTACTACATTATAATATATAATAAATTCTTATCATAAATTTAATAACAAACATATGTATTTCAAAGCATTATTAAATGGTATCGTTTAATTCAGTAATATGTTACATTTACTTTAAATTTTTAGCTTATAACAACTATTGTTAAAACATTTCAATCATATTATCATTATTATATATTTAGGTGATGGAGTTCGCCTTTAATCGCGTAATGCTAATGACTCCTACAAAAAACGGGTATACTGTTTTTTGTAGGAGTCTTTTTATTAAAAAATATAAAAAGGAGAATAAAAAATAATGTACAAAAATAATTCTGAAAAAGAAAAGGGAATTGTATTTCTTAAAAATCCAAACCTAAGTACACTTCTTGGAATATCATTTTTAAAGTGGATTTTTATAGGTACAATAGTTGGTTGTTTAACTGGAGTAGCTGGTGCTTTATTTTTAAACAGCTTAGAACTTGCTACAACTTTAAGAAGTAATAATCCTTGGCTATTATTTCTTCTTCCAATAGGAGGTGCCTTCGTTAGCTTTCTATATTCTAAATATGGAAAATCCTCTTCAAAAGGTAATAATTTAATTATAGATAAAATTAATACTAGTAATGGAGATATTCCTACTCGTATGGCATTTTTAGTTTTTCTTGGGACTTTTGTAACTCATCTATTTGGTGGTTCTGCCGGTAGGGAGGGTACTGGAGTACAAATTGGTTCAAGTATATCTGAAGTTATTGGACGTTTATTAAAATTAGACAAGGTAGATACTAAAATTATCTTAATGTGTGGAATTAGTAGTGGATTTAGTTCTGTCTTTGGTACTCCTCTTGCTGGAACTATATTTGGATTAGAAGTAGCCGCACTTGGAACAATGAGCTATCAAGCTTTGATTCCATGCTTTGCATCAGCTTTTGTAGGAAATATTGTAACAACAGCTTTTGGGGTTCATCATTCACATTACACTATATTACAAGTTCCTACTATTACATATATTGTAGTGTTAAAACTTATAATTGCTTCCATTTTATTTGGATTAATTAGTAAATTATTTAGTGAGTTAACACATAAATTAAAAGATATATTTTCTTCTAAATTTAAAAATGCTGCAATTAAAAGTATGGTTGGTGGATTTATAGTAATTATATTAACATATTTAATAGGAACAAGAGATTATCTTGGACTTAGTCTACCTTTAATAAATAATTCATTTACTGAACAAGTTAGTCCCTTTACATTTTTTAATAAACTTATATTTACTTCATTTACTTTAGGTGCTGGATTTCAAGGTGGAGAAGTTACTCCTTTATTTGTAATAGGTTCAACATTTGGTAATGCTTTATCAAATATACTTAATATTTCTCCATCCTTTTTAGCAGGATTAGGACTTATAGGTGTATTTGCTGGAGCTACAAATGCTCCTTTAACATCTTTTATTTTAGGATTAGAGCTATTCGGAGCTCAAGGAATTGAATTTATGTTTATGACATGTGCTATAAGTTATTTATTTTCTGGTCATTCAGGTATATATATTTCTCAAAAAATTGGTATAAGTAAAAGTACATTAATTAAAGTTCCTAAAGAATCTACATTAGCATATTATAGAAAAAATAAATCTTCTTTAAAAGATAATAATCAATTAAATGACAAATATATAGTTAACAAATAATAATGAAAAATGGAGGTAATTTAATTATAATAATTACTTCCATTTTTATTTTAATAAAAATTATATACTTTATAACAACTCCTAAGTTTTAGATAAGGCACAAATTTACTTAATAATTAAATTTCTACTTATATTGAATTTTAAAAGATTGTTTTGCATAAAAAAGTTGATGCAATAATACCACCAAAACTTAAAAATAAATTAAGACAAATATTAATAGTTCCTAAATAATAACTTCCTGAACTAATTAGATTAATCGTTTCATAACTAAATGTGGAAAATGTTGTTAATCCTCCCATAAGACCTGTTGTTAAAAAAAGTTTCATATTAGAAGATATTAAGTTTGTAGAAATACTAATTTCCATTATGATACCTATAAGAAAACCACCAAGTACATTGGCTATTAATGTACCTAACGAGATATTTGTATTAACTAATTTTGCTGAATTTATAGTAATTAAATATCTAATTGTTGCTCCTATAAAACCTCCAATACCAACACAAATAATTTTTTGCAAATTAATCACCTCCATACAAATAAATAAAAAAACTCCTGCTTAAAAAAGCAGGAGTCATTAGCTTAATGCAGTCTATCCAAAAGATACATTCATCACCATTTTAATTATAAAAACAGAACTAATAAATGTATTCTTTTAGACAACAATATCTAAATTTAGATTATATCTTATATTATCTATTACTTAGAAATTTGTTTCTGGTGAACCCCATCACCTATAAATTTATTATTACAGATTATAGTGTACGATATATTTCATAAAAAGTAAATATATTACTTTTATAACATATTTATTTAAATAATTTCAATTTTTAATAATCAGATAATATTCTATCTATTTAATTCTTTCTAGTTTATCTAACTTTTTATTGTATACAAACATATATAATGATGCACTAAAAATAATTGTATATCCTATAAAACTTAAATAATCTGGAAGTTGACTAAACATTACTAAGCTTATTATTGCTGAGAACAGTATGTTTGAATAATCAAAAATTGATATTTCTTTTGCTGGTGCATATTTATAAGCTAATGTTATTCCAAACTGTCCTAAACTTGCAAATATTCCTGCTAATATCAAATAAAGAAATTGTATTAATGCCATTGGCTTATAAGAAAATATCATAAATGGAAATAATACAACTGTAGAAAATAGAGAAAAATAAAATACTATTGTATCAGGTTTTTCTTTTCCTCCTAATTGTCTTACACAAGTGTACGCTGCTGCTGCAAAAATTGCCCCTCCTACCCCTGATAAAGCTGGTAAGATCTCAAGATTAAAAGATGGCTTTATAATAAATAACGCTCCAAAAAATGCAATTCCTAAAGCAATTATTTGTCTCATATTTATTTTTTCTTTCAAAAATAGTGCTGAAAAAATAATAACAAAAAATGGACTTAATTTATTTAACATATTAGCATCTGACAAAACTAATATATCTATTGTATAGTAATTAAGAACTATTCCTAGAGTTCCAAATAAAGACCTTAATATTAGCGTTTTCTGATTCTCTCTTTTTCCGAAAAACTTTTCTTTATGTTTTAAAATCAATGTAAAAGCAACTATTGTAGAAACCAAATTTCTAAAAAAAGCTTTTTCAAAAGACGGTAAATCTCCAGCAAGCTTAATAAATGCTGACATCATTGCAAAACCAAAAGCTGATAATATTATAAATATTATTCCTTTTGTTCTATTACTTAAAGTATTAAAATTCATATTTCCCCTTCCTCCTTAACCCATTTAATATATCACTATTGATAAATCTTTTCAATAACTCTACTATATGCCTTAAAATATTAAACATTAATAATATAAAAGAAAAAAACTGCTGATATGTGGTTATCAGCAGTTTTTGCTTGTAAATTAATATATATAAATTTAATGAAATGTACATCTTAGGGAGAACAGAAAAAATTTTTAATACTAAATGCAAGGTCATGCGAATTATTTCCATTTAGTATGTTGTTAAGTGTGTGCGCTTTAACTTTATCATATTGACAAAAGATCTTTTTTGCTTGGTTACAATCGTTATATACTTTCCAATAACCACAAAGTAAACATTTTTTCTTTGTACATTTCATAAAATCTTTAACATCTTTAATTGGTATTCCTAAGAATAACCCAAGTTCATGAGGACAATGATACAAATCATATCTTTCTTTTAATTTTTTTAGATAAATATGTATATCTTCTTTTTTATCATATCCTAGTTTATTTAGAAACAGCTTATTTTCTTCTTCAAATATATATTGTTCAAGTAGTTCCTTATTATAAAGCATTACTATTATAGCTTTATCATTATCTCTTAATTCAATAAATTCTAAACCTATACTTTTTACAAAACTTCTACCAAATTTAATCCATTTTCCATATAGATTATCTCCATCTTTTTTTAATGCTATCGTTGATGCTGGTTTTATACCTGCAATAACTTGAGAAACATTATAAACTATAAAATTTTCTATATATTCTTTATCTTCCATAGAATTTAATTTATTGTAAAAATCTAAATACTTCATAATAATTCCCTACCTCAATTGTTTTTTATAATGCAGCTATCTTCTTTCCAAAATCTTTACACTCTTCTTCATCTTCTGGTTCATTTTGAACTGTTAATGGATCAATTGCTGATTGACATCCATAAGAAATCATTCTTTCTTCCCAGTCTCTCATCCATTGTCCATCTCCCCATCCATAAGAACCAAACAATGCAACTTTCTTACCAGAAACTTTACTTGATAATTCCTCTACAAAAGGTTCAAATTCTCCTTCTTCAAGTACCTCATCACCCATAGCTGAACACCCTAAGATGACTACATCTTCATCATTAAATATATCTGAAGTGGCATTAGATACATTAACTACTGTTGCTTCTTTTCCAGCTGCAACTATACCTTCACTAATTAAATTTGCCATTTTTTCTGTATTACCTGTTCCTGACCAATAAACTATTTTCATCCCATTTCCTCCTCAACAATCTCTTTTCTTCTTGAGATCGATTATCATTTACAATTAAATAATATTATTAATTGATACGATTGTCAATACTTTATTTGAAAATAATTTATTTTCTTCATTTTTTTCTTAAATACTTCTCTTATATGAATTTAAATATACCTATATTAAAGGTCTTAAAAATTAATATTACCTTTTTAATAAATCACTAAAAACTTTATTAATGCTCTATTTATATACTGTTTTAGAGTATACCCTAAAATAAATAAGCTATTACAAAATAATTAAAACTTATTTTGTAATAGCTTATTTAATAATATTTATATATTTATTATTTTTAAATTTTTCATACTAAAATCTAATATTTTCGCTGAATGAGTCAAAGCTCCAACAGATATATAATCTACTCCTATTTCTGCAATATCTTTAATATTATTTATATTTACATTACCCGAAAATTCAATTATTGCTCTTTTATTAATAATATTCACAGCTTCTTTAGCTAAATTCAAACCCATATTATCAAGCATTATTATATCTGCTTGTGCGCTCAATGCCTCTTTAACCATTTCTATACTTTCAGTTTCTACTTCAATTTTTCTAACAAACGAAGAATTCTTTCTTGCTAATTCTACTGCTTGTTTTATTCCACCGGCTGCACTTATATGATTATCTTTAAGCATAATACCATCTGATAAATTAAATCTATGATTGCTTCCCCCTCCAACTTTTACAGAATATTTTTCTAAAATTCTTAAATTCGGAGTTGTTTTTCTAGTATCCAAAAGTTTAGCATTTGTATGTTTTATTTGATCTACAAATTTATTTGTTAATGTAGCTATACCACTCATTCTTTGTAATAAATTTAATGCAACTCTTTCTCCCTTTAATATATTTCTAGTATTCCCTTTTAAAAATCCCACTTTATCTTTAGGATATACATTATCACCATCACATTTATATAAATCAATTTGAACATCTCCTAAAAGTTCAAATACTCTTTTAAATACATCTAAACCTGCAATTATCCCTTCTTCTTTGCATAATAACTCTACTGTAGTAATACATTTATCATCTATTATAGAGTTAGTAGTTATATCTTCATTTGGTATATCCTCTTTTAATGCCTCTTTAATTATCTTATCTATAATTAAATAATTCATAATCTAAAATTCCCCCATTTAATTTTATTGCTTCTTTAACTAAAATACTGTTTTCTTCACTTAGCTCTTCTATAGATTTACTTATCTTATTTACTGCAATTACATTATTCTTTATATAATTTATATTTTTATTTATATTAATTGCACATCGTCTTGAAAATACAAGCCCCTCAAGTAAAGAATTACTTGCTAATCTATTTGCCCCATGAATACCTGTACAGCTTGTCTCACCTACTGCATACAAATTTTCCATTGATGTTAATGAATTAGAATCTACTTTTATGCCTCCCATTAAAAAGTGTTGAGCTGGAGAAACCTTAATATATTCCTTTGTAATATCCACACCTCTTTTTAAACATTCTTTATATATTGATGAAAATCTACTAACTATATAATCTTTTCCTAAAAAACTTATATCTAAATTTACATAATTAGAATCTGTTTTTTTCATTTCTTTATATACAGCCTTTGATACTATGTCTCTTGGTAAAAGTTCATCTACAAATCTTTCTCCATTTATATTTAATAATTTTCCACCTTCTCCTCTTAAAGATTCAGATATTAACAATCTTCTTTCATCTTCACATTCTTCATAAAATGCTGTTGGATGAATTTGGATGTAATTCATATCTTTAATTTCTATGTCATGCTTAATCGCACTAGCTATTCCATCACCTTTTAAGATTCTCTGATTAGTTGAATTACTAAATAATCCCCCTATCCCACCAGTTGCAAGTACTACACATTTTGAATATACATTTATCTGTTCATTTTCTTTTATTAACATTGCACCAATACACTTTCTTTGATTTTCTATAATATCAACAAAATACGTATATTCATAAATTTCTATATTATCAGACTGCATTACTTTATTTATAAGTTCCTTTGCAACACTTTCACCAGTATTATCTTTTGTATGAACTATTCTATTTACAGAATGTGCTCCCTCTTTAGTAAAGTTTAAATCCCCATTACTCTCCTTATCAAATTCTACTCCCATTGATATTAATTCTCTTATATTATTTATTGATTCATTTGTCAAAATTTTTATTGCTTCTATATCATTTTCATACTTACCAGCTTTTAAAGTATCACATATAAATAAAGGTATATCATCTTTATCTACAGCTGTAGATATTCCCCCTTGGGCTAAATAAGTATTAGTACATGTAATTTCACTTTTACAAACAACTAAAATCTTTAAATCTCTTCTTAAGTTTAATGCACAATATAATCCTGATATTCCTGATCCTATTATTAGTACATCTACCAACTTATTCATAATACTAATCTCCTAACCTATGCATATTTTCTAAAGATTTTAATGCTTTCTTTCTAATATCCTCATTCAACACTATTTCATTTTTCATATTTAATAAAGTGTCATATAAATTTTCAAGAGTTGTTTTCTTCATATCTTCACAATAAATTCTACTTTCTGGGAAAATAAATTTCTTATTAGGACTTCTTTTATTTAATTCATGTAAAATCCCTTCTTCTGTTACTATAATAAATTTATTGCATTTACTTTTTGTTGCATATTCTATTATTCCATTTGTACTTCCTATATAGTTTCCAAGCATTCTAACCTCTTTTTTGCACTCTGGATGAACTAATATTTCAGCATTAATATGTTGTTTTTTTAATTTTAAGATATCATTTTTATTTATTTTATTATGACATTTACAAAAACCATCCCATAATATAAATTCTTTATCTGGAAAGAATTCTGATATATATTCTCCTAAATTTTTATCTGGCAGAAATATTATTTGTTTATTAGATACCTTATTTAATATTTTTAATGCACTTGATGATGTTACAACAACATCACAATATGCTTTTACATTATAAGTTGAATTAATATAACAGACTACATATGCTTCTGGATATTTCTTCTTTAAATCTATTAAAATATTACTACTAACCATATCAGCCATTGAACATCCAGCTTTTTTATTTGGAATTAAAATATGCTTATTAGGAGATAATATTTTGGCACTTTCTGCCATAAAATTTACTCCACAAAATACTATAACTTCCTCTTTAGATTTTTTAGCTATTTCACTTAAATAATAAGAATCTCCTATAAAATCAGCTATTTCTTGTATTTCACTTGGCTGATAATAATGAGCAAGAATGATTGCATTCTTTTCTTTTTTTAATTTTAAAATTTTATCTTTTAATGTTTTCCCCACAATTACACCACTTTTACACTTTATTTACAGATGTATATACATCTATAAGTGAAATTATAGCATTTACACTTTTCTTCTTCAATATATAAACACAAATTAAAATAAATGTAATTTTTTTATCTTGTATTAAAAATACTTATTGGATTTTATTTATTATAAATACAAAAATATATTATATTCACATAATTTTATATTAATTTGGCAATACTTTAAGTTGTGTGCTACTAAGTTTATTAACTTAAGGCATATTCAAAAAATAATAGACCAGTATGTTCGTCTATTTTGATCTATTATTTTATTTCATGTGCCTAATAAAAAATTATTAATTCAAAATAAATTATTCATTTTAGAATAATAAAAATTTAGGAGGAACGTATATAATGAAAAAATTTGTTTGTACTGTATGTGGTTATATCCATGAGGGTGATGCCCCACCTGAAATTTGTCCTGTTTGTAAAGTAGGCAGTGATAAATTTATTGAAATGAAAGAAGATATGACTTGGGCAGATGAGCATAAAATTGGAATTGCAAGTGATGTATCATCTGAAATTATTGAAGCTTTAAGAGCTAATTTTACTGGGGAATGTACTGAGGTTGGCATGTATTTAGCAATGTCTCGTCAAGCTGATAGAGAGGGATATCCTGAAGTTGCCGAAGCTTATAAAAGAATTGCATTTGAAGAAGCTGAACATGCTGCTAAATTTGCTGAAATTTTAGGTGAAGTTGTTGTTCCTGATACAAAGGCTAATCTTAAAGCAAGAGTAGAAGCTGAATTTGGTGCTTGTGATGGTAAAAAGAAACTAGCAACATTAGCAAAAAAAGATAATTTAGATGCCATACATGATACTGTTCATGAAATGTGTAAAGATGAAGCTAGACATGGAAGAGCATTTAAAGGTCTATTAGATAGATATTTTAAGTAAATTTATAAATTAAATATTAATAACAGAAAAAATTTTCTAAATCATTTTTATATAGCTAAAAATTTATATTAAAAGGAGTGTTTTTTATGCAAAAAATTAATTGTGGTGTAACTAATTGCTCTCATAACTGTTCTGGCACTTGTTATGCTAACCGTGTTGATATTGGTGGTCAATCAGCACAAAAAGATTATGATACATGCTGTGGATCTTTCTTAGATAAAAAGCATTATAGTGACTTAACTAATAACACTAATAGTTCTGATGAATGTGACTGTCTTGTTTGTTCTGTTGAAACATGTAAACATAATTATAATAAACTTTGTGACCTTTCATCTATAACTGTTGATGGTTCACATCCAAACATGTATACAGAAACTCAATGTGAAAGCTTTGAATGTAAATAAAAATATTTATTCTATATGAATAATAAAAAATAAATGTGGAAAAATAAAATGTTCTCACATTATTTAATCTATTTATATAAATATTATTTAAAGGCAAGTATTTTAATATAAATTATAATACTTGCCTTTTATTTATTTAATGTTATTACTTTTTTCTGCCAATTTAATGCCGTGACAAGCACTAGCTGATGGACAACCTGAACATCCACATCCACAACCACCTTCACCATTTTTAGCTTTTTTGACTTGTTTTGCTATTACTAAAGCCATCAAAGCAAATATAATAACACTTATTAAAATTGTTGCTATCATAATATATCACTTCCTTAATTAAATATTTTTTAATTATATACTCATTCATCAAATAAAACTTAATGAATGAGTATATAATATGAATTATTTTGTATAACTTAACTTAGGAGTTGTTTGAGTTTTTATAGAATTTTTAGAAACTATTATAACAAAACTTACAATTCCAATAACTATCAAAATAGAAATTATTGCTCCTACTATACTACCACCAAATAAGATTGCATTACCAACTTGATTAATTAAAAGAGCAACCATATAAGCAGTACCAGTTTGGAACCCTAATGTAATCCAAGTCCATTTCCATGAACCCATTTCTCTCTTTATTGCACCTATTGCTGCAAAGCAAGGAGCACAAAGCATATTAAATGCTACGAAAGCAAATGCACTAGCCATAGTAAACATTCCTGCTATATTTCCAAGGAGTGCTGGATCTTCTTCTGTTGCATCCGCTATGCCATATAATACACCAAATGTTCCTACAACATTTTCCTTTGCAACAAGACCTGTAACTGTTGCAACTGCTGATTGCCAATCTCCAAATCCAAGTGGTGCAAATATCGGTGCAATTATATTTCCAATATCCGCTAATATACTTTCACCTGCATCTACCATTTCTAATGACCAATTAAATGATTTTAAGAACCATATTACTCCACACGCAACGAAAATAATCGTACCAGCTTTTATAATAAACGCCTTTCCTCTTTCCCACATATGCATTAAAACACCTTTTAAACTTGGAAGATGGTATTGTGGAAGTTCCATAACAAAAGGAGCAGGATCTCCTGCAAATAGTTTAGTTTTCTTTAAAATAATACCGCATATAATTATCATTATAATGCCTAAAAAATATACTGAAGGTGCTACCCAAGATGCTCCTCCAAAAATTGCCCCTCCAATTAATGCAATAATTGGTAACTTAGCACTACATGGAATAAATGTAGTTAACATAATTGTCATTTTTCTATCTCTATCATTTTCCATTGTACGAGTTGCCATTATTCCTGGCACTCCACACCCTGAACTAATAAGCATAGGAATAAATGATTTACCTGACAGACCAAATTTACGAAAAACTCTATCCATAATAAAAGCTACACGTGCCATATAACCACAATCTTCAAGTAAAGATAATAGTAAGAATAAGACCATAATTTGAGGTACAAACCCAAGTACTGCTCCTACTCCACCAATTAATCCATCTATAATTAATCCTTGTAACCAATCAGCAACATTTGCACTTACTAACCAATCCGAAACATTTCCTTGAATAATCTCTGCAAATAATGTATCATTTACCCAATCTGTCATCGCAGTTCCAACTGTACTTATTGCTATGTAATATACTCCCCACATAATAAAAGCGAAAATTGGAAGTGCTAAGAAACGATTTGTAACAATTTTATCAATTTTATCTGATGTTGTTTCGCTTCTTTTATGATTTTTCTTTATAACCTTTGATATATTTTCTCCAATAAATGAATAACGTTCTTCAGTAATAATACTTTCACTATCATCATCAAGTTTAGATTCACATTTTTTTATAACTGATTCAATTTCATCTAAAACTACAGAAGATATTTTTAATTTTTCTAAAACATTTTTATCTCTTTCAAACAATTTAATTGTAATCCAGCTATTTTTCATACCTTCATAAGAAATATTATCATCAACAATTCTTCTAATAGCTTCTATTGATTGTTTAACTTCATCAGTTAAAGGTAAAGTAAATTCATTTTTTTGATTTACAATTTGAATAGCCTTTTCTGCTGCCTCTTTAACACCTTGTCCTTTTACTGCTGAAGCTTCTACAACTGGACATCCTAATAATTTTGATAGTTTGTTAACATCAATTTTATCGCCATTTTTTCTGACTATATCCATCATATTTAATACTACAACTGTAGGAATTCCTAATTCCAAAATTTGAGTTGTTAAATATAAGTTTCTTTCAATATTAGAAGCATCAACTATATTTATAATTGCATCTGGTTTATCATTAATCATAAAATCACGACTTACAACTTCTTCAAGTGTGTAAGGAGATAAAGAATAAATACCTGGTAAATCTATAATTTCAACATCCTTATGACCTTTTAATTTTCCACCTTTTTTTTCAACTGTTACTCCTGGCCAGTTACCCACATATTGTGTTGAACCTGTAAGCTCATTAAACATTGTTGTCTTACCACAATTTGGATTACCCGCAAGACCTATTTTAATTGACATTTTTATTCCTCCTTGTTTACTTGTTTTTATAACTTAAGCATAAAAAACCAAGTCACATATCTTACTTGTAAAAATCACTTTTTAGATATTACTTTACAACAATCATTTCTGCATCCGATTTACGAAGGGATAATTCATATCCTCTAACTGTTATTTCAATTGGATCTCCAAGTGGTGCAACTTTACGAACAAAAATTTCACACCCTCTTGTTATTCCCATATCCATAATACGCCTTCTAACTGCACCTACTCCATCAACTTTGGCAACATTAACAGTTTGTCCGCATTTTATATCCTTCAATGTACTCATTTTTTAATCCTCCTAAACGATTATTCGGCTTGCCATAGACTTATCTAATGCAATTCTACTATTCTTTACATTTATTATTACATTACCCCCGATTTCAGAAATAATAGTAATTGCCTCACCCACAATAAAACCTAAACTAGCTAAAAATCTTCTTGTTTCGTCATTCCCACTAACTTTTTTGATAAATACACTTTTACCTCTATCCGCTAATATTAATGGCATATATCTTCCCCCCTAAGTTTGTTAAACAAATATTTATAACAATTAGACATAATAAAAAGTATATTTTTATAACATGTCCAATCGATTTTTCTTAACTATTGATAATGATTATCATACTAATATGATATCACTTTTCTAAGAAGTTGCAAATGATTTTCAGTAACTTTTATATTTTTTATTTATTCATCAATTGTAAACCTTTTATTTTTCAATTTAATCATTTTTTAAGTTATTTGATTATTGTTTCTATATTTGTAAATATAAGACTATATTTTAAATTAACTTTAACATTTACTATTACAATATAAAAATTAAAAGAAGGTTATATAAATAACTATTTATATAACCTTCTTTTATATTTAAATTAAATTCATCTCAGTGTAAACAATTACTTTTTTTCTTCTACTAATTAACATATTATGTTAGAATATTCTTATACTTAATCTTAGGTATATCAAAAAAATAATATACAAGAATATTATTTTTTTGAATGTATCTTATAAAAAGAGGTGTTAATATGGATCGTATGAAAGCAATGTTACTTACAGTTTGTATTATATTAATCTATTCTGTTGTCATTGGATTTATCTATAAATATGGTAGAAAATTTTTTAAAAAGAACAAAAAAAACAATCATTAAATTTACTTATATTAAAAATTTATAAAAGTTATTTTGTACATGTCTATTAATACGCTATTGAATAGTATTATTAAAATAAGTGTTTGGTATATTAATTTTATAAACAAACTAGCATAACCAGACACTTATTTATAACTTTTATATATTAATATCCACTATATCAATTCAACTAAAACATATTCTTATTTTTTTAAATTCAATAAATCTTCAAATTTATTTATTACATAATCATATTCCTGTAAATTCCCAAAACCATAGCTTGCATATACAAAAGGCACTCCTGCTTTCTTACTAGCTTCTGCATCCCATTTAGTATCTCCAACATATACTGGACTACGTAAATCATTCCTTTTCTTTACTATTTTAATATTTTCTGCTTTAGGTAATTCTGTTCTACTTGGGTCTTCAAAATCTAAAAAATATTTTTCTAAATTATGAGCTTTTAAAAAACATTGTATATATCCTTCAACACAATTACTAACTATAAATAACTTATATTTCTTAGATAATTCTTTAAGTGTGTCTTCTAGTTTAGGATATAGATTTCCACCATTTTTCAATAAATATTTAAGTTCAATATCAGCACATTCTTTTATTATATTTTCTCTACGATTTTCATCTAACCTTGGAAAAAATTTTTCCATTATATCATTCATTGTCATTCCCATAACACTCTTTATTTGTTCAAGTGTCATACCAGTTTTTGTTTCATCATACTTTAAAAAAGCTTCATTCCAACATACATAAAAAGCTTCTGTTGCATCCCATAACGTTCCATCTAAATCAAAAATAAGACTATCCACAATTTTACCTCCTTTTTACTTATATCCTAATTATATACTAATTTACTTTTTCAGATTAATATTAGTTTACATTCTAATTTTTAAATTAAAACATATCTCATATAACCTATTTATAATATATAAGTTCCAATAAAGTTTGTTCATTAATATAAATCTTATAATAGTTATAAATTATATCACTTACCAGTATAATGAGAATCTTATATAGAAAATTTATGCTATATAAGCTTCCAATTTAGATAATATTAATTCAAAACATAATTTTCTATAAAAACTTTATAAAAAATTATAAATGTAATAACTTAATTAGAATATATATATTAATTATTACTATGATTAGTAACTAATTTATTTTTTATTCTTCTTTATATTTAGAGCACTTATATATCCGCTTTATTTTTATAAATTATTGTAACCAAACATATATTCGTAGTATAATAAATTTCATGAGAACATATATTCTGTTCATCCTGTTAAAAAGGAAGTGTAATTAAAATGGATTTAATGGATAAATTGAAAATTCTTTCAGCAGCTGCAAAATATGATGTTTCCTGCTCCTCCTCTGGTTCAAAAAGGAAAAATCTTAATAAAGGAATTGGAGATGCTTCTAATAGCGGTATTTGTCATAGCTTTACCCCTGATGGTCGCTGTATATCGCTTTTAAAGATTTTATTTTCAAACAATTGTGTTTTTGATTGTAAATATTGCTTAAATGCTATATCTAGAGATTTTTTAAGAGTTAGTTTTACACCTGAAGAAGTATGTAATCTTACTATTAATTTTTATAAACGTAATTATATAGAAGGACTTTTTTTAAGTTCTGCTATTATAAATAACCCAAATTATACTATGGAACTTTTATTAAAAACAGTAAAAAAACTTAGAATAGAAGAAAAATTTAATGGGTATATTCACTTAAAAGCAATACCTGGTGCTGATAAATATTTAATCGAAGAAGCTGGTAGATATGCAGATAGGATGAGTGTTAATATCGAGCTCCCATCAAATAACAGTCTAAAACTTTTGGCACCGCAAAAAAGTAAAGATACCATATTGAAACCTATGAGAATAATTAAAAATTCTATAATTAACTATACAGAAATGAAAAAAACAATAAAAAGTACTCCTTTATTTGTACCTGGTGGACAAAGTACACAGTTAATTGTAGGAGCCACACCTGAAAGTGATGCTAAAATAATTGGTTTATCTCAATCACTCTATGATAAATATAAATTAAAAAGAGTTTATTATTCAGCATATGTACCGGTGGTGAAAGATAATAAATTATTACCTGATATAACTCATCCTCCAACACTCAGGGAACACAGACTTTATCAAGCTGATTGGTTACTTAGATATTATGGATTTAGAGCAAATGAATTATTAAAAAACGAAAATGATAATTTTGATTTAAATTTTGATCCAAAAACCTCATGGGCATTATCTAACTTAAATGATTTTCCTATAGAAATTAATACAGCTTCCTATGAGAAATTATTACGTATACCTGGTATTGGAGTTACCTCTGCTAAAAGAATAATAAAAGTTAGAAGAGTTCATAGATTAACATTTGATGATTTGAAAAAATTAAGAATCACTTTAAAAAGAGCAAAATATTTTATTACTTGTAATGGTAAATACTATGGAGAAGTTTCATTTGATGATAACAAAATTAAAAATAAACTTTTAGAACAAAATATAATTAAATCAACTGAACCACATCCTGATCAAATATCTTTTTTTGATGAATCTAAGTTAGATGAAAAGATAACTCCATCAGGAATTATTTTACCTAATGACCAAAATATATTCTCAAATAATAAATTTAGATTAAGTGACAAAATTACAGCTATAAATGGAGAATTTTAATTATGAAAATATTTTTATATGATGGTAGTTTTGAAGGTTTATTAACTTCTATTTATTATTGTTTTTATAGTAAAACTCTACCAACATCTATTTATAGTTCAAGTTCATCTAATATACCTCTTTTATTTGATGAAGTTATTAATATTAATACTGAAAAGGATAAATTTAAAAAAGTTAAAGATACTATTTTAAATAAAATAGATAATCTTTGCTTGAAAAAAATTTATATTGTTTATTTAAGTAACTTTGAAAATAAAGAAATGCTTATATTTAAATATTTAAAAATAGCTTTCAAACTTAGTTATAATATACATTCATTTTTGAATATTGATGAAGTAAGACTTGTTGATACGATAAATAAAAGAGTTGCTTCTGAAAGTCATAGATTTAAAGGATTTATTAGATTTAAATCAATTGAAAATAGATTTCTTTATGCTTCAATTGAACCTGACAATGATATATTAGAACTTATCGGTGAACATTTTAAAAAAAGATTTCCTAATGAATATTTCATTATTCATGATATATCTAGAGAAAAAGCTTTAGTCTATGATTCTATCTCATATGAAATAATTAGTATGAATATTGATGATTATGAAAAACTTAAACTTCTTAATGATGATTATTCTACTCTTTGGAATGCTTACTTTAAATCTACCAATATAAAAGAAAGAGAAAATTCTAGGTTACAAATGAGAATGATGCCTAAACGATATTGGAAACATATATTTGAAACTCAGAATTTTTAAAAGAATAAAAAACCGCTAAACGACTGTGAAGCGTCGATTTTTTTAGCCATGAACTCTTTCCAAACATAGTGCAGGAAATGGTGCGGCGACATATGATTTTTTTATTCTTTAGATTGTACTTATAATACCTCTAAAACACGATATTCTAGAAGTTATCCACATATTTTGAGATATATAATTTCTTAAAGAATAAAAAAGATTTTTAAGATAGATATTATTTAAATAACTACTCTTAAAAATCTTTTAATAATATATTACCAAATTGACAATCTGTCTTCTAATTTAACATACATACCATCTTTTTCTGTAATATTATAAGTTTCATAAAATTTTTCAAATTGTTGCAGAACAGTATTAACTCTAATATTATTAGGCGAATGACTATCTGTTTTTAATAGAAGTTCTTTATATTCTTTAGTAGCTATATTGCGCCATGTAGTAGCAAAACTTCTAAAGAAAGCATCATAATCTGGATTTTTTATTGTATCTAATATATCTAACATACAAGTCATAGAGCCTATATCTGCAATGTTTTCACCTACTGTCATCTTGCCATCAATTTTTTTCCCTGGAAATACTTCAATTTCTCCATAAAAATTTATTATCTTTTGTATTTTTTCTGTAAACTCTTTATAATCTTCATCATTCCACCAATTATTAATTTTACCATTCTCATCAAACTTAGCTCCTGTATTATCAAAAGCATGTGTAATTTCATGTCCAATAATCATACCTATTGCTCCTAAGTTTACTTCCTTGCTTGCATTAGCATCATAAAATGGTGGTTGTAATATTGCTGCTGGAATAATGATTTGATTTGTATTTACATCATAATATGCATTAACATCTTGTGGTTTACCCAAATCAAAAGGTAATTTTTCTTCTTTAACTGATTTATTAAGTTTATTTAATTTTTCTTTATATGAAAAAAGTTCTAAATTTACTATATTATCAAAAAGTGAACTCCCTTCATTATATGACTTCAAATCTAGTTTTGAATAATCTTTCCATTCTCCTGAATATCCTATAGTTACTTTTAAACAATCTAATTTTTTTATAGCACTTTGTTTAGTTGAATCAGTCATCCAATCAAGTGAATTAATTCTTTTTTTATAAGTTTCTATTATTTTATGAGTGATTTCTTCTATATCTTTTTGAGCTTGCTTCGTAAAATATCTTTTAACATATAATTTACTAAACAACATCCCAAAGTTTTTTTCTACATATTCGCTTCCTTCCTGCTCTAAAGTTTTGTCCTCTTTTAAGGAATATAACTCTTTTTCAAATTCTGAATATGTATCTTTAAAATCTTTACTTAAATATTGAGATGAAGATGAAATTAAACATACTTCAGTATAATCTTTGATAATTTGTAAATTTTCTTCTGTGTATAATTCATTTAACTTTTCTAACCATTTAGGTTCAAGCAAAATAACTTTATCAGCTTTGTCATATCCTAATTCTTCCATTATATATGAAAGATTTAAATTAGGTGCCTTTTCACCTATTTCTCTGACATTACAAATTTCACCTATACTTTCATTTGTGCTATACTGTTTAAAAAACTCTTGTATACTTAACATAGATGGTGATAACATTTTTTCAAATTTAAATAAATTATTGACCTTCTCATTTGTCTCTTCATCATTATATCCACTTAACTTTAAAATATTATTTAAATATTTTTCCATTATAATTTTATTTTTATTAAATTCTTCTGATGGATTTTTATATTGAGCAGAATCACCTAAAAAAAGTGGAGTCGAATATATGTATAAAACATTAGTTTTTCCATCTTTGTTATCTGGTTCTACATTAAATTGAATTAAATTATTAAATATATTTATTTCTGGATTAGAAAATAATCTTGTAAGTTCATCTAAATTTTTTACACCCTTTATTTGATTTATATATTTTTTTACTGGTTCAATCCCTTGTTTGTTTCTTGAGTTCATATCAATAAAATTATTATATAAATTAATAACTTTTTTTTCTTCACTATTTTCACTATACTTATTTTTATTAATTAATAATTGATCAAATATAGTATCCATTTCACTTTTTACTTTATTTTTAAGACTTATAAATTCACTTTTTTCATTTTCCCCATCTTTAAGCTTAGAATTTTTAATCCACTCTTGATTAATTGCTTTATAAAAATCATCTTGTAATCTTATCTCATTACTCTTATTTAAACTTTTTTGAGATGTTTCTGATGCCATAACTGTTGAATATTTAATGGGAATTAAGGTAATTAAGCAAATCAAAATACTTAATATCGATAATATTCTTTTTTTCATCTCATCCTCCTTTTTATTAAATATAAATCTACTTTACACAATTTTACCATAGTAATATAAACTGGTAAATTAAATACACTTATCTTAAGAAAAACTTTAATTTATAATCTATAGTATTATTTTAAATATTAGCAACAATTTTTATTAATTTTTTATTTAAATATTGAAACTTTATTTAAACTATTACTCTTATATTAAAGTTAATTTTCATATTAAAATAAGAAATTATATTATCGACTTAAAAAACGTGAATTTTAATTAAAAATATTAAAACGCATATTTTTACATGAATTATCACAATCTTCTTTAAGATTGCATATTATACTTATTGAGTAATCAAATTGAAGGGATGAATTTTTTTATGTACAGAGATGATAACTGTATGTATAAACAAAAAGAATATGCTCGCGCATATATATTACCTCAAAAATATGAGAATTTATTTTCATGCAAAGAAGCCTTTGATAAAGGAACAATTTTCAAATCCCTTTATCAACCTTATGATGAAAAGAAAAAAAATAAATGTTAGAGGTGATATATTATGTCTGAAAAAGAGTTATTAGATAATATAAGGATTTATCAATTTGCCGCTATAGACTTAAATCTATTTCTAGATAATTTTCCTGATGATAAAGATGCAAAAAAAGATTATGAAACTTTATCTTATAAACTAATTTGTTTAATTAATGAATATGAAAAAAACTATGGCCCACTTACAAACTTTGGAACTTCTTTTAAAGAAGATTCAAAAGCTTGGGTTGAACAACCATGGCCTTGGGAAAATTATGATTAGGAGGATTTAAATTTATGTGGTATTATGTAAAAACACTGGAATATCCAGTAAATCTTAAATGTAAAGATCTTCAGATGGCTAAATTTCTTATATCTCAATATGGAGGTCCCGATGGAGAATTAGCTGCTGCACTTAGATATTTAAATCAACGTTATACAATGCCTACTGGAAAATCCAAAGCATTACTTACAGATATAGGAACAGAAGAAATGGCTCATGTTGAAATAATTGCTACTATGGCTCATCAACTTATGGAAAATGCAAGTTTAGATGAATTAAAAAAGGCTGGACTTGGTGGCCATTATGTTGATCATGGAAAAGCAACATTTTATACTGATGCTACTGGAAACCCTTGGACTGCAACTTATATACAAGCTAAAGATGATGTAATTGCAGACTTGCATGAAAATATGGCTGCTGAACAAAAAGCAAGGGCAACTTATGAACATTTAATTCAATTAACTGATGAACAAGATATAAAAGATATATTAAAATTCTTAAGAGAAAGAGAAGTAGTTCACTATCAACGATTTGGTGAAGCTTTAAATAATGTGCAAGATCACTTCTGTAAAAGGTAGTATTCTTCATAAAAATACTCTAATTTAAAATTTGTTTAATTTCATTAAAATGTGAAATTGCAAAAAGCTCTATTACCATAAAAGTAATAGAGCTTTTTGATTTAGGTACATTCAAAAAAATTAATAGACCAGTATGTTTGTATATTTTCTCTTCTTGTCTGAAACATAATAGACGCCACATCTTTGATCTATTATTTTATTTCATGTGCCTTATTTAATTAAAAGTGTAGTCCACTCCAATAAACACATTGTTTAATTATTGTTTTTTCAGGAAATTCTATTCCTTCTAGAGCCCATTTTTTATATTCTGAAAATCCTACTCTATCAATAATATATCCTATATGTTCTTTTCCTCCTGGTGCATCTTTATCAATATACTTCTCTACAAATTTATAGGTATTTAAAATTATTTTAATTATACTCTCTTCATCTGCCCAAATTAGGAAATCTTCTGCTAAACGTGGATTTCTCTTTCCTGTTCTACCCATAATAACTAATTTATAATATTTTTCTTTACTTCTAGTCCATGCACCAGTAGGACAGTTTATAACACATTCTCCACAACCAATACATTTATCCTCATTTCTAACAACCTTATAATTAACAAATTTAAGGGCATCTACAGATTTTTTCTTACATTTTTTTATACATGCTCCACAACTTACACATCTATCTATCTCATATTGTGGTTCTGTCATCCCTATTATACCAAAGTCATGAGTTCTTGCTTTTATACAATCATTAGGACATCCTGTTAACGCTATTTTAAAATGTAAATCATTTGGGAATATAGCTTTATCAATTTTTTTTGCGAAATTAGTTGTATTATAATTTGCAAAAGGACAAACCTTATTTCCTATACAAGCAGCTACATTTCTTGTTCCAGCAGCTGTATATCCTTTACCTGGTACTTCTTGATTTATATCTAATTCTTCAATTATAGGTTGTAATAGCTTATTTACCTTATCCATATCTTCATATTTTATTCCAGGTACTTCGAATCCTTGACGTGTTGTTATATGAATAGTACCATTACCGTATTTTTGTGCAATTTCTTGAATCTTACCTAAAAGTTCTGCTTGCATATGTCCACCCGGAACTCTGATTCTAGAAGCAGTTACTCCTCTTACTTTTGTAACTCTAAATGCATTCTTTTTAATTTTTTTTGTATTTAAATCCATAATTAACTCCTTCCTAATCTATTAAAGATTTTCCTTTTGAATAGTTAAAAACTGGTCCGTCTAAGCAAATGTATGTATCATCTATTTTGCAATGACCACATTTACCAATTCCACAACACATTTTTCTTTCTTGTGATATCCAAATATTATTTTCTTCTATTCCAAGCTTTAAAAATTCTGCCACTGTAAATTTCATCATAATAGGAGGACCTACTACAATAACTACTGCATTTTTAATATCTTCAATTGGAAGGTTTGGAATGTATTTAGTAACCATGCCTACATTGCCTTCATATCCTTCATGGGCATTATCAACAGTTAAAATAAGATTAATATTTTTATTCCAAGCTTCAATGTCACTTTTAAATAAAATATCACTAGGAGATTTAAAACCTGCTATTAATGTAAAACTTTTTGCATCTTCCATATTGTTTGAAAAATAATCAACTACTCCTTTTACTGGTGAAAGTCCTGTTCCTCCTGCAACTACTATTAATTCTTTTTCTTTATAATTATTAATATCAAATCCATTTCCATAAGGACCTCTTAAATATAGCTTATCACCAACATAGTTATTAAATATTTCATTAGTAACTTTACCAACTCTTCTTATTGTTAAATCAACAGTGTCTTCACCAATACCACTTACTGAAATAGGTGCTTCACCAAACTTAGGTAATGATACCTCAAAAAATTGACCTGGTTTTACATCACCTTTAAATTCCATTCTGAAAGTATATTCAATATCTGTATGTTTAATTACTTCTTTTATTTGTGATAAAAAAGGAATATATTCATTTTTACTCATCTGCTGACACCTCTTCCATACCATCTTTTAACTTATTTATACAATTTGAAAAAGATATATATTCTGGGCAAATATCATCACATCTACCACATCCAACACACATGTGATATCCCCATTTCTTCTTATAATCATAAACTTTGTGCATTACCTTAAATCTCATACGTTGTCCTTTATCTAGTCTAAAACTATGTCCACCAGCCATATCAGTAAATCCATCTACTTGGCAAGATGCCCATACTCTACGTCTTTCACCAGCTTTACCATTATCAGTATAGAAAATATCTTGCATTGTAAAACAAGTGCAAGTAGGACAAGCAAAATTACATCTACCACATGCAATACAACGTGAACTATACTCTTCCCACATTTTAGACTTCATAATATCTAAAGAAAGATTTTCTGGTATAGACACATTTACATTATTTTGTGTTACAAAGTCAGGCTTAACGTCTATCTCTTTATCTTGTTTAAATAATTTTTTAAGTTCTTCTTCTTGTATATCTACATATACATAATCATCCATTACTTTTAAATAAGCATCATATTCATTTGTTTCATTTGTTCCCATGCTTACACAAAAACAATTTTCAAATGAATTTTCACATCCCATTAAAATAAACTTTACATTTTCTCTTAATTTTTTATAGTAATAATCTTCTTGTCCATTTTTTAAATAAATATCATCCATACGTTTTATAGCATGTAAATCACAACTTCTTAAAAATA
The DNA here is from genome assembly GCF_019431045.1 of Clostridium weizhouense. Taxonomy (GTDB): domain Bacteria; phylum Bacillota; class Clostridia; order Clostridiales; family Clostridiaceae; genus Clostridium; species Clostridium weizhouense. Next base: position 2,170 of record NZ_JAHXPT010000018.1, on the reverse strand, counting down.
TAATTGCTCCTTTTTTAGGCGGATTAGGTTCTTTTATAGAATCTTCTGTAAAAAAGAAAAGTGTTTGAGAAATTGGTAGTAATACTTCTTTAGCAGAGTATTGTGCTTTTTCATTAAAAATAATCTCATCTATATTTTTTATTTCACCATAACGAATTCTATCAGTATCTGAAAAATTCCCCTCTCCCAAAAATAATTTAGGTGCATAGATTAGATATTCTTTTGATAAACTTTCAAATATATCGTTTATACTTTTTTTATTTAATTTATATCCCATATTACTACTCCTTTACTTTCTTTTTGAAATTATATAGTATGGAAAGGCTACAAATAATGCCCCACCAATAATATTTCCAAGTGTTACTACTCCAATATTATATATATATCCCATTATGCTAACATCTGCCGTCTCTGGTGATAGTAACCCTATTGTTAAAAGTGTCATATTTGCTACGCTGTGTTCAAATCCAGCTGTTATAAATAAAAATAAACACCAAAAAATCATTATTAGTTTAGCTACTTCATTTTTACAACGGAAACTGCACCATACAGCTAAACAAACTAATATATTACAAAATATAGCTCGCATTAATAACGGTAAAAATGGAATACTCATTTTTATTGCCGATGTATTGGCAATAAAAGTTCCTACTGGTCCTATTGCAAGTCCAGTAAAATAAAACATAATCCCTGCAATTATTGAACCAAGTAGATTTCCAACAAAGCAAACTATCCATATTTTAAACGTATCACTCCACTTTACTTCTCCACTTAAAGATGCCGCAGTCATAACAAAATTATTTCCTGTAAAAAGTTCTGAACCAGCCATGACAACTAAACTTAATGCTACTCCAAATGATATTCCCATAATTATCTTAGTAGCTACTGAACCTGCACTATTTAATAATCCTCCAATAGTAAATATAAGCATAATTCCCATTCCAACATAAAGACCTGCAAGCATTGAGCTTATAAAATATCCACATTTATTCGTTCTCAATAAATTAATTTTTGCTTTTCCAGCACCCACTACAGTGTTAAATTCTTCACAAAACATAATATAAGTTCTCCCTTCGTTTGTGTATTAAATTAATCTTTAATTAAAGTATAATTAATTAAAAATTAAAGCACCGTGATTTTAATCACGGTGCTTTAAAAAACTTTGATAATTTATCCTGATCAATTACCAGAATTTTTTTATCTTTATATTCTATTAATTTTTTATTAGAAAGTATCTTTAAAACTCTAGATATCGTTTCTCTTTTTGAACCTAATAATTCTGATAAATAAGTAATAGTTATATTTATATTAATAAGTATTCCATTATCACACTCTTTACCATAATCCTTACTTAATTTCCATAGCTTTGCTGCTAACCTTTTTTCCATTTTTATTACACCTGTTGAATTTTTAAGTTGCCTATACATTCTTCTAACTTTCATAGATAAAGAACATATTACGTTTTTAGAAAGTATAAAGTCTCTTTCCATAATTCTCAAAAAATCGTCTTTGATATAACTAAGTATATATGCATCTTCAAATGCCTCACAATTTATAGATGAAGGTAACTCTTGTATAATTACATCATTAATCATCTTACCTTTTCCTAAGATAAATATTACACGTTTATGGCCACATTCATTTAGCTTATATAATGATACAGTTCCTTTTAATACAATATATAATTTCTTTACATCTTCTTTATCTCTAAAAATGTGGCTTCTTGAGTTGTATTTTTTTACTTCCCCTTTTTCCATAAGTTCTTCTAAAGAATTTTTAGATATACCATTAAATATTTCTAAATCTTTTATTTGTTCTAGCATAATATCTTTCATTTCTGCTCCTAATCATATTTATATAATAAAATAATTATCTAAGCTTTTATTTATAATCAAAAATACATAGTACCTTCATTTATTATAATTTTTTAATTTTAGAAAATTTCTTTTTAATAATATAACACTTAAATGTAAAAAAATAAACAAAGAACTATCTTAAGTACATAAATATGTTTTAAGATAGTTCTTTTATCAATCTACATTTTAAAATAGTGTTGATGTTTTAGTATAAGGGCGAACTGGCATTGGAATTTTCTTTTTAGAACTCTTAAGTGAAAGTCAAAATTTTATATTTTGTTACTTGAACTTACTCAGCGAATGTACATGAGTCG
>NZ_JAHXPT010000017.1 GCF_019431045.1 Clostridium weizhouense | reverse complement strand
ATACATTTGAATACTTTTAATTATTCATTTACATATTAATTCAGTTATGTAATAAAATTTCATTATAAGAATAAATCTAAAACCATAATAATCAATTTAATCAATTATTATGGTTTTATTAAAATTTATTACAAATAACTGTCCGTAGGTCAGGAAAAAGAAGTGTCGATATTATATTTTTATCTAAAGTGACTAATCTTTCACATAAAAGTCACAAAAATGTAAGTTAACTGTTCTATTATATAGATAAAACATAAGAAAGGAGACTCACATAATGGAGTTTTTAAAAATTGAAAATTTATGTAAGGTCTACGGCAAGGGTGAAAATCAAGTTGCCGCCCTTGATAATGTTTCGCTTACAATTGAAAAAGGAGAATTTACCGCGATTATCGGTTCATCTGGCTCTGGAAAATCAACCCTGCTGCACGCCATAGCTGGTGTGGATGTACCGACAAGTGGAAAAATATACTTAGAGGGTCAGGATGTATATGCCCAAAATAATGAAAAACTCGCCATCTTCCGCAGAAGACAGGTAGGACTGATTTACCAGTTCCATAACCTAATTCCAACTCTTAATGTGGTGGAAAACATCACGTTGCCTATACTGATGGACAAGCGAAAGGTTAACAAAGAAAGGCTAAATGAGCTCTTAGAACTTCTTGGCTTAAAAGAACGAAAAACACATTTGCCAAATCAGCTTTCGGGAGGGCAGCAGCAACGTGTTGCGATCGGTCGTGCATTGATGAATGCACCAGCTGTCATGCTCGCTGACGAACCAACTGGTAGTTTAGATAGCCGTAATGGACATGAGATTATTCAGCTACTGAAAGAAAGTCATAACAAATATCACCAGACTCTTATAATAGTTACACATGATGAAAACATAGCCTTGCAAGCAGACCGTATTATCTGCATCGCAGATGGAAAAGTAGTTCGAGATGAAAGGCAGGTAAAACGTTGATGAATATTTTTAACAAAGTTGCCTTGCAAGGAATGAAAAAAAGCCGCACCAGAACAATTGTAACGGTGATTGGAGTTATTCTGTCTGCTGCTATGATTACTGCAGTCGCTACATTAGGTAGTTCTCTGTTAAATTTTCTGGTAAATGGTTCTATTATTAAATACGGAGATTGGCACGTTGAATTTTTGGATGTTAATTCCTCTTTCGTGCAGGAGCGAACCAAAGACAGTGGAGTTTCAAGCATTGCAGCATTTGAAAATATTGGCTATGCAACACTTGACAAGGTGAAAAGCCCTGAAAAGCCTTATCTTTTTATTGCTGGATTTAACAAGAAATCATTTGATACCTTACCCATAACTTTAATTTCAGGCAGGATGCCAGAAAACAGCAATGAAATTCTTGTCCCATCCCACGTTGCAGCCAAAGGCGGCGTTAGATTTAATGTAGGAGATACGATTTCACTTACTGTTGGAAGCCGTATGGACGGAAATAAAAATCTTAGTCAACATGACCCTTATATTTCTGGAGAAGAGTCTGGAAAGTTCAAAGAAACTCTTTTGCCAAAAACTGAGAAAAACTATACTGTTGTTGGTATTTGCGAAAGACCAGGTTTTGAAGAACATTCTGCACCGGGATACACCTTGATAACTAAAATGGATACTCAAGAACAAGCTGACAACTTTAGCGTATTTGTAACACTTGAAAATCCTAGTAGAGTGCAGTCTTATGCAATAAGCACAGCCGGAAACTATAGCTATGTTTTTAATGATAATGTATTGCGCTTTATGGGAGTTTCGAACAATAAACTGTTCAACTCGCTTTTGTACACAGTTGGTGGAATTTTGGTTGCCATAATAATGGTAGGCTCGATTTTTCTGATTTATAACTCGTTTAATATCTCGCTGAATGAACGCACACACCAATTCGGGATTCTTTCATCTATTGGAGCCACAGCAAAGCAACTGCGAAATTCAGTGCTGTTTGAAGGACTTTGCATTGGTGCAATCGGTATACCGATTGGCATTATAGTCGGTATAGGAAGTATTTGGATTGTAATTCCTATTGTTGAAGGGAATTTCAGGAACATTATCACAAGCACCGTGCCTTTAACATTATCGGTGTCTATCCCTGCGATTGTCGTGGCAGCTTTGATCAGTTTGATTACAATTTTAATTTCAGCTTATATCCCTGCCAGAAAAGCCGCAAAGACTCCGGTGATGGAGAATATTCGCCAGACAAACGAAGTTAAAACTGAATCAAAAGCTGTGAAAACGTCAAAACTCGCACATCGTATTTATGGTTTGGAGGGAACTCTTGCACTAAAAAATTTTAAGAGAAACAAAAAACGCTATCATAGCATTGTGTTATCCCTTGTTTTAAGTGTAGTGCTGTTTGTATCAGGAAGTGCTTTTGAAACAACTTTAAAACGACTTGCAGAACAATTGATAATGAATCTAGACTACGATATCCTTTTTACAACTCAGGACATAAATGACAGAGAAATATTCCCACTTTACGATAAACTAAAAACCGCAGACGGAGTTTACGAAAGCTCGTATCAAGCGATTTTCGCGTATTTATGCTCAGTTAAAGCAAGCAATTTTTCAGACCGTTATCAGGAATATTCAGGTTATACTGCACCGGACGAAACGATTAATCTGCCAATAGATATCCAGTTTATCGAGGATAACGAATATTTGAGTTTTATCAAAGAATTAGGATTATCTGAAAAAGAATATACTGGAAAAGATGCAAAAATGATTGCCTTTGCCAAACAGAGGGTTGATAAGAAAGATGGTCCAAACGAAGTATTTGATATGTTTGAAAGTAGTTCCATAAATTTAAATGTCGCCCCTCAAATAAATGACAAGCCGAAAATTGAACAGGAACAAAACATAAACATTACGTTTGTTGATACGTATCCGGTGAATCCGCTCCCAAAACACTCTTATAAGCAGAATCCATATGTTTTTATGGTGGTAGCCCCCTATTCTCTTAAAGATAAGTTTGAAACCCCTGATGTTCATTCGGATATAGGCATAAGTTTTCGTTCAAATACTCCTTTGCAATCAGTGGCTAAAATGGAAACAATGATTCAAGGTGCGGGAATTACGTCTGCATATACCTTAAACAATGTATACGCTATAGTTGAACAATACCGCAGTATAACATTTGTTATTAATGTATTTACTTATATTTTTGTTATTATGATTTCGCTAATTGCAATTGCTAATGTGTTCAACACCATTTCCACAAATATCAAGCTACGCGAACGGGAACTTGCTATGCTTCGCTCTGTTGGAATGTCTGAACGCGATTTCCAAAAAATGATGAATTTCGAATGTATTTTTTATGGAATGAGGACGTTAATATTCGGACTTCCAATAGCTGCAATTTCTTCATGGCTAATTTACAAAGGGTTGGTGAGCATAGAAAGAATGGACAACTTCAAGTTTGTGTTCCCATGGAGCAGTCTGGTAATCAGCATATTTAGTGTTCTCTTTATAGTCTTCATTACAATGCTTTATGCCATTAGTAAGATAAAAAAAGAAAATATTATTGATGCACTTCGAGATGATCTGACTTAATTCAAAACCAATATTAAATTGATAGAAAGTAAAAAAATATATGCTTAATTTATGATCAATGTCTAAATTGTTAAAAATGCAATTTAGACATTGAAAATATTGAATCCATCCTATAAAAACAATATTTATAAAGGAATGCTACCTAGCAAAAATAAAAAAAGACTTATAAATAAGATTAAAATAGAACCTATTAAAAATAGACTTAAAAAAGACTATTTTTAATAGGTTCTATTTTTATTCTTTAAGAAATTATATTTTTAAAAATCTGTGGATAACTTAGATTATATCATTGCTTAAAGATTAAGAAATAAAACTTAAAGAATAAAAAATAATCATATGCCGCACCAGTATTCCTGCACTACGTTTGGAAAGGGTGCATGGCTAAAAAAATCGACGCTCCACAGTCGCTTAGCGATTTTTTTATACAATAAATGTGATATAATACAAATTATGAAATATATACCAGGAGTTTGATATCATGAATAATTTTTTCGGTGCTTTAAGTACAATTATATTTATAAATATAGCAATGTTAAATTTAATATATTTTAAAATTTCTAAAAAAGAGCTTTTTATACTAATAAGTATAAGTCAACTTGTAACATTACCAATATACATACTTTACCGATTTATTTCATTTATTCCAATAAACATAATAATAATGATTTATCTATATAAGAAAACTAATAAATCGTTTAGCAGTATATCAACACCTATAATTTCCACATTAATAGCAGTTATTTCAGATTATATAGTAAGTTTTATTAGAATATTTATTATAGGCATGAATTTTGATGTAACTTTTGAAAATAATATTGCATTTATAGGATGCGTTTTAGCAGATTGTATAATCATATTTATTATAAGTAAATTACTTGGAAATTTTATAAATAAAAAACTTGAAATATATAAGATTCAAATTAACCGTAAATTTGTTTTTTTAATTATCTCAGCTTTATTGTTGACACTTATAATTTTTTATTCAAATATAATTTTAGGAAGTAAGGATGGTTTTAACACTGAAATTATAAAACTTAATGGGATATTATTTTTTATTTATTTTATATTGTTACTTATAATTACTTATACACTACTAAAAAATATTATCAAAGAATTGGAATTTAAAAATAAAAAAATTCAATTTGAAAATTTAAAAGAATATACATCTAATTTAGAAAAGCTTTATACAGAAATGAGAGAATTTAGACATGATTATATAAATATCTTATCTTCTATTATAGGATACATAGAAAATAAAGATATGTGTGGTCTTGAAGTTTATTTTAATAACAAAATTATTCCGTTAGGAAAAGGATTAGAGACAAATAATTTTAAAATAGGGCATTTAAAAAACATAAAATTATTAGAATTAAAAGGAATTCTGTCCTCTAAATTGATACATGCACAAGAACTAGGAATTGATGTATTTATAGATATCATGGAGGAGATTAAAAGAATAGATATGGATATTATTGACCTTTGTAGGGTTGTTGGTATTTTAATTGATAATGCAATTGATGCTGCTTTAATATCAACTAATAAATCTTTAAAAGTAGCTGTTGTAAATAAGAATAGCTCTACAATTATAGTAATTATAAATAGCTGTCCAGAAAATACTCCACCCATATATAAATTGTTTCAAAAAGGGTTTTCTACAAAAGGACAAAATCGAGGACTTGGCCTTAGTAATTTAAAAGAATTAATTAGTCATTACAATAACGTTTCATTAGATACTATAATAGAAAATGGTGAATTTATTCAAAAGTTAGAAATAGGACATGTATAATAGAAAGGGGTTTATTATGATTAAAGTTTTTATTTGTGAAGATAATAAAAAACAAAGAGAGAAAATTACAAAAGCAATTGAAAATTCAATTATTATAGAAAATTTTGATATGGAAGTAGCTTTATCTACAGAAAACCCTGATGATATTATAACTTATTTAAAAGATAACGATGTATCTGGATTATATTTTTTGGATGTAGATTTAAAGTCAAATATTAATGGTATAAAATTAGCAGAGTTAATTAGAGAATATGACCCAAGAGGATTTATTGTATTTGTTACAACTCATGCAGAAATGAGCTACCTTACATTTATATATAAGGTTGAGGCAATGGATTATATAATAAAAGATAATTATCAAAATGTTAATGATAGAATACATCAATGCATTATAAATGCAAATAAAAAATATACTTCTAAAGCTACAGCCCTTCAGAAAAACTTTAACATTAAGGCAAAAGATAAAATTATAAATGTTGAGTATAATAAAATATTATTTTTTGAAACTTCAACTATAATACATAAAGTTATTTTACATGCATTAGATAGGCATATAGAATTTTATTCTAATATGAAGGACATTGAAGAAAAGCTAGATGATAGGTTTTATAGATGCCACAGATCCTTTTTAGTTAATAAAGATAATATAAAAGAAATAGATATGAGTAATAAAATTATAAAAATGATAAATGATGAAACATGTCAGGCTTCTACTAGACTTATAAAAGGATTATTAGAAAACTAAACATTAAAAATTCTTTACAATTAATAAGCCTTTAGATTTTAATAAAATTAATATTCTAAAGACTTGTTTTAATTTATATAAAAATCAAATATACTATGATAAGTTAAAAAAGTAACTATTAAAAAGTAACTATTATGGTTTAATTTAAATTTATGAAAGATGTAGACAAGCCTGTTTACTTTGGACATACATGCAGAAAATAAAGGATGGTGAAAACAATTGAAACACATTTTCTTTGTTGAAGACAATTTGAGTTTAATTAATGGTTTATCTTTTGCCCTAAAAAAGCAAGGATATGAAATAGATGTTGCCCGTACAATTCTTGAAGCAGAAGCACTATGGGCAGATAATAAATATGATTTGGTGATTTTAGATGTGTCGCTTCCTGATGGATGCGGCTATGATTTATGCAGAAAAATTCGTAAAACATCAAAGGTTCCGATTATGTTTCTTACTGCTGCTGATGAAGAAATGGATATTATAATGGGGCTTGATATTGGTGGAGATGATTATATAACAAAGCCGTTTAAGCTTGCGGTGTTTATGTCTAGGATAAATGCTTTACTTCGCAGAAGTGATAATTTTATTGAAGCTGATACTGAATTAAATTCTAATGGCATAAACGTACAACTGCTAAAAAGAGAAGTTTATAAAAATGGAGAACAACTTGACTTAACAACAAGTGAGTATAAATTATTATGCATGTTTATGGAAAATTCTAATATTGTTCTTTCTCCTGACCAGATTTTAAGCAAACTATGGGATTGCAACGAAAACTATATAGATAAGAATTCCCTTACTGTATATATACGAAGACTGCGTACAAAAATTGAAGATAATCCGAGTGACCCTCAAAAAATAGTGACTATTCGGGGTATGGGGTATAAATGGAATACTGTTGATTGGGGTGTATGATGAAAATATTAGTAAATAAGAAAATCAAAAAACTTTTTAGTTTAGTATTACTTATTATAGTAGCTTTTACCTTAATTTCTGCTACATTAATAGGTTTGAAATTTAAAAATGCAGCATTGTATATATTAGTATGTTCCTTGTGCATGAGTATCTCGATATTGATAATTGGTTATAGGTATTTTAAAGAACAAAATATAATTATGGAAAATGCAGTAATGCAAATCAAAGAATATATTTCTGGAAATCAAAATGCACGTATTGAATGCAATGAGGAAGGAGAGATATACAGACTATTTCATGAAGTAAATTCCGTAGTTTCTATTTTAAATGCTCATGCTGAAAATGAAGGAAAAGCAAAAAAGTTTTTAAAAGATACCATTTCTGATATTTCTCATCAGTTAAAAACTCCACTCGCTGCCCTTAATATATATAATGGAATTATGCAAGAAGAAGCAAAGAGTTTACCGACAATCAAAGAGTTTACTGATCTTTCAGAGCAGGAGCTTGACAGAATAAAAATACTGGTACAAAATCTTTTGAAAATTACAAAACTCGATGCTGGAACAATAGTAATTGAGAAAGCTAAAGAGAATGTATCTGAAATGATGAGTAGTATAGAAAGCCACTTTTCATTTCGTGCAAAGCTTGAGGAAAAGCAACTATATCTGTCAGGAGATGATGACATTACTTTATTATGTGACTGTAATTGGATGACTGAAGCTATCAGTAATATTGTTAAAAATGCTTTTGATCATACTCAAAAAGGAAATTCTATTCATATTAAATGGAAACAATTTGCGTCTATTATTCAAGTGATTATAAAAGATAATGGACGTGGTATTCACCCAGAGGATTTACACCATATTTTCAAAAGATTTTATCGAAGTCGTTTTTCTAAAGACACGCAAGGTATTGGACTTGGGTTATCGCTTGCAAAAGCTATTGTTGAAGCACACAGTGGAGCAATCGAAGTTGATAGCGAATTAGGTATTGGAACTACTTTTACAATCAATTTTTTAATTCCTACAAAATTGTAGGATAAGTGTCATATAACAGTAAGATTTGCATGATAATATTTTAATATCAACAGAGAAAGAGGTGAAAACATATGAATTTATTGGAAGTTAAATCAATTTCTAAAACATATGGAAACGGTGAAACTGCTGTACATGCATTAAAAGATATAAGCTTTTTTGTTCCAAAAGGCGAATTTGTTGCAATAGTTGGAGAATCAGGCTCAGGAAAAAGTACACTTTTAAATATGGTAGGGGCACTTGATATGCCAACTTCCGGCAAAGTATTTATTGACGGTAAAGATATTTTTTCTATGAAAGATAGTAACTTGACAGTTTTTAGGCGTAGAAATATTGGATTTATTTTTCAAAATTTTAATCTAATTCCAGAATTGAATGTTGAGCAAAATATAATATTTCCAGTACTGCTTGATTATCAAAAGCCTGATAAAAAGTATCTTGAGGAACTACTTACGGTGCTTAATTTGAAAGAACGTCGTCACCATTTACCAAGTCAATTATCAGGGGGACAACAACAGCGTGTAGCAATAGGACGTGCACTAATTACAAGACCTTCACTTATCCTTGCCGATGAGCCGACTGGTAATCTAGATACGCAAAACAGCAGTGAAGTGATTACTTTACTAAAAGAAGCTGCAAGAAAGTACCAACAAACCATTATTATGATTACCCATAGCCGAAGTATCGCACAGACTGCAGATAGAATAATACAAGTATCCGATGGCAAACTGACTGATTTAGGGAGGTGCCGTGAATGAAAAGCTATCTTAGTTTAATCCCAATTTCTGCAAAAGTACATAGACGTCAAAATCGTATGACGCTTCTTTGTATTATATTTGCCGTATTTTTGGTAACTGCTGTTTTTAGTATGGCAGATATGGGTGTTAGAATGGAGACATCAAGATTACTGGATAAGCAGCAAGACCTTAGTACAAGATCGATGCAAACTCTATATTCTACAGCAGCTGTGCTGTTTGTGCTTATCATGATTGCAGGAGTGCTTATGATTTCAAGCAGTATAAACAGTAATGTTGCTCAAAGGACAAAGTTTTTCGGAATGATGCGTTGCATTGGAATGAGCAGACAACAGATTATACGTTTTGTCAAACTGGAAGCCCTTAATTGGTGCAAAACTGCGGTTCCAATAGGGATTATACTTGGGATTGTGGTCACATGGGGATTATGTGCTGGACTAAAGTTTCTTGTCGCGTTAGAGTTCTCTAATATACCCCTTTTTGGAGTCAGTCCAATAGGTATTATCAGTGGAATAATTGTGGGAGTTGTTACAGTACTCATTGCCGCCAGTTCTCCGGCAAAACGAGCTGCAAAGGTATCGCCTGTAACAGCAGTATCTGGTAATTCGGAAAATACAAAAAATGCAACCCATGCATTGAATACCCGTTTTTCAAAAATTGAAACTGCCCTTGGTATTCATCGTGCAGTATCAGGAAAGAAAAACTTAATACTTATGACAAGCTCATTTGCTCTTAGCATCATCCTGTTTTTGAGCTTTTCAGTGTTGATAGAGTTTATCGGCTATATTATGCCCCAATTTTCAGATACTCCTGATATCAACATTTCTAGTAATAATACTTCAAATTCGATAGACAGTGCATTGCTTGATAAAATAAGTGGTATGTCAGATGTAAAACATGTTTTTGGGCGAAGAAGCTCTTTTGATATTTTGGCAGAAGTAAACTCTAAAACAAACACGATTGATATGATTTCCTATGATGATTATGATTTGGAGTGTCTTATAAAAGATAAGCAACTTAAAAAAGGTAGCGATATTTCAAAAGTGTATGGAGACAGTAATTACGTACTTACAATCTGGGACAAGGACAATCCTCTAAATATAGGCGATAAAATCAAAGTTGGCAATAAGGAACTTGAAATCGCAGGTCTGTTAAAATGTAACCCATTTAGTGATAACGGTGCTCCAAATGGGAAAACAATACTCATTACTTCTAAAGAAACTTTTACTCGCCTTACTGGTATAACAGACTATTCACTTATTATGATACAGATGACAAAAAATGCGAAGGACAAAAATGTTGAAGCCATCCATAATGTCGTAGGTGAGAAGTACAATTTTAGCGATAAACGAGACTTACGGACTATGCAATCCAGCACATATATGGCATTTACATTTTTTGTATATGGATTTTTGACAATTATAACTTTGGTTTCTGTATTAAATATTATGAACAGTATTTCTATGAGCGTATCCGCAAAAATAAAGCAATATGGAGTCATGCGGGCTGTTGGTATGGACGAACATCAGATTACAAAAATGATAGCCGCTGAAGCGTTTACCTATTCTATATCAGGTTGTATTGTAGGAGTTGTAGTTGGTCTATTTATTAGCAAATTACTATACGACAAGCTTATTACTGCTTATTTTAACTACGCTATTTGGAGTATTCCTATTAGGCATATAATTATTGTACTTTTGGTTGTTTCCATTACATCTATCGCTGCAATCTATGCTCCATCAAAACGAATTCGAAATATGGCGGTAACTGATACAATTAATGAACTATAAGAATCCTATTTATTAAATAGAAAAAAGATTAAATAAATGTGTTCTATATTATTTTCCCATACAACTCTTGATGATAGATTTCTTATATTATAATTTTCATTAAAAGTTAAAAAAACTAATCATTTATGGATTAATATTTAATATCAATTCATTTTATGATTGCTATATAAGTTCCAATAAATTTTGTTCATTAATATAAATTTAAAAATATCTATAAATGATATTACTACTCTCTATAATCAGGAACTTATATAGAAAATTTATGATATATATGCTTCTAACTAGATATTATTAATTTAAAATATAATTTCTTATAAAAATTATATAAAACATTATAAATGTAATAACTTAATTAGAACATATATATGTAAAAATATTTTCAATTAAAGTTAAAACTGATGTAAATACTAAAGAAGCCTAAACATGGCACAAAATTATGCTTTTGTGCCATGTTTAGGCTTGATTTTTTGTAAAACATATGTTTATAAGTAAAAAATATACATAAAGCTCTTTAATTCTTATAATAGTCTAATTTTAATCCTTATTATACGTATCTATTTTACAAAAATTACAAACAAATCTTTTAATACATACATTTATATGAAATATAGATATAATATTCGTGTTTTGTTGCTGTTTAGAAAATTATAACTTAGTCAAATTTCTGGATAACTTTAGATTATATTTTTCAATTGACGATGGATGATGAAATCACCGCGTGATTTCTAAAATATATACTTTTAAAAAAGCCTGTGGCTTTCAACCATAATTGTGCATTGTCAACTGTCAATTATCAATTGATACGTGGCGTAGCCACTTTTATTATTTTTTTTATTACCAGTTAATTTTTTATTATGTTGCATACATATTAATATCAAAACAAAAAGGGGGTTAGAATTATGGCTGTAAATAAAGTTTTAACTAATTGTTCATTAACTATAGAAGTTCAAAAAGGAGTGGACAAACAAGGGGATCCAGTTTTTAAGAAAAAAACTTTCTCAAATTTAAATCCTGATATAACAGATGAAGCTGCATATGAAATTGGTAATGCATTTAAAAATATCCTGGATGGAGAAACTAGAAGTACTTTCTTAAATAATACTAATAAGTTAATGAGAGCTTAAGTTTACACTATAAATAAAAGAAGGGGGGACTATTTATGGAATATATTTTAGTAATAACATTTTTAACTCAAACTGGCAAAAAGATTTCATTAACTATAAATGGAGTTAAAGAAGATATTAAAGATGAGGATGTACAATCATTAATGAATCTTATCATTGAAAAGAAAGCTTTCTTTGTTAATGGTGGACTGTTAGAAAAAATTTACTCTGCACAATTAACTCAAAGAGAGATTAGAAAATTCAATGTTGCTTAATGTAAAAAGAGATAATCTAAAATTTTTTAGATTATCTCTTTTTTTATGTCTAATAAAGAAAGTATTAAAAAGGATTACTAAATTATAAAAGGCACTAGACTTAATACTAGTGCCTTTTATAATATTACATATTAATATTAAATATTAATATTATGTATTTATATCTTATATTTATATATATAGATAATATTAATATATTTAAAAACCCTTTATTCTCTTATAATTAGGGGTGGTAGACTAAGAACTTTTAGTACATAAAAATACTCTATGAATTCGTTAAATTTACTACTATAAATTCATCAAACTTTTTAGAGTAAATTATAATAATTAGGAATATTAATTTGATGTAATATAATAATCTTTAATCGTTTTGTTTTATAAATTTGTTTTAAAAACTGTATTTTAACCTACAATATCTCCAAATATCATTTTATGAAAAGGAGCAATTGTATCCCATATCCACCTATTACTATCAACTGATAATTCTCCACAATCAATTGGATCAGTATGAGCAATTACTTTATCTGCCAAATGTCCTAATCCAGGAATATTTTCTACAGCATGAGCAATTTTATCTGGATAAACATGTGCTAATATTTCTACTGCTAATGAACTTGTTGAAATTTTTATAGTTTCTCCGATAGCCTTTCTATATTCTTGTTTAAGTGTATAAGCTATATCAGTTGAACCATTAGATGTATTGGTAAGCATATTTTTTAAAGCATTATCATTTTTAATTCTTATTACTTTTGATTCAAATTTAGCTGATAAAGCATATCCATTAACATAAATTGTATTATAACTCATTATTTTTACCTCCTAAATATTAAAAATTTTATTAAGCTTGTTTGATATTAGCTAACTCATTTGCTTTACAATTACTAGAAGGTTTTTATATTGAGTTTTGTAAACAATTAAAAATATAAAAAAATATATAGATTTAAAATAAAAATGGCTAAATTTAAATTTGACTCTATTAATATTTTATCAATATACTAAATGTAAAAATTTTTTTTACATTTAGTATATTTTTTTTACACTTTGACATATAATAATGTTAAGGAGGTTGGTTATATGAAAAAATTTTTAGGTAATATAACACTAGATACTTTATTTGACAATCGAAAGATTGTTGGTGATAAGTTACTAGAAATAATGAAAGATAAAGGTCATACTAAAGTGTCCTTTTCCAAATTAACAGGTATAAGTAGACCAACTTTAAATAACTTATTTAAAGGTGAAACAGATAGTAAGACTACGTTTAAAACCCATATAAACAAAATCATTGATACTATTAACATTACTTTAGATGAAATAGTTAATTACAATGAAAATAAGAATATAGATAATGTAGTAGTTTATTCTGATAATGCCCCAAAAGAGCATACTTATGAACCTAAAGCTCAAGAAATGTTTAATATATTAGATGATATTTTACATTTGTGTGACTTATATTATTAAAGAAAGTAGGTGAAATTTCATGTCAGAACTTATAACTAGTAAAAATTTAGATAAAGTCATAGAAAAAAATTCAATAATTAAAGATGAGATATTACATTATAAAGATCGTTTACTTACTGACTTAAATTTAAATAATGTTGTAAAAGCAGAAGAAAAATTAGCATTTCAAATTTTAAAAGATAATGGATTAATACAACTACCAATAGAAGATCAATTTTGGGGTGGAGCTATTTATACAAAAAATGATAAAAAAATCCCTGTACTTAACACTGCTCAACCAAGAGTATATCAATATTTTGTAGCTTGGCATGAGGTATATCATCTGCTATATGATAAAAATGTAATAAATAACTCTCATAATATTTCAATAGATCTGCAGTTAAATGAAAGAAAAGCAGATTATTTTGCTTCTATGATAATGCTTGGAAATGTTTATAATTATTATAATAGCTTATCAGAAGATAGCTTTATAAATAAGATTATATATTGTATGGATTTATATAAAGCACCTTACAAAGCTATTTTAATAAATATATATGAAGCAGCTAAAAATAATAACAATAGTGAATTAATAAAATTAATATTAGAGAATTTTGATAAAGATTCTATTAATTTAGTTGAAAAATTTCAAGAGCTAGAGCTAGATGATGAATTAGTAAAACCTTCTTATGTAGTTAGCATAGGAAATTTAGAAAGAAAAATTAAAAAAGCAATGCAGGATGATTGTGAAGCTTCTTCTCATCAGGATAATTTAGATTACTTAAAGCAATTAACTAAGCATATACAAAAGCTTATTAAGGAGTAATTATAATGGAAACTAGTTTAAAACAATTTTTAGTTAATAAGCCTAATGCTAAGACTTGTATACTTGATAATAATTTTGTTGAGTTTTGTACAAAATTAAATGAAAACCATATATCAATTATTCAAATACTAAAACAATATGATGTTATAATTATTCCTTCTTGGGTTAATATTGAAATAAATGATAGTACTATTAGGACCACATATTTGCAAGAATTAAGAGATAATGGCATTTTTGTTTATATAATAAATGAAATTGAATATATTGACCTTGCTAATAATGAAGAATTAAATATCTTGAATATTACTATGTATAGTGCACATAGATTTGCTCAAATCATTGGTTACATGAATAAATCAATTATCCAAAATCAACCTTATGAAGATATAGATTATGAATTCATAGAATAGATAAATATTCTATATAATAATTGGCCTATTCCAGGCAAAGAAGTTGGTCCAAATACAAATAGAAGAATACAAAAGAAAAATGCTGGTGAAATATCTATATCAATTCTTGCATATATACTATCTTATTATTTTCCTAAATTAGAATCTATAACATTGCTTACATTTGATAAAGATTGTTATAATTGCATATATTACGCTCAAGATAAATTAAATAAAAATAATAATTTTAAAAATAGAGAATATGCTAGTATAACCTTCAAGTCAAATGATCTTGTTCTTTATGAATTAGTTGCTAAGAATCATTATACTATAGATGATATAAAAGTAATTATAGATAATGTACGAACTCCAAGAATTATAAAGTATAGTAGAAAAAAAGAAGATAATTCTTATGAAGATAAGAATTTAAATATAAATAATTCCACATTTATAGATATGATATGTGATGATAGTTTACATATTATATTTTAAATTAAAAAATCCTTAAAAATAATATAGCTCTAGAAAATAATTTTCATCATTTTCTAGAGCTATATTATTTTTATAAATTAAAAACTTTTTTAACAACTACAGTGCTTGTCTTAACTGCATCATAAATATTGTCCATTTCTTCACACAAACTTTCCATTTCACAGTTTTCACACTTTTGTATACCTAACTTTTCTGCTGAGCACTGAGCCCCTACAAATCCTGCCTTCAATATAACTTGATTCATAGCGAATTTATCAATTACCTTTGCTCCATTATTTTCTTTAATCACTTTTTCATCTATAAACATAGTAAATTTCTCCTTTCAAAATAAATTATTTATAAATATATATACATTTCTGATAAATTTTAATGTAAAATATAACGAAATATTTAAATCTTTATATAAATATATGATTATGAGAATATGTATTGATAAAATTATATATTTATAAGATTATATCTTTATATATTCTTATCATGATGTAGTATTTAAGGCATTTACATAAGGCACAATCAAAAAATAATACTGATAATAGTATTAATAAGAACTCACAAAATACTACTAAAGAAGTTAATAATAAGAAAACAGAAAAATTAGTAAAAGAAAATAATAACACAATAAAGTACAAAACAAATATATAAGAATAAATTAGATAATATTGGATTAGTAATTATGGTATAATTTTACTAGTAAAAAATTAGGCTTTATAATAATGTCAACATAGTTTTAAAACAAAGCTAAAAATTAAAAGGAGATAATTATGAAATTAAAAAAACTATTAATTATTACAGTTTTAATTTCAACAACAGCTATTTTATATGGATGTAGTAGCTCTAAGATAAATGAAACATCTTCTGATGAAAGTAATTCTACTCAAAGTGAAATGATATCAGATAGTACTAATAGTTCAGCACCAAAGAATAGTAAAACTGTTAGTAATGACAATGTAACTCAAAAACCGAATAAATCAACTAATGATTTAATTTTTAAAAGTAAGCTAGGCTTTTCAATGCAATTTCCTGATAACTGGAAAGGTAAATATAAAATTAAAGAAGATGATGAAGGCTTAGCTGTTTATTTTAAATCAAAAGATCCTAAAACTCCTGAAAATAGAGGATTACTTTTTGTTATAAAGAAAAAATATGATTCTGAAGAAGCAGAAATGTTTGATTCTGTTTGTGAGAAAAAGTTTATTACTCTAGGTAATACAACTTATTTAGTAGGTGGACCTACAGATGTACCTTTAGATTCTACAACTACTGATATTAATGATTTTGTATCTATGATTCAAGAGTCTCAAAAGGTAATTCATACAATGAAAAGCATAAATTAACGGAATTATCATAACACATGATGGATGTAATAATACAAAAATGGCTGCTAATTCAGAAAACAAAACGGATTTATCTGATAATCAAACAATAAATAAGTCTGATAGTAAAAATACAAACAGTATTGAAAATGAAACTAAAGCTGATACATCAAAGAAAGTAGATACAATAAGCTTATATACATTTTTATCTCTTGCAAATCTTCTTGTGCTTTAGGATTAATTTTTATTCTATATTCCAATTTAACTATACCTTAAGATTTGCTCTAACTTCATCTAATGTAAGATACTTTTCACCATTTTTTATAGCTTCTTCTGCTTCTGCAAGTTTAGATAGCAACTTAATTGTCTCCTGTTGTTTTTGATATTCTACAATATCTAATAAAACATAACGTCCATGTCCATTCTTAGTTAAAAAAACAGGTTCTCCATTACCACAATCCTTTAATACTTCATTATATTACGTAAATCAGATACAGGTTTAATATTCATATAAATGAGCTCCTTTTAAATATATATAAAATATAAGCTTAAATTATTTAAAATACAACGTAAAATTTTAAGTAAAAAAATAAGTAAGTATTAAAAAGGATTACTAAATTATTAGTATTTATTTAATTATTTATATATAAAAGATTATCTACATTACTACTAAATTATAAAAGGCACTAGACTTAATACTAGTGCCTTTTATAATATTACATATTAATATTAAATATTAATATTATATATTTATATCTTATATTTATATATAGATATAATATTAATATATTTAAAAACCTTTATTATCTTATAATTAGGGGTGGTAAACTAAGAACTTTTAGTGCATCAAAACACTCTAAAAAGTTTGATAAATTTACTACTATAAATTCATCAAACTTTTTAGATTAAATTATAAAACTTATCCTTTAAATATTATAGGTGTATGTACTTGCATTTCTAGTTTGATGTTTTCAATATATAAATTACCTTTGCTCCATTAATTTCTTTAATCACTTTTTCATCTATAAATATAGTAAATTTCCCCTTCCAAAATAAATTATTTATAATTAATTTGTGTTTGCTTAGTCTATGTCTTAAGTTACTTTGCTAAGTTCAAAAAAAATCCCTCCACCGTAAAGTATTAATGTATTATCATCTTTTATAAAAAAAGTACATGTCGGAAAATTTTTTGCGTCATCTATCTCAATTTTTGTTACAGTATTGCTATTTATAGTCAAAGTGCTTATAGGTACACACCAATTTTTTAAAAATTCATCAGATGTAATAACTGATTTTTTGTAAATAGGACTTTTCACTATATCATTTAGGTAACTTATGTCATCTCCAAAACAACTTGACTGCTCTTTTGAAAAACTTAGTTTTTTTCCTACTATTTTTTTTATATCATCATTGCTATAACTTACCACTTTACAATATGCTATTGCCTTTTCTATAACCCATTGTCCATAAAATGATTCTTCATTTTGTACTGTTGTAGCATTATTTTTATAATTGTTATTTACAGCAGTGTTGCTATTACTATTATTAGAATTTACTTCATTGGCAGTGTTATCTTTTTTAGTATTACCTTCTTTATCTTTTACATTATTATTAGTAGTATCATTAGTTTTTGTATTGTTGTCCATCTTATTTGTATCAGTCTCAGTAACTGTATCATTATTTGTTTGGCTATTATTACTTTGTGGTTTTTCAGTTCCACAACCAGTTAACATTACTAGTAACAATGTTACTGATATAAAACTTCTTATATGTTTCAATTATAATGCTCCTTTTAATTACTTTATTTTATCAATATTATCTTACTTCACCTCAAACTCATGATTATTTTAACATTACTTATATTTTTTGTAAATTTATTGATTAAATTTATTTATAATTCACTTAATAGAATGAATAGTAGAATCTTATATTGATGTACTAATAGAATTATATGTAAATATCTTAGTTTATACAGCTCTTATCATACCGATATGACGCCTTTGGAATATTGAGATTATCTGAAATCTGTAGCATAAAATATCGCCAATCACAAAAGCAATTAGCGATATCAAATATTTTTATTTTTTTCACTGTTTACTTGACAGAAACCTTTTCAATTTTAGTATAACAACCACTTTTAACTTTATTATAGTAAATATTTTTTAATGCCTTGAATCATATTCACCATAATTAAATATATTGCTTTCAGCAATTCTTCTTTTGGTTAACCCATCCATAACTGTAAGTGCACCTTTTACCAAAGCTTTGTTATACATGCAAAAATCCCTCTTAATTGTACCTTCATCTTTTCCACCAGAAACTATATACTTGTATAATGAACTATTAAAAAGAGTGGGATAACCAATATTAAATGCAAATGATACAAGGGAATCAAATTGATTTTGAGTTAATGAAATTCCTTTAGCATCCAAATTTGCTTTGATAGTTTTAGCATACTTAGCATTTATCAAGCTATTCAATCTATCACTTGCCTGCTTTTCTGTAATTGTATCTCCCCAATCAGCGATTTCATCTCCAATACAACCATAACCTTGGGTAATTGTTCCTGTACCATCATCATATTTATGTGCATAGAATTTTTCATACCCTTTAACAAAATCAATACACTTAGTAGAAACCAAAGCATCTTTAGATAGGGTAGATTCTTGCATCACTCCACTTTTATCAAATGTATATACTTTATTATTAATATTAAGTGTTGTAGATGTAGCCATCTCTCCTTTATAATAAGTGTTACCATCATGTTCAGTTTTCTCTGGATATAAATAGTACCATTTCCCTGAATGAGGAGATTTTAACCAACCCGTAGCCATTTCTCCCTTATAATGAGTATTACCATCCTTTTCAGTTTTTTCAGTATATAAATAATACCATTTAGAATCAATTTCAATCCAATCTGTATCCATTTTTCCACAATCTTCATTTAAATGAAACCATCTTCCATTTTCATCTTCTACCCAGCCTTTAACTAGCATCCCAGACTTATAGCAATACCATTCTCCATTTTTTTCTTTCCAATCTAACATTTGTATATCATTTCCTTTCATATTTGAATTGCTAATTATATACTAAAAGGAGTTCTTTCACACTTTTGTATAACTAACTTTTTTTGCCGAGCACTGAGCCCCTACAAATCCACCCTTTAATATAACTTGATTTATAGAAAATTTATCAATTAACTTTGCTTCATTAATTTCTTTAATCACTTTTTCATCTATAAATATAGTAAATTTCTCCTTTCAAAAAAATTATTTATAAATATATATACATTTCTGATGAGTTTTAATGTAAAATATAACCAATATTTAAATCTTTATATAAACATATAATTATAAGAATATGTATTGATAAAATTATATATTGATAAGATTATATATTTATATATTCTTATCATGATGTAGTATTTAAGCCATTTACATAAGGCACAGTTAAAAAAATAATAAATCCATGTGCCTAAAAAATTTTAAAAATGGAGGAGATGAAATTGTTAAAGACAATGAAAAATTTTAAAACTAATTCTTCTACAGAGCTTAGTGATGATAATATATTTGGTGATGAGATGGGATTTAATGAAACACCAATAAACTTAGGAACCCCAATAAAAACTTTTTCACTTGGAAATATAGATAATAATATTGATGAAACCTTTGAAAATAATACTAATCTTGAAGATAATATTAATCTTAAAGATAATATTAATCTTAAAGATAATAAACAAAATAATATAAACAAGGAAATTGATATAAAAAATAATACAAAAGATACTATAAATAAAGAAAATGACACTGTTAAAAAAACGCCAAATCTTAATACTAAAGAAACTTCAGATGTAGAAAATAAACAATATTCACCTAGGGGACTTACTACCCCAATAGATGGTGAAATGTTTAATATAAAACGTAGTTATCAGTTCCGTGAATCTACTTTAAGAAAATTAACCGAGCTTAAATTAATAGATCCTGATATAAACATATATTTAAATCAAATTATAGATAAAGCAATCTGCTTTTATTATGATTATGTAACTAATAATGATTCTGGCCATTAAGTATGATATTACTTTAAACAGTTTTGTATTATAGTAAATAAAACTCTTTTTTGCATATGTATTTACAATTGATAACGTAAAATTGACAATTATGGATGGAATCTATTGAAGGATTTCATAAAATAATTTATTTAAAATTACTTTGTAATTTGTTCCTTAATTTTTAATTGAAGAAGGAGGTTTTTTTATGGAAGATATTATAATGTTAATAACTAATGTTGGCTTTCCAATCGCAGTTGCTTCTTATCTTTTAATAAGATTTGAATCTAAAATAGATGCTCTAACAGTATCAATCAATGCTTTAACTAACGTAGTTTTAAGCAAAAATAAGCTTGATGAAACTATATAAATTAAAGAATATGAATTTATTTGTATTTTAAATTCATATTCTTTAAACTCTTTATCACTATTATTTACTCGGACATAGTGGTATTAATTCACTAATATATCCAATAACTTGTATTACATTAGATGTTAACAGCTTTTTTTCATGTACAACAACATCTTCAGTTTCAGTATTTAATAAAAATGGTCCTATTGAAAGAGAATTATTAATTTTATATTTATTTATTACATCTATATCTTTTTCATCAAAATTACCTTCAAATGTCACTTTAGTACCTACTAATATTGACTTTATAATTAACGGAAATATGCCTTTATTTTCATAAATATCTCCTGTAGAAAAATATCCTTTTTCTAATCCATCAATGTTCCATTGAGATGATTGGAGTATCTCAAAATTTAACCAATTCCTTATGAAATCTCCCCTTAATACATTAATATATATTTTATTTATTGTTGTATTTGAATTTAAATTTATTTCTGATTTACTATTATTCATATTTATAATATTTAAAGAAATCCCTTTATCTTCATTTATAATAATAAAATCCTTATTTTCAGCATTACTTGAAGTTTCAATTTCCATCTTTATTAACTTTGATTCATCTTTAACTAATTCATACCAATTAGAAGGAATTATCTCAACAGGTAACCAACTATTAGGTATACCTCCCATTCCACTCATTTGAGATGTATTATAATCTAGCTGAGATTTACTTAGTAATGATAGAATATATTGATTTTCTGTAGTAGCAGAATTTATAATATTTCCCCATACTTTTTCTGACGAATTAAGACTATCTGTATAATATGTTTCTAACTCTGGAATAGGATCAGCTAATCTTGATAATCTATATGCAGCACGATAATCTCCAGTTGGATTATCTGAACTATGTGGATTAGAGTACTCATTAACATCTATTGAAAATGGTGTTGAATTTAATTGCAGTATTGTTTTTGGAGTAGTTATTTTTTCTACCATATTGTTTTTAGAATTTAAATATTTGAAATTCTTGTTTTTTGATAATTCTGCTGCAAAAACTGATAAAAAATTATCCATAATTAAAATTCCTTTCATAAATATTTGGCGTACTTATATTTACCAAATTATATATGTTATACCAAATATCTTATATTTAAAAATGATATAAGATAGTGAATTTTATTTAATAACAATATAGGTTTATTCTTAAAACTTATATACTCTATTTTTATAATATTGACCTTTGTGTAATAATTTCAACTTCATCACTACACAAAGGTGTTTTATTTATATCAACTAATAATTATATTTACTATAATTTTGGTGAATAAGGCACTACACGACTTACCCATCCTATAATTTGCATTCCAGGAACTTTTATTTCACCATTTGCAAAATTTGAACTTATTCTGTCTTTTGTTTTACCATATCCATAGTTACCCCCAATTGTAAATGGTCCAAATCCAACAGATGTACTTGCTTTAATAGATTGTTTTATATGTTCTTCTTCTTCATGACTGAAATTTGCTTTAATATTAATATCTTTCGCAACAATAAATGCAACAGGATACATAGGTATAAGATTATCCTTATTGGTTGAATCCATTTTACCGTTTGAAACTTTCACTTTAGTAAGCATGTTGTTAGTCCATTCTCCAAGTTTGAAAATAGATTCCAAAAACCAAGGTCTCATTATATTAACCTTTGCTATTTTTGCAGAAATTTCAAGACTATCTTTATCAGCACTACAATTTGAATTTTCAAACTTACCCTCTGAATTAGCTTTTATTTTCCATAAACCATAATTTATATTAGTATCTACACTAAAATTATGATTAGTTGATTCAGAAATCTTTTTTGAACTACCCCCACTAATTTTAAAATCAGTAAAGCTATCATTTTTTTCATCTGTCCAGTTGCTAGGAGATGGATAACTAAATAGCCACTTATCATCAAAGCCCAAAGAAGAACTAAACTTTTTATCATCCTGTATAGCATCTTGAGCAGAAACAAGAGCACGTCTTATTCCATCATTAATAGTTGTATTTAATATATCTAGTGCTTGCTCAACATATTTTGCATTTCCTGCAATCAATTTTCTAAAAGCAGCCTTAATATCTTTTTCCAATCCTGGTGCAGTTGCTTGCCATTTTCTATCTGCTGATGCCTTTACTTTACTATCTTCTGATTCCAAATCATCTAAGTATAAATTATAACCAAGTCTGTAATTCATAATTGAAGTTACATACTCATCCATATTTGCTTCATAATTAGAGTAATCCTCCCCATCTGTTATCTTCGTAACAACCTCATCAGTAAATGGATTTTTTTCTTCTTTCATTGGGTGTAAATAATTATATGCTTTTTTATACATTTCTTCAGACTTTTGATCAGGCTTTGTTGTTGCATTAGCACCCATTACTATGTCTGTGTAAACTTTTGAAAGTGGATTATTTGTTGATTGCCATTCCAATGACATTGGAGATACTTGATCCACCATACGAGAAAACTCTTCTGATGCTTTTAAATTTCCTAAAGGATTGGAAGGAGTTCTTGGATTCTCAAAAGATTTTGTATCAATAGCTGAATTTTTTGTAAAATGGATAAATGTTTCAGCTTCAGTAAATGGATTTTTTCCACTACTTGGTTGATAAGTAATAGCATCAAATAATCTATCATAGATTGCTTGCAACACTTGTTTTTCTTGTTCTTTGTTCATTTAAATCTCCTCCTGTTTTCTCTTAAAATTACTTTAATTCTGTTGTGATTTTTAACATTCTTTCAATATATAACTATTAAACATTAGGCTATGTTTTAAGTAAATGTTCATATTGTAGTATGAAGCTCATGAACAGGGGAATTTGTTTTAAAGCACAGCGAAACATTAAATAAATCATCATTATGTACCTGTTATATATTGAAAGTAATGCTATCAATTTTTTGCTATAACTAAATTTTAATTTTGTTCATATCCCCATGCATCACAGTATCTGGCTTTGCACACTCTACATTGCAATATAGGGAAAGTTCCTGCTGTGCTTATATTCACAGAATATCCTGTATCTTCCATAGTAGTTTTCTCTGTTAAATACACATCATGAATACATTCAGGATGTGGCTCAGGCATATTTTCTTGCCAACCCATAAAATTCACCTCCTATCATATAATTAATTAATAGGAACTCTTAATCTAGAAATTTGAAAGTGTTTTTATTTGCCTCACCCACATTTTGAAAGGGTGCATGACTAAAAAAATCGATGCTCCACAGTAGCTTAACGATTTTTTTACTTTGATAATATCTTTTAAGTTCCATGAAATAACTATATATTTATATCCTCATTTAGAATATTCCTAAATTTGTGTAGTAAATTAAGTAAAAATAAAAATACCACCTAAAAAAGTAGTATTTTTATAACGATTATATATTTATTTCATTTACTTTAATAATGTTAAACTTTATAGCCTTTATAACAGCTTCTATGGTACTATTTGAATTTAATTTTTTAAATATATTCTTTTTATGGTATTTTATTGTATCTATACATAAGCCTGTCTCAATTGCTATTGCTTTTTCTGTTATTCCACTAGCTAAAAGCTTCAAAATTCTTACCTGTTTGTTGTTCAAACTTACATTATACTTTAAATTAGATAAATTATATTCATTAACAATATGATATGCTAATAAATCCAAAATAACTGTCATTTCACTTTTTATAGGGTTATCTTTTATAGCAAGTACAAGATATAAATACTTATCACCTAAACTTATTGGAACAGAATACATATATACATTTGATAAAAACAAACAATAATGATGATTTGGAATAGTATATATCCTTTTTTTATTCTTTATTGATAATGAAGCTGCATTAGTTCCAATACTTTCTTCCTCAAAAGACATTCCTTCAATAAAATCTTTAAATTTTGCATTTTTATTTTTTTTTTATTAAAATACCTGAAGAATCTAGAAGCATAAATGCATATTCTTTTGGAATAAATTTTTTAATCTTTTTTATATCAATATCAAATATTATTGTTGAAAGTAAATTTTTGTTAATTTTATTTTTCAACTCACTTACATTAACAATTATAGATGGTGAATCTATATTACTTTGTAATCCAGATTTTATACATCTTCTCCATGAATCAATAACCTTATCATTGTCCTGAAAGCACTTCATTATTATATCTCCTTTTTTGTATTTTCCTAAATATTGTAAATTCAAACTATATAACTATTCTTTACATCTAAAAAGTGTTGTATTCTTATTACTTATGTGAAAAAATACAAATTGAAATACTAGTGTCTATTAATTTAAATAACATAGTTTTAAGCAAAAATAAACTTGATGAAACTCTATAAATTAATTTTATATCTAAAAAAGGCAACCAAATATAGGTTGCCTTAACTAAAACATATTTCTATTTATTTCAATAAAATCTTTTTGTTTATTTAAATAATTTACTAGTGGATCTACATTAGTACTAGTTGAGTCTGCTAATGCCTTTTTATATTCTTCTGAACTTTCACCATTCATATATTTAAGAGGTAATTTATTTTCTAACAGTTGTTTTAAAAATATAAAACGTCCTATTCTCCCATTACCATCTTGAAATGGATGTATTTGTTCAAATAAAAGGTGAAATCTAGCAATATCTTCTAATTTAATATTTTCTAAACTATTATATTCATTTATTAAGTTTAATAATTTGCTTTCAACTTCTAAAGGATCAGCTGTATTAAAATTAGCCCCTAATATTTTATTTTGATACTTCTTAAAGACTCCTGCTAATCCTAAGTCATATAATCTAGTCCTATACATTAAACTAGAATGCCACTCTTTTATCATTGATAATGACACTGGTTCATTTAAAGAATCAATAACTAAATTAAATGTATAGAATGAGTTAACTGTTTCTTGAACATCATCTAAAGTATGAGTTCCTGTAACTATATTCTTTTCCATTAACATTTGAAGTGCTTCTGTCGTGAATGTACTCCCTTCAATTTTATTTGAATGATAAATAAAATCATATTTTAAAATTTGATTTAACGAATTGTTGATTCCATTGGTTTCTTTAAGTACTTTTAAAAATCTATCATACATTTTAGTATACCTCTTACATAATATTATTATAAATATATTATTACATATCTTAACTACTATACAATAACAAATTTACATGGTCTTTGTATAATTACTTTTTCAAATTAAAATCTATGAAATTATATAAAAGTCTATTTCAGTTAACATTTTTAATCTGTAATTTCTAAATTATCTATACAATATTGTATCATCATTAAAATCAATTCATTTCTAGAATATTTAGTCTTCTTACATATATCATCTAAATCTTTTTGCATTTTTGCATCCACATAAAGAGGAAATGATTTTCTAACACTTTTATCTTCTTTTTTCTTGCCGATTTTAAATTTCTTTAGATCCGTTTCTTCTTCTGCACTTTTAATATCATTTTTAATATTATTATCTAAATTTGATGTTTTATTTTCCTTTTTAATATTACTTTTAATATTACTTTTTAAATCAATACTCATTGTTAATATCACCCTTTAATATTATATTTTAATATATTTATTAATATTGAATTTTAATATCTAATATTAATACTTAATATTATTATTTACATAATTATTTCATACGCTTAATTATCTCATAATATAGCTCTTTATAAGGTTTAGCATAATTACTATTATAATCTTGCATTGTTTTATTCATAGTTGCAGCTTCTTTAAATTTTACACTATTATATATTATTGTTTTAAAAATATCATCCTTAAATTCTTCTGTAATAACCTCATTTATCTGTTTAGAAAATATGGTCTTTTTATCAAAATTATTTCTTAATATTCCTAGTAACTTTAAGCTATTATTTACACCATTATCTTTTATGTTTTTAACTAGATTATCAACTAAATTTAACCCTTGCAACGCACTTGTGCTGTTATCTATTACCTCAATATAATAGTTACTTAAACACATTGCATTCATTGTACATAATCCTAAAAATGGTGAGTTATCTATTATAACTACATGATAATTATGTTTAAATCTTTCAAATTTATTTTTTAAAATTGTTTCTCTTGTTATCTTATTATGAAGCTCACTTTCTAATACAGCTGATTCAATTACATTTGGAATTACATCAATCCATTCATCATACTGTGCTATACAATCCTCAAAATTCACTTTAGAATTAGAATATAAATCATATAAATTATATTCAGATTCTACATTTAAGATCTGGCTTAAATTAGATTGTGAGTCGTTATCTATTAATAATACTCTGTGACCTTGCTTTGCAAACTGTCCAGCTAAATTAATGGCAGTTGTAGTCTTTCCTACTCCACCTTTGACATTGATTATAGATATAATATCATGCATTTATATTTCACCTCTTTATTAAATATTTAGATTTAATATTATAGTTTGATATTAAAATATCATATTATTATTAAATTGTAAACTATAATATTAATATTAAATATTAATATTATAATAAAAAATAGCAATAAGGATATTTCCCTATTGCCATTTAATTATTTTAAATAATAATAAGCAGGATAACTCCAATTAACATAATGTAAACATTAACTTATAAGCATATTAAAATATGCTAAATATATATATTTAATTTAATAATTTTTAGGTTTTTCAATGATATCTAATAATAGTAATATTATTGCTACTAAATTAAATATCCATGAGTTAAATTGTGGGAAAAAATAAGTTGAAACACATCCTAGTAAAAGGATGATTTTTGTAATTCTAACTATTAAGTGGAAATCCCACTGTCTTTTTTCTATTCCAACTACATTATCAGTAAATTTAATTTTCAAATATAAATTATATAATGCTCCATCTAATTTATATTCACTACCACTTTCATTGTCATTATAATACTTTATGAACTCTGCACATAATTTAGAAAAACCTTGACGATTATCATATACAAACTTATTAGCAAGTCCTTTATTAGAATTATCTTGAAGTATTCTATACATACAGTTGTTAGCATTTTGAAAATGTGAAATCTCTTCATTTTTATTTTCATGCATATATGTTTTGGTAACAAAAGATCTAAATAAATCTACTAAATCATAGTATATTAAGTTTGATTTCACTTCATTTTTTGCAAATAACTCTAAATATTTTGTGAATACTTCTTGGTTGCTTTCACTTTCAATGATTAAATTATTTCTTATTCTCTCGCTAATGGATAATGCTAATATAGGTACAATTAAGCCTGACATCATACAAAAGGATAGAATTTTTATTAGCATACCTGAGATATTTATCCATGTACTTAGTATAGTAAATATAGTAAAAAAAACAGTTGATACTATTGCCATAATTGAAAATGGCAATACTCCAAAAGTTTTTATTCTAGAATACATTTTAATTTTTTTTATTAAACTTTTTTTATTATTCATAATTTTTTTGCTCCTAACTATTAAAGTTTTATCTACTGTTTATTTATTGTAGTTATACAATTTATCGCTAAAAATTATATATATAAAGCAAGTTCAATAGTATCGCCTTCAAAAAAATTGAGATTGTTGTAAAAGCGATACCTATTGAAGTTGTTATATATTATTTATATGGGCAGAGTAAATAATGAATTATTGGTATTAGATTATAAGATAAGATTATAATTAGTAACACAAAAGTTGTTCCATAGAAACAAACTAATGTTTTTAAAAACATAGTCTTTAAAATACTACCAACTTCCATTTCAAATCTATGTGCATTTAGATTATATAAAAAATCAATATTATTATTAAGACGTTCTGTAATTACCCAATCATATAATTTTCTATACAATCTTTCAGTTCTCAGAAAATATGCATTTAAACACCAAAATGTAAATGTTATGACAATTAGTAGAATATTTATAAAAATAACATTAGTTGATTTTGCTGTAACAGCTAATATTACTGCAATTAATGATACCAACCAACCTTTTAACTGAAAAGAATTTTGACTCATTCTTAATATACATGCCTGAATTAAATCAATTTCTTTATGAAGAGTTTCTTTTAAATCTATACTTATATCATTCATTTTAATGATTTCCTCCACGCTTAATGAATATGTGTTATTTGATATAGTTTGTCCAAAGCATCTGTTGGATTATTAGGATAGCTTGTTTCATAACATTTATGAAGATTATTTAAATTTGATTCTGATAGTTTAACTAGATGTTTTAAATCTATATCATATGTAGGTTTAAAAGTTTTTTGAGCATTTTCTATAAACTGTATACCATTAGTTGATTTTTTTAAAGTAAATCGTTTAGGTGTATTTTTTCTTAACATTTTAGTAGACATGATTTCAGAGTAAATCCAAGGTGAACGAGTTTGTGTAGAAATGATATCTTTGGCTTTTAATGTTGATTTATCAGTATTTAAGAATAGTATGCATTCTGTTTTATCTATCATTTTTGTTAAAGCAGTTGAAAGCATCATATGAACATGACTTGTAGAATAATTTCTTTTATCATAATCATAAGATTGTCCATTAGAATGCTTACAATATTCCTCATCAATATCTTTTAACAAGTCATTACAATACCCCCAAACATAAGAATCAATAAATGAAGTTAATTTAAATTTTTTATATAGCCATCCTGCTAAACTAACAGCTAACTCTTCATCGTCATGAGAATGAGATATAAAAATATTACTATTAATTGTTGGAAACCAATCTTCTTGAAGAGCACTACAATCAAGAGAACCATCTGGACCTAAATACGAATCTAAATTCTTAATAACTTCATTTTTTTTGTTATTATAAATTTCTTTACCATAATCATGATATTTATTTAATAACTCTTTGAATGTTGAAGATGTATTAAATGCCAAATTAAAACCTTTATACATAAGCTACCCCCTATCTGTCTTTATTACTTTGAGATAAAATACTCGCAGCTAAAGATTTAGTAGTATCATTATACTTAGAACTTTGAAGTACATGTGAAGCAGTAGTTTCCATAGCTTTACCAGTTTGCTTGTTAGTATGGCTTTGTGATAAAGCTGAACCTGCTAGTTGCTTTTGAATTGCAGATGAATTTGAGTTAGTTAATATTTGTGATGCTAATGATGAAATATTTGAACCAGTTTGTTTTTTATTCATAATTTTTGTGTGACTATATGTATATATACAGTCTACTCCTTTCTGTTTTAAAATTTTAATAATTAATAATGATTATAAAATTTAAAACAGTTAGTAAGGCGCAAATTTTATAATATTTTTACTTAAGATCATATTTTGTCCTCCAAATCTCTGATAGAAAATTGAAGCACATCTATATTTGTGTTATAATTCTGTTGATTTTATTAAATATAGCGTGAGAAAACCTATCAGTGTTTTCTTTAAAAAGGTAGTTGGCGCTGCCTTTTTTTATTTGCTTAAAATAATTAATTTTAATTATTTATATATAAATATTACACTTTTATTGCAATATTTATATATAAAACATTTTCTATCCATGTTTTATTTGTATGTTTATATTAATCCAATCATTGGAAAAAGTCAACCGCTTTTCAAAATAAAATTCGAGTAAAATAAGTTTTATTTATTAATTTTGTATCTTTTTTGCAAAAACATGGTTATAATATACTAAAAAGAACAATATATTTATAAAAACTATTTAACGGAGGATTCAAATGATATTAGAATTTACGGTAAAAAACTTTTTATCTATAAAAGATGAAGTAACTTTAAGTATGGTAGCATCTAAAGATTCTTCATTTGAAGATAATCTTTTACCTTATGAAGATGGAAAAAAAATTAAAAACGCTTTAAAATCAGTTGTTATATATGGCGCCAATGCTTCTGGTAAAAGTAATGTATTAAAGGCATTAAAATTCTTTTCATGGTTTATAAACAAATCTCATGAAATGCAACAAGGGCGTAAAATACCAAGAAATGCTTTTAAGCTTGATAGAAATTGTATAGATGAGCCTAGCGAATTTCAGATAATATTTATTCATAAAAATATAAAATACCTTTATGGTTTTTCTGTAACTGAAGAAGAAGTTATTGAAGAATATTTATATTACTATCCAAACGGTAGACAAAGTACTATCTTTGATAGGAAAAAAGATGAATATACATTTACAATTGATGTAGAACGTCAGACAGAATTAAAAAATAAATTTCATTCAAAAAATAAATTATTTATTGCAACAGAAAGTTTATGGGAATATGAGAAAGCAAAAATTCCATTTGAATGGCTTAGTAACTATTTAAATATTTTTATTAATCATGATAAATTGGAAGGATATACTGGATCAAAAATGCATAATGATGAAAAAATTAATGTACTTGTAAAAAAATATATAAAGCTTGCAGATGTAGGTATAGATAATGTAGATATAAAGTTAAGAAAAGCACAAGACATATTAAGTTCAGATTTATATAACGTAATCCCTGATGATGCTAAAGCTGAAATATTAAATAAAATACAAGATCGTGATGTTTTAGACATTAAAATGATTCATAGCATTGAAGATGAAAGTGGAAATATTATAAATTATAAATTTGATTTAAATGAAGAATCAGATGGAACACAAAAGTTTTTTGGACTTTTAGGTCCTTGGGTTGATGCATTATTAAATGGATATACAATTGTAATTGATGAGCTTGATATTAGACTTCATACACTTTTAGTAAAAAAACTTATACAAATGTTTTTAGATCCTGAGATTAATAAAAATAATGCACAATTAATATTCTCAACTCATGATACTAATCTTCTTGATTCAGATCTTTTAAGACGTGATCAGGTTTGGTTTACTGAAAAGAAAGAAGATAAAAGCACTGACTTATATTCTTTATATGACTTTAGAGGAGTAAGAAAGAATGTAAGTATAGAAAAAGGATACCTTCAAGGAAAGTATGGTGCTATTCCAGTATTAAAAGGTGATTGGCAATGGGATTAAAAAGAAGTGCTGAAAAGCCAAGAGAACAACTTAGGAAAAAAAGAAAGTTAAATCCTACAATAGTAATCATATGCGAAGGTAAAGATACTGAAACAATATATCTTGATAATTTTAATTCAAAGTATACTAAAGTAGATGTTAGAATTGCTGATAAAAATTCAAAAGGTAAAAATAAGGGTAAGGCTACAGATCCCGAAAACTTAGTTAAAAAAGCTATTGAAATTAAAGAGAAAGATTATGATATAAATGAAGAAGACGGTGATAGAGTTTGGTGCGTATTTGATGTTGATATAAATTATAACAATAATAATGCAATGCAAAGTAAAATAAATGAAATACAAAAGGCTAAAACACTATCAAGCAAAAATAAAATACGACTTGGAATATCAAATCCTTGTTTTGAACTTTGGTATCTTCTACATTTTGAATATACTACTGCTAATCTAAAAAACTATGATGATGTCAAGAAAAGATTAGATAAATATATTAGTAATTATGATAAAAATAAAAATGTTTATAGTGAACTAAAAGATAATCTGACAACTGCAATAAGTAATTCTAAAAAGCTAAAAAAGCATCATGAAAGTTTAGATAAAATATTACCTAATGCTGAAAATGAATATTTAAAAATCAATGCTGAAAGTTTTGTTAAAAGTAATCCTTATACAAATGTTAGCGATTTAATTGAATATATGGAAACTTTAGAGCATAGATAAATTTAAGAATATCTTATAGAAAATTAAATTATAGAATAATGTTAATTTTCTATGGAAAGTGTACTCAAAAAGGTAGAGTCTAATAAAAAGGTCTCTATCTTTTTTTTAATTAATAATACTCTGTGACCTTGCTTTGCAAACTGTCCAGCTAAATTAATGGCAGTTGTAGTCTTTCCTACTCCACCTTTGACATTGATTATAGATATAATATCATGCATTTATATTTCACCTCTTTATTAAATATTTAGATTTAATATTATAGTTTGATATTAAAATATCATATTATTATTAAATTGTAAACTATAATATTAATATTAAATATTAATATTATAATAAAAAATAGCAGCCTAAGAATAGACTGCTACCATTATTAAAAACAATTATTTATACAATGAATAACTATAATTTATTTTTTAATTAAATGATGAATTATAATAAGCTCTAATAATTGTAGGTAATGGTTCATAATATGCACTAGAATTATAATTATCAATGAACTCACAAATTTCAGAATTATATACTCTTATTAAACCATGAATATAATCTTCATTTGGTTCTAATGTATTTACTATTAGTCTTTTATATACTTTTCCCATTTGAGTTTCTGATGGAACTTTTTCAACCAATTCTTTGTCTACATCTAATATATTAAAGTCACCTTTTTTTAAGTTATATTCTTGAATCCAATCATCTACTACCTTTAGTGGATTTTCACAGTGGAGAACACTTGCAACACTAATTTTCTTTGCAAGCTCATCATATCCAATTGCATTAACCACCTCTTTATTTCTTGTATGTAGCGTTCTTGATATTCTTTCAATTATATAGCACATAAAATATAAATCATTTTCCGTGATTTCTTCATCTTTAAAAAATACATTCATCATAAAGAATAACTCCCTTCATATTTTAATGTTTCTAATGCTTTATCATTACAAAAAACTATTTGATGTGTTGGATATTTAAATTTTACCAATATCCAAAAAGCTTCTTTTGTAATGTTTCCTTCTATATAATCTTCTATATAATCCCAAATTGTATCATCTGCCATTGGACCTTCTACTAAATCATAACTATGAGCAATTCCCCTTCTGCACGAAACAACAAAATCTAACCACTGATCTGTCATTTTTTCAAATTTAAGTACAGTTAGTTCACTATTTGCAATATAAGTATATCTATTAACAATATGGTTTGATTTTTTAACTAAAGCCCACCTTTTAGCTTGTTTCTCAATATTTGTACAATAAAAACCAAATCCAAAATCTTTATAAAATCCACTAATTAATACTTTAGGTTTTTCTACCACCATAGCACTACCATGAAATAATTCCATATTCTTTTCCATGTTTCCCTCCAGTAATTAAATGTTTATAGCTTTAAAATATATATTTATTATACTATTTATTATGGCCAATGCATAATTTATATAATACTTCACATAATAAATTATTTTATCTTAAATGTCTTTCTAAAAATTCAGTATCTCTTATACTGTAGTCTTTCCTACTCCACCTTTGACATTGATTATAGATATAATACCATGCATTTATATTTCACCTCTTTATTAAATATTTATATTTAAAATTATAATTTAATATTAAATTATAATATTGTTATTAAATTTTAAAATATAATATTAATATTAGATATTGATATTATAATAGAAAAAGTGGCTATGCCATGTTTCAATGGACAATTTACAGTTGACAGTTGACAATGCACAATTATGG
Organism: Clostridium weizhouense; assembly: GCF_019431045.1. Classification (GTDB taxonomy): domain Bacteria; phylum Bacillota; class Clostridia; order Clostridiales; family Clostridiaceae; genus Clostridium; species Clostridium weizhouense. The sequence continues at coordinate 32,341 of NZ_JAHXPT010000017.1, read as the reverse complement.
TTGAAAGCCACAGGCTTTCTTAAAAGTATATATTTTAGAAATCACACGGTGATTTGATCCTACATTATCAATTTTAATTAGACATATATAAATGTATATAATAAAATAACCATATATTTGTAAATATAGTATTGGTTAGAGGTGAAGTTTATGAAAAAAAATAACCAATCTTTCATCACCTAAATTATTATTTAAAGTTTTTTCTTTTGAAGTTGACTTTTTATATTGTTCTAATCATAATTTGAAAAAATAAAGTCTATATAGAAATATTTGCTTTTAATATCTAATTTTTGTCATTTAGAGAAATATGTATTTACATAGTTTGGATGTTGTGTAAATATGTAATTGTAGGTAATTATCATTAATTTAAAATCATAAAAATTCATGTAAAAAATAAGGGAAAATCCATAGGATTTTCCCAATTTAATAATATGAAAAGGGGGATAAAATGTTTTTTCAGGAAGTTAAAAGAGGTTTTTCAAGAATTTCTTTTAAAATAGCACTTTTTATAGGAACAGTAGCTTGTATTTTAAGTTCCATTTTAATGAAAACAGAATCATATTCTATTCAATCTTATATAAAAGCATATGAAATATCTTCTTATGATAATTTCATTTTTTTTAATTTAAATTCAATTTCAAACATATTGATATTAATTTTTCCAATTTTAAGTGTTTTAAGTTATTCAGATTCATATTTGGAAGATATAAATAGTGGATTTATAAAATGCATTCATACTAGATATAGTAAAAAGAAATATTTAATGTATAAATTTTTATCTAATTTTGTTGTTGGAGGTTTGGGCTTTGTAATTCCATTAATAATTAATTTTATTATTTTAATTTTAAGTTATCCAAGCTTACCAACACATGCTATATTAGGAAAACAAACTATATTATGTGGAGGATTATTCCCAGCACTTTTTTATACATATCCAATTTTATATATAGCTTTGTGGCTAGTAATATATTTTATGTATGCAGGAGCATTTGCATCTATATCATTAGGGGTAAGTACTATTATAAAAAATAAGTTTGTAGTATTATTTATACCATTTCTTTTATGTAATGTTATAGGAATATTATTAGATATAACTAATAAACATTCTTATTCACCACTTTCATTTTTGTATTTATCAATTAAACAAGATATAAAAGTTATAATTTTGGAATTCATTGGGATTATGATAGTGAGCATGTCTCTATTCTATCTTGGAGGGACTAAAAATGAGATTTATTAAGGAATTTAAATATAAAATAAAAGATATTAGCATGATAAAATTAGAGATTTTAATTTGCAATATATTTATATTAATAGACTTTTTTTGGGTAGGAAGACATCTAATATAATTTTAACCTATAAAATGTTACCAATAATTTTTATAGGTTTTTTCTTGGGTACATGTAGCATTGGGATGTTTATTTCAGTGTTAAAAATAAAATTAACAAATATATATGTATATTTAATAGTAAGTATTATTCTATTTTTTGATGTAACTCAAAGTGAGTTTTCTATAATAACTAGTCAAATGACAATTGTTTTAAAAAATTGGATAAATCCTGTTAGTATTTTATTAAATTATATATATTTATTGTTTATAATTATTGCCTGTTATTTTATAGGAAAAGAATTTATTTTAAATAAAGATTTTATTAATAAAAAATTAGAGGAATAAATATATGAGTAAGAAAAAAGTTATAGGCTCTTTACTAAAAAGAGATATTTTATATAGTTATAAGAAAAATGTTTTTAAATATTTAGGTGTGATATTTATAATATCTATAATTAGTTTTAGTCTAATTAATAACTTAAATAATAGAGAAGATTGTAATATGAGTACAATTATATTCGAATTCTTTAAAGGAATATCTTATGAGAATAACTTTGATAATTTGGATTTTCCTATGATCTGGTTTTTTATTAATAATTTAATAATATTCATAGTAGGAATATATGTAAGTGATGATTTAAAAGTTAATGGCGTTTATTTAATGAGTAGATGTAGCAGACGAGATTTTTGGACAAGTAAAATACTATGTATAACAATAACAAAAGTTATATGGAAAGTATGTAAGTTTAGGGGGAGGACATGATTAAAATAGTTAAAAATAAGAAATTATTTTTCATTGCATTGATAACTTTACTAGTTAGCATAGTTATTATTACTAAAATATATATCAATACAACAGATAATAAAGATAATAATATTGAATTACCAAGTTATGTTGATAGTATCATTATAAATGATGATTTTTTTAATAGCATGAGCGAAAAAGAAGTAATCAATTATAAAATTTTAAATAGTATAGATTTTTTCAAAAATGTTACAGGTAAATATACTTACACTGATAAAATCTCAAAGTATAATGAAGTTGTAAAATATTGTGCTGACATAGAAAACAAAAAATCTTATGTAAGTATAATATCAGATGATGGAAATACAAATGAAGAAATAATATATAAAGATAATATACAAAGACAATTTGATAATATAAAAAATTTATATACTGATTTTCAAGGTACTGAATATGTAGTGAATGAAAATATAAGAAAATTAAAACCAAAAGATAGATATAATAAAAAAAATGGTGAATTTATAGATAGACGTGATGGTGATTTTTTAGTTCAAGATAATATAACATTATTTAATCAAGAAATCCAGTCATATTTAAAAAATTATGATAATTGGGAAATAGAAGGAGATATAGATTATCTAAATAGAAAATCAATATTAATTAATGGTAAGTTAGGTTTCACAGGCAAAAGCGGAGAGAATAAATTTAAAATTATTGTTGATAAAGAAACTGGAATAATTTTAAATTTAGATTTTTTAGATAAGGATAATAACACATTAATGTCAATGGAGACAAATGAAATTAATATTGATAAAAATATAGATCCTTCAATTTTTGAAAAAAGTACAGATGCTTATAAAAATTAGGACATGTTTTAAGTGAATATTGATATATCAAAAAAGGAGCTCCTATATAAGTAGCTCCTAAAATTATCTACAAAATAAATTCTTAATTCATTCTATTTATACTTTTTTCTCCATTATCATCTTTTTCAGTAATATTAATGTTCTGGAATCAATTCAATTTTATCAATTACAAGTTCTGTGTTAGGTGTGTCTCTAATAATACTTAAGTTAGAATTCATCAAAAAACTACCTAGAAATGTAACGTATTCAAAATCTTCATAGCGAAGGTTTTCTAATGTGCCTTCATCCTTCACGGTCCTTTGAACATTCACTGGTGGAACTTTAGTACTTCCCAAACTAACAGCTATTTGAACATTATCGCTCATACTAGCATAGCGAAGACGAATAATAAAATGTGCCTTTAATGATTCTGGATTTGCTGGTGTTAATGTATATGATACGCTTGAATTCATATCATCTAATTTTATCAAATCCCCTCCAGTATATCCGTGTACTCGCAATATAGGGTGTTCTATGTTATCATTATTTGTTTTTATAGCTGGTATTTGTGAGATTTGATCTTCTCTAAATACATTTTGGCTATTAAAACTTTTATGCAACCATGCATGTGAAAATAATGAATGACGTGTATCTCTCCATTCTTGCATTGTAGTCTTTATTTGAAATAATTTATGAGTATAATTACTTACAGTTGGTTCTTCTGATGATTCTCCTGGTAAAAAAAATTCTCTATCAAACCAATAAAAATCATTAGGTCTATTATATAATAATACTGTTCTTTGATTATTTTGTGTATTTATACCAGTAAAATCTGCCTTATGAACTCCCCAATAACTTGCACGAGTTTGATGAATTGCATGAGTCGTCATATCTACTTTAAAAATATCAATATTTCTAGTATTAAAGTTAGTTGATCCAAGGAATCTATCATTATGCCTATAACCATAAGAATATGAAGAAGCATTACTTAGAGTATTTATATTACCAGACCAATACTCTCTAGACGTATTATTAGGAAGAAAATAATAAGCTGTAAAAATTTCTATATTATTTAATAAAGCGGCTCTATTAGATGGAGAAGTTACGAAATTTTCAGTCTGTTGAAAACCATGAAGAACAGTTCCTAGTCTCATTGGCTCTGTATAAAGGATTCTAGATAATTCAACATTTGTTGCTCCTGGATATTTAATAGGATCAAATAATGGGAATAATTCAACAAAGTCTAATACCATTATGGTCATTTCTGTACGATAATTATTAAATCTAGTCCAATCTTCATTACTTGAACCTCTTAACCTGTTTAAACCAGTATTATACCAATTAGTACAATGATTAGTATAAATACTTATACTAGTATCAAGGGCTTCTTTAAAATTACGACTGGCAGGTCGATTTAAAGCAAATGCACCTTCATTTGAAGGCTGAGGGATTAAATTTACTCCACCATATATTATACCATCTTGTAATACCTTTAAATGATATAAGGCAACTTGCACAAAGTTAGGTAATAATAATAGCTCATAACCTTGTAAACTGAAAAAAGAATCTAGTTGAAATCTTAATGAAGCTTCATGGCTTCTTAAGTCCCTGATAAAATCTGCTTCAGACATATTCTTATTTAAATAAAGTTCTAAATTATTAAGATATTGATCATGATTGTTATTTATTGCAGTCATTCTGCTATTTGCTTGCTGTGTTGTATAATTATTTAATTCTTCTAAAATAAGATCTCTTACAAGATCAATAGTAAGATTTACTACATTACGGTTTCTTATTATACTTACAAGATCTCTTATCAATCCTATTCCTCCCCTAGCAGAAGGTTCCCTAACATAAGATATATATTGTTTAGTAAGATTAAGGATAATTCCTATTGCAGCAAATGAAATAGAAGGGGTAATACTTTCAAATTCATTCATAAAATCTTTATAATCAATATTTTTCATCAAAACATCTGAATCATCTTCAAAGGTATCACTATTTAAAATACCCTTATCATTTGGTAAATTATTGAATATTTGATTTTTATTTTGATTTGAATCCATTATTGTTCCTCCTTTATTTTTAAAAATATTTAAATGGCATTTTAAGTTATTATCATATTCAATATCATTTTTTCTTTTGGTAATTTATTAAAATATATACTTTAATAAACTGTTATTATAAATATGAGGGTATAAAAATTAATATTACTATTATATTTTTAGAAATACCCATTATTTTTGTTATTTACATAGTCTATTTTATAAAGTTTCAAATAGTATGTGTTTAGTGTTTATTTAATCATCCATTTTAGATGATTAAATAAAATATTCATTATAGTACTTTAAGTAAATTGCTGACTTTCCTAATATGTATTAATTTAATATTTAAATATTAAACCATAGTATCGCTGTTAAATTTTAAAATGTAATATTAATATTAGATATTAATATCAAAAATTTAAAAACATTAAAAAAGGAGCTACTATATAAGCAGCTCCTAAAATTATCATTAAGTTTTATTATTAGTTATAAATTTTTTATAATCCATAGTCTATTTATTTTTAAATAAATTTTAATGCATTATAGTTTTTTATTCTTAATTAATTATATGTTTCTAAAGATTCTTTCCTTTCAAATGCTTTATATAAATCTAAACAGGAAGAAATTTAATTGTAAACTCTTTACGCTGACTTGTAGAAACATTACAAATGTAAAAATCATTTGAGTCATAATATTTTAAACGAGAACCATTTCTAACTTCATTAAATATCGTATCGTCACTACCACCATTATCTATTGCCATACTAAAAGTAACTTCATTATCAATTACACCATCTACTGTGACCTCAACATCCATAGAACTACAACTACCAAACCATTTCGTAGAGAAATTACCACTTGTTCGACTTCTCTGTTCATCTAAACGTGCATTACTTGATACTACAACTGCAATTGGTCTAATCATAATCAATCCTCCTTGTAATTATTTATATTACTGATTTACATATGGTTTAATTGTAACCATAAAATCTTTATTATGTGGACTTCTAACCTCACAAATATAAAGAGAGCTACTATCAATAAAATCCAATTCTTTATTATTGCATACATCCCTCGCTTTTGTAGGGTCACTTCCACTTTTATCTTCGGCTATATTAAAAACAATACTATTATCAATCTGGCCATCAACCGTAACTTCTACTAACATTTGATGGGGTCCCCCATACCATTTAGTGGAGAAATTACCACTTGCTCGACTGCTTTGACCTTCTAGTGGTCTTGACTGTGATACAATAATTCCAATAGGTCTATCCATAAAAATTATCCTCCTTAAAAAATAATACTCTTGAGCACCTGATAACTTCGAGGTTTATGCTCTATTTACCTGAAAAAATTCTATAGCTATTCATTTGTGGATGTAATATAAGTATCCAAATGTCATGTAATTATAACTTTTCGAAACTTCTTTAAATTTAGTATTAACACAGCATATCAATGCCTGTATTACATTCCATTATATTAAATGAATATATTATATATGTTATAAAATCGTTAAAAATATTTTCCCTCAGGAAGAAATTTTCACAGTAAAATCTTATATTAAAAAAATACAAAAACCCCAATACAAAACTATTTTTCTCAATGATGGTGTTTAGGGAACATTCGTGTCATGTCCTGAAATCTAACAAGTTTTCTTCTATCCTTTTTATTTGGTCCTATTATAATTATAAGACAGTGTTTTTTTTTTAAGTAAACAGGCCAACACAAAATTAATATAAGAGGACATTTCATGCAACATCATTAATAAATGTTTATAACTTCTACTTATTTCACCTCTATTAATTCCTAATTCTTTTGCTACTTGATTCATATTATAACCTTTATTTATTAATTCTTTTATCTTCTTTTCCCGTTCTCTTTTTTTGTTGCTCCCCTTTTAATTATGCCCTAGTAGTGCTATCAGGATATCAATTTTTCTAAAAAAAAAGTAAACAGGCTAACGCCCCATTAATATAAGGGGACATTTCATGCAACATCATATAAATAAATGTTTATAACTTCTACTTATTGTACTTCTATTAATCCCTAATTCTTTTGCTACTTGGTTCATATTGTAACCTTTATTTATTAATTCTTTTATCTTCTTTTCCCGTTCTCTTTTTTGTTGCTCTCTTTTAGTTAATCCATCTTCATTTCTTCTCTGTATTTTTCTTTTTTCTTTTTTTCTTCTATTCTTTTCATTTGGTCCTATTATTGTTGTCATGACCTTCATTTCATCATCTGTTATATTTAATTTTTCTATTAATGTTTCATTCTTATAATTATAACCACCACGCTTATAAACTCCGCTTGGGCTATCTAATAGCCACTTTTCATATGCTTTTTCAGCTTGAATAGTTATCTTTTCTACTTCCTTATTAGTTAGTGGCTTTTTAAAGCCTTGGTTAAACTCTAAAGTGTTCTCTAAAGCTTGTTTAGTATCATTAGAATAACAGCAGTTCCAATATCTATAAAGGAAACACATAAACTCTCTTTGGCCTTCTTCTACTAAGTTTCCAATTTCATTTCTACAATATCCATCTCTAATCTCAAGTAGCTTTAATATATCATTAAGTCTTGCATAATGTAGAGAATATAAAGTATAGAAATTTACTATCTTAGATTTTCTACCCCTTCCTTTAAATGCAGGATTCTTAACATATGGAGTTAATTTAGGTAAATAGTTTTCTTGTATATCCTTTAATCTATAAATTAATTTCTCATCATATATATAAAGCTTGGCTCTTTCTCCTGTTTTATGATTTACACTTCCTGCAACTCTCATTATTCTAGCTGAATCAATACTCTTTGAATCAGCGCCCATATTTTTAAGCTTGTCTAAAAAATGTTTTTGAATTGCATTCCAAAGTGGAAGTACTTTTATTGGTACTGGTTCAATAAGCCAGTATACAGCAAGTCCACGCCCTGTAAATATAGCAAAGCTAGGCTCTGGGACATCTTCTCCAAAATAATCGTTTTCTAAATTTTTAAGTACTCTTTCATGATCATATGTACTTAAAGTATCAATATTATAATAATCTATATCTATGTAAAGAGCATTTAATTTTCTTATATTTTCAATCTTTCTTTTAGGCATAAAGAAAGAATTTGGTGTCATATATATATTTGCATTTAAACTTATAGCTTTTCCTATATTATAAGTTAAATCATCTACCTTATAATGATATTGAACATACTCTTTATCTTTTTTAGCAGCTATAGTAATAAATCCATCATCATTATCATGTAACATAGATATATTCTTTATAGCTACTTCCTTATATTTAGGATCAACATTATCATTTAAATCTTCTGTCAAATTTCTAATTGCTCCAAGCAAGATGTCTCCCCCTCTGTTCTTTATACTATAATAAAAAACAAATACTCACTTACTTTTACTCAATTATTGACTTAATATGTCGTATATTGTATAATTTATTCCATATGAAACAATAAAAATAAGTTTGTAATCCCTATGGTGTATAAGTTGTCGACGCTCAATACATTATAGGGGCTTGTTTTTTTTATATAGATTTATTTTAAATTCTACTATTTATAATACAATATTCTGTAGCATTATACAAACTTCTTCTATCTTTCCCATTTTTAACTATATATGCTTACTATTTACTGTTATAATATGGTAAATTACTTGTTTTTCAGATTTTAATAAATATAAATTTATATGGAGTTTAAATAAAAAAGTGGCTGTGCCACGTTTTAATTGACAATGGACAATGTAGGATGAAATCACTCAGTGATTTCTAAATAATATATATTAAAGAAAGCCTATGGCTTTCAACCATAATTGTGCATTGTCAACTGTAAATTGTCCATTGTCCATGGTCCATTGTCAATTCAAAAATATCTCCATAACATTATATTTTTTCAGCCTTTCAGGCTTCTTAAATTCTATAATTTCCTGTAAATTAAAAAAAGATAAAGATCCATAACAATCACAAATCATTATGTCTCTTTATCTTTTCTATTTACAGGCTACTATTTCCCTAAGTTTACATTTTATGGTATAATTATACCATATTTATTTTAAATAGTACAGGCAATCATTATTTCCTTTTAGTGCATATTTATTATTAATAAGCAAAAAAGGATGGGATTTTTATGGAATATAAAGAAATAGAAAAATTAGTATTAAAGTCTAAAAAAGGAGATGAAGAATCACTTTTAAAACTTATGGTTCAATTTAAACCTTTTATATTTAAAACTGCTCGTGATTTTAATATAAAAAATTATGATACCTTTGATTTAGTTCAAATTGGATACATTGCATTAATTAATGCAGTAGATAAATACAACGAAGGTTCTAACTCATTTTCTAGTTATGTTTACACATCTATAAAAAATTGTATGAAATATACTGCTAGAAATAATAAAAAGCATAAAAATATTTTAAGTATTAATTCAACAATCAATGAATGTGAATCACTAAATGACTTTACAGAATTCTTTGAAAGTAATATAGATTTAGAAAATGATTTTATAAAGAAAGAAAAAGCACTTAAAATTCAATCTATCATATCTAAACTTGATCCTAAAGACTTTGAACTTATATTCTTAGTTTATTATAATGGTTTTACATTTAAAGAATATGCCTTAAAAAAAGGCTTAACTTATCATTCTGTTATAAGACGAAAAAATAGAGTATTCAAATATATTAAAAATGAACTACTTAAACTTTCTGAATATCAAATCGCTTCTGAAGCTTAAATAAAAAATACCTGGTTTAATCCAGGTATTTTTTAGATTTCTCCAAATAAATACTTTTTATTATTGTTCTTTTTGAATTAATTTTCCGTCATTTAATTCATCAATTAATAATTCATTTAAATTCCCCCCATTTTTTCTTGCAATTATAATCATATCATCTATAGCATCATCTATAGATAATGTATGCTCTATTTCATAGTTCTCCAAGAGAAATTTAATAGCATTATGTTTATTTAAATAATTAAATGCTTGCTTATAATTAACTTGAAATTTTTCTGCAAATTCATTTACACATACAACCAAATAATCTATTATATTTTGTTCTTCTTTACTTATCTTAATCACCTTAATTCTATATTTTCTTATCTAATTTTTTGTAATATATTTTGTACAATATTATTATAAACTATTTAAAATATAAATGTAAAAATTTTAGTTCATTACTGCACAAGGAATAAAACTGTAATATTAAGTATAAAATAGTTACATGTATTCAAAATTAATCAATATAAATGGGTAAAATCTCTTAATCATTATATATAGTAAGGTGATGATCTAATGTCAATACCAACATTTGAGGATATAAAAAATAATAAAGAATTTAAAACCTATATAGAAATAGGTGATAAATATTTAGGTATAAAAGGATATACTAAGCATGAGTTTGGACATGTAACAAAAGTGGCAGAAACAGCAGGTGATATATTAGAAAACTTAGGTTTTAGTAAAAGAGAAGTTGAACTTGCTAAAATTGCAGGATATATTCATGACATTGGTAATATGGTAAATAGAGAAGAACATGCACAAACTGGAGCTTGTATTTCCTTTAATATTTTAACTAGACTTGGTATGGAGCCAGAAGAAATAGCTATTATAGTATCTTCTGTTGGAAATCATGATGCAGATGTAGGAATTCCTATAAATCCAGTTTCAGCAGCATTAATATTAGCTGATAAAACGGATGTAAGAAGGTCAAGGGTTAGAAATACTGATTTTGCAACTTTTGACATACATGATAGAGTAAATTATGCTGTAGAAAAAGCAGATATAAAGGTAGATAAGTTAAATAGAATAATAGAATTAGCATTAACAATAGATACTTCTATATGTCCATTAATAGACTATTTTGAAATATTCCTTACTCGTATGATACTTTGCAGAAAAGCAGCAGATTTTTTAAATACTAAATTCACTCTAGTAATGAATGGAATGAAAATGTTATAAATATCATTTAAAAACTAATATATAAATATGTTAGTTTTTAAGTAATATTTGTTTTAAAACATAATAAGAGTACAGAAACAACCTACCTAGCACCAATACAAATAACTTATTATCTAATTAGAATCTTTCGACTTTAAATAAACAAATCACTACTTATAAAGATGTTTCGTTCGACCATAAAAAATATCTACACAACTATATATAACCTCACGGCTATGTATAATCATTTCAACACTAGATATAATCTTCGCTTGACCTTATATGATAAGTTGGAACCTACATATAATAAATGTAAAAACATCGACTATATTAAAGCTTTTCCTAACCATATAAAATCGCCCTCTAATTTAAGCTAAATTACATTAGTAAATTAATTTAAATCTTTGGCTAACCTAATATATTCAATAAAGAATATATTAAGTATTGGCTCGGTTGTTCTGTACTCTATGCTATTATAATAACCAATATAATTTTTTATATGCATACATATTTATAAAAAGTTAAATTTATTATATATTTAACGGATTAGATTGGATTGCTTTTCTTATATCCTCATCATCTACATGGGTATAAATCGTTGTTGTTGAAATACTTTCATGCCCTAATATCTTCTGAAGACTTCTTATATCTACATCTCCATATTTATAAAGTAATGTTGCTGCTGTATGTCTTAATTTATGTGTTGAATATTTATGTGTATCAAGTCCTGCTTTTTTAATACTCTTTTTAACTATATTTTGAATATTTCTCCTACTTATATGCCCTTTTCTTTCACTTACGAAAAGGTATGTATTGTTTACGTTAGTTCTTTTTAATAGATAATTTTTTATAGATTCTATGCATGAATTGTTTAAATAAACTGTTCTATCCTTATCACCTTTTCCCTTAACAACTAGAACATCATCTCTAATATCTTCAAATTTTATATTGCATAACTCATTTAATCTAAGTCCACAATTTAAAAACAGTGTTATTATGCAAAAATCTCTCTCTTTATTTCTGCCTTCTATTGATTTAAGTAAATTTTTACTTTCATCTAAACTTAAATAAGCTACTTGTTTTTTAGGAAGCTTTGGTGTTTCTAGATCCAAACTTATATCATCATCTAATATCTTAATTTTATTTTTGCAGTATTTAAAAAATGATTTTATAGTAGCAACTTTCCTAGCTCTTGTTAATGCATTATTTTTCTTATAATTTTTAGTAAATGCCAGGAATGAATATAAATCTTTAAGTTTTATATTTTTTATAAATTCTTCATCTATGTCGCTAATATCAATTTTATTAAAATCTCTTTGATAATTATCTATTTCTTTACTACATTTTAAAAATTTAAAAAACATAATTAAATCTAATTTATATCCTGAAACTGTACTATATGCTCTTTCCTTAATAGTAGATAAATAATCTAAATAATCTTGTAATATCTTTGGTATATTCTCTATGATTTTTCACCCCTTAGTTTGTATATTTATTATTATTCTCTATTTTTAATTAGTTATAGTTTATACTACATGTGGTTTTATATTTTTAGTGAAATTATTATATCACAAAAAAATAGTTTATTTTCTACAAATATAAATTTAAAGAAAATGGTATATAAAAATAAGATAGACTGAAATAAGCCTATCTCTATACAATAATTTCAAATATTTCTTTTTCTTCTATACTATATTTTTCATTTATATACTCTTTGTTTTTATTAAAATTAAATATTAAAAGATATCCTTTATCTAAACCTTCTATATCTAAATAATTTTTAAGCTGTTTTAATCCCTTTTGATGTGCTATATTACCATGCCATATTTTTGTTTCTATAACATATTTATTATGATTATATTGAATTACTATATCAAGCCTTCTTTCTTCTGATATTTGCACTTCCTTATAATCAAAACCCACACCATTTATTATTGGTTTTATAAATGATAAAAATAGTAAAACTCCATGTCTTTCTAAAAATTCAGTATCTCTTATGCTGTAATTTTCTTTCATAAACTGTTGAAATCTTAAAAGTATTTTTTCTATATCAAGTCCATCATTTTCTGTTATAAAATTATCTTTAAAATTGTAGCTAGACATTACTTTACTATCCGTTTTAGATACCAAATAATTATAAATTCTTTCTCTTATTATCTTATTTGACACAATAGTATTATTATTATGATCTTTGCTTAAATATCCAAACATAACACCTAAATTTATAATTGGATTGTCTATATTAAAAATAGATGTTACATTTAAAATAAGCAAATTGTACATGTACTCATATAGCTTATTGTTATTTTCCATATTCTTTATTAAATCATCAAACAATGTATTATTTTCTTCTAATAATATTTTTATAGCTTTTTGAATATGGGTTTTATTCCAGACACTGTCTCTATTTATTAATATATCCTCGTCAATTATTTGACAAATCCTACTTACTAAAAATGGATATCCACTTGTAAATTTATATATTTCCGTGCTTAAATCTTCTATATCAAAATTGAGCTTATTTTCTTTTGAATATTCACTTAGCATAGTTCCTATTTCATATTCATTAAAGCTCATATCTACATCAAATTTTACTGCAATGTTCCAAGGTGAATTATACCTTACATCTGTATCATCTCTAAACTTTATTTTAAGATTTTTAATATCATAAACTCCAGCTAATATCACAGATTTAAACGTATTACTATCTCCTTTAGCTCTTGATAAGTATAATGATCTAAGCATTCCTAAAAAATCTAAAAATAACTTGTTATTTGAAGCTTTAAAAGCTTCATCAATAATTAATATAATATCTGTATCATCTGTAATTTTCTTTATAATATTAATTAAATCTAAAAACTTAAAAATTACAGGTAAGTCTAACTCAAGAGAAGAATTTATATAATTTATGAAATATCTACAAAAACTTTGCTCTGATTCAAATACATTTCCTAAGCCTTCAAAATCTAGACTAACAACCTTGTATCTAGTTTTTAATATTTTTTCAAGTCTATTAAGGGTTGTTGTTTTTCCATACTGCCTTGGTCTATTGATTACAAAATAAGCATCACTTTGAACTAATTTAATAATATTCTTAATCTTATTATCTACATTGACCATATAATGCTTACTTTTTATACATAATCCTGCTGTATTAAAAACTTTTTTATTAGCTTCATGTTCAGCAAAAAATTCTAAATACTCATCCATATGCTCCCCTCCTGTCTCTATTAAATATCTTATTTAATTCAATCTATAATATATTTAAATTATAACATCATAATCTAATTATCGCTCTTATTTTTTCTATTGTCTACTTGACAGGGAGCAGTTCAATTCATCTCATCTGTTATATTTATTTTCCTAGCAATAAACTTCAACTATTCGTTTTTTCTTCTAACCTAAAGTTACAACTGTTTCATCTAACTTACCTGTTTCCCCTTTAATCTTTCTAAAATCAAATATTAAAAGATATCCTTCATCTAATCCATACAGCCTTGGTCTATTTATTGTAAAATACTTTCCTTTATCTATAACTTTTATAGTCTTTTTTAATTTATCAGATGTATCTACCATATAATGCATTTTAGGAATACACGTCCCTGTTATATTAAATTCTTTCTCCAAAAATATTCACCATATTCTGATATTATTTTATTACACATTAATCTCATTTAAATATAAAGTACATTCAAATAAATTTCTGGTTTATTAAAAGACTTTATCTAGTTAATTTCATATCTAACAGTTTATATTTATCTCTTACAGTTAATAAAATATACATACTATTAATATTATTTACATACAATTTATCGAGAGCAAATATTATGTTTAAAGTGTTTATATATAAGGGATTAGATAGGATTTACATTTTAAAGAAAAGAACAGAAAATTTCATAAGGTTATCCACTTATTTTATAACTTTAAACTATATTTTTATAACTTTAATATTTAATTTTACAACTTTACATTTTGTACGTTATTTACTCCTAAAAAAGAAGAAACATGATAAATATTAGCCTAAAACAAGCTAAATTATTCATCATGTTTCTTTTTTTAGTTTAAAAGTTTTATACATTATATGTTTTTCATGTGCCTAAAGTAATTATAAATGGCATTTTTTATAAGGTTTAGTTTTAATTTATATTTTAAATTACCACAAATAAACCTAGAATATTAAAAAATTTAAAGTTTTTAATATGTTTTAGAACAGTGTTGATATTGTAGTATAAGGGCGAACTGGCATTGGAATTTGCTTTTTAGAACTCTTAAGTGAGAATCCAAATTTTATATTTGGTTCTTCGAACTTACTCCACGAATGTACATGAGGAGAGTTTCCTATTTCAATTCTGTACATGAGCTTTATCCGATAGCTAGTAGCTGTAATTCTATAACAGCTACTAGCTCCTGGATAACGACTTCTAACCATCAGCTAAAGACAAGCTTTATCTGATGATAAGAAGTCTGTTTATACTACAATATCAACATTTACTTAAAACATAGCAAAAGTTTATAATATCTTAGGTTAGAATATTTATAAAAGGGCCAAAGCCTTTTTTATATCAAAATTTATATCATCATCAACTTTATTTTTAGTATATTCTATAAAGTATTCTCCATGTTCA
Organism: Clostridium weizhouense; assembly: GCF_019431045.1. Taxonomy (GTDB): domain Bacteria; phylum Bacillota; class Clostridia; order Clostridiales; family Clostridiaceae; genus Clostridium; species Clostridium weizhouense. Next base: position 16,820 of record NZ_JAHXPT010000017.1, on the reverse strand, counting down.
TATCTTCTTATATTATTTATATTTTGAATTTCTTTAAAGTTTTTATATTCATTTACAACGCTTTTAACCACTGCTGCAGCATATGCTGGCAATGATTTTATATTTTCACGGCTTTTATGAATTTGAATAGCTATGTATTTATTTATTATAAGTTGAGCTACTCTTTCTTTTAAAAACCACTCTTTAAGATTTGATAAAGCTCTAACTAAGTGCATTATTAGCTTTTTAGTTAAGGTTATTCCACCAAATTTAATCTTTTCTTTAACCATTTCATATTCTTTAGGATTATTAAGTTTAACAAGTTCAATATATTGATCTTCTAAAACTTTAGTATCAATTGCTGGACACTCAAAGTAAAACTTAAAGTTTGTTGTTTTTTTAGGTGATAAATCCCTAGTTCTCATAGTTTCACTATTATCTTTAAATACATCTTCATATTTAGTAAACATCTTATTTATTGTGTATCTTGCGTAATACTTAGATTTAGTTTTTAATACTTTCATCCATGAACTATTAGGCTTTAAAAGATTCATAGAAAAACTATCATGAAATTTAGATGCTTTAGAATCACATAGCTGTGACATATATATAATAAGCCTTTTTTCTCTAGCTTTCATTTTTCTAAATTCGTCAGTGAAGAAGAAATTTCTTATATTTGTATAACCTGTTGACTCCATATAAGAGTCATTATTAGAATCATATTTTAATTTAGTCATATTCTCCATATCAACTAAAACCCAACTATGTAATTCATTATCAAAAGATAAGATAGACTTTTCTATTAATTTATCTATGCAATTAAATATTGTCTTATATGAAGCATTCATATTTCTTCTAACAAGATTTATAAGATCTGCTTTTGAATCACTAAATGTTTGTATAAGATATTTTGAATTAACTTCACTAGATACATAAGCTAAAGATATATATGTATCAAGAATATAGTATTCATTACATTCAAATATTATCTTAGATAAATGTGAATTATATAGTTTAGTAGCCATTCCTTCTTCACCTCCATTTCATCGATATATTCTATAATTCATTGTATTTTATAAATGAGAATAATGCAAAAACGTCATTTTTTTCACTCAGTACGGTTCATTTTTGACACACAACTAACAAATTATGACGAAGGAATGCGGGTTTGAGGGCATTTTTCCATTTAGATACGTAAATTTTATGACAAAAGCTGAAAGTGTTGAAAACACTGGCTTTAGGTGGGTTTTTAAAAATTCAAAAATCTAAAATCACAAATTTTCATAAATTTTTTTCACTCAGTACGGTTCATTTTTGACACACAGCACGAAAATTACCAAAAGTAGGTGTGTTTTTTCACTCAGTACGGTAATAAAACAACGATTTTTTTACATATTACTACAAAAAAATAAAAATATTGAATAAATACTTTAAAAAAAATTTTTAAAAAAAATATAATTTTTTTTATTTTTACAAGATAATTTTCAAAATAAAGGAATAAATTTGAATAAATTAGGACGTTGCAAGCTATAATATTAAAACTTAACTAATATTCAACTAAAACACATAAATTTTTTTCACTCAGTACGGTTCATCTTGCACAATTGTCACTCAGTACGGTTGAGGGACTGAAATTTTTTCACTTAGTACGGTTACTTTTTCACAGTGGTTAAATTTTTACATATATTAAAGCTTATTTTTAATGTTAAATTATAAATATATAAGTTGCGATAATACCGTTATATTCAAGTAATTGACACAACTTTAAATCTAAATAGTAATGTTAAAGTCTTTACTGCAACTTATATAGATGTTTAATTATTTAAAAAGAAACTAAAGTATATTAAATATTTTCATGTGCCTAAATTGTTAATTTCTTTTAGAATTTCTTATTGCAACATACATAGTTTATTATTTATTCTAATGTACTTTAAAATAAGTAAATATCATTAGTAGCAAATAATTTAGATCTTATGATATACTACAAAAAAGGAGTGGAAAATATGATTGAGGCCTTTAAAGAAGAAATATATAAAACATTGAAGCCTAAATATGAGAGTATCTTAAAAGATAATTTTAATACATTTTTTATTAGTTTATCTGGAGATATTAAAATGTTAGACAATATTCATAATAAAGATTTTATAGTAAAAAATTTAAATAGAGCCATTAAAACAACTAAAACTAGATGGGTGAACAAACTTTTAAAAAGTAACAATAGTACACTTTCTAAAGAAATTGAATTTTCTGAGTATCAATATAAGATGGTTTTAGATAAAACTTTGCCTTTAAGAAAGTATAAAAGTTATTTTGGTGTTAAAAATAGTGAATTATATAAAACAAAGCTTATAGAGAAAATTATGGATTGGAAAAGAGATGATAATTCTTTACTTACTGAGTTTATGTATCTTTCTGATTTAAGTAAAGTTTCTATTAGAACAGCTTTTAAAAATGATATATTAATTATTTATTCAAGGTATGATAAGGAAATTGAAATCATTAATAATAATGTGACTAAAGTTCCAAGTATATTAGGAGACATACCGATAGATACAACTGGAAGAGTAGATTTATTAACAAAAGATCAAAAAATTACTTTAGATAAATCAAATGATTTTAGTCCAAATTCTACAATAGATAGATTTATTATGATTGGACAGGAAGAACAAAATGAACTTTTAATTCAATTAGAGCAAAGTACATATCTTCAAATTAAAAGTGGTGGAAATCCACTTTTAGTAAATGATTTATTAACACAAATAGCTTTTATAAAAGCAGTTAAATATTTAAATAGAATAGACGTTAAGATTATAAGGTATTATTATACTCATTTTCATAAGATGGTTTTAGGGGAACCAATTATAAAGAGTATACATTTAATTCTAAAAGACATTGGTTTAACTGATGGAAAAAAGAATTATGAAGCAGTTGAAGACTCTATAGCTAAGCTTGGAAGTATAAAATTATCTTACAATATTGAAGGTACTTCTGTTAATGGGGTCTTTTTAGAAAGCAAGATATATACATTAAATGGCACCAAAATAGCTGAGGTTTATTTAGGTAATATTTTAAAAGAATTAATAATAAAAAAGAGCACGTTAGAATATGACGAAAGTGTATTTAATAGTTTAAGCGATGATTCTCAGCAACTGGCTATTTGGCTACAAAAAAGAAGATATAGAGCAGAAATTAATAAAAAAAGTTTTAATGAAGATATCTATCTAAATGAGTTTTCTACAGCAATTTATTGGAATACTAAAAATCACTATAGGCAAAGAGATAGAATTAAAGCTTCTCTTGAAGAACTTAAAAATAATAAGATAATTATTAAAGATTTTACGTATTATAATAAAATGTTTCAATTTAATGTTGAATATAGAGCCTTATCAAGTAAGGAAAAAGCTAAACTTGAAGTAGATCAAGATAGAAATTATGAGTTAAATACTTTGAATGATCAATTAATTTAGTATTATTTTCTACTTACTACTTGATTAATAAAAGTTTAAGACATTTAAGATATATTCTTTTATTGATTATAAATGAGCATCCAAAAATGATTAAATTTTAGATGTTATATGTGCACAAGCTTTTATCTTATATAATATTTTAGAAAAGTCTATGAAAACATAGACTTTTCCTTGAAAAACTATATCTTGTAAAAATTTTAAAACTTAGCTTACTGACATTGCACTGTTTAGATAATTAACAAATTATTGTAAAGAAGAAGTTAATTTTATTCAGTTTACAAAAATTATTTATAGGGTCAATTTATCTAAACTGAACTAAATATAATATATTAATTATATATTACTCTTTTAGCCATTAGAATGTCTGGTTTTCCAATACCATTTGAATCTGGTATTACACCAATTATTTTATATCCAAGTTTTAAGCAGAATTCATAAGTATTATGCTTTAAATTTTTTATATTTTCTATTTGCTTGAAAATATCTGTATATATATCTTTTCCACTTAAACTTGTACTATTATTATCATCTTGTGTACCTAATATGATTGTGATACCTCCCCTTAAAGCAACCAGCCTTTCAAATTCACAAATAAGCAATTTTCCAATGCCATTTCCTTGATTTTCTTTACGTACTACTAAAGGTTGTATTTCCCAAACATGTGCATTGTACTCTTCAACTCCACAAATCCATCCAAGCACCTTATTATTTTCATCAACTGCAATAATACTAATTTTATGTTCATCTATAGAATTAAGAATTGCTTTTTTTGCAATTTCAATATTATAAAAATCTTTAAAATTAGTCTTTAGTAGCATTGCACATTGTTTTATGTAATTTTTATTTTCCAACGATAATGGAATAATTTTCATGTTAAGCTAACATCCCTTTCAAAATATATTAAAACAAAAAATTAAAGTTTAAAGTAGTTTAAAATTTATTTTTTTGTTACCTACATAATATTCTTCAATAATTTCAAAACACCTCCATAATTATAATTTTTTTTAAATTGTGTATTTTTTATGAATTATAGGAATTTTATACAAATAGATATATAAGTAATACTAGCTAGCAGTAATAAAAAAATGAAATAATTTAATTATTATGGTAATATATACAAGTGTTAAAAATATGTACAAGTATTAAAAAGAATGTTAGCAGCATTATATGAATAAGAAAAAATTAATACTTGCACTTATGTTATCAGTTTCATTATTTAGTTGTGTTGCTACTAATGCCTTTGTATTCTAGACTTCAGAAGCTGATCTATCTATAGATTAAGAAAATTTAATTTGAAGATAAATAAACACTATCAAGTTTTGATAGTGTTTATTTATAGAATCAATAGTATAATTTGTAGAACTGTTATTAGTTACAGAAAGGATATACAAAATATGAAAAAAATAATTAGATTTTACTTAAAAATAATGATTAAAAATCCATTGTTTTTAATAGCAATATTATTAAATATATTTTTAACTTATAAACAATGTGGAGCATTAAGACAATCAATTTTTGTATTTAGTCAAGTATACTGCTTTGGATTTATTTGTTCAAATTTATTTTTACTTATAAGTAGTACATATGTTATGTATAAGGATTATGATATTCTAAATTTATTAGAAAATAATATATTAAAAAAACAATTAGCTATAATAATTACTGGTTTTATAATCTCAATACTTACAATTCTTATTCCAATGTTAGTTATAATTATATTTAGAAATAAAAGTTTTGAATATAGCTTTGATTTAAGAGGAATTATTAATTTTTGTATAGTATGGAATTTAAGTAATCTAATTGCGTCTGTAATAGGTTCTACTATAGGGTGTATATGTAGAAATATTTTTGCTATGTTATTATCAATTATAGTATACGGTTTATTTATTTTTGAATTATATAATCCATCGACAAAAGTATTATACAAATTATTTAATATTTTTGATGATTCTACATTAATGGGTGGAAATTATATTTGTGGAGAAATTTTTAATACTTTATACTATTTAGATAAAGTATTTATAGTACTTATAGCAGCACTTATACTTTCAATTAGTTTTATAGTTAATAAAAATAATAAAAGATTAAAATATATTATTTTTATAATCACAATTTTTTTAGGAATGATTAGTATTGTTTATTATAACGATATTAATAGAAGTACTACCACCACCATAGAATATAAAGATTTAGTTAATACAAAATATACTATTAAATCTTATGATATGAATATAGATATAAGTAATAATATAAAAAATACAACTCATATTAACATAAATATTAATGATGATTCAGAAGAAATTGTATTGTTATTAGACAAGTTATTTAAAATAAATAAAGTATCTATAAATAATGTTGATGTTAATTTTGAACATGAAGATAATAATTTGTATATAAAACATAAATTTAATAAAGGTACGTTAGTAGATATAGTAATTGAATATAGTGGTAATGTTTTTGTAGAAAATGATCTTGGTATGAGTGTTTACTATGTTAGTAATTTAGCAGTTAATTTACCTGAATCAACATTTTCATGGTATCCAAAAATAAATAATAACTATGTGATAGATTTTAATGTTAATATCAAAGCAAATAAACAAGTATATTCTAATTTAAATATTATAGATAAATGTGATAATGTTTATAAATTTCAAGGAAAGTCCTTAGGAGTAAATGTATTTTCAGGTGATTATAAAGAAGAATTTATAGATAATTGCCAATATATTATTCCAATAAATCAAAATTCACAACAGTTAAAATCTAGATTAGACAAATATATTTCAAAATTAAATGTAACTGATGGTTTATCTGAAGCTGATTTGGAATTTTTAAAAAGTCGAAAATTTAAAAAGGTTATAGGTGGTATTTGGGATATTAATACACTAAATAATGATATAAACTCAAGTGTGCAAATATTTGAAGATACTTTAATAATAAATGAGATATAGGAGTTTATAAGTATGGAAAATAATTTATCTATTAGTAATGTTAATTTTTCTTATGGTAATAAAAAAATATTAAATAATATTTCTTGTAATTGTAATAATGGTATTACTGCTTTGTTGGGGAATAATGGAGCTGGAAAAACTACATTAATGAAAATTATTACAGGATTAAAAAAGCCTAAAAGTGGTAAGATTGAACTTAATGGAAAAGATTTATTGTATGCACAAAATATTGGATTGAATGAGATCGGGTACTTACCACAAAATTTTGATATATATCCTAATGTATTAGGATATGATTTTTTATCTTACGTATGTGATATTAAGAATATTGATAAACATAAAAAAGAAAAGATATTGGAGGAAGTTATATACAAGTTTAATTTAAATGAAGTTATAAAACGTCCTGTTTCTAAATATTCTGGTGGATATAAGAGACGATTAGGGATAGCACAAGCTGTATTAGGAGATTCTAAATTAATAATAATTGATGAACCAACAGTTGGACTAGATCCAGAACAAAGACTAGAATTTAGACATTATCTTTCTGAAATTGGACATGATAGGATAACTTTAATATCAACACATATAATAGAAGATGCTGAATTATATAGTGATAATGTGTTAGTTATTAATAACGGATCAATAAAATTTAATGGGTCTGTTAGTGATATAATAGGAAAATCAGCTCCTAATATTTATAGTGTTATTTGCAATGTGGAAAATTTAAAAGAAATAAGAAAATCTGTAGTTGTAATAGAAGAAAAACGTTTAAATAATAAAGAGGTTAAAATTAAATTTATTAAGAATTCTTGTGAAATTAATAATAGTAAACCTGAGAAGGAGGTTTCTTTAGAAAATGCATATGTATATATTCAAAAACAGCAAGGGATTTTATAATAATTATTTTAAAATATATGATGTAAAACAAAAGAAAGTAAAATTTACAGGTTTAATTTTGATTTTAATGTTTATTATATCATTAATTTCACCTGCACCTTCAAATTATTTAAAATCTATTGCAATTGGATATAAATTAAAAAGCTGTGATAATTTATATGATTATATTATTCCATTAATATCAGCATTTACTATAATATATGTTTTTTATCAAGATTATAGTATTGGAATGTATGAATTAATTACATTCTATAATCGAAATGAATTTAATTATATAGTACTGTATAGATGGCTTATATATTCATTAGCATTTTCTTTTGGATCATTCGTTACTGGGTTAATTTATTATAGAAATATATCATTTTTAGATATAAAAAATTTACTTTTAAGTGCTAGATTTATACCTAATATATTATTTCTATGTTCATTAGTGTTATTAATAATAACTGTTTTTAAGAATATTTATGCAGCAATATTAATTTTAACATCATATTATTGTATTGATTTATTATCATCAGGTTCAATGTTTAAGATTTTTTCTATTGGAGCAAATACAAATAATTTTTATTATATTATTTCACCAGAGTACTATATATTAAATAGATTAATTTTAATTTTTTTTAGTTTTGTTTTTATTTTTATTTCGTGTAAAGTTACTGCAAAAGCATAAAAATTTTTAATATGTAATTACAATATATTTTAATAAAGGGGATATATGTATGCACAAATATATAGATTTAATAATGGGATTAATTTGTGGAATAGTTTTAACTCTTTTAAATAACAATCTAGTTCACGAAAGCCTAGGTTCTATATTTACATTATTTGATCCTAATAATTTAAATACAATAAGCATTTTTCTACTTTCTTGGTCATCAAGAATAATAACAATAATTTCTTTCTTAGGAGTCTTTATTACTATTATTTATTCTATTCTTATACTAGAAAAAGTAATTAAAAGTAGTTAAATAAAAAACAGATATAAAAAATCATTGATATGCTCCCCTTATAGTAGACAGTTCAAATAATAAAACTGTAACTATAGAGGAAGCATTCTATTATGGGAAGAAAACCTAAAATATTGCTGAAATTAAGATTAAGTTTGTAGAATACTATTTATATAGGGAAATTATCCTAAATCAAATAGGCAAATATTTAGGAGTGAATCCAAGCTCTGTTAGAGCATGGATTCGTAAATATAAAACATTTGCATTAGAAGAACCTATAACCAAAAATAAAAATACATTTTATATATCAGATATTAAATTACAAGCAGTAAATGATTTTATCAATGGAAAAGGTTCATAGATTATATTTTAAATCCCTTACTTAAATTTATATTCTTTAATAGACTTTTGATTAGTTATCTAATATGACTTTATTTTAGCTTAATGTTTCTATAATATTTTTATAAAGGTTACCGTTTTGTACATCATCCAAAGTAAATACTTTTTCTTCAACATTTTCCTTTAAATACTCAAATGCCTCAAAGTATTTTGTATTATCAACATAATAGGTTTGTAATCCATCTCTATAACTCATAGTTGTACTATCAATATCATTATGTGATAAAACAATGAATATTGTTTCAATGCCATGTTTATATAAATTTGCTAACTGTAATTTTAAATTTTCAACATCTATAAAAGTATTTACACACATTATGGCTACATCTATATTTACGGCAGAAAAGTAAGCATCAGCAAGTTTACCAAAGTTGTATGTATTTAAGTTATTAACTTGACCTATTGCTCCTCCAATATTTATAAGCCATGCATCCATGTCTTTATTAATTTCAGAAAGATACATAAATTTATTAATCGAATAAACTATACTTGGGAATTTTAGTTCGTTTGGAAAATTAAAAACATTTCCATTGTAAAGTGCATCTATTGGATTATTAGAAATTGATTCAATATTTAATCCGTCTTGTTTCAAACTATTTAATAAAGATAACTGAACATCAGATTTATTTAATCCACTACATAAGCTTGTGATAGCTATAGCAGGTTTTTCTAGTACAGATAGTTCAGAAGAATTATATTCATTATAATCATACAAGTATTTATTATCGTCTGTTTTTAAAAAATTACCTATACAGATTATCCTATAGTTTATATACTTTTCTTTTATAGTTGCAGGAACTTCCATATTGAAATATGAAGAATTCAATATTATTATTACATCAAAATCCTTAATTGGCTTACCATCTTTAAAACTGTAAAAATCACATTTCTCATGATCATAATACGCTACTATGTTTTCATTTATATAATCCTTATTCACTTTTTCCAGTAAATTTGATGGAAATAGAACAACGGCTGCTTTGTTATTTGATAATATATAATTAATACCGCTTTCTTTTAAACCAATATTGGAACTAATATCATCTGAACTATAAAGCTTAATATTGTATTTGCGAGATAGTATTTTAAATTTATCATTTAACCACATATTGCTAAAATCATCACAAAGATATCCGCATAGTCTAGCACATGCCAAACTAGATGAACTGAAATCAAATTCGGTATTGTTTTCCTTTATTATAAAATCTCTCATCGAAATAGAAACTGTACTATAATCAATTGTTTTAATTTTTTCTGTTTGCTCTTGATCTACTTGTACACATATTACATTTTTGAAATCAGCTGGAAATGATATGGTATTAGAATGGGATGCAGCTGATAATATAACAATATTATTTTGAACTGCTTTTTCACATATATCATATAATTCTTGGGAATACGTAGTTAATCCTAAACTGATATTTATTATATCAACTCTTTCCTCTATTGATTTTTCTATTGCAGAAATAATATTATTCACCTGTAATTTTCCTGACTCATCTAATATATTTAAATCAAGTATTTCTAGTTCACTATTTTTAGTATTAGATACTATTTCCTTGAAGCAATCTGTACCGTGGCAGTGTGTTTCTGCAGGTTCTTTATATTCTTCTATTAATGCTTCTTTAACTAAAGAAAAGTGTCTTACTTCACACCTGTTGTTAATTTCATTTTTAGAAATTCCTGTATCAATCAATGCAACCTTCATTTTTATTCTCTCCTTATATAATCTTAGTTTTTCTATTGATCCCCAGTTTTCGTAGTATCTCGCAAGTTATGAAAAGTCGAATACAGATAGAGTAGCCCTCTAATGCCATACTTAGTCATACATCTCTATACTGAGTCCAAGCTCTGATGATTAAAACTATTGGGCAACTACCATCTCTGTATTTTCTACGGGATACCACTAAACAGAAGTCATATGAATCTCCTATTTAAATCACTGAGATGTTTGCTACCTGATTCACAAAATCTCTATCATTACTTGCATTGTCTAAATAATAACCCAATTCCTTCTCTACATCTCTTTTAGATTTTTCACAGAACTCATCATTTATATTTAGAATCTCTTTAAAGCACATTTTGCAATACTTAGCGGCCCAGCAATCCTTACATTTTTCTAAACTTTTTAGAGTTTGATCAATAAGCCTTTTTATTTTATTTATATCAATACCGTTATAAACATCTCCAATTTCAAAAATTTCCTGACCCTCATCCACCTTTTCACATACAATTATTTTACCGTCAGTGGTTACAAAGTTCTTTCTTGAACCAGGAATACAAAACCCTCCAGGAAAAATGCAATTACTACAAGCTGGTCCACTGAATAAATCATAATATTTTTTCATATTTTTAAGAATATTATTATAGACAAAATCGTACTTTCTTGCATCAATTTTTTCATTTTTATTGACCAGCTTATCACTTTCGTCCCTTGAGTTTGTAAAATAATCAGTTTCTACAAGATCTATCATATTTACATTAGATTTCCATAAATTATCTATAGACTCAAAAAGATCATTGCTAGCACCATTAAACGTAACTACATTATATGTAACATTTTCCCTAAAAAATTTAGGGTCTTTACGATAAAATGCCTCAATGTTTTGACACACCTTCTCATGACTATAATTACCATTACAATCAACTCTATATTTATTTTGATATTTTTTAGGTCCATCAAAGCTTATAATTACTTTTATATCATTTTCTATTATGAAATCAGTAACTTTATCATCAAGTAAAACTGCATTTGTTACCATATTATAAAAAGGTTTTCTAAATGGATATTTATTACTTATGTAATCAATACATTCTTTTATAAGATCAAGTCTAAGTAAAGGTTCCCCTCCATAAAAACCAAGATGGCATATATCACTTTCATGTGAATTATTCATAAGAATATCTATAGCCTTAAAAGCAACCTCTTTAGGCATACTTTTTAGCTTATAGTTATCATCCATATATTTAGGCATATATCCACAATATTTACATCGTAGATTGCACTGCTCTGTAAGTGCTAAAGTCATACTCTTTGTTTTATTATTATACATATTATTTAATTCGTCTTCACTATAAGGATATTTCACATCAAACTCACATGGTTTCTTTATATCCCTGAAGTTGTTATTTATCAAAAAATCAGCATATTTATTATCATCTAATATATCTTCCTCGGAGTTAATTTTAGCAAAGTCATTGTTTAGTGCATCATAAATATACATATTGTTATTTGTCTTAATTATTTTAGATAAATACATCTTTACTTACATCCTCTCTCTTTATAGTTATTGATTATTTATATAGCCTATTACTATAGTTATAAGTTATTTTTCTATTTTATAGATTTACTGTAAATTTTCAGTTTACAGAATATTCAAATACTGTCCCATGTAATTATAATAATAAGCTTGACTTGCTTTACTTGGACAGCCACAGTGGCACCCTAAAGTTGTTACTGTGGAGTAATTTGCATTGTTTATCTTTTTTAAACTAACTTTATTATTCATGACTTCCACTCCCTCATCTTATAATTTTTACTTTATAGGAATTCTGATGTAGCTTGTCTAGTTTAATCATGGATATAAACTTTTGAGCTATTGATTATTTATACCGCCTACTACTAAAGTTATTAGTTATTCTTCTTTTTTAAATTTACTGTGAATGTTTTATTTATATCATTTGTCCGATAAAACCTGCATTATAAGCTTTATCTGGGACACCGTGACAACCACAGTGGCATCCTAAAGTTCTTACTGTAGAATAATTTGCCTTATTGATTTTCTTTAAACTTAATTTATTATTCATGATTTTCTCTCCTCCATCTTATAATTTTTTAAATTTACTGTGAATGTTTTATTTATATCATTTGTCCGATAAAACCTGCATTATAAGCTTTATCTGGGACACCTAAAGTTCTTACTGTAGAATAATTTGCCTTATTGATTTTCTTTAAACTTAATTTATTATTCATGATTTTCTCTCCCCCATCTTATAACTTTTTTAGTAGTAAGCTGTATAAGTAATCAATAGCCCTTATTATATTTATATTAATTCAACAGACATAGAGTAGCTGTCTGCTTGAATTTTATACATATTATAAAATTCCTTTTTCAGTTTGATTAATTCTTCAAAGCTTCCTTCTTCTATAACTTGTCCTTTATCTAATAAAATAATTTTATCAGCTAATTTAGTAATATACATTCTATGAGAGATGATGATTGTAGATTTAAGTTCGCTTATTGTTTTAAAAGTATCAAACATGTTCACTTCTGACTTTGGATCAAGTGCTGCTGTTGGCTCATCTAATACTAAAACCGATGCTTCAGAGAAAACTGCTCTAGATATGGCAATTTTTTGCCATTGACCTCCTGAAGGTTCTATAGCATCATAAAAAAACATTTTACTTAAGTTTGTATCATATCTATTTTTGTAGTTTTCAATAAATTTACTGGCTCCTGTTATTTGAGCAGCTTTTTCTATATCCATGTCGTTTTGTATCTTATCAATATTTCCAAATCCTATACAATTATGGACACTATCTGAGAACTTAACATAATCTTGAAATAAAACGCCAAAAAACGATCTTAATTCATTTATGTCGTATTCTTTTAAATCTGTGTTATCTAGTAATATCTGCCCTTGTGTTGGATCATAAATTCTAAGTAGAAGTTTTACAAGTGTTGACTTTCCACTCCCATTTTCACCAACAAGGCATATTGTCTCCTTTGTATTAAAATTTACATTTATATCTTTAAGTGCATAATTATCAGAACCTGTATACTTAAAACTAACATTTTCAAAACATATATTATGTACTGGTATTGATTTAATTTTCAGATTTTTACTTTCTATAATATCTGTTTCCTTCATAAATTCAAATATATAATTAATAAACATCATGCTTTTACTATTGGATGCTATTTGATTTGATAATCCTATTAACTTCGTAACGATAGTTATAATAGCAGTAACAAACAAATAAAACTCTGACACAGATATTGAACCTGTGATCGTATTTTTTACAATCCATACTCCAACCAAAATAGCACCTATCATTGAAATAGAACTAGTTAATATTGATACTATAATCTCTTTTGTTGCAATTTTATTGTTACCTTTCATAAGGTCATTAAATGACTCTTTTCTTCTTTTTCTAAAGTGATCATATAATCTATAAGCTCTAATCTCATTTGTATACTTGGGATCAGTAATCAGTGAGAGATAATACCATATTCTCCTCATTTGCATAGTTCTTTCACTAAAAAATCTAAACATCATACCTTGAAATTTTCTTTTATAAATTATAATAGGTAAAGTAAAAATCATAATAAAAAGAAACGCAAGTAAATTAAATCTAATAATAATAACAGCATATCCAATAAGACTTATAAAGCTTGCAACCATACCAAATAAGCCTTCCATTAAATTCAATGGTTCAGAACCACATTTAGTCAAAGTGTTTGAATGCAAATCTAAAAAAGTAGGATTATCTATTCTCTCTTGCTTTATTCTTTGAAATTTATCCGCAACCAAGTTTTCTATATTGTGTGACAATTTTAACCCTGCTATAGAACATATAATAGTTTTTACACTTTCTATAGCGAATGAAATTACTATAAATAAAAGCATTAAAAATAAAATAATTAATAATCTTACATACACACCCGATGAGTTATTTCCTATATTTTGACCTAATTCTTCTATTAATTTAGCTGTCAAATATGTAGTAACGACTGGGCTAATACCTGTAATAAGCATTGAACCAATGGAAAGAAAAAATACACCTGGTCCTGCTTTAAAAATTTCTTTAAATATAAAACATAATTTTAAAATATAGTCTTTTATACTTTTCATCTTATTACCTCCAATGGAAATTATGGTCCAAAAACAATTACTACTTTTTGCTCTGTAGATAAAAGCTGATTTCTGCGTATAATTTAATCTGGCAGTTTCGATTACATTGTATATTATTGTAATTAGCAAGAACTTGTCCTAATTCTAACCGCTTCTAGAGAAACATTTATGCTAATGGACATGATTTACACCCATAAACAATGATTCTAACAGCATTAGATAACATACTAAAAAATAAGTAACCTATCCTTTTTTAAGATATTTTAATTTGCTTTTAATTTAAATATCTTACTTATAGATATAATTCTACATCACCAAAAATTATAATTTTAATTTTAGTCATAAATAGTATTATTTGTGTAATTTTGGTATTAATTTCAACAATTATTACTTAAATATTATCATTTGTGACTTTTACTGGAAAAATTTCAATAATATATATATAATTAAAGAAGTAAACTTATTTCTTAGAGGTATAGTTATTTTAATATAATACAAGTCTTCCATATTAGAATATAACATCATGAAAGACTAACAGTTGAATCTAAATATCCATAAAAAATGATAGCTTTTGTTTTAGATGGAATTATAGCTTTTAGTATAAAACCCATAAGAATATTAAAAATAAAATTTGAGTAAACTTGGACATTTACATTTTCCAAGAATACTCCTCTATACATGAGGAGGTGACTTATTGAAAGAATACTTATCATTACTTTTAATATTACTTTTTCTAATTTTAATTGCTACAATTATTTTTCCAATGCCACCAATAATATTAGGTATCATTATAAGTTCTATTGCTTTGATTTGTATAATTATTTTAGCTATTTATAATTCAAAGCATAAATAGATTAATATACAATTTTATTAACATTATTATAGTAAAAATATAGTAAAGCATATTCAGGTGATATATATGAAAAATAAAATTCAGATAAGCCTTATGGAAAGACTTGCTCAAATAATTTTGAATAATATAAATTCATATTTACAAAAGGAAGGGTTAGAACTACAAAAAATGAAATTAGGTATTGAAATATTACTAATTAATATATCTAAATTAATTATAATATTTTTAGTAGCTGCAGTATTTCACTTATTAAAAAGAACTATCTTTATGTTATTAATTTTTACAATTATAAGAAGAAATACATTTGGCCTTCATGCCAAAAATAGCTTTATATGTACTTTAGTTTCATTATTAATATTTGTTTTTGGATCTTATTTAAGTTATTATTTAAAGTTTAATAATTATATGGTTTTTACTCTATTTACAATTATTAATACTTTATTATATAAATATGCCCCTGCAGATACTGAAAATCATCCTTTATTAAGCTTTAATTTAAGAAAAAAACTAAAAAAAGAATCTGTAATAACAGGTCTAATCTTAATGATAATTACTTTATTAGTTCCAAATAACCTAATAAAAGCATTGATAATTTTATCTGCAATTTCAGCAGTTACATTAATTTTACCAATAACATATAATTTATTGAAAAGGAGTTATAGAAATTATGAGAACTATGAAAAAGATTTTATTTAACAAAATGTCTAAAAAAATAGCACATTCTTTAGGGGAGACTTCAATAAGAATAAGTGAAAAAGCAATGAATAAATCCTGTTTTTGTGGTGTATATGAAACTAAAATTCCAATAGAATTATTAAAAAACTCTAATCAAAAATAAAAGAAGACTTATTATAGGTTAGAGTATAATTTTAGTAGACACAAATAGTAATAAAAACTATATGAAAAAAGGAGTGCATAAATTATCTATTATAATTTTATTGTCGAGATAAAAAGAATAGAGATAAATTTATGCACTATAATATTTTAAATGGTGAAAAAGAAGCTGACTTACGGACAGTTAATAACCAAATAATTTCCAATATCATTTTTGAGAAAAAAATTAATCTGAAAATAATAAAAAACCACCAATTCTAGTGTAAAATTGATTTGTAACAGCCAATTTATATAGAAAGGTGGTTTATTATGATCAATGATCAAGAATATATTACTACAAAATTGAAAAAAACACTAGAGAAAATGATACCTTTATCTTCAAAAAGATTAAATAACTTAGTTGCTATGATTATTGGAATCATAATTTCAAAAACAGTTGTATTATCTGAAAAGCTCAAGAGCTTAAAGATTCGTACTCTTCTGGCACAGAAGAAAGTAAAATTAAGAGACTTCAAAGATTTCTAAGTAATAAATCTATTAATCCAGAAAAACTATATGAATTATATATATATAAATTCTTAAATAAATATAAAAGTACTTCAAATTCTCTATATATAATATTTGATCACACCACTATTGA
>NZ_JAHXPT010000016.1 GCF_019431045.1 Clostridium weizhouense | reverse complement strand
GCGTTTTAAGGGATTCGAACCCCTGGCCCACGCCTTAGAAGGGCGTTGCTCTATCCAGCTGAGCTAAAAACGCATATTCACAATACATAAATATTATACATATTATAAAGCAATTGTCAAATCTAATTAATTTATAATTGTATGTCACTATCAAATATAAATCCCCTGCAACTTGACTGCTTGTCTATTGTAATATATATTCTATAAACTGTCAACACTATTTTTACAATTAAGCTGAAAATATTCCAAGATAGTTTAATTTTAGATATTTATTTTGATTTTAAATATGTTTATTATGTTTTTATATAAAAATACCAGCTTCTTTATTTTATAAATATTCTAAGAATCTTACTAGATTATCTCATTTAATACTTTAATATTATCTATAAAGAACATAAAAAATGTCCAAAAATCTTTCTGGGCATTTTTCATTTCATTATAATCTATATTTTATTTAACCATTCTTCATAACCTTCTTCTTTCATTTTATTCTTTGGAATAAATTTTAAAGAAGCAGAATTTATGCAATATCTAAGTCCTCCTAGTTCTTTTAGTCCATCATTAAATACATGACCAAGATGAGAATCACTATTCTTACTTCTTACCTCTGTTCTTATCATTCCATGACTATAATCCTCAATTTCTTTTACATAGCCATTATTTATTGGTTTTGAAAAAGCTGGCCACCCACATCCTGAATTAAATTTATCTTTAGATGAAAAAAGAGGCTTTCCAGTTACAACGTCTACATATATTCCCTCTTCATAATTATCATTATATTCATTTCTAAAAGGTGGTTCTGTGGCATTCTCTTGAGTAACAGCATACTGAATATTTGTTAATCTCTGTTTTAAATTTCTTTTTTCTTCTTCACTTTTCTTTAAATGATTTTTTATATATTCTTGTCTGCCTGATCCTTTATAATAAAGTTTATATCTTAAAGGATTTTTCTTATAATAGTCTTGATGATACTCCTCTGCTGGATAAAAAAACTCAGCTTTTATTAATTTAGTAACAATAGTTCCATTATAAATACCACTATCTTCTAATTGTTTTATATATTCTTCAACTATTCTTTTCTGATGATCATCATGATAAAATACTGCTGTCTTGTAGCTATCTCCTCTATCATTAAATTGTCCCCCCTCATCGGTAGGATCAATACTACTAAAGAAAGCTTCTACAAGTTCTATATAATCTATTATGTCTTCATCATAAGTTATTTCTACCGCTTCATAATGCCCTGTATCCATGTTACATACTTGTTCATATGTTGGATTTATTATGTTTCCACCAGTATATCCTACAACGACTTTTAGTACACCATCATATTTATCAAAAGGTTTAACCATACACCAAAAACATCCACCTGCAAAAGTTGCGAGTTTAATTGAACTCATTTTTACTTCCTCCTTAATTTTATCTTCAAGTAATTTTAATATTAATTTATTCTTTATTACAATAACCTAAAATTTTCGGAAAACAATGAATACCTATTAAATTAATTAATCTATAATATATATGTTGCAATAATAATTATTCAATAAATTAAATAACTATATATTATTCTGGTGAAGATTTAAATTTGCAACATATATATTAACTCTATTTATTCAGATTTACATTGATTTTATTATAACCTATATTAATTTTCTTAAAACACAAAATAAATAATATAAAGTTATATTTTTTATTTTAACAATATTATAAATATAAAATTTCTATATTTAGAACTATAGTAAAATAACTATACATTACTATCTTTTTATTTTAAAACAAGTTTAATAATTCTATCATCAGTTATATCTGGATTTCCTCTTCCATCTCTGTTACTTGTTGTTAAGTAAATTGACCCATCTTTTCCCTGAACAACTTCACGTAAACGTCCATACTCATTACTTAGCCAAGATTCTACATTCTTTACTACTGTTCCTTTATCATTAAGTGAAACTACCAATAGTTGTTGTCCACGTAAATTAGCAACAAGTAATTTTCCTTGCCATGACCCTTCATTTACAAATGCAATTCCAGAAGGTGCCCATGTATTTTCTCCACTTTGTATTAATGGTTTTTGTGTCATAACTTCCTTAGACTCTTCATTTCCTTGAACTAGAGGCCACCCATAATTTGCACCCTTTTGTATTATATTTATCTCATCATGTGCTAATTGTCCATGTTCTGATTCATATAAAATATTATCTGAATTCCAAGCTAAACCTTGTGGATTTCGATGTCCTAAACTATAGACAGGAGAATTTAAAATTGGATTATCTTTAGGAATAGTACCATCTAATTCTATTCTTAGTATTTTTCCAGCTATACTTTTAGGATCTTGTGCCAATGCAGAATTTCCTGCGTCTCCTGTAGTAATATATAATTTTTGATCCGGACCTATCTTTATCCTTCCACCATTATGAATTCTTCCGCCTGGGATTTTATCTAATAAAACCTTGTTGATTGATGCTTGATTATTACTTTCTAACAACCTAACGACACGATTATATATTTGATTCCCTTCATTATATGAATACATAACATACATATAATGATTTTGTAAATAATTGGGGTCTAAAGCAATTCCCATTAAACCGCCTTCCCCCTGACTTACAAATGGCGACCTAAATGTTATTAATGGTTGTGGAAAAAGTTTACCATCTTTGATAACCCTAATTACACCAGACCGTTCTGTAAAATACAAAGTACCGTCATCACTTATTGCTATAGCCCAAGGTACATGTAAATTTTCAGCAATAACTTCAATTTTATAAGGAAACTGCCTTGATGTAATTTCTCTTATTTTTATTTTAGCTGTATTTCTTCGGTAAAGTATCGTATTAGATAAAATATTATAAATTGTTTTTTTCATACTGTTATCCTCCAAATTTAAATAAATATACTTATCAAGTTTTATTGTAAAAAATTACGGATTCCTTTCAAAAAACCTATCGTATTTTATCTTTATTATTTATTTAATTACTATATTACTTATTTAAAAGGATAACTGTAGTACTATATTATCTAAAATCTAAATCTTCAATAATATAAGCGATTGTCATACTTTATTTATAAAATAAATATCTAATAGAATTAACTCTATCATTGACTTTATTATTATAATATTCTAACTTATATAAAAAACATCAATACTTCCTTTTAAAATATTGATGTTTTTTATTTTTCTATTTTTATATACTTATTATCTATATTCTATAAAAAGTTTAACTTATTTATACACTCTAACACCATTATTCCAATAATAAATAGTACGACTAAATTTCATTTTTAAATTTATATTTTTATTTAACATAAATTATTCTTTTATTAAAATGTTTAATAATTTTGCATCAGTTAGTGCTTCTATTCCATATTGAATATCAGCTTCTAATGCAAATATATTACCATCACTTATTATTGATTCATCATCTTCATTATAAACAACTTTAACTTTTCCTTCTATTATAATAAATAATGATTCCATTTCATAATATTCCTTATCAATACTTTCATCTTTTGCAAACGAAAAAAATCTTATTTCATGTTTATCATTATCTACTAAAGCCTTACTTGCTATTTTACTTCCTGAGTGATGTATCATTTCATTAATTTTTATTGGTTTAAATGGCTCTATATTTCTTAAATACTTCATATATTTATCCCTCTTTTACTACTATTAATAGCATCTTCATATCTTCCTTCGCTGTGACTTGATGCTGAATATGAGCTGGCATAACTACAACTTGACCTTCATGAGCTTCCATTACTTCATCACCTATTTTTACAGTTGCCACTCCTTTATGAATATAAATCATAGCATCACCTTTAGCTGCGTGTGGTCCTACTCCTTCTCCTTTTCCAAATGCTAATGCTGTAAGTCCTACGCCTTTCTTTTGAGCCATTGTAACAGTTTCTATTTGACCTTCATTACAACTTACCAAACTATCAAAATCTATTGCCTTTGCTTTTTCTATGTTTTTAATTAATTCTTCCACCTTTATATTCTCCTTACTACTTTTTATATAAAAATTTTTATCTTTAAATAAACATATTTTCTACTATTTATATTATTTCCCCAAATAGCATTTATTATTTTATTTGTTATATAAAATTGACTATAAATAAACTATAAAAATTTCTATTAAATCTTAATTATTTTTATTAACATACTTAAAATAGTTCTTCCACTATATTGTCTAAAATCTAAATATTCCTTGAATTAATAAACGTGTTTTTTCAAACAATAATCATATAACTAAATTTTATTTAATTTAGTTATGTTGTAATTTAAGATATTAGTTAATACAAACTAATCTTAAAATTATTATGTTAGGAGTGATAGCTATGAATAAGGAAAAAACCTTAAATAATCAAACAGAGAGAAACTATGTTAAAGAAGGAATACCTCAAATGCATTCTTCAGAAACTGATACTTCTAATGTTGAAAACTTTAAAACGCTTTATCCTTCAATCTTAAAAGCTGATTATCATACAAGTATGGAAAACGTTGAACAGGCAAATGGTTTAAATTCTGCTAAATGTGAACCTGGTCCTGCCGATTTTAAAAAATTTAAGAGACTTTATTTGCCACAATCAAAAGCTAATTATCAACCAACTGAAGAGAATATTGAACAGGCAAATGGCTTAAAATCTACTAAACCAAATATATTATTTTAATTTTTTATACTATAACTTTTTAATAAAGTTAATTCCACCATTGACTTTATTATAGTAAATAATAATTAATATATTATAACTCAAAGAAACCTCAACAATATTATTGTTGAGGTTTTCTATTAGTCCTATTTATTTCTTTAATAATATTCTGCATCAAAAAAGCTTAAAGTAAAAATTTATATTTCTACTTTAAGCTTAAAGTTTGGTGGCTCACCCGGGAATCGAACCCGGGACACCATGATTAAAAGTCATGTGCTCTACCGACTGAGCTAGTGAACCAAAAATGGTGCGTTTTAAGGGATTCGAACCCCTGGCCCACGCCTTAGAAGGGCGTTGCTCTATCCAGCTGAGCTAAAAACGCATATCTGCAACACATAAACATTATACATGTTATAAATAATTTGTCAAATCCAACCGATTTATAATATACATACTATCAAATAAATCCCCTGCACTTGACTGCTTGTCTATTGTAATATATATTCTACAAACTGTCAACACTATTTTTACATTTTAACTGTAAATATCCTAACATAGTGTAAAATTAACTATTTACTTTAAATGTACTAATTTAAATATCTATATACTTCTACTAACTTAAGATTCTATATCACCTATAAAATAGATAAATATATAAAAGTATCTACTAAATAAAGTAGATACTTTTATCCAACTCATTTTACGCTTTGTTAATTCCATCCAATTGAGATGTACAATTTGGGCAACGGGTTGCTTTCATGTCAATTTCACTATAACAAAAAGGACACTTTTTAGTTGTAATTTCGTTTTGGGCTTGAGCATCATCTTGTTTACCTAAATCACTTAATTTATTCATAGCTTTAATAAGTAAAAATATTAAAAAAGCCATTATTAAAAAGTTTATTACTGTAGTTATAAATGAACCATATTTAATAGTTGCACCAAAAATTTCAAAAGTTAAATCACTAAAATCCTTATTCGCAAACATACCTATTACTGGAGATATTATATCATCCGTTAAAGATTTTACTATACCTTGAAATGCTCCACCTATTAATACACCTACTGCTAAATCAATTACACTCCCCTTTAATGCAAATTGCTTGAATTCACCTAAAAACTTTTTCATATGATTTTATTTTTTCCTCCTTAGTTAATTTAATTTCTTTATATTTTCATATTTTATCACATTTAATAATTTTTAATCATAAAAGTACTGTCGTAATAATACATACTCTAATAAATCATCTTCGTCCCTAAAAAAATTCTGCATTTAAATTTATTCCCTCATATATATAAACCAAAGGTTCATTTATTTGTTGTTAATTAACAAAATTAATCCCCATTCACGAATTTTATTCATGAATGAGGATTAATTTTGTTTTTTGAATATATATTATTTCATTGACTCAATAATATTATTAGCTAAATCATCCATTGATGTGCCTTCTTCTTCCTTCATTGAAGAACTTAAAGATACATCATTTTCTAAAATAGTTGTATTTTTTAATTCTTCTAAAAGTTTACGCATGATCTTTCCTGATTGAGGTGCCCAAGTTCCATTCTCCACAAGTGCAAAAGTACGATTTTGGACATTAAGAGCTTTCATATCCGTAATATAATTCAACATTGGTGGATATAAATTTAAATTATAAGTTACGGATGCAAGAACTATATGACTATATTTAAAAGCTTCTGAAATTAAATCTGAAACATCAGTACTAGAAACATCGTACATAACAACATTTTTCATGCCTTTTTCCACTAATCTTGTTGCTAAATCATTAGCTGCAGCTTCTGTATTTCCATACATTGTTCCATAAACTATCATTACACCTTTTTCTTCTGGTTCATATCTGCTCCACTTATCATACTTACCTAAAAAGTATCCAAAATCATTACGCCATACAGGACCATGTAACGGACAAATAAATTTTATATCTAAATTACTAGCCTTTTTTAATAAAGCTTGTACATGAACTCCATACTTTCCTACAATATTAGTATAATATCTTCTAGCATCATCAATCCAATCACGATCAAAATTGACTTCATCATTAAATAATTTACCATCTAAAGAACCAAATGTTCCAAATGCATCTGCTGAGAATAATGCACCATTAGTAAGATCATATGTCACCATAGCTTCTGGCCAATGTACCATTGGAGCTCCTACAAACATAACTTCATGTTCTCCAAATGACATTTTATTACCCTCTTTAACTTCTATAATTCTTCCATCAATATCAAATCCAAATTGACGCATAAACATAGTAGCCTTTGGAGTACATATTATTTTCACTTCTGGATAACGAAGAATAATTTCTTCTATACAAGCAGCATGGTCTGGTTCAACATGGTTGATAACCATATAATCTAAAGTTTTATCACCTAAAAGATGTTTAATATTTTCAATGAATTGACGACAAATTGACCAATCTACAGTATCAAAAAGTACTGTTTCTTTATCTAAAAGTAAATAAGAATTATAAGAAACCCCTCTTGGAATTGGATGAATATTTTCAAAAAGAGCAAGGCGACGATCATTTCCCCCAACCCAATAAAGATCTTCTGTTATTTTTCTGACACAATACATGAATATAAATCCTCCTTCACACTAGCTACATATATTATCATATTTAATTAATTATACTTCTATAAACATATTTTTTTCTTCCCCACATGCAGGGCAAGTCCAATCTTCAGGTATATCTTTAAATAATGTTCCTTCGAATATTTCATTTTCTATATCTCCTACACCTGGATCATATTCATATCCACACCCATTGCATACATAATGTTTCCATGTTGGAGCAACCTTCTTTGGAATAGTTCTCTTCATCTTTTTCATTTCTTTAGCTTCTTTTTTAGGTTCTCCATTATCTAATGCCTTTGTTAAGATAGGTAATATTTCCATCATATCTCCTACTATTCCATAATCAGCATTTTTAAATATTTTTGCATTAGGATTAATATTTATAGCTACTATTGTAGTAGCTTCCTTTATCCCTTTTAAATGTTGACCTGCTCCTGAAATACCACAAGCAATGTAAAGATTTCCTTTAAATTTTTGACCTGACATACCTACATATCGGTTAAGTGGTAAATATTTAAGAGTTTCTGCAACTGGACGTGAACATCCTATAGCAGCTCCTGCTTGTACTGCTAAATTTTCAATAAACTTCATATTTTCTTTTTTCTCTATTCCTAATCCTACACTTACTACTCTGTCTGCTTTACTAATCGGTGCATCTATAGGAATTCCAACCGTAAAATCATAACCATCTTTTTTAAGAGCTTCTACAAGATTATTAACCTTTTCTTCAAGCGTTCCATCTTTAAAAATAACTTTTTTACGGTAACCTGTTTCAGGTTCACTTTTATAAATTTTATTTACACTTGCTTTCTTTTTGGTTTTTCCTATAATCTGAGATGCAATAACTATACGTTGTATCTCATTAGTCCCCTCATATATTGTACAAATCTTAGCATCTCTATAAGCACGTTCTACTTCCATGCCTTTAAGATAGCCACTACCTCCAAATATTTGAAGAGCATCATTAACAATTTCCAAACAAACATCAGATGCATATTGCTTAGCCATTGCAGATTCCATAATATAAGGTTCTTTATTTCCCTTTAATTCTGCTGCACTATAAACAAACATTCTCGCCGCTCTAAGCTTTGTTGCCATATCTGCTAATTTAAAAGCAATAGATTGTTGTTCACAAATTGGTTTACCAAACTGTATTCTTTCTTTTGAATACTCTAAAGCATGTTCATAAGCTCCTTGTGCAATTCCAAGTGCTTGTGCTGCAATTCCAATACGCCCCCCATTTAATGTAGACATAGCAATCTTAAACCCATCACCTTCTTTACCTAACAAATTTTCTTTAGGAACTCTAACATCATTAAATATTAAAGCTGCTGTTGCAGAAGATCTTATTCCCATTTTATCATAATGTTTTCCAAAATCAAAACCTTTCCATCCTTTTTCAACAATAAATGCACTAATTCCACGAAGTCCTATACCAGGTGTGGTAACTGCAAATACAATATAAATATCCGCTTTACCTGCATTAGTGATAAATATTTTTTCTCCATTTAATATATAATAATCTCCATCTAAAACAGCAGTAGTTTCTGTGCCACCTGCATCACTTCCAGCATTTTCTTCAGTAAGACCAAAAGCTCCTATTTTTTGCCCTTTAGCTAAAGGAATTAAATATTTTTTCTTTTGTTTTTCTGTTCCATATGCTGCAATTGGATAAGTTCCTAAAGATGTATGAGCTGATAAAATTACACCAGTTCCACCATCAATTCTTGATAATTCTTCAACAGCAATAGCATAACTTATTACATCAAGACCTGCTCCACCATACTCTTTTGGATAAGGCATTCCCATCATATTGATATCAGCTAATTTTTTAATAACTTCTGATGGAAACTTATTTTCTTGATCAAGCATAAATGCAATAGGTTTAACTTCTTCTTCCGCAAACTCTCTTATTTTTTTCCTCAAATTCTCATGTTGTACTGTAGTCTTAAATAACATAAATTCTCCTCCTTTTAATCAATACCTATTATTAATGATATTCCATAAAATCTCTTAAACTACAACCTTGAGCTGCTACAATAAACCTCTGATGTCTATTTAGTTTCGCAAATAAAATTATAAATATATGATATATTTATATATTCCAAAATGCATCCACAATTTGTATATATTTACCTTATATGTTTATTATATTACTTGAAACAAATTATTACAACCCTAATTTTATCTTTTAATAGTAATTATTATAAAATATAAAATTTTAATAAATATTTAAATGCGCAACAAAAATATATACAACTCTTTTATTAATTAATTCTTATTAAAACATATAGCCAAATATACTTTTAATGATAAATTTAAACTTTATATTTCTAAAATAAAAACTGTCTTAAAAATAATCTTTAAAAAATATTTACTTATAATAATCTAAAGTAAATATTAATATAAAATAATTATTTTAAGACAGTAATATAATATTTAAATATTTTTTACACACTAATCACCATTTTAGTTCATTGATGAAATTATACTATCAGCCAATTTTTCAATACAGTTAACCTCTTCTTGCTTTAAGACTGTTTTTAATGATACATCTTCATCTAAAACAACCATATCTTTCATTTCATTTAATAAATCACGCATAAGTTTTCCAGCTTTACTTGCCCAAGTACCATTTTCTATAATACCAAAAGTTCTTTTTTGAAGATTCAATTCTTTCATATCAAGTAAGTAATTTAACATTGGTGGATAGATATTCAAATTATATGTTGCACACGCCAAAACAATATGACTATATTTAAATGTTTCTGATATTAAATAAGATACATGAGTTCTTGAAACATCATACATAACTATATTATTAATTCCTTTTTCAACAAGCTTTGTAGCTAAACAATTTGCTGCACTTTCTGTATTGCCATACATTGTTCCATAAGCTATTAAAACTCCTTTTTCTTCAGCTTCATATTTACTCCATTTATCGTATTTATCTATAAAATAGTTTAAATTATTATGCCATACTGGTCCATGCAAAGGACATATACATTTCACATCAAGGTTACTAACCTTTTTTAATAAAGTCTGTACATTAATCCCATATTTCCCTACAATATTAGCATAATACCTTCTAGCTTCATCAATCCATTCTTTTTCAAAATTAATTTCATCATTAAATAATTTTCCATCTAAACTTATAAACGTTCCAAAAGCATCTGCTGAAAATAAAACCCCATTAATAGTATCATATGTCACCATAGCTTCAGGCCAATGTACCATAGGTGCTGTTAAAAATCTTAATTTATGTTTACCAAACGACATTTCATCTCCATCTTTAACCTCTATAATTTTATCATTTATACAAAATCCAAACTGTTCCATAAACATATGTGCTTTTTGTGTACAAATTATTTTTATATTAGGATAACGATTAATAATTTCTTCAATACATCCTGAGTGATCTGGCTCAACATGATTTACTATCATATAGTCTAATTCTTTATCTTTTAAAACCTCTTCAATATTTTGAATAAACTGAGAGGCAATTGACCAATCAACAGTATCTAAAAGTATATTTTTTTCATCTAAAAGTATATAAGAATTATAAGAAATTCCCCTTGGAACAGGATGAATATTTTCAAAAAGAGTTATATGACGATCATTTCCACCAACCCAATAAAGATCATCCTTTACTTTTCTAACACAATACATAAATAATCCTCCTTTTAGTAAATACATATTATTATGTTTTCCTAATTAAAGTTATATAAACATTTTTTTATATTGTTCTTAAATAAAAACTTCTACACTGGTAGTGACTTTAACTTGATTTAAGTTTAAAGAATTTTCTCTTAATAAATCAGTACACTTATTAAAGCATAAGAAAAACATCAATACTCTAATTTAAGTATTGATGCTTTATTTATTAAACTTCTATTATCCAATTTTTATTCATGTAACTCTAATGGCAAATCATCAGGATCAAAGAAAAATGTCATTTTCTTATTACTAAATTCATCTATTCTTATAGGTTCAGTTTTTATACCTTTTTCATTTAATTCACTAATAATATCTTCTATACATTCAACTTTAAATGCCAAATGTCTTAATCCACATGCTTCTGGTCTTGATACTCTTTTAGGACTGTTTTTTATTCCGAATATCTCCAATTCACAATCGCCTAATTTTAAATCTAATTTATAATCACCTCTAGATTCTCTATAATTTTCTCTAATTATATTAAAACCTAATTTGTTTACATAAAAATCTTTAGATTTCTCATAATCTGATACTATTATTGCTACATGATGAATTATCTCCAACTTCATATATTAGCCCTTTCGTATTTTAAAACACTTCAATGATATCTATCTTGTTAACTTAAGAATAACTTCTTTATGATTTGGATACTTATCTAATAAATAGTTTCTTTCAAACAATTCAAAATCTTTAAATTCAAATCCTGGCGATACCATACAACCAACTAAAGCATATCCTTCATTGTTCATTGCAGAACCAAATATGTATCCCTTAGGAACCAGTATTTGAGGCTTTTCTCCCTTTTCAATATTAAGTCCAAGTTCTTCTGTTATAAGTTTCCCTTCAGGGGTAATCATATAAATAGTTAATGAAGAACCTGAATGATAATACCACATTTCATCTGATTTTAATCTATGAAAATTTGAAACTTCACCATCTTTAAGTAAAAAATATATGCTAGTCCAAAGGTTTTTTGATTCTTCACTTTCAACATTTAACCCTCTAGCTAAGATATTATCCTCTGAAATAAAACTTTGTTTATAAAATCCACCTTCCGGATGAGATATCATATTTAGTTTTTCTATAAAATAATCTGACGTATACATTTAATTACTCCTCTCAAATTGTTCTTAATGTATATTTTCTAATTGATTTAATATATTTATAATTTTTTATTTCATTTTCATTACAATAATCAATTATATTACCTCTATTATATCCAAAAATATCTTATTAATAAACCAACACTACTATAAGGAGCAATAATATCTTTATAAATATTTTGATTTATAGTTAATAAACAAACTTTATTTGAACTTATATACTATTTGAAAGCTTAAATATCTTAACTATATCACCCTCAATATTATTACCATCATTCCATTCACAACCCTCCCCCATGTCTTCTTCCATACATATATCATCAATATTATTTTTATTTCCATCTTCTCTAAACTCAAAATCAATATCAGTATTTATTTTATTGCAATGTTTTTTCTTTTTATATAACATCTTATTATTTTTTTCTTTTTTCTTAGAATCCTCATTTTTAAATTCTAATACATTTACACTCTCAATTTTATTTTCTTTACATTTATTCTTAACTTTATTGTCACTTGAATTATTCGATTTTCCATTTAATAAAGTCATATTACTGTTTTGATGTTCTTTTGTAAATCCTTCTAGAGTTTCTTTACTTAAACCTTTCTTATTTTTACTACTATTTTTAGTTTCTTGTATATTAAAATTTTTGAATTCTTTTTCTATATAATCTTGATTTTTAAACTTCTCATTTAGTGATTTTTTTTCATTCTCAATCTTATCTGTTTTATCTATATTTTCATTAATGTCTTTTCTTTCTTTTATAAACTCTTTATCTTTTGATTTTTTATGTGATAAATCTTCTTTTTCTTTATATTTTGCATTTTCATCTTTATGTTCTATTGATTCCTTAACTTTAATATTTTGATGCTTTGCAAAATTTCTTACTTTATAAACATTATCATCAGTTAATTCAACCATCTCTAAATCTTTAAATACATTTAATGCTAATGTAACTTTTTCAATACTTCTATTAAATTCTATTGATAATGTTTCTACTGTATAAGGAATATTTTTTGACATATATAACTTTCCTTCTAAATTAACCTTTCCTGCTAAAGCTAATAATCTAGTCCAAATATAATGAATTACATCTCTTTCTTCCATTCTATCTATTATCTTAAACTTAGTATCCTCATACATATCTACTCTTAATTTAACAAACTTCCTTTCTCTCATATAAAAAAACCTCCCCTAAAATTCATATATACTTATTAAAAATTATGTATTTTTAATATTCTTATTAATATATATGCATTTTAAGGAAAGTTTGTATAAAAATTTATAAATTTTTTTAATTTTTTTAATATATAACTCTTAAAATTTTATATGTCTAATTTATTATTTGCTTTTAAGTTTATCAACCACTAAAATATCTGCTGGAACCCACTTTTGATTATCTAACTCATCTAAAGTAATCCACTTAGCATCATTATGAACATTTAAATTTAATTTACCACCTGCTATTTGGCAAATAAAGCAATGCATTGTCAAATGAAAATTTGGATAATCATAATCTATTGTAGTTAAATATTCTAATTCATTTATATCTAACTCTAATTCCTCTTTAATCTCACGCTTAAGTGCTTCTTCTCTTGATTCTCCAGCTTCAATTTTGCCACCTGGGAATTCCCACATATCGATAAATTCGCCATACCCCCTACGTGTAATAAATATTTTATCTTCTTTCTTAATTATTGCTGCAACTACTTCTATAGTTTTCATATGTATCTCCTCACTTTTTAAAATCATATATAAGTTCCAATAAAGTTTGTTCATTAATATAAAACTTACAATATTTATAAATCATATACATCAACTATTATGGTAAAGAACTTATATACTTCCACATTTTATCATTATAACCTTAAGTAAATATATTTTAAAGTTTAACTAAATACATCATATATTTTTTAAGCCTAAAGCATACTTATAATGCTTTAGGCTATTTTTTACTGTAATACCTTTTTCCCTCTATATCCTTTCCATTCTTTTACATATTCTCCTAATACTTTACGAAGAACTTGGCCAACTTTAGAATATGATTCATTATTAAGATTTGCAAGTGATATTCTAATAGACCACTCTGGACCATCAAACCCACTACCACCTAATAATACTATAGAAGATTGTTCTGCTAAACGTATAAGAATATCTACTGGTTTATAATTTTCTTGTAAGTATTCTACAAACTCCTCATTATAATTTTGATTTGCCCACTCTAGTAAATCAAATTGTGCATAATACGCAGCATCGAAAGGATCTTTCTGTAACGATAATCCTAATCCATCAAACAAAAGTTTTTTACGTTGACGGCAAATACTCTTTGTTAATTCTTTATACCTATTTTCTTTATCAATTATAGCGAATAAAGAAAAAAATGCCATTTGTACTTGCTGTGGTGTTGATAATCCCGCTGTGTGATTAAGAGCTACTTGACGACTGTCAGCTACTATTCTATCAATAAAAGTAATGTTATCCGGATCAGTAGAAATTCCACTATAACGTCTTCTAGCTCTTTCCTTTTTATCATCATCTTGTTCTCTTAATAATTTATCAAATACATTATCTTCATAAATTGCAATAGTTCCAAGACGCCATCCTGTTACTCCAAAATACTTTGAAAATGAATAAACTCCTATTGTATTGTATGGTAAATCGGCCATTAACGAACGAAAATCATCTACAAAAGTACTATACACATCATCTGAAATAATCATTAAATTTGGATTATTATTTTCAACAATATTTTTTAACTGTTTAACAGTTTCTGGCTTCATCGCAACAGATGCTGGATTACTTGGATTAACTATAAATAATGCCTTTATAGATGGATCACTTATTTTCTCAATTTCTTTAAAAGAATATTGCCATGTATGTCTACCATCTTCAGTTGTTTCATCCGCCATAATCTTTATGACTTCAAAATTATAACGTGGCAAATGAGGTATCTCAAGATAAGGAGTAAAAATAGGCGCCATAAGTGCTATCTTATCTCCTTTTGATAATATATTATTTGCAATTAACGAATCAAAAATATAGCACATTGCTGCAGTAGCTCCTTCAACAGCAAAAGTTTTAAACTTTCCTTCAAGAGGCTCATTATAACATAACTCTTGAATAAGATAGTCATTAACTACATTTTCAACATGACGTAGCATTCTATCTGGATGAGGATAGTTGTCACCAATAATTCCATCCACCAACTCATAAATCCATTTATCTGGATCAAATCTCTTCACTGTCACACCATAATTAATCATCTTACTAAGAAGTTCAATTCCTGGAGCATCTTTATGTTTTTTCGTGAAATCTATAAAACGCTTTGCAATCCCTTCTTTATTTGGCATTCCAGCTAAATCACAATCATTCCATACCCTGCGACTTTCTGAAACAGCAAATTGACCAAAAGTAAAAAAAGCTTCTCTTGGTGTCGCTGCAATCCAATTAGGATTTCCTCTTCCTGCATCTAATAATGAGTGTGTGCCTCTTTTCTTTGATTCCTCAGCGAGATTAATTAATTTATCTTTAAGTTCAAATGGACTTATTTTACCATAAACCTCTTCTATTTCTTTACGTTGAATACTAAAATTATCCATATTATTTCCTCCTTAGTAATAACCAACTTATTATTGTAATAATTTTTATCTTTTAATATATAATTCTATTAATTAAACTATTATTATATAATTTAAATATTCTAGTTTAATTAAATATTTTTTTCTTTATTTAATATATCTTCTTTTTCTAGAGAAGACAGTATTATAAATGTTTCAGTATTTCCAAACATTTGTATCTTTCCAATAAGTCTCTCTAAGCTTGGAATATCCTCGAGTCTAGCTTTTAAAATCTTACAATATGGTCCAGTAACATGATGACATTCAATTATAGATTCCTCACTCTTAATAAATTCCATAAACTTTTCTGATCTTTGACCACTTATATCTATATTTATAAGTACATTGATTTTTTTCCCAAGTTTATTATAGTTTATTTTTGCTTTATAACCTGTTATGATATTTTCTTCCTCAAGTCTCTTTACTCTCTCTGCCACTGCGGGTGCACTAAGTGATACTCTTTTAGCAAGTTCCTTCATAGGTATCCTTCCATCTTCTAAAAGTATCTCAATAATTTTGTAATCAGTAAAATCCATAAATATATCTCCTATAAAAATGCTTACTTTATTCTTAAAGATAATATCTAAATAACCTAATACATATTTACTTAAAAATATATATTAATTATCTAAATCAGCTTTATTTTACCATAATAAATTTATAGTTTGAATGCATTAAATAAAGTAATTTAACTTATTAGCCTTATTTAATTATCTATTTTTTATAAATTCCTAATTTTAGAATATATTAATCAATTTATGCTTTAATAAATATATTTAAATAAAATAAAACCATATCAGATTTCTCCAATACGGTTTTATTAATTACTAGTTAGTTATATTGCCAGTTGTTTCTGTTGATGGTGTATTTGTATTTGTATTTTTAGTTTCATCTGTTGACGATTTTGAGGGTATATTTTTAGCTTGATTATCTGTTTGTGGTTTTGTATCTACATTTTTAGTAGTTTCATTTGATGATTTCCCATCTGTACTTCCAGTTGCACTTCCATTTGTTTTATTAGTTGATGCTTTTATATCTGCATTTTCAGTTGGCTTACTTAATTCTGGCTTTGTATTTTGAGTTTCTTTATCTGTTTGTGGTTTTTCATCTGAATTTTTGTTTGTCACATCTGGTGCTATTTCTGTATTCTTATTTTCTTCATTTATTGAAGTCTTTGAATTTGAATTTTTAGTTGTATCATGTGTTGATGCTTTTTTATCTTTATTTTTATATTCCACCTCTGCTGGTTTTGTTACATCAGTTGATTGTTCCTTAACATCAACCTTTGTATCAAAATTCGGAGTATGGGCAGACACCTTTTGAAAATAAAATCTTCCTAAAATTCCAATGCTTATAATTAAAGCAATAGATATAACACCTAAAACAATCTTTTTATTTTTATTCTTATTTCTATTTAAGATTTTTCTTTGAGATTTATCTATAATTTTTGTGTAATCTGATGAAGTATTTATAACATTTGTAAAACCTTCTTTTTTATTATCCATTATTCTCTTTTTCTCGTTTTTATCATTTGAAAATAAATTAGTTATATTTTTAGGAATATTCATTAATAAGGCTAAAGCTCCAGTTACTTCTGAAGAATCTACCTCTTTAAAATTTTCAGGTGATCTAATTATAACAGTAGGTTTATTATACTCTCCATCTTCATAATCTACATATAATGTAACTTTAAATTCATCATCTTTACTTAAAAAAGGTATGTACACATCTAAAATATTATCTTTTATAGATGAATCAAATTTTAAACCTTTTGTTATTTCAGCATCTACAAAATTTAAATCTTTTTGAGAATCATGGATATTTAATGTTATATCATGAATAGTTTTATTAGATAAATTTCTAACAGTAAGAATATATGCATAAACATTCTTATTCTTTATTAGTAAAGGTATGCTTTTTCCTATATCACACAATATCTTAGGTGCTAAATTCTTATAATATTCTAATAGTAATCCAGATATAAATGATATTATTATAGTTATAATTGCAGTTTTAATAATGCTTATCATGTCAATTTCGCTTCCTTGTGTTTTCAAATTTGTAATTAAATTATAAGGTAGAAGGATATTGATGTCAAACTTAACATTTATTATAACAAAATTAAGTTTAAATATAATAAAAAAATCGCTAAGCGACTGTGGAGCGTCGATTTTTTTAGCCATGCACCCTTTCCAAACGTAGTGCAGGAATACTGGTGCTTCATATAAATTCCTAAACAATAAAAAGCCACATTAAATGTGACTTTCAATTATAGAGTCATATATTTTACTTTAACACCATCAATATCAAGTAACTCATTTTCAAATATTTTTACTTTATCTATGCTAGAATTAATATGCAAAATTATTAATCCTTGTTCAGAACAAGAATCTTGACTAACTTCATGAAGACCAATTCTAGTTTTTATAATACATCCATGTTTAGTTAAAGTAGTTTGAACCTCTTTAGCATGAACACTTCTAGGATCAATAGTTACTGCCATAATTATAGTTTCCATAAATTACATCTCCTTATTTTTATGTTTTAAATTATTATTTCCAAATAAATCAAATTAATACTTCCATTTTTATAATTATTTTTAAAATACTATGCTTAAATTAATCTGCATATAATTAATTATTCATAATAATATTAACTTCACTTTATATTTAAAACTTCTACTAAACCTGACGTAATGGTCATTGATAAATACCTTAATTCAGTTGATTACTCTAAGTTTCACGACTATGTAAATAGCATAAAAAAAACTTACTTCTGATCAACTGTTTAAGATAAAAAATAAAAAAGAGCTATCGCAGAATTAATGATATAAATTTATTCTGAACAGCTCCTACTAATTTTATAAAAAATATTTTCCAGTATCTATATTTAATGCTTTCCATTTATTTTACAAGCAACAACTTGATTTGCTATATCCTTTGAAATCACATCTGAGTACAAATCTCCATGATTTTTAAACCATGTGCCAGCATATGAACATGTCGCTGTTGCTTTAAGACCTTCCTTCCGTAAATAATCTACAACAACCAACATTGCCTCCCCAGCCACACCCTTTCCTCGTAAAATTGAATTAACATAAACATGATCTATATTTATCTCACTATTATTGTTATGAGTAAAAGTAACTTCTGCCATCAATTCACCTTTTTCATCTATACTGTATATACGCTCATTTTCATATTTCCAATTCATATTTTTCTTCCTTTCTTTATCTATTATATTAAGCTTAATTATTAATTAGTTTAACATTATATATAACAATTTATCCTCTTAATTAAAACTATATTCTTCTAATCCATTTAATACATTTTAGTCTAAAAAAATCCTCACAAACTCAATTATCATGGATTTCATGGTAGAGACAAATTTCAACGCTCATAACCTCCACTATTATTTTAATTTAAATATATAAGTTCTATTAAAGATACTTCATATATTTCTTGAGTCCTTCTGAGTTTAGAAATATACTAACTAGATAAAATCTATATTATCATAAATAATTATCATCTAAAATCTCATCATTAGAAAGTAATTCTAGATATTCATAGTACCATTAATAGAAAAAGGAATACTCAAAGCTATTCTTGCTCTAGGTATTCCATTAATTAAATTAGATAAATATTTGTGTCAAACTCAGAATTTATTATAATAAACTAAAATAACATATACCATTTCTTTAATTAAATTATTACTTTAAACTCTTCTAAATGAGTAATTATAAATTCTGTTATCCCCATACCCATAGCAAAGAAGGCTAAAATAATAATTAATATTATTGCACCAAAATCATATTTCATCTTTTCTTCTTTATTTGTTATGTAGGATAGAATAATTTCTATTCCTAAAAGTATCAAGATAATAGGCCAAAGAGATGCTATTAACGAAATATTAATAGTAGTATTAACTAATCTAAGTAAAAACATTACTCCAAACGTAATTAAAACAATTCCTGCAGTTAATGTCCCTACTCTACGTCCCTTAAGCATCAATTTCACGCTCCTTTTTCTTACCCATAATAAGTTTCACCCCAAGAGTAACTATTGCTACTCCTATAATTATTTGAGGTGCTTTTCTCATAAAGTTACGAATAACAGAACCAAATTCTGTTGAAATATATGGATGTAAAATATTCAATATATTATCTGATACTAAATAAATACCTAAAAATAATAATACTATACCTATAACAAGTCTACGTTTTTCAAATATATTTTTATCTAATGTTACTAATTTATCAATAGAAAATAGATACTTATCCTCTAAAAGCAAAAGTTCATTATCATTTAAACTTGCTTTATTTGCACAATCAAAAACTGAATAGAACCAAATAAGTGGTAATATAAATAATAATTCTCCTATACCAATCCAAGAAGAAAGAAATATTAAAAAGAAAAACATGGACATAAAAGATAGACCTATCTTCATAAATCCCATATACATATGCCCTGCACCAGGCAACATTGAAAAAATAAAAGTTAAAAATTTACCTTTTTTCTTTACCATTATTAAAAACCTCCAAATTAATTATTTTTTCTGAAAAGCTACTAAGTGTTGAATTAACTGAATTTAAAATACTTAAATCCAGTGGCTTAATAGAAGTTGATTTTTCAAATGAACTAGCCATAATATTTAATCCATTTGAGAAAAGTATCATTAATGCTATGCTAGCAGCAACTACAACTTTAGTACAATAAAAACCAAACTGAACACCACTTTGTTTTTTAGCTTTTATTTTTATCTCTACTTTCTCTTGAAAACCTAAAGGAGCTTCTGCAAGTTCATCATCTTTAAAATTGTCTGCAAAGCTACCCGCACACTTTTGACAATCACTAATATGATCTAATACAGAGACCATTTCTTCATCCATTAAAGTGCCAAATTTAAGTTCATTCAATATTTCTTCAGTTAAATGTCCTTCTTTATTAAATAATACACTCTTCACATAAACTCCTCCTTCCATAAATCCTTTAATAATTTTTTTGACCTATAAAGTTGTGTTTCTAAGGTTTTTATGTTTTTACCAGTTTTCTTTGCTAAATGTGAAAGTTTAATATCTTTACAAAAATAGCTTATAGCTACAGTCCTGTAAGGTTCTTTCAGCTTATTACATACACTCTGAATTCTTTCCATAGTGTTCTTTTTTACTACCGTTTCTTCTGGTGAATCTCCCTTATCTACCAAACCTTCGTATTCTTCTTCTGATAAACTAATTGTTGTTCTTGCTTTACTCTTAATATAATCTTTGCACTTATTTGCAGCAATTGTAGTAAGCCAAGCCTTAAGATTACTACCATCAAAGTTTTCATAATTTTGATATGCAGATAAAAAAGTTTGCTGTGCCAAATCTTCAGCATCAAAATAATTTTTAGTAAAAGATAGACAAATAGTGATAATTAAACGTTCATATTGTTTTATACAATTTGTAAAATCTTCTTTTTCAATAAATATCACCACCTTATTTTATCCTTACATTTAATATAACGATTGAAAAATTAAAAACACTTCAATATTTTTTATAATTATAATAAAAATTTTAAAATTACTAGAAAATAAAGTTATTAGTAGTTAGATTATCAATCTATTTAATTTAAAATTAAACTATAGATATCCATATCTTTTTTTAATTTATTGCATCCAGAAATAAGACATTTCAATTAACATTCTTCATGATTAATATAAAACTTTATCATAGAAAAAAGCCACATTAAATGTGACTTTCTTAAATATCATATTAATCTATTAAATAATATATATTTAATAAATCAAACAACTACATACTCTTTGGTTGAAAATTTAAATTTGCAACATATATATTATAGTTAGCTATATTTACTCTTACATTTCTACATCTTTCCAAGTTATCTTAAAGCTTATTTTCCAAAGAATTATATTAACTATAAAAAGCACCAACGCAAATATTCCAACAAATAAAATATTATTTCTAATTACTACATGTATTAAAGCAAACATCCCAATAAGCATAAACGTCAACACCCCTGGAGCTATAAGCTTGCCACTATCAACTGTAGCAAATTTCACACTAAAAGGCATTCTCTTATTTGATAGTTTAAAATACTCTAAGGCTGATACTAAAAGAACTAAAAACATTACAATTAAGTCCATAATTATTGATGGTCCTTTTAATATTAAAAATACTGCCGCCACTAATAAATAAATTGGAATAACTAATTTAAATAAAGTTCCTTTTATTGCACCTTTCATTATTACACCTGGATCTTTTATTGGTAATACCTTATATATAAATGCACCTTTATAACTATCACTATTGTTTATATAAGCAGTACATAAACATAACATTAATACAGTTATATACATTAATAAATGTACTTTCCCATCATAGCTTGTTTGAATAGTTTCAATAAATGATTTTCTTCTATCACTAAAAACAAATATAACTGGCATAAATACAGCCATTGCAAGTGATGGATATACCTTAAGCTTAAAATTTCTCTCTGTTGCTATCATATTTTTAGTAAATATAAACATGCTCTTTTCAATTTTATCTCTGCAAATCAATCCTGCTATAAACTCTG
Source organism: Clostridium weizhouense (assembly GCF_019431045.1). Lineage (GTDB taxonomy): Bacteria > Bacillota > Clostridia > Clostridiales > Clostridiaceae > Clostridium > Clostridium weizhouense. Next base: position 46,079 of record NZ_JAHXPT010000016.1, on the reverse strand, counting down.
TTCTTTTTTCATTTCTACGACTTACAACTCCACCATTATCATTTAACTTTTGAAGATTCTTTTCAAAATAAGGTACTACTTTTGTAGTATAAAAGATAATCAATATAACTGGACCTAATATAGCCATTATAGATAAAAATATTAGAAAAGAATTTTTGTCTCCATCTATTAATATTCCAAATGGTGCTGCAAACCACATAGATGGAAGTAACCCATGCCAAAATTTAGGTATATAGCAAGTTTTAATACTTTCAATAGTAAAAATTTTATTAAATAACTGATAACCAAAAGTAAATACAAATGCTAAAAATATTTGAAAATAATTTATTATATCCTTTAATTTCTCTCCATCAAAAAACTTTAAAACTAAAGTATATAGAAATGCCGTTATTACTATAACTATTAACGCTAATAATATATTTTCTATAATAAAAATCGGAGGAAATATCACTCCATATTTTACTGTTCCAATAATTAACGGAATTAAATTTAAAGATAAAGAGATCCCTATTATATAAATACATATATGAGTAAGCTTTGCTGCATTGAAAGTTTTGTTATCTATAGGCTTTGGTAATAATATATTTTTTTCCTTTACATCTAATAAAACTGATGAAAAATCTGATATCATAAGTGATACCATCATAAATAGATTTACCCCTACAATAATATTTATATTTTGCAACGCTGATCTATCATTTATCATTATTACTCCAAGAAAAAAACTTAAAATTCCATTAAACATAAGCAAACGTACATAATTATTCTTATCCTCATCTTCAACAGATTTTTTATTATTTGTGAAAACGGTACTTACTCTACGTTTATCCATAGTTAATTTTATTTGTAAAATCATTCTCATAATCTCATAATTAATACCAAACTTCTTATATAATATTTGAAATTTATCTAATAATTTTAATATTTTAAATTCTTTCATAGCTATACCTCTTCAACTAAAGAAACAAATTTCTTAGCAATATGTCCATGTTCATTAAACCCTGTTAACTGATTAAATATTTCTTCTAAAGAAGTTTCTTTTTTGCTATTTTTAAGTTCCTCAAAACTTCCATCTGCTGCTATTTCTCCATTATTAATCAGTACAATTCTGTCACTTATTTTTTCAACAACATCCATTATATGTGAAGAATAAAATATGGTTTTTCCTTCCGTAGCAAGATTACTCATGATTTCCTTAAATATCATTACACTATTAGCATCTAGTCCACTTAAAGGCTCATCAAAAAATAGTATATCTGGATTATGAATTAAACTACATATTATAAGAAATTTTTGCTTCATTCCTTTGGAATATGAAGATATCCTAGAATACATAGCTTCTTGAATTTCAAATAATTTCATAAGTTTCTCTGCTCTTTCAATAAATTTTTCTTGATTTAACTCATATATTCCACCCAAAAAGTTTATATACTCAAAAGCAGTTAAATTTTCATATATATCTGCAAGTTCTGGAACATACCCTATTTTTTTCTTATATTCCACATTTCCATCGCTTATATCTTGTCCTAATATTTCTATAGTTCCTTCATAATCTTCTATTATGCCAAGCATTATCTTTATAGTTGTACTTTTACCAGCACCATTAGTTCCTATATATCCTATTATTTGTCCTCTTGGAATCTCTAAATTTATCCCATTAAGTACACGCTTGTCTCCATAGCTCTTTCTCAGATTCTTAATTGATATTATACTTTCTAAATTATCCATAACGTCTGTCCCCTTAAAAGCACAAAATGTGCTCACTTAATATGTTTTATTTATAAAATAAAGCTTAGTATTAAGATACCAAATAAATCTTTTAATGTAAATAAATAGTTTTATGAAAACGTTGATATTAAAATCTAATTTTTAAATTTTCAGATAAATTTTTACATATTATGACTTAATACTCTAAATTTCCTTATATTTAAAACTAAAAAAGTGTTGACAAAGATATATGCACAGTTTAAAATTAAACTCATCAAAAAGAAAAAGCTATGATGGAGAGAAGTAAAAAAAATATTCACCAACAGTGAGCTGGGGATAGTGTAAACCTAGCGGCAGAGTTTTTTTGAATAACACTCCGGAGTTGCAAACTGAAATATTTATAGACTGTACTTTAAACTTAAGTTTGACGCAGAAAAAATAGATTAGGTGCGCCGTATTCCATACGTTATTTGGATACCAGTATTAGCTGGAAAAAAGAGACCTATATGGTAATTTAGGTGGCACCGCGGATAAGCGTCAATTCGTCCTATGATTAAGATGAATTGACGCTATTTTTATATCTAAGGGGGTTATACCAATATGTGTACAATTATGTGTTATACAGGAACAGACATGAAACATGAAAAATTTGCAGAAGCATTACAAAGAACTGAGTCAAGAGGACCAGATATGACTGAGATTCTTACTCTACCATCTGGTATTTTAGGATTCCAAAGACTTGCTATTATGGACTTAAGTTATAGTGGAATGCAACCATTCACAAGGAAAATGGATGCGTCTATATGTAACGGTGAAATTTACGGCTTTCGTGAACTAAAAAAGGAATTAATAGAAAAAGGACATAAATTTATATCAGATAGTGATTGTGAAGTAATAATTCCTATGTATTATGAATATGGATTAGATATGTTTGCAAAATTAGATGCAGAGTTTGCAACTGTTATATATGATGGGGAAAAAGATAGTTTCATTGCAGCAAGAGATCCATTTGGAATTCGTCCTTTATTCTATGGCTATTCTGAATCAGGACAAATAATGTTTGCAAGTGAAGCAAAAAATTTAGTTGGTCTTACAGATAAAATAATGCCATTTCCACCAGGACATTATTATGCTGATGGTAAATTCACATGCTATTGTGATATAGCAGCAGTAAAAGGCGAATATTGCAAAGACGATTTAGAAGTTATTTGTAAAAATATTCATGATAAATTAGTAGCTGCTATAGAAAAACGTATGGATGCTGATGCTCCAGTAGGTTTCTTATTAAGTGGTGGATTAGATAGTTCGTTAGTATGTTCAGTTGCTCAAAAATTACATCCTGAAAAGAAAATTAAAACATTCTGCATAGGTATGACTGAAGATGCAATTGACTTAAAATATGCAAAAGAAGTTGCGGATTACATTGGTAGTGAACATACTGCTGTTTATATGACAAAAGAAGAAGTTCTTGAATCACTTGATGAAGTTATTAAACTTCTTGGAACTTTTGATATTACAACAATAAGAGCAAGTATGGGAATGTACTTACTTTGCAAGAAAATACACGAGATTTCTGATGTCAAAGTTCTTCTAACAGGTGAAATTTCAGATGAATTATTTGGCTATAAATATACTGATTTTGCTCCAAGTGCAGATGAATTCCAAAAAGAATCACAAAAAAGAGTAAGAGAACTTTATATGTATGATGTACTTCGTGCTGACCGTTGTATCAGCTCAAATTCTTTAGAAGCAAGAGTACCATTTGGAGATTTAGATTTTGTAAAATATGTTATGGCAATAGATCCTGAAAAGAAATTAAATAAATATAACATGGGTAAATACCTTTTAAGACATGCATTTGAAGGCGATTATCTTCCAAATAGTATTTTATATCGTGATAAAGCAGCATTCAGTGATGCTGTAGGACATTCTATGGTAGATCATTTAAAAGAATATGCAGAAAAATGCTATTCTGATGAAGAGTTTGAAAAACTATGTGAAAAATATGCATACCATGCTAAACCATTTACAAAAGAATCTCTATTATATAGAGAAATATTTGAAAAACACTATCCAAACCAAGCAAAAATGATACTAGATTATTGGATGCCAAACAAAGAATGGGAAGGCTGTAATGTAAATGATCCTAGTGCTAGAGTATTATCAAATTACGGTAACAGTGGTAAATAATAAGAAAATCTAATTTTAATTAAAAAGAGAGCTGTGCACTAATTATTTGTGCCACAGCTTCTTTTATATTTTTAGTTATTTATATTTATTTTTCAATTGCAAATTAAGAACATTAATGAAAATATTATATTAAAGATGCTCGTCTATTGTTTTTTGAATGTGATTAAATATATGCTTTTTTATTTTAAATTTTCCCCATTAGTTTTTATAACATCTTTATACCAATAAAAAGATTTTTTCTTATATCTTTTTAGAGTTCCATTTCCTTCATTATCTTTGTCTACATAGATAAATCCATAGCGTTTTTTCATTTCTCCAGTAGATGCACTAACTAAGTCAATACATCCCCAAGTTGTGTATCCAATAACTTCTACTCCATCTATATTAATGGCATCTCTCATAGCTTTTATGTGTTCGTCTAAATAGCTTATACGATAATCATCATTTATATTTCCATTTTCATCTATAACATCTTGCGCACCCAATCCATTTTCTGCAACAAATAATGGCTTTTGATAGCGATCATATAAATTATTTAATGTAATTCTAAAGCCTAATGGGTCTATCTGCCATCCCCATTCACTTGCTTCTAAATACGGATTTCTTAATGTAGGGAATACATTTCCTTCTGTTTGTTTACTTATTTCAGAATCTGCGCTTGTTAATTGGCTATTGTAGTAAGATAAAGATATAAAATCAACAGTATGTTTTTTAAGTAATCCTTTATCTCCCTCTTCCATCTTAGGCGTTATTCCTTTGCGTTCCATTTCCTTTAAAGCATAATTAGGATAGTAACCTCTTGCTTGTACATCTATGAAGAAGTATCCTTCTCTATCATTTTTATAAGCTTTCCAAAAATCATTTGGATTGCATGTGTTTGGATACGTAGTTCCAGCTGCTATCATACATCCAACTTTGTTATTTGGATCAATTTCATGAGCAAGCTTAGTTGCTATAGCACTAGCCACAAGTTCATGATGTATAGCTTGGTATTGAGCTTTTTCAAAGTTTTCTCCTTCATCTACTAATAAACCTGCTCCCATGAATGGTAAATGTAAAATCATATTAATTTCATTAAAGGTTATCCAATGCTTTACTAGTCCTTTATAACGAGTAAATAATACCTTACATAAATTTTCATAAAAACCTATAAGCTTTCTATTTTTCCATCCACCATATTGTTTTATTAAATGTATCGGACAATCAAAATGAGTAATAGTTACTAAAGGCTCTATACCATATTTCTTACACTCTTTAAATATATTTTCATAAAATTTTAGCCCTTCTTCATTTGCCTTATCTTCATCACCTTTTGGGAAAATACGACTCCATCCTATGCTCATACGATAAACCTTAAAACCCATTTCAGCAAATAAAGCAATATCTTCTTTAAATCTATGAAACATATCAATTCCTTCTTTAGCTGGATAATAATATTTATCATCAAAATCCAACATTCTCATTGTTCCATTCATTACAGAAAAACGGTCTTCTCCATAAGGAATTACATCAACATTTGCAAGTCCTCTACCATATTCATTATATCCACCTTCACATTGATTAGCAGCAGTAGCTCCGCCCCATAAAAAATCTTTTGGAAATTTATTATTTTTCATTTAAATCCACACCTTCTAAAATATAATTGTAAGTAAATCTTTACTATTTTTAATTAATCCACTTTCTATAACATCAAAATATTTATCATAGTTAGTAACTACTATAGGCGTAATAGTTGAATAACCTGCTTCTTCTATTGCTTTAATATCAAACTCAACCAAAGTATCACCTATCTCAACAATATCTCCTTGTTTTATTTTAGGATTAAAATATTGACCTTGTAAATTAACAGTATCCATACCAACATGAATCAAAATTTCTACTCCGCTTTCACTAGTTAATCCAATAGCATGATATGTTGGAAATAAAGTTGTAACTGTTCCTTTTACAGGTGATTTAACTATACCTTTAGATGGTATAATAGCCACCCCTTTGCCTATTATACCTTGTGCAAAAGCATCGTCTGGCACTTCACTTAATTTAACAACTGTTCCTTCAATAGGAACTATTAATACCTCTTTTTCTTTATTAAAAGTTTTTATTGCCTCTTTTTTAGTCTCAGCTACTTTTGATTCTTCTATCTTTTTATCTTTAAAGAATATTAATGTTAATATAAACGCTATTATCATGGCAATAACTGCACCAATTGCTCCAACAATAACATTATCTACATTTTTAGTTGCTGGATCTATCATTGCTGGAAACTCAAATATTCCTAATCCACCAATTATAAATTCCTTTAAATCAGCATAGCCATAGTATGCACCTGCTACACCTGAAGCAATACAACTTATAATGAACGGTTTTTTAAGTGGTAATAGTATTCCATAGATAGCTGGTTCTGTAACACCAAAAACTCCTGAAATAGCAGATGGGATACATAATCTTTTTAATTTTTTATCCTTTGTTTTAATCATTATTGCTATAACAACAGCAGTTGTTGCAAAAGTTGTTCCAAAGAACGGCATCATAACATTGTCATATCCTAAAGTTGATATATTATTTATATAAACCGGAAGGAATCCCCAATGGATACCAAAGATAACTAGTATTTGCCATGTAAGGCCTACTATAGCTCCTGCTATTAATGGTGAGAAACTACGTACAGCTATTATACCGTCAGTTATCATAGTAGACGCATAAGTAGCTACTGGACCTATAACAATAAAACCTAGTACTAATGAGAATAATAATGTTAACATTGGAACAAAGAAAAACTTAACTAATTCTGGTACAATATTATCAAATAATTTTTCAAATTTAGCTGCAACAAAACATATTAAAATTACAGGTATTACTGTTGATGTATAATTCATAGAAATAATAGGTAAAGCTAAAAACTCTAAATATACTGGTGAAGCAAAGCTTGTTCCTTCAAATAATATATATAAAGGATTAAGAGTTGTAGATAATGTACTTTCCTGAATAGCTGGATAACACAATGTTATTCCAATTAATAATCCAACAAATGGCTTTAAGCCAAATTTCTTTGCAGATGTATAACCTAAGATAACAGGTAAATACATGAAAATTCCATCACCAATGGCATTTAAAATCATATAAGTTCCGCTCTCTGCACTGACCCAGCCTAATGCACTAAATAGAGCTAAAAATCCTTTTATCATTCCTGCTGCAGTTAAAACTCCAAGGATTGGTTGAAAAATTCCTGAAATAACATCAATAACTTTATCAAATAGTTTATTACTCTTATTATCTATTTGTTTATTTGCACTTTCAGAAGAAATACCAGCGATCTCACAAACGTCTTCATATACCTTTGATACATGATTTCCAATAACAACCTGATATTGTCCAGCTGATTTTAAAACAGTAACAACACCATCCATATTTTTTATAACATCATCTTTTGCCTTTGTCTCATCTTCAAGATTAAAACGCAATCTAGTAACACAATGAGTTAAACTCTGAATATTTTCCTTTCCCCCAACATTTTTAATAATCTCTTTTGCTAATTGTTCATATTTTCCCATTATTAATACCTCCATCAAATCATTTTTAGTAAATATGAAATATGAAGGTTTGGCCAACTTAATGTCACCATCCAAAATAAATAGTTATCTTTAATATACCTCCTTCTTACATTTTTATTAGTTTATATTAATTAATTTTTTTATTAAAAATTCTAGCAATATGAATAGTTAAGTATAATTTTTCTTCATTAGAAATTATATAGTTATATTTTTTATAAATAAACTCAGTAATTTTATTTACACATTTATATGATTCTTTATATTTTTCTTTAATAATACTAAGCAAACTATCATCATTTTCATCATCAAATGTCTTTTTAGTTATAAGTCTTTGTGCAAAAAACTTTATATGAGTTATAAACCTATAAAAATAAACAGATTCTTCGTCAAAAGTAATGTTTAAACAATACTTAACTATATTTAATATCTCTTGCATTACCTTTGTTATGTCATATACATTATCAATAGTTTCATCCATTAAACTATTGACAATATGTAGAGCTATAAATCCAGCCTCATCTTCAATCAATTCCACATTCAGATTGTCTGAAATCATTTTCAAAGCTTCTAAACCAACTGCAAATTCATCTTTATAAAACCTTTTTATATCCCACAGCAAAACATTCTTCATATCTATACCTTCTAAATGTCTCTCTACTGCTGTTCGTATATGATCACTTAAGGAAAGAATTAAATTATCATTTAATCTTTTTCCTAATCGCAGCTTAGCATATTTGATAATTTCATCACTAAGTTCAACGTACTCTAAAGGAAAATCTTTTAACAATTCTTGTAACTTATTAGTCATATTTTTATCTGATAAAGAAAATACCTTATCAACTATATTTTCATCGACATTATCTCCTACACGTTTTTTGAATGCAATACCTCTTCCCATGACAACTTGTTCTTCTTCATTTTCATTTAATATTACAATAACATTGTTATTTAATATTTTGTGAATAATCATAAAACACCTCCTTAGTAAAAAAACCTACACAATAATAATTATAATATAATTTATACTTATACTATAATTGATATTGTGTAGGTTTAGCTTGCTCAAACAATAACTATCCTCTTACTATTTATATTCTTATAATACCATATGCAAAACTAAATTGCAAAGGGTTTCTTATTAAGTGGTGGATTAGATAGTTCGCTAGTATGTTCAGTTGCTCAAAAATTATACCCTAAAAAGAAATTAAATAAATATAACATGGAAAAATGCCTTTTAAGACATGCATTTCTAAAGTGCCTTTTATTTTTTATCTATTACTTAATCCATGCACCAGAAGAATTAAGATACCATCCATTTATCCATGTATCATGTGCCATTGTACCATCTTCACTATAGAAGTAATACCAAATTCCATCAATGTTTTGCCAACCTTTTTTCATCATTCCTACTATACCTTCACTTGAACTTGTATTAAAGTAATACCAAGAACCATTATTTTTTTGCCAGCCTGTTTTCATAATACCAATACTACTGCTACTACTTTCATCTAAATAATAATAAGCATCTCCACCAAGATTTATAAAACCAGTTGCCATTTGACCATTTCCATAGAAGTAATACCAACTTCCATTATTATAAAACCATCCGATTTGCATATATCCTTCTTCTTTTCCTGTCTTACCATTTAAATTAAAATAGTACCAAGATCCATCCACTTTATACCAGCCTGTAACTAGATTACCCATGTTATTTCCAACTGTAGGATCTAAATAATAAAATGAGTTATTACCTAAGTTTATAAATCCAATTGCCATTTGGCCATTTCCATAAAAATAATATCTCTTTCCATCCAAATCCATCCAACCAGTTTGTAAGTTTCCACTTGAATTTACATAATACCTATCATTTCCTCTATAATTCCATCCTGAAGTAAAATCTGAGGTATCACTAGATATTTCATTTCCATTATTTGAAGCTCCTAAAATAACTTTTGTATTTGGATTAAATGCTTTGTCTCCTATTTTTACTCCACTGTTTGGAATATAAATAGTATCGTTACTTGGTTTACAACCTCCAAATGCACTGATTCCTATTTCTTTCACTGTAGATGGAATAGTAATCTTACTTAAATTATAACATCCTAAAAAAGCACCACTCCCTATCTTTTTTACACCCTCTGGAATCACAACGCTTGTTATATTTTCATAATTACCATATCGATATCGCCTAGAACCACCTATATCAATTACAGTAAAAGCACTATCTGCTATAGTTGTTACATTAGATGGAATCACAATATCACCAACTGCATCTTTACCATCTATTAAAATACCATTTACAATTACAAGTGGATTTGAATTTCTTTTATTAGTAAGCCATGAAGTATTTTCAAAAGCACCTACATCTATTTCAGTTATACTTGATGGAATTTTAATATTTCTCAAGCTTGTACATCCAAAAAAAGCCAAATCCCCAATATGTTTTACTGAGTCTGGAATTTTTACACTAGTAATCTCTGTAGATTCTCTTAATCCATTTTCTTCTATTCCTGATACAGTATGTCCTTCAATTTCTTTCGGAATCTCTACTTCTCCACTTAAGTTATCATTTTGCCAAATAGATATTGTTCCATCAGAACATTCTTTATAGGACCATTTAATATCATTTTCATCTACACCTGTTTTTCCTGTACCATTTTTTTGTTCTGCTACTATATCTGTGGTAGAATTACTTCTAGCCCATACCACACTAGAGTCTACAAAACTCATACTAAGGGCCACAATCAATAAACTTACCAAATATTTTTTACGTTTTAACATTGTTGTTCCTCCCAAATTTTATTAGTATTATACAAAACATTATAATTCTATTAATTTTCTTATTAACTACAATTCTACATTAGGATTTAAATATTGTTTTCTTTCTTTTGTCTTGCCTTTATAGTCAATCGCCTTCTTTGGACAACTTTGAATGCATGCTACACATAATTCACAATGATGATTCCAACTTGGTTTACCATCAATCATTGTAATATTATTTACTGGACATCTTCTTGCACATAGACCACATCCAATGCAATTATCATCTACCGTATAATATTTATCTGCTTCATGAAATTCATTAATATATTTATAAAAGTAATTACAACATAAACGATCTATAATCGCATGACTTTTTTCAATTTTGTATTCTTTTTTACCATTTACATATTCAGAAATATAAATAATTTTATTTGCTTCTTTTGCAAATAGCTTTTCTTGAACTTTTTCACTTTTTGCACCATAACCCAAAATATAGTTACCAGGCATATTAATTAAGAACCCTGCTGACAATTTCAATCCATTATCTTTTAAGATATCTTGACACTGATCAAGTGCTTTACCGGGAAGTCCTCCATAATTTGCAATAGCATAAATATATGTTTCATTTGAGACATATAATTTTTTTAAAAAATCACAAATAATTAGTGGTAATCCCCAATTATACACTGGAAAAACAATTCCAAGTGTACTTCCATCTATTTTTTCTCCAGTATATTCTGAAATCTTATGAATTTTACATTCACTAATCTTTGCACTCAAATCATTAGCAATCTGTAAGCTATTACCAGTTCCTGTGAAATAATATATCTTATTCATATTATACCTCCAAATAATTCTCTATTACTTTTTACTAATCTGAATAGAATCAACGCCTGCTAATATGTAAATATCTTCGTATATGAAATTATACTTTTAAAAAGTATCAGCTTTATCTATATATTCTTTTAAAATTCCACATGTATGATTAAATTGTGATTCTTCTTTTTCAGTTAAGTTTATTTCAACAATTTCTTCTACTCCATTTTTACCTAATATAACAGGTACACTTGCAAAAACATTTTCTTGACCATATTCTCCTTCTAATAATGTAGATGCAGGAAGTATTCTCTTTTCATCATGAAATATTGCTTTAACTATTTCGCTTAAACCTACACCTATTCCAAACTCTGTACATCCCTTTCCTGCTATTATCTCATATGCTGCATTTGCAGTTCTATGTGTTAACTCATCTAAATCAAGTTTTCCATAAGTTTCTGGTTTTTCTTTCATTAAATCAAATAATGATTTTCCGCCAAAATATACATGTGACCATGGAACCATTTGTGAATCTCCATGTTCCCCCATACAATATGCTTGTATAGATTTTTGATCTATTCCTGTTTCATCTGATAGTATTCTTCTAAGTCTTGATGAATCTAGAGTTGTCCCAGTTCCAAACACTTTATTTTTAGAGAAGCCTGTTTTCTTCCATATATAATGAGTTATTACATCTACTGGATTTGATATAACTATAAATATACCATCAAATCCTGATTCTAATATTGGATCTATTATAGTATCAACTTCTTTTATTGTTCCTTCTAAATAATCTAAACGTGATTTATTATCATGTGGTGGAATTCCAAGGCTTACTACTATAATATCTGCATCTTTACAATCTTTAAAAGTTCCTTTTTTACTTTTTACATAATGAGGTAAATATGAAACTGTATCACTTAAATCAACTGCTTCTGCATTTGCCTTTTTGTCTACTTTATCAATCATTATAATTTCATCACATATACCTTGTATTGCTAATGAAAAAGCACAATGTGAACCTACATTTCCGCTCCCTACTATTACTATTTTTCTAGTTTTTATACTCATTTTTAATTCCTCCCTATAAATGTACACATATAAATCTTTAATTCTCACCATTAATATTATGTAATATATTTGTACCATTATTAGATATAATATATCATACATAATATAGATTTCCAATTTTTTATAAATTTCTAGAAATTAAAACACCCTGCAACAACACTTATATTAGTATTGTTGCAGGGTTTATGATTAAAGGCGAATTGTCACCTTTAAAATTCACTATTCATTAATGTTTTACTACTATACTCTAGTATCAAAAGATATCTTCTAATTATTTTATACAATTAATCCAACAATAGTTGCTGTTAATACACTTACTAATGTTGCACCATATAATAATTTTAGACCAAAACGTGCAACCACATTTGCTTGTTCTTCATGAAGTCCTCTTACTGCTCCTGAAAGAATTCCAATTGAAGAGAAATTAGCAAAAGAAACTAAGAATGTAGATACAATAGCCGTTGATCTTGGTGATAAATGTATAGTTCCACTTGCTAATAAATTCATTGCAACAAATTCATTAGATACTAATTTAGTTGCCATTACACTTGCAGCATGTATTGATTCATTTAATGGTACACCCATTAAAAACGCAAATGGAGAGAATACATATCCAAGTGCATCTTGGAAACTGATCCCAAAAATCATTTTAGATAATGTATTAATCATAGTAATTATTGCTACGAATCCAACTAACATAGCACCAACTATAACAGCTACTTTAAATCCATCCATAATATATTCACCAAGAAGTTCAAAAAATGCTTGTTTCTTTTCTTCTTGAACTATTAAAATATCTTCTTCTTCTGTTACAGTATATGGATTTATAACTGATGCTATAATCAATCCACCAAATAAATTTAAGACAATTGCTGTTACAACATATTTAGGTTCTAAAAGAACCATATAAGAACCAACTATAGACATAGATACTGTTGACATAGCTGATGCACAAAGAGTATATAATCTATGTTTTGGTAATAAACCAAGTTGTTTTTTTACTGAAATAAATACTTCAGATTGACCTAAAATAGCTGACGCTACTGAATTATAAGATTCTAATTTTCCCATACCACTGATTTTACTTAAAACTAATCCTATATATTTCACTATAACAGGAAGTATTTTTAAATACTGTAAAATACCAATTAAAGCTGAAATAAAAACTATTGGTAAAAGAACACTGATAAAAAATGAAAATTGATTATCATTAACTAATCCACCAAATGCAAAATTTACTCCTTCTCCAGCAAATTTAAGTAGCACTTCAAATACATGTGCTATACCACCTACTAAATAACTTCCTACTTCAGTATTTAGTAATATAAAACCAAGTATAAATTGTAAGATAAGCATTGTAATGATAGGTTTATATTTTACATTTTTCTTATCACTACTTCCAATCCACGCAAGTCCAAAAACAACAATTAATCCGATAATTCCAATAATATATTTCATTTTTACTCTCCTTTTTTAGTACAATAAGGTAACTAATTTCACAATTTTTTATTATATATTCCCATTGAACATTTGTAAAGAATTAATTGAAATTTTGTTCATATAGAATTTTAATATTAATTTTGAATATAAAAAAGCATTCTTTTGTAATTGCTTATATTAAAACAATTACAAAAGAATGCTTTTATGTTAAAACTCTATTTAAAAAAATATTTATTTTTACTTTTCTCTATGTTTTAAAATAATTTAACTAAAGTTTATTTTAGAGCTTTTAAGTGAGAGTCAAAAATTTTATATTTTGTCCCTTGAACTTACTGGACAAATATACATAAGTCAAGTTTCCTATTTCATCTATTGTCCATGAGCTTTATACTACAATATCAATATTTACTTAAAACATAGTCTTACTGTTATTCTAAAAGTTGTTTAGCAGTATATTGATCAGTGATCAAAACATTAGCAATTTTTCCTTTTAATGCTCCTTTGATTGCTTCTACTTTATGTTCACCACCTGCAACCAAAATAGACTTTTCTTTTTCTTTAAGAGTATCCAATGATATAGCTATAGTACGCTCATCAATTTCTTTATCACAAATCTCACCATTTTCATCAAAAAAGTGTGAACAAATATCTCCAACACTTTTTTGTTTTAGAATCGTTTTTTCTTTTTCATTTAAATAACCTAACTGAAAAAGTAATGATTTATCTTCAACAATTCCAACCGTAAAAATAGCTATATTGGCTTGTATACCTATTTCCAGAGTACTTTTAATGTGGCTATCTTTTTCTACCATTTGTTTTATATTAGAATTATCAAAAATCACTGGTAATGGTAAATATCTTGGAACTGTTTGAAAATTTTTAGCAAGAATAGAAACTGTTTCAGTTGTGTATATACTTGCTTCTGAATGAATAATAGATCCTTGCAATTGAACTACTTCTATCCCTTTAACATTTTGAGGAGTAACTTTCTTTGCAACTTCATGAATTGTTCTTCCTGCACTTATTCCAATAACATCTCCACTTTTCACAGTTTCTTCTAAATATTTTGCTGCTTGTTGACTAACATATTCTATTATAGAAGCGTAATCATTCTTTGGTGAAAAAACAACTCTCACATCATTTAATTCATATTTTTCTTTTAATCTATATGCTAGCTTATCTAAATCAGCAAACGGATCAACTATGTTAATAGTAACATAACCTTTTTCTTTAGCATATTTAAGAAGCCTTGATATAGTTGATCTTGATATTCCAAGCTGTGATGCAATCTGCTGTTGGCTATAATCTGATTGATAATAAAGTCTTGCCACTTCTACACTCAATTCTTGTTTTGTATTATCCATAAAACTTTCACTTTCTCTCCTTATTACCATATATAAATACTATCTATAATTTAAAATACTTTTTAAATATCATTTTTAATTTTCAATAATAAATTATTACGTTCTTCTTTTTTTATTTCTTCTCTTTATAATACTGATTATATTCTGATCTAAAATTACAATGAGGACATTTAGCTGTAACGTTTAAATTAAATTGTTTTTCTTCTTTATTATAATAACCAATTACAGATATCGATTTCACAACCGCTAAAGAATTTACTCCATCAGTCCACCTAAATCCCTTATTACAAATATCACATACAACTTCATTTGTTAAATTTCCATCATTATCTTTTGCAGCAAATAATTCTTTAGTTATTTCTTTATTCTTCATATACAAACCCCTCTCATATAAATTCCCCTAAAAACTGTAAATCATATAGCTTTAAGAGCAAAGCATAACTTTTAAACTCCACCCCTATCAACATTATAATAAATATAGTTAATATATAAAAATCTTATTAGCATTTAAAACCTTGATTTGATATTTTAAATTTTTCTGCTAATTTAATAATATTAATTATATTATTAAACTTAATTGTATTCAATACAATTTTAATTCTCCTTAGCTCCAGGAAGAATTACTTTAAAGCTATGCTCACTTATTGAATTTATAAACTCAACTTTTCTTCTATTTTTAAACGCATTTACTATTCGTTTAAATCCTTGTCCATTATTTAAAAATCTTTTTTTATCATCTAAAGTTGTAAGCTTTTCATACAGCCATATATTTCTTTTATTATAATGAGTTCTTTCACTATTAATATTTTCATCTATAAGTTCTCCTGGGCTTGAAACTATAATATTGTCCTCTTCTATAAAAACTTCAATAATTCTATTTAAATCAAAATATTCTCTATAAAGAACAGCATTCTTTATAGCTTCTGTTATAGCTGTACATGGATAATCATTTTTAATTATTTCTGATATTTTCTTTTCTGCCTTATCTACCATATTTAAAAGATTACCTTGAATAATATAAACATCACCATAAACATTATTCAAGTTGTCTACAATTTTTATCATATTATTAGGAATGCAAAGATAATTATGATCTGAAAAAACAAGAAGTCCTCCATATGTGCATCTAAGTTCGCTTCCATCTCTTTCTTGTGATGCGATTCCTGATGAAATAAGTAAAAATTCTTTATTTTCATCATTAAGCTCAATTCCTTTATGACTAAAATATTTTTTTACAAGATTCATATTAAGCATTTCTATTCTACTATTAATAAGAGGACAGGTTTCAATTGTCAAACTCAAATTTTGTTCTAAAAGTGTTATAATTTCTTGTTTTCTCATAACATCAGTTGTTGAACCTCTTCTTATATAAAAAGCCCCATTTTCTCTAATCTGATAAGGCTTCTGTCCAACATCATAAATTGTTATTACTCCAATTCTTTTATATAGGAATAGGTAAGGCTTTGAAGTTATCTCTACCTTTTCCCCTCCTTCACACCGTACGTGAGAGTTTCCAACTCATACGGCGTTCCAACAATTTGAACTTTTCGTTTAATTAAATAACTGAATTTCCTACTAACTTTCTTAAAGAATTAACTTTTTTCAAACCTTTATTATCCAAATTTAAAACATTTAGATACTTAGCTATTGTATCCAAGTTTGCACTGTGTATGAGTTTGTGAATTTATGTTGTTAACCACACAAGATTCTTATATTTATCAGTACCACCTAGACTTTTGGGGATTTTGTGATGACACTCCATATTTCCAATTTGTAAGGCTTCGCCTGTAACGGCACATCTACCTCTTTGACCAGCTATTAATGAAATTTTATTATCATTAAATTCAACTGATTTTGCATCATATTGACTGTTCAACAGATATTGAATAACGTGAGTGTAGCCAAACAAATTATTATGAATAAATCTTCTACCTTTTCTTGTATAGTTGCATATATCTTGGCTAAAGCATAAAGCTACTTTAGTTTTGCAACCATAGATAGGAAACATTGTTATATCCCTAATAGTTATTTGTTTTCCATTATACCGTCCATAAAGTCTTTTATGTGTTTCGGATAACCGCGGTTTGCTACTAATTAAACTCCTTAATCTAATTTCCAAGGTTTTTCTTACTAAGAAATCTATCTCCGAAAACTCTATACTCACATGAGTGGCATATTTATAGTAATTATGAACACCTAATATCATTGAGTTGAGTTTTGATACTTCTTTAATCTTTTGTTTTCTCTGTATTATCTTAACTTGCTCTTTTAGTTTTGCAATAATATTTTGTTTTGCTTTTTTAGTAATTTTACTATTGCAAACATATTTCTTTCCTTTTAATTTTACCTTTAATCTGAATCCTAAAAATTCTGTGTAATTTCTCCTTAAATTTGTTATTTTAGATTTTTCATTACTAATATCTAAGCCTAAACGTTCCTTTAACCACTGTTTTACTGCATTGAATATCTTTATTGCTGATTTATAATCTCTACAAAATATTTTAAAGTCATCTGCATACCTTACAAGACACATTTCCTTTAGATTTGTAGTTTTTTGTGCTCTGTATCTATTATGCTCCTTATTATACATATATTTAGTTTCAAAGGTTTCCCATTGTGAACTAATCCACCAGTCAAGTTCATTTAAAACTACATTTGATAACAATGGACTTATTCTTCCGCCTTGAGGTGTTCCCTTTTCAGGTACACCGATTCCATCTATCTCCGATTTAAGTATTTTCTTTAATATGCTTAACAGATTCTTATCTCTAATTCCAATTTCCCATAGTTGTTTTTTTAGTTTACTATGATTTACATTATCAAAAAATCCTTTTATGTCAATGTCTACAACATAGTGAAGTTTTGCTCTATTCATCAAAAACATACATCGTGCAATTGCGTGAGATGTATTTCTATTTGGTCTAAAGCCATAACTATGTTTGTGGAATGTCGCTTCGCATATCGGTTCTAACACTTGCTTAATACATTGTTGTATTATTCTATCATCAATACAAGGAATTCCTAAAGGTCTTAATCTACCATCTTGCTTAGGTATTTCTTCTCTTCTAACACTTTTAGGTGTATAGTTAGAAAATTTATTTTGTATTAATTCTATAAATTCATCTTTTCTTAGACTTTTAAGATGTTCAATGTTTTTATTATCAGTTCCTACAGTTTTTGAGCCTTTATTATTTTTAATATTTCTATAAGCTAATAAAATATTACTTTCACTAGTTATATAATCCATTAAATTAACAAATTTATAATTATCACATGATTTTTGATATATTCAATCAAAGGTTTCTTGCATATCATAATACTCATTATTTCTTAGTAATTGTCTTTTCTCTAAGGTTAAGCTTTCCTCCAAGTCTACTAAATCCTCCTAGTACTAAGTACCTTCGGTTTCGTATCTCTTAGTCTTACTCGAACCTTGGATTATTCAGTATTTAATTATCAATGAACAAATTGTCTAGTGGCTATTGCTAGAACATCATTACAATATTCATCATAGCTTCATGCCACCACTCTCACTTGGATTAAGATAAGTTATACTTAAAAGTTTTCCTTATCACTACGTCTCCGACGGTAAAGTCTCAGTATTCCAAGCTTTCCTTGTTCCGATATTACTATCTATACATATACCCTTAGGTCGTTGGTATGAGCCTGTAAGCTTGATAGTGCCTGTAACACTATATGGATTTTCATATAGACAAATCTTACTAATCCACACTTACTACACTTATTTGTGTTATATTCATTTCTAAATATTTTATATTTAGACCCGTACATTCCCAACTTCGTCAGTTATTTTTAACATCCTAACCGTAGATATTTTAAGACTCTAGACCTATCACCACTCGACTGCCTCCAGTTCGCATTTCCTCAGCATTAACTGTTAGGATGGCTCTCAGTCGTTTTAACGAGCTTCTAACCTCTCAGTATTTACCTACCGAGACGCTAGTCGTACCTTTGAGAAGGCATTTCAAGGCGTTACCCTATCATTCTACCTTTCGTAATATCAGTTCTAATAACTTTGTAGGTTATTAGGCTAGTTTTGTAGTAAACCCTCGCTTACCTTTGTCTAGCAACAAGTCGCACTATCTATATAAACAAAATCAACCTTTAAAGGTATAGGTGGCTCACATCTTGAAGTTATAATCTGCTGAATCTGTTCTTCTTTAAACAAATCATCCTTTTTAATACCTATTATCTTCTTTGTCTTATCCTGTATTCCAACTATAATATATCCACGCCCATATCCAGTATTAGCAATTGCACATATATCCTTTGATAATTCTTTCTTTCCACTGTCAGTAACAAAATCAAGTTTTAATTTATAATCTAATTTTATTCCTTCTTCTTTCTTTAACAATGACATAAGTTTTCTTTTATCCATAAAATCCTCCACATAAATATTAGAATCCTAATAAGGCACCTTTATCAAAGTTATATCATTTTTCCTAAATTGCTTACTAATTCACCAATAGCTTCAACATATCTACTAACTATTCTATTCGCTATATCACTTACTAATTCTTCATTATAAATATGAGATGTTTTATTTCTATCTTCTAATAAATTAATCCATACTTGATCATCTGAAATTAAATTATTAACATATGCTTTTTTATAAATAGTTCTTGGAAATGAATTTTCTAATGTAACTCCTGAATATATTAAAAATTCTTTTAATGCTTTATGTGTTAACTCATAAGTAAATTCAAATCTTTGTATTAAACTGTCCCTTATGATTTCATTTTCACCATCATATAATTTACATACTTCTATTAATCTATCATAAGCTTTTTTTAAATTCATATATTTAAAATCTATGTTTCTCATATATAATCACACCATCCTTATTAATCTGTTCTTTGAAAAATTCATCCTTTATATTTTTCATATCAGAAAAATCAAATTCTAATAAAGTTCTAGTATTTAATTCAATATCCTCTATATACTCTCCTAAATCATTATCTGAATATATAGCTAAATCTATATCACTTTTTAATTTATTATCTCCTCTAGCTCTTGAGCCAAAAAGAACTACCTTTTCTATATAATCATATTTTTTACTTATATTTATTATTTCTTCTAATATATTTTTATCTAAATTCAAATTAATCACCTTTAATTTTAGTCTATGTTTTAAAACAGTGTTGATATTTTTAGTATAAACAAACTTTCTTAGTTTCAATGAAACTTGCTTTCAACTAATGGTTAGAAATTATTATCCAGGAGCGTGCTGCTATTATGAAATTACAGATACTAACTCTAGGATAAAACTTATTAAGTTAAAACATAGCGTAATTTTTTTACTATAATTATAACATAAGTAAATTATAAATCTATCTATGTATAAGTTTAAATAAATAAACCTATTCTTAATTCTATAAATATCAAAAATAATAAATCTAGACCTATTATTGTTCCCCTACATAAAAATACATTCTATTTTACTTTCACATGTATTATCATAATCAAAATTCACAGTTTTTTTATTCTCAACATTATAAATCTCTTTGTCAGAGGAATTTGCTTCAATAATGGCTTTTTATACTACATAATATAGATTTATTTATAAAGAATTACTTAACTTTTCCGATAAATATATTGAAAACCAAAAATGTATTATTATAGAAAAACTCAAATATAAAGGGGAAATATATTAAATGAAGAAAAGAAATCAACTTATTTCAAGCTTAATAGCAATAACAATTACTACAAGCATTACTACTACATGTGCTTATGCTAAAGATGAAAAAACTAATAATACAATTAATAATAATAATTGTATTGATTCGTCAAAGGAAAATTCTCTAGAATTAAATCAAGTTAAAGTTACCACTGGTGCGGCAGTTTTTATTGACGAAACAGAGAATAATAAAATAGATGAAACAGATGAAAAAAATGAAGAAGACGTTATAACAATTAAACATAGTGAACGAACTTTAGATGAATATTTAAAATCTAAAATACCTCAAAATAGCAGACGTGTAAAGAGATATTCTAGCTTTAGTCTTTTTGAAACTAATAAAGAAGAAATTAAAGAAAGAATTAAAAATGGACTTGAAAATTATGAAACGAATATTGACATAAAAACGCTTGTTGATCTAGATGATATACAAAACAATTCAAATAAAATTTTGGATTTATACTTTGATGTAATGTATGAAAATCCACAATTTTTCTATTCTAGTCCAACCTTTGTAAAGTTTGATAACTGTACATATAATCCATCTTCTAGAAAATTAAATTCATGTGATATAAAAATCACTTATGAATATAGTAATGATGTTATAGATCAAATGAGAGATCAACTAAATAATAGAATAAATACTATTAAACAAAAATATTTAAATAGTTGCTCAACAGACTTAGAAATAGAATACGCTATTCATGACTATATTACACAAAATTGTACTTATGATAAAGATAATTATGATAGAGGAACAATCCCAAATATTTCACATACATCATATGGAGCACTTGTTAATCAAGTGGCTGTTTGTGATGGATATTCAAAAGCTAATATGCTTTTATTAAATGAGTATGGTATTGAAGCAGGAATAGTCACAAATGATAGTCATGCTTGGAATTATGTAAATATAGATGGAAATTACTATCAAACTGATTTAACATGGGATGATCCTACTCCAGAAACTAATAAAATTATGTATAAAAATTTTAATTGTTCCGATAGTGTAATGCATAAAATACATCCATGGACATCTATAATCCCTGGAAATTGCACTGATACAATCTTCGATAATTTATTTAGAACAGTAAATGGAAGTAGCGTTAGTGAAAAAAGTTCTGTAAGAATTAAAGATAAATTATACTATTTATCTGGAACTGACTTATGGAAATGTGATTTAAATGGTGATCATAAAACTTTAGTTAAACAGAATATAACTGAAAATACTAATATGTTAAATTTAAATGCTCACAATAAAGATATATATTATTTATCTGGACTTGAGATTAAAAAAATTAATATAAATAATGGTCAAATAGAAACTTTTAAAAATTTACGTGATGAGTTTAATTTTACAAGCGGATCATATTCAGTACAATTTTACATAAAAGATAATAAACTAAATCTTACATTTGGCCAAAGCCAATCTGGTTATAATCTTAGATATTCAACTAAAAAGTATGAATTAAGTAGCATTGAAGAGGATGATATAGATCTAGAAACAAATAATTCAGATGAAAAACCTGAAGATACAATAAAACTTAATAAATCTAATTTACAAACACTATATAATAACAATAAATATAAGTTAAAAGGCAATTATACTGATGAAACTTGGTATGTATTTATAAATTCATTAAATCAAGCTAAAAACATATTAAATAGAGATAATATAACTCAAGATGAGGTTGATAATACACTAGCTAATTTACAAACATCCATAAATAATTTAAAAGAAAAGACTCATAATCTAATAAAAGCTAATAAATCTAACTTACAAGCACTATATAGCAATAATAAATATAAGTTAAAAGGCACTTATACTGATGAAACTTGGCGTTTATTCTTAAATTCGTTAAATCAAGCTAAATACATATTAAATAGAGATGATATAACTCAATCTGATGTTGATAATGCACTAGCTAATTTACAAACAGCCTTAAGTAATTTAAAAGAAAAAACTCCAGAGATAATAAATCCTATAAAACCAAATACTAATACTTCATCAGGTGGAAGTTCAAGCGGTGGTTCTAGTAGTAGCGACTCATCTGAAAACAAACTAGATATAAAAACTCAAAATAATATTTATAATACCACTAAAATTAATATTAATGATTCATCAAATTTAAATATAGTAAATGCAGTAAAAAATGTAGCAAAAACATTAATCGAAATCAATAATATTAGTAATACCAATAAAGAAGTCTCTTTAGATGAAATTTATCAAGTTAATAGCGAAGGTTTAAAAGGAACTATAGCAAATTTAAAATCAGATAACAACAAATTTATTTATATTACTTGTGAAGATACTATTAATGCTGCTCCACTTAATATAGATACAAGCAAACTAAATAGTAAAGATAAGTATCTTTATAAATTAGATACTATAACAAATAAATTAGTTCTAATAAACAATACTCAAGAAAATTCAATTGAAGTACAACTTAAAAACCAAGACAAATACATATTATCAAATACAGAAATGCAATCTTTAACAAATAACAATTGGAATAACATAAATAATAATTGGCTATATATTGAAAATGGACATGCAGTAACAGGCTGGATTAAAACATCAGATAATAAATGGTATCATATGAATAATAAAGGTATAATGCAAAAAGGTTGGATACAAGATAATAATAAATGGTATCACCTATCAAATAATGGTAATATGGATACTGGATGGTTTAACGATGCTAATGGTAAGTGGTATTATTTAAATTCAGATGGTTCAATGAAAACTGGATGGCTTAAGGATTATAATGGAAATTGGTACTACTTAAATCCAAATGGTTCACTAGCAGTAAATACTAGGATAAATGGATATTATATAGATCAAAATGGTTTATGGAATTAATAATTACATAATAAGTTATATATATTAAAATAGGTTATGCTTTAATTAAACTAGCAAAATAATGTGATAGTAGATAATTTTATCTACTATCACGAAACATCACCAAGCATTATAAATCCTCTATTTCCTTTTTCTATATTAACAATCTTGCTAAAAATCACATTTGCATCATATACTATTAAAGTTGGTGCAAAAAACTACTCTATTCTTTATTTATAAATCTCTTATTTTTATTAGTTTAAATATATTTTCATACATAACTTCACCTTAGTCCTCTATATTTTTAAGGATGTAACTTGAGATTTTACTTATAAACTAATATTTCATAAATGTTATATTGAAACTTGTGCCTATCCCTTTTTCACTTTTTACATCAATATAACCATTATGACCTTCAATAATACTCTTGGAAATTGCTAATCCTATTCCAACAGAATCACTTTTGTTAGAATGCTTTATCTTATGAAAACGTTTAAAAATATTCACAATTTCTTCTTGTTCAATACCTTCTCCAGTATCTTTAATAATAATCCTATAATAAGCAGGATTATTAATTAAACTTATATCTATAATTCCTTTAGGCTTAGTATGATCAATAGCATTTTTAACTATATTTGTGATAGCTTCCTGAATCCAAAGCTTATCATGAAGAAAATCTATAGAATCATTATTTATTAAATTTATCTCAAGCTCTTTTTCAGCAGCAAAAGATTTTAATGTGAAAACAACTTCTTCTATTGTTTTATTTAAGTTATGTTCCTTTTTATAAAATTCAATAGCACTTGCATCTAACTTAGCTAATTTCAATATACTATGTATTATCTCATTCATCTTACTAAGTTGTTTTCCATTGTCCTCAATAAAATTTTGTCTTTGTTCTTCCGTTAACTTCCTATTTAATAATATATCGTTATAAAGTAACATTGTTGAAAGTCTAGTTTTTAATTGATGTGAAATATTTTGAAGAACTTCTACCAGATATATTTTTTCCTTTTCAATAGTATTAATATTATTTCTTATAATACTACGTACCTTATTAAAAGCTATGGATAGTTTTGCAAAATCTCCTTCAGTATCTTCATTAATTAAAATGCTATATTCTTTATCCAATATTTTATTTGCTGCCAAAGTTAACTTTCTTATCTTATTAAAAAAATAACTAAATTGCAAATAATTAAAAACTAATAAGATTATTGCAAAAAAAACACTACTAAATATTATTCCAAAATTCTGAGTATAATTAGGGAATAAATCTCTGTTTAATTTACTGGTTATTCCATATTTTCTTAATAATTCAGCTCCCTTTAATTTTTCTTCTACTGTAATCTTCTTACTAACTAATGGAATCAAATCTTTTTCCATATTAGGTTCTAGTTCTACAGCTTTAGCAATAACACTGCCAACAACATCAATATATATCTGTTTTGTATTATTTGTGTAACTAAAATATATCACTCCTTGAATAGCTATAAATATAGTAAGCATTATAGTTAAAACAAGAGTGCTTTTTTTTATTTCTGAATTAATAAAAACTGATCTCATTATAATCCACTCCTAATCCTATCATTGAGTTTTTACTTCAATATTCCATCTATAACCAAGACCACGCTGAGTTAAAATATATCTAGGATTTTTAGGATCATCCTCAATTTTTTCTCTTAGACGTTTTATATATACAGATAAAGTATTTTCATCAAAAAAAGCTTCTTGTTCTTTAGATATACTTACTAAAATATCATCTCGTTTCATTGTTTTTAATGGGTTATTCATAAATAATATTAGTAATTTATATTCTAATGCAGTTAAATTTAAAATTTCATTATTCTTAAAAGCTTGAGTTTTTACTATGTTAACAACAATATCTTCACTTATAACTTTTTCATTAGCTCGTTCTTCTTGCATTGAACGCAGTTGAACCTTTATTCTTGCTTGCAATTCCCTAAAGCCAAAGGGCTTAGTTAAATAGTCGTTTCCTCCTATTTCTAAACCCATGACAATATTTACTTCATCATCTAGTGCAGTAAGAAATATTATCGGCACTTTAGATTTTAGCCTTACAAATTTACAAAAATCATATCCACTTCCATCTGGTAGGTTCACATCTAATAAAATTAAGTTGAAACTATTATTAAAAACTTCTTCAGCCTCATTCTGTGAAGTAACCTTTACTACTTCATAACCTTCATCCAACAATGAAAATTCTAACGCATATCCTAACGCTGAATCATCTTCTACCAATAGTATTTTTATCATATTAGAACCCCACCTTTATTTATTATTCTTCTTTAATTGCTTCAATTACATTATATTTTTCAATTTTTCTCATAGGAATTAATGTAGATAAATAACTTATTGCCATAGCTACTAAAATAGTTATTATGCTTAAACCTAAAGGCATCTTCCACTGCATTGAAACAACATCTGATAAAACATTAAATATACTATAGGATAAAGCACACCCAATAACTGATCCTATGACTCCACCAAAAATCCCATAAAACATTCCTTCATATCTAATCATTGTTTTTAAATCTTTTTGTGACATGCCTATTGATTTTAACATTGCAATTTCTTTTCGTCTTAAAGTTATATTCATTGTAATTGTATTAATAATATTTATACTACTTATTAATGCAATTACAGATATAAATCCATATACAAGTACTTGAATCATAATCATAGAGTTTTTTTGAGTATCATTAATATCCACATAATTAATTACACTGTAAGAAGAATTATTATTTAAAATATTATTTATTTCTGTAGTTGTTTTTAAATTTAAAGACTTATCCTTTAAGGAAACACTTAAATTTTGAACCTCTGGTGATTCAGCTAAAATATTTTCAGCTATCTGTTTTGATGTAATAAGTTCTAAAACATTTGGAGAATCATCTCGTTCAAAAATATCATCTTTAATAATACCCAGTATTTTAAATTTAAATTCTTTATTATCTTTAAAAATAACAATTTCATCATTAACCTTATAGTTAGTAAGCTTTCCAATGTAGAGTTTATTCGTATTATAATCTCTTGCTTTACCATTGTCTACAAGAATTATTCCATTTTCAGAATTTAATCTACTAATATCTATCTCTCCACTTAATATATATTGGTTAATTTTTTGCAATGCTTCTTCATCATATGACTTAACCTTTGTATCTAAAACCTTCTTATATTCATCTCCAACTTTTTGTTTTTGAAAAATATTTCCCGCTTCCTTAATTCTTTTCTCTAAAGGTATATCTATATAAGTATTTACATCCTTATACTTAATATAGGTTTTCTCTACATTGCTTAAACGTTGGATTTCTTTTGACAAATTATCAAATGTCAGTTCATTACTATTTAATTGTATATCCCTATCATCTGATGATTTTACAACATCTAAATCAAGAATTTTATAACTTTCACTTGGACTTTTAATTGTAAATACCTGATTCATAAGTGAAGTAAAAGTAATAAATAAAACAGAACTTACAACAATTGATAAAATCATTGTTTGACACCTAGATGGATTACGCCTTATATTTTTTATTGCCATTAACATCTTATAATTAAATATTCTCTTAAGTAATGGATATTTTCGTCTTTTAATGACTTCTTTTTTTATAATTACACGACTGCTTACAGCCACTAAAGGAGAAATATTACCCACAAAATGGGCAGGTATTAAACTTGATATATAAACTGCAAGAATTGTAATTATACTACTTATTATTAATACTCCCATATCAATAGTTACTAATGAAATTGGGCTACTTTCTTTTAAAAGTAATTTAAAGATAAAGTTTATGCTATATATAGCACCAATACTTATAACAAGACCTATTGGTATTGCAATAAAAAGGAGAACTGTAGCTTCTCTAAAAACAATGTTCTTGATTTGTTTTTTGGTAGCCCCTATACTTCTAAGAAGTCCAAATTGTTTTACCCTTTCTGCAACATTAATTTGAAAAGAATTATATATAACAATTATTGTTGCGCAAAGTACAATAGTAATTGCAATACCTGCTGCTACAATCAAATTCTTATTTGAGCCTAATTTATTTATTCTAATAAGAGGCTCATTACTTATTAAATTTTCCTTATTTGTTAAATTAGAAAGATTTTTTAAAGTTCCTTCAAAATCAGCCTTAGGGCTTATCTCTACCATTAATTGTCCATTTTTTGGTGAAGCACTAAAGGTTATTAATCTACAAATTTTTTCACGTTGATAGTACTCATCATTTTTCAGAAAGCCTACTATTTTATATTGATTTCCTTTAACATCTAAAGTATCTCCAATTTTCAACCCCTCTTTAATGTGATCCTTTCCCCATTCATCTATACAAATTTCACTATTATTTTGTGGCATACTCCCCTCTTTAATACTATATTTAAAGAATTCAGTAGCACCTTTATTCATAAAATATTCTTCTATTAAAATACTATTATACGGCACACGCTCACCTAAACTCATTATACCAAAACGTTCAACATTAGGGTTATTATCTATCTTTGATAAAATCTCATCTGTATATGTTTTATATGATAAATGAAATGAATATCCCATCTCATATTTAACATTCTCAACTTGAGATATTTCACCACTTTTAACAAATAGTCCAATAGTAGCAATAAGAGACAGTGATAAAATAATACCTATAAGAGTTAAAATAGTACGTTTCTTATTCTGCTTTAGATATCGTGTACTCATAATTTTATAATTATCTATCAAAACACCTCTCCCCCTTATCCTTTATTGCTACTTAAACTTCTATCTTCTATTATTGTTCCATCTTCTATTGTAATTACACGGTCAGCCATAGAGGCTATATTAGTATCATGAGTAATTAATATAAGAGTTTGATTAAACTTACGAGCAGTAAATTTAAGTAACTCAATAACCTCTCTTGTATTTTTTGAATCAAGATTTCCTGTAGGTTCATCTGCTAATATAATGCTTGGCTTATTAATAAGTGCACGACCTATCGATACTCTCTGTTGCTGCCCTCCTGATAATTCTGATGGTAGATGAGTTCTTCTATCTTGCAAATTAAGTATTTTTATAATCTCATCTAGATAGTCCTTATCAACTTTTTCATTATCTAAAATAACAGGTAACTCAATATTTTCCTCCACATCAAGAATAGGAATTAAATTGAAAAACTGAAAAATAAATCCCACTTTTCTTCTTCTAAATATAGATAGCTCCTCATCCTTATAATCAAAAATACTTTTTTCATCAATTATCACTTTTCCTGATGTTGGTCTATCTAAACCACCTAGCAAATGAAGCAAAGTGCTTTTTCCGGATCCTGATGCTCCTATGATAGCAACAAACTCTCCCTTATTTATAGAAAGATTTATATTTTTTAAAGCTTCAACCTTATTATCACCTTCACCATAAATTTTTGTTAAATTATCTACTCTTAAAATTTCCATATCTGCACCTTCTTAATCCTTTATTAAGGCATAATTTACATCTATATTATCTGAAACATCTGATAATTCATTTTTAATTTTTAATTGATCTTTCATATTTCTTAAATCTAAATTACTCTTTTTAAATCTTATAAGACTCATATCAACTTCTTTTCCTTCTATAGACTTATAAGTTTTATCATCCACTATTATACGCTCTGCCTCTTGTGGAAGATATCCAAACCAAGAATAACAACCATATTCAACTGGTATCTCTACCCCACTTACATCTATCTTATTTATTGATTTATAATAATCACTTCCCAAAATAATACTCTTATCTGAATCGATATTTGGCATCTCAGTAAGTAACTCAGTATGTATACCAGAATCTTCTGCATTTCTAATACGGAATAATTGATCTTTTATCATTTCTTTAACTGTACTTTTAGTTAGCAATATCTTTTTATTGGTCATGGTAATTTCTTCACCATTATCTGCAACTTCCTTTTTTTCCTCAACAATCTGCTTGAATTTATAATCCTTGGTATATTTAGTATTTCCCTTATAAAATTCCTTTGCTTGATTAACATCTTTACTATTTCCACTTACTAAAATTGCATTAATAGGCATTTTAGGTCCCTTTAAATAATACTGTAGCCCTTGTGAAGCTGATACAAAAATTGTACTTAAAACAATTCCTCCTATAATCCATTTACTTATTTTCTTCATAAACATCATCTCCTAAATTTTTTATTTTATCTATAATAATTTTTTTGTATTTAATATGTCTTAATTAAGCTTTTATTTCAAAATTACTTTCATCCCAACCAGCAAATACAACTAAAACAACTACCACCATTACATCTAATACTTTCTTCATAACATTTCCCCCTCCTTGTCTTATTGTTTACTATGTTACTTATTTTATTATTATTATCACTTTAAAACCATAACGCTAATCTTACAGTATTAAATCTAATCTTACTAATTAGTAAGATTAGATTTAATACTAAAAAATAGAGGGATAATCTATTACGATTTTCCCTCTATTTTTTAGTATTATTAATAATTTTTTGAATTTATCTATAAATATCTATAACATTTTTTGAATTTCCAAACTTTTTTCTAACTTCAGCGGCTGATAAAAAAACTCTTTTATAACTTTCATCAAATAAAGATTTGAATCTTTTAATATTATAATTAGTTGTATCTGTTAAAGATTGATTTCTTCCAATATTTTTAATACCAGCTGATTCTAATACAGGTTTTATAAGAGTTCTATATTCATTTATGGCTTTTTCAAAACTTTCTGTATTTGAATAATCTACATTTGCAAAAGTATTCATAATTTTTCGTGCATATTCTATATTAGTAGCACCTTGTATATTCTTCATAGAATAAAACTCATTATTATTATCTATAACTATAGATTTTTTAAATGTTTCATCTACTTTTTCTGGCACTGAATTTATAATATTTTCTATTCTTGCTGACATAGTATCATTAAGTAATTTTTGCTGATATACATTTAAATTTTTTTCTGCATAAGTACTTATCTTACCTTTAGCTATTCCCATTTCTGCATAATTTTCATAATCCAAACCACTTCCTACATTAACTAGAATAGAATTAGAATATTCCATAACTTTTGAAGAATTCATCAATTCTTTAAAGGTAAAATCTACTCCATTTACATTGAACTTAGTATTTAAATTTTCTATATCATTAGAAATACCCTTTGATGTATTTTCCTTCATCTCAGTAATAAGATTCTCTATTCCCTTTTTTAATGATTCTTTATCATTTTTTAAACTAGTGCTATCACTAAAATTTTTAGTTATTTTAGCCACAAAATTATTTACATAATAATCATAGCACTTTACATCTTTTTCTTGAGCTTTATAAGAAAACACATCAATATAATCTTTATCTAAATTTTCTCCATCAACCTTATAATAGCTAACCACATCAAAACTCTTACCATCTTTCCCTACACATTTTTCATTATCTATATCTTCACCAGGTATAAATATTATTCGATGTGGTTTAACGTTTTCTTCTTTAATATTGTTATTCTCAATATATAAAGCTTGACTTGTATCAAATTTAATTTGCATTAAATTTGTTGTACTATTAATTTGCATACTCCTAACCCCCTGTATAATAACTTAATTAGAACATATTATTTTTATACCTATTTATATGTCGTCTAATATTGTATTAACTTGAATTATATTCATTACATTCCATATAATACATATTGTATCATTAAGATAAAACATTTAGCATATACTGTTTACCATAATAATTATAAACATTAAATTGTCACTTATTAAATATTAAGATTTTTTTATCTGATTTCAATACTCTTATATATAATGAAAAAAAGCCACATCAAATGTGACTTAAGATATTTATTATAATTTCTTATTTAACTTAAACATACTCTTCTTTATATTATATTATATTTTCATTTCATTAACATCATCAGCTATTATTAAATCAGCATCAGTTATCTTTACTACTTCATCAACAGTTACACCTGGTGCCACTTCCATTAATACTAATCCTTTATCTGTAACCTTCATAACCGCTTTATCAGTAATTATAAGATCAACACACTTTTTAGCTGATAAAGGTAATGTGCATTTCTTTAGCACTTTTGAATTACCTTTTTTATCATTATGAGTTAAAGCAGCTATTACATATTTTGCTCCTACTAAAAGATCCATTGCACCTCCCATACCTGGTGCAAAAACTCCTGGTATCTTCCAATTTGCAATATTTCCTTCTTGATCAACCTCTAAAGCACCTAATGCAGTTATATCAACATGTCCACCTCTTATTATTGCAAAAGATAGATCCATTTCAAATGTTGATGCTCCTTTTAATAAAGTAATTGGGGCTCCACCAGAATTAGCTAAGTCTGGATCAGATTCACCTCTGCTTGGGGTTGCACCAAATTTCAATGCACCATTTTCACATTGAAGTATTATTTCCATTCCTTTTGGTAAATAGTTTGCAGCCATATTAGGTATACCAAATCCTAAATTAGCAACCATTCCTTCTTTAAACTCTTTTGCAATTCTTCTTGCAATTATCTCTTTACTATTCATGATTTATCACCCCTATTTCATTTTGTTAGTTCTTGTCCATAAATTTTCAAAATATTTTCTTCTATCTTCAAAAGAGTCTCCTTGAACTATTATATCTACCAATATTCCTGGAGTTCCAACAGTATCAGGTTTAATTTCACCAACTTCTACAATTTCATCTACTTCAGCTATAACTAAATCAGCTGCAAGTGCCATATTGGTATTTGTTCCTTTAGTTGTTCCTCTATATACGATATTACCAAGTTTATCAGCTTTATATCCTTTAATTAGTGCAACATCTGCCTTTATTGCTGGAAATACTAAATATTCCTTTCCCTCTATAGTAATTTTATCCCTTCCCTTTTCAATTTCAGTTCCAAGACCAGTTGGCGTTACAACTGCACCAAGTCCAGCTCCACCAGCTCTTATACATTCCACTATAGTTCCCATAGGTATAAATTCTACTTCTAATGTACCTGCATTGTATTGTTCTTGTATTTCAGGACAAGTTCCAATATGTGAACCTACAAACTTTTTAATTTGTTTATTTGCTACAAGCTTGCCAACATCATGAGTTTCTCCTGAATGAGCTGATACAGCTTGAATAAGTGTAAGATCCTTAACATTTGCCTCTGATAATGCATCTATCATATTTAATGGAGCACCTATTCCTAAAAAACCTGCTGTCATAATTTTCATTCCATCTTTAATATTTTCTACAGCTTCTTGTATTGTCTTAATCTTTGTCATTTCTCTATACACCTCCAAAATTTTATAAGCTAAGATTGATTATTTATTTTAAAATTCCTCTTCATATCTTAGAGATTTAACCCTTAAATTATTATTATTCTTATATAATAATTTTTATTCTAATTTCATCCAATAATCTCAAATAATTTATTATCTATCTCATATTTATGATTAATCTTAAATTTCTATTAGTTAATATAACTAATCCTTTCATTAGTAAAAACCTAATAAAAAATGCTGGATAAAATAGCTACTTTTATTCAGCCATCTTATCCAGCATATTTTAACACCAATTATGTTTAAGTTTATAATTTAGTATTTTATATATTTCACAAATTCTATTCCTTAACTTTTACTACACAATCTTTTCTATAAAATGAAATTTCGTATTTAATTATATTTTCATATCCTTACAATAATCAATTATATTACCTCTATTATATCCTAAAATATCTTATTATTAAACCAAAATCTAAGGTGGCAAAACACCACCTTAGAAATTTTTTATATTAGCAAATTTCTTATTAATAAAATACTCTTCTGTAAGTAAATCATCTCTAACAGAGTTAGTAAATCTAATATGATTTTTATAACTTTCACTTTTATCTTTTCTTATCCAAAAGGTATCTAAAAAACACATTCCCTTTGCTGCTAAAAACACTTCCCATTCATCCCAATATTCTAAATTATAGTATTCTAAATAACAATCTAAATTCATTCTATTATATGGTATTATTCTATCAACAATAAATTCTCTTATTACTTCACTTGGAACTTTTCTAATTTTTCTAGTAAATAGTCCATAAAATTCAGCAGGATACAAGCTAAGATCCTCAATCTCTTCATTTTTCTTAAAACTATATTCATCACATACTAAATCATAAGATAGATCTCCTAAATAATATTCTTCATTCATTAATTCTACAGTCTCTAATTTTGATTTTGGAATAAGCATCTCTTCGCCTCCTCAATTCTATGTTTAAGTAATTCTAATATAAATTCAACTCTTTTTTCACTAAGGTAATGTGCATATTTTATTATTACTCTCTCATAATCAATCTCTAAATTTAACGTATAATTTTTAACCAAGTCTAATTGTTTTCTATTACTTGTCTCAAAACATTTTGCATAGTCAGAATCCAGTATCAAATCTTCAAGATCCTCATTTTCTATTTCTTCATCATCTAAATGTGATCCTAATGCTAAACCATTATCATAAATTGGAGCAAATTTTACATTATCTCCATTAACTAAAAATCCAAAATTTTTCAAATGTCTATCTGTATTATTTACTATATAATCATATAAAATCATATTATTTAAATCTATTTCTACATTTTTAATATTACTTATAAGTTTATTATATAGATCATCTCTTGTTATTCCTAATATTCTCATTAATTTATTGGCACTATAAAATTTTTCTTTAGATTCATCATAAAACCATTTTGAGATTGATACTAATTCATCATCAACTTCTTCTAACGTATACTCAGCACAATTAATTCCCATTAAATTAGCTAACTCATAGCATATACATTCAGTTATAGGTTCTAATATAGAAGATTTGCTTTTTCCATCACCTCTACCTGACTTAACTAAATATTTCTGACCATCTACAATTTTTATATATTTTGTATATACCCCAAGAGAGGAACTATTTATAAAATTTCTTATATTGCTCTCTTCCATATCATAACTCCTTAAAATTTTATTTAATCCATCAATTATATTACCTCTATTATATCCAAAAATATCTTATTATTAAACCTAAAACCATAGAATGTGCTATATTACAATATTAAAAATCAAATACCTTAACTATCTCTTCTTTAAAACTGCACTAAAAATGCTAATAAAACTTAAACTTAATTAAGCTCTATTAGCATTTTTCTTAATTTATAATTATTAGTTCATCTTGGTTTTTAGGACACTTTTCAACTATTTGATTTAATACATCGTTAGTAAATACCATATATGCTTGTATTTCTTCTGCCTTTGACTTATTATATCTATATTCTTTAACTCATTCATATACAAACACTCTAATAAAACAAATCCTAGAATATATTTACGTAAACTAAAGCTCCTGCTATTGCTCCTAATATTGGTGCCACTACTGGTATCAAAGCATAACCCCAATCTGAAGTACCTTTATTTGGTACTGGTAATAAAAAGTGAGCAAGTCTTGGTGCTAAATCTCTAGCTGGGTTTATCGCATATCCTGTTGGACCACCTAAACATAATCCCATTGCTAATATTATTACTCCTATAGCTACTGGCTGAGTTCCATTTACAAATGGTTGAGCTGTTGCTCCCATTATTGCAAAAATTAATATAAATGTTCCTACAAACTCAGTTATAAAGTTAAATACAGGTTTTCTTATTTCTGGCGCTGTACAAAACACTCCTAATTTTGTAGCTTGATCTTCAGTTGCTTCAAAATGATTATAGTAAGAAATAAGAACTAGAGCTGCTCCTATAAATGCTCCTATAAGTTGTGCGGCTATATACATTGGAACATCTGCCCATACAAATTTTCCAACAGTCGCTAGTGCTATTGTAACTGCTGGATTAAAATGTGCTCCACTAATATTTCCAAACATATATACTGGAATTGCAACCGCTACAGCCCATCCACTTGATATAACCATCCATCCTGAGTTATAACCTTTTGTTTTCTTAAGTATTACGTTAGCTACAACTGCATCTCCTAATAATACTAATATTAAAGTTCCAAACATTTCTGCAAAAAATGTTGTCATGTTCATTATATTAGTCCTCCTACAATCTTATGTTTTTTATTAATTTATCTTATGAATTTATATAATTTCATTTAAAAAACCCCTTTAAAAGTAAAGGGGTTTTAATAATAGTTATGTATTAATCTACTTTTTTATTATCTTAAAATGCAGCTTTGAATATTTCAACTATATCTTTTTCATTTCCTTTTCTTGGGTTACTGAATGCATTTCCATCTTTTAATGCCATTTCAGCCATGTATTCGAAATCTTCTTCTTTTATTCCCATTTCTTTTAAGCTTGTAGGAATTCCGATATCAGTTGAAAGTCTGAACATAGCATCGATAGCTTTTTCTGCTGCTTCCATAACTGATAATCCTTGTATATTTTCTCCCATGAATTCTGCTATATCAGCAAATTTTTGTGGGTTTGATATTAAGTTGTATTTTTCAACGTGTGGAAGAAGCATAGCATTAGCTACTCCATGTGGCATATCATATAATCCACCTAATTGGTGAGCCATAGCATGAACATATCCTAAGTTAGCATTGTTGAATGCCATACCAGCTAATAATGAACCGTATGCCATGTTTTCTCTTGCTACTAAGTTTTCACCTAAAGCAACTGCTTGTCTTAAGTTGTTTGATATTAATTTTATTGCTTGTATAGCAGCAGCATCAGTTACAGGGTTTGCATCTTTTGATACATAAGCTTCGATAGCATGAGTTAATGCATCCATTCCTGTAGCAGCTGTTAAACCAGCAGGTTTTTTAACCATTAATTCTGGATCGTTGAATGAAGCTAATGGTAAGTTTCTCCAGCTAACTATAACATATTTAACTTTAGTTTTAGTGTTAGTTATAACACAGTGTCTTGTAACTTCACTTGCTGTTCCAGCTGTAGTGTTAACTGCAACTATTGGTGGAAGAGCATTTGTTAAAGTTTCTATTCCAGCATATTCATAAAGATCTCCTTCATGAGTAGCAACTATACCAATACCTTTACCACAGTCATGAGCACTTCCGCCTCCAACTGTAACTATCATATCACAGTTTTCATCTTTGAATATTTTTAATCCATCAGCAACGTTTGTATCTTTTGGATTTGGTTCAACTGCATCATAGTATGCAACTTCTATTCCAGCTTCTTGTAATGATTTAACAGTTAATTCTACTGCTCCACCTTCCATGTTTCTTAAGAATTTATCTGTTACTATTAGGGCTTTTTTTCCGCCTAATATTTGACATCTTTCTCCTACTAATTTTACACATCCAGCGCCCATAAAGTTAACGCTTGGTACTAAATAATCGTACATTCTCATTGTAAATTCCTCCTAATTAGTTAATTATATATTTAATCTTTTATATATTAATTTAAAATATATTTGCATTATTAATACTATAGATATTTAACTTTAAAATATCTTATATAAAACTATATTTTAGATGTCTTTTACTTATTAAAAGCATCTACTGCAGCTTGAGCTATAGCCATATCTTCTTCTACAGTTCCACCACTTACTCCAACAGCTCCTACAACTTTTCCATCAACTATTATTGGTAGTCCACCACCAAATGGAACGATTCTGCAATTGTTTGTAAGTTGAAGTCCATAAAGACTTTGACCAGGTTGTACACATTCAGCAATTCCATGGCTTCCTTGTTTTAAACATGCTGCTGTATAAGCTTTATTTATTGCTATATCAATGCTTGTTATGAAAGCATCTTCCATTCTGTGCATTAACATTAAGTTTGCTCCAGCATCTACTGCTGCAAAAATTACTGGTACATTTATGCTAGCTGCTTTTTCCTCAGCTGCTTTAGCCATTTCCTTAACTATTTCTAAGCTTAATTGTTTAATTTCATTTAACTTTTTCATATCTTCATCCTCCTAAACTATTTTTCTTCTTCATATCTAGCAAATGCAAATAAAACATCTGATAATCTATTTACATACATTTTAACCTGCTCACGCACATCTTCTTCTTTACAAAGTGTAGCAATTCTTCTTTCAGCTCTTCTAGCTACAGTTCTTGCTACATGTAAAGCTGCTGACATTTTATTTTTTCCTGGAGTTACAAATCCTTTAAAAGGTCCTGCAAGATTCATATATTTATCTATTAAAACTTCTAGTTTTTCTATATCTTCATCTGTTATTACTTCTTTTAAATATGTAAATCCCTGTTCATCGCTAGCAAGTTCTGCACCTAATACAAATAATTTTCTTTGTATTTCTTCAAGTGCATCTCTCTCTTCTTTATCTTCACTCTCAGCATAAGCCAATCCAATAAATGAAATAACTTCATCAATAGTTCCATATGCTTCAACTCTTAAACTATCCTTATCAACTCTGCTGCCACCATATAAAGCGGTAGTTCCTTTATCACCTGTTTTAGTATAAATCTTCATAATACAACTACTCCTTATACTTTACTTAAAAGCAATCCCCTTAACTAATCTTCCTGCATTAGCACCTAAAGCTCTTAATGCTTTATCGTCATCATCAAGACTAATAGTAAACAACGGTTTATCTTTTTTTAGTTTATTTAAAGTCAATGTTACTTTTCCACTGTTATCAATTCCTATACCTACTGCTAATTTTGAATCTTGTGAAGCCATATAACTTAAATCTTCTGAATTTAAAGAGTCTTCTTTGCTTAATACCTTACAAGGTATTCCTTCTTCTTCTAATCCCCATAAAATTTCATTGAATTTAGTTAAATCTTCTAAATTTGAAGAATGATAAAGACATATGGTTGGCTTGTCATATTCAAAATGTCTCATCACCATTACTTACCTTCTCCATTTCCATCATAAGCTAATACAAGTCCTGTAGCTACAGCATTTCTTGGTCCTTCTGAACCTCTTATATTTCCTCTTCCAGCTACTACTCCATATTGTGATAAAGCATTTGTTACCAATTGAGGAACTTCAAAATCTAACGAAGATCCACCTACTAATACAACAAATTCAATGTCTCTTATACTTCCTGTAGGTGATACTATTCTTAATGCTCTTAGGCAGTTAGTTACAAATACCTTTTCTTTAGCACATTTTCTTATATTTTTAATCTTTTCTAAAGAATTTTGTCCATCTATTGGAACAAGCATTCCATCTTTTAAGATTACAACCTTAGCAAAAACTTCTGGATCTAATGGCTGTTCAAAAAACTCTACTGTCCCATCTTCATGTCTTATATGAAATAAACTTTCCACCTTTGCTAATGGATACTTTTTAATATCTTCTGCTAAACTGAAAGCCTCTAATCCAAGTTCTGACTTTATAAGCATAGTTACCATGTTACCTGCTCCAGCTAAATGGATTGAACAAATTTCTCCTTGCTTATTTATTATTGATGCATCAGTAGATCCCGCTCCCATATCTAAGATTGCAAGTGGTGTACTACTTCCTGGAGTTGTTAATGCTCCTCTTATAGCCATATCAGCTTCTACTCCACCAACTTCAACAGGAACATTTAATTGTTCTTGTAATTTATCTGCAATCATCTGCATTTGAAGTTTATCAGCTTTAACCATAGCTGCTATTCCTACTGCATTTTCCATTGAGAATTCTGCTGCAAGTCCACCTTTTACCATTTGAGGTATAAATGTATCAACTGCTAATAAATCTTGAATTGTGATATCTGATATTTTTTGCTTTGTAAGATTTGCCATTACTTGTCTTACTCTTTCTAGCATTCCGCCAGCATTTGTACCAGATTCACCCTTAACATCTTGAATTGGAACACATAAATTAACTGCATCCATTATCTTTTCTGCACCATGTTCTACATCTACAACTTCTTTTCTTTTTAATCCATTTATATGGATTTTACCTGCAGGTATACTTTTTTCTTGAACATCACCTTTAGGTGTTTTAATTACTACTGCAGACCTATTTCCTATTAAAGCTCTAGATATTGGTACTATCATTTTTGTTTCTTCTGATGTTAAGTTAAAAACTGTAGCAATACCATATGGATTAGATAAAGTTTCAACAACATCACCTTGTGCAGCTACTTCTACTGCTGCTTTCATTCCTACTGGAACTTTTTCTAGAAGTGTTACTTCATCCACTATAGGGATTTTCTTTTCTAATCTATTATTAATTAGAACTCCATCATCTCTTTGAACTATCGCTGAAGTTATATTTATTCCTCTTTGAGTTGCAGCATTAATTCTAGCTGCAGCCTCTAAGAAGTTAACTCTACTTAAAATTAACGGAATAAATTGATTTTCTTCAATCTTATCTATGTCTAAGTTGTCTAAGTCTTCAATATATATAGTTTTTCCTATTCCAGTACCTACACCACCTGGAGTAGATGGATTATGTCCAATCATTGTTGATTCCGTTATTATAGTCTCAGTTATAGTTTCCATAGCAACATCACCTATAACTGGTGCTGCTTCATTTATTCTAACCAAGTTCAAATCTTTAAGTTCTAAATTTACTTTTTTTAAAGCTCCTTTTAAAGAGGAAAATACTCCATCTATGTTTTCTTCAGTGCCTTTTATTCCCGTTGTTGGAACTATACCACTTGAAAGAAACTTTATTTTTCCATTTTCAACTTTTGATAATGCTACTTCCGTTGTAGCATTACCAATGTCTACACCTGCAATTATTTTCATTAACTTTCCTCCTTAATTCAAAGCTAATAATTACTCTTGTCTTAACTTTTGTCTTTTTTCATAAACTTCAATAGCTTCTCTTACAAAATCTGCATTAACTTTTGCGCCATAAACTGTTTCAAGTTCTTCAGCAATTGCTAAAAGTTCTTCTTTTGTTGAACGATATGGTCTTAATGCATTGTATATTTCAAGAATTCTATCATCTGGAACCTTTATAAGTTCTGCCGCTCTTCTAAAATTTCTAGCTATAGCATCTCTTTTCATACCTTCAGCAATTTGAGCTTGCATTTCTAAAGTTTCTGGTGATATTCTAACATCTTCTGGTTTAATATCTCCCTTTAATACATTCTCTAAAGTTATATCTTGTAGATTTTTTCCTGTTGGTGTCTTTATACTTTCAGGTCTTTTTGTAGCCAAAGGATAATCTTGTGGATTCATTTTTCTTTGTTCCATAAAAGTTATTCTCCCTTCAAATTAAAATTTAACTTCAATTTCTATTGGTTTTGCTCCAATTTCTACATGCTTAGTTTCTTTTATGTGGAATAGTGCTGCTATTGCCATAAACTTAGGTCTAACCATTTGATCGTTCTTTGTTGGAACTGGTGTTGGTGATTCTCCCTTAGCATATTTTGCTGCATTCTTTCCTATTAATCTATAAGTCTCTAATGTTAATAGTGGTGCTTGTGGGAATAATTCTAAATTATTTAAAGGAAGTAAGTCTTTTTGATGAATAACTGTTGTTCCTTTTGATTGTATTCCTATTCCTATTCCTGATCCGCTTAACTTAGCTGCATCATTTGATATAAATGAAACGTCAGATGTTCTTACTACTCTAACAACACGAGCCTTTAATCCTTCTTCTTCTATTCCTGCTATAATTTCTGTTAATATATCGCTGTGTGATATGTTAACTAATGTTTTACTTTGAAACTTAAGGAAAGCTGGTGCTAATCCTATAACAACTTCATCTACCTTAGTTCCAACTTTTGCTTCTCCTACTTCAGTAAGCTGAAGCTTTGGTATAACATATTGATTTGTTGTATTTTCCATATTGCTCACCTCTACCCTTACTCTATATCTTCTGGTTTTATTACATTAGGGATGTTCTTTATTTCTTCCCATCTCTCTTCACTAATTCTATAACCAGTTCCAGGACCCATATAATCATTTTTATCATTAACTGCACTTATAACATCAAAATCATTATCTAATATAGCTGATGTTTGTAAGTAGTCTCCAGTTACTCTTTGCTTAAGCATGTTTAATATGTTGCTTGCAACATCATCAAATCCACCAGTGCTTAATGCTTTAACTATATCTAATCCATTTACTCTCTTCTTAAGCATTTCTTCTGCTGCTTTTAAGTCTTCAACTATGTTTCTTTCAGGCATATCCTTACTTCCATGAGCATAAGTTGCTGCTTCAACTTCTTCATCAGTTATCGCTGGGAAACCTAATTCTCTAAATACTACTTGTATTGCTTTTGCTGCTTTATTTCTAATTGCAATTGTTTCTTCTTCTGATACTGGTCTTAATCCACCATCTACCATTAAATCTCTTTGAAGAACATTGTAATCATCAAAATCTTCAGCATCAAAGTTTGAACCTGCAAACATGTTATCGTAGTTTGGAACTGCACTATATCCTGAGAATATGAAATCTGTTCCTGGTAGCATTTGCATTAATGTTCTTGCTGTTCTTCTTATATCTGAATGTGAGAAAGTTTGATCATTTGCTGATGCAACTTCTATATCAAGCATTGCTGCTATTAAGTTTTCAGCTAATACCGCTCTTATTCCTGATGGAACTGCTCCTGTCATACCTATACAACTAACTGCACCATTTTGAAGTCCTTGAACTCCAGCCCCTTTAGTTATATATATACATCTTGACTCTAGGTAAAGCATTGATTTTCCTTCTGAATATCCCATTAATGCTTCTGAACCTGTACCTGATGTATATCTCATTTTTAGACCTCTTGAAGCATAAGCTGATGCTAAAAACGCCTTTGACCATGGAGTATCATCTCCATCTGTAAATACTGCTTCAGTTCCGTATACTGAAACTGTTTCTGCATAACTTGTAAGTCCTCTCATACCAAGATCAAGTTCTGTAGCTTCTTCAACTGAACATTGAGTTAAAACTCCTCCACGCCCTACTTGAGAACCTATTAGTATTGCTAATGCATTAAATGGAGCATATCTAACTATACCAACTGTAGTTTCTTGTTCTGAAAAACCTCTTATTCCTGCTTCTGCTGCATCTGCTGCAATTTGAACTGGATTATCTTTTAAATTTGTAACGTGACATTGATTTGAAGGTGTTTTTCTTGCTCTCATTTTTTGAAGAGCCATCATCATTTCAACAACATTCATGTGTGACATAACTTCTACTACCTTAGCTGGTGTTATAGATGTTGTTATATCAACTATCTCATCTCTACTAACATTTATATCTACAAGTTTTCTTGCTATTTCTACTGAATCTAAACTCATAGCGTTTTCTGCATTTTCTAAATTGATTGCATAGTCAGCTATAAATCTATCTATCATATCAAAGTCTTCTCTTTTTTTGTTATCTAACTCTACTACTTTTCCATTTTCAATTTTTATTGAAGATTTTGGATCATTAGCGCTGTTCATCGCTATTAACCCCTCTTCTGGCCATTCTCCAATAAGACCATCTTGATTTACAGGACGTTTTGCTAAAACCTGGAATCTTTTTGATTTCACTTATATTTCCTCCCTTTAACATAACTTTGTAAAAATTATATTTAAACTTTGTTATTTTTTTATCGATGTGATGTTTAGATTATAATATACATCCACCTAAATTCCATCACAAATTCTTGCTTTGTTCTTGAACTTTATTGTTTGATTTTCATGAGTACTAATTGGACTTTTTTGTCTATCTTGTTAAAAATAATCCTATAGAATAAAATTTAAAGTTTATTCCAACAAAAAAAACATCTTTTTAAACTTTAAAAAGATGTTTTTGTGCAAAAATATAATAAAATCACCTACTTTACATAATTTGATAAAGTGGCCTTATATAAAATTATTGGACTTTATGTACTTCTCTATACTTTTTAGGTGTAAGCCCTTGTGATTTTTTAAATACTCTTATAAAATACCCGCAATCATCAAATCCTAAATCTAAAGCTACATTAAGCACTGGTATATCTGTATTTTCAAGCAATTCTTTCGCCCTATTTATTTTTGTCTCATTAACATATGAAATAAAAGTAACTCCAAGAGATTTCTTAAATACTCTACTAAAATAGCAAGGACTTAAGTTGCACATAGATGCCATTTTTTCTAAACTCACATTTTCTCCAATGTTATCCTGTATATACTCTATAGCTGCTTTAATAGGCAATTCCTTGCTCTCACTTACTGATTTTTCTATACAATCATCTTTGTTAATTTTTAAATTAACAAAGATATTATTTATAACACCTATTAATTCACTTGGTTTTATTGGTTTTAAAATATAATCATCTACTCCTAGCACTAATGCTTTACGTACTAATTCAAAATCATCATAAGCTGTTATCATTATAATAATCTTATTTTTGTTTTGTTCTTTTATAATTTGTGATGCTTTTATTCCATCTATTCCAGGCATTTTAACATCCATTATTATAACATCGGGATTAAATTTCCTATCTAATTCTATAGCTTCTCTTCCATTACAAGCTTCCGCTATAACTCTTCCGCAATCTGAGTTATTTATAATCATTCCTAAAGCTTGTCTTTCTAAAATTTCATCATCAACAATCATTATTTTAAGCATTTATTCAACTCCTAGCTAAACTTCTTTCTTAATAGTTATTTTTACTAAAGTTCCTATTCTTATTTTGCTAGTTATTTCTATTTTATATTCGTCTCCATAATAATAAGCCATTCTTTTATTTGCATTATTTATTCCTATTTTATCTAAATTATTATCATCTCTTATTTGTAGTTCTTCTTGCATTAAATTAAGTTGCTCTTTAGGTATACCTGTACCATTATCTTCAATATGTACTATTACATAATCCTCTGCATCTTCTACAAAAATTTTTATATAACCACTTTCTTCTTTTGTCTCAAGTCCATGTACAACAGAATTTTCTACAAAAGTTTGAATAACCATAAAAGGTACTCTTATATATTTAAATTGTTTGTCAATATTAATTTCATAATTTAATCTATCTGAAAATCTTACCTTTTGAAGATTTAAATATGAATTTATATAGTCAAACTCTTCTTCTAAACTAACAATTTTATTTACCTTTTTCAATGTATATCTTAGCATATTAGATAAATTATATATAACCTCTTGAGTTTTAGGTGCATTTTCAACTATAGCTAAAGATGATATGCTATTT
Organism: Clostridium weizhouense; assembly: GCF_019431045.1. GTDB lineage: Bacteria > Bacillota > Clostridia > Clostridiales > Clostridiaceae > Clostridium > Clostridium weizhouense. The sequence goes on along the minus strand of NZ_JAHXPT010000016.1, from coordinate 1,628 downwards.
AATACATTAAATAAAAAATGTGGATTTATCTGAGATTGAAGTGCTTTTAATTGAGATGCCTTATATTCTTTTTCTAACTCTGCTTGCACTTTTTTAGTTTCTGCAAATTTGACTTTTTTTTCATCTAGTTCTCTTTGAACTATTTTTGATATAGCTTCTTCTACGATATAGTTACTTATGTGAAACATCATTTGTGCCACTGCCTGTATTCTTTTAAAACTAACTACAGGCAAATTATTATAAGCTTTTAACAGTTTTTCTTTTTCCTCTTTCTTTAAATCATCAAAATCATTTTCTACATTTACTATTTTCTCTAATTCAACATTTGAATGCTCTTCCATTAACACTTGACCTGCCATTACTGAGCCTAAGTACTGACCATTAACTATTATAGGAGTAGCAAAATCTATTAATCCCTTATGACATATATATATATATGGCTTTTCTAATCTAGCCGCTTCTAAACCACCACGTGAATCACAACGTTCACACAACTGAGAATATGATTCACTTTCCCTCATAAGCTTACAGAATTCACTACATCTACTATGCTTAGTTGCTAACTTTCCCATATAATCAACAGTTATTATAGACATTTCTGTAGCATCTGATATATCATCTTGTATTTTCTGAAAAGCATTTATATCAATAGCATCTTTTAAATGTAATGTTTTTTTCATATTTTCATCTTCTTTCTTTTATATCTCATGTGCATTATTGCAATAATTTTTTAATGATTTTATTTAATTTTATTATATTATTTTTCATATGTAAATTGTAAATTTTAATTATCAATCTATAATTCGAGTATTTTTGTCTTAAATCTACACATTTTATCCTTTGCAAATCCTTAATTAAATTCATATGAATTTCTTTATTTTTCTTAAAACTATATCCATCTCATACCAAATAATAAGATGAATTTCCTAAATAATATAAACCCCAAAAATAAATTAAAAATGCTAATAAAACTTAAAACTAATTAAGCTCTATTAGCATTTTTTTAATCTATTCACTATTTTACAAGTTCTTTACTTTAAATATAACTTTTATTCCTTAACTTTTATTACACAATCTTTTCTATAAAATGAAATTCCGTATTTAATTATATTTTCATATCCTTCTTCTTTAAGTTCTTCCTCATAATTTTTCTCATCAATTTGTGCTAATGCTTCATCACATTTCTTAAAAATATCTTTAGGTTTATCACATACCTTAAGTTCTAAAATTACACATGGTTCAAATATTGAAAGTGATTTTATAAAAATATCACTCCTGCCATCTCCAGCTTCTCTGTTAGACTTTACTAAAAAGTCATGCATGTTAGCCAATACTCCTAAAGTAAATCCATGATAAAAATTTTCATAAGCATCATTAAAACTTATAGTTTGTCTAAGCATTAAATTTAATTCTTTTTGAAAAGTTTCAACATCTTTATTAAATATAGCCTTATACATTTTAGATAAATCCTTTACCTTAACCTTATCATGAAACCATTTTAGAATCTTATTCTTAAAAATATATTTAACTTCTTTATTAGGTATTTTTAAACTTATATAATGATTGTCTTCTTCATCCATTCTTTCACCAACTTTTTTAAAGTACCCAGTAAAGAACATGAAATTCCA
>NZ_JAHXPT010000015.1 GCF_019431045.1 Clostridium weizhouense | reverse complement strand
TGTGTTAGGCACGCCGCCAGCGTTCGTCCTGAGCCAGGATCAAACTCTCATAAAAAAGTTTAATCTTAGCTTACTTTCAAAAAGAATTGCTGGTTTACTTAAATGTATTTTTTATATTCTGTTCAATTTTCAAAGACCATTTTCTTTCGCTTCAACTTCCGTTGTCAGCTTTTGTTTTAACTTGTCGCCCTCAAGCGACTTACTCAGTATATCACTTGTTTTTTTCAGTGTCAACAACTTTTTTTAAGAAATTTTAAACTCTGTTTTTCAGAAGTTTTTTCTAAGTTGTTTCTGCCTCAGCGACGTGTTTTATCTTATCATATACTTAATTTATAATCCCTTATTTTTGTATGATCTTTTAAGTTTAACTTATAGATTCTAACTTTTCCTCTTTTTCCCTTGATAATATTACTATTGATACGCTTGGGTTAGTATTCTTCATAATACTGGATTTATAACTTATATAAAAGCGTTATATTTTAAAATTTGCCCTTCAAAACACTATATTAATCTCCAAGCTTAGTTTTCTAACCTATTCTTTACCTTAATAAAACTAATAATTCTAAATTTAATTAATACCAATGTATTAAAAACTATCGATTTCCTTAATTAAATTTTACTTTTTTACATATTTATGGATAGACTTCATCATATTTATTAAAAATTTTGATTTTATTTATGATAACAATTAAATAACTCATATAACATTATTGACAGCGAAATATATCGACTATATAATATTGTTATACGTGTTACTGTTAAATCAGGCATAAGTTTTATTTGAAAAGCTTATGCCTTTTTTTATATTTTAGAATAGAAACTATTCTTAAAGTTTTTGATTTAAGATCAGTAAACAACTTAATAATTTGTATATAGAAAGAAAGGATGTGAATTATCCTGTTTAGACAGGATATAAACTATGTTTGGATTTTTAAAAAAGAAAAAAGTTGAACCTAAAAATAATGATTGTAAATTAATAGCACCTATAACTGGTAAAACAATACCTCTATCTGAAGTACCAGATCCTGTTTTTGCTCAAAAAATGGCTGGTGATGGTCTAGCAATTAATCCTACTGATGATATTGTTGTTGCACCTGCTGATGGAGAATTAACTTTAGTATTTAATACAAAACATGCTTTTGCACTTACATTAGAAAATGGTGTAGAACTTTTAGTTCATATAGGTATTGATACTGTTTCATTAGGTGGAGAAGGATTTGAGCAATTAGCAGAACAAGGAACTAAAGTTAAGGCTGGAACTCCTATAATTAAAATTAATAGAGATTTTATTACTGGAAAAGGTCTTTCTTTAACAACTCCTGTTTTAATAACAAACCCTGATATACTTTCTTCAATCAAACCTGTAGAAAACATAGATACTACAGCCGGAGATACTACAGTATTAGAATATACAATCTAATATTCTAATATATATACAATTACTATATATGGCTCAAAATGATATTAAAATCATTTTGAGCCATATTAATTTTGGGACATGTTTTAATTTTTTAATATAAGCAAGCATCTCAACATACCATATTGTCTTCTCTAAACTTCTTACTAAGGCACATAAATTAATAGCTCAACGGCGTTGTATATTTTGCTGACGCAGTATCAGACAAAATAGAATAATCATACTGTTCTATTATTTGTTGAATGTGTCTAAATATTATCTATAAATATATAAAGATTATAGAATCGCAAATACTACCTATATAATAAATATCTTCAATATGATTCAACTGAGAATCTTAATATACATTTCTTAAGTATGTTCAATCACTAAAAAACTACATAACTATAAAATCATTGAAATTCTTTCTATTCTACATTTTGTTTTTAAATAGATTATCTAAGCCATTTTATATATAAAGAAAAAAAGTGAGCTACAAATAGCTCACTTTTTCTAATTTTTTTATAAATCTTTATCTATTACCTAAAATATCGTTAATTGCATTTTTATATCCGTCTGCTTTAACACCGAATATAGCTTGTATTCCGTTACCTACTTCCATAACACCAGATGCACCTAATGCTTTTAATTCTGGTTTATTTACCTTAGATTTGTCTTTAACTTCAACTCTAAGTCTTGTTATACAAGCATCAACACTTACTATATTTACTTCTCCACCTAAAGCTTCAAGTACAGCTGGTGCTTTTTCAGCTATTTCACCTTTTGTTCCACCTTTTGCTTGGAAATCAGCCTTAGTGTATAATTTAGTTTCTCCTTCATCTTCGTCTCTACCTGGTGTTTTTAAGTTAAATTTCTTAATAACAAATAAGAATATAAAGTAGTAAACAACTGCATAGATTATTCCAACGATTATAAGTTTTATCCAGTTAGTTGGAACGCCTGCTCCTGCTGGAAGTAAACCAAATAATGTGAAGTCTATTAACCCACCAGAGAAAGTCATACCTATGAATACATTTAGTATATCCATTAAGAAGAATGATAATCCTGCTAATAAACAATGTATTCCATATAAAACTGGTGCAACAAATAAAAATGTAAATTCTAATGGTTCAGTTATACCTGTTAATAATGCTGTAACAGCTGCTGAGAATAATAACGATCCAACAACCTTTTTCTTGCTAGGTGCTGCTGTTTTGTACATTGCAAGTGCTGCTGCTGGTAAACCAAACATCATGAATGGGAATTTACCTGCCATAAATCTTGTTGTACCTGAAACTACTGTAGACATAGTATCTGATGAAGCACCTACTAAATCTGACATACTTGATAATTGTGCAAAGTAACCAGTGTTAGCTCCTGCTACTGATTGCCATGATCCATTAACTAATACTTGAGCATCAACAAATGATCCAAACCAGAATGGTGTATAGAATACATGGTGTAAACCAAATGGTATTAATGCTCTTTCAATTACTCCATATAAGAAAGTTCCTATTGGACCTGCATCTCTAACAAAATTTGCTATGTGTGCAATACCATCTTGAACGATTGGCCATGCGAATGCTAAAACTCCACCTATTAATGCCATTACTACTGAAGTAACAATTGGAACAAATCTTGATCCTGAGAAGAATCCTATAATTTGTGGTAATTGAATTTCATGATATTTATTATGTAATATTGCTGTAACTATACCTGTTATAATACCGCCGAACACTGACATATTTAATGTAAATATACCTAAATTTTCTGTTACATATGTTTTATAAATTCCAACATTATCAGGTGTAACAACTCCTAATTGAGTAACACCTAAAATAAGTAAAGTTGAAACAACTTTATTCATTACTATAAATCCAAATACTGAAGCTAGTGCTGCTGTACCTTTATCTTTATTAGCTAAACCTACTGCAACTCCTACTGCAAATAATACTGGTAAATTACCAAAAATAATATCTCCAATATTTTTCATTACTGTTAATATAGCCGTAACAAATGGTATACTAACAAATGCTATTAATGGTTGATAAACAGATGGTGGATTATCTAATCCTTTTATTCCTAATAATGCGCCACCAAGACCAAGTAATATTCCTGCTATAGGTAATGCTGCGATTGGTAACATTATAGCTTTACCTATTCTTTGTAAATATTTAAGCATAAACTTATTCCTCCTACTTTATAAATAATAAAAATGTAAATGAAATTACTTTAAGTCGGCTAACTTAAAAATTTCAAAATAAAAAAGACTTAGATATAAGCCCAGAAAAACCTATTATTTATCCTGTATAAATAATAAATTTTTCTTTGCCTATATTAAGTCTTGCCTGCATTACCAGTTACACCTTAATTTTATGGTTTTATAATAACATAAAAACTTATTTTTGTAAAAGTTTGATTTCTATTCTGTAGTTCCTTTAAATCTTTCAATATGAATTGTTAAAAATGCTACCTCATCACTTTTAACTTTTACATCAAGTTCACTTTCAATAATTTCACAAACTTCTTCTGCTATAGAATATGAATCTTTATAAGTATTTTTAATTACTTTAGATAAATCATTATGAACACATGAATTATCCATTATTCTTTGTATAGCAAATTTTATATGAGTACAAAATCTTGCATAATCTAAAGATTTTTTATCTATTTTTATACCCAATCTATATTCAACATGCTCTGCTATAGTACTACTTAAAAATGTATTTTTAATTGTATTAGAAATTTTTCCATCATTTAAAGCAGAATGTATATGAAGTGCAATAAATGCTACTTCACCATCAGGTATCTTTACTTTTGAATATTCTCCTACTCTTTGAGCAACTATCCTAGCTAATGTAAACTCTTTAGGATACAAAGTTTCTGTTTCAACTAAAAATGGATTTTCAATTACTTCTTTATTTTTTAATCTCTCAACTGAAAAATATAAGTGATCTATAAGTCCAACATGTATGTGTTCATTTAATTCATCATCTAATTGTTTAGATATTTCATAAATAGCCTCTTCACAAACTGCAAAGAAATCATCATTAATTTTTTTAACTATATTATTAAGATTTTCTATATTTTGTTTATTTTCTATAGTAAATACTTTATCTACTTCTGTACCTTTAGGTATAATTACACCAGGTTTCTTACCAAAGCCTATACCTTTTGCAAAAAGTATCTTTTCTTTTCCAGATGAATTAACTAAAACTATATTATTATTAAATACCTTTGATACTACTTCATTTTTATTAAGTATTACCATCATCCTTTTTTCTCCTTCTAATATATATACAGTTTATTATGCCTTTTAATTAATATAAACTATATATTTATTCTAAATTATAAATAAAGTTTTTAGTTATTCGATAATAAGCTTAAAGTTAACATTATTTATACTACCACTTATAGTATTATCTTTAATTAATAATAATACTATAAGTATTCTAATTGTAATTTAAATTCTACATTTATTAAAATAATTTGAATTGTGGAACTTGTATCACAACATTTATATGAAAATTTTATCATACTTACATAAGACTTGTATATCCCATAATTAAAGTTATTTTCTATAAAATTCTTCTTTTATAATATAATACGTCAAATGATCCTTCCATTTTCCATCTATTAGTAAATATTTTTCATTTAATCCCAATTCTTTGAATCCACATTTCTTTAACACACCCTTAGATCTGTCATTATCTACTAATGCAGAGGCCTCAACCCTGTGAAGTCCTTCTTCATCAAAAATATATTTAAGAAACATATTTACTGCCTCCTTCATATATCCTTTACCCTCTTCAGTTTTATCAATTGAATAGCCTAAAATACCACTTTTAAAAACTCCACATACTATACTAGATAGTTTTAGCTTTCCAATAAATTTATCGTCTCTAAAAATCCCAACTTCAATACTAGATCCATTTAAAAATTGTCTATAACTTTCATTTAAAAGATTTCTCTGACATTCTAGTGTATAAAAATTATTATCCCTAGTAGGTTCAAACGGTGCTAAATGTTCTTTATTCCTTATATAATAATCTAATAACTCTTCAGCATTACCTGGAGTTAAATTTCTCAATACTATATTATCTCCTTGTAACTCTATAAATGAAAATTTAGTCTTATTGTTATATTCTATACGTGTTATCCCAAATGATAGTTCATCTAAATATTCACCATTATAATATTCATTTTGACTAAAAACACCTTCTAAAGTAAAACCCAAATCTAGAAACGGATTAATATCTACCCCCTCTGTGGCTTTAACATTAACCTTAAATATATTTAAATCTTTAAACACAGCTTTAAGAATAAGATTTAATGCTTCTTTAAGTAACTCATATTCATATGTTTTATAAAATTTAAGCTTTATATCACATTTCTTAATTAAATCATCTAACTCTAGTATGTAAAATCTTCCTATTGTTATATCAGATTTATCTTTTATTATATACTCTATCTTTGATAATTTATTCGCTTCTATTTTTACCTTAAAATTAGATTCCATTAATCGTTTCTCCTAATTCACATAATATTACTTATTATAAGGCATATGAACGAAAATAACGAGTCCAAAATACCTTGATTATTTTTCATTAGTCTACGTCTAAACTATTGACCCAAAATAAAGTAGAGGTTCTTCCTATATAAAATAGCACTTACATCATAATTAATGAAAGTGCTATCATATATTATTATAATATTTTCATACAATCTTTTCCATTGTTAATACTCACTATTTTACTCCAAAATTTAATGCTTCAAATTATTATTTCTTCTAAATCCTTTATTTAAATAACTACTTTTATCTTATAGTTTTATTTATAATTAATAACTTGTTGTTAACTTGCCTTCATTATATATTTCAATAAAAATTATCCAATAAATCAAATAACTATATAATTTTAATATTACTCAGGTATAATCATAACAATACATTTAGTATGCTTTACAACAAAAGTCGCTACTGATCCTATCATTTTAGTTAATCCTCTTTTAGTTGATTTTGTCATAACTATAATATCAGTATCATCATCTCTCGATTTCTTTATAATTTCTTCTCCAGCATATCCAAAACTCAAATAAGTTTTAGGTGAATATTCTTTCATTCTTTCTGATGCTACATCAACTATCCTCTGACCTAATTGTTTAGAATTTTCAAATTCATTAATTATCATCATTCCATTCATAAAAACTAATTCTTGCACATGCATTATCGTTAATTCAATCGTATCCTTTGGAAATAATCCTTTTATAAATTCTAAAGACTTCATACTTCTTTCTGATCCATCAATTGGTACTAATATTTTTTTCATAGTAAAGCCAACCCCTTCCCCCTTATAACTCAATATATTTAGGCACATGAAATAAAATAGTAAACCAAAGAGGCGTTGTATATTATTAATCTAACAAGAAAACAAGTTCAGTTAATAAAAAACTATTAGCTAAATTTGCTGACGCAGTATGACGCAAAATATACGAGCATACAGATCTATTATTTTTGAAATGCACCTTATATATCGTTACTATAAATATATTCAGCTATTGGTTGCTTTATTTGAACTATAACAATAATTTTATTCTTAAATATTATAAGAACAGTAGACAATTTTGGTTTTTCACAAAACTATCTACTGTTCCTTCTTTGTTTTATAATTAATCTAATATTACCAATTAATTTGTTTATTTAATATTTGTGTGAATTTTTCCGCTCCTTTATCATTCAAATGAGAATAATCCCAGAAATCATTATCTTCAAATAATTCACTATCAAAATAATCAATTACTTGAAATTCATATTTTAATCTAAATCTATTTAATATATCATAAAAACACTCTTTTTTATTTCTATAATCATAACATCCTCTATAATACTTGCTAGTTGGACATATAACTACTACTGGTTTTATATTATTATCAATTAAAAACCTTATATATTCATCAAATATATTTTCATATTCATTTCTTGTATTTATATAATTCATAGTTAAATTTTTCTTAGCTTCATGTTGTCCATTAGGATCATTAATATTTAATATTGATTCTTGTTTTAAATTTTGCATCTCTATATAATCATTAAAAGTAATTCTTTTTTCATAAAAATATTTCTCTATATCCACATTAATAATGTCATTATTATTATGATATTCCTTAAAATAATCTAAATATCTATGAATTCTATTTTTAGATATTGTTTGTGTCATATCATAATCAAATGAATAATATGCTAAATTTATTACTACATACTTTAAATTATCTTTTACTTGCTTAAACATATATAATTTTTTTAATAATAAAAAATCATAATATAAATCCTGTGATGATAATGAAAAATTAATAAAATTATCTAATAAAGATTCTGCTTTTATTCCGACTTCTCCATAAGACAATCCCATAACAAGTCCATTTATATTATTCTGTCCAATTAATTTTGATATCTTGTAATCCAGTCCTTCAATTACAGAAACTTTATAGTCTTCTATAAAATAAATATTTTTATTTTTAGCAATATCCATAATATGCTGAATACTTATTCTATTTGTTTTATTTATTTCATCTACAACAAATAGAAAATCATAGTCATAGTTATTTAAATTATGTACAGAAATACTACCTTCCAAATTATTTTCACTGCATATTCCAATAATCTCCCATTCATATAACTCACTTTTTAAATTAAAGGCATTATTATAATCTCCATATAAAATTACTCTATATTTTTTTTCATCTTCATTAAGTTCTATTAGCTTTTCTTTTACTAATTGTTTTAATTTAATATCTTTAGTTGCTCTTTTAGCTACCTTATAAATAATTATTGCTTCATTATAATTTTTATTTTGCTCATAAATATAACCTAAGTTATAAAGTAAATCAAAATTATCATTATTCTTACGAATACCTTCTTTTAAAATAGCTTCTGCTTGACCTAAGAAACCTTGCATAATAAAAATAACACTTTTAATAGAATACATATCAGCATCATTAGGAGATATTCTTAAATATTCATCTACTATCTTTATTGCCTCTTGAAATTTGTTATTATCAATAAGTAATTCTATATTTTCCTTAAGTTGCTTTTTTAATAAATCTATATTATCATTCACTATCTCACGTCCATTCATAATTTATATATGTTATAAATTAAACTCTCCTATTATTTTTCGAACTATAATACTTTTTCTTAAAATAAAAATAGATTAAACTTAAAACCATATCCGATCTGATTCTATAATGAAATTAAATTTTTATTTTAAATTCGGTATCACATAAAGAAGAAGCTTAGTGATTACAACACTAAGCAAACTTCCTCAACAATATACTGATGTTATTTTCTTTTTCTTCTCATTAATTTCAACTACATCATTATCTATCTTTCCCATATTATTTTCTGTTTTTCTAAAATCAAATATTAGAAGATATCCCTCGTCTAATTCATATTGATCTAAATATTGGCCTAACTGAATTAAACCTTTTTGACGATACTCTTCTCCTCTCCAGATTTTAAGCTCTAAAATATACATCTTTCTATTATAAGTTATTACTATATCAAATCTTTTTTCTTCTCCACCTTTTACTTCCTTAAAAGCAAAACCTACTCCATTTATTATTGGATTTATAAATGCTAAGAAAACTAATCGTCCATCCTCTTCTAAAAATCCTTCTCTTTTCTTTGAATACTCATGTTTCATAAACTCTTGAAACTTTATAAGTATCTTTTCTACATCTAAATCCCCATCAGATTTTATAAATTTTTTTCTTTCATTATAAGCTCCTAAATCTATCGAAGTCTCTATTAATGAACTCATATAATTATAAATTCTTTGTTCATATATTCTATTATGAATTTTAACTTTTCCATTATAATTCTTAAATATTCCGTACATTATTCCTATTGCTATAACTTGATTATCCTGATTATAGCTAATCTCATAACCATCTAAAATTATCTTCTTTATAAGTTCTTTAAGTTTACTATTATTCTCTATATTTTTAATAAGGCTATCAAAATTAGTATTACTTTCTTTTAATAACTGATTTACTGCCATATCAATATATTCTTTATTCCACTTCAGCTCATTTTCTGGCATTATTTTTTCATCTATAATCTTACAAAGTTTACTTACCAAGAATGGATATCCTGAAGTATAGAAGTAAATTTTTTCTGAAAAATAATCTTTATCTAAGTTTACTTTTTTATATTTCACATAATCATCAAGCATTGTTTTTATTTCTTCTACAGAAAAACTCATATCCAAATCAAAATCAGTAGCTATATTCCATGGACTATTATATTTATGCTCTTCATCAGGTCTTATCTTTACTTTTAAAGTTTTAACATCATGAACCCCTGCAAGAATTACATTATGAAAAGTATAATCTAATCCTTCATTTCTAAGTAAGTACTTATTTCTAAGCATACCTAAGAAACTCAAAAAGAGCTGGTTATTGCTACTTTTATCAACTTCATCTATCATTAATACCACTTTTTTATCAGATTTAATAATAAATTTAGTTATAACTCTTGATAAACCACTAAAATTACATACATTATTTTTTTGTTCTTCCAAAAAATCAGCCAACTCTAAATTATTTAATAATACAGTATCTGCTAATATTTGCAAAAATTCTTTTGAAAAGCTATTTTCATTTTCAAAAATTAAATCTCCAATACCTTCAAAACTTATTTTTATTGGTAAATAATCCTCTGTTTCTTTTAATTTATTATTCAACAAAAATAAAGTAGTGGTTTTTCCATACTGTCTAGGTCTATTTATTATAAAATACTTTCCTTTTTTAATTAACTTAATAACACCATCTAATTTATTAGATATATCAACCATGTAATGCATATTTGGTATACATGTTCCAGTTATATTAAATTCCTTTTCCATGGCAAAATCACTTCCTTTTTTCTTTCCGTCACTCTATACCTATATTCTACCATAGATAAATTTATTTAAACATAATACTGATTATTATTAAAAACCATCCCTTCTAATTTTTTATCATATACATTAATTTTTATTTATTAATTTAATACACTTCTTTATATAAGTTATGTAAATTAAGCTTCTAAATAATATATATCCATTAGAAACGAATATTCTAAAAAAATATAAAAACTTTTAAATAAATTAAAAAAAAGAAGCCAGAGCTTTTCGCTCTGACTTCTCAATTAATAGTTAAATAGTATAAGTTTATCAAATTTTATTAATGGCTTTGCTCTTTTCTTATATCATTTATTTCTTTATCACTTAATCCAGTTAATTCATTTATTACTTCATTAGTCATTCCCATTTTTATTGCCTTTATTGCTGTTTCTTTTGCCTTTTTTTCAATTCTTTTTTTCTCTACTATTGGATCATATAATGTTTTTGTCATTGTCACCTCTTCCTCTAATCTTTTATCATTAAAATAATTTCTATTTAAATATTCAATTAAATTTTGAATTGCAAGCAACATCTTATGAAAATCTTCACCTACTATTTCATCTTTTTCAAACAAATCCTTTGATTCATTTGCTATCTTTGATGCAATGTCCTTTGCTTTAATTGATAACTTTTTATATTTTCAATATCATTTTTTCTTCTAAAATACTCTAATTCTTTCCTTAAATTAAATAATTGTAATGGCAACAAAGGATACATCTTATTTTCTATAAGTTCCTTATCAGTATATTCCCAATATTTCATTACAGGTACAGAATAAATAAAACTCTGTTTATCAGATAAAACTATTTTTAACTTTATATCACCTTTTATATTATTATTACGCTCAATAAATATTACCTTTTGTTTAGGAAAATATATAGTTTTAAAGTCATCCCTATTTCCAGCTTGTTCTTTACCTTTTTTAAATCCATATTCAAACATTCTTATTACCATTGTACTATCATTTTTAGTTTGAAACTCTAAATGGTAACTAACTTTATTGCTTGTTTCATTATTTAATATATCAAAAAATACATCTCCTCTTAAAGTATCAAATGTGTCCATTATAAAAGGCATATTCAAAAAATAACAAATCCATCTGCCAAGCCTATTTTCCTTCATGCTACGTCAACAGATTGACCTAATAGACTTGCTATGAGGTTAATCTGATTTCCTTGCCTGATGAAAAATAATCATAACATTTTGAATCTGTTATTTTCTTTCATATGCCTAAATTCATTGTTACTTACTGATAACTCAACTTCATCAGTATCAAAATTTTCTTTAAAAATTCCATTTAATAAATTAACCAAAACCTTTTTAGAAGTAGAAAATAAAAACTTTAAAACTTCATCAAGCTTTACTTTTTCATTACTTACTGACAATATACCACCTACCTTGCTATATTTCAATTATACCCTATCTTTCATTTTCTTAAAACAAAAAGAAATACACAAACTTATCTCTGTATTTAAGTTTTAAAGAACTAGTAATTCATTAAAATTTAAATAGAGTAATCACTTCTCCTTCTGGAATTTTATCACCAAATTCACATAATTCTTCATTATTCTTACCATCTTCACATAACTCAGTACTATCATTATCTTTACATAATTCGATATTATCGTCATCTTCCCAATCTGAAATAACATAAACATCATTATCTTTCTTCTTTGGCTTACGTTTCTTTTTCTTACTACTACCTTTACTAAGCACAAATTCCTTTTCTACATTCACTTTATCTTCTAAATTCACTTCATTTCCTAATAAATTCTTGTCCAAATTTGATTTATCAACTGAACTTTTTGTGTTATTCGTGCTTTCTAATTTGTCAATATCTTGAACTAAAACTGAATTATCTATATTATCATATTTTATATTCATATTATCCTTTATCCTAATACCATCTTTTAAATCAATATCAGTTTTAGGTGTACTTTCAAAATTTATTACTTTAATATTATTAAGTTTACTATTTTCAGTTTCTAAAGAATTTTTTAAAACATCTATATCTTTTTTTCTATACAAATCTTTTTTAATATTAACCTCATTTTTAATATTTTCTAATACTTCTCTTTTATCTTCTACACCAGAATTATTATCTGTATCATCATTATCAAATTGAGATTTATTTATTCCATCAGTAAATTCTATACATTTATCAATCTCTTCATTATTATTTTTCACTTCACAATCTTTTTTTATATCTAAATCACATTTAATATTTTCTAATTTATCATTAACATACACTCTAAGATCTTTACTATCTAAAATTTCTGTAGTTTTAATAGATTTATTATGAACTACAGGATCTTTATCCTTTGCTTTATCTTCTAAAACATAATTATTTTCATTTTCTATAATTTCTTTATTCATTATAGAATTAACATAACTAGATTTATCCAATACATTGTCTTCATTACCTATACCTTCTGTATTATCTATACTTTCTTTATCAGCTATAAAAATACCGTTACTAAATTTTTCTCCATTACATTTAGATTTCTCTGCTTCACTGTCCTTATTATCCGCATCTTCTTTATTAACCACAAAATCAATCTCATTAGATTTTGCCTCAACACATTTTTCTTTTTCTAAAATATCAGCTTTTTTCTTAGATTTAATATTTTGATGCTTAACAAAATTTTTAACTCTATAAACATTACCTTTAGTTAATTCAATCATTTCTAAGTCCATAAATACCTTTAAAGCTAATTCCACCTTTAAAGCACTTCTATTAAACTCTAAAGCTAGAGTTTCTATTGTATAAGGAATACTTTTTGAAAGATATAAATGCCCCTCTAAATTAACCTTACCAGCTAAAGTTAAAAGTCTAGTCCAAATATAATGAATAACATCCCTCTCCTCCATAGTATCAATTATCTTAAATTTAGTATCACTATACATATCCACCCTTAATTTTACTATTTTTCTTTCTGACATATTAAAAACACCCCTTCTAATTTTTTATCATATACATTAATTTTTCGCTGTGTTTTAAAACAGTGTTGATATTTTAGTATAAGGGCGAACTGACATTGGAATTTACTTTTTAGAACTCTTAATGAAGATTTGTACAATTAATTGCTTGTCAGCAATCTTTGATTGGGAGCATGCATTAATTGGACTAAGCTTTATTTTAGAGTTCTTAAAGCAAATTCCCCTGTCCATGAGCTTTATACTACAATATCAACATTCACTTAAAACATAGCCTAATTTTTATTTATTAATTTAATACACTTCTTTATATAAGTTATGTAACTTAATCTTCTAAATAATATATATGCATTAGAAACCAATATTCTAAGAAAATATAAAAATTTTTTAAATAAATTTCAAAAAAGAAGTCAGAGCTTTCACTCTGACTTCTTTTCTGTTTAAATATTCAATAAAATTTTGAATTACAGATGATTATGACTGACTTACTACCAATTTAGACTTGTACTTATTATTTATTTTGATCTCACTAATAAAATAAATGTTTATTTTTCTTTTAAATTTGTTATAATATAAATAAGAAAAAGCCTAGTGCTGAGAACACTAAGCTAATCCTAGAACGTTTTTAAGTTTTAGGGCTATTGGAAATTTAAGATTTTAACAGAAGTGGAACGCTTAATCGTGCTTTGATGGGGCGTTCTTTTCTGTTGTATTAAAACTAAATTCAAAACATTTAATGCTTAATTTAATTTTTATATTACAATTCTTAGAACTATGTCTTAAAGCCTTGTTTATCAATACTATTAGCCAAATAAATGCTAATAAAATTGCTATTCCAATAATCATTTTCCAATACCACCCCCTTAAGCTATAGTATTTCTACCAATAGCCCAAGGTGGGTAAACGTACAACCACCGTAGCCCATCTCTACGGATTTCATTTAAATACTTTCATAGTTTATCATATTATATCAATTAATAAAATAAATTTTTAATATGAAAAAAGCACCCATAGCTATTACTTTAGCCATGAATGCTTATTCTAATATTCTTATATCTTCTATTCTTCTACTTTCTTCATCTAGTGCTTTAACCTGTTCAGCTAAATTATTTAGTCTATCATTCAGTTCTTTTGATTCATCTGCACTAAGACTTTTTTCTTTAGCTTTTTCTGCTAGTTGTTTCATTTGAAATAGCTTTTCCTCTATGATATCTAACATCCTCTGTCTGTACTTCACCCACATAAGTTCCTGTTTTAATTCTTGTTTTATTTCCTCTTTTTCTCTAAAAATATCATTCTTATGGTTAAATTCACTTGTTAAATGATACATTGCTCTTGGATACAAAATTAGTTTTTTCTTTGCCATAGCTATACAACTCCATTTAATAATTTAAGTACTTTAATTATTAGTATTAACCAATTTAATAAAATATAATCATTTTAATAATTTCAGTTATTGTGATAATTTTTTTATCAATTTTCTCTATATTCTAAAAAGAAGCCAGAGATTTTAACCCTGACTCCTTGATTAATATTTCAATAAAATAAGTTTATCAATTAATCCTTATCTGTTTTTTATAAGGAAACTCAGTTCAATAAGTAAGCGACTCACACAACTTTAGTTAAAACTAAAATCCTTTTAAAGGAAACTCGACTCGCTTTGCTCGCTGAGTAAGTTCGAATAGCTAAATCAAAGATTTAGATTCCCACTTATCTTAATAATTGAAGAACTCCTTGTGGTTGTTGGTTAGCTTGAGCAAGCATTGCTTGAGCAGCTTGGCTAAGAATGTTATTCTTAGAGAAGTTCATCATTTCTTTAGCCATATCAACATCTCTGATTCTTGATTCAGCAGCTGTTAAGTTTTCTGAAGAAGTTCCTAAGTTATTTATAGTGTGTTCTAATCTATTTTGAAATGCACCAAGCTTTGATCTTTCTCCTGAAACTTGTTTAATTGCTTCATCTACAGTAGTGATAGCCTTCTCAGCGCCTCCATTTGTTAATACATTTATGTCTTTTAAATAATTTCCATTAGTTGAATCTCCTAATGTTTTAGTTGACATTTCATTCATATCAATTAACATTGTTTGATCTTGATTAGCTCCTATATGCATTGAAGCTCCTGAAGTTGTTACAGTTATTGTTGCTGTATCATTTGCAACTCCTTTTGCAGTAAATTCTGCATTATCATATAAAACTTTTTGTCCAACACCAGTTACTGTTGTAGTTGTTTTTGCAGTTTTGTCTGTAATATCAACTATTGCATCTACCCCAGCAGTAGTTGCAGCTGCAGTTCCTGCAGTTGATCCACCTAATATATCCGATTCTAACCATTTAGCATCAGATCCAGCTAATGATATTTTTTTAGAAGAACCTTCCTCTGTTGCTTCTAATTTTATTTTTGCACTACCATCTGCTCCCGCTGTCATTTCTACTCCTGTTTTATCCTTAACAGCATTTATAGCAGTTTTTAAATCAGCAGTATTCTTTACATTTGTAGTATCAATCTTAACACCATTTATAACTAATTCTTCTCCTGTAGCTTTAGCTACATTTACATCATTTGCATTTGCATTACCTTCTAAACTTGCCTTCGCTGCTGCTGTTGTTATTTTAACATCATAAGTTCCTGAATCAGTAACTCCTGGAACAACCGCTTTTAATCCTGAAGTTGAAACAACTGCTACCTTTGTAGCATCTGATGAACTTCCTTTTGAACCTAATGATCCATTAAGAAGCTTTTGAGTATTAAATTCTGTTGTTTGAGAAATTCTATCTATTTCTGAATTTAATTGGTTTAATTCTTTTTGTATTTCATTTCTATCGCCACTTATATTAGTATCATTTGATGCTTGTACTGAAAGTTCTCTCATTCTTTGAAGTATGCTATGAGTTTCATTTAAAGCTCCTTCTGCTGTTTGAATCATTGATATACCATCTTGTCCATTTCTTGCTGCTTGATCAAGACCTCTGATTTGTCCTCTCATTTTTTCTGATATTGCAAGACCTGCTGCATCATCTCCAGCTCTGTTTATTCTTAAACCTGAGCTTAATTTTTCCATTGATTTTCCACTATTAACAGTGTTCATACCCATCATTCTGTGAGCATTCATTGCGTTCATATTGTGATTGATTATCATAATAAAATACCTCCTTGAATTTTAAAGTGGACATCCTTTTCCACCATCATTTAATTTTTTGTATTTATAGAAATCCTTACGGAT
This sequence comes from Clostridium weizhouense, assembly GCF_019431045.1. Classification (GTDB taxonomy): domain Bacteria; phylum Bacillota; class Clostridia; order Clostridiales; family Clostridiaceae; genus Clostridium; species Clostridium weizhouense. The sequence continues at coordinate 86,074 of NZ_JAHXPT010000015.1, read as the reverse complement.
TGCTAACTCAGTTCAGACTAGGGGAACTGATTAAATTTATTTTTTGTAATAAAAAAAGAGCGACTTCCTTTAGATTATTAGCTTCCTGCTAACTTCTAAAGAAAATCGCTCCTCCTGAGCTTGTACAATTATTAAATTTTACATAAATATGAAAATATTATTTAATCATGTTTTCGTATACTTCGCCTCTTACAACTTTAATTTCTCTTGGTGCATCAATAGCAAGTCTTAAATTTCCTTCTTCACTTCTTATTACTGCAACCTTAATCTTATCGTCTATTACAATATATTCTCCTGGTTTACGTCCCAACACTAACATTTAGCAGTCCCCCTAACGCTTGTCATATAAATAAAAAAGGAGAAACAAATCCCTATTTTTTCTTAGCTTCCTGCTAATATAAATAAGGTATTTTGCTCCTCCTGAGTGCTTTATTATTGTATTCTTTACAATTTTTAAGCTAATATTTAAAGTAAAATAACATCCTGTTATTTTTAAAGACAAGCCTCTTCCTGAGACTATAAAATTCTTCCTGAATTATCCTATGTTTCTATTATCGTAACAACAATTATTTACTTTATAGTTAATTAAAAAATTTTTCTAATTTTTTTCTAAGTAAGAGCATAAATATATATTTTTGTAAAATTTTTATATAAAATATAATTTCCACTATTAATTATAGCATATTTATGTTAATTTACAATAAAATTCTAATTGCAAATCCTATAACTATAGCAATTAATACTTATGCACAAAATCCACAACATGTTGTGGATAACTTTTATCCATTTTCAATATATTGTGGATTCCCTCGATTTTAGCTGAATATTTATACTATGTTTTGTCAAATCTATTTCATTTATAGATATTATTGTAATACAAGCTCTATTTTTATACTTAAAATTCCTCTGTCCAGTAAGCTTTATCCTAAATATCAATATAATTTATTTAATCTCTAAAATATCTCTTATTACTTCTCCCCCAATTATCATTCCTGCTACTGGTGGTACAAATGAGATACTTCCTGGTATTTGTCTTTTTTCTGCACACTTTTTAGTTCCTCCTGTGCATACGCAACCAGTTTTGCAAGTAACAACATCTTCAACTTGAGGTTTTCTAGGTATTTCTCCTGAGTATACTACCTTTAATTTATCTATTCCTCTTTTACGAAGTTCATGTCTCATAACCTTTGCTAAAGGGCATACCTTTGTTTTAAATACATCTGTTACTTTAAATTGTGTTGGATCTAATTTATTACCAGTACCCATAGAACTCATTATTTTTATATTATTCTTATAACAATGTTCCACAAGACCTAGTTTTGCAGTAACAGTATCTATTGCATCAACGACATAATTAGTATCATCTGGAATCAATTTTTTAATATTATCTAATGTTACAAATACTTGATGAGTAATAACATTACAATCCTTATTTATAGAAAGAATCCTTTCCTTCATTACCTCAACCTTAGATTTGCTTATAGTATTATATGTAGCATGTATTTGTCTATTTAAATTAGTTAAACATACAGTGTCATCATCTATTAATACTAAGTTTCCAACTCCTGCTCTAGCTAATGCTTCAACAGTAAAACTTCCTACCCCACCAACACCAAAAATAACTACCTTACTTTTTCTTAATTTATCTAATCCATCTTTACCAATTAAAAGTTCCGTTCTTGATAAGGAATGTTGTAACATATAAAATTTCCTCCTATATATACTATATTTTATATATGTTTTAAAATTATTAATTATTATATCATAGTTTTTTTATCAACATTATAAGATACATAAAAGAAAATAACAAGTCCAAGATGAGATGTATATTAACTTGTTATTTTTGTGAATGTACCTAAAATAGACTATTAATATTATAAGCATTAATTTATAATATTAATTATAAATTAATATTGAATTTATTCTGTATTTTAAATAATATTATGTTTCAATAAATTTAAGATATATTTTAAAACTAATATTAGAATACTATTAAAATAGAGTATAAATATAAAGCATTATATATTCAATTAATACTATGTTTTAATTGAATGTTAATATTATAGTATAAGGGCGAATTGACATTGGAATTTACTTTTTAGAACCCTTAATGAAGATTAGTCAAATTAATTACTTGTCAGCAATCTTCGATTGGGAACATGCATTAATTGGACGAATCTTTATTTTAGAGTTCTTAAGTGAGAGTCAAAATTTTATATTTTGTTCCTCGAACTTACTGGACGAATGTAATGAGTCAAGTTTCCTATTTTAATTCTGTCTATGAGCTTTATACTATAATATTAATAAAGTTTTAAAACACAAAACTTTTACTTAGGAGGATTTTTAAGATCATGACTATTGGAATAATTGCTGCTATGGCAGAAGAATTAGAAATATTATTAAAAGATTTATCACTTGAAGAAAAAAAGACAAAGGCTAACATGACTTTTCATAAAGGGAGTTTAGCTGGAAAAAGTGTTGTAGCTGTTGTCTGTGGTATTGGTAAAGTAAATTCAGCTGTGTGTACACAAATATTAATTTCTGAATATGGTGTTGATAAAATAATAAACGTTGGTGTTGCTGGTGGAATAGGTAAAGATATCTACCCTGGTGATATTGTTGTTGCTGAAAATTTAGTACAACATGATATGGACACTTCAGTATTTGGAGATAAAATCGGTCAAATCCCAAGGCTTGATACATTTGATTTTAAATGTGATAAAGATATGGTATCTGCTGCAAAAAAAGCTTGTGAAGAAATCACTGAATTAAATAGCTTTACAGGAAGAATTGTTTCTGGAGACCAATTTGTTGCAAATTTAGAAAAGATTCAATGGCTTGAAAAAGAATTTGGAGCTATTTCTTGTGAAATGGAAGGAGCTAGTATTGCTCAAGTATGTTACTTAAATTCAATTCCTTTTGTTGTTATTAGATCTATATCTGATAATGCTAACAATGGAGCTCATATAGATTATGAGAAATTTATCCCTATTGCAGTTAAAAATTCAACTAGAATATTAAATAAAATGATTGAAATTCTATAATTTCAGTTTAGAGAGAGAACATAGTTCTGTGCAGAAACAAAAGCTATGTTTTAAGTAAATAGTAATATTTTAGTGTAAGGGCGAACTGGCATTGGAATTTGCTTTTTAGAACTCTTAAGTGAGAGTCAAAATTTTATATTTTGATACTCGAACTTACTCAGCGAATGTACATGAGTCGAGTTTCCTTTTAGTTTTATAATTAATTGCTTGTCAACAATCTTTGATTGGGAGCATGCATTAATTGAACTAAGCTTTATTTTAGAGTTCTTAAAGTAAATTCCTCTGTCCATGAGCTTTACACTATAATATTAATACTGTTTTAAAACATAGCTTAATATATAATTATTTTCTTAAATCAAAATTATTAGTAAATTCAACTTCGCAAGAACCTGCTCCATTACTATCTTGTTTTGCTTCATGAATTCTTACAAGTTTTAATTTTGAAACTTCTCCATTTGCCCATCTATAATTTAATCCATTAAATTCTAATATTTTTACATTTCCTGGGCAATAAGTAGTTGCTACATATGCACTATCTTTGCTTTCATGTCCATATACTACATAAGTTCCTGGTAAGAAATCTTCAGTATTTGTTAATGTTAATTTATAAGAATTATCTGCATTTTCAACCTTTGCATTAATATTCGCTAAATCTAAATTCATCTCTTTACTACTTAAAACTTGCATTTTAGGAGATGTTATTTTTGCTGAATTTCCTTTTTTAGGAGTAATTTTTGAAATAATATAACTATTTTCGTTCATCTCTCCTAATATATCTGTTATACGAATACTACATTGTGAACCATTTTTATTATCAACCTTGTCCCATTTTATAGTATCTATTATTTTATTATTTTCATTATAAATTTCACAGTTGATATTATATTCAGTATTAGTATCTACATTATAATCAAATGAAATATCATTATTTGTTATATTTAACTTGGACATAACTTCTTTTGACTCTGATGAACCCGAGTTATTATGATGTTTTTTTGAACCACTTGATGAAGATGATTTAGAACTATCAGTATCAGTAGCTTTTGTATTGTCTTTTACATCACCAGAATTATTATTTTTATTGTTATTAGTTTCTTCTTTATTTACAGTTTGTCCTGATTGAGTAAATGCTTTAGTAGGAGTTGGTGTTTTATCTCCTACACATTCACCAGTTGGTGAGAAATTATAAACTTCTCCATTAATCATAACATTACCTGTTTGCATTGCTCCATTTTGAGATAACGAATATACTTTATTTTCAACTTCAACAACACCTATTTGCATTGCTCCATTTGAAGCTGTATAGTACCAAGTTCCATTATCATTTACCCATCCTGTTTTCATTTCTCCACTTGATGATGTGTAATACCAAGTCCCATTGTCATTTACCCAACCTGTTTGTATCGCTCCATTTTGTGATGAGTAATACCATTTTCCATTATCATTTATCCAACCTGTTTTCATCTCCCCACTTGGTGTTGTATAATACCACGCTCCATTGTCATTTATCCAACCAGTCTTCATTTCTCCATTTTGTAATGCATAATACCATTTACCATTATCATTTATCCAGCCTGTTTGCATATTTCCTGATTCATTAAATTTATACCATTTACCATCAATCATTTTCCAACCAGTAGCTAAATTATCACCATCTTCATATTTCCAATTATTATTTGAATCTTGTTTCCATGCTGCTGATACACCCATCGGTGATGTAGAAATAATCACAGCCATTGCCACAACTGTTGCTGCAATTTTCTTTAACTTAACGCTTTTCATTATAAAACCTACCCCTTTCATTATTAACTGATATTTTATTACGGTTTTAAATTAAATTAACTTGTCCGTACTTTAATTCACGATTATCCAAAATACATTGTAAATTTATAAATTTTATAATTTTGTGCATATAAAATATCAATTAAAACTAAACCTTATTTTTGAGTAACTTAAAAGATTCTATTACCTAATATTCAAATTAACACTTAAATTATCTATTTTCATTTTTTATTACTTTAAATTTCTTTTTATTTTTTATTCTAGTTCTATTTCCATTTTTACGTTTACTTAAATATGAAGCAATTAAAGCTGTAACAGGTACTGTTAATATAATTCCTGTACTTCCTGCTAAGCCTTGAATTAATTCGGTTCCTATTATATCTAAATTAAGTAATCTATTTGCACTCATATTAGAGCAATAGATTAATATTAATATATTTAAAGAGCCTCCTGCAAAAGCTAAAATTAATGTATTTGCCATTGTTCCTATTATATCTTTACCTATATTCATTCCACTTTTAAACAAATCTCTTATAGACATATTTTTATTTAATGAATGTATTTCAAAGATAGATGAAGATATTGACATAGCTACATCCATTACAGCACCTAAAGCTGATATTAATATTCCTGCAAACATTATTCCTTTTATCTTAAGACCAGTATTTTCAGATATATACATTATGCTTTCTGCATCTGACATATTTATTCCTGAAAGGTTTCCCCAAACTCCAAATGCATAAGCAAGAATTCCAGCTATTATTACTCCTATTAAAGTTCCAGATATTGCTACAAGACTTTTTTTATTTATCCCTGCAACTAAAATTAATGTAATTGCCGTACTTATAGCTACTACTATAATTGATGCCCATATAGGACTTATTCCTCTAAGCATAAGAGGTAACATTAAGTATATAACACAAACTATTGTAAAGATTAATGATACTATTGCCTTTAAACCTCTAAATCCTCCAACCAAAAGTATTGCCATTAAAAATAACACTCCCATTGTTATAATTACCTGACTTCTTTTAAAGCTAGATATTGAAATATCATTTATCTCTCCGTCTTTAAAATACAATGCTGCAATAACTTCGCTACCTTGTTTAACTTTTGTATTATATAATCTGCTTATATTATTAACTACATTAAATTCTTGATTTATATATGGCCCATCTAAAACCTTTAACTTTATCTGTTGATATCCTAATTCTATATCATCTATATACTTGTCCTTTTGAAGTTTTTCCTTATCTATTGCTACTACTTCTGCTTTATAATACTTTACCCCCCTGTTTAATTTGTCCTCTACAAAACCACCATTAAATATGAATTTTGAAGAAAATACAATTATCAATCCTAAAAGTATTGTAACTACTATAAATAAAATATCACTTTTATACCTTTTAATCTCCACAGAAAACGCTCCTTATTTTTACATAAAGGATATCCCAAAACATATCTTTATCATTAATATATTTCAATTAACTGTTTATATTGCAATCTAGTTAAAATCTAACATTACACTAAACTTTACGCTATGATATTAATACGTTTTCAAAACATGCACTTATTATTAGATATCCTTTATGTCATAGTATATTTCTTAATTCTTTAGCTATAGTTGATATAACTACTTCCTTAAATCATTGTGTATTAAAAAATCTATCTCTTTCTTGTCCAGTTATTATTTTCCCAATGCTTAGTTACTGTCTTTTCTTCTTCAGCTTTTTCTTCTGACGCTAATCTTATTTCACCAGTATTTCTAACTCTTAATCTTCCTCCTTCTGGATCCCATGATGCTAATCCAATTGCTGATACTTCATCTCCAACTTTAATTCTTGAATCCCATTTACCTTTAATTTTTTGATTAATTCCATCCCATATATATCCTTCAACATATACTCTTGATATGCCTGTACCATCATTAATATATAGGTTTTGACTATCCATTTTTTCAACTTTACCTTGTACCTTAACAAGTTTTCCACCATTAATAGGTAACATACTGTCTCCTGTTGAAAGTTTAGTTGCTTCTACTTTAGTGATATCTTCATCTATTAATTTAACATTCTTAGCTTCAATATTATTCACTTTAGTTCCTGAATTTCTATCTGCTAATGCAAGCTCTAATTCTCCTTGATAATCATCAATTGTTCCTGTTATTCTAACTTTTTGACCAACTTTTAATTTAGTGCTAGATACACCAAATACACAAGCTCCGCCAGTTTCATCTTGAATATAAACAACTTCAAAGAATGAATTTTTAGGCTCTACTGCTTCAGATTGAGAAGTTACATATCCTTCAACTGTAACTGTTTGTCCATATAAATCTGGTTTTCCATCTTTATTAGAATCTTTTCTGATATCTCCTAATTTAACAAGCTTAGTTTCTTTAGCAGGTACCATCCAATTTATGATATTATCAGTAAGTTTTATATTTGAATATTTCTCTCCATTAGTTCCATCAATCTCAAAATCTGAGAAGAATGTGCTACCTGCAACAACAACCTTACCGCCACCTGGCAACATTTCAGCACCTACAGTATTTACTTCTCCCATTTTTACTGGAGTATTATCATTTTGTCCATCTGCATCCTTAGTTGTTGTAGTATCATGTCCTTTTACTAAGAAGTCTACATTTTCTCCTTCTGAACCATCTTTAAGGATCACTGAAGCCCCATTATAAAAACTGTATTGATCTTTTCCATCCTCTATTCCTTTAACTAAATCATATTTTGGTGAGTCATATTTTGTTAAATATAATCTATACTCTTGACCACCATTATTTGTTGCATCAATTACTTCATCATCATTTACTCTTAAATCACTGCCTATTGCCTCTAATATAGGGTTCATTTGACTATTATTGCTGTATTCACCTTTTCCATCCTTATAGTCAGCTCTAGTTGATAAAATTAAATTACCTCCATTTTCTACATATCTCTTAATTGCATCTATTTCGCTTTGTTCAAATTTGCTTGGTTTCAAACTTGCTTTTGAATTATCAACGCTTTGAGGATTTGTAAGAACTAATATCTTAACACCTTTAAGAGTTTTATCAGTTATAGGTTCTTTATTTACCACTGTAATTCCATTACTATCTTTTAAAAGGTTTTTAAATGCTGTATATTTTCCTGCATAATCACCTGTTATATATTGATTGTAATGTGCACCATCAACTAAAATCTTATAAGAATTTTTAGGATTCACAACCTTAACTTTAACACTTGTAGTAAATGATTTTTCTTTTTTGCCTAGGTTTATTGTAGTCTTAGCATAAATTGTATAATCTCCTTCTTTGTCTGCTTTCCAATTAAATGTTGTATTTTTAGTTTCTGCTCCTTTTACTTTATCAATTTTAGATTCTCCTATTTTATTATTTTCAGAGATCTCATTTTTAAAGAATTCTATTTTTACATCGTCTAAATCATTCTCGCTGTTATTGTAAACACCAACATTTATTCCCACATTTTCATTAGGGAAAGTCATATCATTATCAACAGTTGCATTTGTTAATCCTACATTTACAGCATCTCCAACCCAAACTGGTGCAGTAACAGCTAAATCCTTATCTGCTTCTTCAACTTTTACATAATAATAGCTATATTCTGGAGATAATTCAAAATTCCAATCTACATCTTTAGAATTAAAGTCCTTAGATGTAACCTCAACTCCACCATTAGCTATTATTGAAACTTTCTTTATTTTATCAGTAGGATCATTTGCTTTTATTTTAAAATTAAGTTTATCTGTTTCTCCTATAGAACTTCCCATAACTTCATCATTTACAGTATAATCTATTGTCATATCAGTATCTTCTGAAGCATATACTCTTTTTTCTCTAAGAGCATCATATATAGATTCTCTTGAATTATCATCGGCAATAATTACAGTTCTTGCATTATTAGATGTGTACCAATTCATTTTATGGTTATCTTGGTTATTAGTTGGTGCAACATGCCACCCCTTATCTAATGCTCTAGTATAATATTCATAGCTTGGAAAATATCCTGATCCTCTTATTGGACCTTCACCATTTCCTACTTCAATTAAGTTCACATATTTATCTGCACCTTCACTATAAAAAGCAAAGTCAGCAAAATCACCAAAAGTTTTACCTGGATGATTTAATTGTGATATTGATTGAGGTTGTGTTTGGATAGTTTTATAGTAATTTTGTAAATCCATCTCTTTATTAGTTCTTGTCTCAAATCCTGGTGTATTAAAAGTATTTATATGCCCCCAACCACCAGTAGAACCTGACCAAGTCATTTCATATCCATAAATTGCAGTAAAGTTATCATCTTTATTATATTCATCAGCTATTTTATGAGCATTTACCCACTTTTCACTTTTTGAACCATCTGCAAGATTTGCTGATGTATCATTATCAAACCAGTTTGAGTGGTCTGTTACTGCATAATAATCAGCTCCATTTTTCTTTACCCATTTATAAGCCTCATCTAATGAACCTTTTCCATCTGAAATATCAGTATGTGCATGAAGTTGTCCAAATAAATGTTTCATTTCTCCACTAGCTGCTACTCTAAATGACCATTCTTTAGTTGTTATATTACCTAAGTTGTCACTAACTTCTATTTTCACTTTATGAGTACCAGATTTTAATTTTTCAGTTGGAGTATATTCAATAGATGTTTCTATTATTTTTGAACTTGTGGTTACATCCTTATCATCTACAAATACTTTAATAGAATCTTTATTTATACTACCTTCAGATTTAAATGAAGCTTTTATTGAAGTAAGCGTTTCCATATCAACTCTAGCATTTTCTGCTGGTTGTAAATCATAAAAGTCTATAGGTTTAAAATCGCCATTAACAACTCTTACAGAATAAGTATCTGTTTTAGCTTCCTTCTCTCCACACTTAGCTGATATATAATATTCTAGTCCTTGTAAATCTAATTTTTCTTTAGCTATAGTAGCTGTATATTTTCCATTTTCTACTTTAGTCATCTCTAACTTAGTGAATACTTCTGCACCTTTAACTCTATAATTTAATTCCATATTATTAGCATCACCAGCAATAGTTCCTGCATCTATTACTAAATCTTTATTCTTATCTGCCATTTCAATTGCCTTATGATTAATTGAAAATTCAGGTGCCTTCGTAAAAGTACATGAACCACCATATATTTGTATAGTATCTTTGTATTGTCCCATTGTACCTTCTACACTTATAACATCACCTGTTTTTATATTTAATCCACCTGGAAGATAATATATATTTAAAACATCACTACCTTGAGTTAATGTCTTAGCTTTAATATCTATAACAGCATTATCTATCTTAACGTATTTAGATCCATATTTACCTGTGTTTAATTCAGCTATTGTTAATTCTTGTGGTTCAAGCTTTTCATTTTGTTTAATAACTTCTACTTTAGTTACTTGTAATTGTTCTAAGTTATTAAATGTTTCTTTTGAGCCTGTAACCTTAACTAAATCTCCTTTCTTTATATGGTTTAAAGGAACTTTGCTTATTTTATTTGAAAGTGCTATCCCTCCTGTTTCATCTTGAATATGCAATGTAGATCCTCTATCATTAAAAGAAACAACTCCACAAACTGTAGCTTCCTTACCACTTTCTAAATTTCTTGCATCTTTTATACTTATTTCACTAATAACTTTATCAGTAACATTTATAGAATAAGTAGGTGTCTTAGCTTCTTTTTCTCCACACTTAGCTGATATATAATATTCTAATCCTTTTAAATCTAATTTTTCTTTAACTATAGTAGCTGTATATCTTCCATTTTCTCCTTTAGTCATATCTAACTTGGCAAATGTTTCTGAACCTTTAACTCTATAATTTAGTTCTACACTGTTAGCTTCACCTGCAACAGTTTCTGCTTCTATTACTAAATCTTCATTCTTATTGGCTTTTTCGATACTACTATGACTAATTGAAAATTCTGTTGGTTCTTCTTTAATGAAGTTACATGAGTCAACATATATTTGTATCGCATCTTTATATTGCCCCATTGTACCCTCTACAGTTACAACATCACCTGTCTTTAAATTTTTTCCTGAAAAATCTCTATAGACATTTAAAACATCATTACCTTGAGTTAATGTTTTTTTATCAGTATCTACTACTGCATTTTCTATTTTAATATATTTAGAAGTATATTTTCCTGTATTTAAATCTGCTATTGTTAAAACTTCTGATTCAAGTTCTTCTTTATCATTAATAACTTCTATAGATTTTACTTCTAACTGTTTTAAATTATTAAATTCAGCAGTTGTTCCTGTTACCTTAACTAAATTACCTTTTTTTATTTCTTTAAAATTTAATTCTTTACTCTTATAAATTGCTATTGCTCCAGTCTGATCTTGAATATGCAAAGTATTACCTTTATCATTAAAAGAAACAACTCCACAAACTGTAGTTTCCTTACCTTTTTCTAAATTTCTAGCTTCTTCAATACTTATGGCATCACTAACTGCATCTTTAACTTCTTCTTCTACCTTTTCATTAGGCTTATCTTCAGGAACCTCAATTGGTTTTTCAGTTATATCACCTATAGGTTTTTCTTCTGATATATTATCTTTTGGTTTTTCTGTTTCTGTATTTTCAACTTTTTCTTCTTTTTTTTCTGAATTATCTTTATTGTCATTTTCATTTGTCTCATTTTTTTCATCTACTTTAAGATCATCTTTTATTGTCGCATCATTTTTAGACTCTTCTTTATTTACTATTTCCTCTTTACCTGTGTTAACTCCCTCTGTGTTAACGGTTTCATTTTTGGTAATATTAGTACTATCATTAGTTATATCCTGTTTAGTTTCTTCTTGTTTACTATCATTTAATATAGAATCAACTATATTGTCTAAAGCAAATGTATTTTGACTAGGTAATACAACTGATGTACTTAAAACTGACACCGAAATTAGTAAAGCAATTATTTTTTTGTTTTTCTTTAACATTATTTCCCCTCCCACCACTTGTAAAATATTTACTTTTACATATTATAGTTTACCATACAATATATGTTATTAAAATCATTATTTAGAACTTTCAGATAATTGATCTATTTATTACTAATACGTATTATTTTTTATAAAATAATTAAAAATAATATATTATAATTAATATTCTCTAAATTAAATTCATTTTACTTAAATAAAATACTAATATACTTTGAATTTAAATATTTATATAATTACAAAAAAGAAGAAATAAAATGAAATTTAATCTATTTTATTTCTTCTTTTTATTTATCACAACATATAATCTTCTAAATATATATTAGCGAATTTGTTACACTTTTTTATTAGAAATATATACTAATTAAATCACTATGTTTTAAGTAAATTCCTCTGTCCATGAGCTTTATACTACAATATCAACATGGTTTTAAAACATAGCTAATCATATTAATCTTTATCTCTCAATAAAATTCTAATAATTAAAATCATAGCAAAAGATAAAACGTATAAAATCCCCGCAAATGCTGTTGCCATTCTAATGTCTGTTTGCATATATGTATATATTTGAAGTGGAATTGTTCTTGTTTTATTCATAACATTTCCTGCAAACATTAAAGTAGCACCAAACTCTCCTAAAGCTCTTACCCAACATAGTATAAGTGCAGATATTATTGTTTTTTTCAGCATAGGTATTATTATCTTTATATTAGTCTTAATTTTACTTGCACCTAATACATAACTTACTTCAAAAATTTCTTTAGGTACATCCTCTATAGAATTTTTTAAAAACTTTATATAAAGTGAAGAAGATACAAATAATTGAGATATTATTACTGCTATTGGTGTAAATGTAATACTGTATCCTAAATTTGAAAATATTTTACCTATAAATCCATTGTCTCCAAATGCTAAAAGTAATCCTATTCCTACTACTGCTGGTGGTAACACTATTGGAAGCTCAACTAAGATATCTACAATTTTAGTGATTTTATTTTTAGACACTTTAGCTAAATAAAAAGCTGTAGGCGTTCCAAATACAAATGTTAATAATACTGATATTGATGACGTTTTCATGCTTAATTTTAAACAATAAATATTATCTACATTCCTAATAGTTTCTAATAATTTTGTTATTCCTGAATATTTAATTAACCCTATTACAGGCACTATTAAGAAACATACATATAAAAATATTAATATTAAAAATATATAATTTGATATTTTAAGATTTTTAAATATTTTACACTTTTGTTTATCTACAATATATCTTTCTCTACAATTGCTTTCTATCATAAATTTCTCCTAAATATAATATAAGTCAAAAAATAACAAGTTAATACTAGTCCATTTTACGTGGATTTTTAACTTGTTATTTTCTCCTTTAGGTACGAAATAAAGTGGCTACACCACGTTTTAATTGACAATTGACAGTTGAAAATGCTCAATTGTGGTTGAAAGCCACAGGCTTTCTGAAAACTATATATTTTAGAAATCACAAAGTGATTTCATCCTAAATTGTCAATCGTCCATTGTCCATTCAAAACATATTTAATCTACTTTAAATCCATATTTTTTTAATATTTCTTTACCTTTATCACTTGTTAAATAATCAATAAATTCCTTAGCAACTTCACTATTTTCAGATTTATTAATTGCACCTATAGGATATTGCACCTTTAAATTTTCAAATTCCTTTAACTCTATAATGTCTAAGTCTTGTTTATTATTTTCATTTATATCAGTTTTATAAACTATCCCTATATCACCTTCACCTAAAGCGACCTTACTTACAACACTTTTTACATCTAATTCATTACTTTTTATATTATTCATTATATTTGTATAAGTATCTTGACTTATTTTTTTATCTGATAATTGACTATCTAAAGCTTTATGAAAATAATTTCCTACTGGTACAGATTTATCTCCAGCTATTATTTTAACTTCAGGCTTAGATAAATCTTCAAATTTATCTATAACAACATTACTCTTCTTGTTCTTACATAATACAAGGTTGTTTGCTGCAAATATATCACTTTCAGAAACATAATCCTCTTCTTTTAACTTATCCATATACTTAATATTAGCAGATGCAAATACATCAGCTTTAGTTCCTTGTTCAATTGATGTAACTAATGATTGACTTCCAGCAAAATTAAATACAGCATCAATATTTTTGTCATTTTTTATTTCTTTTCCAACCTCATTAAAGCATTCTGTAAGACTAGCTGCTGCAAATACAGTTACTGACTTTTCATTAGTTTTTTGAGCAGCACATCCATTTAATCCAAATGAAAACATACCAATAATCATACAAATACATATATTTTTTATACTTTTTCTTGTTAATATTTTATTCATCTATTATTCCCCCTATCTAATACTATGTTTTAATATAATATTAATATTATCGTATAAGGGTGAACTGGCATTGGAATTTGTTTTCTATAATCTCCTAATGAATATTTGTACAATTAATTGCTTGTCATCAATCTTTGATTGGGAACATGCATTAATTGGACTAATATTTATTTTTGGAGTTATGAAAACAAATTCCTCTGTCCATGAACTTTATACTATAATATTAATATTCATTCAAAATATTATAAAACTACTATTTTGTCCCCTGGCTTTATTGTTCCACCCTTAATTACTCTTGTAAATATGCCCTCTCTTGGCATAACACAATCACCAACTAGTTTTTTTATTTGGCATCCTTTATGACACTCTTTGCCTATTTGTGTTACTTCTTGCAACGTTTCACCTATTTTTAACCTAGATCCAACAGGCAATTCAAAAAGTACTATCCCTTCTGTAGTTATATTCTCTGCAAAATTTCCATATGTAAGATCTTTTGCTCCTAAACTATTCATTTTTTCTATACTTTCTTTTGCTAACAAACTTACTTGTCTATGCCATTTACCTGCATGTGCATCATTTTCTAATCCAAATTCCTCTATAAATATTCCTTTTTCTATAGGTTTTTTTATAACACCTTTTGTGCTGCTAATATTAACAGCAACAACTTTTCCTGTTATACTCATAAAATTATTCCCCCCTAAGTTCATTAAACTTTTTATTGATAACTATATGTTTTAAGTAAGCGATAATATTGTAGTATAAGGGCTAATTGGCATTGAAATTTGCTTTATACTACAATATTTATTGCTATAAAAAAAACATAGCCTTATTAATAATAAATTCTATTATTTTTTAATATAATCTCCACTTTTTCCACCAGTCTTTTTAATAAGAGTTATATTTCCTATTTCCATTTCTTTATCTACTGCTTTGCACATATCATATATAGTAAGTGCCGCTGTAGAAACTGCTGTTAGAGCTTCCATTTCAACTCCCGTTTTTCCTACAGTGGATACTTCCGCCTGTATTTTAATTTCATCTTCCAAGATTTCAAATTTAATATCCGCTCCAGTTATAAAAATGTTATGACACATAGGTATTAAATCCGAAGTCTTTTTTGCACCCATAATTCCTGCCACTTGAGCAACTGATAATACATCACCTTTTTTCATTTTTCCATTCTTTATTAAAACTACAGTTTCTTTTTTCAGTTTTATACTACCTGTTGCTATTGCAACTCTATTTGTGTCATTCTTTTCATTAACATTTACCATGTGAGCTCGTCCATCTTCATTAAAATGTGTGAATTTCATAATTACCCTCCTATAGCCGTCATAGTTCTATTTATATAATTACCTTGTTCTAAATTATGTTCTTTAGGTTTATTTTTTATTATTTCAACAATTGCATCATCTATATTCTCACCATTTCTTAAAACTTTTCCTATATCTATCTCATCATCTGAGTGAAGGCAAGTTTTAACTTTTCCATCCGCAGTTAATCTAAGCCTATTGCAATTTTCACAAAACTTACATGAAATAGGATTTATAATTCCAACTCTTCCTTTTCCATTAGGTAACTTATAATATTTTGCTGGTGATGACTTATCCTCATTTTCTATTTTTATCAATTCTTTATTCTTTTCTAACACAATATCGTTTGATAAATATTTATTTAATGCCCAATATTTAAGATCTCCTATAGGCATCAGCTCTATAAATCTAACATCTATTTCATGATCTTTAGTTAAATTAATAAAATCTTCAATCTCATCTTCATTAAAATCTTTAACTAAAACTACATTTAACTTTATAGGTGTAAGTCCTACCTTTTTAGCTTCTTCTATTCCTTCTAGAACTTTATTAAGATCTCCACCATTTGTTATTTCTTTATATTTACTTTCATTTAGTGTATCTAGACTTATATTAACTCTATTAAGACCAGCTTCTTTTAAATCTTTTGCATATTCCTTTAAAAGTAGACCATTAGTTGTCATTGCTAAATCTTTTACACCTTCAATTCTAGATATTCCTTTTATTAAAGTTAATACACCTTTTCTAACCAGAGGTTCTCCCCCTGTTATACGTATCTTATCTATTCCATTATTTACAAAAGATTTAGCTATTTTAAGAAATTCTTCTATTCTCAAAATTTCCTTATGGCTACATTTATTTATTCCTTTTTCTGGCATACAATATTTACATCTCAAATTACAAAGTTCAGTAACAGATATTCTTAAATAATTTATCCTTCGTCCATATGAATCTATCATTTAGTATTCACCTCTCTGCTGTAAAATTATTTAAATCCTCATAATTGTTTAAATTAATAAACATATCTAAATTTTTATCATATCTCCTAGCCTCATCTTCCTGTATATACAAGGTATTTATGTTATTAACTAAATAAAACAAAGATTTCTTGTCGGTAAAAATTACCTTTTTTATATATTTTATTACATTTTTTGAATAAAAGCCATTAAAAGGTTGTAAATTATTGTTTATTTTAGTTATACAAGCATCTACATCTTTATTTTTTATTTTTTCTTTCATAAATTTTATATAATTTAAATTTATATTAGGCATATCACAAGCTATAAAATAAACATATTTTGAACTACTTTCCTTAAGCCCAACATGAATTCCACTTAACGGACCGTTTCCTTTGATTTCATCACAAACTATTTTGCATAAAAAATCTTTATACTCATCTTTCTTGTTGGTAACTATAATAATTTCTTCAAATTCTTTTTTTAAATTATCTATTAAAATATTAATTAATCTCTTCTCATTTATCTTTAAAAATTGTTTATCAAAACCCATTCTTGAACTTTTGCCACCTGCGAGTATCACTGCTGTTTTAAATTTTTCCATACTGCACCTCTTTAAAATAAATTAAATTCTAAATACATAAAAGAAAATAATATATTAACATGTCTTTACATTAAAATAGTGCTACTCATAATTTTTAGATTTCTACATTAAATTATGAATAACAACTATAATATAAATCTTTTAAGTAATCTATAAATTCCTATTTATAGTAGTTGGCTAATTAATAAATTTTATTAAAAATTATATACTTTTAAATAAAATATTTTATCTATTTAAATTTGCTAAATCTTTAAGTGCATTTACTCTTTTTTTATTAACAGACTCTTTAAAATCTTCTTCGCTAACAACTCTTAATGCTGCTGTTGGGCAAATTTCCACGCAAGCTGGTCCATTTTCTCTGCCAATGCATAAATCACATTTATTAGCTACTAATTTTTCTATAGACTTTAACTTCCCAGAATCCATAGATTTTAACCCTTTTTGCATTACCTTTTCTCCATCTTTATATTCCACTACCATATCAATAGCTCCAAAAGGACATGCTATTAAACATGTTTTACATCCAACACATGTTTCCTTATTAATTACAATAACACCATTTTCATTAGTAATAGAACCGTTTGGACATGCATTTGCACAAGGTGCATTCTCACATTGTCTACATTGAACCGCTACAGTAATATTTGCTTTTTTTACAACAGTTAAACGTGGATTAAATTCCATATCATTTGGATCACCTAGAAACATATTTTCTTTTGTATGGGCTGCCACACAAGCTACTTGGCATGTTTTACAACCTATACATTTATTAGAATCTCCTATAACAAAACTATTCATTATTAAACTCTCCTATCTATATTTAAAGCATTAATATATTTTTTTATTTTTTTCTCACCGTATATTTGGTATGTAATAACTCATGAGAAATGTGTCCCAAAGGTTCATTTAAAAAATCATCATATAATTTTTTAATATCAGGATTTTTATGAGATTTTCTAATTTCAATATCACAATCGTGTTTATATATTGCTTCTCTCCTACTTTTATAAGCTAATTGTGTATTTTCCTTTAATAAAATCTTAGGTTGACCTCCACCACTAATACATCCTTGAGGACATGTCATAACTTCAATAAAGTCATACTCGCACTTACCTTGTTTTACTTTTTCAAGTATTGGAATAACATTCTTTAAGCCTGAAACTACAGCAATTTTTAATTGTAACTCTCCTACATTAACTACTGCATCTCTTATTCCTTCTTCCCCTCTAATAAATTCTAAATCTATCTTTGGAATTTCTTCTTTTGTTATTAGCTCATATCCTGTTCTTATAGCAGCTTCCATAACTCCGCCAGTAACTCCAAATATAGTACCAGCACCACTATAATTTCCTAAAGGTTTATCAAAATCTTCTTCTGGTAAATTTCTAAAATCAATTCCTTTATCCTTTATTAAGTAAGCTAACTCTCTAGTAGTTATTACAAGATCTACATCCTTAAATCTACTTGAATCCATATATTTTCTGTCACTTTCATATCCCTTGCATGTGCATGGCATAATAGCTACAGTAAAAATTTTAGCTGGATCTATATCTTCAATTTTTGCTCCATAAGTTTTAAATATAGCCCCTGCCATCTGTTGAGGTGACTTACAAGTTGATAAATGACTTAATAATTCTGGATATTCTTGTTCAGCAAATTTTACCCATGCTGGACAACAAGATGTAAACATAGGTAACTTTTCTTTCTTTAAAATCCTTTTTATAAGTTCATTTCCTTCTTCGATTATAGTTAAATCAGCTGCAAAATTCGTATCATAAATTTTATCAAACTTTAAGCCTCTAAGTGCTGATGCCATTTTTCCTGGTGTTAATGTACCAAATGGTAGTCCAAATTCTTCTGCTAATGCAACCCTAACTGCTGGTGCACATTGTACTATCTTATGTATACTACTATCATTTAATATTTCTTTTACTTTTCTTACTTGTCCCATATTATAAGCTGCAAAAAGTGGTTCTGTTGTTTGTTCTAACATCCCTCTCTTTTTAAGCTTTTCTTGGACTTTAATATCATTAACATTAAAAATTTGTTCATAAGAACTACAAGCTTGAACACATTGTCCACACATAACACAAATATCATTATTTATTCTTTGTGGATTACCAAACTCACCTTCTATTGCATTAACAGGGCAAACTTCTGCACATTGCCTACAACCTGTACATAATTCTTCGTCTATATTAATTACATTTACATTTTGTAACATCAAAAAATCTCCTTCACTATTTTTTTGAATGTGCCTAGAACTTATTAACCAAACTATTTAATCCTAAAGCCGCTGAAATTTTTTTATTTTGCTTTTCTTCTGATGTATTAACCAAACTTAAAGCATCCTTAGGACATGCTTTTATACAAGCAGGAGTTCCAGTTTCTATACATAAATCACATTTATATGCAGTAACCTTTGATTTATTTTTTAATTCATTATCAGATTTTTCTTTTAAACCTTTTTGCATTAGTGATTTTCCATCTTGATATGATGGCAATACTTCTATTGCTCCAAAAGGACAAGCTAATACACAAGACTTACATCCTATACAAGTTTTTTCATCTATAAAAATAATATTATCTTGTTTTCTTATAGCTCCTACTGGGCATACATTTCCACATGGAGCATCTTCACATTGTCTACATTGAATTGGTGCTGTTTTTTTATTAACCTTAACAATATGTAATCTTGGTATAACAGGGACTTTTACAGTTCCTACTGTTAATCCAACGTTATTATCTTTGTTATGTACTGCAAAACAAGCTAATTCGCAAGCTTTACAACCTATACACTTACTATTATCACTTATAACAAAAGAATTACCGCTTGACTTCAAAACTTCTTCACGCCTCTCTTAATTTAATCTATCTAAAATAAAATTCTTTGCTTATTTGCATATATGTTCATCTTATTACCTCTAACAAAACCTATTAAGGTAATATTAAGCCTTTTAGCTAGTTCTAAAGATAAACTTGTAGGAGCTGATTTTGATATAATAATTGGTATTTGCAATTTTGCTGCTTTTAGTATCATTTCTAATGATACTCTTCCACTTAATATTAATATTTTATCTTTTAAGGATATGTCTTTTATAATAGCTTCTCCTATAACTTTATCTAGTGCATTATGTCTTGCTACATCTTCTGAAATAACCCTTATATCCTCTGTATCGCATAATGATACGCAATGTACTCCCCCTGTTGTCTTAAATACTTCTGAATAATCAAGATTTTTCTTCATGAATTCAAAGACCTTATTAAATTTTAAAGTTATGTTGCTATCTACTGGTTTACAGTTTATATCATCAAAAAAATCTATATTATTATCTTGTAATTTAACTTTTTTTGAATGAAAACTTTCTTTAATATTATCTTGATTTTTTATTTCTACATTTGCAGTTCCATTTGTTTCATCTATATTAAGATTAATTATATCCTTCTTAGAATTGATAATTCCCTCTGTTCTTAAAAAACCAATTGTCAATTCTTTAAACTTTTCTGGACTGCAAAATAATGTTGTTAATTTCTTTGAATTTAAAAAAATACTTAAAGCATATTCACGAACTAATATTTCATTTAGTTCAAATACTTCATCTTGCTTTATTTTAGTAATATTACAATTTAAAACTTTATCTATTGTTGTTTTGCTTTTAGGAAATAACAACTCAGTATAATTTTCTTTTTTTTCTGCCTTTTCAAGAATTTTTCTCTCAATAAAATTAGCTATAGAATATGCATCATCTAAATTTAGAATAGGAATATCTAAATTTAATGTCTCATTGCTTGCCACAGCTAAAAAAGTCTCTTTATTGAAACTCATATCTTCATAAAGTAATTTATTATCAATTTCTTTTCTATGAACCTCTATTTTCGGATATTTATTACTTTTAAATCCCTCTAAAATAACAATATCTATGTTTTCAAAAAATTTTATAATATCCTCTATGTTCTTTTCCTCTTTTTGAATTTGAATCATAGCTAATTTTTCATAAGATGAAATAATTACATTATCTGCTCCAGCCTTACTAAATTTATAACTATCTTTACCTTCTTTATCTATTTCAAACTTATGTGCATCATGTTTCAAAACTCCAACCTTATATTTTCTAAGCTTGAAAATTTTTATTAATTGTTCAATCAGTGTTGTTTTTCCTGTTCCAGACTTAGTAGCAACTATTGAAATAATGAAAGGATTATTATTTTTTAAATATAAATTTTCCATTAAAAACTTCTCCTGCTTTAGCATTTCCAAATTCTTTAGGTATAATTATTAATCCATTAGCTCTACTCATTGTCATTAAATGATTAGAACATTGAGAACCAATATTATATGCATAATAAACGCCATCTTTCTTTTTTATTTCAACATACACATATTTTTGTCTGCCTGGTTTTCCTTTAAAATCATCCATTAAAATAACAGGAAATTCTTCTGAATTACAATTTTCTTTTCCCATAACTTTTTCAATAGTTGGCTTTACAAAATTTTCAAAGCTAGTTATTAATGATGATGGGTTTCCTGGAAGTGCAAAAAATAATTTTTCATTAAATGTAGCAAAAGTTACTGGTTTTCCTGGCTTAATTGCTATTTTTGAAAATTTAATATCTGCTCCTATTTCTTTTAAAGTATCTTTAACAAAATCATAGTCTCCAACAGATGCTCCCCCTGAAGTAATAACAATATCTGCTTTTTCTAAAGCATACTTAATTTTTTCTTTTAAAATTTCTTTATCATCAGAAACAATCCCTAAAGATAAAGCTTCTGCATTTAAATTTGTTACTAACGCTTTTAATGAATATTCATTACTATTTCTTATTTGTCCATTTTGGATTTTAGAATTTATATCAACAAGTTCATCACCAGTAATAATAAGTGCTACAGTTGGTACCTTATAGACCTTAACGCTGCTATATCCAAGTGATGCTAATACTCCTATTTCTACTGGTCTTATAACAGTATTTTTATTAATTGCTAAATCACCTATTTTAATTTCTTCTCCAAATTTAATTATGTTATTACTTTCCTTTACCTGTTCAAAAATAAAAAGTTTATCTTCTTTTCTTTCAACTTTTTCAATTTCTATAACTGCATCTGCTCCATTAGGAATTGGAGCCCCTGTCATTATCTTATAAGCTTCTCCATTTTTTAAAGTATCATTAATAAAATCTCCTGCTTTTACTATTCCTTTTATCTTAAGCTCACAAATATTTTCTTTACTACAGTTAAATGTATCATTACTTTTTATAGCGTATCCATCCATAGCTGATTTATTAAATGGTGGCAAATTATCTTTAGAATGAATATCTTCTGCCAAAACTCTATTAATACTACTTAATAAATCTTTATTTTCTATTCCAAGTATTTTTGTTTCTTTACAAATTATATTTAGTGCATCATCTATATTAATCATATTAAAATTCCTTTCAAACAATAATAGAACAAAGTGGCTACACCACACTTTTTTTAGTTGAGAGTTGATAATTGAGAGTTTAGAGTTTTAGTTGAAAGTCTTAAAGACTTTCTAAAAATATATATTTTAAAATTCCATTAGGGAATTTTTCCCTTAACTCTCCACTCTCAACTGATATTTACTTGATAACACACATTTTTCCTATATTATTTTCTTTCGTGTATAAATGTGTATAAAATTTCTATTCTTTTATATTCATTTTTCTTCTTATTTTTTCATACTCATCTTTTACATATGATTCTGCCCAATCTTGATCATCAATTTTTTCTACTTTAACTGCACAATATTTAAATTCAGGAGTTTTACATATTGGATCTAAAGAATCATTAGTTAACTCATTACAAGCCCCTATCCACCAATGATATGTCATAAATGTAGATCCTTTCTTCGTTCTTTCGTTTATTGATGCTCTAGATATAACACTACCTCTTCTTGAAGTTACTCTAACTAGCTCTCCATCTTTTATTCCAAGATTTTCACCATCTTCAATACTCATACTAATAAAACCTGGTTCATCTGCTAAACTTCTTAATGCTCTACAATTTCCAGTCATTGTTCTAACTGAATAATGTCCTACTTCTCTAACTGTAGATAAACTTAATGGATAGTCTTTATCAGGAACTTCCATAGGTTGTCTCCATTCGCAAGCAAATAACTTTCCTTTTCCATTATCAGTTGAAAATTTATTTCCTGAATATAAATATTTAGTTCCTTTGTGTTGTTCATTAGGACATGGCCATTGAACTCCACCTAGTTCATCAAGTTTTTTATAACTTGCTCCTGCAAAATCTGGACATAAACTTCTCATTTCATCCCATATTTCTTCTGTATTCTTATAACTCATTTCATATCCCATGGCTGTTGCTATATCACATATAATTTCCCAATCTGTTTTTACATTGCCTTTTGGTTCAACAGCTTTTCTAATTCTTTGGAATCCACGATCTGCTGATGAATAAACTCCATCATGTTCACCCCAACTAGTTGCTGGCAAAACTACATCAGCATGAAGTGCAGTTTTATTCATAAAAATATCTTGAACTATTACTAATTCCATTTCATCTAAAGCTTCTCTTAATTCAGCTGCATTTGGATCACTTTGTACTGGATCTTCTCCAAATATGTAATAAGCCTTTAATTTATTTTCTTTTAATACTAGATGAGGTACTTCTGTTAAGAAATATCCAACCTTATCAGATAACTTAACGCCCCAAGCTTTCTCAAATTTTTCTTTAACTTTTTTATCTGTAACTTTTTGATATCCTGGATATACATTAGGTAAAGCTCCCATATCACAAGAACCTTGAACATTATTTTGACCACGAACAGGGCCAATTCCTACATTAAGTTTTCCAAAATTTCCTGTTAAAAGTGCTAATGAAGCTAATCCTTTTACCACATCTACAGCTTGTGAGAATTGGCATACTCCCATTCCATAAAGAATAGTTGCAGTTTTTGCTTTTGAATATTCTCTCATAGCCTTTCTTATATCATCAGCTTTAACACCAGTGATTTTTTCTGCATATTCTGGAGTATACTTTTTAACATTTTCTTTATATTCTTCAAATCCTTCTGTATAATTTCTAACGTATTCTTTATCATATAACTCTTCATTTATTAATACATTACCAAAAGCATTTACTAATACCATATTAGTTCCACCTTTTATAGGTAAATGTAGATCAGCAAACTTTGAAGTTTCAGTTATTCTTGGATCTGTAACAATTATTTTTGCTCCTTTTTCTTTTGCTTTAACTATTCTTCTTGCTACAATTGGATGAGTATCTGCTGCATTATATCCAAAAATAAATACTAAATCTGTATCTTCTATTTCCTCAATAGAATTAGACATTGCTCCATCACCTAGTGAATAAGATAATCCTGCTACTGATGGACCATGACAAACTCTTGCACAATGATCAACATTGTTAGTTCCAATTACAGCTCTCATAAATTTTTGCATTATATAATTAGCTTCATTTCCTGGACCTCTTGCTGCCCCTGTTCCCATAATAGCATCTGGACCATATTTTTCTTTTATAGCTGTTAACTTTTCTGCAACAAACTTAGTTGCCTCTTCCCATGATACTTCTTCTAATAAACCGTTCTTTCTTATCATTGGTTGCTTAATTCTAGCAGTCAATATTTTAGGATCATTTAAAAAGTCCCAACCATAATGACCTTTTAAACATAATTTACCTTCATTAGTTCTTCCATTAGCTGGCTCCGCTCTAACAATTTCACCATCTTTTACTACTAAATAAAGCTGACATCCGCTTCCACAGTATGGACATACCGTTAACACTTTCTTTTCCATATAAAAAATTCTCCTTTAATTTAAAATATTTGTTTTTTTAACTATATTTGTAAAAATAAAAAAAGCCAGTACAAAGTGTCTACTAACACAAAGTACTGGCTTATCAAAAAGCTAAGATATTTCTTTCTCTTCAATCAAACCATTTTTCTATTAATTTTTATTACTATTTCCCTATCTCTATTTTCTAAATTATATATTTCCCAATCATAATCAAAATCTTTTCCAATAATATTATGAACTTCATCTAAAAATTCCTCTTCAAGATGTGGCTTTATATATTTCCAATATTTTTTCACTTCATTGCAAGCCCCTTGATTAACTAAAATTTCAGATAAATTAGAAAGTATTCCTTTAATGTGTATAATTATAAGATTTCCCTTTATATTTACTTTAACATTATCAGGACCTTTTCCTCTATAATATTTAACAATCTTTATCGATAGTTTTCTTATTTTCTCTTGTAATTCTAACTCTTCACTAAGCAAACTTACACCTCAATGCCATAATAATGGTATTTATAAATACCATTTTAACCCGACAAAATTTAATAGTCAAATAAATATTTTATCTTTTTCGACTATATTCTGTAATTTTCCACTATATTATTATAATAGCACATGATTTTCTTTATCATTCTATATAATGATAATTTTTAAATATAAATACGACCTATTTCAAAAAACTATTTAATTGTACTATAATTTTAACAGACAAATTATTTAAAATATATAAGTTCCTTACTAAACTAGTTGGTTATACCATTTATAAATATTATATAACTTATTATAAAGTACTTAATTGATGATATTAATTTGTATAGTAGAGAGTGAATTTATCTTTGTGATTATTTAAAAATTCAACACTTATTCATAATTTTGAAAGAATATCTCTTTATTATTTTCTAAATATAAATTTTCCATTAAGTACTTGTCCTGCTTTTACATCTCCAATTTCTTTAGGAACAATAACTATTCCATTGGCTCTACTCATAGTCATTAGATGATTAGAACACTGTGATCCTACTTTATATGCACAATAACTTCCATCTACCTTTTTTATTTGAACATACACATATTTTTCTCTACCCACTTCATCATGAAAATCATACATTAATTTAACAGGAAATTCTTCTGAATCAAAATTATCTTTTCCCATCATTTTTTCAATACTTGGTTTAACAAATTTTTGGAATGTTGTTATTATAGATGATGGGTTCCCTGGAAGTGCAAAAAATAATTTTTCCTTAAATGTAGCAAATGTTACTGGTTTTCCTGGTTTGATTGCTATTTTTGAAAATTTAATATCAGCTCCTATTTCTTTTAAAATATCTTTAACAAAATCATAATCCCCAACAGATGCTCCTCCTGAAGTAATAACAATATCTGAATTTTCTAATGCATATTTCATTTTTTCTTTTAAATTCTCTTTATCATCAGAAACAATACCTAAAGATAAAACTTCTGCATTTAAACCTGTCACTAATGCTTTCAATGAATATTCATTACTATTTCTTATTTGGCCCTTTTCAATATTTGAATTTATATCAACAAGTTCATCACCAGTAATAATTAATGCTACAGTTGGAGCTTTGTAAACATTAATATTACTGTACCCAAGTGATGCTAATGCTCCTATTTCTACTGGTCTTATAACACAATCTTTCTTAATTGCTAAATCACCAAGTTTAATTTCTTCACCAAATTTGATTATATTATTATCCTTTTCTATTTCCTCAAAAATTAAAAGATTATTATCTTCTGTTTCAATATCTTCAATTTTTATAACTGCATCTGCCCCTTTAGGTACTGGTGCCCCTGTCATTATTTTATAAGCTTCTCCATTTTTTAAAGTATCTTCAATAAAATCCCCTGCTTTTATAATACCTTTTATCTTAAGTTTACAGCTATTCTCTCTACTACAGTTAAATGTATCACTACTTTTTATAGCATATCCATCCTTTGAGGACTTATTAAATGGTGGTAAATTATCCTTAGAGTATATATCTTCTGCTAAAACTCTATTAACACTATCTAATAAATCCCTCTTTTCTATTCCAAGTATTTTTGTTTCCTTATTAATTATATTTAGTGCTTCTTCTATATTAATCATCTCAAATCCCCTTCTTATTAAATATTAATAAATAAGATCAAATTTTTATAAGTTATATTGCAATAAACTTTTTTATTCGAACATTATTTATTGCTAAATATATACTTTATAATACATATTTTTCTATATATTTACTAATGTATATATTCAACCTATATTATTGAAATCCTTTTAATTAATTCTATAATGCTCTTTACTATATAATTTTAAATTTATTAATATCTTTAAAAGAGAATCTAATCTAACAATTTAATTTAATAATTCTTAATTTTTTACCATATTTGTATTGTAGAAATGTATAACTCTAATTAGGTATTATTTGCTCTATTATTCTACATAATAGTAAGTTTTAATTTAAATATTATTTAGATGTAAAATGATTATAGCTTGTGTATTAAAATATATATGAAAATTGTTGATAGGAGATATGATTATGATAAAAACAGCTATACTTACTATGAGTGATAAAGGACATGTTGGTGAACGTGAAGATATTACAGGACCAACTATTAAAAATATTCTTCCAAAAGATAAATATTCTATAACTTATTACAAAGTACTACCTGATGACATTGATTTGATAAGTAAAGAATTAATTTATCTTTGTGATGATTTAAAAGTTAACTTGATTCTTACAAATGGTGGTACTGGATTTTCTAAAAGAGATGTAACGCCTGAAGCAACATTGAAAGTATCTGAAAAATTAGTCCCTGGATTTGGTGAAGCAATGAGAGCTGCCTCTTTAAAAATAACACCTAAAGCTATGTTATCAAGGGGTATTTCTGGTATAAGAAATGAAACATTAATTATAAATTTACCTGGTAGTCCTAAAGGTGCTTCTGAAAATTTAGAAGTAATTTTAGATGCTATTCCTCATGGCATTGATATACTAACAGGACATGCAACTGAATGTGCAACACCTAAAAAATAAGAAGAACAAAATTTTTTGCTTTACTATTTGATTCTTTACAGCATAATTAATTTTTTAATATTAAGGCACGTTCAAAAAAAATAATAGACCAGTATGCTGGTCTATTTTATTTCATGTGCCTAATATTGCATTCTTAGATTTATTTTTAATAAAATTTAACTTTATTTAAATATATTATATTAAATATACTATTAAAATTAGGAGAATAACTATGAACTTTTCAAAACTTAATTTCTTTAAACCCATAACCAATTTAGAATACGACAAAATTTCTTTTTATGAATCAGGCTTTTTCAAAGGTCTATCAATTGTACTTTTCTTCATTATAATAAACGATATAATTTCTATCCCTATATTTAAGTTAAAAGAACTTAACGGTGGTATTTATTCATTAATAAAAATAATTTTATCTATAGTAGTTACATCAATATCAATACTTATAATGAATAAAATATTTTCTTATCCTACTAATACACAAAATAGTAAATTTAAATTTTCAAAAAGAGATTTTATGTTTATAGCTTTATTAATTTTAGGATATAGGATATTTTTTGATGGTAACTTATCTTACTTATTAGATTTAATCCCTGATCCAGAAATTTCAAAATATTTTAACGAACTTTTTAATCTTGATCCAATATATATGACCTTTGTAGTTATAATAATAGGCCCTTTACAGGAGGAGTTTATAAATAGAGGAATAATACTTAATGGATTACTAAAAAAATACTCAAATAAAGCAGCCTTAATCATTTCAGCTTTAATATTTGCTATAATGCATTTAAACTTTCAACAAGGAATCAATGCTTTTATATTAGGTTTATTTTTTGGTTATATTTATATAAAAACTAAATCTATATATTTAACTATATTCGCTCACTTTTGTAATAACCTACTAGTATTTCCATTAGATATACTTGATTCACTTCCTATTAACACAGTAATTAAATGTATAGTATTTACTTTAGTTGGTGGGATATTAATGTTTTTTGCATTTAAATATATGAACTTAAAGTCATTTAACTGGGTAAATTATAGAGAACAAGATTCTGTTAGCTAATTTTATATTTGTAATTTACCATAATATTTATGAATCCTAAGCATAAAAAGAGCATAAAACCGAGATCTAAAAACTCTTTAAAAGTTCTATTATCTCACTTTTATGCTCTATCTTTTTTCTGTTTTTCTTCTATATTTTTAATTCTACACATAATAAACTATCATATTCTACATATTTATAAATGTATAAATGATAGACTCTATTTTAAAACAGTGTTGATATTATAGTATAAGGGCGAATTGGAATTTGCTTTCTTTTATAATCCTAATTTTTCAGCAATCTTATCTGCTCTTTCACAAAATTCTTTTACTTTTGGAATATCTTTTTCCATTACACCATCATTGTATTTATAGCTTGTCTTGGTTAAAGAATCTACACCATAAGGTCTAACCTCTTTGATACATTCTTCTACATTATCTGGTCCTAATCCACCAGCAATAATCACAGGTATATTTACTGTTCTTACAATCTCAGCATCAATATTCCAATCATGAGTCATCCCACTTGCACCAATACCTGTATCTGCTGCAAGACCTGAATCTGTTAAGATATAATCACAGAATTTTGCATATTCTTTTGCACGTTCTACAGCTTCAGGTCCATCTACAAGAACGGCCTGCATTAATTCAACACCTGGACATTCTTTATGTAATCTTTCAGCAAAAGCTGCATCAGCTGTATATTCCATGCCTGCAATATGCAGGATATCTGGTTTTACTCTATTTGCAATAAAAATCATTTCATCTGGATCTTTATTTAACATAATAGCTACACATTTAACACCACGTTTTTTTGCCTCATTGAAAATACGGTCTACAACATCAAATGGAACACGGTGGGCTGGTACCCCTCCACTTTGCATAGGCACTAAACCAATATGGTCTGCACCTGCATCCATAGTTGCAACACTTTCATTATAGTTTACTAAAGAATAAATTTGTTTTTTCATATCTTTACACCTCTTTAAAAAATTTCCTTGATCTTTCTATTACATTTTTACTATTTAAATTTGGAGATACTGACTGAGTGACTTCTACAGTTAAACTAGCTGCTGCCTGAGTAAAAATTCCTACTTTTCTTAATGATATTGTATTTTTATACTGAAAGCTTGCCCATATTATAGTTGCCATACTGCAATCACCAGCTCCATTTACACTCACTACATGTGAAGTTAAAGTTGGTATACACTCCTCTTCTCCTTCTCTTGAACACAAAATTCCCTTTTCACCTAAAGATATAAAGACATTTTTTATTCCTTTCTTCAATAAAACTTTAGCTGCTTCTTTAGCACTTTCAGTATCAATAATTTTTATTCCTGATAAAGCACTTGCTTCTAATTTATTGGGTTTAAAAGTATCAATCTTGTTTAGAACGTTTTCAAATCTATTTACTTTGGCAATAGATACTGGATCTACAAAAATTGGTACAGTACAATTATTTGCAAGCCACTCAATAGAATCTTTAGGAATATTTCCATCAATCACACAAATAGATGCTTTGTTAATAAAATTTATACGTCTCTTTAAGAATTCTGGAGTAATATTTTCTATAATTTTCATATCATTAACTGCTGTAACCATCTCTCCTTGGTCATCTGTTATATATAAATAAGTTGAACTTTTTGTATTAAAAATACATTGAGCATAATCTAAGTGAATATCATGCTTACTACATTCTGATGATATAAATTTCCCAAAATAATCATCCCCATAAACGGTTATTAAGTATGTAGGGACATCTAACTTAGCTAAGTTTTGAGCAATATTATGTCCCACTCCACCAACGGTCATTTGAATATCTCCAATATTTGAATCTTTTTCCCGATATATATCTTTAGCTAATCCTACTATATCTAAATTCAATCCGCCTATTACTGTTACATAATTATCCATTAGCAGTCAGTACCTCCTTAACTTTATGAATAAACTATAACATAAAACATTGAATTTTTAAAACATTTATTTACATATAAAGAATTTATTTACTAAATTTTCTTCTTGAATCTATAAAATAAAAATATTTATTTAACTAATTCACTCTCTATCTATTTCATTTTTTCATCCATAAAATCTTCACAAATTTTCTACTCTATAATAAAGTCTGAAGTTTGACAAATATTATTGTTGACTACATAATATTACCTTAGGGTTCGTTCTTGTTACCCTCAAATTTTTTATTTTCTATCTCTTGAAAAATATTATTACCTTGACTTTGCTGCGACTGAGGCTTTATGTTACTAACCATTATCCTTAATTGAGATATTTCATTTATTAAATTACCTAAATCCTCTTGAGTTACAGGTTTTTTATTATCTTTTAACTCATATCCCAATTGGCCACTAACTTCAATTGTTGCCCACTTGACATCTTCTATTGCTGCTATTCCTACCTGCCTTAATCTTGTTTCAAGTCTATCTACTGATAACCTAAGTTTTTTTAAATTTTTAATATTTAGTTTACCATTTTCTATAACAAGCACTGCTTTACCATTAATAAAAGTTTCTAAAAAATCCACCTTAACCTCTAAATACTCAGCAATTATCATTAATATTGTTAGTACAAGTGCTACTAAAAATGTTATTAATAATCCTCTTCCTGTTACAGGTTGAATTAGCAATGATCCTAACCCTATCATTACTATAACTTGTGATATTGTCATCTGAGAAATAGATTTTCTACCACCTATTCTTAGAATCGCAGTACCAACTACAAATATAAGTATGGATTCCCAAATCCAGTTTAAATTCATAAATACATCTCCTTAAATTATCATTAATCTTATTAATACTATTCTCTTATCTATTATCATAAAATTTATGATAGTTATACCTAATTGCAAAATATAAGATATCACAACTATTACCAATTTAATATTTATAGTATGTAATAATAAAAAAATAAGCAGTTAAAATATATCACTATTTCTAACTGCTTATTAATTTATCTTAATAACCTTTATGTTTTATTTAAAAAATGACATATGAAGAAGGGATAAGATTTATCAACATCTTATTTCAATACTCTCTCAAGAGTTGAAATTTAATACTCTAATCTTACCCCTCTATTTACTTTTTATTTAAATTTCAATATAAAAATCAATATTCTTGATTCTTTCTTCCTTTCCCTTTGCTTTAAAATCTTCAATCTTTTTTATTTCTTGGTTAATCTTTTTTTGATGGGGATATTTAACTTAATTTATGCACAAACAAACCACTTCTTAATTTTGGCTCAAACCAAGTTGATTTTGGTGGCATTACTTCTCCAATATCTGCAACGTCCATAATATCACGTACTTCAGTTGGATACATAGAAAATGCCACTTTCATATCTTTATTTACTCTTCTTTCAAGCTCTTTAATTCCTCTAATTCCACCTATAAAATCAATTCTATCAGATGTTCTAACATCCTCAATTCCCAAAATAGGTGTTAGTATGTTATCTTGAAGTATTGCTACATCAAGACTATCTATTGGATCATCAGCATTATATATACCATCTTTTGCCTCTAACAGATACCACTTATTTTCTAAATACATTCCAAATGTATGCTTTTTATTAGGTTTTATTGACTCATTATTTAGTGATTCAGATATGATAAATTTCTCCTGAATTTTTTCCATTAATTCATCTGTACTTAATCCATTTAAATCCCTAACCACTCTATTATAATCCATTACCATTAAATCATTATCTGGAAAAGCAACTGCTAAAAAATAATTAAATTCTTCTTCTCCTGTATAATTTGGATTACTTTCTCTTCTTTTTAATCCAACCTTTACAGCAGATGCTGATCTATGATGTCCATCTGCTATATAAAAATTCTTTACGTCTTTAAATAATTCAACTATTTCATTAATAATTATTTCATTATCTATAACCCAAACAATGTGAGTTATTCCATCATCAGCCACAAAATTATATACCGGTTTTTTTTGTGTCCATGATTTTATTAATTCTGATGCTATATCATTCTCTTTATATGTCAAGAAAATTGGTCCTGTGTTTGCATCACAATAATCAACATGATTTATTCTATCTTTTTCTTTATCAGCTCTAGTAAATTCATGCTTTTTTATTACATTATTTAAATAATCATCAATTGATGCACAAAATACTATTCCCGTTTGAGCTCTACCATTCATTATTTGTCTATAAATATAAAGGTAAGGTTTTTCATCTTGAATATATTCTTTATCTTTAATCATCCTATTAAGATTTTCCTTAGCCTTTTCATAAACCTTCTTGTCATGTATATCTATTGAAAGATCTAAATCTACTTCTGCTCTATCAACATGTAAAAAAGAATATTTATTTCCCTCTACCATCACTCTTGCTTCTTCACTATCCATAACATCATAAGGAAGAGCTGCTATTTTTGGCGCTAATTCTTTAACTGGTCTGATCCCCTTAAAAGGTTTAACTACAGCCATCATTATTCCTCCTAAAAATTAATTTATTATTCTTATATATGTTATATATTTTGAAGTGCATAAAAATAATAATTGAAATATGCACCTAATAATTTTAATTATGTTTCAAATAACTTTTTATTAATTAAATATATAATCTTATATATAGGTTATATAAAAGATTATAAATATATTAACTTAATTAGAACATATATATTAAAAATCAGTGAAAGATTTTACTTCCACTGATTTAATATATAAATTTATTGTAATTAATAGTCTTAAACCAATAATTATAGTGTAATATACTTTTTTTAATCATTCTTTAAAATTTAATTGTTCTTTTATAACTTAAAGAAGTCTTTAATAATTTCAACCACTTCATCACCAATTCTGCTTTGTGCTTCCTTAGTTGCTGCCCCTATATGTGGTGTTACACTAACATTTGGATGATTAATTAATTTTTCATTTTTAGTTGGTTCTTCTTCAAATACATCAATTCCAGCTCCTGCAATAACCCCATTATCAAGTGCTTCTAATAATGCATCTTCATCAACAACCTTACCTCTTGCACAGTTAATTATATATGAAGTGTTTTTCATTAATTTTAATTCCCTTATTCCTATTAATGGTCCATTTTCTTTATCATATGGAACATGTAAAGATAAGAAATCAGCTTCCTTAAGCACTTCATCTAGCTCTAAAAATTTATAGTCTAAGTCATCATGTTTTCCTTCTATTGTATAATATATTACATTCATACCTAAAGCTGTTGCCTTTTTAGCTAAAGATTGTCCTATTCTACCCATACCAATAATTCCAAGAGTTTTTCCTGATAACTCGATACCTTCATATTTTTTCTTATTCCACTCATTATTTCTCATAGTGAAATTAGATATTCCTATAAATCTTGCTAAACTAAACATATGAGCTAAAGCAAGTTCTGCAACTGAATCTGAACTAGCTGATGGTGTATTATTTATAGATAATCCATTGTTCATTGCATAAGGTACATCTATATTATCTATACCAACCCCTGCTCTTATAATTAACTTTAAATTTCCGCCTTTTTCTGCATCAATAACATCTGCTGTAACCTTAGTAGCTGATCTAATAACTAATGCATCAAATTCCTTTAATTTTTCCCCCAATATTTCTTGTTGAAAATGTTCATTAACAACTTCTATCCCCAAATTTTCTAAAGCATCTATTGACTTCTTTTGCAAACCATCGTTTGTTAATACCCTAATCATATATAAAAAAGCCCCCTTAAATTACTTATTGCTATTGCTTATCATGAACAAAAGTGGCTACGCCACGTTTCAATGGACAATTGACAGTTGACAATGCACAATTATGGTTGAAAGCCACAGGCTTTCTTTAATATATATTTTAGAAATTACAAGGTCATTTCATCCTAAATTGTCAATCTTCCATTGTGCATTCAAAATATTTTAAAATATACTATAACCCCAAAATATCTTCTATATTTTTAAGTAGCTCATTTACATCTTCTACAGTACAATCTGCCATATGAGCTATTCTAAATGTTTTATCCTTTAAACTACCATATCCATTAGATAATTGGAATCCTCTCTTACCGAGTTCTTTGTTTAATTCCCCAACATTAATTCCTCTTGTATTTGATATAGTTGTTAGAGTATTTGATAAATAATTTTCATCTGGAAAAATATCAAAATATTTTTTAGCCCATTCTCTAACAATCTTAGCCATTTCAATATGTCTAGCAAATCTATTTTCTAAGCCCTCTTTATTAATTATATTATCAAGTTGATAATCTAGTGCAAACATATGTGAAAGTGATGGAGTTGATGGATATTGATAATCCTTTTTTTGAATATACTTATATAATTGTAATAAATCCAAATAATATCCTCTATTAGGTACTTTTTCTGCTCTTTCTTTTGCTTTATCTGAGAAAGTACATACTGATAATCCTGGAGGTAAACCAAGTGCTTTTTGTGATGATGTAATACAAACGTCGATTCCCCATTTATCAACTTCTATCTTAGTCCCTGCTGCCGAACTTACTGTATCAACTATAAATACAACATCAGGATATTTTTTCACCATTTCACCAATTCTATCAACTGGGTTCATTATTCCTGTTGAAGTTTCATTATGAGTTACTGCAACCAAATCATATTTACCAGTTTTTAAAGCTTTATCTACTTCCTCTGGATCTATAGCTTTTCCCATTTCTACTTCAAATAAATCAGCTTGTACATTATTACTAATAGCCATTTCATACCATCTTTTTCCGAATGCCCCAACCGAAAATACAGCTGCCCTCTTAGCTGTGCAAGATCGTATTGCCCCTTCCATAAGCCCACTTCCTGAAGTTGTAGAAAGTAATATTTCATTCTTTGTATAAAATAACTTTCTTAAATTATCGCTTATCCTTTTTTGTAAAACTGAAGCATCTTTGCTTCTATGCCCTATCATTGGCGTAGACATTTTTTCAAGTACATCTTCACGTACCTCAACCGGCCCTGGAATAAATAATTTTTTATGCATAAAAAAATCCCCCCCATTATTTAATACTTATTGCCTATTGCTATTTTTTAGCTATATTTTAAGACAATACTGATATATATACTAAGATATAACCTTTTGCTTAAAACATAACTTCTTTTTACTTATAAGTTATTGTACATTTTACTACTTATCCTATTCTAATTCAATACTTTATTGTATTAAATTAGAATTTTTTTTATTAATTTTATATTTTATTATTCTTTTTATTAATAAATTACATTAAAACATTATATTTTTATATTAATATAATATAACCTTTACATATTTCTTCCTTCAATATATCTCGTACATTTTAAAATCTACTTCATAAAACTATAATATTCTCTAAAAATCCATAATGTTCTTATTATATATTTTCTTTGATATACTTATTTAGGCACATGATAATGAAAAAAATACTAAATCCAAGAGATAATTTATACAGCTCTATTATTTTTTAATATGACTTGTATATATGTTGCAATAATAATTATTTAATAAATTAAAGAACTCTATACTCTTCTGTTGAAGATTTAAATGTATAACATATATAAAAATTCCCCCATAATATTTCATATAAAATATTATGGGGGAATTTTATTAGGCATCTAAAGTTTTTATTTTCTTGATTATGCTTCACATCAGAATGTATAAATGCATACTTTAATCTCTCTCATATTCCTCATCAAAATACAATACTGATTCTGTTTCTCTACAATACTTAACACAAATACATTGTGCTAATTTTCTTGGACATCTATAGCATAAACATGTCAAATCTTTTGAATCACATCTTCCACTCTTTGCTTCAGGACAATCACTACAATTAACTCCATTTCCAGCTGGCATAAAATCATTTCCTTTCTAACGCTTTATATTTAATAACTTTTATTATATAGCAGTACAAACATTGTTACAAATATAAGAAAATACTTAATGTCCAACTTAAAAAATAGATTTATTAATGTATACTAATTCTATTATTTAAACATGTTTAAATAATATTGATCTTTTAGTATAATATCAACCTTAGCTTAAACATACATCTGTTTACTAAATAAGTATATCTTTCTTTTTAAATACAACATGTGCAATGATATAACTAATTATTGTAGTAACGCACATTACTATGATTGCATTTACAGGTGTTAAATTTACATTGTTATAGCTATATGCTATATCCCCAGTTATTACTGAATTTACTTGACCATAATTTAAGAAAACAAGATGGGCAAATCTCTTTAAAAATGCAAACATTTGGAATGCTACTGTTCCAGCTACTGCAACTATAATTGCTATAGTTGTTGATACAGTACTACTTTTGAACAATGTAGATATTAAAAATATAAATGCACAACAAGTTATCATAAATAATATTTGTAATAATAATGATTTGATTACAAAATCATTGAATGTAGCAAAATGTCCACTTCCAGCTACACGTATAAAATCTGGATTACCACCTCTGTTTGCTGCATTAGAAAAATCTAATAAATATCTAACACCAAGAGTTTTAGGATAATTTCCTGCATCAAATCCCTTTACAAGTCCCATTCCTAAAAATGCTAAACATTCAACTGACATAATCATTGTAATTACTGTAATAGTAACCGCTATAAATTTAGATAATAACACTTTTCCTCTTGATATAGGTTGTACTAATAGGAATTTTAATGTTGGTGGTGTACATTCCCCTGATACAATATCACTCATAAATATAGATATTCCAACTACTAATAAAACTGCGCCTAAAATTCCAATTATTGTATCCATATAATTATAAGCATTAAATTCGTATCCATGTAAAGGCTTAATGTTATTTTCCTTTAAATATTTAAGTTCATTTAATTCTTCTGTAATTGTTGCTTTATTTGATTCTGAAAGATTTTTATTATTTAATGATTCTTCATAAGATTTAATATTTTCATCTAAATCTATTTTCCATTGATCTAGATTAACACCATTTTTTACTTGTTCTTGATATTTTGTTTGCTCTTCCTCATAAGCTTTTAAACTTTCCTTAAGATTAACTAGATCTCCTTTATCTTCAGGGTTTGTACTTTCTTCAAAATTTTTAATAGATTCTTTTGTATGTTTAATCTCTTGAGTAACTTGCTCTAATCTATATTGAGGTGAATTATATTTTTCCATATCCTTTTCTCTGCTATAAAGACCATACATACCCACACCAATAAATAAAACAAATAATCCAAATACAATCCATGTTTTAGTTCTTTTTAAAATTTTTATAAGTTCATTCTTTATTAATAAAAATAACATTATTTAATTCCTCCTTCCATAAGCTCCATATATCTTTCTTCCAATCCCTGTCTATTTTTATAAAACTCACATATATCGATATTTTCACTTACTAACTTTTTAATTAACTTAGAGGACATATTTTTTTCTAATAATATATTTATTTCTTTGCCTTCTAGTTTACTTTCAATTACATATGGTATATTTTTAATAACTTTAAGTACCATATCTTTATCTGTAGTACTAATTAATGTTACACTATCTTTATCTGTGCTAATGTTTTGTCCTTTTATTTCTTCTATTGATTGTATAAGACCATTATTTATAAACGCAACTCTATCACATAAATTTTGTACTTCACTTAAAATATGAGAAGATATAAAAACAGCCATACCTTTTTCTTTAGCAGCTTTTTTTATTACAGCTCTAAATTCTAATATTCCTGATGGATCAAGTCCATTAGTTGGTTCATCTAATATAAGTAATTTAGGATTTCCTATTAATGCCGCTGCAAGTCCAAGCCTTTGTTTCATACCTAATGAATATTTACCTACCTTGTCATTAATTCTTTCTTCAAGACCAACAAGTTTTACTAATTCATTTACTTGCCTCATTGATGCCTTTCTAATTCTTGCAATTTGAACTAAATTTTCTTTTCCTGATAAATATTTATAAAGCTCTGGATTTTCAACTACTGCTCCAACATCTTTTAATGCTTTTTCTTTTTCTTTAATTAAATTATGTCCACATATTACTATATCTCCACGTGTTTGAGTTATAAGCCCAACTAACATTCTTATAGTAGTTGTTTTTCCTGCTCCATTTGGGCCCAGAAATCCAAATATTTCACCTTCCTTTACTGAAAGATCTATACCCTTTATTATTGCTCTCTTCCCCAATGTTTTGTGTACATTTTTTATTTCTAAAACATTCATAGCTCTTCCTCCTAAACTTAATACACTCAAAAGAAAATAATAGATAATCATTACTACCGTATTAATTTTTTTGAATGTATCTAACTATTAATAAAGTATACCCACAATAACTTAATAAATAATTATATAAATTCTTAAAATTTATTAATTATTCTTAATTTTTATATAAAAACTAATCTTATTTAATAAATTTATATAATGGAATAATATTAGAATTTAATTTTCATTAATTTAAAATATAAGTAATATAATAAATAAATAGACTATGAGTTATAAAAAATTTATAGCTCATAGTCTAAGTTTTGGGTTAATATTTTTTATTAATTATACTTTTTTGTTTAATTAAATATAAAAATAGAGTTTATTTACTAAAAGTTAATTTTTTTGTTCTCATTTCTATATTAAGAATTAATGCCATAGAAATCATTGTTGTTAATAAAGAACTTCCACCATAACTTATGAATGGTAAAGTTATACCTGTAATTGGAATTAATCCTAATGTCATCCCAATATTTTGAGTTATAGCAAATAAAATGTATGAAGCCATACCAACACAAATTAATTCTCCAAATTTATCCCGAGCTTTTCTTGCGATTTTTAATATTTTTATAATCAATATTCCATATAAAAATAATAAGAATAATCCCCCTATAACTCCCCATTGTTCTGCTATAGCAGTAAAAATAAAGTCTGTTTGAATTTCAGGAACATGAGTTCCAGCATATCCTGGAGATACTTTTGGATTTAATGATAAACTATCACCAAATAATCCTCCAGATCCAATACTAATTAGCCCTTGAGAAAGCTGATACCCATTACCTGATGTGTCACTATTGGCACTTAAAAATTCCAGAATCCTATCTTTTTGATGTTGAAATATTAGTCCTGAATTCCATAAAATAACTATACCTAATACGATAGTTAAAAATCCGCCTAATATTACTTTTAAATTTAATCCAGCTATATACACCATGCCTAAAATAATAAAGAAGCATACCATTGTCATTCCCATATCTTTTTGGATTAAAATTAATCCCATAGGAAGTGAAACATAAAGTAAAAGCTTTATAAAATTCTTTAAATTATTAATATCACAATTCATATCTTCTAATAATTTAGATAACATTAAAATTATAGAAAATTTAGTTATTTCAGATGGCTGTAATAAAAAAATCCTTAAATTTATCCAACCACGTTCCCCTTTAATAGTTGTACCTATTCCAGGTATCCAAACTGCAATTAGAAGTGCAATTGTTATCCAATATATTATTGGAACATATCTATATATGATTTTATAATCAAAAGTTAAAAATAAATACATTGAAATTAGTGAAATAAAAAACCATATTAATTGTTTTTTAGTAAATAAAAAAGGACTATTAAAAACATCCCCTTTAGTACATAAATAGATATTAATAATACCAAATAATATAAGAGTAATTAAAGCAATTAATAGCTTAAAATCCAATCTCTTTAATAATCTAAAATCTAGTTTATATTTTTCTATCATAAATACTAACCTCCTTTTGCTGATAGTATTTATTTTTCCATATTCAAATAATATCAATTATAAATATATCATATTTAATGGTATATTTTCTAAAAAAGTATATAATTGTAATAATTTCTTAATATATGAAAAAGCATTTAGATTCTATATCTTTTTATAAATATAAAAACTAATTATGAGATGGTACCTATCATGAGCAAACGCAAAATTATAAAAATAGACTGAAAATTTATATTAAAAAAGTCATCTATATATTATTTCTAGATGACTTTTTTTAATAAAATATATCTAATATTTGTTTTATCCGAATTCATGTCCTGGTATCCCATTATTAACATAAGTCTTACCTTC
Source organism: Clostridium weizhouense (assembly GCF_019431045.1). Lineage (GTDB taxonomy): Bacteria > Bacillota > Clostridia > Clostridiales > Clostridiaceae > Clostridium > Clostridium weizhouense. The sequence goes on along the minus strand of NZ_JAHXPT010000015.1, from coordinate 45,165 downwards.
TAATCCCTTGAAGCCAAAGATCTCCATGTCTGTTACAACAGGATATGCATCATGATTATTCGGAAATGTAAAGTTAAGAGTATAATCATTTCCATAAAAAGTAGCTTTTGTTCCATCTCCTGTAAAATAAGCTGTATTTGTAAGGAAAATAACCTTTTTATTTTCTTTTCCAGAACTCAATATATTTACTTCATAAGCAGTAAAATCAAAAGAAGTATTAGTTACATTAGAAATTACAACTTCACAATAATTTTTTAATAGATTATCTCCAAAACGTTTATCATCAAAATAAGCACCTTCATATAATTTAACTTTACTATTTACTTTTGTTATTTTTTGAGGAATATTATTTTTATTTTTTACTACTTGTTTATCTTGATTTACTTTAGTTGATTTTATATTATTTGAATCGCTCTCTTTTTTTTCATTAACACTATCTTGTTTATTAGTAGCTTGTACTTTATTGTTAATATCTTTTGAATCATCTTCTAACGTTTGATTTTCATTAGTATCTTGTACAGACTTATTTTCTCTTTTATCACTATTACAACCAACTAAAATGAAAATTAGAATGAAAATTAAAATTAAAGATAGTATTAAAATTAAATTTTTTTTGATAATTTAGCCCCCTTTATTTAAAAAATAGTAATTACAATATTATTATAATTAAGTTATCTATAAATTATATGCAAAAAATTAAATCTATATTGAAAAAGAATAAATAAACAGGATTTTAACACTATAAAAAATTATTTAAGTAATTTTTATTAAAAATATTTAAATTGAGTTTACATATCTCAATAATAAAACGTTCTTAATAGACAAAGTTACTCAGCGCTGATAATTTTACAAACAATATTTAGGAGGTTTTATTATGGGAAAAATTGAAAAAGCAACAACATGGATGATTAATTTAGCAAATGATAACAGTCATGGATATGATCAAACACATAGATGGGGGCCTAACTATGATTGTTCTTCTGCTGTTATTACTGCATGGGAGACAGCTGGTGTTCCAGTAAAAAGTAGAGGTGCTACTTATACTGGTAATATGAAGAGCGTTTTTCTTAAATGTGGTTTTTCTGATATAACATCATCTATAAGATTATCAAATGGATCTGGATTAAAACGTGGTGATGTATTACTAAATACATCTTCACATACTGCAATGTTTATTGGGAATGGACAAATTGTTCATGCTAGTATAAATGAAAATAATAGAACAACAGGAGGAAAATCTGGAGATCAAACAGGTAGAGAAATTTGTATTAGAAGTTATTATAATAAACCTTGGAATTGTATTCTTAGATATAATGACGGTGGTGGTAATAATAATAATACAGATGGTACTACTTACACAGTTAAAAGTGGAGATGTTTTAAGTAAAATAGCAACAAGGTTTGGAGTTTCAGTGGCTCAACTTCAAAAGTGGAATAATATTAGTAATCCTAATCTTATTTACGTGGGACAAGTTCTTAAAATAAAGGGAGATTCTAGTAAAGTTACTACTTATACAGTTAAAAGAGGAGATGTTTTAAGTAAAATAGCAACAAGATTCGGAGTTTCAGTGGCTCAACTTCAAAAATGGAATAATATTAGTAACCCTAATCTTATTTACGTGGGACAAGTTCTTAAAATATATCTATAAATTTTGTTCTTAAAATAAAAACATTAAGAATTTTAACCTTATATTTATGTCATTGACAGAGTAAAAAAAAGGTTAAGAAGATAAGAAAAGATGATTTCTATATTATTTAGGAATCATCTTTTTTAAATTATATTTATATCTAAAATTATATAATGCTTAATATAAGCACAAACCTTGTAAACAACTTAATATAAACGTTTCTGAAATTTGTATTAATGAATAGTTTTATTTATTGATGATTTTTATTTTGTAACACATATATAAATCTTTTTCTAAAATTCGAGTTTACAAATTATCCTAAATTTTGGTTTTTATTTATGAAATTAAAATAAATGAGGATGAGGATTTATGGAAAAGAGTTTATATAATTTAATTACTAGAGTTAAACAAAATGATGAAGATTCGTTATTAACGATTATTAATAAATTTAATCTATTAATAAAAAAACTTTCTAGAAAAATGGTTTATGAAGGTGCTGAAACAGATTTAATAATATATTTAATACAAATGTTAAGAAAATTAGATTTAGATAAATTAAAAAATTTTTCAGAAGGTGGATTAGTTAAATATATACAAGTTTCTTTAAATAATAAAGCAATTGATCATTGTAAAAAGTATTATCTAATTAAAAATAATGAAATGGTTTTAGATATTAATATAATTCAACAAAACTTTGATACTAGTGTAAAAAATAATATTGATAATAATTTATTTATTGATGAGTTATTAAATTTAAAGGCTTTAACAGAACATCAAAAGTTAATCTTGAAATATTATTATTTATGTGAGTATTCAGATATGCAAATAGCTAATAAGCTTAAAATAAGCAGGCAAGCTGTACATAAAACAAGGAGTTATGGCTTAAAGATTATCAAAAATTATGTAACAACAAAATGTTCTTAAAGAAATGTTCTTAAAGAAAAGAATTTTTAATTATAAGAGAAGAGTAATATAGAAAATGAGTTATTAAAGATATCTTCAAATCAAGAGATATAGGTTATTCTCTCTATGTTTAATCTTTATATTTTAACAAACATAGAGAGAGTCATTACATGCAAAAAGAGAGTAGAAATATCAAGATATAATTAGTAAGTTAACAGATGAAATTAATAATACTGTTAATATTAACTAAAATACGGATATAAAATATAATGAAATTAGTGATAGTGGTATAATTAAGTCAGGCAATAATATAGTAGAATTTCCAGTCTTAAAATTTTTATTTTTCATCATTTCTTTTAAATGTACTATTGCAGCACCAATAAATAATGGACTGATTATTACTATTACTGCTAACCAAAACTCTCTACCCATCCATATACATAATACACCTGCAATTCCATATCCTAATTCAGCATATCCTAATTCTTTTTGAAATGGACTTCCTTTTTCCCAACCAATATACTCTGCTACCATATCTGATTTAAATACATGTCCTAAAAAACCTTGTACACCTGTTAAAGTTAATGTTATTACTAATTGATAGAACAACAAATTTGTAGATATTGCTTGTACAGTTCTTATTGTAGGATTCATTATTGTTGTTATAATTCCTATTAACCAAAAAATTAAAAATATCATATTCATACACTTCCTATCTATACTCATTATTAATAATATTTCTACATTCTCATTTTTTATATTAAAATGAGTTTAAATATTAAACAATAAATGCAGTATTTCTCTTTAAAAAGTTAATTATTTCATTAACTGATTTCTCATAATCTAAAAAGTAATGACCATCTAAATCTAAAGTAATATGGTTAATATTATTTTTATTCTTGCTATTTTCAACTAAAATATTACTCATTTTTTTACTTGGCCAGAACTTGTCATTTTCAGCTGAAAGAAATAATATTTTTCCTGTATAGTTGTCAATATTAATCAATGCATCTTTATTAAAATTATTTTCTATAGACATTTCATAACATTTACAATAATTCTTATTCTCTACCTCTTTCATAACATTTTCATCATAGTAAAATTTAATATATGGCAAATTCTCATTATTTAATGACCATGAAGATTTAGGAGATTTCATGCTAACAGGAGTAACTGGTAAACCTTGAAATACGTAGCATCCAGCAACACAAGCAATAGTAATCTCTGAATCTATGTAATTTGATAACAGTAAAGCAGCTTCTCCACCTTTAGATTGACCAATAATAACTACTTGATTATCAGCTATTTTATACTTTTCTTTGATAAAGCTAATAGAATTCACAAAGTATTCAATTGGAATCCTTTCTAACGTTTTTGGTAGATCACCAACCCCAAAATATGCTAGTAATAAAACATTATAATTCTGTTTTAAATAATTCAACAGTTCTTTACTTAAGGGAGTTGGAAGACCAGGTCTACTACCACCTAAAATAACAACTAGTGGCTTACCTTCATTTTCATAAAAATCACCATAAATTTCGTTAGTTCTATATTCTTGCATTATATTCACCTCCATAAATTTATATTCTTCTATTTCAGAAGTTCTTTATAATTTGATGTGAGTATTTCGTGTATATATTGATTTACTTCATCATCTGTAAAATCAATATTCAAGGCTCTAAGGTGATAAGTACACAAAGAGAAAATCATATCTTCAAAATTACTTACAAGCTTTTCATCAAGCCAGTAGGTTATAACACCAAATAAGCTGTTAGTAAGTAAAATAGAAGTTACGTTAATATCATTAATACCAGATGAGTGGAATTCGTTTAAATGTGCCAATATTCCTTTTAAATAAACATTTGTCTTATCTAATATCTCCCAACGTTTCTTTTCGAATGATTCATTAATTCCCATAGATTTTACAAATAGTATCTTTGAAAACTCTTTATTATTTACATATGTACAAATCGCACTGGTCATTGCCAACGTAAATTTTTTAACAACATTGTCTTTTACAGTCATAGAAGCATCAGATGCAGCTTTTAAACTCATATCAGAAATTTCTTGATATATCTGTGCTAGTACTTCCTCTTTATTATTAAAGTAAGAATAAAAAGAACCTACTGATACAGATGCTTCACTTGTAATATCCTTTATTGAAGATTCAATGTATCCTTTTTGAGAAAAGACCTTTGCTGCTGCTTCAAGAATAGATTTTCTCTTTAAATCTTTTGTTTTTTCTGCTTTAGTAAAACCAATAGTATTCATAAAAATCTCCTTTAATTACAATAAATTGAATTTGAATTCAATTTCATAATACACTCATTTCCATAAAGTGTCAATATATTTTGTAAACAATAGGACGAAATCTTTATTGATTATTTTAAAGTTCAATAGAAAAATATAAATGCGTGATATTATATCTATAATTAATGCTAAAGGTAGAGTAGGAAAGACTACAACAGCTATTAATTTAGATGGGTAGTTTGCAAATCAAGGTCATAAAATATTATTAATAGATAATTTACCATTTTCAGGATTATGTGCAAATTAATATTTCATTAAAATTTATACTATATTAATAAAATAGAGCCTGTACTATTTATATTAATAACTTTAAACAAGTTATCTTAAATAGCAGACTCTATTTATATTAATTATCAAATTATATATTTCATATTAAGTTGTAAATATATATTTATAATTTATGCATTTATAAAAATACTTGTATTATAGCCAAAGCTATCACTCCTGGTATTCCTAAAAAACCTGCAATTAAAGCTGTAATAGGATTAATTGGCAAAGTAAAATTAAAATTTGCTCCAACTAAATTTACTATATACAATATAATAACTCCTAGAACTCCATTTAAAATTACTTTTAATGGCCATTTTAATAATTTAACTATTAGAAATAATAGTACTATTCCTATTAATCCATATATCAAATATTGTTCACTCATATTTAGTCCCCCATCTCATAATTATTTTACTGAAATATTTTTTTGTAATATATAATTATGGTTTACCTTAATTCCCTTTGCTTTTGCTAGGCGTAATAAGTATTCATACCTTTTTTTAGCCACCTCTTCTGCAAAAATTGCCACTTCGATCAACTTAGAATCATTAACATTATCAAACATACTTCTAGCCGAATCCATTTCTGATTTTGCCTGTTCTAATTCCTCAATAAGTTGATCATTTAAATCATCACCATCTATATTTTCCATTAAATATTCCAATATTTTTATTTTATTCATATACTCACCTCCAAATATCTTATTAGAATTTTATCCATATTTTGGATTGAGTATACTTATATTTATGTTTTATATTTTTATTTTAGGCATATGAAAGAAAATAATCAATCAAAGATGCAATGTATATTTTGTTTTAGACGAGAAGCTAAGGCTTGCTAATAGTTAGATATTAAGTGAGACTTAGTAACAAAGTCTGACATAAAATAAACAAGCATACTGGTATATTATTTTTTTGAATGTGCCTTATAAGTGGTAACACTTTTTTATTGAGCTCATATATTATTAGCATAAGAAGCTTTTCACTCATATCAAACAAAAAAGTTCTAACTCCCATCTATATAACACCTTTTTCAGGAACCCGATTACATACATTGGGTTCCTTTTTTATTATATTTCTTTTCTGCCTTCCATTGCTTTTGATAATGTTACTTCGTCAGCATATTCTAAATCTCCACCAACAGGAATTCCAGCTGCAATTCTAGTTACTTTTACATCAAGTGGTTTTAAAACTTTTGCTATATACATAGCAGTTGCTTCTCCTTCTATATTAGGATTAGTTGCTAATATTACTTCTTTTATATCTGCGCTCATTCTTGCAACAAGCTCTCTTATCTTAATATCTTGTGGTCCTCTCCCTTGCATTGGAGATATATTTCCATGTAATACATGATATAGACCATTATACTCCTTAACCTTTTCCATAGTCATAATATCTTTAGGTTGCTCTACTACACATATTATTTCTTTATCTCTACTAGGATTTGAACATACTGGACAAGGATCAGAATCAGTAAAATTCCCACATACTGAGCAGTATTTAATTGTTCCTTTTGCTTTAACCAAAGCAGTTGCAAATTCCCTTACTTCATCATCTGGAAGATTTAAAATATGTAAGGTTAATCTTTGAGCAGTCTTTTTTCCTATGCTTGGCAGCTTTGCAAATTCTTCTATTAATTTTTCTATGGCTACGGGATAAAATTCCATTTTACATTACTCCTTAAATCAAATAATTTGAACTAAAATACAAAACTATACTTTATAATTTCTAAAGTTAAAAGCATACAGCTCGAAGGAGTTCCCTCTGTTCTGTATGCTTTACATTGCTTAGGCTTTAATTATTAAAATAATCCACCTGGCATTCCGCCTGTTAATTTGCCCATTTTGCTACTAGTTTCTTCTTCTGCTTTTCTTAATGCTTCATTAATTGCAGTAAGTACTAAATCTTCAAGCATTTCTACATCATCTGGATCTACAACTTCAGGCTTTATATTAATTGATTTCACTTCTTTTTTACCAGTTACAGTTACTGAGATAGCACCGCCACCTACTGATGATTCAAATTCTTTTACTTCAAGCTCTTTTTGCATATCTTCCATTTGTTTTTGAAGCTTTTGCGCTTGTTTCATAAGATTATTCATATTTCCTCCCCCGAAACCACCAGGGAATCCTCCTCTTGCCATACAAATCCTCCTCTTAATAAATTTTCTAACCTTTATTATAAAACATTTTCTTATTCTTTACTATATAAAATACATTACTTACATAAAAGATAGTTATAATTATCTATAATATCCTCCTTTTACATAAATAACTCTACTAGAATTAAAAAAAATATCTTAATTTCTATTCATCTAATATCTCAAATGGCACTCCATCTAATCTCTGCTTTAGCATATCTTCTTTACTTAAATTATTAGATTTAGAACTTTTAATATCATATCTAACTATTATTTTGTCTTTTAATACATCAGAAAATACCTCATTAACAACTTTTTTATTTTCTTGCTTTTCTAACCTATTTTTATTAAATGCATAATCTTCCTCATACATTAAAGTAACAATTCCATTTTGGAATTTATATGGTTTTGCAGTAACAATAGATGCATAAACAACCATAGCTCTTCTTGCTTTAAATGCTTCTAAAATCTCTGACCAAGCTCTTTTAATATTATCTATTGTTAAAGTCGATCCACTATTTACTTCTGCTTCCTCTTCTTCTGGTTTATTCTCTTCTTTTACTTTTTCTCTAATAGGAAGTTTATATTCTAAATTTTCTTCTTTGGTTACAGATTCTGTTTGTTTTTCCACTTTAATTTTTCCACTTTTTAAATTTTCTTCTAGTTTATTTATTCTCACAAGCATCACTTCACTTGAAGTGTCATATTCTATTTTACACATTTTTATTATACTAAGCTCTAGGTATAATCTGCTTTGCTTACTTACTTTAGAATTAGTTTCACTTTCTTGAAGAATTCTGATTGCTCTCATTATTTCTTCAACCCTAATTCTTTTTCCTTGCTCTTTAATCATATCTATATTTTCTAAAGACATGTCTAAAATTTCCTCTGGTTTATTTGAAACCTTAACCATTAGTAAATTTCTAAAATGTTCTATTAAGTCCTTAATAAATAAATGCATATCTTTACCTGAGTAAACAAGCTGATCAATTATAACCATAGATTTTTCAATGTTTCTATCTATTACTGCATCAGTTATGTCAAATAAATATTGATTTGTAACAAGACCAAGTATGCTTATTAAATCTTCATATTTAATATGATTATCTCCCATTGCAATTGCTTGATCTAATATACTTAAAGAGTCTCTCATAGCTCCATCTGCTACTCTAGCAATTAAATCTAAACTCTTATCATCAACAAGTACTCCCTGTGCTTTTGTTATTATTCTTAATCTAGTGGAAATTTCTTGTTGGTTTATTCTCTTAAAATCAAATCTTTGACATCTAGATAATATAGTTATAGGAAGCTTTTGAGGATCTGTTGTTGCTAATATAAATATTACATTACTTGGAGGTTCTTCTAATGTCTTTAAAAATGCATTAACAGCACCAGTTGATAACATATGAACCTCATCTAGTATATATATTTTATATTTTCCTTCTTGAGGTGGATATTTAGTATCATCTATAATATCCCTAATTCTATCTATACCATTATTAGATGCAGCATCTAATTCTGTAACATCAATTGATAAACCATCATTTATTTTTTTACACATTTCGCATTCATTACAAGGTTCACCATCTCTTAAATCAAGACAATTTAATGCCTTTGCCATTACCTTAGCTGTTGAAGTTTTTCCTGTTCCTCTTGTTCCACAAAAAAGGTATGCATGTGCAATTCTATCATTTAAAATTTCATTTTTTAATGTTGTGGTAATATGTTCTTGCCCAACCACATCACTAAATGTCTTTGGTCTCCATTCTCTATATAAAGCTGTATATCCCAAAGGCTTTCTCCACCTTTCTTTTTTCCCTTAAATCTTATACTTATTATACACTAATAATTACAAAATGATAAATTATATGATAATAAATTGTCTATGTACAGCTTTTAAGTAAATCAATTGAAAATTATTTCAAATAATATTATACTTTTCCATGTAATAATTTTCATTTTAATCTTAAAGATTAATTTTAGGATGACATTTAAGGAGAAAAACAACATGAAAAAATTTTTTAAAAAAACTATCTCTATTAGTGTAGGTACAAAAATAATGCTTTGTATAACTTCTTTAGTTGTACTTATTGCATTTTTTCTATCTTATATTTCTTTTTTTCAATCAAGAAATACATTAGATAAATTAACTAGAGATTACTTAACTGCTAGAACTAAAGACAGTGCTAGTTTTATTACAAGAGAGTTAGAAAACAAAATCACAGAAATTCATAATATATCTGAACTTCCAGAGATACAATCAATGAATTGGGAGCTACAACACGATGTGCTTTTACATGAAATTGAAAAATGGAATTTTGATAACCTCTTTATAATGGATATGGACGGAATAGCTTATCTTGCAGATACAAATAAAACTACTGATTTATCAAAAGAAGATTTCTTTATAAAAGCTAGTAAAGGTGAACCTTTTATAACAGAACCTTTTATAAAACAAAATGAAAAAGAATCAATCATAACATTAACTTATCCTATTAAAGATAATAATGGAAAAATGATTGGTACAATATGTGGAACATTAGATTTAAAAAATGTAAATAAAATAGTTCAAGATGTAAAAGTAGGTAAAACTGGTTATGCATTTTTATTAAATAAATCTGGTCAGTATGTTGCTCATAAAAACATGGATCTTGTATTTAATGAAACTAATATTGTTAGTTCTTCTAAAAAAGATTCTAGCTTAAAAGAATTAGTTAAAAAAATGGGGGAAGGTATTTCTAATATAGAAATATATTCTCTTGATGGAAAAGATACATTCGTAGCATATACACCAGTTTCTGGAACACCTTGGTCACTAGGTCTTACTGTAACCAAAGAAGAGATAATGTATGATTCTGTAAAGACAGGTATTAATCAAATAATAATATCTTTATTTACTATTATTGTAGGAATTTTTGTATCTTTGTTTATTAAAAATAATATTTCTAAAGAATTATTTAATATAAAAAAATATGCCTCTGAACTATCCTCTTGTAATCTTACTTATATAGGTAAATCAATTAAAAATGATGATTTTGGACATGTAATCAACTCATTAAATGAAAGTGTTTATTCTTTAAATAATGCTATGACTTTAGTAAAAGATGAAAGCAATAAAATTTTCTCTAGTAGTAACGAAATGGATAATATGCTTATTTCTATTTCTGAAGAAATTGAGAAAGTGGTTGAATCAATAGCTGAAATCTCTGCAAACATGCAAGAATCTGCTTCTGCATTACAAGAAACAAGTGCAATGTGTCAAACTGTAAATGATAATACAAAATCTTGTGTAATAAAAGCTACTGAAGGATTAAATTTAGCAAATAAAATAGAGCTAGATGCAAGTGATATTCATGAAGAAACACTAAAATCAAAAAAACATATTAAAAAAATTTATATTAACGCTAGTCATGATTTAAGGACATCCTTAAATAAAGTAAAAGTTGTTGAAAATATATCAGATATGGCAAATAGTATACTTGATATTTCAAAACAAACAAATTTATTATCATTAAATGCAGCTATTGAAGCTGCAAGAGCTGGAGAAGATGGAAAGGGATTTACTATTGTAGCTAACGAAATAACTAAACTTGCTCAACAATCTACTGAATCAGTTAATAATATTCAATTAGTAATAACCGAAGTTTTAAAAGCTGTTAAAGAATTATCATCATCCTCTAGTTATTTATTAGATGTTTTAGAAAAAGACATAATTAAAAATTATGATAATGTAATAAATATAACACTTAATTATAAAAATGCTGGAATAACATTTAAAGACATTACTTCTAATTTTACAAATAATTCAAATGATATTTCTGAATCAGTAGAACAAATATCTAGTGCTATTGAGGATTTAACATCATCAATTTCTAGTGTAACTGATTATTCTAACTTAATAACTGAAAACATAATGAATATAAGTAATAAAAATAATTTAATACTTAATAAATCTCACAAAAATAAAAAAGCCTCTAAGACTTTATCTTATTTAGTTGATAAATTCAAAATATAATCTTTGGTAGATAATTACTTTTAATAGCTATAATTATGTAAGCTTATAATATATATTTATCTATGATAAAATACTTAAGAATACATTTAATATTAAAATAGGAGGATTAAAATTTTTATGAGTTTATATGATGATAAATATTTAGCCATAGCTAGTGATATTCTTGAAAATGGATATTATGATAACAATAGAACTGGGGTAGCAACTTATAAATTACCTCATCAAATAATGCAATTTAATTTAGAAAAAGAATTTCCTATATTAACAACAAAATTTGTCGCTTTTAAAACTTCTATAAAAGAAATCTTATGGATAATGCAAAAACAAAGTAATAATATTAAAGATTTAGATGGACACATTTGGGATGAATGGGCTGATGAAGATGGTTCTATAGGTAAAGCTTATGGATATCAAGTTAAAAAATATCACCAAATTGATAATCTTATAAAATCATTAAAAGAAAACCCACAAGATAGAAGAATGATGGTTAATATATGGAACTGGGAAGACTTACCTGAAATGAATCTAGCTCCTTGTTGTTTCTTAAGCATGTGGGATGTTACAGATGGCAGACTTAATTGCATGTTAATTCAGCGTTCTGGCGATTTACCACTTGGAGTCCCGTTTAATACTACTCAGTATGCAGTATTAACACATTTAATAGCACAAGTTACTGGATTAAAACCTGGTTTATTTACTCATGTAATAAATAATGCACATATTTATGAAAATCAAATTGAAGGAATGAAACTTCAATTATCAAGAAAAAATGAAGCTTATGATGCACCAAAACTTTGGATAAACCCTGAAATAAAAGATTTTTATGATTTTACTCCTGATGATATTAAATTAGAAGATTATAACTATCATCCATCAATAAAAATGCCTGTATCAGTTTAAAAAAGGAGAGATATAGATATGATATCTTTAATTGTAGCAATAGCTAAAAATAATATTATTGGAAATGATAATAAATTAATATGGCATATTTCAAATGATTTAAAAAGATTTAAAGAAATTACTACTGGTAAAACAATGATTATGGGGAGGAAAACTTTTGAATCTCTTCCTGGTATTTTACCGAATAGAAAACATGTAATTTTAACTAGAGATAAAAATTTCAATGTTAACTCTGATTCAGTAATAATTTTTAATGATTTTAATGATTTAATAGAAAAGTATTCTAACTGTGAAGAAGAAGTATTTGTAATTGGTGGTGGAGAAATATATAAACAAATGCTACCATATGCAGATAAATTATATTTAACTAAAATAAATAAAGATTTTTCTGGAGATACTTACTTCCCTGAATTTAATGAAAATGAATTTAAAGTAGAATATAAATCTGACCTTTTAGTTGATGAAAAAAGTAACTTAGAATATACTTTTATAAATTTAAAAAGGATATAGATAAGAAAATGAGGAAATTTTATTAATAAAATTTCCTCATTTTCTTATCCTATTGTTTTTGTCCTATATTGTTAATCCTATTGAAGAATAACCCTTTTAATAATCAAAAAAAAATCCTTCATTGTGAAGGTTTATAAATAAACCGTGCACCTCACGTTGATAAAAACCCCCTATACGTTACCTCTGCAGTTAGCTCAGACCAGATTGATCCACGGCACATGCAGTGTGCACTTATCGCTGCTTCCTTCCGGATCTGACGAGGTTCATGCGCTTACATTGCGTGGGACCCAGTCATCAACACCACTTACAAAGGTCAGACTATAAAGAATTAATACCTAAGCGAGGAATTCAATCCTGCTATAGCGGATTGCAGGTTACAGGGCACCGCTGACTCCCCATCTAGCACGGCAATGGTGGTATGAAGAGGATTCGAACCTCAATAAATATTTTTCTTTATAAACAAAGAAAAACTTACGTCTCCATTAGACGTCAAACCATATTAAATCATTACACATTTTAGATACTTTTAAATAATAACATATAAGCTTTTTAAATTCAAGGTTATTCTAATAATAAGATTTTATAAAATAAAATTTTATTTGGATTATCACGTTTTTATTTACATATATACTATTATTTATACAACTAAAATATTATATGTCATCTAATTTATCTATTTAATTAATTTTTTTGTTTAGTTTATATAAAAAATTATAGATATATTACAATTTACTCATGTATAAAAATATATTGAAAATTTTTTTATAACTATTAAACCTTAGTAAACAACTTTATTCGATTTTATATATTAATAATTTTATCAACAGTTTTAAGAATTTTTTCAACAAATTTGTTGATAACTTTTATTATATTTTTAAATTATGTGGATAATTTTTTAATTTTAATCACAAACTAATTTAGTTATTGTAAATTTTCTTCTTTAATTAAATCTATACTTTTATAAATCATATTTTAAATTTTAACTTTAAGTTATTCTCCAAAATATTTATATTTATTTAAAATATTTCAAATTTTTATAATATATTTAAAAAACAAAAAAACACGTTTGTAATCATTTTAATTACAAACATGTTAAAGATTTTTTATAAAATCAATTAATATTTTGGCGGAGAAAAGGGGATTCGAACCCCTGATAGAGTTGCCCCTATACACGCTTTCCAGGCGTGCTCCTTCGACCTCTCGGACATTTCTCCCTATTTTCATACTATTTGTACACGTCTACTATGTTAACTGTAACGTATTAGATTATAGCAATTTAGCCAGTTAGCGTCAATATATTTATATGAAAATTTATATAGCGAGTTTTAAATATACAATACTATTTTTAACTACTAAATGTTAATACTTTAGTTATTAATCTAAAACTAATACATCTCCCTTTAATATCTCTATCAGTTAAATTTTTTCTTAATTTATTATAACAATTTAGATAAAAAACCTTCAATTTATACTTTTATACCACCATCCACTTTATTAATGAAAGTTACACTTTACATATTATGATTCCTCAATCCATTAATATAAGAAATACTATTTTTCTAAATTAAAATAATTTATCGTTAACATTTCGTGAAAACCCCTACTATAAAAATACAGATTAAGCAAGAGTTATACATTTAACATAACAGATATATAAATTTTCTTTACATATATTTCCTTATTTAACTGTATATGTTATCATTAAATAAAGATAGTAAAACGACATAAAGCTACAGAGTCTATTCATAAATTAGTACATATTTTTACTTAAGTAAAAATATAAAATATTAAGGGGTGGTAAACATGAAAAAAACTTTAAGTATTTTACTTTCTCTACTACTTATAGCAGGTTGCATTACTTCAAATACTGTAATAGCTAATGCTTCTAGTAATTCTACTAAAAGAGTAGTTACTTATTTTCCAAGCTGGGGAGTATATCAAGCAGGACAACAGCATATTACTGTTGATAAAATTCCATGGGACAAGATTACACATGTTAACCATGCATTTTTTGAAATAACTAGCGATTTTAAAATTCAAACTACTGACAGTTATGCTGACTTTGAAAATACTAATTTCCCTCATGCAGCAAAAGCCGATTGGAATAAGTATCCAAACACAGGTTATCCAGAAGGTACAGTATTTGGTCACTTTGGTGAATACAAATATTATAAATCAAAATATCCAAATGTAAAAATTTTAATATCTGTTGGAGGATGGACAAGAAGTAACATGTTCCATGAAGCAGCCTCTACAGAACAAAATAGAAAGACATTAGCTAATAGTATGGTAGATGTTATGAAACAATATCCATTTATAGATGGAATAGATGTAGATTGGGAATATCCAACAGAAACTAGAGCTTCTGAAGATCAATATGATAGAGGTTGCGTTGGTGGACCAGAGGATAAGCATAATTTTACTCTATTATTAAAAACTATTAGAGAAACATTTGATGAAAATAATATGCAAGATAAACTTTTAACAGTAGCTGTATCAGCTGGTGCTTCAAAAATAAAAAATACTGAACCAGATAAATATTCCCAATATGTAGATTATATTGGAGTAATGACTTATGATTTTGCTGGTGGCTGGGACAAGGTTACAGGACATCTTGCTGGTTTATATCTTAACCCTAATGATACTACAAGACCAAATTTTGATATGGATGATGCAATGAAACTATTTAGGGATACTTATAATGTTCCAAGTAACAAACTTTTAGCAGGTTCTCCTTTATATTCAAGAGGATGGGCAAATGTTCAACCTGGACCTAATGGAGATGGCTTATTTCAACCTGGAGATTCAAATTTTAAAGGAAATTTAGGAGATGGTGGTCAATATTCTTGGTATGATATAAAGAATATTGAAAATGCTCAAGGTTGGGTAAAATATAGAGATCCTATAGCCAAAACTCCTTATTTATACAATGCTAACACTAAACAATTTTTAACATATGAAGATAAAACATCATTAAAAGAAAGAATTAATTATATAAATGATAATAATTATGGTGGTTTAATAGTTTGGGACTCTAGTGGAGATGATGTTAAAAACGGATGGCCAATGCATACTCAAATGTATAATGGTTTAATAAAATAAGGACAATTGATTTATAAAAAATTTTAGTCTTATATAGAGTAATTTTTACTCTATATAAGACCTATTTTTTTGCTATGTTTTAAGTGAACATCAATTCATATGTCCATCAGTTTTATGCTAAAATATCAACACTGTTTTAAAACATATCTAAATATATAATATGTTTTAACAATTTTCTAATTTACTATTAATTATTTTATAAATAATAGAACTAAAAATTATGCCTAATATACATCCAACTAACACATCTGAAGGATAATGTACATATAAATACATTCTTGAAAAACCTATTAATGCCGCTAATATAAATGCTAAAATTCCAAATTTATTATTTGCTTTACTAATTATTGCTGCTGCTGCAAAAGAAGACATCGTATGTCCAGATGGAAATGAAAATCCTGTTGGTGCTTTTATAAGTAATTCTATTCCTTCAGTAATATTAAAAGGTCTTTCTCTACCAACCAAAGGTTTTATAGTAACATCTCCTATCAATCCACATATAATTAATGTTGGTATCATTATTAACCCATACTTCCTATATTTTTTTGTAATTATAAATATAATAGCTATTGCAATCCATATAAACCCACCATTTCCTAATGATGTTATAAAAGGAATTACTCTATCCATTATAGGACTACGTAAATTCTCCTGTATAAAATTTAATATTCTATCATCAAATACTTGAATAAATTGCATATAAACCGCCCTTCTCTATTTGTTTAATATTTTCTTAAAATTTATTAACATTCCTTTTTTTATCAAAAAATTTAGTTAATAATTCAGAACACTCTTCATCATAAAGCCAATTAACACTTACAAAATAGTTTAATGAAATGCTATCTATAAGATTTACTACTGATCCACATGCTCCCATATCTTTATTAAAAGTTCCTATATGTAATTTAGAAATTCTACTTTGAGCAATTGCACTAGCGCACATAGGACAAGGTTCTAACGTAACGTACATTTCACACCCTGTTAATCGCCAATCTCCTATATAGTCAGAAGCTTGTTTAATTGCTAAAATTTCTGCATGTGCTGTTATATCTTTCAACTTCTCCTTTAGGTTATGAGCTTTAGCTATAATAATTCCGTCCTTTACAATAATAGCCCCTACCGGTACTTCACCATTAGACATTGCAAATTTTGCTTCTTGTTTGGCAATTTCTAAAAATTCCATTATATTACTCCTTTCATATCTAATAAATGAAAAATACTTCATCTACTTAGACATAATCAAAAAATAACAAATATCCATTGAAATTAAAACAGGCTATCCAAAGCAAAAATTATTTTCTACTTTTGAACAGCCTTTATATATCAAAACTAAGATATTTCTTCTGTATATATTCTAACTTTTTTTATTCTATTTTTATCTATATCCTCAACAACAAATTTCATATTGTTAACTTTTATCTCTTCATTTTCTTCTGGCATTCTTCCAAGTTCGCCAATAACTAAACCTCCAACAGAATCAAATTCTTCTGATTCCATATCTATACCTATTAAATCACCAATATCATGAAGTCTTACACTACCATCTACTACATATTCATTATCTTTAATTACTTCGATATCCCTTTTTTCATCATCATATTCATCTTCAATCTCGCCAACAATTTCCTCTACCAAGTCCTCTATTGTAACTATACCAACAGTTCCACCATATTCATCTAATACAACCGCAATATGATTTCTTGTCTTTTTCATTTCTTTAAATAATTCTATAATTTTTTTAAACTCAAATGTGTAAAAAGGTTCTCTTATATATTTAGTAATATTAAAATCTTTTTTTGGATTTTCAATCATTACAAGATCCTTAACATTTAAAATTCCAATTACGTCATCTATTGTTTGATTATATACCGGTATTCTTGAAAATTGTTCTTCTTTTATAACTTGCAATACATCATAATACGTTGCTTCTGAATCAACTGCAACAACATCTACTCTTTGAACCATAACATCTTTTACTTGAAGATCCGCAAAATCAAAAACATTGAAAATCATTTCTTTTTCAACATCTTCTAATACACCTTCTTCTTCACTTACACCAACCATGGTTTTTAATTCTTCTTCAGTGATAAACGGTTCACTTGCTTTAGGGTCTCCCCCTAAAATCTTTATAAAAATTGAAGAAATTGCACTAAACATATATACAAAAGGCTTAAATATAATTACAACAAGTTTTATTGGTCTACTAACCTTTAATGCAACATGTTCTGAATTTTGCTTTGCTATAGACTTTGGCGTTATCTCACCAAAAATTAATACCAATACAGTCATAACTCCTGTAGCAATTCCTACACCACCTGCACCAAATATATTTGTTGCAAGCATAGTAGCAAGACCTGATGCTGCGATATTCACTATATTATTACCAATTAATATTGCTCCTAATAATTTATTAGGATCCTCAGTAAGCTTTTCAACTAATTTAGCTCCTGGTACCCCTTCCTCAACCATATGTCTTACTCTAATTTTGTTTAAAGACATTAATGCTGTTTCAGACATCGAAAAAAATGCTGAAAGCATAAGTAGTACTATTAATGTTACTATCTCCCACGTATAACTAGGGTCCAAAAAAAATCACTCTCCCAATGACTTATTAATATTTATCCTCTCTTTATGTTAATTAACATTTAGATTTATGTAGTTAATTAAAATTAAATTGGAAGATAAAAATTAATTAATATTTTACTTAACATTATAGCATATTCTTAATAAAAGAAATATATTAGCTTAATCTAAAAAAACATCAGTAATATAAATTAGAATATTTATAATTACTCTAAATTCATATTATTGACGTTTTTATAATTTTTCTAAATTTTAATATCCATATTTTATAATATTTATGTATTAAAACCATAAAATAGCTGTATACAAACTATTATTAATTTATTTATATACAGCTATTGTATATAAATATATATTTTATTATTTTAAATATATATTTACCAATTTTGATAATTCATCATTTAATGCTAATTGAACTATCTTGCCATTATTTAATTCAAAATTATACTTTTGTAAATTTTCTATACTCGTATTATAAAATTTCTTTATTCTTTTATTATTTACTTCTCCATCTCTTACTATATAAGCTTTTCTTAAACAATGCTTGTCTATTTTTATAGCAACCTTCCTTCTACTCATATTAAAAATTCTAGTTACACTTAATGTTCCATCAAAAAATTCATATTCATACTCAACATAATTAAACATACTTATTAAAAATAATACTATTCCTAAGATTATCAATGCTACCGTTATAATTAGAGAACTAAATATCATAAATAATGCTAGTATAAAAATTACTATAGAAACCTTTTTAGTAATCTCACTAGCTTTATATGACTTATTTGAGGGGATAAATTGTTCTGCAAATATATCCATATAAAACCCTTCCTTTCCAAATCCCTTTTTATATTTATGTTATATTACTTCATTTAATAAAATATTCTAAATCTCACTACAAATTATTATCAATATTTTCATCTTATTAAATTGTATAGGATTAATATTTAACGATTACAATTTTTAAATTAAAAATTATAAAAAATTCTATTTAATATTAAATTCTTTATTACTAAATTTGTATAACATAAACTTTTTTTATAATTCTATTTTAATAGATTTATCTGGAAATTTCATTATAAATTTGAATATTTATATAATCAAATTTATCTTATCATTTGAAACTATTTTATATTTTCTATATATTTTCCTTTATGATATGTTAAAAGGTATATTAGATAAAAATGATAAAATTCTTAATAAAGATAAACTATCACAGGCTCTCTCTAATAAAAATATTAAATATATTTTCATTGCATCTATTGTTGATAAATATTAAACTTTAATTGTAATTCATAAATAAATTACAATTATAATAAATGATAAAATATTCTTTTTATATATAATTTTAAAATAGCATATATAAAAAATTTATTTGTAAAATAGAAAAGAAGCTATCTAATTAGATAGCTCCATATTATCAGTTTTTCACTATACCATCAATAACATTAATCGTCTTATCGCAATATGATGCTATATTTGAATCATGAGTTACTATTATTATTGTTTTACCTTGTTTGTTAATTTCTTTTAATAAATTCATTATTTCTTGTCCCGTCTTTTGATCTAGAGCACCCGTTGGTTCATCTGCAAGTATAATATCTGGATTAGCAATAAGTGCTCTCGCAATTGCTACTCTTTGTTGTTGTCCCCCTGATAAATATGAAGGTTTTTTATCTATTAAATTGGATATAAGTACATTTTTAAGAGCTTTTTCTATTAATTTCATTCTTTGTTCTTTATTTAATTTATCTTTTTTTATAGAAAAATTATTCTTATAAAGTAATGGTAATTCTAAATTTTCACCAACTGTATATTCAGGTATAAGTGCAAAATTTTGAAATATAAATCCTATTTCTCTATTTCTTATTTTTGACAGTTCTTTTTTAGAAAAATCATTTATATTTTTTCCTTTTAAAATATACGTCCCACTACTATGTTTATCTAGACATCCAAGTATATTAAGTAAAGTAGATTTTCCAGCTCCAGATGGTCCCATAATAGCTATCATATCTCCACCATATATTTTAAGATTTACATTTTTTAAAGCATACGTACTACTTTCACCATAAGTATATTCTTTGCTTAAATCTTTAAGTTCTATTAAACTCATGTTTTAATCACATCCTCTATTAATTAAAGTAATTGGATCCATTTTTATAATTTTTCTAGCAGGTATAATACTTGATAAAAAGCAAAATAAAAACATGATTCCACTACAACAAATCATGGATAATAATCCTATCTCCATATTTTCTATAAATAAAGAAACTATATATGAAAATGTAATTCCTAAAAATGTGCTCATAATAAATAGTAGCATTATTTCTCCAACTATTAATTTCAATAATTCATTTGGTGTACATCCTAATGAATATCTAATTCCAAACTCTTTCTTTCTTCGTAGTATTGATGATAATATCACTCCTACTAACCCTATAGATGATAAAATTAATAATATAACTGATAATGTTATAGAAGCTATCATAGGGATCATATTACCATTTATATATTCATTTATCTCATAATTAATATCATGAGTATAACTTTCAATCCCATATTTTTTTCCTAAATCATTTATATCTTTAATAAATCTTTCACGATCTACGTCATTCCTTAACTTAATAAAATATTTATCACTACATATAGGTTTTTCCGACTCTGGTAACAACACAAACATCATATTTTCTGTTGAATTAATATCATTTGTTATATAGCCTCTAGATGATGTTGATAAAAAATAACTATTTTTATTAATCATATTGACAGCTGTAACATTATAATTTTTATTTGAAGTTGGAATATGTACATTTACTCCTTCTCCTTTTTTTAAAATATAACTTATATTATTACCAAATGCCATATTTAATTTTATATTATTTTCTTCTTTAAATATAGACATTCTTTCTTTATCACATAGCATACTAAAAAACGAATTATCCATTATAATTACAGGCTTGTCTCTATATAAATCATTTGGTCTATACAAATCATTCGTACTACTAATATATCCTACATCATATGTACCAATTGACATAACTCGTTCATCTTGTTTAATATCTCTATAAAATTTCTTTATGGAAATATTATCACTTTCATTTAAATCTCTAAATGGAGGTGTTGTATTTATAATAGTATATAAAATATCTGTACCTATTATTGATTTTACTTTAGAAATATGTGAAATATTCATTTCAAAAAAACCTATTCCAACTGCTAAACAAAATGAAGAAATAAATAATTGAATAAAAATCAAAATACTTTTCCTTTTCTGTTTTTTATATGATTGTATTATCATTTCTAAACTACTCAACTCTATCCCTCACTTTCTAAGCATTTCTTAGTGCTTCTATAGGCTGCATATTCATCATTTCTTTTATTGGTACTATAGATGATATAATTCCACATATACATGCAACTAAAAATGAACCTAATACATTAAATATTGAAGGTATACAGTTAAACCCAATATTACTTAACATGTTTTTAAATATAATAGGTATTATATATTGAATAAATAATGCAATACACATTGAAAACGTAGCAATAATTATACTTTCTACTATAATTGAATATATAATATTACTATCTAATTCTCCTAATAATTTTTTTATGCAAATCTCTTTTCTTCTATTTAAAATCCAAAATCGAGATAAATTAATTACATTGATTACAACTATGACTAATATTGTTCCTGCTATAAACAAAGTACCAAATATACTGTTAAATATATTACTATTATTTCTATTTTCTAAATAATCAAAATCTATATTATAACTACAGCTTGTATTTTTCAATTGATCATCTAATATAGTTGTTACTTTACTTTGAACATATTCTCTATCTGTACTTTTTGTTCGTAATACTAATGTTATTGAATTCCTATCTTGTCCATTAATATTCAAAAGTTCTGAACATGTATTATACGGTATATATATTACATCATCCCATTGTGTAGCTCTATTTTCTCTTCCAGAAATACCTATTACTTTGTATTTTTCGTTTAAAATTTCTACTTTAGAATTGTCATCAATACCATTAGGGAATAATTTATCTGCTAAATTTTTACCTATTATAACTACTTTCTCATTGTTTTTAAAATTACTTTCATTAAAAAAATCTCCTTCTATTATAGGAATATGCCAATTGCTTTTTTCTTTAAACATAGTCAATACAACTGTTGATTTTAATTTTAAATCATTATTAATTTCTAATGAATCTAAATTGATAATTTGAACTTCTCCAATATTTGTAATATTATTTATAATACTATTAATATTTTTCTTTAATTCAAGATTATTTTCTGTAAAATCTATATTCGCTAATGTAATATTTTTAACATATCCTGATGTACTATCAAGATTGTATTCTATACTCTCTTTTATTACACTTATTCCTATAGATAAACTTAAAATTCCAATTATATATCCTATACTTAAGAAAATAACTTCTAATAAATTTCTTCTATAATTTTTTAAAATATCTATAATCATTTTTATCACTCCACAACAACAATCCTCTGTAATTCTATTATAATTATTCAATATAATTCCATATTAATATGCAATAAAAGCTACAACCTTTAATGCTGCTAGGTTGTAGCTTTTTATTGGTATCCCCAGTAGGAATCGAACCTACATCTGTCCCTTAGGAGGGGACTGTTCTATCCATTTAACTATGAGGACACATGTTTGTTGAAATTACATAATAAATTGTATTATACTTACTATTTATTGTCAAGTAAGCCATGTCCTGATCTATTTATCACTATGTTTTTAGTAAATGTTGATATTATGTATGATATCAACATTATTTTAAAGCATATCCCTGATCTAATAATTTTTTAAGTTCTAAATAGCTATCTTCTACTTCTTCTATTGGGAGATTCCCATTTATTAAAACTTCTCTACTCTTTTGTTTAAGTCTAGTATAAAACTCTATTCCTTCTTGTATGATATTTTTATCATTATTACTTTTTTCTACTATATAAAATATCATATCTTCTACCTTATCAAATCTTTCAATTAATTCATAAAGTTTTATTACTCTCTTATCATCTTCTAAAGGAATATCATAATTACTCAATTCATCTAAAAGCATTAAGATATCTTCATTATATTTTTTAGTTTCAATGTCTTCTTCTTCATAAGCTTGATAAAATGCTTGTAATGACTTTTGATAATAGATTGCCATCTTATTATCATCTTTTTCTTTTGAACAAACAATACCTTGAAGTTGCAACAATTCTCCTAGTGCTATATACTTCCAAACATTAAAATAACTATCTCTACTTATTATATCTTTGATGCTATTAAATGATAATGTATCTATAGTATCTATTTCTAGACCAACTAAATTTTTTAATTGCTTATTTATTGCTTTTTTAGCTTTTTCAAAATCTCCTTTTAAAACTTCCTTATTTACCTCTTCTTTTACTAAATCTAAGCTATGTTCCATTTCTTTCATATAATCATTTTTTAACACCCTTATCACCTCTGCAAATTATCTTATATCTATGCTTAAATTTATTATTAACCTTTTTTCTTACAAAATCCACTATTTTAGTTATTGATGGTCCTGAGGCTACTATTACAGCTAAAGAAATAATCCAATGTCTTAATTTAATTACTTCTAATGTGAATATCCATCTTCCTATAGGAGTTATGAATGCTAGTGTTACTATTCCAAACATAGCAATACCTAATCCTAATTTAAATTTTGTTAATGGTCTAGAAACCTTAAGTAAAATAACCATACTAGTTCCAGCAAGCATTAACAATGCTAATGTTCTACTATATTCTATAGAACCTCCTATGTGACGTGAAATCATAAATGTTAATGTTGTAAATAATGCTAGAAATATTCCATTTGGAATACTTACTGTTAATATTCTTTGTAAAAAACCTCTTTTAACAGCACCACGACTAGGTAATAAAGCTAAAAAGAATGCTGGAATACCTATTGCACAACTTCCCACTAATGACATTTGTATTGGCAAAACTGGAAATGGTAAGAACAGTATTGAAAATACAAAAGCTAAGATTATAGAATATACTGTTTTTGATAAAAATAATTCTGCAACTATTTCTAAATTATTAATTTGTTTTCGTCCTTCTTCAACAACCTTAGGCAACGCTGAAAAGTCTGATTTTAATAATACTAGTTGCGCTACCGCCTTTGTAGCCTCAGATCCATTTGCCATAGCTATCCCGCAATCTGATTCTTTTAATGCAAGGACATCATTAACACCATCACCAGTCATAGCAACTGTATGATCCATTTTTTGCAATGCCTTTACTATTCTTCTTTTTTGATGAGGTGTTACTCTTCCAAATACAGTATTTTCTTCAATAACTTTTATAAATTCTTCTTCATTTTCAGGTAAAGTCCTAGCATCTACAGTTTTATCCCATCCATGAACTCCAGCTCTTTTAGCAACTGTTGATACTGTTACTGGATTATCTCCTGATATTATTTTAACTTCTACATCTTGTTCATGAAAATATTTTAACACCTTCGGTGCTTGTTCTCTTATTATATCTTCTATTAATACTAATGCTGCTGCTGTTATTTTACCTGCTAATGTTTCACTTAATTCATTATTTTCAATCTTTGCTAGAAGCAAAACTCTTCTTCCTTTTTTTGCTTCATCATCTACACTTTCTTTTATTTCATTATATGAATCATTTAATATTATTTCAGGTGCTCCAAGTACCCAACTTCCTGCCTTATCAAAAGTAATTCCTCCCCACTTTCTTTTAGAAGAAAATGCTATGCTTTTTAAACATTTTAAATCTGAAGAATTATCTTTATATTTTTCTAAAATAGCTTTTTGAGTAGCATTTTTACTTGGGAGATTGTGTGCTAATCCAGATAGTACATTATCAATTTCCACTGTATCTATATCACCAATACTTTTAACATCTACTAAATTTAAGTTTCCCTCTGTTAAAGTTCCTGTTTTGTCTAAACATAAAACATCAACTCTTGCTAAAACTTCAGTAGCACATAATTCTTGAACTAATGTATCATATTTAGATAACTTTATTATAGCCACTATAAATGTAGCACTAGTTAATAACACTAAGCCTTCTGGTACCATCCCTATAATTCCTGAAACAGTCCCTATTGCTGCCTCTTGCCATGTTATATCTTTTACCCTAAGTTGAGTTACCGTTAATAAAACAGATAAAGGGATTATTATCCATATTATAACTCTAAAAATTTTATTTATAGAATTTTGCAGTTCTGAATTTATTAATTTAAATTTTCTAGCTTCATCAGCAAGCTTTGCTGCATAAGTTTCTTTACCAACACTAGTTACCTTAGCATATGCATCTCCAGCCACAACAAAACTTCCTGACAGCAGTTTATCATTATCATTCTTTACAATAGAATCAGATTCACCTGTAAGCATGGATTCATCTACTTCTAATCCACATTGAGATATTATTTTTGCATCTGCTAATATCTGATACCCTGTTTCTAAATATAATATGTCATCTAATACAATATTTTCTAATGGAATCTTTTTTAAAGTACCATTTCTAATTACATTAGCATATGGTTCACTTATAACTGATAATTTCTCTAATGTTTGTTTTGCTCTAAGTTCCTGTACTATACCAATTAAAGTATTAACTAATATTACACCTGCAAATATTGCATTTTTGGGTGAACCTGCTATTACAACTACAATAGCTAATATAATATTTATTGCATTAAAACTAGTAAATAAATTTGCTCTAATTATTTGCCATAAAGTCCTAGAAGGTACTTTAGGTATGTAATTTACTTTTCCTGATTTAATTCTTTCTCTTACTTCCTCATCACGAAGTCCTATTATGTCTCTACTTATTACTGTATTCTCTAGTTCAATATTTTCCATTTAATCACTCCACATATTAACTAAATTATGTTTTTATTTTTAACATATAAATTTTACAACAAAATTCTTAAGTTAATATTAATTATATATTTTTTTATTATACTTTTCCTTAAATTAATTTTAAATTTTAAAAAAATGTTTAAAAATCTTTGTTTTAATTTGGCTATGTTTTTATTTCTCATTTTATTAAGTATTTGCCCACTATCTTTTAAATAATACATTTTTATAATATACTATCTTTATAAGTCATTAAAATTAAGGATGTGTAATTATATGATAAGAACTATAATATTCTATTTTAGTGTTATTATAAGTTTATTATTTCTTTCTCTATTTGGAATAGAAATTAAATTCTTAGAAAAAAAAGGTGATACTAAAAAAAGAGCTGAATTTATCCATAAGACAACTACTAGATGGGCTAAATTTGTCATGAAATTAAGTGGTGCACGAGTTAATATAATAGGAATAGAAAATCTACCAAAGGATCAAACAGTATTGTTTGTATCTAATCATCAAAGCAATTTTGATATTCCCTTACTAATGTCATCTATTGATGTTCCAAAAGGTTTTATTGCAAAGAAGGAATTAGAATCTTGGCCATTTATTAGTACTTGGATGAAACATTTAAATTGTATATTTATGGATAGAAAAAATTTAAGAAAATCTGCACAATCAATAGTTGAAGGTATTAAATTATTAAAAAATGGATATTCTATGGTTATATTCCCTGAGGGAACTAGAAGTAAAGGAAAAGAAATTTCTGAATTTAAATCTGGAAGTTTTAAACTAGCCACAAAATCTAAATGTTTAATAGTTCCAATAACTATAAATGGTACTTACAAATTATTAGAACAAAATAAAAATATTATTAGACCAGCAGATATAGAAATTTTTATACATGAACCTATAACTACAAAAGATTTAACTAAGGAAGAAGAAGATAATTTACCAAGTAAAGTTCAATCAATAATAGTTAGTAAATATAAACATATTAACTAATATTAGTAACCTAAGGAAAATAATTTAGACTAGTAAGGACTTATAGATTTGAATAAGTTTCAAATTTATAGGTTCTTTTCAAAGTTTGCAATAAAATTATTGAAATTTAGCACTTTATTAAATTTTTACCCATAATATTTAACAATTCGTTAATGAAAACATCGGTCACTTTAATAGATAAATTTTGTTTTTTATTTCTTTTAACTATTAATTGCATTTTTATAATATAAAATGTTATTAAATATATTATAAGGTAATATTTTTTTTGACATGATACCTATTACTCTGTTAAACTTATTTTATTTGGCTTATAGATGAAAAAAATTAATTTTAAAAAAACATTATCTAAAGTAAAAAACTAATCAATTTTAAATAAAGAAACGAGGATATTTAATGAACAATAATCAATTTTCTATTTTAGGTCTTAAAGATACTATTGTAAAAGCAATAGATGACCTTGGTTTTACTAAACCTTCACAAATCCAAGAAGAAAGTATACCAGTAACACTTCAAGGATTTGACTTAATAGGGCAAGCACAAACTGGTACTGGAAAAACTGCAGCTTATGGATGTCCTATACTTAGCAAAATTACTAAATCTGAAGGAATTAAAGCTCTTATTTTAGCACCAACAAGAGAACTTGCAGTTCAAGTTAATGATGAGCTTAATAAACTTTCAAAATATGAAAAAACTGTTGTATTACCTGTTTATGGTGGAGAATCAATAGATAGACAAATAAAAGCATTAAAGAGAAACAATGTAGACATAGTTGTTGGAACTCCTGGTAGAGTACTTGATCTTACTAAAAGAAAAATTCTTAAATTAGACTCTATAGAATGTTTAGTATTAGATGAAGCTGATGAAATGCTTAATATGGGATTTATTGATGATATAGAAACTATAATAAATCATACTCCTGACGAAAGACAAACATTACTATTTTCTGCTACAATGCCACAACCAATAGCAAAGCTTGCTAAAAATTATATGAAAGCTGATGTTAAACATGTTGCTATTAAAAAAAGTTCTCTTACAGTTTCTAAAATTGAACAAAATTATTTTATGATTAATAATAAACATAGATTAGAAGCTCTTTGTAGATTATTAGACTTAGATAATCCATCTTCTGCTATAATCTTCTGCCGTACAAAAAGAGGTGTTGATGAACTAGTTGAAGAATTACAATCTAAGGGATATGTAGTTGAAGGAATGCACGGTGATATGACTCAAGTTCATAGATTAACTACATTAAAGAAATTTAAAGAAGGTTCTTTAAATCTATTAATTGCTACTGACGTTGCTGCTAGAGGAATTGACGTTGATGGTGTTACTCACGTAATAAATTACGATTTACCACAAGATGTAGAATCTTATGTTCACAGAATCGGAAGAACTGGTAGAGCTAATAGAACTGGTACTGCTTATTCTTTAGTAACTCCAAAAGATTTTTCAATGCTTAAACAAATTCAAAAAGTA
Source organism: Clostridium weizhouense (assembly GCF_019431045.1). GTDB lineage: Bacteria > Bacillota > Clostridia > Clostridiales > Clostridiaceae > Clostridium > Clostridium weizhouense. Next base: position 16,443 of record NZ_JAHXPT010000015.1, on the reverse strand, counting down.
ACTAAAAGTACTATAACTCAAAAAGCTATTCCAACTGCAGAAGAAATTCATAATAAGAAATTTAATAATATGGTATCAGAAATTAAATCAACTATTGATGAAGGAGATTTTTCTAAATTTATTCCTAGTGCAATAGAATTAAATGAAAACTATGATCCTATATCTATAATTGCAGCTTTAATAAAAGTAAAATTTGAAAATGAAAGTGTTTTTGAATATAGTTCAAATAAATTAGAATCACCTAGCAAAAAAGAAGATGTTCGTTTATTCTTCTCTGTAGGAAAAAGAGATGGTTTAACTCCAAAAGTTCTAATAAACTATATTAAAGATATGACTAAAATTAACGCTTCAGCAATTGGTCAAATAGATCTTATGGAAAACTTCTCATTTGTAACTGTTGAAGAGGGCGTTTCTTCAAAAATATTAAACAAATGTCCTGGCGGTAAGATTAACAAAAAAAGAGTTAATGTTGAGATTGCAAATAAGCGTAAAAAATAATATATAGCTTTTATGTAATATTAGGGAAGATTTATATTAGGGAAATCCTAAATTAATATCCTCCCTTTTTATTTAATCTTCAATATAATCATTTACATCAACTATCTTTGATTTTGAATCTAAAATATACTTTTTAGGCATCGATATTCTAAGTACACCATTTTCCATAGTTTTTATTAATTTAGTTTCTTCAATTGCTTCAATATTATCAAATTCTTTTATATAATTCTTTTTAACCATATAGTTAGATGTAAACATTCCATTATTAGCTTTGTTTATCTCAAACTTATTTAGATTAATAGAAATTTTCCCTGGATTATACTGTATACTTGTTTGCCTTAAATCAACCCCCTTTAATTCTATACTTAAAACATACATATCATCATATTCTTCTAAATTAATAAATTCAGCTTTTTCTTCTTGTTCCTCTACTTGATTATTTAATCCATAAGTATCATCTTTAATATTATATTCTTCTGTGAAAATAGATATATCAATATTCTCTAAAAGGTTTCCTATAATACTACCTACTCTATTTAAATCAATAGTGCCTCCAAATTTAAAAGGAAATATTCTAAACACAATATACCTCTAATACAAATTACTATAATTTATATTATTAAAAAACTTATTAAATGTTAAACTTAATCTATTATTAATTTAAATTTTTAAATTTAATGCATATTCAAATAAATAACAACTCTTTATGATAGTGTATTTTGAGCCACACTTCATCAGCAGAAGTTTACCATATTTTATAACAACATAATCTAATCATTTTTTATAAAACTCTTTTTTATATTATTTATCTACATTTCTCTAATAAGTATTTCTTTAAATTTATTTATATCTTTTTCTGTATCCTCTCTATCTAAAGAGTTTAATCCACCTCTCCCAAGCCTATCACTAAGCGAAACTAAAGATATATCATCTATATCAACATCTTTTAATAATCCAGTAATATCTTTAAATTTTAAATCTTTAGTTACAAACAAACTTTGCATATGCCATCTTATTAGGTATTTTACTTGTAATATAAATTCTTCACTTTGATTAAAATATTTTAAAAATTCTTCTGCCATTTCTGCACCTACTTTGTCATGATCATAAGATGTTAATCTTCCCTTTCTCATTTTAGTAGTTGGCTTTTTACCTATGTCATGTAATAAAAGTGTCCACATAAATACTCGTTTATCTCTACTTTTATCCCTATTTTTAGCACCTTCATCTACTACCATCATTGTATGTATAAACACATCACCCTCTGGATGAAATTTAGGATTTTGAGGAACCTCTTTTAATTCACCAATCATTGAAAATGGATATTTATTAAATGTTCCATTACTTAATTCTTTTTCTAAAAATATAGATGGTTTATCATCATTAATTAAATGTTCTTCTATTTTTAAAAATATATCTATATCTTTCATATCATTTTTTCTCCTACTATAATATTTAAATTAATAATGTTTTAAAACATTGTTGATATTGTAGTATAAATATCAGCATTCACTTAAAACATAGTGTACTATTATTATTCCAAAAACCTAAAGTATTATAATAAAGTATATAAAAGAAAATAATAGATTAAAAATATACAAACTTAATACTCCATTACTTTTTTAATACAACTAAAGCTCTGTTAAAATTATAAATCTATAACTTAACAGAGCCTTTTTTAATAAATAAAATATTTTATAAATTACTATATTTTATTCAAAGTATATTTAAAATGTTCATGATAATGCTGTTATACCTCTTTCACCAGTTCTAATTCTTATACAGTCACTGATATCAGTAATAAATATTTTTCCATCCCCGACTTCTCCAGTCCTAGCAATTGAAGTAATTATTTCAATTATCTCTTCTAATTTATTATCCTCTACAACCATCTTAAGTTCTATTTTAGGCATGATATTCATTATATCATCTTCATCTTCATAAGATTCCACCCAACCATGTTGTTTTCCACACCCCATAACTTGACTAATTGTTACTCCACTGATTTTTGCTTCTTTAAGAGCTAATTTAATAGCTTCTAATTTTGATGGTCTTATAATAGCTTCAATTCTTTTCATAAACAATCATATCCTTTCTAATCAAGTCCTGTAAAGGATGGATAAGCAATCTCACTGTGTTGTGAGATATCAAGTCCATCAAACTCTTCTGAACTTGTAACTCTAATATCCACAAATTTTTGCATAACTTTTATAATTATAAACGTACTAATACCTGCAAATGCTATGGTTATAATAATACTAATAATTTGTGCTTCAAATAACTTAAACTCCCCAAAAATCAATCCATTCCATTGTGCTGCTGAATTAATAGATTTCTCTGTAAAAATGCCTGTTGCTATTGCACCCCAAATACCGCCTACACCATGACATCCAAATACATCAAGTGCATCATCATAATTAAACTTAGGCTTAATATAATTCATGAAGAAAAAGCATATAGGAGATCCTATTGCTCCTATTATTATTGATGCATAAACAGGTACAAATCCTGCTCCAGGTGTTATAGATACTAAACCTATTACTGCACCTGTTATCGTTCCTAAAATAGTAGGATTGCCATGTTTTATTTTTTCGATTAACATCCATGAAAGCATCCCAGCCGCTGCAGATGTATTAGTTGTTAAAAATGCATGCACTGCAAGTTCTCCTGAACTTAATGCACTTCCTGCATTAAATCCAAACCATCCAAACCAAAGTAATGCAGCTCCAAGAAATACAAATGGTATATTATGAGGATTGTATTTCATTTTACCGTATCCTTTTCTTGGTCCTAATATTATACATGCAACGAGTCCTGAAATTCCTGAACTTATATGAACTACACTTCCTCCAGCAAAATCTAATGCTCCTAAATTTTTTATAATTCCACCATCTCCCCATACCATATGTGCAAGTGGATAATAAACAAAAACTGACCATATTCCTACAAATATAAATAATGATGAAAATTTTATTCTATCTACCAATGATCCTGTTATTAATGCTGGCGTTATTATAGCAAACATCATTTGAAATGTTGCAAAGAGAATGTGAGGTATATTATTAGCATAAATAGGATTAGGATCTGCTCCAACACCTATAAAACCTATGTAATTAAATCCACCAACTATTCCTCCTATATTTTCTCCAAATGATAAAGAATATCCTATTACTACCCATAATACAGATGCTAATCCACATATAAAAAATGAAGACATAATAGTGTTTAATATATTCTTTCTACGTACCATACCTCCGTAGAAGAATGCTAGTCCCGGTGTCATTAAGAACACAAATGCCGTACATATCAGCATAAATGCGCTATCTGCTAAGTTAATATTCATATATATCCCCCCTATAAAAATATAAAACAAAGGCGTTTAAAGCCTATGCTCTAAACGCCTTTGTTTATTATATTGATAATATTAATATAATTAATAACTACTGTCAATATATTATTTATTGTCTTCTATTCAAATATATCTAATGTTTTCATTATAATTCCTTTAATCTCTTTATATTTATTAGGCATCTCTTCATTTGCACTTATAAGTTGAATTAAATTAACCAAATCTCTAAGTTTAGCTATTTTATACCAATCTTTAATAAGTTTTTTATCTGAATATTTATTATATTCTTTTTCAAATATATTAACTAATTTTTCATTAAAATAGTTTTCATATCTAAATAACTGTCCTATATCAGCTAATGCATGCCCTGCCATTGAAAATTCCCAATCTATAATCCCTGCTAATTTATTATTATTAATAAGTATATTAGTTCCTTGAAAATCTCCATGTACTAATGAAATATCTTTATCTAAATCAATTAAAACTTGAAAATTATTTTTTACTATATTTTTAATCCTATCAACAACATCTTGTCCTAATCTATTTTTAAAATTTATATCCATAAAATTATCATACCATGTATATAATGATGGTAGATTCTCTACTACTTCTAGTTTATCATTAAATTTTCCTATACTATTAAATTTAAATTTATGAATAGTAGCTAAAGCTTTAGCTACTTCTTTTATAAACTCCTCATCAATAACATACCCATTCTTTATAGCTTGACCTAATGTTTGACCCTCTATATATTCATAAAGTCCAAACCTTCTATTATTAATAATAGAACTCTTTAAAATGCAATATATATTTTGTACTGGTACTTTATCTTTAAGTAATTTTAATAAATTATTTTCTTTTTCATAATCCCAATTTAATTCCGGAAAAATTTTTAATATATATTTTTTATTTAAATTAGTAATTTTTAAAATATAATTACTTGTCCTACATCCTTCATTAATTGGAATTATATTTTCAATTGTATTTCCTTCTAATATTTCATCAAGAAGTTTATTTGCGATATCTACATCTATATTAAAAAATGGAAGTGATCTTTCCCAATTGTATTCCATTTATTTATCCTCCATAAAATCATTAAAAAATTCAAACTAAGATTAGCCTAAACTTTTTAATGTATATCGTCAATAGATACCTAAGAAAGAGTTTAAAGAAAAATTATTTTCTTTAAACTCTTTCTTTATAAAATAGTGTAATAAATAATTATATATTTATTATTAACTATTTAACACAAATGATTCACAATCTGTACATTCTATCTTTTTAGGATGTGCTTCATGTGTACCTACTTTTATTTGCTCTAATGTACAATAATTTTCATTTTGGTTATGGTATCTACAATTTTTTATTGAACATTTTATACTTGGATTTTTTTCCATTATAATCAACTCCCTAAGTTTACTTCAAAATTATTATTTACTTTATAAATAAATTTATACTCAAATAAATTTTTATAATTAATGCTTTTATTGTTTAAATATAGTTTTTTAACTTTATTTTATCTCTACTTATGCATTTATCTTAATTTTACTATTTAACTCCTTTTAAAAACTTATGTCTAATTTTTTATAGAAATTTTAAATTAAAAATTTTTTTAATTTACACATATATTTTTTTTAATCATATATTATTTATTGTTAGTATTATTTTTTATAAATTAAGGAGTGATAATCTTGTCTGGGAAAATTTTAAATTATTATGCATGCGCTAATACATCTAAAGGTTTTTGCAATTTATTTCCATCTAATTTAGAAGGATTAGATAAAATATTCATACTAAAAGGCGGTCCTGGCACAGGTAAATCTACACTCATAAGATCAATAGGTAACTATTGGAATGAAAAAAATTATGATATAGAATTTATCCACTGTTCTTCTGATAATGGATCTCTTGATGGAGTAATTATTCCCAAGCTTAAGGTAGGTATAGTAGATGGGACAGCTCCCCATATTATTGAACCAAATGCACCGGGTGCAATAGAGGAATATGTGAATTTAGGAGTCGCTTGGAATAGTGATAAATTAAAAGAACATACAAATGAAATTATTAAAATTAAAAAGCATATCTCTACCTGCTATGAAAACGCTTATAAATCATTTGCAAAAGCTCTTGCAATACATGATGATTGGGAAAAAATTTATATTGAAAATATGAACTTTAAAAAAGCTGATACTATTGCTAAAGATATTATTGCTAAATTAGTAGGAAATTCTAATTTTAATAAAAAATCTAATATTAAGCATCGTTTTTTCGGTGGTGCTACTCCTAAAGGACCTGTTGATTTTGTTGAAAACTTAACTAGTGATATTCCAAAAAGATATTTTATAAAAGGAAGACCTGGTTCTGGTAAATCTACACTCCTAAAGAAGCTCGTCAAGGAATGTACTCTTAGAGGAATTGATGCTGAAGTTTATCATTGTGGTTTTGATCCTGATAGCTTAGATATGATAGTAATGAGAGAGTTAGGCTTATGTATATTTGATTCAACAGCACCTCATGAGTATTTTCCTTCAAGAGAAAATGATGAAATATTAGATATGTATAAAGAATTAATATCAGAAAATACTGATGAAAAATATGCTAGTACATTGTCTAGCATAACTACTAAATATAAAGAGCTAAATTCTAAAGGAATAGCTTACCTTGCAAAAGCAAAATCCTATCATGATGATTTAGAAAAAATTTATGTTTCTGCAATAGATTTTAGTAAAATTGACTCTATAAGAGACGATTTAATTAAATTAATAACTTCTTTAAAATAACATTAATTAAAATATTCAATAAAAACCATTATATCCTTTAATATAAAAAAGTTGATTCAAAATTATATTTTTAATTCTTTTGAATCAACTTATTATTATTTATATATAATCTAGTTAAGTTAATATCTTTAATTAACACTATCTAATTAAAAAATATACCCTAAATTTCTATTTTATGAAACACCACTCATAAAATTTCTTATTTTACTTATGTAACTACTTGCTATTTCTATAGCTTCTCTTTTAGTCTCATATATATTTTCATCTCCAATAATATCTGCAATTCCCATATTTCCTAAAACATGCATTGGTTGTTTTTGAACATGAGTTATTAGAAGTTTTATTTTATGTTTTTTACAATAATCAACTATTTTTTTCAAAGCATTTATTGCAGATGCATCTATTGCATAACTATGTCTCATATCTAATATAAGTACTTCTGTTGATGGTTTTACTGAATTTACTTTTATTAAAAAATCTTGTACTATTCCAAAAAATAAAGGTCCATCTACTTGATATACTGAAATTTTACCATCTGACTTTTTTAGCATATCTAATACATCATCATCAAATACCTCTTCATCTACTAAATCCCTAATTGCTGTAGTTTCAGAGACTCTTTTCATAAATAAGAACATTGTCATAATCATTCCAAAACCAATCGCAACTACTAAATCAAAGATTATAGTACAAAAGAAAGTAACTAATAACACAAATAAATCACTTTTAGGTGCTTTTAATAATGATTTAAATGTTCTCCATTCACTCATATTATAAGATACAATTGCTAATATTGCTGCTAATGATGTCATTGGTATTAATTTTGCAATTGGCATTAAAGCTAACATTATAATTAACAATGTTATAGCATGTACCATTCCTGATATTGGACTCTTACCTCCATTCTTTACATTAGCTGCTGTTCTAGCTATTGCTCCTGTTGCAGGTATACCTCCAAATAACCCTGAAACTATATTTCCTAATCCTTGTGCTACTAATTCCATATTTGAATCATGTGTATCACCGATCATTCCATCTGCAACAACTGCTGATAATAAAGACTCTAAACCTGCTAAAATAGCTATAGTCATAGCTGGTGCAAATAATTGGTTTATAGTACTTATGCTCATACTAGGCATAACAGGCATTGGAATAGCTGATGATAACTCTTGGAATCTATCACCTATAGTTTCTACTGGTAAATTCAAAAATTTCACCATTAAGGTAGCAACAATTAATGCAATCAATGAGCCTGGTATAGTTTTATTAACCTTTGGCCAAAAAACTATTATTAACACACAAATAATTCCTATGACTAATGTCCATATATTTAATGTGTTCATATTAGAAATATAACTTTGCCATTTAGGAATAAATTCTGCTGGTACCTTATCAATCTTTAATCCAAAAAAATCTTTAATCTGTGTTGATAATAATGTTATTGCTATACCACTTGTAAAACCTACTGTTATTGTTTGAGGTATGTACTTAATTAATGATCCAAATTTTAAAAGCCCCATTACAACTAATATAATCCCCGCCATTATTGAAGCTGTAATTAACCCGTTTAATCCATATTGCTGAATAATTGAGTATATTATTATTACAAATGCTCCGGTTGGACCCCCAATTTGTACTTTACTTCCTCCTAAAAAAGAAATTATAAATCCAGCAAAGATTGCTGTTATAAGTCCTTTTTCTGGTGAAACTCCCGATGATATTGCTAATGCTATAGATAAAGGTAATGCTATTATTGCAACAATAATTCCTGATATAATATCTTTTAATAATTGTTGCTTAGTAATTTCTTTACCTTTAATCATTTTAAATAGTTTAGGTATCATTTTTTAACAACTCCTTTTTTGTTACATATGAAAAAAATAATACACTAATTTTTTAAATTTATTATTAATCAAGCAATATAAATCTTCTTATTATTTAATTAAATATATTTTAAGTTAAGTATAATATTATAGTATAAATTCTATATATAAAGGTTTTTTTATCTTTATTAGTACATTACTTTATTTCATATGTGCAAATTTAACCCACTATATATTACTCCTAAAAGTTTTAATCGTCAAAAATTTTATGTTTAATATATATGTTGTAATTAAGTTAATGCATTTATAATCTTTTATATAATTTTTATAGAAAGCTATATCTTTAATTAGCAAACCTAATTAAAATCATATATATCATAAATTTCCAATATAAGTCGCTTACTATACTCATAAAATTCTCTACTGAATTTCACCATATTATAAACTTTTTTTAAAAATAAAAAGATAAAATTAAAAAGAATTATTAAATCCTTTTTAATTTTATCTATTCTAAATAGCCCTTATTTCTTATTGCTTTTGCTATATATTTTATTTTGCCCCATATATAAATAAGTTATTTATAATAATAACATATTATCTAATTTCTTTTCTAATTGTTCTGTTATATTTGTAAGCGGCAATCTTACTTCATCACTTTCTATTAGACCTTTTTTCTTTAAACAATATTTTAATGGTGTAGGATTTGGTTCCTCAAATAACATTGGTATAAATTCATCTAATTCCTTCCATATTCTAAGTGCTGATTGATGATCATTTTCTTTTATATAATTATATACCTTAATGAAATCTCTAGTTCTTAAACTAGCTGAGGCTAAAATACCTCCATCACCTCCAAGTGCAAGTGTTGTATAAAAAAGGACATCCTCCCCAGTTAATACCGAAAAGTCCTTTGGTGCATTTAAAATTAATTCTGACGTTTGTTTCATACTTCCTGAACAATCTTTTATACCTACTATATTTTCTAGTTCTGCTAATTTAAATATAGTATCATTTTCAATATTAGAGCCTGTTCTATAAGGAATATTATATATTATAATGTTTAAATCTGTTGATTCAGATATTCTTTTAAAATGTTCATAAATGCCTCTTTGATTTGGTCTTGAATAATAAGGTGATACTGATAATATACCGTCTACTTTATTGCTTTCTGCTATCTTTAATTTTTTAATTACTTCAATAGTATTATTTCCACCTAAACCAGTATAAACTTTTACCCTACCATTATTATATTCCATTGTTTTAGATAATATTTCTTCATATTCCTCATTTGATATTGTTGGACTTTCTCCTGTAGTTCCTAATGGTATAATTCCATCTACCCCTTCATTTATGTAATGATCTACTAAATTTTCATATGATTTAAAGTCTACCATACCTTCTTTAAATGGCGTGATAAGTGGAACTATTATTCCTTTAATTTTCATTATTAATCCCCCTAACTAATTTTTGCATAAGAAAAACCGTTGTAGTTATAACTACAACGGGTAGAGTTCATTTTTGCTAAAGCTTATAAAGATATTATATTAATAATATCCGATAAAATCCTTGTAGCACTCCACTTTCGTGACAGTTACACATATATTCTATGTATACCCAGAAATAAATTTTTGCATAACATATTTCTTCGGCCATTATACCTTTCCTTATTAATCAACGCTTGCCAGCTTCTAATAAGTACTATTTATAAACAGCTCCTCTACCTTAGGTCTTCGTATTCATTTTTACTTATTGTATCATTTACTTATAAAATTGTAAAGTAATTACAATAAATTTTACATATTCATCCTTGTCCTTAGAACTTATAAATTTTATAATATACTTAATTTCAATGCATGAAGGACTATTTCAAAATAAATATAATATATTTTAAAATAATGTATTTATTATAGTAAACAAACAAAAATTTTTCAAATTCATAATAGAATTTCTGAAATAGCCCTATATAAACAATTAAAGGAGATAAAAATGGAAAATTTAACTATACTCGGTACTGGCTCTGCTATGGTAACGAAATGCTATAATACTTGTTTTACTTTATCAAATAATAATGATCATTTTCTTATTGATGCAGGTGGTGGAAATACAATATTATCAAATCTTGAAAAATCAAATATATCAATTAATCAAATACATAATATGTTTATATCACATAATCATAACGATCATATACTAGGAAGCATATGGGTAATCCGTGCTGTAGCTCAAGGAATATTGAATGATAAATACACTGGAAATTTTAATATTTATTGTCATAAAACTTCTATTACTGCAATTAAAACAATATGTTCTTTTGTGCTTCAAAAAAAATTCTTAAAATTATTTGATGATAGAATTCTATTTATTGAAATTGAAAATAACAGTGAATTTAAAATCTTAGGAAGGAAAACAACCTTTTTCAATATAAATAGTACTAAACAATTACAATTTGGCTTTAAAACTACTCTATTAAATAATAAGCATCTAACCTTTTTAGGTGATGAACCTTTTAGAGAAAATCTAAAAATATATTGTGAGAATGTAGATTATTTATTCCATGAAGCATTTTGTTTATATTCTCAAAAAGATATATTTAAACCATACGAAAAACATCATGCTACTGTTAAAGATGCTTGTAAAAATGCTAATATTTTAAATGTAAAATCTATAATTCTGTATCATACTGAAGATAAAAATTTAGAAAAAAGAAAAGAACTATATACTAAAGAAGGTAAAGAAGAATTTAATGGTATAATTCATGTTCCTAATGATTTAGAAATTATTAAATTATAATAGTAGAGCTGTCTCAAAATCAACATACTATATAAAAAAGTTTATATTAAGTATAAAGCTCATGGACAGAGGAATTTACTTTAAAAACTCTAAAATAAAAATATTTTTGAGACAGCATCTCTTTATTTTAATTTCAACTATTTTTTTATATATTAAAGTAGTATTTTAATATTAAGACTTATTTCTATAATAAGAAATTTTAATATAAATAACTTGTAAGATTATCAAAATCAAAATAATTATTCCTAAAATCATAAAAAATTCTTCTGGTAAAACATTAATAATTGGATCTAATCTTGGATTAAACAACCAATAGTCATTTCTAAAAAATATTTTATGAAACAGAGTAAAATATTTTTTAAAATCTACTAAAATTGCTGTAATTAATAATATAAAAAATATAATTAAATAATTTGCACTAATATTTAGTATTTTATATTTATTTATAAACTCCTGATATATAAATTTATCTGTTCTATTTTTTAAAAATAAATATAAAATTAATATTATAATAAATATAATCATGTAAATATAAAGAAACACAAATATTCTTTTTACATCTTGAAAATGAATTTCTCCCTGAATACTCATAGAGAAATTATGGAACTCTAATTTTTTAATAAATGGATTCTGTAAATAATTAATTAACCCTCTATAATCATTCATAATTTCTTCTAGTGTTATTCCATTTTTCTCAGATAACCTATATTTTTTGATTACTATTTTATAAATAGGAGTTAAATTTAATGTAATAATTACTGATAATACAATAATAAATAATGAATTAAATACTCCTAATATATTATTAATAATAAATTTTAAATTTTGATATTTTTTATTCATTTATTTTTCCTCTATATTTTATATATTGTATTTTTTAAATCTCTATATTTTAAGTGAATGTTGATATTATAAAACATAACTTTTATATAAAAATTTATTTAATTTTCTTATTATAATTATAATCTATTAAGAAGTTTGTTTAATACATATTTAATCTAAATAATTTTTAAAATTCATCTAATTTTGTTACTTATAAATTAACGTATTTAAATATTAATAAAAAATACTACAAATTCATGTTTTAATATAACTTATCCATAAAATTATCTTTTTATAATACTTCTTTAAAAATAGCAAATAGCTGATTTAAATTACTCCTAATTTAAATCAGCTATTTTTTCAGTTACATTTTAATAAAAATTATATATTTAAACCAAAATATTACATTATCTTTTAAATCAATATTAATATAATCTCGTAATCTTAAACTATAATTTTAATTTACTTTATATTGCAATATTAATACTGCTTTAAATCATAGTTAAATATCAAAATTTTATTTTAATATTTAATAAGCTTAAAATTATTTTAAATATATTATTCTAACTAAATTAATACCTTTATAATGCTTTATAGGAAATTATATCTTTAATTAAAAATACCTAATTACAAATGTATATATCAATAAATTTTCTATATAATCTCCTCACTATATTTATACTTCATACTGTTTATAAATATTTTAAACTTTGTATTAATTAACAAACTTTATTGAAGCTTATATATTTTCAATATACCTTCTATTGCTGGTAATAATATAATGATTTGTTTTCCTTGTTTTTCATAATTTATATTAGCATTATTAAATTTAACTTGTGATATATTCTCAGAATTAATAACTATTTTAAAATTATCATATTTCTTTTTATATTTTGAATGTGGGAATTTTATTTCTATATCTACTTCATTAATATTTTCACTCATATTGAAGCTATATAAGTTATATTTACCTTCTTTATATGCAAAGCTTTCTGCATCATCTAAGTAATGTGTATACTGTCCATTTCCTGGATATATATCAAGTGTTAGTTCCTTAATATCCTTTTCCCCAATATAATTCTGTTCTGGATAATTAGGAATAATACTTCCCTTTTTAATATATATAGGACATAAATCTAACGGTGCTTCTCTCAATATTGATTTTTGTCCTTCTATTTCTTCTTTAGTCCAATAATCTATCCATGTACCTTCTGGTAAATATACTGCTTTTACCCTTTTACCTTGTTCAACAACAGGAGACACTAATATATTTTCTCCAACTAAAAATTGATCATTTATCTCATATACATTCTCATCATTACTATAATGTAATACTAAAGGTCTCATAACAGGTAAACCAGTACTTTCTCCATGCCATAAAAGATCATATAAATAAGGAATTAGTTTATATCTTAATTTTATATATTTTCTATTAATATCTAATGTTTCTTGATCAAATGCCCAAGGTTCTTGATCTCTTGTAGATAAGGCAGAATGATTTCTAAATAAAGTTGAAAAACATCCTACTTGAACCCATCTAGATAATAATTCCTTTGTACAATCAAAACTAAAACCACCTACATCTACACCAGCAAAACCTAATCCACTAAGTCCTAAATTACATAACATAGGAATTGACATTCTTAAATGTTCCCAAAAACTTTGGTTATCGCCTGTCCACACTGTAGAATATTTTTGTGATCCTGCATAACATGCTCTTGTTATTATAAATGGACGTTTATTTGTATATTCTTTTATTCCTTCGTAAGTAGCCTTATTCATTAAATGACCATATACATTATGAACCTCTCTATGATCTCCTCCACGGCCTTCATTATTAAATTGAACATCATCTGGTAATGGACCATTAAAACTTGCTGGTTCATTCATATCATTCCATATACCACTTACTCCTGTGTCCATCATTATTTTTTGATTGTTAGACCACCATTTTCTTACTTCACTATTTGAGAAATCAGGATACACTGCATCTCCTGGCCATACTTTATTTACATAAGTTAAACCATCTTTATCTGTTGCAAAATATTTGTTTTTTATCCCTTCATCATATATGTGATAACCTTTCTCTTTTTTTACACCAGGATCTATTATTGTCACTATCTTAAACCCATTCTCTTTAAGATCAGATAAAAATTTCTTAGGATTATTAAATTTTTCATTATCCCATGTAAATACCTTATAATTATCCATATAATCAATATCTAGATGTATAGCATCACAAGGTATATCATTTTCTCTTAAACTCTTTTCTAATTCTTTAATTCTACTTTGTGGATAGTAAGACCATCTTGATTGTTGATAACCTAATGTCCACATTTGTGGTAATGGTGTCTTTCCTGTTAAATATGTGTATCCACTCACAACATCACACATATTATCTCCATTTATAAAATAATAATCTAAATTTCCATCATCTGAAGCAAAATAATAGTAATCTTCATTTTCTTTTCCCATATCAAAATATGTTTTAAAATTATTATCAAAGAATATGCCAAATGTATTATTTCCTGTTAAAGTTATAAAAAATGGAATAGATTTATATAATGATTTAAATGATTCTACATGTGGAGTAGGGTCATCTGTATTCCACATTTCGTATTCATATCCTCTTTTATTTAAATAACCTGTTTTATCTCCAAGTCCATAAAACTTTTCATCACCATTAAGTTCTTTTACAACTTGTATTTTAAAATTATTGTTATAATCTACAAGTTTATGACCTTCCAAGGCTGATAATTGACTTTCCCCACGCCTTAGAAAAGGTTTTCTTTCTGCTTTGTAATCAGCACATAATAATTCTAAATTTTTATTATAAAAATCTACTTTAAAATTGTCATATACTCTAATTATTAAACTTCCAGTAGATACCTCTAAAAACTCTTCTTCTTTTTTTATATTATAATCACATTCTTTTATTTCAAGATTTTCTATTGCTCTAGAAAAATGATCCTCATATTTAAATGCTGAAAAAATATTTATTATATCTTTAGTTATTATTTCTATAATTCCTTTTCTATTTTCAAATTCTATATTTAATTTATTTCCATCTTTTACATATGAAATTATTTTACCAAACATATCTTAACCTCCTGATGTTATACTTGAATTTATATTGTTTTAAACTTACAATAACATTATATCTACTCATGTAACTATTATGTTGTATGATTTTGTCTATAAATAACATTATTTTTACTTTTTATTATATCTATGGAGGCAAATATGAAAACAAATACACTTAAAGAAAATGCAATTCATGGAGATGCTATGTTTCCATTAAAAATATATCGTAATACTGACTTTGAAGGTAACTACTCTTTACCATACCATTGGCATGAAGAAGTAGAAATTATTTATGTAGAACAAGGTGAAATTACCTTTAATATAGATATGAAACCAATAACTCTTTCTGCAAATCAATGCTTATTTATAAATAGTCATACATTACATTCTGCTAATGCATTAAACAATATACCGTCAGTACATCATGCTATAGTTTTTGATATGAACATATTAAGTAGCTCATTATATGACTATTGTCAAAATAAATATATTGATCCCTTATTAAATAATACTTTAAGTTTTCCAACATTAATTGATAATTCATTTACTTGCAATCAAAAGATATTATCAGAAATAAAAGAATTGATAAATATATATTATACAAAGTTTGATGGATGGGAGTTAGGAGTAAAAGCAAGTTTATTAAAAATTATTTCACTTATAGCTAGAGAAAATAAATTTATTAAAAATATTGCTATAAATTCTAGTTCAAATAACTATAAAGTTGAAAGAGTAAAATTAGTTCTTGATTATATATATAAAAGCTATAAAAATAAAATATATATTGATGATTTAGCAAAACAAGCTAATATGAATACTCAATATTTTTGTAGATTTTTTAAATCTATAACTGGTAAAAGTCCAATATTATATATTAATCACTATAGAATAGAAAAAGCTGCTAAGTTACTTCAAACTAAAGATTTCACAGTTATGGATATATGTTTCAATGTAGGATTTGATAATTTTAGTTATTTTATAAAAAAGTTCAAAGAATTTAAAAATTGTACTCCTAGTCAATATAGAAAAATGAATTTAAATCTTATAAAGTAAATTATATTAAATTTATTATTAATAATTCTCTTAAGAAATAATCTAAATAAAAAAGCTATGTATAAACTATTTTTTTAATTCTATACATAGCTAATTATTTTTTCATTAAAGATATATCTTTTTATACTAAAAAAGAGACAGTTATAATAACTATCTCTTTTACACTTACCTGGCAACGTCCTAATCTTCCACACAGTCTCCCATGCAGTACCTTCGGCGCTATAGATCTTAACTGTCCTGTTCG
>NZ_JAHXPT010000014.1 GCF_019431045.1 Clostridium weizhouense | reverse complement strand
GGGGTATAGCTCAGTTGGGAGAGCACCTGCCTTGCACGCAGGGGGTCAAGAGTTCGAATCTCTTTATCTCCACCATTTAAATAAAGCTATGAATTTTCATAGCTTTATTTTTTTGCATTTTCTAATGCTCTATTAATTGCTAATTTCCAATTAGAAGATATTTCAGGGATTTCTTCAATTATATCTATTTCTCCAGATTGTTTTTCTAGCACTTCTTGAATAATGTCACCTCTATATTTTTGTAAGTTAGGATTAGTAACTCCATTAACTTCTTTTCCAGTCCATTCTTCATAATTAATTTCTTTTCCATTTTGATTAAAATGACGTAATGTTAAATCTACTATTTTTCCTTCATCAATGCTAATAGCGGCATCATCATATCCATATGAATAATTATCACCTTTTCCTATAAAAATCCCGTCGTTATAAATGTTTTTTTTACATGAAATGAGTGAAGTTATTATTAGTAAATTTAAAAATAATATAAATAACTTTTTCATATATTGAACCCTCCTAAATGTTTTAAATAGTGTACTTTATATACTATTAGCTTAAAAATTATGATTTTAAAAAGTGATAGTATTATACTTATTATTTTTTTATAAAAATTTTTAAGTGAACTTTTATTTAGCTGATAGCATTAATATAGTTAGTATTTGTAATTATCTAAAAAGTATAGCTATAACATATATAGTAGGTGAAAATAATATATTTTTTATTCAAATATATTATAAGTATTTAAATATATTTTTAGTTAGATTTATATATAGGAATAAATTATTCATAATATCTATTTTAGGTATAAATTTAAAATTAATAACATATTAAATTTATATGGTTATGTTTTATAAAATATATAGGAGGTAATTTGTATGATAAGAACAGTAGTATGTGAAAAAGATGGTTGTAGCGGAAATGAATTTTATATAAATGGTCAAGATGACAAATTAAAATTGAGATGTAAGGACTGTGAAAGTATATATTATTATGATACAAATAATTACGATTTTAAAATGTTATCAAGTTGTTCATCTTGTAATAATAATGTATTTAAAGTATTCAAAGACTTAGATAGTAATAATTTATATGCAAAATGTACTAAATGTGGAAATCCACCAGAAAAAGTATTTGTTGATAGTGATGGCATTCAAGTAACATATGAAGCTAAATTATTACATGATATTAAAGATCTTATGCATCAGGTAGATCAAAGGGTATGTAATCTAGAAATAAAGGTTGAAGGTTTAGAAAGAGGACAAGAATTATTAGAAGAATCATTAGCATATATAAACAAGTATATGTGTGAATAATAATATTTCTAGTAGTAATAACCTGTAAAAAAATATATAATTAAATAAGGTTAGGCACAATCAAAAAATAACAAGTCTATTTGCTAAACTATTTTCTACATGCTGTGTTGTTAATTGACCTAATAGACATGCTATAAGGACAATTTATCTCCTTGCCTGATGAAAAATATCAATTTTAACTTTGAACTTGTTATTTAATTTCTATGTGCTTCAATTTAAAATATATTATATATGGAGAGACTAATGAAAAATAAGCAAAAAATATTTTATTGGAGTTTGCTGATATGTTGGATGGCTTTTATTTTTATCATGTCTAATCAGCCGGCAGTTATATCAGATAAACAAAGTACAACAGCTATATTAATATTATCTAAATTAGGTATAAATTTTAACGGGCTATTTGGAGAATTGGCTAATTTTATATTAAGAAAAATGGCTCACTTTTTGGAATATATGATTCTAGGAATTTTAACTTTAAATGTATTAAGCTTATATTATAAGATAAATAAAAAAATTAAATTTATATCATTACTTATAGTATTTTTATATGCTTGTTCTGATGAATTTCATCAATTATTTATACAAGGTAGAGAAGGTGCATTTAGAGATGTGATAATTGATACACTTGGGGGAAGTTTATCAATTGTTATAATAAATTTAAAATGCAAAATAAAAGGTAAACTTTAAAATTAAAAAATTTATATATAGATATAGTAAAATGAATGATTATAGTTTAAATTAGTATGACTATTGTAATGCAGTTTATTAACAGAAGAATTTATAGAGAGTAGTGAAAACAAAGGACTATCTTAAATGCATGAGACGCTTTTTAAGATAGTCCTTTCATAATTATTTATTTATAAATTCGTCAATATGAACTGTTTTATAATCATTAGATTTTAAACTTTTAACTATTTGTTGTAATGGTGAACTTTCATCAAATGTTACATTTAGTTTGTTATCTTTAATATTAAAATCTATATGTTTTAATTCAACAAATGGATGATAATAAAAACTATGAAGTAAATTAGGGTTTGAATTATTAATCCCTTCAATGATTGATGAAGGATCTGAATCGTGTACATATCCTAAAGGAGTTGGAACAAATAAGTGATATTCATCGGATTTATAAATATAATCTTTTGAACTATCAAAAGGTTCATATATAAATTGAAAATACTCTTCAATAGTTTTTCTTTGAAGTTCAGTTTCTCTATAATGAGGACTTTCATAATATGAAATAGGAATATTTAAAGCACTTGCAGTTTCAATTCCATTTTCAATTATAGCTTTAGTTTCTGGGACTGTATTGTTTATATCCTTAGACATTTCTTCACCAAATCCGCTTTTTTCATTATCATGTTGATGAGTATAACCGTGAAGTCCTATTTCTCCACCTTTATTAATTAAATAATCTAGAAGATTAACAAAGCCCACGTTTGTTATATTATCATTTGTTAATAAGTCATTATCAAAATTTTCTTCAGGAGATTTAAATCTAGGCACCCAACTTAAATGAAACTTTATTCCTTCAGAATAAAGAAGATCTGCCATACATTTTACTTTTGTTTGATTTGTGTCTATAGTATTTGAGTCTCCACATCCGAAATCTTCTAATCGGATTAAAGCAATTTTATTACTATATAATATTGAAGATGACTCTGGAGCGTTAACATTGCTATCAAGCAAACTAATACTATTCTTTTTAAAATCAAATACAGCAATTAAATTAAAAATTTGTTCTATATCTGATATTGAAATATATTTAGTACCATTAGCATCTATTAGATTACCACGAAGAGAACCAGCTTGGCTATTTTTGATATAAGAATTTTTAGTTAGTGAAATTTTATTATTATCGTTATATAATAAAATTTCATTAGAGGAAGAATCAAGAGTATAGTTAAGCTTATTACAAATAAACTTTAGAGGAATATAATATCTTTGAGATTTAAGTAACATAGGCACATTAATTATGTTATTTTCATCTAGTATATTTAATATTACTCCATTGATTTTACTTATAGGTCTATCTTCAAATTTAAGTTTTGCATTATAGGTACTTTTAAAATTATTTTTAGGAAATAAAGTAGAGTGCACAGTGTTATTTATTATAGTTAACTCTTCTCTAAATGATTTAATATAAAACAAAGTAAAAATTATAAATATTGAGAAAATTAATATTGAAAAAATATATAGTCGTATTTTCTTTTGCATAAGTTTTTCTCCTTTTAATTATGTATAAATAAATTAGCTTAAAAATTGTAAAATTATTTTATGTAAAATATTTATCATACAAGATAAATATGAATTAAATGAAAAAAATGAATTAAATGAAAAAATATGGATATAAAAATTAAAAAAGACATATAATAGCCTTAAATTAATTTTACCAAGTAAAAGATTTATTACTTTAAATGTAATAAATCTTTTACTTGGACTTTTAGATAAAAACAAAAATTCATTCTAATGTTTTTAAGTTTTCTTGTTTTGAATGCTTAGTTTGTGACTAGTCACGTTTGTAACTTTTAAAATAATCTTTTTCAATGATATCATTAGCAATTTTAAATGTATCTTTTAAATGATTAAGTTCTTTATCATCTTTAGGAGTACCCACAATATCACCAGAGTTTAAAATAGTAGTATCTCTTTCTGTATTTACTAATACTCGTCCCATAGAACTATTTTCAAATTCATTTCTATCTATTCCAAGTAAATAAGATATTGTTGGCAAGAAGTCTGACTGACCACCTGCTTTAGAGATTACTTCTGGTTGCAAATCTTTAGAGTATATTATATATGGTATTTTTTTATGATTATCTTTCCACCAGTCTCCCTCTAAAGGAGAATCTTGTATATCCTGTTCATAAAATTTATGAACACCACAGTGATCACCATAAATCATAACAACAGTATTATCTAATTGATTATTTTTATCTAATGCTTCTAAGAATTTTCCTATAGCTTCATCAGTATATCTTAAACTTTGGAAATATGCACCCAACATATTTTCATCTAATTCTTTTGGCAAATTTAAATACTTTTTATCATCAGGCATTTCAAATGGACCATGACTGGTTAATGTAGTCATAAAAGCATAAAAAGGTTCATTTTCATTTTTTAATTTTTCTGATATCTGCTTTAAGTAAGATTCATCGGATAATCCTAATCCTATTAGTTCATCTTCATTATACATTCCTATGTCTAATATTTTATCTGCACCAAATGACTTATGTATTTCTGACCAATTCCAATTACCAGGTAATTCAGCATGGGTAGAAATAGAATTATAACCTTTATCCTTTAATAATAACTGTAACGAATTAAATTTATCCCAAGGATAAGAAAATACAGTTGTGCCTTGTCTTATTGGTAAGATAGATGTATTAACTAATAAATCTGCATCTGAGCTTGTACCAGAATTATTTTGTTCGTATATATTATCAAAATATAGACTACTTGATAATAACTTATTTAAATTAGGTGTTATTTCTTGCCCATATACTTTTTGATTTATAACAAAGTTTTCTAATGATTCTACTTGTAAAGCAATTAAATTTTTACCTTCAAATATGCCTTTGTATTCATTATCGGGAAGATTTTCTTTATTATCATTAAACCAATTCTTAATATTATTTATGTCATCAGAAGTTAAAGATTTATTCTTATCTTTATAGAAGTTAATATCAAATCCATGATATCCTAAAGGGCTCATATCACTAAATGTTTGAAAAGGCGCCCAAGATAAACTAAACAAACTTTTGCCAGATGCTGACTTATTTATATCTACATAGTAGTGTCCAATACCAATAATTAATGAACTTATTAAGAATATAGATGTAGCCTTTATTATTCTTAAAGGAAATCTTTGTTCATTTTCATATTGATGCTCTTGTACTCTAATAAATTTATATATAAGAAAGAGTACAATAAAATCAATAAAAAATGTTAAATCTACTAATCTAAAATTAAATAAATTTTTACCTATAGGATTGAATATCTCATTATGTATTAAATGTCTAATAGATAAAAAAGTTCCGTTAGCTCGATAGTACCATATATCTGCTATAAAAAGAATTGTAATTAAAATATCTATAGTTATAGCAGCATTTAATTCATATTTCTTTTTAAAGAGAAAGATAGGACTACAAACTAATGCTATTATGGCTATGTGTGCCCAAATTATAGGGGGCGTAAAATAAATACTTTTTAAACTTATGCTTGATGAATTTGGAGTTCTAAGCATAGATAATAATGTCATAGATTTAATTTGAAGTATAATTATCATAAATATAAATAACCAATTACTTCTAAAAATATTTTTTAAATTTTTTTTCATATTTATTCTCCATTAATTTCTATTTTATTTTCTACATATATTATAACTTAAATAAAAAGTTTAACCAAGATACTAATACTTGAGTTAAACTTTTTATTTTTTTAGTAATGCTAGTAACCCCAATAAGGTATTTAATTATAAAATATTTTGCTAAAAAGAAACAATCTTTATTTGAAAAATATATTGAAAGTTATAAAGATTATTCAGGTTGGTATGGTGATACTATTGGAGGTATCAAAGAAATAAAAATCGGGGAATTAGAAAGTTTTAAAATAAGTGAGTTTATAAAAAATAAAGAAATATAATAAAGCAAAATATAAAAATGGTATATTGGGGAAAGGCAAATGAAATTTCAGAAACAATATTTGAATAAATTATAACAACATTAAATTTTGAATATTGGAGATGAACAATATAATTTTTTTCATAGAAAATTTAAATTTTCTACTGTAACACAATTTATATAAGGTTAATATTTTTGAAAATATATAACAAGCAATTATTATTAATAAAATATCAAAAATAAAATTAAACAAGAATAATTGTTTAGCAGTATCAGCTTTTCCATTACCAACAAAAGGCATAGGAAATTGAACAGTACCTATTAACATAATTATCCAAAGTAAAAATATTTTATTTCTAAGTTCAAGATTATTTTTATTTTTAAAATATTTATATAATGAAAATAAAAATACAATAATAAATGTTGCTATTATAAATGATAACTTTTTAGGTATAAAATTTTCTCTAAAATATGACCAATTAGTAAATCTATTAAATTCTATTATAGGTTCTTTGCTATATTTTATTGAAGTTTTACCTAATGGTGTACCAGTATAAAATGCTTTACTAGCTGTATATTTTAAACCATTAATAAGTCTTATGGGATGAGTTAAATAAAACTTTGCTAATTTAGAATTCTTCATTTTACTATAAAACTCTTGTTCAGTAATTTCTGTTTTGGGAACATATTTTACGTATTCGCTTTCATCTAAATAAGAATGTTTTCCAGCTTCGACAGCCATATCTGGATTAAGACCCAAATCTATTAAATCTTGCTTTGGGGTTTTAGATTCATTTAAGATTCCAAAAAATACAGAATTATATTGAGTATCTTTACTTATATTTGTATTTACTGCATTAATTTTAAGAGGATAAATAATCATAATTAAAAATAATACTATAAGTAATATAAAATTACGCTTAGATAATAGATTACAATTATCTATTAAAATTTTAGAGATTAAAACTATTAAAAATGGTAAAGCTGTAAGTAACTGCATTTTTGAACCGAGTAATAAAAATCCAGCTAGTATGATTAGTACTAATTTTGATGTTAATTTATCTGTGTTTTTTTTAACATATTTATAATCTATATAATATGAACAAGTTGCGATAAAGATTAATAGGGTAGTAAGCATCATAGGTTCACCATATAAACTATTAAACCAAAGTATGTAATTACCATCAAAAAGAATAAAAAGTGTTAATAGTGATATTAAAGTAAGTTTAAATTTATTTTTGATATTTAAATATTTTAATATCATAGTTATTGAGAATATATAAAGAATACTATAAGCCACAGCTAAGTATTGTGTCTTAAAAATATTTTGATTTAATAACTTACATATAAAACTTATTAATGCTATTAACCAGGTTAGACTAGAACTAACAATAGTTATCGGATAATCAAAATTATCTGTAATTATATAATCTGTAATTATATAATTATAAAATCTATTAAATTTTGAATTTGAGCTATATGAATCTAGTAATGATAATCCAGAACTATTCATTACTCTGTCAAAATCTCCTTGATCTGCAACACCTAATTGAGGTGATTTAAATAAGACAAATGATATTATACATATAGATATAATTATAAAACTTAATAAAAGATATGATTCATAATTATTTTTAAATTTTCTTTCAGCCTTCATTAAAAATTACCCTCCATATATAACATTAAATCTTAGTTATGTCTTTAAAATATAATCATTAATTTAACTCATAATTTAAACTTTGAAGTTACGTACTTAACTATATTATGATACTAAAATAAATTTAATAATCAATAGTTGATATAATGCAAAAAATAGGAATAAAAAACAAATATAGTTTTCTGAATATTTAGAAAAATAAAAGGAGTTTAAAAATATATATAGAATATTATAATTATCTAGAAAAATGCTTCATATACTTATATTAAAAGCAAAGTAATAATTTGTTTTTGATTAAATTAAAAGAATATATCTTTTAATTTTAAACTTATAAACAGCTTATCTAAATTAATGCAGTTATTATATGAGCGAGCATAAAAAGCTTAATACTGCTAAACTATTTTGAATCAGTTTATTTGAGAAAGGCAGGTGGAGGCCAGATTATAGCAAAAATTATAATATTGGCTAGGAGTTTATGAGAGATTATAGTATTAAAAACTTAAGAAATGTAGGACTAATGGGACACAGTGGAACAGGAAAAACTTCTTTAGTAGAAAGCATTTTATATCATTCTAAAATAATCGATAGATTAGGAAATATTGAGGATGGAACAACAACTTTAGACTTTGATAATGAAGAAAAGAAAAGGAAAATATCAATATCACTTTCAGTAGCACCAGTTGAATTAGACAATGTAAAAATAAATTTTATTGATATTCCTGGATATTATGACTTTGAAGGTGAATGTATTCAGGGAATGAGAGCTGTAGATGTAGCCATGATAGTTGTTAGTGGAGTATCAGGAATAAAAGTAGGCACTGAAAAAGCTTGGGAATATTGCAATAAAATAAAATTACCAAGAGCATTTTTTATAAATAAATTAGATAGAGAAAACTCTAATTTTAATAATGTTTTAGGAAATCTTAAAGAAAGATTTGGAATAAGCGTTGTGCCAATTCAATATCCAATAGGATCTGAAGAAGATTTTAGAGGAGTAGTTAACATTATTTCAAAAGAAGCAACAATATATGATATTAAAACTAAGCAAACAAAGACTATAGAGATTCCAGAAGAATTAAATGATGAAATAGAAAAATGTAAAGAGATGATTATTGAAGCTGTTGCTGAAACTGATGAAAATTTACTTGATAAGTATTTTAGTGAAGGTACATTAAGTGATGAAGAAATATATAAGGGTTTAATAAAGGGATGTGCTAATGGAGAAATTGCACCAGTTATGTGCGGAAGTGCCTTAAAAGTTATAGGAATAGATTCATTAATTAAGGAAATAATCGAGTGTTTACCATCTCCAGAATATTCAATTCCACAAAAAGCTTTAGATATGAATAATAATGAAGAGATTTTTGTAAATTTAGATCAAGATAAGCCTTTTTCAGCAGTTGTATTTAAGACGATAGCAGATCCATTTGTAGGGAAAATATCATTTTTTAGAGTTATAACTGGTGAAGCAAATGAAGACATGGTTATTTTAAATAGTAATAAAGATAAAAATGAAAAACTTTCTCATATATGTTTTATTAGAGGAAAGAATCAAATTCCAACTAAAAGAATTATAGCAGGGGACATAGGTGCTATATCAAAACTACAATATACAGAGACAGGAGATACACTATGTAGTAATGACTTTAAATTAGTATATGATAAGATGAATTTTCCAGTACCTGTATTTTCTATGTCAGTAATGCCAAAGGCTAAAGGTGATGAAGATAAAATTTCTCAGGCATTAACTAAATTAAAGGATGAAGATCCTGTTTTTGAAATAAAAAGAGATAGTGAAAATGCAGAGATAATAGTTTCTGGACTTGGAGAAACTCATATAGATATAATTGCAAGTAAAATAAAAAATAAATTTGGAGTAGATATACTTTTAAGAGAGCCTAAAATACCATATAGAGAAACAATCAAATCGTCAGCAGATGTTCAAGGTAAACATAAAAAACAATCTGGAGGACATGGGCAATATGGAGATGTTGTAATTAAATTTGAGCCAAGAACAGATGGAGAAAACGATTTAGAATTTGTAGATAAAGTTGTTGGAGGTGCAGTTCCAAGGAATTTTATTCCAGCTGTAGAGAAAGGATTAAAAGAATGTATAGAACATGGGGTATTAGCTAAGTGCCCTGTTATAGGACTTAAGGCTACTTTACACGATGGATCATATCATCCAGTAGATTCTTCAGAAATGGCATTTAAAATTGCAGCCTCTTTAGCTTATAAAAAGGGATTAGAAAAAGCTAAACCTATATTATTAGAGCCTATTATGAAGTTACAAGTAGAAATACCTGATGAATATATGGGAGATGTAATTGGTGATATTAATAAAAAAAGAGGAAGAGTAATTGGAATGGAACCAAAGAATTCTAAGCAAGAAATAACAGCGGAGATTCCACTTTCTGAAATAACTAGATATGTTACTGATTTAAGATCAATTACACATGGAAGTGGAAACTTTAAGAAAGAATTTGTAAGATATGAAGAGGTTCCTGAATCTGAGGCAATTAAAGTTATAGAGGAATTAAATTCTGATGAAAAATAATCAAAATAATCATGCATATTTTGAAATAAGAGTAATATATTAGTATAAATATTTATTTAAAATATTACTAAAGAATAAATTATAATAATTAACACATAACTATTAAAAATATAGCATTTAGGCATATGAACTTATTGTTTTTTGATTATGCCTTAACAACAATAAAAAGATATAAATATCAGTATAATTCTGGTATTTATATCTTTTTTTACATATACATATTATAGAATAAAACTGTTCATATAAGGAATAATAAATTATATGAATTAGTGCATTAAAATTTCCTATTAGAGGTGGAGGGGTATATATGTCAGATTACAGCATGGATATTAAAGGTAATCTTGAACTAAGTGATTATAGCAATATTTTTGATTATCTTAATATTGTAGATAGCGGTGACAATTTTATAATAAGAATAAATAAAGAGAATAGAAATAATATAAATGTAATAAATTCTATGCTTAAAGATAATAAATTTGAAATAATTAATGAGGGATATGATTCATTAGGAGATTACTCTATTAACGCATATAAACAGAAATAGTAGTAAATTTACAAATTTGATTTCCTTTACACGAAATAATATAGTATAATATATAAATGCTAGAACCGTTACCGGTCATAAAAGTTTAAGTTTATAGTGTGGAGGATAAGATTATGCAGACGTTTGTTGTAGGAGTAGATTTAGGAGGAACTAAGATTAGTACAGCTCTTTCAAAATTAAATGGAGAAGTAATTAGTCAAACTACAGTTCCAACTAATGCCAATGAAGGAGAAATTCCTGTATTAAATAGAATTATAGAATCAGTAGATAAAGTTATAAAAGATGGTGGAGCAACTTATCAAGATGTAAAGGCAATTGGGATAGGTTCACCAGGACCTCTTGATGCGGAAAAAGGAATAATAATATATACACCGAATCTTCCATTTAAGAATTTTAATTTAGTAGAACCATTAAAAAATAAGTTCGGAGTGCCAGTATTCTTAGATAATGATGCTAATGTTGCTACTATTGGTGAATATATGTTTGGTGCAGGAAAAGGTGCTAAAAATGTATTGTTTTTCACTGTAAGCACTGGAGTAGGTGGAGGAGCTGTATTAGATGGTAAGATATACAGAGGTAATACATCTAATGCTTTAGAAATAGGACATATGACAGTAGCTCCAGATGGTCCAAGATGTAATTGTGGTAATATTGGATGTGTAGAAGCAACTTCATCAGGAACTGCAATTGGAAAAAGAGGCCAAGAAGCAGTTAGTACTAAAGTTGAAACATCATTAAGAAAATATGATCATATTACTTCATATGAAGTATTTGTAGAAGCTGCTGCAGGAGATGAAGTATCAAAAGATATTATAGATAATGCTTTAAATTATTTAGGTATAGCTGTTGCAAATGCAGTATCTATTTTTGATCCAGAAATAATTATTATTGGTGGTGGAGTGTCAAAAGCAGGACAAGTGGTTTTTGATACAGTAAGAAAAGTAGTTAATAAGAGATGTTTTAAATCAATGGCTGAAGCTGTTAAGATTGTTCCAGCAGGCTTAGGAACAGATGCTGGAGTTATAGGTGCTGTAGCATTAGCTTTACTTGAAACTGAAGGAAAATAATATAAATATATATTCCTAAAACCATTTATCATGTTGTTATTATGATAAATGGTTTTATTTTTTATTCTTTAGAGGAAATTATAGAATTTTTGAAGCTTGAAAGGCTGAAAAAATATAATGTTATGGAGATATTTTTGAATTGACAATGGACCATGGACAATTGACAATGTAGGATGAAATCACTAAGTGATTTCTAAATAATATATATTAAAGAAAGCCTATGGCTTTCAACCATAATTGTGCATTGTCAACTGTAAATTATCAATTGAAACATGGAGTAGCCACTTTTTTATAGACATTATTACTAGAAGATATAGTATAAATATTGTAGAATTATATCTAAGGAATATTAGGCATAATCAAAAATATAATAATTAAATTTTTGGATATGTCTTAGAGGGAGTGTGAAGATATGACAACAATATTTTTAACAAGACATGGTGAAACAAAATGGAATACTGAAAAAAGGCTTCAAGGGAGTAAGGATTCACCATTAACTGATAAAGGTTTAAATCAAGCAAGATGCTTAAGGGATAGAGTTAGAGATGAAAAAATTGATATTATAT
This sequence comes from Clostridium weizhouense, assembly GCF_019431045.1. Taxonomy (GTDB): domain Bacteria; phylum Bacillota; class Clostridia; order Clostridiales; family Clostridiaceae; genus Clostridium; species Clostridium weizhouense. The sequence goes on along the minus strand of NZ_JAHXPT010000014.1, from coordinate 91,545 downwards.
ATTCAAGTCCAATAAAGAGAGCATTAGATACTGCAAAGATTATAGCAGATCCTAATAACACACCAATAGTTACTTGTGATGAACTAAAAGAAATTTCATTTGGTGATTTTGAAGGAACGTCAGTAACTGAATTACCTAAAATAGGAGAATCAAATCTTTTAGAGGAATTGTTTATTGGTAATAGAGAAGTAAAGGGTATAAATGGAGAAACTATTTTAGATGTTGAAAAAAGAGTATTTAAAGTATTGAATGATATTTTAGAAAAAGAAAAAGGAAAAACAATAATGATAGTTTCGCATGGAATGGCGTTAAAGGTAATTATGAGTTACTTTATAGAATTTGAATCTGAAATTAAGGGTGTATACGGACAAGCTTCTTTGACTAAAATAGTAAAAGAAGATAATAAATATAACATACTATTTAAAAATGATAAAAGTCATACAGAGAAAATATAAATATAATTCAATATTAAAGTCATTAGGTCTACATAAATATAGGAGGGACGATTTATGAGAGTTGAAATAATAGCTGTAGGAACAGAGATTTTATTAGGAGATATTATTAATTCTAATGCTCAATATTTAGCAAAACAGTTAGCTTTATTGGGATTAGATATGTATAATCAACAAGTTGTTGGTGACAATGAAGAAAGAATTTTAAAGGCTTTTGATGATGCTTTTAAAAGAAGTGACATAGTTATAACAACTGGAGGTATTGGACCAACTAAAGATGATATGACAAAGGAAGTTGCTGCAAAGTATTTTAATAAAAAGTTAATTGCACATGAAGAATCTATTGAAAAAATAAAAAGATATTTTAAGACTATGGGTAAAGAAATGCCTGAAAGTAATTTAAAGCAAGGTTTATATCCAGAAAATTCAATTGTAATCGAAAATAATAATGGTACTGCACCTGGAACTATTATTGAAGAAAATAATAAAATAATGATTATTATGCCAGGACCACCAAATGAGATGAAACCTATGTTTGAAAATAGTGTTATGCCTTATTTAAAAGCTAAGAGTGATACTACTTTAGTCTCAAGAACAATAAAGATAATAGGAATCGGGGAAAGCTCAGTAGCGGAAAAGATTCAAGATTTAATAGATAAGCAAACAAATCCAACGATAGCACCATATGCAAAAGAAGGAGAAGTAACATTAAGAGTAACGGCAAAGGCTGGTAATGAGAATAAAGCATTGAAGTTAATTGAGCCTGTTATAAAAGAAATACAAGATAGATTAGGTGAAAACATATATACTATAGGAGAAGAGCCGATAGAAGAGGTAGTTTCTAAGATGTTAATAGATAAAAAGCTAACAATATCAACTGCAGAATCATGTACAGGTGGAATGATAGCAGCTAAGTTAGTCTCTTATCCAGGAGTATCTGAGGTATTTTTAGAAGGATGTGTAACATACTCTAATGAAGCTAAGCATAGCAGACTCAATGTTAGTACAGACACTTTAGATAAGTATGGCGCAGTAAGTTATGAAACAGCTAAAGAAATGGCAGAAGGTGTTGCTAAAACCTCTAATACTGATGTTAGTATAGTTACAACTGGAGTTGCAGGTCCAGGTGGTGGAACAGATGAAAAGCCAGTTGGTTTAGTATATATAGGGCTTTATATAAAAGGAAAAGTAAGTGTTGAAAAGCATATTTTTAAGGGAGATAGAAATAAGGTAAGAACTCAAGCTACAATAAGAGGATTAGATATGGTTAGAAGAGGCCTTATGTCTATTTAAAAATAAAGTTAATAGTTTAGTATAAAGTTTATTAGAATGAACAGTTATTAAGTTATATTAATATAAAACAATTCCTCCTGCTATGTACTTTTAATATGCACATAGCAAGAGGAATAAAATTTGGTATATAAATAAAATGGGGGGAGAGGCGATTAAATATTGAAGTTAGTTACTTCATTATAAATTCTCTCCAAACAAATACTTATTTATACATTAGATTTTAAATTTACTCATTAAAAAACATTAATAGAAATATAATTAATATTACAAAGAAAAAAATAAGAATCATTTAAATTAGTTTATAGATAAAATTAATAGATTTTAGTGATTTTTATAATATTTATTATATTAATAAGGGGTCAATATGAAAAAAACATTTAGAGCAAATTTATATTTTTTAGTAATTTTATTAGGAGAAATAATAGCACCATTTTTTTTAATTAATATTTATAATGCCATTGGTATAAGTGATATAAGACTTCAATTATTTCTAAATCATATGGTTTTATTTATATTACCAGCAATATTATATGTTTTAATTGTTAAACCAGATATAAAACAAACATTTAAGTTAAATAAATTACATTTAAAAGATTTCTTTTTAATTATAGCTTTATCAGTATTATGTCAACCATTAGTAACTCTATTTTCTTTAATAACTTCTTTTTTCTTTGAAAATGATATAGCTAATTTTGTATCTGAGATATCATCAACATCATTTATAGTAATGTTGCTTTTAATGGCTGTTATGCCGGCTATAACTGAAGAAATAACATTAAGGGGAATAGTTCAAGCGGGATATGATGATAAAAGTGATTTTAAGACTTGTATAGTAATAGGATTATTTTTTGGAATATTCCATTTAAATGGTCAACAATTTTTATATGCAGCTGTATTAGGTGGAATTTTAGCTTATTTAGTTAGAATAACAAATAGTATATTTGCTTCTATGACATTCCATTTTATGATTAATGGTACATCTGTTGTAATGCAAAAAGTTTTAACATTTGTTAATGCTAAATTTGGAATTCAAGAGTCAGCAGAACAAATAGCTATTAAATCACTGTCTATTAAGGAAAAGCTAGTTTTATTAGGTGAATATTCTATTATAGGACTAATATCAGGAATATTAACAATATTATTACTTAAGAAAATTAAAAAGATTAATGATCAAAGAAAAGAAGGATTTAGTAATAATATATTAGCATGTAATGGAATCTCATATAAAGAATATATATCATATGATAATAAAAATATTGTGGTTAAAGACAAAGCTTATGATAAAATAATTAATTGGCCACTTGTAGTTACAATAGTTATATATCTTATATATATGAGTATTGAGATTTATGCAAGATATATATTAGTTAAATAATATATTTATGGTGTTTTATAATAAGCGGAAAAACTAATTATGTATTGTTAGTAATAGTATTTAATTAAAGAACATATTAAACTTAAAGTCCATCAAATAAGCTTTTATTTGATGGACTTTAAACTTTTTATCATCTAATAATGTCTGTGATTTCATGTGAAAAATTAGAAAAACAACTTTCAAGAACCCAGCCTCTTGAATTAATATCAGTATCTATAGGAAGTGCAACATAATACCAAACATCATTATCATAAAGTACTTTATCTAAAATGCGAACTTCCATTGCTATATTTAATTTTTGTAAAATAGGTGACAGATTTGTTGGGGATAGATAAAGTAAAGAGTCTTTAGCTACTATTCCTGAATGTTTATCAACATTAATAAATTTAATCGAAAAATCTTTTTTAAAAGAAGTTAAGTCCTTATATTCTTTTTGCAATTTAGATAATTGATTTTTACTAACAACTAATTGATGATGTAAATTAGAAAGTTTTTGTTCATAAGAAGAAATTAAGAAAAACATGCCTCCCCCCACTAGCAAAATGAATAATAAAAATAATATAAAGTTCATTAAAAAATCTCCTATAATAGTTATCATTTAAAATATATTGATAACTATTAATAAAAATACCATACTAATTTATTTATACAATTGTCTATGTTTTGATTAATTGCTATCTTTTAAAATAGTGTTGAGGTTTTATTATAAATCTTATGGATAGAAGTGAAAGTATAATTATATAATTAAATTATTTTGTAACAAAATAATCAAAAATATTTAATATTAATTAATAATTACTATTGATTAATAAAGAATAATATATTAAAATATATTCATAAGATAAATTACTTATTATCTTACTTAAAATAAAAGGTTAAAGGGAGAATGAATGAAATGGATATGAATGAAGTTGTATGTGGATGTTTAAATGTAACAGTACAAGATATTAAGAATGCTGTAGATAATGGTGCTAAAACATTAGAGGAAGTACAAGATCAAACTAGTGCAGGCACATGTTGTGGATGTTGTACAGATAAGATTGAAGGAATAATATTATCTAAATAAATATAAAAAAACTGTAGTAAAAACATATTTTTATGTATTTACTACAGTTTTTCTTTACTGTGTTTTAAAATTTTTAAATTAGTTTAGGCATATGAACTTGTTATTTTTTTTTGATTATGCCTTAAGAGCTTCACTTAGAACTTTTCCAATGGAATCATGGATAACTAAATCTGCTTTAGAATCGGCAGAAGTACTACTCTTATTTATAAGTACAAGATTTTTACCATTAAAATAATCAATAAGTCCAGCAGCAGGATAAACAACTAATGAAGTCCCACCTATGATTAAAGTATCAGCTTGTGATATAGCTTTAACTGCACCTTGAATAGTAGATTCATCTAAACCTTCTTCATATAAAACAACATCTGGTTTTACAGTTCCACCACATTTTGTACAAGTAGGAATACCTTTAGATTCTAAAATAAATTTAGTATCATAAAAGGCATTACATTTAATACAGTAGTTTCTCTGAACAGATCCATGCAGCTCAAATACAGTTTTATTTCCAGCTGCTTGATGTAACCCATCTATATTTTGAGTAACTATAGCTTTTAGTTTTCCTATTTCTTCTAATTTTGCTAGTGCTAAATGTCCTTCATTAGGTTTAGCATCTTCATATATAAGTTTATCTTTATAAAAGTTGAAAAATTCTTCAGGATATCTAATAAAGAATGTATGAGATACTAATTGCTCTGGAGAAAAAGTCATATTAAGTCTTTTATTAAATAAACCATTAGCACTTCTAAAATCAGGAATACCTGATTCAGTGCTCATACCTGCACCTCCAAAGAAAACTATATTATTACTTTCTTTTAAAATTTGTGCTAATTTTTGAATGCTCATAACAACACCTCTAAAAATATATTTATAATTATTATTATTGCACAATTATTTGGAAAAATGAATTAGATAGAAAATAATAAATAAAATATATTTAATAACTTTTTGTATTCTTATAACTGAGTAGGTTTTATATTCTTAAAATTTAAAGAAGTATACTAAATAAATATGATACTGGTAGAACAATTAATAAAGAGGGTAAAAGATTTACAGCACTTACACTCTTTATTTTAGCAATACTTAGCCCTAAAATGAATGTCATAAGCCCACCTACTGAAATAAAATCAGATAGCATTAATTCAGTTATAAAGGGCATAATTATATGAGATGAATAAAAACATAGTGATAAAAAAATAAATTGAGGTATTACGATTATACTCATTGCATAACCAAGTGTTGTTGCAAAAATAAAAGATGCAAAAATATCCATAGTAGCCTTAGAAATCAAAATAGTCATATCACCAGTTAAACCTTCATTGATTGCACCAAATATGTTAGTACCACTTGCACAAAAAGTTACAGCTACAATTAAATAAAATTTCATGTAATCATCGCTATTGATGTTTTTTGGAATTTTAAAGTTTAATTTATTTAATACGTTTTCGAATAGTAATTTAATTTTATCTTCTAAGTTTAAATATTCCCCTATTAATGTGCCTAAAATAATAGATAAGATAACAGTTGGAAGAGAGTTTAATTTAATAAAAGCTACAATCCCAATTGCAATAGCAGAAATACCAAAAATTATATTTAAAGGTTCAATAATCCTTGTTGGTACTTTATTTTTTAAGTAAGCTCCAATAGTACCTCCTATTAGAATACATAAGCAATCTATAAATACACCTATTGGCATATTAACACCTTCTTTCTTAAATATCTTGTGTACTTGTTTGTACATAGATATAATATATATACTTTTGCAAAAGATAAGGTAATTTAACATAAAATAATAAAAAATGCAAGTTGTCTATTACTTTTAATATAGAGTTTATTAAATAGATAATTATGCTAGTCTATTATTTTTTAAATATGCGTCAAATAAGATTAATAATTTAAAATAGATAGAAATTATAAAATAAAAATAATTAATAGAGTGTATTATTATAAATAAAAGTATGAATTTTTTATAAAAATTTATTTAATGTTAATTGCAGCATTATACTAGATATAGTCTGATTTATAAGTATATGAAATAGTAATAAAAACAAGAAAATATAAAAAAGTTTCTAAAAACTGTTGACATAAGTATAATATCCTTATATAATACTACTTGTGATCTGGTGGTAACGGCATAGAGGTAACACTCCTTACCATTCCGAACAGGACAGTTAAGGTCTATAGCGCCGAAGGTACTGCATGGGAGACTGTGTGGGAGATTAGGACATTGCCAGGTAATATGGCTCGATAGCTCAGTCGGTAGAGCAGAGGACTGAAAATCCTCGTGTCACTGGTTCGATTCCAGTTCGAGCCACCAAAAAAGCACTAACTTAGTTAGTGCTTTTTATTTTACTTAATTTTAAATTTTTCTAAAAGTTAAAGATAAGCTCTATATTAATATAAGTATTAATATAGAGGATAACAGTTCTTTGTTAGTTTATTAAAGAAATTTTAATATTATTAATAGAGATTTTATATCTTTAATATAATAGTTAAATAGAAGTATATTAAACAGTACATTGTTCTATATCAATTAAGTAATTAGAGCAACATGGGCATACAATTACACTAACTATATAACTATCATCTATTTTACCTTCTCTAGAAAGCTTATTATAAGAAGTGTTTTTATATTCTTCGCATAGTGTATTTATTACATAATTTAAATTCTTTGTATAGATATAAAAATGATATTCTAAATATCCATAAGATTTGTTTAAATTCTCTTGATTATTACATTCACATTTACCAGAATAATATTCTTTTGTAAATTCTACATTCTCTCCTTGAGATAAAGCTGATAATATAATATCTAATGATATGCCATCAATTTCTTTATCATCTTCAGTAGTTTCAAAAAATATACCATCACAATTTTCTTCAGATAATATGTATTCTTTATCATTATATACAAATTTATAGTTCATAAAATCCTCCTTAAAATAAGGTACATTCAAAAATAATATATAACGTATCTTTGTTTTATTATTTTATTTCATGTGCCTAAACTTAATAACACATATATATTAACATATATAAAATAAAAATATATAAGTTCTATTAAACTTTACTCATTTATATAAGGAACATATTTAGAAGAATTACTATATATTATTTTAAGATACTAATGCTAATATAGATATTTACTTTCTATAATAATAAAAAGATAACTGTATTGATTCAATTAGAATATGATTAATAAAGTTTATAATTAAAAAATGAAACTATTTTGTAATAAATAGGACATAAATATGTAACAAAAAAACCTTATAAATAATGTATAATAATACCATAATAAGAAATGATTAAGTTTGAGTTAAGAAAGTCTTAAGGTAAAAAGATTATAATATACATAGATAAAATTTTAAATAGATTGGAGATGAGTTTATGTTAGAAAAATTAATGTTAAGTGATAAAGAATGCGAAAACTTAGCTAAAGGAATTGCAATTGGTGTTGGAATTGGAACGGTAGTAGGTGCACTTTTAGATAATACAGTATTTTATTTTGCTTTTGGTGGAGTAGTAGGAATAGTAAGCTCATTAATTTACTCTAAAGTAGAAGAAAATAAAAAGAAAAAGAACATAGATTTTTTAAAAATATAGTATTATTATATAAAGTTATATGTACTATTAGTATTTATGTAGATTATAGATAAATTTAATAAATATATATAAATAAAAAGTTCTTAGAATCAATTTAACTTTAAGGAAAACTGATTTTAAGAACTTTTTATATATGACTAGAAAGTTATACGCATCAAATAAGATGGTAAATATATCAAGGATGTCTTTTAAATATTTTCAATTTGCCAATCTATTGGAGTTTGATTAGTATCTATCAAAAATTTATTTGTTTTCGAAAAAGGTTTACTACCAAAAAAACCTCTAGAGGCAGATAGTGGACTAGGATGAACTGATTTTACAATGAAATGCTTTGGATTAGTTATAAGCTCTTGTTTTTTTATAGCATTATTTCCCCAAAGAATAAAAACAATAGGTTTTTCACTAGTATTTAACAATTTTATAATATTATCAGTGAATATTTCCCAGCCTATCCCTTTATGTGAGTTAGCTTCACCTGCTCGAACTGTTAATACTGCATTTAATAATAGTATACCTTGGTCAGCCCATTTTTTTAAGTAACCATTGTTAGGTATGTAGCACCCTAAGTCATTATTTAATTCTTTATATATATTAAGTAATGAAGGGGGAGTTTTTACTCCGGGATTAACAGAAAAGCTTAATCCATGTGCTTGATTTGGACCATGATAAGGGTCTTGACCTAAAATGACAACTTTTACATCTTTAAATTTAGTATAATGCAAAGCGTTGAATATATTATACATATTTGGATAAATAGTTCTAGTTTTATACTCATGAGCAAGTACTTTCCTTAGTTTAAGATAATATTCTTTTTCAAATTCATCTGATATGTAATCTTTCCAATCATTTTTTAATATTTCTGACATAATATCACCCATAATTAGTATATCATGTTTTAGGATATTTAGGCACATTCAAAAAATAATAGACCAGTATGCTCGGCTATTTTGTGTGATACTGCGTCAGTAAATTTAGCAATAGCTTACTATTAACTAAATTTACTTCCTTGTCTAACACAAAATATACAACACCTCTTTGATCTAGTATTTTATTTCATGTGCCTTAATTATAAAAAAGAAATGTATCCAGTGTAACATTTCTCTTAAAAGTATTACAGTGAATATAAGTAAAATAAATACTATTACAGTCATCTTGGTAATTTTATGGTTGTTAGCTAACATATATACTGTTAAAATATAGAGGTATATAAAATTTTTTTATAAAAGGAGAAGTTAAATGGAAAATAAGGTATGGGCAGTAGCTGCTGGAAATGAGATAACAGATAAGGATTTAGACTCAATAATAATGAGATATCCTCCTGAAAGAAGAGCTATGTTTCAAGGTGAAGAAGGTAAAAAACAATTAGTAGAACAAGTAATTGCATTTGAATTAATGCATAAATTTGGTCAAGAAATAGGATTAGATAAATCAGATGAATATAAAAAAATGATTGAAGGATTAGCTAAAGAAGCTTTAACTCAATTATCAATCAATAAAGTATTAGCAGATGTTACAGTTACAGATGAAGATGCTAAAAAATATTATGAAGAAAACAAAAAGATGTTTGTAAAACCTGCAACAGTATCAGCTAAACATGTATTAGTTAAAACAGAAGAAGAAGCTAAAAACATAAAAGAAGAAATAACAAATGGATTATCATTTGAAGAAGCAGCAAAGAAATATTCAACTTGTCCATCAAAAGAACAAGGCGGAGATTTAGGTGCATTTGGTAGAGGAATGATGGTTCCAGAATTTGAAGAAGCAGCTTTTGCATTAGAAATAGGAACTGTTAGTGAACCAGTTAAAACTCAATTTGGATATCATTTAATATTAGTAGAACAAAAAAATGAAGAAGTAAATGTTCCATTTGAACAAATTAAAGATGCAGTTGTAAAACAAGTTTTAGAACAAAATCAACAAAAGAAATATTTAGATATGGTAACAGAATTATCTGCTAAGTATGGTGTTGAAAGAAAATAATACATTAAACTATATTGTATTAAGGCTATGTTAAAAAACATAGCCTTAATTTTATAGATTAAATAATTAGTTGTAATGTATTTATATCTTTATATTAATTCTAAAAAAGATTTTATATATCTATCAGCATGACTACTAAGTTCTTCTTTTGAATGTATACTCAAGGAGTCCTCTACAGCAATTACTTTCATGCCAGCAGCTTTTGCACCATGTATTGCAGGAAGGATATCTTCAAACACAATACAATTATCAGGTTTTATATTTAGTTTTTTAGCAGTTAATAAATATACATCAGGCTTGTCTTTACCAGCAGATGTTTCATCTGTAGTAGTAATTGAATCGAAATAGTCGAATACTTCATTGTTTTCTAAACAAGCTTTAAGTAAAGGTATAGAATTGCTAGTAGCTAGTGCAATTTTTATACCAGAGTTTTTTAGCTTGTCTAAAAAATCTCTTGCTCCTTCTTTTAATTTAACGTGATTAGCATAATATTTAAAAGCCATATCATGCCAAGTATCCATTATATCTTCTACTGAATCTTTAATATTAAATCTATTCTTAAAATAAACGGCAGTTTGATAAAAACTCAAATGAGTAATTTCATTTTTTAAGTCTTTAGGTAAGTGATAACCATTTTCTTTAAGATAATCTTTATCTATTTGTTCCCAAACCCACATAGAATCCACTAAAGTTCCATCTAAATCAAATATTGCTGCTTTAATATTACTTAACATTTAATCTCCTCCATTTTTAGATAATAAAAAAACTTAAGGGTAACCCCTTAAGTAAAAAGATCTATTTAAATAAAAAACTAAATTTTACATATAATTATTAAAGTTAAATTCATTCATAAAAACAAGAATTTCTATGTATAATATATATTTGGTCGGGGTGACAGGGATTGAACCTGCGGCCTCATGGTCCCAAACCACGCGCGCTCCCATCTGCGCCACACCCCGCAATTACAATTAATTATAATATTTACTAAATTTTATGTCAAGTAATTTTAAAGTATGATTATTATAATTTTAGGTACATGAAATAAAATTATAGATTAAATAGACCATTGTGCAGTGAAACGTAGCACAGATAGTTTTGTTCTTATATAAAATTATATTAATGTGAATGATTACATACTAAAAAATATATAGTATAATTTAGAAAAGTGAGGAATTTAGGACTATATAGGAAAAAAATTAAAATAATACTTGCTATTACTTATGTAGAAAAGTTGTCCATGTTAATATGAAGTGATATAATTAAGAATATGTAAACATATTTAAGGATAATAAAGGAGGGAAGGTTCATAAGAACCGGCATTTGATGAAGAAAAAAGTTTTAGCCGTGATGTTAGCTGCAATGCTTGTTGCAGGGACTTCAATGCCAGCTTTTGCTACACCAGGAAATCAAGAATTAAACGAAACTAGACAAAAATATGCAGAGATAGAACGTAATATAGCAAATATTGAAGATAAAATTTATGATTTAAATACTCAAATAGAACCATTAGAACAAACAGTTACTAAGAATAAAAAAGATATTAGTAATATAAATAATCAAATCGATAACACGACTAAAGATATAGCGACATGTAAAGAAGAAATTGAAAAATTAGATTTAGCTTTAGGGGAAAGACTTAAAGCTGTATATATGCAAGGTGATATGGAATTTAGTTATTTAAATTTCTTATTTGAATCAAATTCTACTAGTGAATTTTTTACAAGAGCGGAATCTCTAGGAAGAATATTAGGAAAAGATAAAAAAGCAATAAATGATATTATTGAAAAGAAAGAAGCATTAAACCAAAAAATAAATTCTTTAGAAGAAAAGAAGAAAGAAATAGATAAACTTAATGCAGAAGTTCAAAAGAGCTTATCAGAATTAGATGGTAAAAAGAAAGAACAAGAAACTTTAGTTGAAGAAACAAAGTCTGAAAAACAAAAGTTTGATAAAGAATATTTATCAGAAATGGAAAGACAAGTTGTTCAATCGCAATTTAATATTATTGATAATTCTAGTAGTTCACTTAGTGATTTAAAAGGAGCAATTTCTCAATTAAGAAGTATAAGAGATGGACAACTTAAGAGTCCAACAATTATAGATGAGGTTAATGAGAAAATTGAATCTGCAAAAATTAAAGTGTCAAAAAAGGAAGAAGAAGAGGCAAGAAAGGCAGCGGCAGCAGCAGCTAATAATGCTCCAAATAGAGGTAACTCAGGTTCATCTTCTGGAAATGTAACAGTTCCTTCAGCAGGAAATGCACAAGCAATTTTAAATGAAGCATATAAACATTTAGGAAAATCATATGTATATGGTGCAACAGGTCCAGATCATTTTGATTGTTCAGGATTTACTCAATATGTATATGCAAAAGCAGCTGGAGCTGATATATCAAGAACAACATATTCACAAATAAATGTTGGTACTCCAGTATCTCAAAGTCAACTTCAACCAGGTGATTTAGTATTTACTCATGCAGGTCATGTTGGAATATATGTTGGTGGAGGAAATATGATTCATGCACCTCAAACAGGAGATGTAGTTAAGGTTTCTCCAGTATATAAATTCTATGCAGGAAGAAGAATATTATAATATTTGAATTTTTAGGCTAGATATTTAATATCTAGCCTTTTTAATCTTTGGCTATATTTTAAAACATAGCGTAATCTTTAGATTAGTAAAAAATTAGATTTGTAAAAAACTTATAGTCAAGCTCAGTTAAAAATGTAGATAGAAATATTAAAGAATAAAATAGACGTTATTGTAAATTATCAATTTTAAATTTAATATTGGGTTAGAATACTAATAAGTTGTTTACACTAATGCAATAAGATATAATAAGTTAGAAAATTCATATAAAGGAAGATAGCAGATGAGTAAAACCACATTAGCCAATATAGAAAAAAACGAAATTATAGATGATTTGCAATTAGAAGGATTAAAATTAATACAAAAAGCAGATGGTTTTAAATTTGGAGTAGATGCTGTAATATTATCAGATTTTGCAAATGTTAAAAATAAGCATAGAGTAATAGATATTTGTACAGGTACAGGTATAATTCCATTTTTATTATATGGAAAATATAAACCAACAGAAATATATGGTTTAGAAATTCAAGAAGATATGGTAGAAATGGCTAAAAGAAGTACTCTACTAAATTCGTTGGAACATAAAATAAACTTTGTAAATGAAGATTTAAAAAACATAGAGTTTTTAAAAACATTAGACAAATTTGATATAGTTACTGTAAACCCACCCTATAAATTAAACAATGCAGGAATTATTAATCCCTCTGACAAGCTTGCTATTGCAAGACATGAAATTTTATGTGATTTAGAAGATGTAATTTGTGCATCAAAAACACTTTTAAAGGATAATGGAAGACTTTTTATGGTCCATAGACCTGAAAGATTAGCAGATATATTTACATTAATGAGAAAATATAAAATAGAACCTAAAAGAGTAAAAATGGTTTATCCAAAACTAGGAAAGGCACCAAATATAGTCTTGGTGGAGGGCCAAAGAGATGGAGGAGCTTATTTAAAATGGGATTCTTCATTATATGTTCATAATGAAGATGGATCTTATACAAAGCAAATAGATGAAATATATGGGAGGCTGTAAGATGGAAATTGGAAAGTTATATTTAATACCAACACCTATAGGAAATTTAAAAGATATAACATTAAGAGCATTAGAAATATTAGAAGAAGTTGATATTATAGCAGCTGAAGATACAAGACAAACATTAAAATTATTAAATCATTTTAATATAAAAAAATCATTAATAAGTTATCATAAGTTTAATGAACAAGATAAGAGCGATGAAGTTATTGATAGACTATTAAATGGAAAAAATATAGCTTTAGTATCAGATGCAGGAACACCAGGAATATCAGATCCGGGGAGTGTTGTTGTAAAAAAATGTATTGAACAAGGAATTGAATTTCATGTTTTACCTGGAGCTACTGCGATAACAACAGCATTAGTATACTCTGGTCTAGATACTACTAAATTTATATTTAGGGGTTTTTTACCAAGAGAAAATAAAGAACGTAATATAATAAAAGATGAGTTAATGCAAAGTCAAGAAACATTAATATTTTATGAGGCTCCTCATAGATTATTAGATACTTTAAATTTCTTACTTAATTCTTTTGGAAATAGAAATATTGCAGTTTGCAGAGAGCTAACTAAGTTATATGAACAAATATATAGGGGTACCATTGAAGAGTCTATAAATTATTTTATGGTTAACAGGCCACGTGGAGAGTTTGTGTTAGTCTTAGAGGGAAAAAGGTTAGAAGAAATAAAACAAGAAAAAGAACAAGAGTGGATAGATTTATCTATCAAAGATCATATAATTAAGTATATAGATGATGGAATAACTAAAAAAGACGCTATTAAGATGGTAGCTAAAGATAGAGGGTTACCTAAAAGTGAAGTATATAAATTTTCAACTGATATATAAGTAAAAGCACCTTTAAAAATTTTAAAGGTGCTTTAAATTTCTAAGTATTAAATATAACCAATATACTATCTGTTATTTTTGATTTCGTCTAAACAGTTAGTACAAACATTTTTACCTTTATAGTTTATAACGTCTCTTGCATCTCCGCAGAAAATACAAGCTGGTTCATATTTCTTTAAAATGATTTGCTCACCGTCTACATAAATTTCTAATGCATCTTTTTCAGCAATATCTAAAGTTCTTCTTAATTCTATTGGAATAACTATTCTACCTAATTCGTCTACTCTTCTAACAACACCTGTTGATTTCATAAAAAACTCCTCCTAATTACAATGTTCGACATTCTACATTGTCATATTACCAAGTATGTAATAAAAAGTCAATACATATTTCGATTTTTTGTATAATAAGTTACAAATTTCAACTTTAAAAAACATTATATATAAAATATACTACCATATTTTAGAAAAGTCAATAGAGTTTTGATAATTTATAAAAATAAGGATAGAAGAATAAGATTTATAATAAATAGCATTATGACTATGATTGGAGGGGACAATCATATATAAAATAAAAAAAAAACGAAATAATTAGGAATAATTAGCAAATATAAAAAATTACCATAATGCATAAATTTATTGGAAAATCAGAAATAAGATAAAATAACAAGTAAAATCATATTTACTGTCGCAATTAACCAAAAAATATTAAAATTACATTATTTTTTTGAAACTTATAATAAAAAAATAAAAATAAAAAATAGGATATTTATAATTTTAATAAGAATTAGATGTTAAGTATATTCAAAAAAATAATACATTAGTATAAAGTTATATTTTTTATGATACTGCATCAGCAAATTCAGATGAGAGCTACTTATTAAGTAAATTTGTCTCAGTATCTGATGAAAAATATACAACTAAATTTTGATCTATTAATTTATTTAAAGTGTTTTATCATATAATTAACAAAAATAAAAGTAATAATATAATGCTAAAAATAACTTGTAATAAGTTTATTCTTACTATATACTTTAATATGAGTATAATAGAAGGAAAGTGTAGGTGTATAATATGGATAATAAGTTTGATTCAAATTATATAAGAGAACTTGCTAAAAAAATCTCTGAAAATAATTCGGTTTCATATGAAGATCTACCAAAGTATGATTTATTTTTATCTCAAGTTATAGATTATTTAAATGATAAATTTGATGATGAAAAATTTACTAATAATATAGTGCAGAATTATATAAAAAGTGAAGTTATAACTAAACCAGAAGATGGTAAAAAGCGTGGTTATACTAAAATGCATTTAGCTCAACTTGTATTACTTAGTTATATGAGACCTGTATTAACAACAGAAGAAATAAAAAAAGTTTTTAGTTTAGCATTTAATGAAATAAATGATAGAAATGATGATATAATTTCATGGCAAAATGCATATAAAATTTTTGCACAAATTCAACATGAAAGTTTGAGTGAATATTTACTTACAACATTAGATAATAAGAAAAAATTACAGGATATAGTAAAAGGTTTAAACTTAAAAAGTAACGATGAAGAAAGAATAACTATATTTTTATTAGTTTTAGCCTTAATAGCAGAAGCTAGTGCAATTAAAAAATTAGTACAAAGAATAGTAAATGAATATCATACAGAGTAATATATACAAACACTTATTGGAATGAGTATTAAATATTTATTCCAATAAGTGTTTTTTATTTTAGATATTTTAATGAGTTTTAAAGAAATATGTTTAAATAATATTAAGGTTTTGAAGCAATATATTCAAGAACAAAAAAGTTTATTTATCTATTTAAGTATGTTAAAATATTCATGTTAGTTTATTACATAGATATTTGTAAAAAAATATATAAAAAAGCTGAGTTTTAAAGGAGCGAGGGAAATGAATATTCCATTAATTGATTTAAAAGCTCAATATAATTCTATTGCTGAGGATTTAGATAGGGTAACTAAGGAAGTACTTTCCTCTGCAAATTATATCATGGGTAAAAATGTAACAGAATTTGAAAAAGAATTTGCAGAGTATGTAGGAGTTAAACATGCAATTTCGGTAGGTAATGGAACCGATGCATTAGTTATAGCCTTAAAATCTTTAGGCATAGGAAAAGGTGATGAAGTAATAACTACAACATTTACTTTTTTTGCTACAGCAGAAAGTATTTCAGCTGTAGGAGCAAAACCTGTATTTGTAGATGTAGAAAAAGATACATTTAATATAGATCCATCACAAATAGAAAGTAAAATTACTAAAAATACAAAAGCTATTATGCCAGTTCATATATTTGGGCAAAGTGCTAAGATGGATGAAATAAATGAAATAGCAAAAAAACATAATTTAAAAGTAATAGAAGATGCTTGTCAAGCAATTGGAGGTAAGTATAAAGGAAAAAGTATAGGAACATTATCTGATGTTGCATGTTTTTCATTCTTCCCAACTAAGAATTTAGGATGTGCTGGAGATGGTGGAATTATAGTAACAGATAATGACGAGGTAGCTACAATAGCTAGAGCATTAAGAACTCATGGAAGTGGGGAAAATGGTCAAAAGGCTTATAACTTACTTAATAACATAACTGAAGAAGTGGAAAAGGCTTCAAGTGATGCTAATGATACTGTATATAATCCGTTAAAGTATTATAATTATTTAATTGGGTTTAATACAAGACTTGATGCTATTCAAGCAGCAATTTTAAGAGTTAAGTTAAAACATATAGATAAATGGAATGAAAAAAGAAGAGAGATTGCAGGAATATATAATGAAAGTTTAAAAGATACAGAATTGGTTACACCAACTGTATTAGGTGATTGTTCACCTGTATATCATATGTATATTTTACAATCAGAAGATAGAGAATCTTTATTAAATAAACTTAAAGAAAAAGGAGTAGCAACAGGGGTATATTATCCAGTACCTTTACATTTACAAAAGGTGTATAAGGATCTTGGATATAAAGAAGGAGATATGCCAGTTGCAGAATATCTTTCACATAGAACATTTGCAATTCCTGTTTATCCAGAATTAACAGAAGAACAGGTAGAACATATAATTAAATCTATAAAAGAATAATTAGGTGAGGGATAATTTATGGAAAATAAATATTTTGTACATGAATCTAGTTATGTAGATGATAATGTCCAAATAGGAGAAGGTACAAAGATATGGCATTTTTCTCATGTTATGAGTAATTGCTTTATTGGAGAAAAGTGCAATATAGGGCAGAATGTAGTTATATCGCCCGGAGTAAAATTGGGAAACGGCGTAAAAATCCAAAACAATGTATCTGTTTATACAGGAGTTATTTGCGAAGATGATGTATTTTTAGGACCATCGTGTGTTTTTACTAATGTAATAAATCCAAGAAGTTTTATTGAAAGAAAAAGTGAATATAGGGAAACTATAATAGGTAAGGGTGCATCGATTGGTGCAAATGTAACAATTGTATGTGGTCATAATATAGGAAAATATGCTTTAATTGGAGCAGGAGCAGTAGTTACTAAACATATTCCTGATTATGCATTAGTGGTTGGAAATCCTGGAAGAGTTACAGGATTTGTTTGTAAATGTGGAGAAAAGCTAAATTTTAACGATAATAAAGCAGTGTGCACTAGTTGTCAGAATGAATATATTAAATCTGATGAAAAAGTAGAGTGCGTAAATTTAGGAGGTACAAAATGTCAGTGTTAAAGCAACAATTATTAGAAAAAATAAATAATAAAACTGCTAAAGTTGGTGTAGTTGGACTTGGATATGTTGGATTACCATTAGCAGTAGAAAAAGCAAGTGCTGGATATGAGACTATAGGATTTGATGTTCAAGATCAAAAAGTCCAAATGGTTAATGAAGGAAATAATTACATAGGTGATGTAGTAGACGAAAAGTTAAAGATGTTAGTAGATCAAAAAGTTTTAAGAGCTACTACTGATTTTAGTTTTGTAAAAGATGTAGATACTATTTGTATTTGTGTACCTACTCCTCTTGATTTATACAAACAACCAGATTTATCATATGTTGTAGACTCAACTAGAAGCGTAGCAAAATATATGCATAGAGGAATGTTAATAGTTCTTGAAAGTACTACTTATCCAGGTACTACAGAAGAAGTTTTAAGACCTATTTTAGAAGAAAGTGGATTAAAATGCGGAGAAGACTTTTTCTTAGCATTTTCACCAGAAAGAGTTGATCCAGGTAATAAGGATTTCAATACAAAGAATACTCCAAAAGTTGTTGGAGGATGTAGCGAAGATTGTACAGAAGTTGCAGCTGCATTATATAGAAATGTTTTAGAAGGGGAAATTCATACAGTATCATCACCAGCAGTAGCTGAAATGGAAAAGATACTAGAAAATACTTTCAGAAACATAAATATAGGATTAGCTAATGAAATGGCTATATTATGTAATAGAATGGGAATTGATGTTTGGGAAGTTATAGACGCAGCTAAAACTAAACCATATGGATTTATGCCATTTTATCCAGGTCCAGGACTTGGTGGTCACTGCATACCACTAGATCCATTTTATTTAGAATGGAAAGCTAAAGAGTATGATTATCATACTAGATTAATAGAAACTTCAGGAGAAATAAATGATTCAATGCCTGAATTTGTATTAGATAATGTAATGAAGATATTAAATAAGCATAAAAAGGCACTTAATGGAGCGAAGGTTCTTATTTTAGGGGTAGCATATAAAAATGATATTGATGATTACAGAGAATCTCCAGCATTTAAAGTAATAGAATTATTAGAAAAAAATGGAGCTGACATTATAGTTAATGATCCATATTGTGAAGTATCTAAGTATAAAGATAAAGTATATAATTCTGTAGATTGGTCTGAAGTTATAGATGATAGTGATATTGTTGTTATAACAACAAATCATAGCTGCTATGATTACGAAGAAATAGTAAGCAGAGCTAAAGTTGTATATGATACAAGAAATGCTACTAAAAATGTAGTTAGTAATAGAGATAAGATTTATAAATTATAAGATATATTAAGTATTAATTAGGCAAAAGATAATACAAGATTATTTTTTGCCTTTGATATTTATGAATTAGATTATGTTTTGAAATGTAATCAATAGTTACTTAAATCTAGTTATAAATTTATGGGGTGCAGGTATATGAAAAATATAATTAATAGTGTATTAATAAATAAAGATTTAAGAAGAGGTGCTATATTAACATTGGTGTTAGTACTTGCATTAACAGCTTTCTTCTTTTATTCTGAATCAGATTTACCATTTGTATATAGTCAGTTTTAGGCATCGTAAAATAAATAACTAATTAAAGATTCCTTAATTGAATATATATTTCAAAGTAAAAATGAACTTAAATAAATGCAACTGAAAATTCATTTATTTAAGTTTATTTTGATTATTAAAACTTAAACATGTTAGTTATTAAAAGTTAAACTATATTTAAAAATATGAACATTAATTTATAATATATCCTAAATTAAAAAAGAAAATTATATATCTATAGAATTATTATTATATTCTTAGGAATTTTTTAAAATTATATTAAAATGTATAAGTATGTAACTCAACTATATTGACATTATTAAAAATGAGGAATATTATAGCAATAGTTATTTGTACATGCCTATATATTAATGAACAAATATATAAATTTAATAATAAGAGGTCGTTATAGAATGAAGAAAATATTCAGTATTTTAATTCCTATAGTATTTGCAATTATATTTACTATAGGAATTGATAAATCATTAGATAATAAAATAGACATGTTATGTAAAACAAAAGATATTTCATTAGTTGGTAAAGTTTATGGTGATGCGGTTAAAGATAAAAGTGCTGTTATTAAAGACTTATTGTCAGCTAAAGGAGATTTGTTTTTAATTGGATCATCAGAACTAGGAATAGATGTAGAACAAAATCCTATAAACTTGTTTCCTATTAAAGGATGCGGATACGATGTAAGTTGTTTTGGAAGACCATATACACAGGATTTACAACAAGCTACATATTTAGGAGCAACTAATTTACAGTCTAATCAAAAAGTAGCATTTATATCATCAATTCAATGGTTTGAAGATAAAAATGCTATAGGACCTAGTCATTTTGCAGTAAATTTTTCGGATATTCAGTTTTATAAATTTTTGAAAAACCCAAAAATAAGTGATGAAAATAAACAATATTATGCAGGAAGAATTTCAAAGTTATTAACAAAAGCTAAGAAGAATCCTGCTGAAGCATTTTATGCTAAATTATATTATAATCCAACTCCAACAAAGAAAGTATTAAAGCTTATATTTGAACCTTATTACAAAACTAAGCAGTATTTATTAAATATAAAAGATAAGGCATTAATATATAAAAAGCTTAAAAGTTTACCAGATGGAGCACCTAAAACTGGATATACAATAGATTGGAAAGCTGAAAAGTCTAAAGCTCAAGATGAGATTAATAAAACTGTTAGTACCAACGAATTTCATATAAGTGATAAGTGGTATAATAAAAATTTAAAAAAAGAGTTAGATAATCTTAAGCTTCAATCAAAGGATGAGGATCCTGTAAATTCAAAAGAAATGGATGATTATAAATTTTTCTTAAGTGTGTGTAAAGAACTTGATATAAAACCGTATGTAATACTTATGCCAGTTAATGGTTGGTTTTATGATTATACAGGTCTTACAAAAGATAAAAGATATCAATTTTATGATAAAGTTAAAGAATTAGCTGAAGGTTATAATTTAGAAGTTCTTGATTTAAGAGAACATGAATATGAAAAAGGATTTTTAATAGATCCAAAACATTTAGGAAAAACTGGTTGGTTAAAAGTAAGTGAAAATATTTTTAATTACTTTAATAAAAAACAATAGGCTATAAGATTAAGGCACATTCAAAAAAAATAATAGACCAGTATGCTCGTCTATTTGATTTATTATTTTATTTCATGTGTTTAACACTGTTTTAAAACATAGCTAAATAATTAAATTATAATTTAATAGAAAAGTGGAGAAAAACAAATGGTATTAGTTCAATATGGAGATTATTTTTATTTATATGTATTAATTATTTCGTTAATACCTGCTATTTTGTTAGGTATATTTGAAAAGCCTATAAAATATTATGGTTTTATATTATCAGTATTAATGGTAATTGCTATAATGGGGATTGGTAAATTATTTCCTTTATTTTTATTAGGGGAAATTGTTTTAATTAAAGCATATTCAATAATAAGAAAAAAAACAGATAATAGATATATATACTTTATAGCTTTATTTTGTTCAATGTTACCTTTGATTATTTGTAAGTTAAGTGGATTAACTAATGGTATTAATCTAGGGTTTTTAGGACTATCATATCTTAACTTTAAAGCAATACAAATGATCATAGAAATATATGATGGAGCTATAGAAGATATTAACCTTTTTAAAATATTATATTTCTTTTTATTCTTTCCAACTTTAAGTTCAGGTCCTGTAGATAGGTCAAGAAGATTTGAAAAAGATTTACAAACTAAAATAAGTAGAGAAGAGTATTTAAATTCTTATTTATTATCGGGAATTAAATATATAATACAAGGAATATTATATAAATTTATTATTGCATCTATTATTAGTTCATTATGGATGAATAAAATTTCTACTGATATAACTTTTTTAAATTCTCTAAATTATATGTATGCTTATAGTTTATATCTATTTTTTGATTTTGCAGGATACAGTAATTTTGCAATTGGAACAGGATATATTTTAGGAATAAAGGTACCAATAAACTTTAATAAACCTTTTATTAGTAAGGATATGAAAGAATTTTGGAATAGATGGCATATATCATTATCAAAGTGGTTTGGAGATTACATATATTCAAGATTTGTTCTAAACAGTATGAGAAAGAAAAGATTTAAAAATAGAATAATAGCTTCTCATTTTGGACAAATATTAACAATGCTTGTAATGGGATTTTGGCATGGTATTACATGGTACTACATTATATATGGACTTTATCAAGGGACTGCATTAGTACTTACTGATATATATCAACGTAAATCTAAATTTTATAAAGCTCATAAAAAAGAAAAATGGTTTCAGTATACACAAATATTAATAACTTTCCATATAGCATGTTTTGGATTATTAATATTTTCAGGATATTTATTTGGTAAATCTTAATAAGATTAAATAATAAAAATGAAGTGCTTTTGCACTTCATTTTTATTATACATATGTTTTAATTAAGTATATGAGTACCTTGAAGAATATAAAGGAGATGTTGGATTTTTATTATACATATGTTTTAATTAAGTTAGTCATATGAAATAAAATAATATAATATAAAAAAGAAGAGGTATATATTATATAATAACTTTAAAAATTTTTTAATATATAATGTATAAATATTATGTATAAATCATAATTCTATAAATATGAATTAAACGATAGGAAATGGTGATTAAATGGCTAATAAAAAATTTAACATAAGAAGGAAACTAAATTTATTAATACGATTAATTGTAAAAGTTAATAATGATGATATATTTGCTTTAGCATCACAATTGGCATATTATTTATTATTATCATTTTTCCCATTTATCATTTTTTTAATAACATTAATGGGATTTAGTAATATAAATTCAGTCGAAGTATTAGATGGAATAAATGCTATACTTCCTAGTGCGATTTATGATTTGACATCTTCAATAATAATAGAAATTTTTGATAAACAACATGCAGGATTATTACAAGTTTCCATTTTATTGGCTATATGGAGTGCATCATCAGGATTTAGAGCAGTAATTAAAGGAGTGAATAAGGCATATAACTTTAAAGAAAATCGATCATATATTAAAAGAGCTATAATTTCCATGACCAGTATAGTATCTTTAGCAATAATAATTATATTAACATTAGCCATGCTAGTATTTGGTAATGTAATTGAAAATTATCTTAATAATATTATACCATTTGAAAAAGTTGTAATAGTAATTTGGAATTTGTTTAGATATGCTGTTATTATAATAATAATGGTACTTATATTTGCTACTATATATGTATTTGCACCAGCTAAAAGATTAAAATGGAAAACAGCACTACCGGGGGCTATCTTTAGTACTATAGGTTGGATTATAACATCATATGCTTTTTCATTTTATATAGATAATTTTAGTAATTATTCTAGATTTTATGGTAGTTTAGGTGCTGTATTTGTATTGATGACATGGTTATTCTTAATATCAATGATTTTTATCTTAGGAGTAGAGATAAATTGTGTATTAGATGAAAGAAGGAATAGAGAAATATTAATGTAATTATATAAATAATGAATAGAAAGTTACCGATTGGATATACTCCTAAAGGAAATATTCAGGAGGTGCAAGATAATGAATAAGATAATATTAGTAGGAAGATTTATTAAAGACCCTGAACTTATGTATACTGAACGGGATAATAAAGCATATACTAAGTTTATAATTGCAGTTGATAGAACTTTTAAAAGTTTAGATGGGACTAGAAAAGCTGATTTGATACCTGTAATAGTTTGGGGTAAGAAAGCTGAAGTTATATGTAAATACATGAAAAAAGGAAGTAGTATAAGTATAAGTGGAAGATTAAGAACAGGAAGTTATGAAGATAAAGATGGAAATAAGAAATATATAGCAGAAGTTATAGGAGAAGATTTGAAATTCTTAGGAGATAGAAGAACAGAACATTCTAATAAAGAAAATTTAAACTCTTAAATTTTCTTTGATATAAAATAATGTAAGTATATAAAAATATTTTTATATATTTTTATATTTATGCTATGTTTTAAGTTGAGGTTAATATTTGAAGTGCTTAAAAAATATTAATCTTAAATATTAATACTTTTTAAAACATAGTATATTTATTTTAATACACCATGTTTATATTAAGTCATTAATATATTTATATATAATTCTAAATTAACATTAAAAAAAAATTATAAATATTTTATAATATATTATTGATTTTAAACAAATTTATTGTAAATTTTAGAGAGTAAATAGCAGTTTTTTTATAAATAGTTCGATTTAAAATATTACAGTTATTGAAATAATATGTATATGTGCTATAATATATGTAAACGATAATCAAAAAACGTTTTTCAATTATGGTTATGAAAGAAAATTTATAGGGTTTAAATGGGAAAAAAAGGAGCTAAGGCTCTTTTTTTGTTTTTAAGAAAAAATTTTCGACAAATAGTACATATATAAACCCAATATGACTTAAATATGTAAAGTAAATATCAACTTACAAAATTTATTGTCAATAAAAAAAATTAAAATTAACCATTTGCAGGACATGCTTTGACATTTTATAAAAGTTTATTGTGGTAATATTGATTTATGGTATAAATCAAAGAAAGGCGCGGTGATTATTTATGGAAGTATTGGAAGAGTATACATCAGTAAATCAAAATAATAAGTATAAATACAATTACAGACTTACTAAATCAATTTATCGAGGAAGAATAGGATATGGAATAGAAATACAAAGCCAAAATTCTATTGAAGATAATGACACAGATTGCGAACAAGATAGAGTTGAATTAGTCTCTATTCATAGACATAAAGTTAAAAAAATACTTATGAAACTGTACAATAATGAAGTTTCACCGATTCATCTAATAGATGTAATAGGAGAATATGTGGATGAACATGTGTATGAATTTGATGTAGGGGAACAAAGTGAAGTAATAAATTAACAGAATTTATTAAGTGTCAATTAAATATATATGTTCTAATTAAGTTAATACATTTATAAACTTTTATTTAATTTTTATAATAAATTATATTTTTAATTAATAATACCTACTTAGAATCATATATATCATAAATTTTTTATATAAGATTTTCACTATAGTAATCAAATCATAATATTTATAATTATTCTAAAATTTATATTAATGAATAAACTTTAATGGAACTTATATATTTAATTTATTATATAGTAAAATAGTATTACAGAAAGGGGTAATATTATGATTATTGGAGTTGGCACTGATATAGTAGAAATTCATAGAATAAAAAAAATTGTGGAAAGTAATCCTAATTTTCTTAAACGCTTTTTTACATTAAATGAGATTGAATATTTTGAAGCAAAAGGATTAAATGCAAATAGTATTGCTGGTAACTTTGCGGGTAAAGAAGCAGTAAGTAAAGCTTTAGGAACTGGTTTTAGGGGGTTTGGGTTAAAAGATATAGAGATTTTAAGAGATGATTTAGGAAAACCTTTTGTAAAGCTAAGTAAAAAAATATATGAGTTATTTAAAGTTAAAAATTCTAATATTTTTATAAGTATATCTCATAGTGATAAAGATGCTATTGCATATGTAGTATTGGAGGTGCTATAACATGGAGATTTTTCTATCAAAACAATGTAAAGAAATTGATAGAATTACGATTGAAAATATAGGAATTCCGAGTATTGTATTGATGGAGAATGCTGCTAGTTCAGTGTGCGCAGAAATAAGAAATAAGGGGGAAAGCTTCTTTATTTTTTGTGGTCATGGAAATAATGGAGGAGATGGACTAGCTATTGCAAGGCATCTAATAAGTATAGGAAAAAAAGTAAAACTTATGATTATTGGAATAAATGAAAAATATACAGATGATTTCATAACTAATTTAAAGATATTAGATAATATAGGTAATGTAGATATTACAAAAATTAATAAAGAAGAAGACATAAATGAAAAATTAATTAATGAAATAAAACATTATGATGTAATAGTTGATTGTATATTTGGAGTAGGTTTAAATAGAAAATTAACAGGTATTTTTGAGCTATTAATAAAGCAACTTAATGAAAATTCAAAATTAATTGTATCTGTAGACGTACCTTCAGGATTAAATTGTGATTCTGGGCTAGAAGAAGGTATTGCTATAAAAGCAGATTTTACTTATACATTTGAAGTTTTAAAAGAAGGTTTTCTTAATTATAATGCTATAAAATATTTAGGCAAAGTTAAAGTTTTAAATATAGGGATTCCTGATATTGTAAAGAAAGAAAATAGCAATAATCTTTACATATTAAATAAAAAGGAATACAAGAACTTAGTACCTAAAAGAAAAATATATGGTCATAAGGGGAATTATGGCAGATCTGTAATTATTGCAGGGAGTGTTGGATTTACAGGAGCAGCTTTTATAACAACTGAATGTACTGTTAGAGCAGGATGTGGTTTAACAACATTAGTATGTCCAGAGAAAATTCAACCAATATTATCTGAAAAATTAACAGAAGCTATGACTTTGAGTATAGAGAGTAAGAAGTTAGATGAGTTATTAAAACAGGCAGATGTTATTGCAATGGGACCGGGTTTAGGTATTGGTGAAAGACAAGAAAAATTAATGGAGAAGATAATAAATAATACTACGTGTCCAATAGTGTTTGATGCTGATGCAATAACATTATTAGCAAAAAACAAATCTCTTATGAAATATTTAGGTGGAAGATTAATTATGACTCCACATCCAGGAGAGTTAGCAAGATTTATGGATACAACAATTAGTGAGATTGAAAATAATAGAATAAAAATAGCTAAAAAGCTTTCGAAAGAGTATAATAGTATTATACTATTAAAGGGATATAATACAGTAATTTCCAATGGAGTGGATACTTATATAAATCCAACTGGGAACAGCAAAATGGCTTCAGGTGGAATGGGAGATGCACTTACAGGAATAATAACGGCATTGGTTTCTCAAGGAATGCAATTAGATAAAGCTAGTCTATTAGGTGCATATATACATGGGGCTATAGCAGAAGATTTATCTGAAACTTCATATATAATTAATGCTCGTGATATTATAGAAAATTTACCTTTAAAAATTAATAGTTTAATAAAAGAATAATTTAAGAATAAAACTCTAAAGATTGTCATAATAGTATTAATGTACTAATAAATCTTTGGAGGACTCTATGAAAACAAAGAAATTTTCAATTAAAAAAAATTTAATTGTTCTAATTTTATTATCTATTCCTGTTATTATTATTTCTTCTATTATCTTATTTAGATATATTTTATGCCCAACTAATCAAGAAATAATAAGTAATTTAAAAGAAACAAAGTCATATAGTACTAGGGTTGAATATATTTTTAAAAATTCTAGAGGAGAATTTAAAGAAGAAACAACTCAATATTATAAAAATGATAAAGGGTTAAGAATAGAATTTGGACAAGAAAGAAATCATATAAAAGTTTATAATGCAGGAGAAATACATGTTAAATCACAAGATGGGGATGAATTTATTCTTGATAATGATATAGATGTTGTTTATCCATTAGCATTAGTAGATAATATATTATCAAATAAGTTATCAGAAGATATAAAAGAGGGCACTAAGGAATGGGGGGATGGCAACTATTTAGAGGTTGATTTAGAATATAACCTTAATAATAAGCATTTTAATAAAGGAAAGTTTTATATTGATAAAAAGACAAAATCTCCAATATTATTAAAGATATTTGATGATAAAGGTAAGGAAAGAATTACAATAATATATAAAGATTTTAAAATAGAGAAGAATTTAAGTGATGAACTATTTTAAATGTTATTTATATTTATATATGATGAAAAAGACTAAAATAGTTTGAGCTAGGATTTTAAATTTTATCTATAATTCTATTTAAGATAACGTTTAAATTAACTAATATAGATAGACAAGCTTATGCTCAAGGTGCAAATTATATTGCACCTACTATATTTAGCTCTTTAATTATAAATAAAAAAATAAATTATTAGGCCATGATTAACATTAAAAAATAGTATACAACAACCTGAGAACATCTAAAGATACATATAACAATCATGGATGAAAATCCATTAAAAATAAAATCTTATGATTATTATTTGTTAAAATAATAGAGTATAAAATGAATTAATACTGAATTAGATTAAGCTTTAAAAAGCCAGAAAACAAAAAAATATATAATATTACCGAAAAAGGACAAAAGCTTTGACATATTGACATAATTTGCAATATAATAAGTATATACATAGGACGTTTATTACTATGGAGGCGAAATTATGTCGTGTTTTGAAAGTAAAAAAATAAATAATAAAAAAGAAATTAAAAATGAAAAAAGTAGTGAATTTATAGACGATTCAGTAATAGTATATATTGATAAGGAAAATTCAGCAGATCTTGAAAACTGGATGATAAATGGTTATAAAGAGATGGCTGAAATTAATTTAGAACTTTCTATGGTTGGGTTTGAAAAGCTATTAAATGATTTTAATGAGTATGAGACATGGCTTTGCGGAGTGTGATTATTTAAATGGCAACTATGGTAGTAAAAAGAGGAGATATATTTTATGCAGATTTAAGTCCTGTTATAGGATCAGAACAAGGAGGGATACGTCCCGTAATTATAATACAAAATGATATAGGAAATAGATATAGTCCTACAGTTATTGTGGCAGCAATAACATCTCAAATTAATAAAGCGAAATTACCAACTCATGTTGAAATTTCGTCAGAGGAATATGGGTTAAATAGAGATTCGGTTGTATTATTAGAACAAATAAGGACTTTAGACAAAAGAAGACTAAAAGAGAAAATAGGACATATGACAGATGTTGATATGAAAAAGGTTGATAAATCATTAGCTTTAAGTCTGAATTTAACTTAAAAAAGGATAGAGACAATCTATCCTTTTAATAATATTCAAATGATATAAACTAAGACACTTTCTATAGTAAAAGGGCATAAACTAGGGGGGTGTCTTTTATTTTAGAATAAATTTGATATAGATGGGGAAAATTCCTTTTATTCAAACTCAAGAAAACGTTATCTAATAATTTATATTATTTAAATATAAATTATAGTAAAAAGGAGATGTAGCAGTGTTTGATAATTATGGACCAAAGAATAAATTAAATAGAAAAGAACGTGTATATGAAAAATTAAAGAATCTTACTAAAACAATAGATTTTTATAAAGATTTTGATAAAAAAATAGGATTTGAAGCTAGTTATATTGCTAAAGAATTAAGTATATCTAGAAATAATGTTAGTAAGGAGTTGAATTGTCTTGTAACTGAAGGAATGGCAGTTAAAATTCAGGGTAAACCTGTATTATATCTAGATAAGGTTTGTTTGGAATTAAAGTTTGGTATAACTATAAGAGAACCAGTAATAACTCAATATAGTGATTTGCACAAAATGTTAATAAAAGAAGTGAACATAAAGGAAATCAAAGAAAATAAAGATATAAAAAGTAATGAAGAATTGGAAAAAAACAAAGAGAAAGTTTCTAATTATAAAAAAACTATATTTAAAAGTATAATTGGTAGCGAAGATTCATTAAAATCACAAATTAAACAAGCAAAAGCAACCATACTATACCCACCTAATGGATTACATACACTATTAATAGGTCCAACGGGTGTTGGAAAAACTACTTTTGCTGAAGCTATGTACATATATGCAATAGAAGCAGGAAAGCTTACAAAAGATTCTCCATATATCATATTTAATTGTGCCGATTATGCAGAAAATTCTCAGCTTTTACTATCACATTTATTTGGACATGTAAAAGGTGCATTTACTGGGGCAAGCTCTGAAAAAAAAGGATTAGTAGATCAGGCTGATGGAGGAATATTATTCTTAGATGAAGTGCATCGTTTATCGCCAGAAGGACAGGAAATGCTATTTTCATTAATGGATAGAGGAAGCTATAGAAGATTAGGGGAATCTGAAAATACAAGAAAAGCTAACATACTATTTATAGCTGCGACAACAGAAGATCCAAAGTCGTCTATTTTAGGCACATTTTTAAGAAGAATTCCAGTAACAATTAGTCTTCCAAGTTTAGATAAACGTTCTTTAAAAGAGCGTATGGAACTTATTTGTCAATTTTTTAAAAATGAATCTATAAAAATTAAGGCTCCATTAAAGGTATCAAAAGAAGTATTAAAAGTATTATTACTTTACAAATGTCCAGGCAATATAGGACAGTTAAAGAATGATATTCAACTTATTTGTGCAAATGCATTTGTTGAATATATTACAGAAGAACATGAATATGTTTATGTAAAATTATCTCAACTTTCTCAAAGGTTCAAAGAAGGATTATTTGCAATTGAAGATAAAAGACAAGAATTAAGTAAATATTTTAATTTAAACGATTTTGAGTCAATAACATTTAATGGTCAAAGTGAAGAATTAGAAAATAATTTAAATAGTTTATTAGTTTATGAAAATAATAATACAGAAGAAGATTTTTATGATTTAATGTTACAAAAAGCTCAAAAATTCTATGCAGATGGATTATCTGTAAGACAAATTAGGGAAAATATAGTTAATCAGATTCAATATAGATTTAATAATTCATCATCTATAGAAAAATCTGAAGATTTAAGACTGGATAAAGAAGTATTATCAAAAATAGTAACTCCTGAAATTGTTAATATTATTAAGGAGTCTTTTATAGAAAATAAAGATTTTTGTATTAACAATATAGATACAAAATTAATATATAGTTTGGCGTTACATGTAGAAACACTTTTGGAAAGATTAAGAACAGGGAATTTAGTTATATATCCAAAATCTGAAGATAATTATAAAAATTATGCTCAAGAATATTATGTTGCATCATTAATAAAATCTAAAATTGAAGATAAATTTTTTGTAAAAATACCTAATGATGAATTAGCATTTATAACCATGTTATTACACTCTGTAAATACTAAAAAAGAGCATGGAAATATTCAAGTTTTAGTTATTGCACATGGATATGGAACTGCAACTAATATGGTTGAGGTAGCAAAAACACTTTTAGGATATGAGTGTTTACACGCATTAGACATGCCTTTAGAAGAAAAGGTTGAGGTTACTTTAGAAAGAGCTATCAATATAGCTCGTAAAATAGATAAGGGAAGTGGAATTTTATTATTAGTCGATATGGGCTCTTTAACTACATTTGGAGATATAATTACAGAAAAAACAGGAATAGAAACAAGAACAATAAAAATGGTTAGTACACCAATGGTTATTGAAGCTGCAAGAAAAGCTATGACTTCTAACATAGGTATGGATATGTTAGTGGATAATATAGAAAGTGTAAGTTCATTAATTGGAGAAAGAGTAAAAGTAAATACAGAAAAAATAAGTTCAGATAATCTAAGACTTGGAGTTAAATATAAAAATATAAATTGGAAAAAACACATTATAAAAATATTAGAAGAAGCACTTACATTTTTAAATGTGCAAAAGGCATCAGAAATATTAAATCAAGTTTTAGAAAAGATAGCTAAGGAATGTAACAATAAAATTGATGATAGTTTATATATAAAATTTTTATTTCACTGTTCATGTATGATAGAAAGAGTTATAAGAAATGAATCATTACCTTATAAAAAGTTTTTAACAATAAAAATTAGTAAAAGTAAGCTTTTTAATATTGTAAAAAATAATTTTGAATTAGTTGAGGAAGTGTTTGGAATTTTAATTCCAGATTCAGAACTAGCTTACATAGTAGAAATGATTGATATTAGCTTTAACATAATAGAAATATAAGTATTATATTAATTTTATATTTTAAAGTAAAATTAGTTATTGTAGTATATAGAACAAATTACAATGACATTTTAATATTAATAATTGCTTAAGTTGTATTATAACAATTGAATACTTTAGATGGATAAAAACTAAATGTGTATTTGCATTTAGTTTTTTTAATACACGTTAAATACACATTTAATACACATATTATATTTATAAATAAAAAAATATATATAATTAATTATATTTTAATATTTAAAAACTTTTTTATTTATAAATCAATTTATGTTTTCCTTGGAGCGTATTGAAAATATTGGGTTTAGGTATATATTTATTATAAAATATCTTTTATGAGACACATTATATTAATTATTTGGCAAGGAACTTGCTTAATAAAATAAGTATAAGAAAGGCCAAGGAGGTGAAGGCATAATGGTAGGGATTTTATTGGTGACTCATGGAAAATTTTCGGAAGAAATATTAAAGAGTGCAGAACTTATTGTAGGAAAACAAGAGAAAATTTTAACTTTAGGACTTCAACATGGAGATAGTGTTGAAATGTTAGGTTATAAGGTTAAGGAATCTATTGAAACTTTAGAAGATGGCGATGGAGTTTTAGTATTAGTAGATCTAATGGGAGGAAGTCCGTATAATGTAGTTGCTCTAAATTCAGGTAAGCTACTAGATATTAAATTTAGATGTATAACAGGTATTAATTTACCAATGTTACTTGAAGCAATTACAATGAGAGAAATTTATGAATTAGATGATTTAGCTAATCATTGTATTGAAACTGGATTAACAGGGATTAAAGAATTATTTAAGGAAATGAAATTATTACAACAATCAAGTAGGTAAAAAGGAGTGGGTAAATATGTTAAATATAGTTTTAACAAGAATAGATGATAGATTAATACATGGTCAAGTAGCAACAGCTTGGTCTAAAATAACAAAGGCAACTAAAATAATAGTGATAGATGATGCAGTAGCAAAAGATCCATTTATGGAAATGGTTTTAAAATCAGCAGCTCCATCTTCAATTAAAGTTGAAATATATGGAGTAAATGATGCTATTAATGCTTTAAATAAAGATGATGATGGAGAAAGAATAATAGTCTTAGTTAAGACTCCAATGCCTATTCTTAGTCTTGTAAAAGCTGGAGTAGGAATAAAAAAATTAAATCTTGGAGGAATGGGCGCAAAACAAGGAAGAAAACAATTCTATAAAAATATTTCAGTTTCAGAAGAAGAAAAATGTGCATTTAAAGAACTTATGGAACTTGGTGTAAATGTTTATGTACAAATTGTCCCTGATGCAAAGCAAATTTCACTAGATAAACTATAATACAAATACTTAGATTGAATTTATCCTAGATTAGATAGTTAAATAATTTCAATCTTATGTAAACGTATTAATAATAAATCTTAACTATAAATAGGAGGAAAAGATATGAATGTTACAATTTTACAAGCTGTATTAATAGGATTTTTCTATTATATTTCATGGAGTCCATGGTTTACTTATGCAGGATTTTTCACATTTAATAGGCCTTTAGTAGCTGGATTTATAACAGGGATAATATTAGGACAACCTCTGGAAGGTGCACTAATAGGAGCAGGTATAAATGTTATTTATTTAGGATTTATATCAGCAGGTGGTGCTCAAATGGGTGATCCTGCTTTTGCAGGATATGTTGGTACCGCACTTGCATTAATTTCAAATTTAGATATTGAAACTGCAATGGCAATAGCAGTTCCACTTGGTACTATTGCAACAATTCTATGGATAGGAAAGATGACAATTAATTCATTCTTTGTTCACTGGGCAGATAGAGAAGTTGAAAAAGGAAATATTGATGCTGTTGGATTTATAAATGTAATACCACCGCAAATAGCACTTTTCTTACTAAGTTTCATTCCAGCAGCGTTAGTTGTATACTATGGGCCAAATGCTGTATCAGGAATGTTAGAAGTTTTAAGTCCTAATGTATTACATGTATTTAATGTAATAGGTGCAATGTTACCAGCATTAGGTATTGCAATGAACTTAAAATTAATAGGGAACTCATTTACAATGCCATTCTTTGTATTAGGAATTATAATGTCAGTTTGCTTTAAACTAGATATAGTTATTATATCTATAGTAGGAATGGTAATCGCGTTAACTGTAACTTCTATAAAAAATAGTAATTCTACTTCTAATACATAAAGGGGTTTGAGAGGAGGAAGTATATATGTCAGAATTAAATGTTATGCCTACAAATAAGCCAGTTGAAGATAATGAGGTTAAATCTTTAAGTAAAAAAGATGTAATAAAATCTTGGATTAGATGGTTTATGTTTGCACAATCAAATTATAATTATGAAAGAATGCAAGCTACTGCTTTTGCACATTCAATGTTACCAATAGTAAAGAAGTTATATAAAGATAAAGAGGATAGAAAATCAGCAGTACAAAGACATTTAGCATTCTTTAATACTGAACCTATTTGTGGATCTGTAATTCATGGTATAACTATAGCTATGGAAGAGGAAAAAGCTAATGGTAAGCCAATAAGTGATGAAGGATTTAACGCGATAAAAACAGGATTAATGGGACCTTTAGCAGGTGTTGGAGATACATTAACGCAAGGGATTATTACACCTATTTTACTTGCAATATGTATAGGTATTACTAATACAAAAAATATTGCTGGACCGATAATATTTTTAATATCACAATTGGCTATAATGGGTGGTATGTCATTTACTCTATGGATGAGTGGTTATAACCTTGGTAAAAAAGCTGTAGAACAAATATTACAAGGTGGAAAAATAAATAAAGTAATTGAAACTGCATCTGTACTTGGTACTCTTGTAATGGGTGGTCTTGTTGGTAGATTTGTTAATTTACAAACTAATATAAGCTTTAAAATGGGAGAAGTTGATTTTAGTTTGCAAACAGACCTTTTAGATAAATTAATGCCAGGATTAATTCCTTTTGTTTTAACGGTAATTGTATTACAAATGGTTAAAAAAGGGGTTTCTCCAATTAAAATAATGGGTATACTTATAGCTGCTGGAGCAATTTTAGGAGCCTTAGGTATATTCTAATGAGACACATGAAATAAAATAATAAACCAAAGAGGAATTGTATATTCTGTGTCAGACAAGGAAATAAATTCAGATAATAGTGAGCTATTAACTAAATTTGCTGATGCAAAATAGACGAGCTTATTGATCTATTATTTTTTGAATGTGCCTTAATAAACCCTTAATGTTAAATCCTATTTAAATAAATAACTATTAATCTATATAATAAAGAGACTGTCAACGATACATAAACTATAATTTAAAATAATCTTGATAGTGTAATATAAACTATATGGATAGAGGAGTTTATTTTCATGTGCATAATATCAATATTTATTTAAAACTTAATGAATAGAAAATTCTTAAATGTAAAATATATTTTTAAGACAGTTTCTAAGCTGTATATGCCATGAACCATTTATTCATGGCATATATTAATTATTTCTATAATTTTTAAAATAAAAAGTATATCATATAAATAAATAATGTATACAATAAAAGCAAAAAACGTATACAGTATAAATAAATGAAGTATACAATATAATTATTGGTATATACAAACATAAAAAATCGTGATAGAATAAATATTGTTGAAAAAGGAAAAAATATGTTCTAGGTAAGTAATTTAATCATAGGAGGATTGTATTATGAATAATAATAAAGAAAAGCTTCAAGAAATATCAAAGCTTATAAGAAAAGATATAGTATGTATGCTTACTGAATCAGCATCAGGTCATCCGGGTGGTTCGTTATCAGTAACAGATATAATGACAACATTATTTTTTAATGAAATGAATATAGATCCTAAGAATCCAAAGGATTCTAACAGAGATAGATTTGTATTATCAAAGGGGCATGCAGCACCAGCATTATACAGCGCTTTAGCAAGAAGAGGATATTTTGATGTAGAAGAACTAAACACATTAAGAAAGATTGGTTCAAGATTACAAGGGCATCCAAATATGAATGATTTACCAGGAATTGATATGTCAACAGGGTCATTAGGACAAGGAATTTCTGCAGCAGTAGGAATGGCATTAGCAGGAAAACTAGATAATAAAGAATATAGAGTGTATACAGTATTAGGTGATGGAGAACTTGAAGAGGGCCAAGTTTGGGAAGCATCAATGTCAGCTGCACATTATAAATTAGATAATTTAACAGCTTTTGTAGATTATAATGGTTTACAAATAGATGGAAATATAACAGATGTTATGAATCCATCACCAATTGATAAAAAGTTTGAAGCTTTTGGATGGAATACATTAATTATAGATGGACATAATTATGACGAAATTTTAGATGCAATTGAAAAAGCTAAGAATACAAAAGGAAAGCCAACTGTTATTGTATGTAATACAGTAAAAGGAAAAGGCGTTTCATTCATGGAAAATCAAGCAGGATGGCATGGAACTGCTCCTAGCATAGAACAACGTGATCAAGCATTAAAAGAAATTGGAGGGGAAAACTAATGGGTAATAAAATAGCAACTAGAGAAGCTTATGGTAAGGCATTAGTAAAACTTTCAAACATAAATAAGAATGTTGTAGTACTAGATGCAGATTTATCAAAATCAACTAAAACAGCAGATTTCAAAGCTGTTGCACCAGAAAGATTTATCAATATGGGAATAGCAGAATCAAACATGATGGGAGTTGCAGCAGGACTTTCAACTTGTGGAAAAATTCCTTTTGTTAGTACATTTGCAATGTTTGCAGCAGGTAGAGCTTTTGAACAAATAAGAAATTCAATTTGCTATCCATATTTAAATGTTAAAGTATGTGCAACTCATGCTGGATTAACTGTAGGAGAAGATGGAGCATCTCATCAATCTGTTGAAGATATATCATTAATGAGAAGTATTCCTAAGATGACAGTTATAAATCCATCAGATGCTGTTGAAACAGAAGCAGCAATTTTAGCAGTTGCTGAATACAATGGTCCTTGTTATGTAAGATTAGGAAGATTAGGCGTAAATGTTATAAATGATAATAAGGATTATAAATTTGAAATTGGTAAAGGTATTACATTATCTGAAGGTAATGATGTTACTATAATAGCTACAGGAATGATGGTTGAATTAGCATTAGAAGCTAAAGAAGAATTAGCTAAAGAAGGAATTAATGCTAGAATAATAAACATTCATACAATTAAGCCTATTGATAGAGAATTAATAGTTAAAGCAGCTAAAGAAACTGGAGCAATAGTTACAGCAGAAGAACATAATGTTATTGGCGGATTAGGATCAGCAGTTTCAGAAGTAATAACAGAAGAACTTCCAGTACCAGTATTAAAAGTTGGTATTAATGATACATTTGGAGAAAGTGGTAAACCAAATCAATTATTAGAAGCATATGGATTAACAACTAAACATATAGTAGAAAAAGCAAAGAAGGCTTTAGAATTAAAAAAATAGTTTAACAATATTTCTTATAAGATAGTAGTATGTATATGCTGCTATCTTTTTTTGACTAAAAGTCAAAGCTATAAAATTGTAAATAGATAAATTTATACATCTTTTATTTAGAAAATTTAGTGGTTTATCAAAAATAATAAATTGCTATCGTGAATCATTGACACTTTTAAGAAAATAATGGCAAAATATAAGAGGGCTACTAAATATAAGGAATAATAATAAATAAAAGTGGAAATATAAAGATGTATTTTATTCTTAATTCCACATTGTATTTGTATATTTTTTATTATATAGGAAATTATAATGTAGCTAAATTTGTGAATAACTCAGATTATATTTTTGAATTGACAATGGATCATGGACAATTGACAATTTAGGATAAAATCACTCTGTGATTTTTAAATAATATATATTAAAGAGAGCCTGTGGCTTTCAACCAAAATTGTGCATTGTCAACTGTCAATTGAACGTGGAGTAGCTACTTTGTCCTAATCATCAATGAAAAGGGGGATATTTTAAAATGAAAAATTTAAAGGAATATGGAATAATAACAATAGGTATTATCTTAGTTGCATTAGCAACAGAATATTTTTTTATACCAAATAATCTTGCAGGTGGAGGAATAACAGGGGTAGGAATTATTATAAAAGAATTCTTTCCTAATTTATCTGTAGGTGGAGTGACTTTTGTATTAAATGCTATCCTGCTTGTTTTAGCATTTATGTTTATAAGTGGAGATTTTGGACTTAAAACTATTTATGCTAGCTTGGGGTTATCAATAATTATGTGGTTTATAGAAAAGTTTTTTAATCCATTAGCAATAACAACTGATTTAATAATAGCAACTATTTTTGGAACTTTAATTTCAGCTTTTGGTATGGCTCTAGTTTTTAATGAAAATTCTTCTACTGGTGGAACAGATATATTAGCTAAAATACTAAATAAGTTTTTTCATATAGATATAGGTAAATCTTTATTGATAGTTGATTTTATAATTACTTTTGTAGCAGCTTTAGTATTTACTATAGATATAGGATTCTATTCTATGTTAAGCGTTTTAATTCTTGGAACAGTTATAGATAAATTTATAGAAGGATTTAACATTTGTAAGCAAGTTGTAATTATAAGTGAAAAAAATGAAGAAATAAGTAAATATATAATGGATGTTTTAGAAAGAGGATGTACATTTTTAAAGGGAATTGGTGGGTTTAGTGGAAATAATACTACTGTACTTTATGCTGTTTTAAGTAGAAATCAATTTATAAAGTTAAAAAAATTCATAAAATCTATAGATTCTAGGGCATTTATATCAGTTGGAGAGGTGCATGAAGTTTTAGGAGAAGGGTTTAAAGACATTCAACAAGAATAAATTATAAGTTTCTTACAATTAAGAAATTTAAATGACATTCAAAACTCTTCTATGATATAATAATTTTGTAAGTTTTACAGATGAATTGTATAATTTTACCTAAAAAGGAGAGTTAACATGATTGAATTTAAAAATATATCGAAAATTTATGATAATAATGTAAAAGCCTTGAGTGATATTAATGTTGAAATAGAAAATGGTGAGTTTGTATTCTTAGTAGGACCAAGTGGTTCAGGTAAATCTACTTTTATAAAAATGCTTTTAAAAGAGGTTGAACCTACAAATGGCAAAATAATTGTTGGTGGAAAGGATTTATCTACAATTAATAGAAAACAAACTCCTTATTATAGAAGAAAAATAGGAATGGTATTCCAAGATTTTAGATTAATACCAACTTTAAACGTTTATGAAAATGTTGCATTTGCTATGAGAGTTGTAGAAGCATCTCAAAGAGAGGTAAGAAGAAGAGTTCCAATGGTACTTTCACTAGTTGGTTTATCTCATAAATATAAAATGTTTCCTAATGAATTATCAGGAGGGGAACAACAAAGGGTATCGTTAGCTAGAGCATTAGTAAATAATCCTTCAGTATTAATTGCTGATGAACCTACTGGTAACTTAGACCCAGAGACAGCAAGAGAAATAATGGAACTATTAGATGACATAAATAAATCAGGAACTACTGTTTTAATGGCTACTCACGCAAAAGAAATTGTTGATTACATGAAAAAGAGAGTTATAGCTATAGAAAGAGGAGAAATAGTAAGAGACGAAAAGAGAGGTAAGTATAAAGATGAAAATTAATACAATTACATATTTTATAAAAGATGCATTTAAAAGTTTAAAAAGAAATAGGACTATTAGCTTTGCTTCAATACTTACAGTACTTATAACTTTTTTCGTTTTAGGAATATTTATATTACTTGCAAATAATGTTAACCAAGCTATCAGCACTGTAGAAGATAAGGTTGATCTTAAGGTCTTTCTTCAAGATGATATAAAACTTATTGATCAAAGAGAAATCGAAATAAAATTAAGAGAAGTTGATGGCGTTAAAGATGTAACATATCAATCAAAAGAAGATGCTTATAAAACTGTACAACAAACAACAAATGAAAATGAAGGATTATTAAAGGGATACTCATTAGAACATAATCCATTCCCAGCAGCTTTTGTTGTTAAATTAGAAAGTCCAGAATATGCAAAAAACATAACTGAAGCTTTAAATGGTTTTACAGGAGTTGAAAAAATAGATGACCAACAACAAGTTGTTAATGGAATTGTAAAGTTTGTTAAGGGTGTAAATATCGTTGGTGGAGCGTTATTTATAATTTTAGTCGGTGTTTCAATTTTCTTAATAATGAATACAACTAAATTAACTGTTTATTCAAGAAGAAGAGAAGTAGGTATAATGAAATTCGTTGGTGCTACTGATTGGTTTATAAGATGGCCATTTATTATAGAAGGAATGGTAATAGGAGTACTTGGTTCATCTTTAGCATGTGTTACATTATTTTTTGCATACAAAGCATTATTTGGCTGGATTTCTTCAATGTTAATGTTCGTATCTCTTGTACCTCCAACGTACATATTAAAAGCGATGTTATTAGAGTTTGTATTAGGAGGAATTTTAGTAGGGGGAATTGCTAGTATATCTGCATTAAGAAAATTCTTAGTAGTATAATTTCTGTTAATAAGAATAAAATTAATTTATATATATAAAATAATGGACCAAAAGTTCTTAATATATTTTGTATTTGAGTGTAAGTTAGGATAAACTAAAATAGTATTAGTTTATCTTAATAAGGTAAATTCAACAAAATATATATGAATAATGGTTTATTATTTTTTTTAACAGAATATATGCAAGGGAGTCTTTAAATGTGAAGAATTTAAAAAGAAGTAATAATTTCAAAATGAGTAAATCCTTTTTTATTATAATTATAATAGCTATATTTTTTATTACAGCAGGTGGATTTTTATTTATAGGAAATTATTTAGCTACTAAAGGCATTTTATTAACTAAAACATCAACAGAAGTTTCAAGTGAGCTAAAACAAATTAAGGATATAGATAAATATTCAGCATTGTTTGAAGTACGTAATGCTTTAATATCTAGATTCGATGGAGAAATTGATGATAATGTTTTATTAGAAGGAGCAATGAAAGGAATGACTGCTTCTTTAGAGGATCCGTATACTGTTTTTATGAACAAAAAAGAGTTTGATAAATTTATGGAACAAACTACTGGAAGTTTTATGGGGATAGGAGTTCAAGTAGGGGTAAAAGATGAAAAAATAACAGTAATCTCTCCAATGGAAGGATCACCAGCTGAAAAAGCAGGGTTACAAGCAGGAGATGTTATTTTAAAAGTTAATGATGTAGAATTAAAAGGAAATGACCTTGAGCAAGCGGTATCAATGCTTAGTGGAAAAGAAAAGGTTGAAGTTAAACTAAATATTTTAAGAGCAAATAGTGCACCTTTTGATATTAAAATAATGAGAGATGTGATAAAAGTAGAGTCTATAAAGGGAGAAATGATAAATTCTTCAGTTGGATATATTCAATTAACTTCTTTTATGGATGAGAATCTTACAAATGATTTTAAAAGTAAATTAACTGAATTAAAGAATGCTGGAATGAAAGGGTTAATTTTAGATTTAAGAGGAAATGGTGGAGGACTTCTTTCAGAAGCAGTTGGAGTAGCATCACAATTTATACCTGAAGGGAAGACAATAACATATACAATAGATAAATATGAAAATAGGGCTGATTCACCATCAATTGGAGGTATTGAACAAGGATTACCTTTAGTTTTACTTGTAGATGGTGGAAGTGCTAGTGCTTCAGAAGTAGTAACAGGGGCATTAAGAGATTATAAAGTAGCAACTATTATAGGTACTACTACATTTGGAAAAGGAATTGTGCAACAACCTGTTAAGTTTTCAAATGATATTGGTGGACTTAAAGTTACAGTTTCAAAATATTATACACCAAATGGAGAGAATATTCATAAAAAGGGTATAGAACCAGATTATGAAGTACAAATACCAAAAGAATTATCAGAACAAGTTTATAGTAGAGCGAAAGATCCACAATTTACTAAAGCTCTAGAAGTTATAAATGGAAAGATAAATCAGGGGGATTAATAATGGATTTATTACTATACACATTAAGAGGTGTTGCAGAGGCAATAGTTGAACCTACTTTAATGTTAATATTAATTCTTTTAGGCGTAATTTTATATCTAAAAAATAGAAAATTAGTTATAATGCAGAAAATGATTTTAGGGGAAAGTGTAAATACTCCTCTAGAGCTTACACTTTCACAAATTGTTTTAGGAATACTAGCTGGAACAATGGTAAGTGTTATTAATAGTATGCTTGGAATAAGATTCGGAGAAAATTCAGGTATATTCTACTTATTTGGAATTTCAATAGTTTTAATGTTTATAAAACCTAGATTTATCTGTTTTTCATATTCAGGAGCTATATTAGGTTTGATAAGTGTAGGTATAACTTTATTAGGTAATTTTATACCTGGAATAAAAGAGAATATGGTTTTTAAGATTGATATAATGTATCTTATGACTTTTGTAGGAGTGTTACATATTATTGAAGGTTTATTGGTTATGATAGATGGTGATAGAGGATCTATACCGGTATTTGCCAATAAGGGAGGAAAAATAATAGGTGGTTTTGCACTTAATAGATATTGGCTCTTATCTATAGCTATATTAATATCAGTTATGGCAGATAAGGATGCTGGTAATTACATAACAACAGCTATACAAACTCCTAATAGTTGGCCTTTTATTCATGGAAGTGGAGATATTAATTTATTATCTTTTACAATGATATCAATAATGCCACTTTATGCAGTATTAGGTTATTCAAGTGTTACTTTCACTAAGAATAAAAGAGAAAAAGCTTTATCTTCAGGTAAATATATTATAGCTTATGGATTACTGTTAACTTTGGTTTCTCAAGTGGCTAGATTTGGAATTGTAGGAGAATTATTATTAATAATATTT
Source organism: Clostridium weizhouense (assembly GCF_019431045.1). Lineage (GTDB taxonomy): Bacteria > Bacillota > Clostridia > Clostridiales > Clostridiaceae > Clostridium > Clostridium weizhouense. The sequence goes on along the minus strand of NZ_JAHXPT010000014.1, from coordinate 48,896 downwards.
GCGCCACTTGGACATGAATTAATGATAAGAACTCAAAAAAATAGAGAAGATATATTAGAACCTAAGTTTATGAGCGATGAAGAAGGATTAGTAATATTAGATGTATTACCTAAATCTATAGCTTATGATTTAGGTATAAAAGCAGGAAGTAAACTGCTTTCAGTAAATGACAAAATAATAAATTCACAAGCTGAAATGTATTCTATTATAAAAGAGAATTTATATAATATTACTTTGAAAATTAAAGATATGAATGGAACAATAAGTAGTTTACCTATAAGAATTAGTAAGGGTACAAATATTGGTATGCTTTTAGTTCCTAGAGCTGTTGAAGCAAAAGATAAAGTAATGATTAAAGAGAATGACTTTTCTCAAATACTAGATAAACTAAAAGAATCTGATAAATTAAATAACGATAAAAAGAATTAAGAGATTATGGAGATAGAATTTTTATATTTTATCTCTTTTTTTATTCTTTTAATAATATTTAATGAATTGTTGACTTAATTTATAATGAAAAGTAAAATATAAATACAATACATACGAATATTTGTTCGCAAAAATGAGGTGTTATATATGGGGAATTTTAAAATACATTCAAAATTTAAACCAACAGGAGATCAGCCAGAAGCAATAAATAAACTAGTAAAATCTATAAAAAATAATAATAGAGGGCAAACATTACTTGGAGTAACTGGGTCAGGTAAAACTTTTACTATGGCTAATATCATAGAAAGACTTCAAAGACCTACAATAATTTTGGCACATAATAAGACATTAGCGGCTCAATTATGTTCTGAGTTTAAGGAATTTTTTCCGGAGAATATAGTTGAATATTTTGTATCTTATTATGATTATTATCAACCAGAGGCGTATGTACCACAAACTGATACTTTTATTGAAAAGGATGCTTCTATAAATGATGAAATAGATAAACTTAGACATTCAGCTACATCAGCTCTTTTTGAAAGAAGAGATGTAATAATTGTAGCATCTGTTTCATGCATTTATGGTCTTGGTAATCCAGACGAATATAAAAAATTAACTATAAGCCTAAGAAAAGGTATGGAAAAAGAACGAGATGAGATTATAAAGAAGCTTATAGAAATTCAGTATGAACGAAATGATATAGATTTTTCTAGAGGTACTTTTAGAGTTAGAGGAGATTTATTAGATATAATTCCATCTTCAACTTCAAGTAAAGGAATTAGAATTGAGTTTTTTGGAGATGAAATAGATAGAATAAGAGAATTTGATGTATTAACGGGAACAATAATTGGTGAAAGAAATCATGTATCTATATTTCCTGCATCTCACTTTGCAACATCAAAGGAAAGAGTAGATAAAGCTATTGTGCAAATAGAAGATGAATTAGAGGATAGATTAAGAGAACTTAATTCACAAGAAAAACTTTTAGAAGCTCAAAGATTAAGACAAAGAACTAATTTTGATATTGAGATGATGAAAGAAATGGGTTATTGCAGTGGTATAGAGAATTATTCAAGAATTTTAGATGGTAGAAGTCCAGGAACTCCACCTAAAACTTTAATAGATTATTTTCCAGATGATTTTTTAATGTTTATAGACGAAAGTCATGTTACCTTGCCACAAGTTAGGGCTATGTATGCAGGTGATAGGTCAAGAAAGAATACTTTAGTAGATTACGGATTCAGACTTCCATGTGCTTATGATAATAGACCATTAAAGTTTGAGGAATTTGAAAAGAAAATTGATCAAGTGGTATTTGTAAGTGCTACACCAGCGCTATATGAAATGGAACATTCAAAAGAGATAGCAGAGCAGGTTATAAGACCAACAGGGCTATTAGATCCAGAAATTATAATTAAACCTGTTAAAGGACAAATAGATGATTTATATGCGCAAATTAAAGAAACATCAGAAAAAGGTTTTAGAACTCTAATAACTACATTAACCAAAAGAATGGCAGAAGATTTAACTAAGTATTTAATTGAACTAGGAATTAAAACAACTTATATGCATTCAGATATAGATACAATTGAAAGAATGAAAATTATCAGAGATTTAAGACTTGGAGAGTTTGATGTTTTAGTTGGAATAAACCTTTTAAGGGAAGGTCTTGATATTCCAGAAGTTGCTCTTGTGGCAATATTAGATGCAGATAAAGAAGGATTTTTAAGATCAGAGACATCATTAATCCAAACAATAGGAAGAGCTGCTAGAAATGCAGAGAGTAAGGTAATAATGTATGCAGACAATATTACTAAATCTATGGATAAAGCAATAAGTGAAACAAAGAGAAGAAGAGAAATTCAAATAAAATATAATGAAAAACATAATATAACTCCAACAACTATTAATAAAGAAGTTAGGGATGTTATAGAAGCTACTAAAGTTTCAGAGGAAGTTGAAGAATATAGGGTTGAAGAAAATAAGAAACTTACAAAGAAGGAAAAAGATAAGTTGATAAAAGATTATACATCAGAAATGTTATTAGCTGCAAAGAATTTACAATTCGAAAGAGCGGCTGAATTAAGGGATTTAATAGAAAATTTAAAAAAATAATTAAGGTATATGAAATAAAATAATAAGTCAAAGATTTTGAGGATATTTTGCGTCAGACAAGGGAGTGAAGCCTCGGAATAGTCGGGCTATTGCGAGAGTTCGCTGACGAAGTATGACACAAAATAGACCAAGAGATTAACTTATTATTTTTTGAATATGCCTAAATAGGGAATACAGTTGTAAGATTAATTTAATAATATATTCATAATAATTTATATTATTTGCAGTATTATTAAATGATAAGGCTTTAGACAGATAAAAGAATATTAGATTAAATATATAGATTTATTATTTTTTTGAATATTACTTATAATAAAGTTGAAGATACAATGATTCCCTTATTTTTATATTTCTAATATATTAAGTTAAAGAATTTTTATATTAAGTGTATTGAAAATTAAATTTAAGATTATGTTTTAGAACAATATTAGTATTTAGTATAATAATTAACTGGTATTTTAAAGCATATTAGAAAAGAGGGGTAGTATGAACGATAAGATAGTAATTAAGGGAGCAAAAGTTAATAATTTAAAAAATGTAAGTTTAGAAATACCCAGAGATAAGTTAGTTGTATTTACTGGGTTATCAGGGTCAGGAAAATCTTCGTTAGCTTTTGATACATTATATGCTGAAGGGCAAAGACGTTACGTAGAATCATTATCTTCTTATGCAAGACAATTTTTAGGTCAAATGGATAAACCAGATGTAGAATACATAGAAGGATTATCTCCAGCAATATCGATAGATCAAAAGACTACAAGCAAAAATCCAAGATCTACAGTTGGAACTATAACAGAAATTTATGATTATTTAAGATTATTGTACGCAAGAGTTGGTGTTCCACATTGTCCTAAGTGTGGCAAAGAGATTTCACAACAGTCTGTGGATCAAATAGTAGATAAAATAATGTCTTATGGGGATAAAACTAAGATTCAAATATTAGCACCAGTAGTTCGTGGAAGAAAGGGTAATCATGAAAAGATATTAGAGAACATAAAAAGAAATGGTTTTATTAGAGCTAGGATAGATGGGGAAATATATGATTTAACTGAAGAAGAAGTTATATTAGAAAAAACTAAAAAACATAATATAGAAGCAGTTATAGACAGAATTGTTATAAAAGAGGATATAGCAGGAAGATTGTCAGAATCTATTGAGTCTGCTTTAAAACTTGGAGAAGGATTAGTAATAGCTAATATTATAGGAAAAGAGGATGTTTTATTTAGTGAAAGATTTTCTTGTCCAGATTGCGGAATAAGCTTAGATGAACTTGCACCTAGGTTATTTTCGTTTAATTCACCATTTGGAAAATGTGATTACTGTGACGGATTAGGAACATTATTTGAGATTGATGAAAAATTAGTTATTCCTAATAAAGACCTTAGTATAATGGATGGTGCAGTAGCAAGTTGGGGATCAGGTAGACTAAAAGAAGATTCTTGGACATATGCAATATTAAAAGCATTAGAGAAAGAGTGTGGGTTACATTTAAATGTACCAATAAAGGATTTAACTAAAGAAGAAATTGATTTATTATTATATGGAACTAATGGAAAGAAGCTTAAAGTAACTTATACTAAAGAAGGTGTAAAAGCTACTTACAATTATGCATTTGAGGGTGAAATAAATGCCTTAAAAAGAAGATATAGAGAAACTAATTCAGATTATATAAAAGGCGAAATTGAGCAATATATGAGTGATAATTTTTGTCCTAAATGTAAAGGGGCAAGATTAAAAAAAGAAGCATTAGCAGTTAAAGTTGGTAGAAAAAATATATATGAGTTTACCAATTTGCCAATAAATGAAGAATTAGATTTTTTAAATAGCATAGAATTTTCTGAGAAGAATAAGATAATTAGTGAACAAATTGTAAAGGAAATTAGAAATAGACTTCAATTTTTACTTGATGTTGGACTTAATTATTTAAATCTATCAAGAAAATCAGGAACTTTATCAGGTGGAGAATCTCAAAGAATAAGATTAGCAACTCAAATAGGATCTTCATTAATGGGGGTTTTATATATATTAGATGAACCTAGTATAGGACTTCACCAAAGAGATAATGATAGACTTATAAAAACTTTAAAGAATTTAAGAGATGTAGGTAATACTGTTATTGTTGTTGAACATGATGAAGATACTATAAGAGAAGCAGATTGTATTGTTGATATTGGCCCTAGAGCTGGAGAGCATGGAGGAGAAGTTGTTGCAGTAGGAACTGTTGATGAGATTAAAGAATGTAAAGAATCAATTACAGGACAATATTTAACAGGAGAAAAATTTATTGATGTACCAAGTGAAAGAAGAAAAGGTAATGGAAAACAAATAACTGTTACTGGAGCACAAGAAAATAATTTAAAGAATATAAATGTATCTATTCCATTAGAAACTTTTACTATAGTTACAGGAGTTTCTGGATCAGGAAAGAGTACTTTTGTTAATGAAATACTATATAAAGGATTAAATAGAATAATAAATAAGAGTAAAAACCCAGTAGGAAAGTATAAAGAAATAAAAGGATATGAAAACATAGATAAAATAATAGATATAGACCAAAGTCCTATAGGAAGAACTCCACGTTCTAATCCAGCTACATATACCGGAACATTTGATATAATAAGAGAACTTTTCTCTCAAACTAATGAAGCTAAAATGAGAGGATATAAGCAAGGAAGATTTAGTTTTAATGTTAAAGGAGGAAGATGTGAAGCTTGTTCTGGAGATGGAATAATAAAAATTGAAATGCAATTTTTATCTGATGTTTATGTACCTTGCGAAGTATGTAAAGGAAAAAGATATAATAGAGAAACTTTAGAAGTTAAATATAAGGGTAAAAATATAGATGATATATTAAAAATGACAGTTGAAGAAGCTTTGGAATTCTTTGAAAATATACCAAGGATTAAAAATAAATTAAAAACATTAAATGATGTAGGGCTAGGTTATATAAGATTAGGTCAACCTTCTACTCAACTATCAGGAGGAGAAGCTCAAAGAATAAAACTAGCTACAGAACTTTCAAAAAGAAGTACAGGAAAGACTCTATATATTTTAGATGAACCTACAACTGGTCTTCATGTTGATGATGTTAATAGATTAATTCAGATATTGCAAAGATTAGTAAATGCAGGAAATACGGTTGTAGTAATCGAACATAATTTAGATATGATTAAATGTGCAGATTATTTGATAGATTTAGGACCAGAAGGTGGAGATAAAGGTGGTACTATTATTAAAACAGGTACACCAGAAGAACTATGTAAAGTAAAAGAGTCGTATACAGGTAAGTATTTAAAAAAATTATTATGATTTAAATAAAAAAATAGATCCCAAAAAATATAAGGCACATTTTTGAACTAATATTTTCTTTGATGTGCCTAATTAATTTTTTTGTTGTATAATCATTATTATGATATAGGAAATAGATATTGAGGTGAAGTTATGAATTTTTCAAAAGTATCTACTGGAATATTTGGAGTAATTTTTATTATTGTATTATATGTAATTATTTATTATGCTCTAAAAATAATGTATAAAGATATTAAAGGTGGTTCAAAAAGAAGAAAACCTATTAATCATTCTAGAGGAAATTTTGGACTAGAAATATTAAGATGTGGTGTTAATGCTGACTTAAAAGAAGGCTCAGTTATTCCAGTAAGAATGGATATTAGTATAGGAAGAAAAGATAATAATTCAATTGTATTATCTGATCAACATGTATCAGGAAATCATGCGAAAATAATTGTACGGAATATGGGATTGATAATAGAAGATTTAGAAAGTACTAACGGTACTTATGTCAATGGAAATAAAATAAGAGGTAAACAAAAATTATCTAATAAAGACGAAATAAGAATAGGAACTTCTGTTTTTAAAGTTTTAAGCTAAAAGATTAGCGGATGAGGTGAAATCGTGAGGACGAAAAATGGTGATAGCAAGTTAATGGTGTTAACTTACTTATTGTGTATGGCACTTTTTGTTAATTTAGCTATATTAAAAGATCCTATAGATAAAGGTGCAATATATATGGGATTAATGATATGTATTTTAATCACTGTGGCTAAAGTTTTAATGAAAAAATTTTATCCTAATGGTGATAGGTTTTTATTTATATTTTCATGTATATTGTCAGTTATAGGTATAGCTGTGTTATATAGATTAGATAGTGATGTTGCATTCAAACAATTAATTTGGGTGACAGCAGGTATTATTATTTATATGGTTATTATTCTATCAATACCAGACATACGAGAATTTGGGAAATATAAATGGGTATTCATGGGAATAACATTAATTCTAATGCCATTAGCTTTAATATTTGGTAGAGAAGTAAATGGATCAACTAACTGGATATTTATTGGCGGTACAGGATTCCAACCATCAGAATTTGGTAAGGTAGCATTTGTGTTGTATCTTGCTGCAGCACTTCAAGGTTATGAAGATAAAAACAATATTATAGAAGATTTTAAACAACTTTGGGAACCTGCTTTAGTAGTTATGTTTTCATTAGGTTGTATGGTTCTTCAAAAAGATTTGGGATCAGCTTTAATATTTTTTGGAATAGCAGTTACGATGCTTTATGTTGGAACAGGAAAAAAGAAATATGTAATAATAAGTTTAGTTTTGTTTTTAGCAGGAGCTTTTGTTGCTTACAATTTATTCGGTCATGTAAGACAAAGAGTACAAATATGGAGAAATCCTTGGAGCGATCCAACTGGTCAAGGATATCAAATAGTAGAGGGAATGTATGCTATTTCATCTGGGGGGCTTTTTGGAAGCGGATTAGGAAAAGGATATCCAGGATTTGTTCCAATTAATACTTCAGATTTTATATTTGCAGTAATTTGTGAAGAACTTGGAATAATTATTGGACTTGGAGTTATGATTATATATTTCTTAATGTTTTATAGAGGAATGAGATCAGCATTTATTATTAAAGATAGATTTTCTCAGTTAAATACAATAGGATTTAGTTCAATGATAGCATGCCAAGTTTTGGTTATTATTGGTGGTGTATTTGCAGTAATACCATTAACAGGTATTACATTACCTCTAATTAGTTATGGAGGTTCATCAGTTATAACTATGTTCTTTTCACTTGCTATACTTCAGAAGATATCAGAGGAGGGATAAGCAATGAATGATATTTCAAATAGTGTAAAAAAGGTAATGGTTGTTTTTTTATTTTGTTTTGTAGGTCTTATATCATATATTGCTTATTTTCAAGTATTTAAAGCTCCAGATATTGCAGAGCAACAAGGAAATAAGAGAATATGGGCTGAACAAAATAAAGTATTAAGAGGAACCATATATGATAGAAATAAAAATGCTTTAACGAAGAGTGAAAGAAAAGATGCTCTTACACAAAAGAGAGAATATGTTTATGGTGATTTATATACTCATGTTCTAGGATATGTAGATCCAGTTTACAAGAGGACAGGACTTGAAGATTCCTATGGCAAGGAATTAACAACAGATAGTTCTATCAATGGTGAATTAATAAATTTAACTAAAGATTTTAGTTTTGATAAATTAAAAGATTTGTTTAAAAATAGAAGTGAAGATAATAATAAGATTGGTAATAGTATAATAACAACTTTAGATCCAGATATTCAAAAAATTGCATATGATGCATTAGGAAATAATAAAGGGGCAGTTGTTGCTTTAAATCCCAAAACGGGAGAAGTATTAGCAATGGTATCTAAACCAACATATAATCCTAATGATTTAGCGGGTTCTATGAAAGCAGCTAATGAAGGAAAAGCTGAGGATACACCATTAATTAATAGAGCTACATATGGATTGTATCCTCCAGGATCAACATTTAAGACAATAACACTTACAAGTGCTTTAGAAAATATAGCTGGAATTACTAACAGAACATTTCAAGATGATGGTAAATTAGTTTTTAATGAAAAGCAGTCATTAAGTAACGCTGGTGGAGCGGCATATGGTTCGTTAGATCTTAAAGAAGCATTTAGAGTATCTAGTAATGTAGTTTTTGGTGGTTTAGCTATGGAATTAGGAAACGATAAATTAAAAGAAACAGCAGAAAAATTTGGTTTTAACAACTCTATTGAAGCAAATGGATTTACAATACAAAAAAGCCAGTTTCCAACATTGAAAAAAGCTGAGGTTGGTAGCATAGCTCAAACTGGAATAGGTCAAAGTAGTATTTTAGCAACGCCAATGCAAATGGCATTAGTAGCAGGTACTATTGCAAATGATGGAAAAATGATGGAACCTAAATTAGTAAATACTATAATTGACCAAAATGGAAATACTGTTAAAACTATAGATCCAAAAGTAAATAAACAAGTTATGTCTGCAAAAGATGCTGAAATAATAACAGAGTATATGAAAAACTTAGTTGATTCTAGAGTTAATGGTAGTTGGAGTATTTTTCAAGGAACCAATACTTGCGGAAAAACAGGTACAGCAGATTATAAACTTTCTAATGGGCAGGATGCTACTCCACATTCATGGTTTATAGGATTTGCTCCAGAAAAGGATCCCAAAGTAGCAGTTGCTGTTATAGTAGAAAATGGGGGATTTGGAGCAGGGGCAGCAGCTCAAACTGCTGGAAGAGTTATTAAGACAGCTTTATCTAAATAACTACTTACTCTAGAATGATTTAAAATAAATTTAAGGCACATCTTTGAACCATTATTTTCTTTGATGTGCCTAAAATACTTTGGAGGTGATTGAAATTTTTGATTTTAAAAACCAATTAAAGATTTTACCAGAAAAGCCAGGGGTATATTTAATGAAAAATGAACTTGGTGAAGTTATATATGTTGGTAAAGCTAAAATATTAAAAAATAGAATTAGACAATACTTTCAAAACTCTAAAAATCATTCAGAGAAAGTTAAAACAATGGTAAAAAATATTTCGGAATTTGAATATATAGTTACAGATTCTGAAATGGAAGCTTTAATTTTAGAATGTAATTTAATAAAGAAATATAGTCCTAAATATAATATACTTTTAAAAGATGATAAATTTTATCCTTTTATAAAAGTAACTGTAAATGAAGACTTTCCAAAGATTTTTATTACAAGGAAATATGCTAAGGATGGAAATAAATATTTTGGACCATATACTAACGTTTCATCAGTATATGAAACAATGAACTTAATAAAAAAAATATTTCCAATAAGGACATGCAAAAAAGCTATAACTGATGGGGGAGTACCAACAAGACCATGTTTAAATTATCATATTAAAAAATGTAATGCACCTTGTGCAGGATATGTTTCTATTGATGAATATAGAAATATGATAAATGAAGTTATGGATGTTTTAAGTGGAAAAGATAAAACTATTGTTAGTAAGTTAAAAAAAGAAATGGATGAATTTTCATCTCAATTAGAATTTGAAAAAGCAGCTTCATTAAGAGATAAGATAATTGCTATAGATAATATAATTGAAAAGCAAAAGATTTTTAAATCTCAAGAAGGTGATGAAGATTTTATCAATTTGTATAAAGATGATAAAGATTGTTGTGTTCAAGTATTCTTTTTAAGAGATGGAAAAGTAACTGGAAGAGAACATTTTATAATTGAAAATAGTACATATCAAGAAGATTCAAGTATTTTATCACAATTTATTATTTCATTTTATAAAGGAACATCTAAGGTACCTAAAAATATCTATATTCCTCAAACTGATGATACTGAAATTTTAGAAGAGTTTTTGACAATAAAAAGAGGATCTAAAGTTTGGGTTAAAGTTCCTGTAAAAGGAAGTAAAAAAGAAATGCTTGAATTAGTAAAAAGTAATGCTAAAGTTACATTAGAACAATTTAAAGAAAAAATTTTAAAAGACGAAAAAAATAATAGACTGTGTTTAGAAGAAATACAACAATTACTAGCTTTAGATGATATACCAATGCGCATAGAGGCATATGATATTTCTAACATACAAGGTGTAGATTCTGTAGGCTCTATGATAGTATTTGAGCAAGGTAAAGCTAAAAATAGTGATTATAGAAGATTTGGCATAAAATCAGTAAAAAATGGAAATGAATATGATAGTATGAGGGAAATATTAGAAAGAAGATTCCTTCGTGGATTAGAGGAGATAAAACAAATTCAAGATAGAAATCTACAATTTTCTAATGGAAAATTCTCTAATTTCCCAGATTTAATTATGATGGATGGAGGAAAAGGTCAAATTAACGTAGCTAAAGAGATTTTAAATAAATTAAGTATAGAGATACCAGTATGTGGTCTAGTTAAAGATAACCATCATTCAACAAGAGGAATAATATATAATAACGAAGAGATTATTATAAATAGAAGTTCTAATCTTATGCAATTGATAAGAAGAATACAAGATGAAGTACATAGGTTTGCAATAACATATCATAGAACACTAAGAGATAAAAAAACGCTACATTCTGTATTAGAAGATATACCGTATATTGGAGAAAAAAGAAGAAGATCGTTGCTTATGAAATTTGGAAGTATTGATAATATAAAAAAAGCTACATTAGAGGAACTTTTAGAAACTGAATCTATAGATAATAAGTCTGCAAATAGCATTTTATCTTATTTTAAAAAAAATGAACAGAATAAATAAATTATGCTATAATAATACGGAAATAATAATTAATTGTTTTAGAAGATGAAATAATTATACTATCTTTAATAAAATTAATATCAGTATTTGAGGAGTTTTAGAATGGATCAAAATGAAAAATATAAGGGTTTGTTTAGCACTTTATACAAAGAGACACAGATACAACAGAATGCCAAAATGAGTGAACATACACATTTTAAAGTTGGGGGACCAGTAGATATACTTTTAACTCCAAATACTAAAGAACAAATAGTAGAAGCTATTAAAATATGTAAGTCTAACAATATTCCTTTTTACGTTATAGGAAATGGATCTAATATTTTAGTAAAAGATTCAGGAATTAGAGGCGTTGTTATAAAGTTATGTGATCTTAATAATATAGAAAGAAACAATAATATAATAAAAGCAGAGTGTGGTGCGTTGCTTAAAGATGTTTCAAATCAAGCATTAAATGCATCATTAACAGGATTTGAATTTGCATGTGGAATTCCAGGTAGTGTAGGTGGTGCTGTATTTATGAATGCAGGCGCTTATGATGGTGAAATATCTTTTGTTATTAAAGAAGCAGAAGTTATTAATGATGAGGGTAAAATTATTACTTTATCTAAAGATGAATTAGAATTGGGTTATAGAACTTCTATAGTTATGAAAAAAGGTTATGTTGTTTTAAGTGCAACATTTGATCTTAAAGATGGAGAAAAAGAAAAAGTTGAAAGTAGAGTTTCAGATTTAACTCAAAGAAGAGAAGAGAGACAGCCTTTAGAGTATCCATCAGCTGGAAGCACATTTAAAAGACCAGAAGGACATTTTGCAGGAAAATTAATTGAAGATGCTGGATTAAAAGGATTTACTATTGGCGGAGCTGCTGTTTCTGATAAACATTCAGGTTTTGTAATAAATAAATCAAATGCAACAGCTAAAGATATTTTAGCAGTTATAAAGCATGTTCAAGAAGAAGTTAAAATACAATTTAATGTGGATTTATATCCTGAAGTAAGGATAATAGGTGAAGATTAAAACTACTTTTTATATCAATGTAAAAACTCAAAAGAATTAAACTTTTGGGTTTTTATTTTTCAAATTAAAATATATGGTTTGAAGCTAAAATATAATACTGATATGTTATAATTTTAAAGTGAAGTCATTTAGAAATTTAATAAGAATTTTAGATAAAAGGCAGTGTTTTAATAAACATAAATTAAATAAGGAGGGTTTGTAATGAGATTTGTTATAGTTACAGGATTATCAGGTGCAGGTAAAACAGAAGCAACAAGAAGTTTAGAAGATTTAGGATATTTTTGTGTGGATAATCTTCCACCAAAATTAATTAATAAATTTGCAGAGTTATGTTCTCAAAGTGATGGAAAGATTGAAAAAGTAGCTTTAGTTATTGATATTAGAGGAGGAGTTTTCTTTGATGATTTATTTGAGACATTAAATTATTTAAAAGAGAATGAATTTAAATACGAAATATTATTTTTAGATTCATCAGATGAAGTTCTTATAAAAAGATTTAAAGAGTCTAGAAGAAGTCATCCATTATCTCCTGATGGAAGAGTTTTAAATGGAATTATTCAGGAAAGAAGTAAATTAAGAGAACTTAAAAATAGAGCTGATATAATAATAGATACATCTAAATATGCAATAAGAGATTTAAGAGAAAAAATCAATGAAAATTATGGTGAACATATTGAAATTGAAAAGCAATTATCAATTACTGTATTAAGTTTTGGGTTTAAATATGGAATACCAGTAGACTCGGATTTAGTTTTTGATGTTAGATTTATTCCTAATCCATTTTACATTCCAGAGCTTAAACAATATTCAGGAAATGATAAGTCTGTAAAAGATTATGTTTTAAAGCAAGAAGAGACTATTACTTTTATAGATAAACTACAAGATATGCTTAGATATTTAATTCCGAATTATATTAAAGAAGGAAAAAGACAACTTATAATATCAATAGGATGTACTGGTGGAAGACATCGTTCTGTAGCCATTGCTAATGAAGTTTATACTAGGTTAAATAATGAAAACTATAAAGCTAAAATTGAGCATAGAGATGTTGGTGAAGATCTTCATAGAGGAGAAAAGAAACTATGAAGCTTAAGCATTGGATAAAACCAGGTATAAAAGTTAAAAGATGGCTTGCATTTGGTATATTTGGAATATTATTAATAGCTTTCGGTTTTACAGAATTAGTAACTCATAGAGTATATGATTTATATTATAAAATATTTTATATATTTCTAAATATTACAGGTTTATTTGTATTATATATTGCAATTACAGAAAGTATGAAATCAATAATTGCATTGGTAAATAGAGGGTATATAAAGGTATCTTTTGATAGCAAAAAGATAGAAAGTTTTATAGAAGAAAAAAGATTGCTTATAAAAGGACCTAAAATTGTAGTAATTGGTGGAGGAACAGGGCTTTCTACTATGCTTAGAGGATTAAAATTTTATACTTCTAATATAACAGCAATTGTAACAGTTGCTGATGATGGTGGAGGTTCTGGAGACTTAAGAGAAGATTTAGGGATGTTACCACCTGGAGATATAAGAAACTGTATTTTAGCATTAGCAGATACAGAACCTATTATGGAGAATTTATTACAATATAGATTTAAAGATGGTAGATTAAAAAATCAAAGTTTTGGTAATTTATTTTTAGCAGCTATGGATGGAATATCAGATAATTTTGAAGAAGCAGTACAAAAAATGAGTTCTGTATTAGCAGTTACTGGAAAAGTTGTACCTGTAACTTTAGATAATATGGAATTAGAGGCTACTTTAGAAAATGGGAGCATTATTAAGGGTGAATCTCAAATTCCGGAAGAAGCAATAAAACAAAACTCTAAAATTGCAAATTTCAGAATAATACCAGAAGATGCAAAAGCTTTAAAAGAAGCAATACAGGCTATCCGTGAAGCAGATGCTATAGTTATGGGGCCAGGAAGTCTTTATACTAGTATAACACCCAACTTATTAGTAAAAGATATATCAAAAGAAGTAAGAAAAAGTGATGCACTTAAAATGTATATTTCAAATATAATGACTCAACCTGGTGAAACAACAGGGTTTAATGTTTCTGATCATTTAAAAGTTTTAACAAAATATGGTGGTAAGGATATAGTAAACTATGTTATTGCAAATATAGGAAAAATCCCTGATAAATTAAAAGAAAAATATCAATTAGAAGGCGCTGAACTAGTAAAATTAGATGAAGAAAATATTAATAGTTTAGGCGTAAAAATTGTTGGATATAATTTAGTAAAAATAAAAGAAGGTTTCATAAAACATGATGCTGATAAATTAGCAAAGGTTTTAGTTGAAACAATTATGGAAAAGAAACTTTTATATGACAAGAAGAAGATAATAGAATATATGTATTTATCTCAACGTATAAGTGAGAGAGTTAGAGAAGAAAAAAATAGAATGGAAACAAAAATTTAAAAACTGTGCTGTTTCAAATTAAATGAATATTATTGATATTGTAGCAAATAAATATATTTTTGAAACAGCACCAAAATAAATTTATAGATAAGGGGAAATAAGATGTCATTTTCATCTAAAGTTAAAGGCGAGATATGTAGATATTCAGATATGACCAAAGAAGAAGCATTAGCAGAATTATCCGCCATAATGAAGGTAAGTGGAACAATAGCTTTTAGTGGAAGTGGATTGAGCTTTAAGATGACCACAGAAAATCCATCAAGTGCAAGACTTATATTTACTCTTTTAAAAGAACATTTTGATATTCACTCAAAATTGATGGTTAAAAAAAGTAACTCTTTAAAGAAAAATAATATTTACATGGTAGTAATATCAGCAGATATGGGCGTCAAAGATTTATTACATGAAACAGGTATATTAACAGAAATTGATGGAGTTATGAATCTTGATTATAGAATTAATCAAGATATGGTTAAAACTGAAGAAGAGAAAAGAGCTTATATAAGAGGGGCTTTTATTGGTGGTGGAAGTATAAGCAATCCTGAAAGAACGTATCATTTAGAATTTGTAACTCATAGTGAAGAGTACGCACTTGATTTAAAAGATCTTATAAATACTTTTAAGCTGAATTCTAAAGTTATTCAAAGAAAAAGTAGTTTCATAATATATATTAAGGAAGGTGAACAAATTGTAGACTTACTTAATATAATAGGAGCTCATTCATCATTATTAGAGCTAGAAAATATAAGAATAATGAAGGAAATGAGAAATAATGTAAATAGACTTGTTAACTGTGAAACTGCTAATTTATCAAAAACAGTTAATGCGGCAGTAAGGCAAGTTGAAAGCATAAGATTAATACAGAATAAAATAGGACTTCAAAGATTACCTAAAAATCTTAGAGAAGTTGCAGAATTAAGACTTAATTATCCTGAAGAATCTTTAAAAGAATTAGGGGAGATGTTAGATCCTCCAGTTGGAAAGTCGGGAATAAATCATAGATTAAGAAAAATAGAAAAAATAGCTGAGGAACTAAGAACAGGGAACTAGAAAGTACTTTTAATAAAAGATTATATTTTAAATAAATGTTACTATTTTTGTATAAAGCTTATGGACAGGGAATTTCCTTTAAGAACTCTAAAATAAATATTAGTCCAATTAATGCATGTTCCAAATCAAAGATTGTGACAGGCAGTTAATTGTACAAATCTTTATTAAGGGTTCTAAAAAGGAAATTCTAATTCCAATTCGCCCTTATACAAAAATAGTAACAGTATACTAAAAATATAATCTAATTTGAAGATAGGGAGATGGGATTATGTTTACACACATAGTATTTTTTAAACTTAAGGAACCCACAAAGGAGAATATAAAATTTGTAGAACAAGCTTTATTAAGCATGAATGGTAACATAGAGGAATTAAAAGAACTAGAAGTGGGAATAGATGTAATAAGAAGTGAGAGAAGTTTTGATATTGGAATTATAACAAGGTTTGATTCAAAGGAAGATTGTCTTGCATATGATGTAAATGAATTTCATGTAGAGAAGGTTAAGAAAGTTATAGCGCCATATTTAGAGTGCAGTAAATCACTAGATTTTTAATAAGTGAATGTTAATATTGTAGTATAAAGCTCATGAACAGGGAAATTTTCTTTAAGAACTCTAAAATAAATATTAGTCCAATTAATGCATGCTCTCAATCCAAGATTGTACGCTGTGAAAGTTCGAAGAACCAAATATAAAATTTGGATTCTTACTTTTGACAAGCAATTAATTGTACAAATCTTCATTAAGAGTTCTAAAAAGAAAATTTCAATGCCAGTTCGCCCTTATACTACAATATCAACACTATTTTTAAAAGTTTTAGAAGTAGTATATAAGCTATAATCACATATTATTAACACATATGTTAGAGGTGATAAGGCACATTCAAAAAAATAACAAATTAATATGCTAGTCTATTTTGTGTCATTTTACGTTAGAATAATGACCTAATAGCTCGCTATTAAACCATTATGCTTCCTTGCCTGACGCAAAATATACATCGCATTTTGGACTTGTTATTTTCTTTAATGTGCCTAAAAATTCTGTGGATAATTTATAAAATTATGTTTTTAATTTTAGGGTTAGAGAATTTTTAAATTTATAATGTACAATTTAGGATAAAATCACAAATTGATTTGTAAACAATATATATTAAAGAAAGCCTATGGCTTTCAACCACAATTGTCCATTGTCAAATGTCAACTGTTCATTGAAACGTGGCATAGCCACTTTATTTAATTAAATTGGGGGGTGAGACACTTTGAATAAAAAAGAATTTTGCCATCTTCATCTTCATACTGAATATAGTTTGCTAGATGGCTCTGGTAAGGTAGAAAAAATTATTAAAAAAGCAAAAGAACTTGGCATGAAAAGTATAGCTATTACTGATCATGGAGTTTTATATGGATTAGTTGATTTTTATAAAGCAGCTGTAGAAAATGATATAAAACCAATACTGGGATGTGAGATTTATGTTGCGGCTAAATCAATGAAAATAAAACAACCGGATAAAGATAATTCTACACATCATTTGGTTTTATTAGTTAAAAATGAAACAGGATATGAAAATTTAATGAAAATTGTCTCAGCAGCATCTATAGAAGGATTTTATTATAAACCAAGAGTTGATCATGAGTATTTGAGAGAACATAGTGAGGGATTAATTGCTTTAAGTGCTTGTCTTGGAGGAGAGGTACAACATTATGAACTTATAGGAAACTATGATAAAGCTAAAGAGGTTGCATTATTATATAAAGATATTTTTAAGGAAGATTTTTATTTAGAAATACAAAATCATGGAATGGATGAACAAAGAAAAGTAAATGAACTGAATATAAAGATGTCACAAGAAACTGGAATTCCATTAGTTGCAACAAATGATGTTCATTACATAAAAAAAGAGGATTCAAAATCTCATGATATATTAATGTGTATTCAAACAGGAAAAACTGTAGATGATACTAATAGAAGAAGATACCCATCAGATCAGTTTTATTTAAAGTCTCCTGAGGAAATGTGGGATATGTTCTCGTACATACCAGAAGCGTTAGAAAATACTATAAAGATTGCAGATGAGTGCAATTATGAGTATGAATTTCATAAATCTAAGTTGCCTAAATTCCCATTAGAAGAAGGCCAAGATCCATATGAATATCTTAGAGACACGTGTTATATAGGATTGATTGATAGATATGAGGAATTTAAAGAGTTCAGAGAAAAATCTTTAGATTATGATAAACTTAATAATTTAAAAGAATCAAATGAAAATGTGAAAAATTATATAGATAGATTAGAATACGAATTACAAATTATAAAGCAAATGGGATATGTTGATTATTTCTTAATAGTTTGGGATTTTATTAGGTTTTCAAATGAAAAAGGAATACCAACAGGCCCAGGAAGAGGATCGGCAGCAGGTTCAATAGTTGCATATACTTTAGGAATTACAAAGATAGACCCAATAAATTATAGTTTGCTGTTTGAAAGATTTTTAAATCCTGAAAGAGTCTCTATGCCCGATATTGATAGCGATTTTTGCTATGAAAGAAGACAAGAAGTAATTGATTATGTAGTAGAAAAGTATGGAGCAGACAATGTATCTCAAATAATAACATTTGGAACAATGGCAGCTAGAGCTTGCATAAGAGATGTTGGTAGAGCGATGAATTACACTTATAGCGAAGTTGATAAAATTTCTAAAATGATACCAACAGTTTTAGGTATTACAATAGAAAAGGCTTTAGAGCTTAATCCAGAGCTTAAAGCAATCTATGATACTGATGATAGGGTAAAAGTATTAATAGACATGTCAAAGGATCTAGAAGGACTTCCAAGGCATTCTTCAACTCATGCAGCAGGAGTTGTTATTTCATCTAATCCATTGGTTGAATATGTGCCACTTCAAAAAAATGATGAAATGATAGTAACACAATTTGTAATGGGAGAGTTAGAAGAACTTGGATTGCTTAAAATGGACTTCTTAGGTCTTAGAACATTAACTGTTATGAATGAAGCTATAAAGATAATTAAAGAAAATAGAGGCGTAGATATAGACTTAGATAAAATAAATTTTGCTGATAAAGAAGTCTATAAGATGATCGGTGAAGGTAAGACAGCAGGAGTATTTCAATTAGAATCTCCAGGAATGGTATCGTTCATGAAGGATTTAAAGCCAGATTCATTAGAAGATATAATTGCAGGAATATCTTTATATAGACCAGGTCCAATGGCTGAAATACCTAAATATATAGATGGAAAAAGAAATCCTGAAAAAGTTACTTATATTACAAAAGAACTAGAGCCAATATTAAAAGTAACTTATGGTTGTTTAGTTTATCAAGAACAAGTTATGCAAACAGTTAGAGATTTAGCAGGATATTCTATGGGTAGAAGTGATTTAGTTAGAAGAGCTATGTCAAAGAAAAAACATAAAGTTATGGAAGAGGAAAGAAAAAATTTCATTTATGGAATTGTTGAAAATGATGAAGTAGTAGTACCAGGTTGCGTAAGAAATGGAATAAGTGAAGAAGCTGCAAATAAAATATTTGATTCAATGATGGATTTTGCATCTTATGCATTTAACAAATCACATGCAGCAGCATATGCAGTTGTTGGATATCAAACAGCTTATTTAATGAGATATTATCCAGTAGAAATGATTGCAGCAATGCTTAATTCATTTATGGGAACTAGTGAAAAAGTTGTATATTATATTTCTAAGGCAGAAGAATTAGGAATACAAGTACTTCCGCCTGATATAAATGAGAGTTTTTCAAAGTTTACTGTTAAAGATAATACTATAAGATTTGGGTTAGCAGCTATAAAAAATGTAGGTGTAAACTTAATAAATAGTGTTGTTAATACAAGAGAAGCTAAAGGAAAGTTTGAGTCATTAGTAGATTTTATAAATAAAATTGATTTATCAGCAATAAATAAACGTGCAACAGAAAGTTTAATAAAAGCAGGTGCATTTGATAGTTTCAAAATTTATAGATCAAAGCTTTTAGCAGTATATGAAAAAGTGATGGATAATGTTTCAAATGATAGAAAGAGAAATATTGATGGACAAATAAGTCTTTTTGGATCAGATGATTTAAAACAACCAGAGATACAATATCCTAATATAAATGAATTTGACAAAAGAAGTCTTTTAACGATGGAAAAAGAAATGACAGGATTGTATATATCAGGTCATCCATTAGATGATTATGCTCAAAGTCTTAAAATGCAAACATCAAATGAAATTGGAAAAATATTCTCAACTCATGAAAGCTTAGATTCACCAATTGAACTAGATATGAATGAAGATATTTTAATAAATAATGAAGTCGGAATAAAAGATAATGATAGAGTTATTTTAGGTGGAATACTTACACAAGTGGATAAAAAAGTAACTAGAAATAATACAATTATGGCATTTTTAAAGTTGGAGGATTTGTCAGGAACAATAGAAGTAATAGTATTTCCTAAAACATTAGATAGAGTTAGAAATTTATGTATAGAAGATAGCTTAGTTATAATTAAGGGAAGAATAAGTTTAAAAGCTGAAGAATTGCCCAAACTAATATGTGAAAGTATAGAACCTTTAGAAAAAGTAAATAGTTCTAAAATATATCTAAAGGTAGATAATACAATCAAAGCTAGGGAACTTAACAATAATTTAAAAAATTTAATTAATGACTGTAAAGGAGATACACCAATCTATATTTTTGCAGCAGAACAAAGACAACAATTTAGAGTTCCTAGAGATAGATGGGTATCATTGGAAAGTGAGGTGATGAATAGGTTAAGGAATTATTTGGGAGATGAAAATGTAAAAATAGTTGAATTATAATTTGAAAATTTAAGATTTTCATATAATCTTTACAAGAATACCTATTACTATATATTAATTAAGTAAATGAAAAATATTACAATAATTAAAATTATAAAAATATAAGAACTTTATATGATTTTTAAGTTAGTTGGTTATAATATATATTGTGCATTATTTAATATCTATTTAAACCATACAAATTTATTATGTAATAAATTTAAATTATAAAAATATAGATATTAACTAGAAAATTGTCTAAAACCCTTAGAAAGATTTTATGAATTTTCATGATATTGATAGAGGAATATCAAAACTTATCTAAATATGATTGATAAATATCAAATTTTTATGTACAATTATTATTGGTTAATGAGATGTGGATAAATTTTGCACAAGTAGGACTTTTGGTGTCCTAGTTGTTGTTTGAGGAGGAATATATTATGAAAAAAATAGCTGTCTTAACAAGTGGTGGAGATGCACCAGGAATGAACGCTGCTATTAGAGCGGTTGTAAGAACTGCAATTGCTAATGGTCTTGAAGTTATGGGAGTTCAAAGAGGATATAGTGGACTACTTAATGGTGAACTATTTGCAATGGACAAAACTTCAGTATCAGATATAATTCAAAGAGGTGGAACAATACTAAGAACAGCCAGATGTCCGGAATTCAAGGAAGAAGAAGTTAGAAAAAGAGCTGCTAAAATATTAAATGCTTATGGTGTAGATGCTTTAGTAGTTATTGGTGGAGACGGATCTTTCATGGGTGCAAAGTTATTATCAAAGCTTGGAATTAAAACAATTGGTTTACCAGGAACTATTGATAATGATTTAGCTTATACTGATTTTACAATAGGATTTGATACTGCATTAAATACTGTTGTAGATGCAATAAACAAAATTAGAGATACTTCAACTTCACATGAAAGAGTTTCAATAATAGAAGTTATGGGAAGAGATTGTGGAGATTTAGCTCTTCATGCAGGTTTATCATGTGGTGCAGAAAGTATCATAGTTCCAGAAATGGGAGACTTTGATAAAGATGCTCTTTGCAGAACAATATTAGAAGGAAAAAACAATGGAAAAATGCATAGCATAGTAATTCTTGCAGAAGGAATTGGTGGAGCTTTTGAATTAGCAAAATATGTTGAAGAATTAACAGGAATAGAAACAAGAGCAACTATTTTAGGACATATTCAAAGAGGTGGAGCACCATCAGCATCAGATAGAGTTTTAGCTTCAAGATTAGGATCAAGAGCTATAGAAGTACTTTTAGAAGGAGAAACTTCAAAAGTTATAGGAATTAAAGATAATAAGATTATAGATCAAGATATAGATGAAGCTTTAGCTATTGAAAGCAAATTTGATGAAAAATTATATGAAGTAGCTGACATATTATCACGTTAATAAATTTTTTATTTATATAAATTTTTTATGAATCAATTAAAACAAAGAGGAGTGTTAAGTGCATGAGAAAGACTAAAATGATCTGTACTATTGGACCAGCAAGTGAAGACAAAGAAATATTAGAAAAAGTAATGTTAGCAGGTATGAATGCTTCAAGACATAATTTTTCACATGGAGATCACGAAGAACATAGAGGAAGAATAGAAAAAGTTAAGGAATTATCAAAGAAACTTAACAAAGAAATCGCTATTATTCTTGATACAAAAGGACCAGAAATCAGAACAGGAAAATTCGAACCAAACAAAGTTGAATTAGTTAAAGGTTCAGAATTTACAGTATATGCAGGAGACATGTCAGTAGTTGGAGACACTACAAAATGTGCAGTTACTTACGAAGGATTAGCTAATGATGTTAAGCCAGGAAACACAATCTTAATAGATGATGGTTTAGTAGGATTAACTGTTAAATCAGTAGAAGGAAACGCAGTTAAATGTGAAGTTCAAAACACTGGATTAGTTGGAACTCATAAAGGAGTTAACGTACCAGGAGTTTCAATTCAATTACCAGCTTTAACTGAAAAAGATACAGCAGACCTAATCTTCGGATGTAAAATGGGTGTTACTATGATAGCAGCTTCATTCGTAAGAAAAGCAGCAGACGTAAAAGCTATAAGAAAAGTTCTTGATGAAAATGGTGGAGAAAATATCTTAATCTGCCCTAAAATCGAAAATCAAGAAGGTGTTGATAACATAGATTCAATCTTAGAAATCTCAGATGCTATAATGGTAGCTAGAGGAGACCTAGGTGTTGAAATTCCAATAGAACAAGTACCTGCAGTTCAAAAAATGATTATTCAAAAATGTAATGCTGCTGGAAAACCAGTTGTTACAGCAACTCAAATGTTAGACTCAATGATAAGAAACCCAAGACCAACTAGAGCAGAAGTTTCAGACGTAGCTAATGCAATCTTAGATGGTACTGATGCAATAATGTTATCAGGAGAAAGTGCTAACGGAACTTACCCAGTAGAAGCAGTAAGCACTATGGCTAAAATTGCTGAAGAAACTGAAAAGCAATTAACTCATAAAGTTGCAGTTTCAACTGCTAAATCTCACATACCTGCAATGTCAGGAGTTATTTCAAGAGCAGCTTGTAATGCAGCTAACGAATTAGATGCAGCTGCTATAATATCATCAACTCAAAGTGGTGCAACTGCTAAGAGAATTTCTCAATGCAGACCAGAATGTCCAATTATAGCTGTTACTCCAAGCGAAGTAGTAGCTAAACAATTAGCATTCTCATGGGGAGTATACCCAATAGTAGCTGAAAAAATGGCATCAACAGATGAAATGATGGTAAAATCAGTTGAAATAGCTAAAGAACATAAATACGTTGAAAATGGTGATACAGTAGTTATCGCTGCTGGAGTTCCAGTTGATAAAGTTGGAACAACTAACTTATTAAAAGTAAGCGTAGTAGGCGAATAATATAGTACTTAATAAAAACTCTCGATTTAATCGAGAGTTTTTTTATTCTTTAAAAATTATATTTTTAAATTTACCATAGACAAGGGACAATTGACAATGTAGGATGAAATTACTGTGTGATTTCTAAAATATATAATTTTAAGAAAGCCAAAGGCTTTTAATCTTAATTGTCAATTATCAACTGTCAATTGTCAATTGAAATATGGCATAGACACGTTCTCCTTTATTGGAATTTATATATTTTCTATAATATAATGAAAAAATGTCATATTATTATAAAATTGATAATCAATTTTATAAATTATTTATAAATAATTCACAAAATAAATATCTTATGTTAAGATAGAATGTATATTATTTATTGTAATGAGCAATAATTAACATAAGGAATTAATTGGCAACTGATTCTGTATTTGCACCCAAATGGGTGCTTTTTTTATTTTTAAGCAAAAATTGATAGTAGTTAATTTGGAATAAAAACCTTATTTATATATTTTTTGAATTAAGTATATTTTTTTCTATATTGAACAGAATAAGTAATATAGAAGTTCTAATAAAGTTTATTGGTTAATATTAAGAAAAATATAGAAAAGGGTGATAATTATGACTAACTTAAATTGTACTGCTATGAATTGTGTACATAATCAGTTTGGTATGTGCAAGGCAGGATATATTCTAATTGAAAGTCAAGAATCTCAAACTACTTCTCAAACTTATTGTGTAAATTATAGAGAAAGTACAGATGAAAATGAGGCGAAAGCAATAGAAAATACTAATTATATAAGTGGTTTAAGTGAAGCATTTTATTCTATGGACGAGGTAAGAATGAATCCAGAAATTAATTGTCATGCCCAAAATTGTTCTTATAATTTATATGGAAGTTGTCATGCAAGAAATGTTTCAATTATACTAGATTCAAATGAAGCATTTAAGGCTAAATGTGAAACTTTTATAAAATGATAAAAATTAATAATTAAAATCACCTAAGTTAATATATAAATGAAAATAAAATTTTTATTGTTAAATGATCCTAAGTATAAGAATCACTTGATGTTGTCATATTAAATTTATGATATAATTTATAGAAGTTATAATAAAAAAGGTGGATTTTAAGTTGATAGAAAAGAATAAAGAATATGTTTTAGATATATTATCACAAGGATATGAAGGTGAAGGCGTAGCTAAAATAGATGGCTATCCTATATTTATTCAAGGTGCATTAAAAGGTGAAACTGTTAAAACTAAAATTATAAAGGTTAAAAAAAGTTATGCTTATGGAAAGATTGAAGAAATAATAAATGTGTCTAATGATAGGGAAGAACCTAAATGTTCAAATTATAAAAGATGTGGAGGATGCTCAATCCAGCATATGAATTATAAAAAACAATTGGAGTTTAAATGGGAGAGAGTAAAAGACTGCATATCAAAAATTGGAGGTTTATCAGAAGAATTAGTGAATTATCCAATAGGTATGGAATCTAACCCATATAGATATAGAAACAAAGTTCAACTTCCGATAGGTAAAGTAAATGGAGAAATTGTATTAGGATTTTATGCACCAAGAAGCCATAACATAATAGATTTAGATTATTGTTTAATTCAAGATAAAGTTGCAGATCAAGTAGCAAAGCTTACTAAAGAGTGGATTAAAAGAAATAATATAGAACCATCAACAATTGATGGTGAGTTTAACACTAACGGAATTTTAAAACATTTAATGATAAGAAGAGGTTTTAAAACAGGAGAAGTAATGGTGGTACTTGTTGCTACTACTTCAAATATTCCTAATTTAGATGAGTTTAAAAATATAATCTTAGAAAACATAGATGATATTAAAAGTATAGTAATAAATATAAATCCTAATAATACAAATGTGATTTTAGGACAAAAGTGTATAACATTATATGGTGAAGATACTATTCAAGATTACATAGGAGACTTTAAATTTAATATATCTCCATTATCATTTTTTCAAGTTAATCCTATTCAAACAGAAGTCCTTTATAATAAGACATTGGAATATGCAAATTTAACAGGAAATGAAACTGTTTTTGATGCTTACTGTGGAACAGGAACAATAACTTTATTTTTATCTCAAAAAGCTAAAAAAGTGTATGGTGTTGAAATAATAGAACCAGCAATTATTAATGCAAGAGAAAATGCAAATCTTAATAATGTGAGTAATGCAGAATTTTTTGTGGGTAAATCTGAAGAAATCATCCCTGAACTTATAGATAAAAATATCAAGGCAGATGTTATAGTTGTTGATCCACCTAGAAAAGGATGTGATATAAAATTACTACAATCAATAGGAAGAGTAAAACCTGAGAGTGTGGTATATGTATCATGTGATCCAAGTACATTAGCTAGAGATTTAAAGATATTAGAAGAACAAGGTTATAAAACAGTAGAAGTACAGCCTGTAGATATGTTTCCACAAACTAGTCATGTTGAGACTGTAGTTAAGCTACAAAGGAAACATAGCTAATGTGTTGAAATTGATTGGTTTAGCAAATAAAAAAATTATATATGTTTCGTAAAACAGAGTTAGGAAACAGTAAGTTCTTAAGTTAACCTAATTTTGGGAGATAGTGCCGAAAAAATGATTGTTTTAATTATAATATAATTAACCCCCTTGGAAACTCAAGGGGGTTAATTGATTATAATAATTGAAATTACAAGAAGGGAATAGAGTATAAATGATATACAGATAATACATGTACATTTTATGAATTTAGCAAATAAATAGGCTACTGAAACTTTATCAGTAGCCACAAAGATTATAGTTAAATTTTAGGTGTTCCCATATAATTTATTATGTTATAAAAAGCTATTTACCTTGAGATACTTCCTTAAATAGAAAATGTAGAAATAGACTTTTGGTCGCTAGTTTATATCTTTTTTCATATGAAATTGAACTAGTATCTTTCATGAAACTTTCTAAATCTTCAATAGAAATTCCAGCGTAAATAGCAATGGTTTCTAAATTAAGATTAACCCCTTGAATTGTTAGATATTTAATTACTCCCTGTACTCTATCGTCATCGTCTACCATTGATATGCCTGTAGATAACATTGAGATAGTATTCATAAGTTTAGACATTTGTTCAATAGGTAAAGCTAATTCTAGCAAATCAGTTTGACCAGTATAGAGATTTTCTAAGGAATTTATATTAACACCTGTAATTTTACTTAAAAAAATTAATTCAAATTTATAATTTTCAACTAAATCTATCAATAGTTCTTTAACCCCACGTGGGTCACTTTGAATTTCCAACATAATGAGTTCTCCTTTTTATTTTGTATTAATATACATATTACCATAATAATTGAAAAAACAATAATTATGGTAAAAAATGCTTGCTTATAAATTAAATCTCTATAAATCATATGTATTTATAGAAAGTGTAAAATATAAATTTATACCGTCTTTTATATCTCAGTTTGCTATTGACACTAATCTGGACAATGAAATAAATAATTCAGGAAACAATAAGGATATAAATAGTGTAAAAAAATATCTTTCTAAAAAATTCTGAATTCCAAGATCATCTATAAATTTGTCTAAAGTGTAAAAGAATAGCCAAGCTTGAGATGAAAATTACTACAAGAAAAAATTCTTGTAGTAATTTTTATAAAAAATAATAAATAAAAATTATTTAACTAAATCTAACGTTTTTATAGTGTATATAAAGATAATAATATTATTAGGTGATTATGGAATGGCACTACAAGCTTTTACAATAAATTTATTAGTTCAACATAGAAGTAAAGCAAAGCAAGTACTTGATGAATTGTTGGTTGCAGATGAAAAATATCTTCCACAATTTAAAGAAAAGATTAATGAGTTAAAGATACAAAGAGTATCATCAAAAGATCCTGTTGTAATTGATTTAATGAAAAATGGACATTAGTTAATATAAATTGCACTTTAAATATAGAAATGCTATACTAAAGAAACTACTTTTATAAAGTATAGAGGTGTGTGATGATTAAAAAACAAGTTAATAATATGGAAGTAAAAAAGAATAATAGAAATCGTATCTTTCGATATCTTTGTAAATGTGATAAGACTTCGAATTCTGAAATTGCTTATGAACTTAAGATGAGTTTGCCTACAGTAGCACAGAATACTAAAGAGTTAATGGAGCGTGGCTTGATTAAAGAAATAGGAGAGTTTCAGTCTACTGGAGGAAGAAGAGCAAAAGCATTTTCTGTTATTTCTGATTCTAGATTAGCAGTCGGCTTGGATATTACAAAAAATCATTTTGGGTTATTGTTGACAAATCTTAAAGGGGAAATTTTGAGATATGAACGTTTCGATTATCAATATAGTAATGAAAAACTCTATTATTGTGAGATAGACAAAAAGATAGAGAAATTTTTGGGGAAGAATCTTAGAGATAGGGAAACAATTCTTGGAATTGGAATTTCTTTTCCAGGGATTGTAAACTTAGAGAAAGAGATTATTTCATATTCCCATATGTTGGGATTACAAGCGTTATCATTCGCAGAAGTAAGCCAATTCTTTTCTTATCCATGCTGTTTTCTTAATGATGCTAATGCAGGAGCATATGCGGAAGGGCTTAATAAGGAATTAAAAAAAAGATTTTTTTATTTATCATTAAGCAACACAGTAGGAGGAGCTATTTTTAATTGTGATGAACTAATCCATGGGGATAATTTCCGATGTGGAGAGGTTGGACATATGACGGTTATTCAAGATGGAGTACCATGCTATTGTGGAAAATTAGGTTGTTTAGATGTATATTGCTCAGCAAAAAATCTGTCTGATGTTACAGAGGGTAAATTGTCACTTTTCTTTACAGGATTAGAACAAGAAGAAAAAGAAATCCTTAATATATGGGATAAGTATACCACCTATCTATCAGTAGCTATTAATAATATTCATATGGTTTTAGATTGTGATATTATCCTTGGAGGATACGTAGGAAGTTATTTAGAAAATCATATTAATGACATAAGACAGAAAGTGTTACAAAGAAATACATTTTCGGAAGATGGTATGTTTGTAAAAACGTGTAATTTTAAAGTTGGTGCAGCAGCTTTTGGGGCTGCGTTAAAAGTAATAGAATCATTTGTTAAACAGGTATAATGTTAAAATGTGCTCAAAGAGAGGTCTCGTAACAGAGAACTCTTTTTTCATGTTTAGACCAGTTATAAAAAAATTCAATTTTTTTTTATAACTGGTCTTGTATTTTCCAATACGAGGAAAGTATAGAATTTCTTAAGCTTAAAAGGCTGATAAAATTTAAGCTAAATAAGATATTGTGAATTCACAATGGACAATGGATGATTCACAATTTAGGATGGAATCACCTTGTGATTTCTAAAATATATATTTTTTAGAAAGTCAAAGGCTTTCAAGCATAATTGTCAACTGTCAATTAAAACGTGGCGCAGACACTTTATAAATTTTAATAGTTTATTAACTGTTTATATGTAAGGTGACATAATACAAAAAATCTGTAATTCTATATATTGACAAATATGTGTGTATATAATAAAATATAAACACATAATAAAAGTGTTTTAAAAAGTATTTTTAAAAGTAAAAAAGGGGGAAAGGTTATGGAAGGAAAAATGAAAGTTGCAGTTATGACTGGAATTGGTCAGATGAAATTTGAGGAACGTGAAATTCCTAAAGCAAAAGATAATGAAGTTCTAGTAAAACTTGAATATGTAGGTATTTGTGGAAGTGACTTGCATTATTATGAGACTGGTGCTATTGGTGATTATGTGGTTAAACCACCATTTGTTCTTGGACATGAGCCAGGTGGAATTGTGATAGAGATTGGAAAAAATGTAAAGGATTTAAAAGTTGGAGATAGGGTAGCGTTGGAACCAGGAAAAACATGTGGACATTGTGAATTCTGTAAAACAGGACGATATAATCTTTGTCCAGACGTGGAATTCTTTGCTACTCCACCAATAGATGGTGTTTTTCAAGAATATGTTGCTCATGATGCTAGTCTTTGTTTTAAGTTACCTGATAATGTAAGTACGATGGAAGGTGCATTGATAGAACCTTTGGCAGTAGGATTCCATGCTGCTATGCAGGGAAATGCTAAATCAGGACAAATAGCGGTAGTTATGGGAGCTGGATGTATAGGTTTAGTTACAATGATGGCATTAAAGGCAATGGGAATTTCAAAGGTATATGTTGTGGATATCATGGAAAAACGTCTTCAGAAAGCATCAGAATTAGGAGCACATGCTATTATTAACGGAAGTAAAAAGGATACTGTTGAAGAAATTATGAAACTTACTAATGGAAAAGGTTGTGATTTGGTAATTGAAACAGCAGGAACACAGACTACAACAATACAGGCTATGCACATGACTAAGAAAGATGCGACTATTGTACTTGTAGGTTATAGTAAGACAGGAGAAATGACATTGCCAATGAGTCTAGCATTGGATAAGGAACTGACATTTAAAACTGTATTCCGTTATCGTCATATTTATCCAATGGCAATTGACGCAGTTGCAGCTGGAAAGGTAAATTTAAAAGGGATTGTGACAAATATATTCACATTGGATGAAGCCCAAAAAGCAATGGATTATAGTGTAAATAACAAAGCGGATATTGTAAAGGCAGTTATTCGTATTTCTGAAGGAAAGTAGAAATAATATTCTATTTTTTAAGAACACCTTTGGAATGACTTTGTGAGAATTTCAGAGGTGCTCTTTGAAAAGGATTACCGTAAACTAAAAGTAAATTAATTTGTGATTATAAATAGAATTATAATATAAATTAAAGACATATAAAGTTTATATTAATTGGTAAATGTGCTTGCTAAATTAAGATTTGGAGTAAAATTTTACAGAGAAAGACGGAAATCGGTTAAGAATAATTTAGTTAAATTATATTCTAAATCCCTGGTTTCTTATTTTTGGAGGTATTATATGTTATATATTGGAGCTGATCTTGGTACATCAGCTGTGAAATTATTATTAATGGATGAAACAGGGAAAATACATAATGTTGTTTCTAAGAAATATCCGTTGTATTTCCCACATACAGGTTGGTCAGAGCAGAATCCAGAGGATTGGTATGTACAGACTTTGGCAGGAATTAAAGAGCTAATTTTGGATTGTAAAAAGGAAGAAATTGCTGGTATTAGCTTTGGAGGGCAAATGCATGGCTTAGTTGTTTTAGATGCGCATGATAAGGTGATTCGTCCAGCAATTTTATGGAATGACGGAAGAAGTCAAAGTGAGACAGAATATTTGAATAAAGTTATAGGAAAGGAGAAACTTTCTGAATATACGGCAAATATTGCATTTGCAGGATTTACTGCTCCAAAAATTCTTTGGATGAAGAAACATGAGCCAGAAAATTTTGAACGAATATCAAAAATTATGCTTCCAAAAGATTATCTAGCATATTGCCTAAGTGGTGTTCATTGTACAGATTATTCAGATGCTTCTGGAATGTTATTACTTGATGTGAAGAATAAATGTTGGTCAAAAGAAATGATGAAAATATGCGGTGTGACAGAAAATCAGTTGCCTAAATTATATGAGAGCTATGAGGTTGTGGGACAATTAAAACATAATATTGCAGAAAAGTTGGGGCTTTCATCAAATGTAAAAATTATTGCAGGAGCTGGAGATAATGCAGCAGCTGCTGTTGGAACTGGAACAGTAGGTGATGGCATGTGTAATGTTTCATTAGGAACTTCAGGAACAATTTTTATTTCTAGTAAAACTTTTAGTGTGGATAATAATAATGCACTACATTCATTTGTTAATGCTGATGGGTATTATCATTTAATGGGATGTATGCTTAGTGCTGCTTCTTGTAATAAATGGTGGATGGATGAAATTCTTAATACTAAGGAATATGAAGAAGAACAGAAAAGAATTTTAAAACTTGGTGAAAATAAGGTATTTTATTTACCGTATCTGATGGGAGAGCGTTCACCACATAATGATTCAAATGCAAGGGCAACTTTTGTTGGAATGACAATGGATACTAATAGAGAGGAAATGACACAAGCAGTATTAGAAGGTGTTGCATTTGGGTTACGAGATTCGTTGGAAGTGGCAAGAAGTCTTGGGATTAAAATTGAAAGTACAAAAATTTGTGGTGGTGGAGCAAAAAGTCCACTATGGAAAAAGATAATTGCAAATGTGCTTAATTTAACAGTTGATGTTGTCAAAAGTGAGGAAGGTCCCGGTTATGGGGGTGCTATTCTTGCAGCAGTTGGATGTGGTGAATTTTCTTCAGTAGAAGAAGCCACAGGTAAACTGGTAAAGATAGTTGATACTGTAAAACCTGAACCAATATTAGTAAAAAAATATGATGAACGGTATAAGAAATTCCGTCAGATTTATCCTGCAATGAAAGAATTATTTCAGTCATTGGCAGAATAAGATATAAGATCTAATAAAAGAAAGGAGAAAATTTATGGATAAGCTTGAACTTCAGAAAACTGCTGTTGAAATCCGCAAAGGAATTATATCTTCAGTACACAGTGCAAAAGCTGGACACCCAGGCGGATCTCTTTCGGCAGCAGATATTTTTACTTATTTATATTTTGAAGAAATGAATATTGATCCACAAAAACCAAAATATGAAAATAGAGATCGTTTTGTATTATCAAAGGGTCATACAGCACCAGCACTCTATGCAACTTTAGCAGAGAGAGGATATTTTCCAGTAGAAGATCTTTTGACTTTGCGTCATATCGGTTCTTATTTACAAGGACATCCAGATATGAAACACATACCAGGAGTGGACATGTCTTCTGGTTCATTAGGACAAGGACTTTCAGCAGCAGTTGGAATGGCATTAGCTGGTAAGATGAAAAAGAAAGATTACCATGTTTATTGTTTGTGTGGAGATGGTGAAATTCAAGAAGGACAGATTTGGGAAGCAGCAATGTTTGCAGGGGATCGAAAACTGGATAATTTATGTGTTATTATAGATAATAATGGGCTACAAATTGATGGTAAAGTAGAGGATGTTTGTTCCCCATATCCAATAGATCAAAAGTTTGAATCTTTTAATTTTCATGTAATTAATATTAATGGTAATGATTTTAATGAAATTAAAAAGGCATTTGATGAAGCAAAAGAAACTAAAGGAAGACCAACTGCAATTATTGCTCATACTATAAAAGGATGTGGAATATCTTTTATGGAAAATAATATAGGATGGCATGGAAAAGCACCAAACGATGAAGAATATAAAGTGGCAATGAAAGAACTAAAAAAGGCGGGTGAAGCATTGTGTCAGAAGTAAGGAAAATAGCAACAAGAGAAAGTTATGCAAATGCGCTTGTTGAACTTGGAAAAGAACATGATGACTTAGTTGTTTTAGATGCAGATTTGGCAGCAGCAACAAAGACTTGTGTTTTTAAAAAGGCTTTTCCACAAAGACATATTGACTGTGGAATTGCAGAGGCAAACATGACAGGAATTGCAGCTGGAATGTCTACTTGTGGATATGTTCCTTTTATTAGTACATTTGCAATGTTTGCAGCTGGGCGTTCTTATGAACAGGTGCGTAACTCTATTTGTTATCCACATCTAAATGTTAAAATTGGAGCAACACATGCAGGGATTTCAGTTGGAGAAGATGGGGCAACCCACCAGTGTAATGAAGATCTAGCATTGATGCGTGTGATTCCTAATATGACAGTTATCAGCCCTTCAGATAATATAGAAGCAAGAGCGGCAGTAAAAGCAGCATACGAACTTGATGGTCCTGTTTATTTAAGATTCGGACGGCTTGCTACACCTATAATTAATGATAGTGTAGATTATCAATTTGAAATTGGTAAAGGTGTTATTTTAAGAGATGGAAAAGATATTACAATAATTGCCACAGGACTTTGTGTAGTAGAGGCATTAGAAGCAGCCAATAAATTGGAAGTGTATGGAATTAATGCAAGAGTCATTAATATTCATACAATTAAACCAATTGATGAAGATTTAATTGTAAAAGCAGCAGAAGAAACAGGAAAGATTATTACTGTAGAGGAACATTCAGTAATTGGTGGACTTGGTGGAGCAGTTGCAGAAGTTTTAGTTGAAAAATGCCCGATAAAAATGCTTCGCATTGGTATAAATGATGTATTTGGTGAATCAGGTCCGGCAGACTTATTGATTAAAAAATATGGATTAGATGCACAAGGGATATATGAAAAAATAAAGAAGTTTGTAGATTAATAAAGAGAAATAGTTTTTAAATTTTTTTATAAAATAAAAACTAGTAAATTATCCGATAAGTATGGAATTTAACCTGTATATATAGAAATAGGACGGTAGTTGACAGTAGATAATTTTGTATAAAAAATAAAATTATCTACTGTCACTATTCATCTTAATAATATTAAGATTTAATAAAAATATATTATTTATATGTAGTGATGAGCTAGCCTTATTTTAATTAATAGATATTTATGATGAAAATATCATTAATGGTAAATTTGAAAAAAACATCTTTTTTGTGTTAAAATAGTAAAAATAAAGTAGGTTTAGTGGTTGGTTAATTGAATGATACTTTATCTACTGAAAAAGATAAAATATAAAGAAGAGATGATAGAAGATGGATAATACAGGTGGAATCATTGTGGCAGCAGGAAAAATAAATGATAATGGCGGAGTATCTCCACTTTTTCAAATAGGTTCAATCTCGATTATAAAGCGCATTATTTTAACATTTCAACAAGCTAAGATATCTCCTATTGTTGTAATTACAGGATACCAGTCACTGGAGATTGAACAGCACTTAGCAGATTATGAAGTTATATTTTTAAAGAATGATAATTATGATTCTACTGAAAAATTTGATTCTGCTAAAATAGGACTAAATTTTTTAAAAGATAAATGTAAACAAGTTATTTTTACATCAGCGACAATTCCTATGTATACTTCAAATACTTTGAGTGAACTTATAAAAATAGATAAACAATTAATAGTTCCATCCTACAAAGGAAGAGCGGGGCATCCATTACTTATAAAAAGTAATTTAATTACTAAGCTTGTTTCATACAATGGAAAAAGGGGAATGCGCGGAGCTATTAACAGCATAGGTATTACAAAAGAATATTTAGAAGTAGAAGATAAAGGTATTATTTTGGAAGTGGATGAAATAGAAAAATTAGATGAAGTTTTACAATATTACAATGACAAATTATTGCATCCTTTTATACGTATTAGTATTGAGAAAGAGTCATTATTTTTTAATTCTAGAGCAAAGTTGTTGTTGCTTTTGATTCAAGAAACACATTCGGTAAAAAGAGCATGTAAACATATGGCACTTTCTTATGGAAAGGCTTGGAACATGTTAAATGGAATGGAGAAATCATTAGGATATAATGTTGTGGAAAGACGACATGGAGGAAGTAGAGGAGGAAAGACAAATTTAACTTTAGAAGGAGAAAATTTCTTGAAAAAATATCAAAGATATGAAGATGATATTAGAGAATATGCATCTAAGCATTTTTATGATATTTTTGAAGAATTTAAATAAGCATTTTGTGAAATAGTAGCAAGTTCTTTTGAAAAAGAATTTGATGCTATTTTTTTGTTGAAATATAATTAACATATATTGACAAGGGTGTTAGGGTATTAAAAGGCAAAGGAGAGGTATATATGGAGAAGATTAGTCAATCAGTTGTTAAGAGAGACCATAACTCAAAAATTTCAGGAAAAGCTATTTACGTAGGAGACTATGAAGAAGATAATATTTTAATAGGTAAGATGCTAAGGTCTACAAAGGCAAAAGCAAAAATTCTTAATGTAAAAATACCTAAATTACCAGATGGATATTATTATGTGGATAAAACAGATGTACCAGGGGATAACCATGTAAATATAGTTAAAGATGACACACCTGTTTATGCTAGAGATACTGTAGAGTATATCGGGGAGCCTATAGGTATGATTTGTGGACCTGATGAAGAAATCGTGAATAAGATGTTATCTGAAATTGAAGTTGTTTATGAAGAATTAAAACCTATTATTAATATAAGAGACTTTGATACAGTATTTTTTGATTATAGTTTTGGAAAAGGCGATGTTGAAAAAGCATTTTCAGAAGCAGATAAAATATATGAAGAAGAGTTTGAAACAGGTTATCAAGACCAAACTTATTTAGAAACTCAAGGACTTATGGCTGAAATTATGGAAAATGGAAAGGTTTACGTGCATGGTTCTATGCAATGTCCTTATTATGTTAAGGGTGCAGTAATGAGAGCTATGAACCTTGGTCCAGATAAAGTTAGAATCGCACAAGATGCTACAGGAGGAGGATTTGGAGGAAAAGAAGCATTTCCGTCTATCTTAGCATGTCAAGTTGCTGTAGCTGCAAAAAAGGCAGGAAAAAAAGTTCGTTGCATTTTTGATAGAAGAGAGGATTTAGAGTTCACATCAAAAAGGCATCCTTCACTAAATACTTATAAAGTAGCTGTGAAGGATGGAAAAGTTACAGCTATGGATATAGATATAAAATTCAATGGAGGAGCTTATACAACTTTATCAGCTGTAGTTCTTCAAAGAGGAATAATATGCTCAAATGGAATTTATAACATTCCAAATCTTAAAGTACGTGGAAGAGCTGTAAAAACTAATACAACTCCTAGTGGAGCATATAGAGGATTTGGAGCACCACAAACTTTTTTCTCAGCTGAAATGATGATGAATCATATTGCAAAAGATTTAGGAAAAGACTCTTTAGAATTTAAAGAAATGCATTTAGTAAAACAAGGAGATAGCACTTCAACTTCTGGTAAATATCATTTTCCAGTACCAATTCCAAATATGATTGAACGTGTTGATAAAGCTTGTGACTTTAGAAGAAAACATAAAGAATATTCTAAAGATCAAAATGGAAGATATAGAAAGGGTATAGGAATATCCATGTATTTTCATGGAGCAGGTTTTACAGGTTCAGGTGAAAGAGACATTATTAAAGCAGTAGCTAAATTGCACAAATATCCTGATGGAAGAATTCAAATACTTGCTTCAAATACAGATATAGGACAAGGACTTCG
The DNA here is from genome assembly GCF_019431045.1 of Clostridium weizhouense. Lineage (GTDB taxonomy): Bacteria > Bacillota > Clostridia > Clostridiales > Clostridiaceae > Clostridium > Clostridium weizhouense. The sequence continues at coordinate 12,528 of NZ_JAHXPT010000014.1, read as the reverse complement.
TACAACTTTTCCTAAAATAGTAGCAAAAGAGCTAAATCTTCCTATAGAAAAGGTATTTTATGAATATCCAGATACTGATGTAGTGCCAGATTCAGGTCCTACAGTTGCTTCTCGTAGTTTAATGACTGTTGGAGAACTTTTACGTCGTGCAGCTATAAAACTTCGTGGTCAGTGGATAGAAGGAGAAGATCAAATTATAGAAGAGCATTATAAGGAACCAGATTTTATGATTCCATTTTATATTGATAAATTCCAAGGGGATGCTTATCCTACTTATTCATGGGCAGTTAATGCAATAGAAGTTGAAGTTGATACTTATACAGGACTTGCAAAAATACTAGGAGCATATGGATGCTTTGATATAGGAACACCTATGGACTATAACATTGCTGTTGGTCAAATGGAAGGTGGATTTTTACAGGGGATAGGATATGCTTCAACAGAATATATGGTAGCAGATGATAAAGGTCGTATTAGAAACAATTCTTTCTCAGATTATATTATACCAACAGCAGTTGATGTACCTAATCTTAAGGCAGATATGTATGTAGATGAAAAATATCCTTATGGACCTTATGGAGCTAAGGGAGCAGGGGAGTTACCTTTAGTTGGAGCACCAGGGGCTTATGGTGAAGCTATTGAACAGGCACTTGGACATGGAGCAAAAGTTAATCATGTACCATTTACAGCAGAGGATACAATAAAAGTTTTAATGGAGGAGAAGTAAAATGAATAATGAGATAACATTCAAATTAAACGGCAAAGAAGTTTTATATGATGGAAATGCTACTGATAGATTATTAGATGTGCTTCGTGATTATTATCACTTAAAAGGTGTAAAGTGCGGTTGTAAAGAGGGGGAATGTGGAGCATGTTCTATTCTTATGGATGGTGAACTAATTAATTCTTGTATGGTAGCCATGGGACGATGTGAGGGAAGTGAAATTACGACTATAGAAGGTTTTAGAGAAACAGAGCGTTTTAAAGTAATTGACAAAGCTTATGGGGATGTTTCAGCAGTACAATGTGGATATTGTATTCCAGGAATGGTCTTAGCAACAGAAGCTATATTATCTAAGAATCCAAATCCTACATTAGAACAAATTAGGGAAGGGATTTCCGGAAATCTATGTCGTTGTACAGGATATAATGCTATTGTAAAAGCAATTAAAAGTTCAGCAGAGGAGGGAAAAGGGTTATGGTAAATGGTTTTATGCCCGGATCTTTAAAAGAAGCTTTAGATATTCGTTCTACTTATGATGTTGTTCCTTATGGTGGGGGAACAGATTTAATGATTGAAGGAAAAAAAGATGTTAATTATTTATTTTTAAATAAAGTTCCTGAAATGAAATTGATTGTTGAAGATGATGAGTATATTAGAATAGGAGGTTCATGTACTTTTACTGAAGTATTAGAATCTGATATTGTTCCTGAAATTATGAAACAAGCTGTTTCAAAAATTGCTGCACCTGCTATAAGAAATGCAGGAACTATGGCGGGTAATATAGGAAATGGTTCAGCAAAGGCAGATTCTGTATTAATTGAATATGTTACAGATGCAAAGTTAGTATTAGCATCTGCATCAAAAACTAGAATAGTTAAAATAGAGGATTTTTATAAGGGAAGAAAAGAGCTAGATTTAGGAAAAGATGAATTAATTATAGAAATTCTATTACCTAAAACAGGGATAGAAGATTATTACTATAAAAAAGTAGGAGCTAGAAATGCATTAGCTATATCTCGTGTTTCATTTGGTGGAGTAATAAAAATTGATGAAGAAAAAATAAAAGATATTGCAATTGCTTTTGGAGCAGTATCAGGTACAGTATTAAGGTTTAAAGAATTAGAGAAAATGATGATAGGTAAAACACTACCAGAAGCAAGCAAGATAAAAGAAGATTTCATTAATGCATATAAACAAAAAATTATTCCTACAAGGGGTAGAGTTTCAGCAGAATATAGAAAAAGAGTATGTATTAATTTATTAAAGGATTTCCTAAATGAGAAGGGTATATAAGATTTGCGGGGGATTAAGGAGCTAAAGAGTTAAGTGAAAAAATTAAGTTTAAATTTATTAACTGTAATATAATAATAATGTTTAATATTAAATAATATATTCAAGTAAATTGAGTGTATATTTAAATTAGAGAGAATTAGTAATAAAGCGCAATTATTTCCTTATATAGGAAAAATTGTGCTTTTAATTTTTATTAAAAAGATGTTGACAAATTTAAAAGATGAGGATATATTATTAAATATAAAGCAGAGTAATCTTATATGAATAATATGTTTTGAGGAAAAATAGTATATTGTGATATGTGAAGAAAAGAAATAGTATCATAAGGGAAACTTTCAGAGAATAGTCTTCTAGGCTGAAAAAGACTTTAGTTGTAACTTATGAGAATGCATCTTTGAGCACTGTCCCGAAAAAATAATGCATTTTTATTTTTAGTAGGCGACAGCGTGTACGCACGTTATAGCGTTGAGGTATGTTTGTACCAATAAAAGCAAGAGATATTATATTTTTTAAAAATATAATAATTAGAGTGGAACCGCGGAATATAACTTCTGCCTCTAAATGAGGTAGGAGTTTTTTTGTTTATATAAACATGTAAAATTTATAAAAAGTATATACGTTTTTAATATATAAGCTTATTAAATAATTCTAGAATTAAAACAAAATTTTTAAAAATAGTATTAATATTTATCTGAATTTCAGAGAATTTACACAAACAATAGAGTATAAGAATTTAAAAATATTTAAGAATTAAGAGTTATAAAATAGGGGGAAGATTAATTATGAAATCATTAAAATACTTTGATTCTATAGCAGATAGTTGGAATGTAATAAGAAGTGAATATTTTGAGGAACAATTAAAATATAAAGTTTTATCTAAAGCATCAATAGAAAATAAAATTGCAGCAGATCTAGGATGTGGTACAGGATTTATATCTTTAGCTTTATCAGAAAAAGCAAACTTAGTGTTTTCATTAGATCAATCTAATAATATGTTAAAGGAATTAAAAAAAGAAGTTTCTAAAAGAGATATAACCAATATATATCCAATTAGGTCTGATATGGAAAATATCGTATTATTTGATGAATCAGTAGACGTTGTATTTATAAATATGGCATTACATCATGTAGTTAATATAGAAAAAGCTATATCAGAAATTTATAGAGTATTAAAAAAAGGTGGAAGTATAGTAATTTCAGATGTAACAGAACATGATGGTGAATGGGCAAAAGAGGAAATGTACGATGAATGGTTAGGATTTTCAAACAGCCAAATAACTAATTGGTTAAGTAAATATAATTTTAAAAATATAGAAATAGAAAATACAGATTTATATTGCAAAGGGTATTCAAGTAAAGGTGAATACACAGAAACAAAAATATTTATAGCAAGTGCTAAAAAGTTATAAGAAGGGAGAAAGATATTATGAATTTTGAATCAATTTTAATACACGGAGGAATTGACGGAGATAAATTTACAGGAGCGGTAAATGTGCCTATATATCAAACATCTACGTATAAACAAGAGGGTTTAGGAATTAATAAAGGATATGAATATTCAAGAACAGGTAATCCTACAAGAGAAGCAGTTGAGAAGCTTATAGCTGATTTAGAAGAAGGTGTTGCTGGATTTGCATTTTCTTCAGGTATGGCAGCAATAACAGCAATATTTTCTCTTTTTAAATCAGGAGATAATATAATAATTTCAGACAATTTATATGGTGGAAGTTTTAGAGTATTAGATAAAATTTTTAAAAATTTTAATATAGGATATAAGATAGTAAATACAACAGATTTAAAGCAAATTAGAGAAGCTATTGATGATACTGTTAAAGCAATATATATAGAGACACCAACAAATCCATTAATGGATATAACAGATATCGAAGAAGTAGCTAAAATAGCTAAAGAAAATAATCTATTTACAATAGTGGATAATACTTTTATGACACCATATTTACAAAAACCACTAACATTAGGAGTTGATATAGTTATTCATAGTGGAACTAAGTATCTAGGAGGCCATAGTGATTTAATTGCTGGATTAGTAGTAGTTAATAGTGAAGACTTAAAAGAAAGAATTCACTTTATACAAAATGCTACAGGGGGAGTGCTATCACCATTTGATTCATTCTTACTTATAAGGGGGATAAAAACTCTTGCAGTTAGAATGGATAGGCATAATTCAAATGCTAAATCTATAGCAGAATTTTTAAAAAGTAGACCAGAAATAAATAAAGTTTATTATCCAGGACTTAAAGAGCATACAGGATATGATATTCAATCAAAACAGGCAAAAGGGTATGGTGGAATGATATCTTTTGTATTAAATGATGGATATGACTATAAACAATTCTTTGAAAAACTAGAATTTATAACTTTTGGAGAAAGTTTAGGTGGGGTTGAATCTTTAGTATGCCACCCAGCAAGTATGACTCATGGGGCAATACCATCTGAAATAAGACAAAAGGTTGGTATTGTTGATAATTTAATAAGACTTTCAGTTGGAATAGAAAGTGCTGAGGATATTATTAAGGATTTAGAAAAAGCATTAGAAGGGGGAAAAATTAATGGTTAAGGTAGAAAGTTTTGAATTAGATCATACAAAGGTAAAAGCACCATATGTAAGAAAGTGTGGTGCAGAAAAAGGGGATAATGGTGATATAGTTTCTAAATTTGATTTAAGGTTTTTACAACCAAATGAAAAAGAAATGCCAACAGGAGCAATGCACACATTGGAACATTTATTAGCTGGATATATGAGAGAAAAATTAGAGGGAATAATAGATATATCTCCTATGGGATGCAGAACTGGATTTTATATGGTTGCATGGGGAAATCCATCAGTTGATCAAGTAATAGAAGCATTAAATTATTCATTAAATAAAATATTGGGTATAGAAGAAATACCAGCAGCAAACAAGTTTCAATGTGGAAATTATAGAGATCATTCATTATTTGCAGCAAAAGAGTATATTAAATTAGTATTAGAAGAGGGGATTAGTAGTGAGATATATAGATGACATTAGAAGTCATATAGGAAATACGCCTATTATAAAACTAAATAATATGGGAATAAAGCCTGGGGTAAATATATTTGCTAAATTAGAATTTTTAAACCCAGGTGGAAGTGTTAAAGATAGAATAGGTATGTATATGATAGAGGATGCTGAAAAGAAAGGATTGCTTAAAAAGGGCTATACAATAATAGAAGCTACAGCAGGAAATACAGGAATAGGCATAGCTTTAGCAGCCATAAATAAAGGATATAAAGTAATATTTGTTGTACCAGAAAAATTCTCTATAGAAAAGCAGACATTAATGAAAGCTCTTGGGGCAGAAATAGTGAATACTCCTAGAGAAAAAGGGATGTTAGGAGCTGTTGAAAAGGCTAATGAACTTTTAGTAACAATAGAGAATTCTATAACGCTAAAACAATTTGAGAATAAATCTAATCCATTAGCTCATTATGAAACTACAGGTCCTGAAATATATAGGGATTTAGATGGAAAAATAGATTACTTCCTTTCTGGAGCAGGTAGTGGGGGAACTTATACTGGAATATTAAAGTATTTTAAAGAAAAAGATTCTAATATAAAAGGCGTTTTAGTAGATCCGGAGGGTTCAACTATGGGAGGTGGAGAAGAAGCTTGTTATGATATAGAGGGTATAGGAAATAACTTTATTCCTGAAACTATGGACATGAATTATGTGGAAGATGTTATAAAAGTTAATGATGAAGAGGCATTTTATATGGTAAAAGAGCTTGCTTTAAAAGAAGGATTAATTGTTGGAACATCTTCTGGAGCAGCAGTAGCAGCAGCTATTAAGCTAGCAAATAAAATAGAGAGTGGTAACATTGTAACCTTACTACCAGATAGAGGAGACAGATACTTTAGTAAGAATATATATTAAATGCTTAATTTAAAATAGTGATTATGTTTAAAATAATGTTGATATTATAGTATAAATAGAATTCTAAGCACTAGATAAAGATTCTTCTTAACTGAGAGGACTAGAATTCGTTATATACTAAAGGATTATTCTGTATATGAGTGTTAAGATGTTATTATTTATAGCTCCTAGCTATCAGATAAAATTTGTAGATATAATAATTTATTTAAAATGTAGAATAATTTTTTTATGAACTAAGGGAAAATCTCTTAGTTCTTTTTATTCTTTAAAAAATTATATATTTTAAAATCTGAGGATAACTTCTGGAATATCTTTTTTTATAAAGGTATTATAAGTGCCACATAAAGAATAAAAAGAAAATATTTTTATTAAGTTTATTAGAAAATTATAATAATAAATTAAACATTAGTGTATATTATTCGACAATAAAATAATTAGTATATATAAAATATAAGAAATATTAGAATAAAGGTATTAAAGAATTAAAATTTAATTCAATAGCTTTTATATAATAAAACTTTTATAAAAGGGGGCAATTTAAACATGAAAAGTTTAAAAGGAAAAATTATAAGTATTATCTTAGTTTTAGTTATAGTTTCATCATTAGCAACGGTTACTATAGGAGTAATAAATGGATTTGATGTAACTAAACAAACTGTTCAGGCACAATTTGAGGATAAATTAACTTCAGCAAATAATATGCTTGAATTATATCTTAATGAGCAGTTTGGATCATTAAGTATTAATGGTGATGGTAAATTAGTGGATAGCTATGGAAAATCTGTTGAGGGAAGATTTGAATATATAGATAAGTTATCTAAAGGCATGGATATTGTATCAACTGTATTTGTTAAAAATGGAGATGATTATACAAGAATACTTACTACAATTAATGATGAGAATGGTAAGAGAGTTGTTGGTACCAAATTAGATAATCAAGGAAAAGCATATGAAGAAGTATCAAAAGGAAAGGTATATTTTGGTGAAGCAAATATTCTTGGAAAACAATATATAACAGAGTATGCACCTATGTATGATAAAGATAAAAAGATTATTGGAATCTATTTTGTGGGTAAATCTATTGAGTCTGTTGAGTCAATAATTAATAATGGGTTAGCATCTACAATTAAATCTGTATCATTACTAGTACTTCTTGTGTTAGTAATAGTTTCAGTTATAAGTTATTTTGTAGGAACGTCAATTGTAAAACCAATAACAGTAATTACAAAACTTATAAATAAACAAGCAAATCTAGATTTTACTATTGATGAAAAATCAGAGGTGACAAGTTATATAACAAGAAACGATGAAATCGGTAATATGGTAAATTCTATTAAAATAATGGATGATAATGTACGTAAGTTTATTATAAAAACCTCAGATGTGGCACAGCAAGTGGCAGCTTCATCTGAAGAATTAACAGCTGTATCACATCAAGCTGTTACTACTTCTGAAGATGTTGCAAAGACGATTGAAGAAATTGCAAATGGAGCAGGTGCACAGGCAAAAGATACTGAAGAAACTGCTAAAAATATAGAAGAAATGGGAAGAATAATTGAAGAAGATTCAAATTATATTAAAGAGTTAAATAAGGCTGTAACTAATATAAATATTCAAAAAGAAGAAGGATTTAATATATTAACACAACTAGTAGATAAGACAGATCAAAGTAATGAGTCAGCAAAGTCAGTATATGAAATTATAGTAGAAAATAGTGAGAGTGCAGAAAAAATTGAAAATGCTAGTAGTATGATTCAAAACATAGCTGATCAAACTAACCTTTTAGCACTTAATGCAGCAATAGAAGCAGCAAGAGCAGGAGAGGCAGGACGTGGTTTTGCAGTTGTTGCAGATGAAATTAGAAAACTTGCAGAACAATCAAATAGTTTTACAAATGATATTAAAGTAGTAATTGATGAATTAAAGTCAAAATCTCAAGGTGCGGTTCAAACTATGGAAGAGGTAAGAAATATTGTAGATTCTCAAGCAAGAAGTGTCAAAGATACAGAAAATAAGTTTGATCTAATATCAATGGCAATAGATTCAGTAAGAGATATTATCAAAAAATTAAATAACTCAGCTGAATTAATGATTAATAACAAAAATGAGATTATAGCACTTACACAGAATTTATCTGCTATTTCAGAAGAACAAGCGGCAAGTACAGAAGAAACAGCAGCTTCAATGCAAGAACAATCAGCTAATATTGAAGAAATTGCAAATTCAGGTGAAAGTTTGGCTATTATTGCAGAAGAATTAAATGAATTAATTGAAAATTTTAAAGTATAATAAAAATAGGATATTGTGAAATTAAAGTATATAAAGGAGAGGTTTGTGTGAATTATAAGGTTGTATATTTTACTAGAACAGGGAGGAGTAAAAGGATAGCTGGAGAGATATCAAATAAACTTAATTGCGAAAATATACAAATTACAGATAATTTTAATTGGAAGGGGCTTTTAGGATTTATAAAAGGTGGATATTATGTTTTAAAAAATAAAAATGTTGATATAAAGATGAATCATAACTTAAGTAATTATGATGAACTTATTGTAGTTACTCCCTTATGGGCAGGTAAAATAACACCCGCTATTAGAAAGTTTTTAGAAAATGTTTCTTTAAGCAGAGTACATTTAGTTGTAACTTCAAATGGTAGTAAACTAATAGATAGAAAAGGGTATAAATCTGTTAGTGATATTGTAGAAAAAGATCATAATGAAGAGGATGTTATAAATAATCTTATAAATAATTTTTTATAAATAAATTAATAAAATTTAGTAATTAAGAAGATTAAAAAATAATATAGGGTATCTTAAGATAATATTTAATTATTTTAAGATACCTTTTAACTGTATAGAGAATTTAGTTTAGTTACTTTATTTTTTATATTTCTAACATAAACTTTTATATAAAAATTAAGTATAATATTATTATGTAGTGCATTAATGAACACATATTTAATGTAGTGTTTTTTAGGAAATTATATTTTAAAAAATCGGCTGATAACGTAGATTATATTTTTGCTTAAAGATTAAAAATAAAACCTAAAGAATAAAAAGAAAATAATATATAAGTATTGGAGAAATACATATGGAAAATTATATGAGTTTTATGGATAGTGCCTGGAAAAATTTTATTATTACTGGAAAAGTAGATTCAAAAGTCAGAAGTGAAATAGCAGAATCATGGATAAGGTGTAGAAAATATGGTGTTGATCCGAATAATGGAAAAGGAAGTGTTAAGCATCCAGATATAGATAAACTAATAAGAAGTAATATTGAACTTATTTCAGTGGCTAGACCTATTATGGAAAGCATATATAGTATGGTTGAAGGTTCAGGCTTTGCTTTATTTTTATCAGATAAAGATGGTTATTTATTAGAGATAATAGGGGATCAAGATATAATGGAAAGTGCTAATGAGTTAAACTTTTTAAAAGGAGAACTTTGGACTGAAAATGTTGTTGGGACAAATGCTATAGGTACAGCACTATATCTTAATAAACCCATGCAGACTATAGGAGGAGAGCATTATGGCAAAAGCCAACATTCTTGGACTTGTTCAGCTTCTCCTATTCATGATGAAGATGGAAATTTAATAGGTTGTATAAATATGTCTGGAAATTATTATAATGCACATTCTCATACTTTAGGAATAGTAACTGCAGCAGCTCAATCAATTCAAAAACAAATGGCTTTAATTCTTTCATATAAATTACTTAATGTGACATTTGATTCTATATCAGAAGGTATGATAGTTATTAATGAAAATATGAAAGTAAAAAAGGTTAATGGAAAAGCATTAAAAATATTAAATATATCTTTAGATGAAGCTATGAAAATGAATATAAATACTTTATTAAATGAAATTCGATTTAATGAATTATTAAATGAAAAGAAAAAATTAAATAATATAGAATGTGATTTTTATATAAGAAATAATAGGATAAAATGTGTAGCAAGTATGATTCCATTAAATATAATTGGTAAAAATACTGGAATGGTAATAACTTTTACTGAAGTTAAAAGAGTACATAAATTAGTAAACAAACTTGTAGGATATAAGGCTCAATACAAATTTGAAGATATTATAACAGAAAATATAAAGATGAGGCAGATGATAGCTTTTGCTGAAAAAATTGCTAGAACTGATTCTAATATATTAATAGAAGGGGAAAGTGGAACAGGTAAAGAATTAATAGCACAATCAATACATAATTATAGTGAAAGAGAAAGAGGGCCTTTTGTTGCAGTAAACTGTGCTTCTATTCCGAGAGAGTTAGTAGAAAGTGAATTATTTGGATATGAAAAGGGAGCATTTACTGGAGCATCAAAAGAAGGTCATCCAGGCAAATTTGAATTGGCTGATGGTGGAACTATATTTTTAGATGAAATAGGGGAGTTGCCATTAGATGCTCAAAGTAAACTTCTTAGAGTGTTAGATGATGGGAAACTTATAAGAGTTGGTGGAACTTATGAAAAGCAACTAGATGTGAGAGTTATTGGTGCCACTAATAGAGTATTAAAAAATGAAATTAACAAACAGAATTTTAGAGAAGATTTATATTATAGATTAAGTGTGATGAATATAAAAACTATTCCTCTAAGAGAAAGAATTGATGATATAGATGTACTAGTAAAGTATTTTGTAGATAAATTAAACATAAAAAATAGAAATAAAATTATTAAAATAGAAAATTCTTATATAGATGAGTTAAAAAAATATAATTGGCCTGGAAACATAAGAGAACTTAGAAATGTAGTTGAGAGAGATTATTATTTAAGTGATGATGAACTTATTAATGTAAATAATATAAGTTATGCAGAAATTAGTGAAGATTTAATAGAATACAAAGTTATAGAAAAAGATATAAAAATAATACCTTTAGATTGTTTAGAAAAGAATGCTATAAAGGACGCTATAAAAAAATGTGACGGAAATCTTCAAAGGGCATCAAAGTTATTAAATATAGGTAGAGCTACATTATATAGAAAGATTAAAAAATATAATATAAGTGTATCAGAATGAGAAATTAAATAAATATGTATCAAAATGAGAATAAAATATGTTTCATTTTGATACATATTTTTATTTGCAGAAATTTATAGGATCTTTAAAATTTAGAAATATAATAAAACTTAAGATTAAAAAATTTAAAATTATAAATTGTTTATTAAGAAATGATGTAGTCATTTTTATTTCATCAAGTTTATGTAATTTCAAATATATTAAGAGATGTGGGTATTATAATATACTATTTAACACACGGTAAACCTTGATTTTGACTGAGAATAAAAAATACTCATTATTATTAAGAAAGTTAAGATTAAATAACATAATTATAATTTTGGCATGAATCTTGCTTGATATAAGTATGTGAATTAATTAACAATATATTTAGGGAGGATGTTTTATATGAAAGCAGCATTATGGTATGCAAAGAAAGATGTTAGAGTAGAGGAAATTGAAGAACCAACGGTTACAAAAAATAACGTAAAAATAAAAGTAAAATGGTGTGGAATTTGTGGATCAGATTTACATGAATATTTAGGAGGACCTATATTCATTCCAGTAGGACAACCTCATCCATTAAGTGGAACAACTGCACCAGTAGTTTTAGGTCATGAATTTTCAGGAGAAGTTGTAGAAATTGGAGAAGGTGTAACTAAGTTTAAAGTAGGGGATAGAGTAATAGTTGAACCTATAGTTGCATGTGGAAAATGTCCAGCATGTTTAGAAGGAAAATATAATTTATGTTCATCATTAGGATTCCACGGACTTTGTGGAAGTGGTGGAGGACTTGCTGAATATACAGTTTTCCCAGAAGAATTTATACATAAGATTCCAGATGAAATGTCATATGAACAAGCTGCTTTGGTTGAACCAATGGCAGTAGCTTTACATTCTATCAGAATAGCAAACTTTAAAATAGGAGATACAGCTTTAGTTTTAGGATCAGGTCCAATAGGATTAGCAACTATAGAATGCTTAAAAGCAGCAGGTGCAAAATTAGTTGTAGTTTTACAAAGAAAATCAATAAGACAAGAATATGCTAAGAGAGCCGGTGCAGATGTAGTATTAGATCCAAATGAAGTTGATATAGCAGAAGAAGTTAAGAAACTTACTAATGGAGTAGGTATTGATGTTGCATTTGAAACTACAGGTGCTCAAATAGGCTTTGATACAGGAATTAACAGCTTAAAATTTGAAGGAACTATGGTTATAACAAGTATATGGGAAAATGGAGTTAATTTTAATCCTAATGCTTTAGTATTTACTGAAAAGAAAATAGTTGGAACATTAGCTTATAGACATGAATTCCCAGCGACTATGGCTCAAATGAATGATGGAAGAATAAAAGCTGAAGGATATATAACAAAGAGAATACATTTAGATGATATAGTAGAAGAAGGATTTGGAGCATTAACAGGTCCAGAAAAGAAAAAACATGTTAAAATTTTAGTAACACCAGATAAAACTCTTTTATAAAATATACTTTTTTACTAAAAGATATTTATAAAAAATAGGGGGAACAGAAATGTATAAAATAACAAACAAAAGAGAGCTTACAAACAATATATATTTAATGGATATAG
>NZ_JAHXPT010000013.1 GCF_019431045.1 Clostridium weizhouense | reverse complement strand
CATAAAAAAATCCCACCTCCATAGATAGATGAATTTATTTATTTCATCTGTCTACTTAAGTGGGATTGTATCATTTTTCACATAGTCCCTTTTACTTACTTCTTATATATTACCTTTGTTATCTCTTATTCTTCTGAAGTTATTTAGAACCGAATTCATAATTGTAACAAATATTAAATCCCCTATTACTGGATAAGGAAATAATTTTATTCCACCTAAAATTATTACACTTTCTAACATAACTGCTACAATTGCTATAATAATTAATCTTATTCCTTTTTTATTCGCGAATTTTTTGTCTAATAAAATAACATTAATAACTAGAAATATCCCTAATATTATAAGTGTAAATAAATATAATAATTCTTCTCTATTAATTTTTATTATAAATCCATATAAATTGCTAACATTTAACGTCGCTTTAGATATATATATTATACCAAGATAAATGAAGCTTAAAAAAATTCCTATAGTATAACTCCAATTAAATTTTAATTGTTCAGCCCTTAAATAAATATATGTTATTGCCAAAACCATAAGTGGAATTGTTAAATTGTTTAAAAATATTATAGGCTTTAAACAATATATAAAATTATTATTTTTTAACACACATAATAAAAATAATCCTATATGTCTTAACAAAAATAACAATATCACTATTGCAGAATAAATTTTTATTTTTTTAGGTGAAAATAATAAATTTTTTTTAAATATTAAAAATGATAAACAAATTATAAATAACAAAATTAAATAATATGCAAAGTTCACAAATTACACTCCTAGCTTAAATTTATGTTACTTATATTTATTATTAATTTTATTAATTTATTCCTAAAACTTTAATACCACTTTTAATACATCTTATTCTTAAAGGAAATTCAGGTCCTCTTTCCCCATCAATATCTGTAACTATATCTTCATCACATTGCACATATAGATCATCTGTTTTAAAATATACAACTTTATTAGAGTCTAAATGCTCTCCTTTTAAAAGCTTAATAAATAGAGGTAATAATTCTATAATTGGTACTGCTTTAAAAATTATTACATCTAGTTTACCATCAGATATATCAGCTTGTGTTGCTAATCTAAAATTTCCTGCCGTCTCACCATTAAATACTAAAAGTAAGTACATTTCTCCATTATATTTGCACTCTCTAGATTCTATATTTACTTTTATTTTTCTAAAATTAGGTAATTCTTCTAATCCTTTTAAATAATATGCTAACTTACCTATAGTATTTTTTAAATTTACATCTGTTTTTTGCGATACATCTGTAAACAATCCTGTACTGGCAACATTTATAAAATATTTGTCATTTATTTCACCTAAATCAACATCTACTGGTTTAGAATTTAATATTTTATTACATGCCTCTGTTACATCATTAGGCATATTTATAAATTTTCCAAAATCATTTGCTGTTCCAACTGGCAAGATAGCTATTGGCAAATCTATCTTTTTTTTCTTCATAGCATTTACTACTGAATCTACAGTTCCATCTCCACCTGCTATTAAGATATACTCATAAGTATTATCAATATCCTCTAGTGCTTGTGACAAATCTTTGCCTTTTTGTATTCTATACGGAATAATTTGTAATCCCGCTTCTTCATGAAGTTTTATAACATTATCTAATTCATTTACTATAATATTTTCTCCTGAGTAGGGATTGTATATGAATCGTACTTTCTTCATCAATATAATTACCTCCAAGAAAATTTGCTATACAGCTGATTATAACATTTTCCAGTTTTGATGTCGATAAATATGTTATATTTTTGAAATTATTCATTAGATACCTTAAAATAAATAACAAATCAAAAATTCAATAAATATTTTTCATCAAACAATAGAATGCATTTTCCTTATAACATCTCTATTATTTGAATTTGACTACATAGTATAATAGAAAATAGAGTGGTAATTTAACTTGTTATTTTTTTGATTTCACCTTAATAAACCCGCCTGTAATTCTTTTCTACAGAAATTCTTAAGATAATACACCCCTTATATTTTTTCTATATCTATGTTATAATTAGTTCTCGTAAAGAAGTTTTAATAATTTTAGGAGTGATTTTATGAGGAAAAGTTGTATTCCTAACATATTTACCTTTATAAATCTATCTTGTGGAGTTATTTCAATACTATCTGTTATTGATAATAACTTTGCTTTAGCAGGTATTTTTATATTAATTGCTGGTTTAGTAGATAGATATGATGGAAGAGTTGCACGATTTCTAAATGTCTCTAGCGAATTAGGAAAGGAATTAGATTCATTAGCTGATTTAGTTTCTTTTGGAGTAGCTCCGTCTATACTAATATATATATTGTTTGAGTTTGCAATATTAGGACCGAAAGGTTTATTAGGTTTAGCCTTACTAGTGGCATTTCCTATTTGTGGTGCATTTAGATTGGCTAGATATAACACATCTGATTTTGATGGTATGTTTACAGGTGTTCCAATAACTATTGCTGGATGTTTTATGGCATTTTTTGCGCTACTTAATTTAAAGGCACAAACACCTATTTATATCGCAATTATTCTTATGGTAGCATTTTCATATTTAATGGTAAGTAATTTTAGATTAAAGAAATTTTAGATTAAAAAGGATTAGTTTTTAGCTAATCCTTTTTTCTTTATTCATCATCATCTCTTTTTGATTGTTGAAAACCCAATTCATTATCAATTTCTGTGAAAATCTTATCTTTTTCTGATTTTACGGTGAGATAATCATCTTTTATTTTACAATATTTCATATATCCATTTCCACATTTTTCTAAGGATGATATTACTTTATCAATTAAATCCCCTAAATTATCAATTCGATCTAATGCTTTTTTAACATCACCTTTCTTTGCTATATTAATATTATATAATTCTGCTGCTCCCCCAATTAAAAGTCTATACGAATCTACATAACTTTTTAATAATCCACTTAATCTAACTATATCCTCGCTCTGCTCTTTTACTAAACTTTTATAATCCATAATATTAATTCCTATAAATTGTTTTCTATAACTAATTATATTATAAGAATTTTATATTAATGAATCTTTCAATATATTAATTATATAAAAATATACATAATTTACCTGGTTAATACTTTTTAATTCTCACTTTGACTATTCGCATAATCTTCATCTACTTCAGACCATATACTTTTAATTTCAACATCTTTTAATCCCTCTTCAATTGAATCAGATTTCATATTTATTTTTTTATCATTTTTATTACAAGATTTTGACACCTCTTCTTCCATGATACAGCTTTCTCTATACATTTTTTTTAGTTCCATATCAAAATTGTCTTTTTCACTTTTTGTAAGTTCGATATCAAGAGTGTTTCTTTTTAAATTAGAAATCTCATTACTTTCTATAACATCATCAGCTGAAACAATTGGAACCAAAAATTCATCTGGAAATTTACAATACATTAATTCTACCTCCTATCTTAGTCTTTTTTATCACATAATAATTGTTTAAAATACGCTCTTGGATATTTACATAATGGACATATAATAGGGGCTTCATTTCCTTCATGAATATATCCGCAATTTAAGCATTGCCAATAACAAACATCATTGCATTTAAACATATTTCCCGACTTAATTTTTTCTGCTAACATTAAAAATCTTTCTTTATGATGTTCTTCTACTTCTCTTAGTTCTTTATAAAAATCGGCTATTTCTTTAAATCCTTCTTCACGAGCTATTTCTTCAAATTCCTTATAAATATTATCACTTTCGTTTTCTTCACCTAGAGCAGCACTCATCAAATTATCTTCCGTATTTTTTATATTGTTTAAATATCTTTTAAATACTTCTCTTGCATGAGCATATTCATTAAGAGCAGTCTCATCAAAAATATCTCCTACCCATCTAAAGCCTTCCTGTCTAGCTTTTTCTGCATATAAATTATAAGTATTTCGTGCTCTAGACTCACCTGCAAATGTTTTATACAAGTTTCTTTCAGTTTTGCTTCCTTTCAGTTTCATATTTTCTCTCCTAAAATATTTGTTAGATGATTATTAATCTATAATTGTATTAATAATCATCTATCCTATATTAAAATATTCCTATTTTATTTTTTTGTTACAAAATATTATGTAACTCTTCTCTTTATACTTATCTGTTATTGAAGTAAACTAAAAAACATAGCTAATTTTAAACATTCAAAATAAACTCATTAAATTTATATGTCTTAAGACATATAAAGAAAAATAACAAGCCCAAATGCCTTAACTATTTTTCATTAAGCAAATCTACAGATGCAGTATAATGGAAAATAATCTTAGCAGATGAACTTGTTATTTTTTGATTATTTCTTAAGAAATATTAACCTCTTTATTAACATTACAAGTTAATATTAACTCTTTTTTATCTTTTCCTTGTGTTATTAATTGAACTTTTCTTCCCCATAACTCTTGTACATATTTTAATGTTTCTTTGGCATAAGACAATTCTAATTCTCTTCCATCAAAAACATGTTCTAATGTTAATGTATAATCTTTAAGATTCATATCACTAACTCTAATATATGGAATTCCACCCATACCACACGAGTCACTCAAGCTATCTCTAATTTTCTTCCATCCTTCTTCGTCTGCTATTTCTTCAATAACAATATCAAAAGTCCTTTTGTTATATTCAAATAGATTTAATTCCTCACATAAATCTCTAGTAAGATATTTTCTTAAAAACGAACTATCTCGTTCAATTTCTCTTATTTCAAAAATCTTTTCTTTACCATATTTTTTTTCAACATCTTCAAATATTTTAAAACCAACATAATAAGGATTTAATCCTCCGACTAAAGGTGCTATTACATCATTATGACGTTTAAGAAACTCAAAATGTAATCCTTCTGGTAATCCAAGCTGTTTCAAAATATTATAATGAGAATAGCTTGCCCATCCTTCGTTCATTATCTTAGTTTCAATTTGAGGAATAAAGTATTCAGCTTCTCTTTTAACTATTCTTAAAACTGTTTTTTCCCAGTCTTTTAGATTTCCATATCTTATTATAAAATCAACAACATCATCTTCAGGCTCTATTGGTACCTTTTCTAAATTTGGAAAAGGAATTTCTTCATTATAGTTTAAAATTCCCCTATTATTAATTTTATTTTCATAATCCTTAATAATATTTTCTTTTAATTCTTTATCAGATAATTTTTTTGTACCAATAACTCTTCCTATTTGATATCTTATAGAATGGGCTGCATCTAATATCCTTTCAACTTTTTCATATCCTATACTTGGATCATTTATATAACTTCTTATTATATCTGCATCTAATTTAAACATCTCAATAGTATTCTTAGCATTAGTACCCTGCGTAAATAGCCTATTATTTTTAAAAAAATCATTGTGACCATATACATGAGCCATAGTTAATATCTGAAGTAATAATGTGTTTTCTTTCATCAAATATGCTAAACATGGATCTGAATTAATTACCATTTCATAAGGAAGCCCTGTAAGATTTAAGGAATAGAGCATTTTATTTTTTTCATAAGATTTACCATAACTCCAGTGAGGATATTTAGATGGCATTCCAACATAAGCTTCATAACCTATCATCTCATTGAAATTTACAAATTCAAATTCTTGATCATAAAAATCTAATCCATATTCTATAGCCTTCTTTTCTATCTTTTCATTCCACTTCTCAATGTCCCTTAAGCTATAACTCATGACTATTCCTCCTTTAATTCCTTTCTAAGCATAACCTTTAGTGCTTCCCATAAATCTTTTTTCTCTTTTATTATTACCGATACAAAATTTTCTTCATTAATTTCTTTATTAAATTTATGATACATAGTTTGAGTATACGTTGATGGAAGAAGTTCTGCATATCCAAACATGTTACTTACTTTACATATATCTTTAACTGATTCTATAGCTTTTATATTATCCTCCGACCAATTATCTCCATCACTTGCATATACAGGATATATATTCCATTCTGAAGGGTGATATTTCTCATCTATTAAGTTTAAAGCCTCTGTAATACCACTTGATATATACGTACCACCCGATTCAGACTTATGGAAAAATTCATATTCATCAACTCTTTTTGCAACAGTTGTATGATATACAAATTCAAACGCTATATTATTATATTTTCTTTTTAAAAATCTAGATAGTACAAAGAAAAATGATCTAGCTAAATATTTTTTAGTTGAATCCATAGAACCTGAAGCATCCATGATAAATATCATAACAGCATTACTAACTTTCTTAGGTTGAAGCTTAACTTTATAATACCTAAGATCATCTTCCCTAAATGGAAATCTTTCATCTTTAACTTCTTGACCATCTTCTCTTAATGCTCTCTTTTTACTTTGTTTTCTTGCTATTTTACACATTACAGTTCTTTTCTTTGCAAGTCTTGGTTTTATACCATGTCTTTGGTAGCCCTTCTTTTTACCACAACTGTCAGTAATTATTTCTGAATATTTTTTTTCATCTAAATTAGGTAAATTTAATTCATCTGATATATACTCCATAAGTTCATCAAGTGTAATTTCAGTTTCATATATATCATCACCTTCACTATTTCCAGCACCTTTATTTCCTTTTCCACTGCCATTCTTTCCTCCTCCACTATCGAGCTTATCACCTCTCCTTTCTTCACCTGTGCCAGTCGCTACCCCTTTAGAATTTTTTCCATAAACAAATTGATATTCTTTAATACTTTTTATTGGTATTTTAAATTTTTTATTTTTACTTTGACCAATTATACTTTCTTCTGATAAGATATCACCTAAATTTTCTTTTATTGATTTCTCAACTAATTGTCTATGCCTTCTTTTATCCTCTATCGCTCTGTCGTGATCTACTTGAGCATCAGTTCCATTTCTAAATACTGCCATAGGTCATTTTAATCCTTCCATAAATTATTAGCAGCATATTTTAAAATCACATCACAGCAATGAAGACAATATCCATTTCTTTTCATTTCTTCCACCATAGAATTATATTTTTCAGCTTGCTCTTCATCTCTAACTTTAGATTTTGTTATAATTCTAGATAAATCTTTAACTGATGCTATAAGTTTCTTTTCTATAGCTTCTTTTAATGGTTCATATGAAGTATAATCAATTTTTCCTCCATTTCTAACTATATAGAACATATATGAAGTTACATCACTTCTAAAACCTTTAGCTGAAGCATCATAAACACCTATTTGTTCTTCAATACTTCTCATAAATTCTTCATCTGGATTAAGTTCTTCTCCTGTAGAAGAATCTTTAATCTTATTCTTATTAACATAAGCTTCTGCATTATCTATATAATTATTAAATAAAGTTTCAGCTTGTTCTCTAAATGATACAATAAATGCTTTTGTAATTTCTTTTTCTAAAATCTTATTGTATTCCTTTCTTATAGTATCTTGTATAAATCCTAGATACCTCTTCTTTTCATCAGCTACTATATCTAATTCTTTAACCGATTTTATTAAACTTTCCATTATACTTAAAGGATTTATACAATCATATTCCGAATCAGCAAGTGCATTATCTATTGCTTTAACAATAAATCTTGTACTTATTCCTTTCATTCCTTCATATTGTCCTGCTTCTTCTCTAAGTTCTAATATATCAATTCTCTTAGTACTTCCTTTTTCAACTATTTCTTCACCATTATAGATTTTTAATTTAGTAATTGGATCAGCCTTTGTTGATGGAGTTAATCTTGATAATATTGCAAACATTGCAGCAGTCTCAATTGTATGGGGTGATATATGTGCCTTAAAATTGCTCTTATTTAAAATCTTTTTGTATATTTTCACTTCTTCATCTAATTCTAAACAATAAGGAACTTCAACCTTAACTATTCTATCTAATATGGCTTCGTTTGTGTGATCTGATTTAAACTTATTCCATTCTGCTTCATTTGAATGAGCTAATATAACTCCATCAAAATAAATCATCGCACCTTTACCTGGTGAAGGTACTGATTTTTCTTGAGTTGCAGTAATTATTGTATGAAGATACTCAACATCATTTTTAAATACTTCAATAAATTCAACTATACCCCTATTTCCAACATTAAAAGCACCATTTAAAGAGAATATTCTTGGATCATCTTCAGAATATAAATCCATTTTAGAAATATCAATAGAACCATTTAAAATTGAAGTATCTTGATTATTAGGATCAACTGGTGGCACTACACCTATTCCTTTTCTAGATCTTATTGAAAAATCAGTTGTTGTAACTGGGAAGTCTTCATATTTTCCATTGTATTCATGTGTTAACCTATACTTACATATAGGACATAAGTCTCCTTCTATTTGTATTCCTAATAATTCTTCAAACTTTGGTCTTAGATGTTTAGGAATAAGATGAAGAGGTTCCTCATGCATTGGACATCCTTTTAATGCATAAATAGGATCACATTCTTCAAATGCTCTTTTTATACTTTCAACAATTGATGATTTACCAGCTCCAACTGGGCCAACAAGATATAAAACTTGCCTTTCTTCTTCTCCTTTCATTGCTGCTGATTTAAAGTAATTACATAACTTCATAATTACCTTGTCAATACCATAAAACTCATCTTTGAAAAATCCATATCTCCTTATTACGTCATTTCCATATATCTTTCTTATTCTGGGATTTTCATCTCCTTTTAATTCTTCTATTCCTTTTTTCTTTATCATGTCATATACTCTTTTATGTGATAATTTTGCTACATCAGGATTTTTCTTAACTATTTCTAAATACTCCAAAAAAGTTCCTTCAAACTTTTTCTTATTATAACTTTCTCTATCTGTTTCTATAAATTTTCTAAAGTCCATAAATCCCGCCCTCCTTTTTATTAAAATATATTCAACTCAAAGGGAACAGTATGACAAATTTTTATAAAATAATCATTATAGCTAATAAAAATAAAAAGAAAATCCATTATTATAATGCTTGTAGTACTCATTACAATAATGGATTTTCTTATACCTCTCACTTTTAATAATAACTATAAAGGTATAGCAATGAATTATAAACATTGCTATACCTCCATTTTAAATTAATTTCTTTTATTTTAATAAATATTATGCAAATATTGATAGTATCTTACCTATTATTATTCCAAATACTCCGAAGTCTGCATCACTGAATGTTGATCCAGCAAATCCCAATCCACCAAGTACTGGCATTAATAATGCTGGTAGGAATGTTATTAATAATCCTTGTGCAAATGCTCCTAGTATAGCACCTTTTCTTCCTCCTGTAGCATTACCAAATACCCCTGCTGTAGCTCCACAGAAGAAGTGAGGAACAACTCCTGGTAATATTGCTGGTGCTCCAATTGCTAATAATATGAAGAGTCCAACAATACCACCTACAAAGCTTGATAAGAAACCTATTAATACTGCATTAGGTGCATAAGGGAATACTACTGGACAATCTAATGCTGGTTTTGCATTAGGAACTAACTTCATTGCAATTCCTCTAAATGCTGGAACTATTTCTGCAAGTATTAATCTAACTCCTGCAAGGATAACATAAACTCCACCCGCAAATGTTATTGATTGTATTAATGAAAATACTACTAAATTTTTACCACCACTTATTTCTGCAACATATGCTGGTCCTGATACTATAGCTACTATTAAGTATAAACCTAACATTGTTAAAGATATTGCAACTGATGTATCTCTTAAAAAAGTTAAACTTTGAGGGAAATTAATTTCTTCTGTTGATTTAGAATTCTTTCCAACTGCTTTACCTACTAAAGCTGCTAAAACATATCCGAAAGTACCAAAGTGACCAAATGCAACTTGATCTGTACCAGTAATTTTTTTCATGAAAGGTTGTGCTAACGCTGGCATAGTCGCCATAATTAATCCTAATAATAATGCTCCGACAATAACTACAGATGATCCTTTAAATCCTCCAGCAACTAAAATTACTGCTAGCATACATGCCATGTATAAAGTATGATGTCCTGTTAAAAATATATATTTCATTTTTGTAAATCTAGCTATTAAGATATTTACAAGCATACCTAATGCCATAATAAGTGCGGTTTCTCTACCTAAATCAGTAAGCCCTAAACTTACTATAGCTTCATTGTTTGGAACTATTCCTGTAATTCCAAATCCATGTTGAAACATTTTTCCAAAATATCCAAGTGAGCCTTGTACTAAAGCAGCTCCACCCCCTAGAACTAAAAATCCCATAATTGTTTTAACAGTTCCTGTAATACATTCTGTAACAGATTTTTTTTGTAATAATAATCCTATAAGTGCTACCAAACCAACTAATATTGATGGTTCACTAAGTATATCAACTATAAACTTTAACATATAATAAAACCTCCTAATTTTATAATTACAGACAAATTATTTATTCAATGATTAATAATATAAAATTAAACATTGGACTAATATAAATAACATTTTTACTTTCAGATAGAATTTTAGTTCTATCTGAAAGTATTGAAATATTTTTTTCTGTAACTTATAGCTTTCATCTTTAATTCGTATAAAGCACATGAAAATAAATAACAAGTCCAAAGTTAAAATAAATATTTTTCATTGTGCCTAAATAAATTTTTGATAGACTTAGATATAATTTAACTTCTTTAATACTTCAACAAGCTTGTTCTTTAATTCTTCTGAATCTATCATATTATTTAAAGAAACAACTTCTCCACCAAGTCCTTCAAGTCTAACTGCAATATCTCTTGTTCCAACATATATATCAGCTGGAATTCCTTTTGCTGATGATAAATCTGAATGTGCTACTTCAATTCCTTTGATTCCTAAAGATTTTAATGTATTTTCAATATTCATTTCAATCATAAAGCTACTTCCTAATCCTGATCCACAACAAACTAAAATTTTCATAATAAACTCCTCCTAATTTCTTTTATTTATATTTTTTTATAACATTGATTATATCATTGACTTCATTTGCATTTATTAATGTATTTAAGTCTTCAGTATTCATTAAAATTTCCATAAGTTTAGATAAAAAACTTAAATGACTTGTATTATCCTTGGCTGCTAATGTTATTACTAATTTTACTGGATCATTTAACTCACTTCCAAATTCTATTGGTTCTTCTAAAGTCATTATACTTATTCCAGTTTCATTTACTCCTGCTTCTGGCCTTGCATGGGATAATACAATTCCTGGTGCTATTACCATATATGCTCCTAATTCTTTAAAATTATTTATTATTGCTTCTTTGTAGCATTCTTTAATGAATCCTTTATTTTCTAATAATTTGGCGCCTTTATTTATAGCCTCCTTCCAATCTCTACATTTAACTTTTACATCTATTAATTCTGCTGTTATTAAATCTACTAACATTTCTATATCTCCCATCCATGTATTGACCTTTGGTATACTTTAATTATATTAACTTTTAGCTTCCTTTTGAATATGTTTACATCACTATTGATTTCCAATCAAAATTGAAGAATTGAACTTACTTTTTCAAATTTAGGTACATAAGAATAAATAACAACTTCAAAGTTACAATAGATATTTTTTATCAGGCGAGAATTAAATAAAACTTGTTTTCAACTAAGGATTATAAGTAGGTATTCCTAAATGTGTAGCTGTTATAAAATTATATATACTAGTTATAAGATAAAGCTCATAGACAAAAGATGTATATAAAAAACTCCCCCTTAAAAGCTTGTTTAAATTCATTTTCCAAGCTCTATAGGAGAGTTCTATTAATTACAAATTTATTTCAATATACCTTATAATTTAACTATTTTATCATTGACTTACATGTCTCAACGATATCTATAGCTGTCATTTTATATTTTTTACTTAAGAATTTCATACTGCCAACTTCTCCAAAATGATCTTTAACACCTAAGCTAACAATATGGCTTGGACATTCTGCACATGAAACTTCTGCAATAGCACTATATAAACCGCCTATTACATTATGATTTTCAATAGTAATAGCTTTCTTAGTTTTATTAAGAGATTTCATTATAGTTTCTTTATCTATAGGTTTAATAGTTGAAACAGATATAATTTCACAATCTATTCCTTCCTTTTCTAAAAGTTTACCTGCTTCTACTGCTGTATTCGTCATTAATCCAGTAGCAAATATAGTTATATCTTTTCCTTCTTTTATAACATCAGCTTTAGATAGATTAAATTCATATTTTTCATCATATACCTTTGGTACATCTTTTCTAGGAATTCTTATATATACTACACCTTTATAATCTACAGTTTTATATAGTACTTCTTTTAATTGAAACTCATCCACTACATCAATAATAGTAACTCCAGGAATACTTCTTAATACTCCAATATCTTCAAAACTCATATGAGTTCCACCATTTAATTCAGATGCAATTCCAGCATCTGTTGCTATAATTTTAACGTTTTGCTTTGCATAAGCCATAGAAATTGCTATTTGATCGCAAATTCTTCTTGAAGAAAAAGCAGTAAATGTACATATATATGGATTCATTCCATAAGCACTCATTCCTGCTGCCATACTTGCCATATTAGCTTCACTTATTCCAATATCAAAAGCTCTTTCAGGGAATAACTTTCTTAAAGGCATAGTCCCATTTGCCTCTGCTAAATCAGCATCCATAAATACTATATTATCATTTTTATTCATTAACTCTTCCATTACATTACATAAAACTTTTCTCATTTCCATAACTGCTTCCCCCCTACATTAAAAATTCTAGTGATTCTTTAAATTCTTTATCACTTAAACCCATACTATGATTTTTATAACCTGCAATTTCTATTACAGGCACACCATTACCTTTTACAGTATTAAGTATTATTGCTGTAGGTTTATCTTGTTTTTTGCTTCTATTTATAGCTTCATGAATTTCTTCAACATTATGTCCATTTAATACTGTTTCAACGTTAAATCCAAAAGCTTCCCATTTCTTATCCATTGGACTCATATTTATAATATCTTCTAAAGATCCATCTAATTGCATTTTGTTATAATCAACAAATACAATTAAATTATTTAAATCAAAATTACTAGCTGATAATGCTGCTTCCCAAACTTGTCCTTCTTGACATTCTCCATCTCCAACTATGCAATAAATATATGCATTGTCTTTTTTGATTTTAGAAGCTTTAGCCATACCAACTGCACAACTTATTCCTTGTCCAAGTGAACCTGTTGTCATATCTATACCATTTGTTTTATTCATATCACAATGACTTGGTAAATTAGTATTTTCCTTATTTAAACTTACTAATTCTTCTTTAGCTATATATCCTTTATCTGCTAATGTAGCATAAAGTGCAGGGCCTGCATGACCTTTAGATAAAACTAATCTGTCACGTGCATCCATCTTAGGATTTGATACATCTATATTCATTTCTTTATTGTAAAGTAATACCAAAGCTTCAACTATTGATAAACATCCACCATAATGACCTTTTCCAACACTGTGAATTTCTTTAAGTATTAATTTTCTTACCTCTTTGCATTTTTCATTAAGAAAATTAACTTCTTCTCTTTTCATAAACTCTCCTCCTTAAATATTTAAAATTTTATTTGATATTAGGCTAAGTTTTAAAATAATGTTTATATTATAAGTTTTATCTATAATATAAACATATAATTAAAAAATAGCTTAATATTTTTTAATTATCTCTATCACTTCATCTTTTGAAGAAGTAGAAATTAAACTATTTAAATCATTTGCATTATTTATTAAATTCATAAATCCAAGTAATGCATTTAAATGAGATTCTTTATCCTTTGTTGCAAAAGTTAATACAACTCTTACGGGATCATTAAATTTACTATTAAATTTAATAGGATATTTTAAATTTATAAGACTCATACAAGTTCTATTTATCTCATCAACCATATCTACATGTGCTAAACATACTCCTGGTGCAATAACCATATATGGTCC
Organism: Clostridium weizhouense; assembly: GCF_019431045.1. Taxonomy (GTDB): domain Bacteria; phylum Bacillota; class Clostridia; order Clostridiales; family Clostridiaceae; genus Clostridium; species Clostridium weizhouense. The sequence continues at coordinate 107,818 of NZ_JAHXPT010000013.1, read as the reverse complement.
TATTTCTTCTAACTTTTCAATTATCCCCTTTTTATAATTTTCTGTTATATAATCTTTTTTTATTAATATATCTGAACCTTTAGAAATAACATCTTTCCAATCTTTGCAGTTTAACTTTAATTCTATATTCTCTTTCTTTATAAAATGACTTAGTGAATACTTTTCCTTATTTGAAATTTCTATTTCCTCTTGCTTTTTCATTTCATATAAAATTTCATATCTTAACTGCTCTTCATCTCTGATTTCACAATATTTCTTTACCTTTTCTATAATTCTATCCAATAATAATATCTCGTCTTTACCCTTATCTATCTTTGTAATTGGATTCATATACTTTTCTAATTTCTCTAAATCTTTATTTGTAACAAGTGGAGAAACTTTTATATATTTATCTTTATTTAAACTTGGTATATCTATAGTACTTACAATATAATTGCAACTATTTTCTAATTCTGATGTTATGTTTCTACTACTATAAGTTCCTAAAATATTAACATCAAATCTTTCTAGTATTTTAGATGCAACCAACTTAGATGAACCAATTCCTGAACCACAAACAACTATAATATCAGCTTGCCCATTAGTTTTTTGTTCATATCTAGCTATAGCAGCTGCATAATGAAGAACTATATATGAAATCTCATGTTCTCCTAAGTCTTCACCTATATATTCTTCTAAATATTTACATGCTGTTGTAACAACTTTAAATAATCTTGATTGTTCTGATTTTATTCTTTCAAAAAGTGGATTTATTATTTTTGATCCATATTTAACTCTATATAAACTAGGTCTTAAGTGTAATAATAATCCTTCATATAATCCATCTCTTTCTTCATCAAGATTTATTTTGTAATATGACTCTATATATCTAGTCATAAACTCAATTATCTCTAATAATTTATTGTCTTCTTTCTTATTTACCAAAAACTTATTGTTAACAACTTTTGCACCTAAAAGATGAATAACTATATAACCTATTTCTTCATTTGGAACTTTTATTTTATATTTTTCTTCAATCTTACTAATAATATCTTTTGTAACTTCATATTCTAATGTTTCTTTAACAAAATCATTACTAAATGGTTGTGTGCTTATTACTTTGCCTATTTGCACCCTTTTTATCATTATTGCTAAATGTGTTACTAAACCGCCATATGCTTCATCACTAAATTCTCTCTTTAATTTAACTTCAGCATTTTTTATAAGTTCATCTATAAAATCAATATCTATTTCCTTAAATAATGCATCAAATTGAAGCATACTTATTTTGGATTGACTTGATTTTTTTGAAACATAGTTAACAACATCCTCTACAGATACACTTTCTGAGATAATATCTATTACAGCATTTCTTTTGTCTATTTCTAGACCCTCAACTGTAAGTCCAACCCCTGATTTTCTAATCAAATTTAAATTATACTTTTTTAAATTTTCTTGTATTGCATCAATTTCTTTTAATAATGTATTTTTAGAAACACATAATTTTTCTTCAAACTCCTTCATTTTGATATTTTCATTTTGTTGAAGAAGTCTTAATGTAATAAAAAGGATTCTTTCCTCTTTTGAATATGCATATTTATATGGTGTAAATTCTGAAACGAATTTCTTTATGTATACCTTTACTTCTTTAGCATTAGTTACTCTAATGCCTTTTCCATACTTTTTTTCAAAATATTTAAAACCGTTTTTAACTAAAAACTTTTCTATTTTATCTATTTTGTATCTAATAGCTCTATCAGTTATTTTATATTTTTTAGCTAATTCTTCAGTTTTTATGTAATCATCTTTTTCAAGCATATATCGAAGTATTTCCATGCACTCTTTATTAAGTTCCATGTATATCACTCCTTTTCTTCTCATTTTAATTATATAAAATTAACCACTAACATTTATATACTGTTACCGTATCTTTCTTTTCTGTTTAAATTTGAAAATTTGAACTTATTCATTTATATAATTGGCTATGTTTTAAGTGAATGTTGATATTGTAGCATAAAGCTCATGGACAGGAGAATTTACTTTATAATCTATAAAAAACAATCTTATTTTATAAAAATATAATCTGTCAATATATTGTTTATTCATTTAATTATATTTTTCAAATTATTGTAAATATGGTTATTATTATGTACAATTAATAGTAATCTTAATAAACAATTTTAATTAAATGTGAAGTAAAAAGTGTTTATATAAGTCATAAACAAATAGTAATTTTTATAAGAGAAAAATAAAGGAGATTATATTATGATTCAATACAAATTTGATACCCAATTACTAATAGAAGGACATAATCTTTCAGAAGATGAAATAAACGAATATATTACACAAAATATTGAAGGTGATTGTTTGCTTGCTGTTGGTGATGATGAATTAATTAAAATTCATTTTCACACTAATACTCCATGGAAAGTGCTTGAGTATTGTGCTTCTTTAGGAGAAATTTTTGATATTGTTATCGAAAACATGGAACGCCAAGCCAATGGTCTTAAAGGTTAAACAGTTTTTATAATATGAAGAGAAGTGATTTAAAGTGATAAAAAAATGTTTATTAGCTATTATATTAATTATTTTTATTTTCTGCATTGCTAGATGTGATAAATCAAGTTCAAATATTAAAGATTATCTTAATAGTGGCACTCAAATTGATTTTAGAGCAAAAGATATTATGCCTAATCTTGATGATTTACCTAAATATAAAAATATAGACTATAAATATACTCATACATCAATGTTTATATTTGCAGCTGATTCTGTTGCTCTTATTGTAAATTATGATGATACAACATATAAGAATGAAAAAGATAAATTAGATCAAAAGTATATTTTTTTAGATAAAAAAGTTAAATTTGATATTGATGACAGTGACTATGTTATTCCTGAAAATGAATTTTCAGTAAATAGTTATAATTTTAAAGTTGTATCTGAAAATAAAAAAGATTATACAGATTTTCCAAAATCCTTTGGTATGATTGGAACATCTGACGAGCAAAAAAGCATAGCATATTTATATTTTTATGATAGTGATTTAGATTTCATAGGAGAAAAAGATGATGAATCCCCTATGGCTAATTTTGTTAAGATGTATTTTAAATATAATTTTTAGTTATGTATTTTTAAGGGATAAAGGAGATGATTTAATATGCTAACTATCGAACACTTAGCAGACCATAAAGAATATTTAGATAATATAATAGATTGGCTTTGGAAAGAATTTGGTAATGAAGATAATTATGCTTTTTGGGAAAGTATAGTGAAAAATAGTTTGAGAAAAAATCAATTGCCTTTAACATTTATTGCACTTATGGATAATAAGTTGGTTGGAACTATAGGATTATGGAGAGGTGATTTATTGAGTAGACAAGATCTTTATCCATGGTTATCAGCATTATTTGTTAAAGAAGATTATAGAAGTAGAAATATTGGACAAGAATTACAGCGATTTTTAATTGATTATTGCAGAAAAAAGGGTATAAAGAACTTTTTCTTTATACCGATATTTGCAATTATTATGAAAAAACTGGATGGAAGTATCTTGAAGATGGTATTGAATACTCAGGTGGAAAGGTAACTATATATAAGAAAAAACTAAGTTAATAATAAATAATATTCATATATTGCAAAGAAAAGCACTATAAATAGTGACTGTATCATATTTTTTGATACAGCCACTATTTTATAATAATTGGAACATATTATTTTAAAAATTTTTTATTCATTAATATATATGTTCTAAATTAAGTTATTACATTTATAATCTTTTATATAATTTTTATAGAAAATTATATCTTTAATTAATAATATCTACTTAGAATCATATATATCATAAATTTTTCTATATAAGTTCCTCACTATACTGCAATGTCATAACATTTATAAATATTTTTAAATTTATATTAATGAACAAACTTTATTGGAACTTATATATCATTTCTTTTACAATACTTTTTAATGTTTCTGTTGTAATTAATTGATCTGCTGAATACATTAGAAATTATATTTTACACTACTTTAGTACCATGAATTTCTTTTGCTCCAGTAAAATTTAATATAAATTCTCTATTTTCTTTCGTTACTCCTTTTCCTGGCATAATAGAAATTCTATCATTTGAATATTCAACTAAACTTTTTATCATTTCTTTTCCATTTAATGCATCCTTATTTCCGCCTTTAGTCAATATTCTATCTACACCTAAACTTACCAGTTCATCAATAGCTTTGTACTTGTCTTCTATTTCATCAAAAGCCATATGAAATGTTATACTCATAGGTTTTGCTATTTTCACAAGTTCTTTAATTACATTTATATCTATAGCATTATTCTTAAGTGCACCTATAACTACTCCATATGCTCCAAGTTTTTTACAAATTCTAATATCATCTTTCATTATTTCAATTTCTTCTAAAGAATAGTTAAACCCTCCTCCTCTTGGTCTAATAATAACCATGACTGGAATATTTAATTCTTCTATTGTTCTCTTTATAGTCCCATAACTTGGAGTAGTGCCATCTTCTAAAAGATTGTCACATAATTCAATTCTATTAGCACCTAGACTTTCAGCTTTTAAGGCTTCATTATAGTTACCTACACAAGCTTCATATATATTCATTAAAAGTTTCCTCCATTAAATTTTATTTTTGAACTATGTTTTATAATATTGTAGTATAATTTTAAATTCCACTGTCCATCATTCTTTATCGATAACTAATATCTATAATTTCATAACAAACATCACTTAAAGATAAGCTTTATCTCATGCTAAGAATTCTGTTTATACTACAATCTCAACATTTACTTAAAACATATTTATAATTTTTAATATTTCTTCACCATATGCACTTATCTTCTTCTCTCCAACACCTCTAATTTCTAATAATTTTTCTAAAGTATTTGGTTTATTATTAGTAATATCTATTAATGTAGTATCTGAAAAAATTATGTATGGTTTTATTCTATCTTTATACGCTCTTTCTTTTCTCCATATCTTCAATTCTTCAAATAACTCCTTATTTAATATAGTGTACTCCTTATCCAAAATCTTAAAAACTACTTTTTCCTTACTTTTTAATACTCTAAATGAACGTGCATTAAGTTTTAACATTGAATATGTCCCCTCTTTTAAATCAACATATCCATCATTTAATAAACTATTAATTAAATCTTTAATAAGTCCACTTCCATACTCTTTCATTATTCCATATGTAGTTATCTGATCTAAATGATTTTTTATTATTTTAGGGCCTTTAAAGCCTTTTAAAATATCTATAAGTACTGATATTCCATACTGTTCCTTTGTTCTAAAAACAGTTGATAAAATCATCTGACTTTCTCTTGTAAAATCTTTTAATTCATCATCATTTAAACAGTTGCTACAATTGTTGCAGTAACTTCCTTGAAAATCATTTTCAAAATATTTTAAAATAAAGTTTCTATAACACTTTTTTATATTACAATAATCAATCATTGATTGTAGTTTTCTTAATTCAATCTCTCTTCTACTCAAAGTAGAACTTTTATTTATTATGTATTCAACTCTACTTATATCGTCTTCTGAGTAAAATAAATAACAATTGCAAAGTTCTCCATCTCTTCCCCCTCTACCTATCTCTTGATAATAGCATTCTATATTTTGAGGAAGAGTAAAATGTACAATAAATCTAATATTAGATTTATCTATTCCCATCCCAAATGCATTAGTAGCAATAATCACATCTAATCTTTCATATAAGAAATCTTCTTGAAAATTTTCTTTTTCTTCATCTTTTAAACCACCATGATATTTACCTACATTAAAACCTATATCTTTTAAATAATAATATAAATTATCAACTTCACTCCTTGCAGCACAATAAACTATTCCTGATTCACCCTCATTATCTCTAATTATATCTTTAAGAATTTCAAGCTTATCTATTTCCTTTAATACAGTTAAATTTAAATTTTCTCTATTGATATTTCCTTTATATATATAAGGATTTACAAGACCTAATAATTTAACTGAATCTCTTCGTACCTCTTCTGTTGCAGTTGCAGTAAATGCTGATATTATTGGTCTAGCTTTTAGTTCTTTACAAAAACCTTGGATTGATAAATAACTTTTTCTAAAGTCATGTCCCCATTGTGATACACAATGTGCCTCATCAACAGCAATTTGAGATATTTTTAGTTCCTTTATCATGTCTCTAAACATTTTAGATTCAAGTCTTTCAGGTGAAATATATATTATCTTATATTCACCAATTGATGCATCAAATAATATTTCTTTTATAGTATCTGTATTCTGAGTACTATTTATATAAGTTGATTTAATACCTAATGAAGTTAAATTATCAACTTGATCCTTCATAAGTGAAATTAGTGGAGATATTACAATAGTTATACCCTCTAAAATTATTGCAGGAATTTGATAACAAATAGATTTTCCTCCTCCTGTTGGCATAAGACAAAAAGTATCTCTTTGTTGAAGTATACTATTTATAATCTCAAATTGTCCTCTTCTTAAAGTATTAAATCCATAATATTTTTTTAAAACAAAAAAAATCTTTTCCCTATTATCCACTATATCCCACCTCTTTTTTTGTATTAATTTAAATTATATTTTTTATTCAAACTAATTATTAAATTAAATAATCTTTCTCCTAATAAAAGCATTATAAAATAATTACTAACTCCATGTATTATATCAAATGGAATTCCTGCAACCCAATAAGCTATACCTGCATTTATTCCTCCAAATATAGCATAAGGAATTGCATAAAAAAATCCGAAAAGCAGTCCAAAAATCCCTGAATAAATTGATAATAATAAATAATTATTTAATAAAACTCTTCTTATTAAAACAGTTAAAATTGATAACAATGGCCATAATATTAAATATCCTATCCACCATGTCCCAAACCCATGCATAAGTCCTATTGCTACTACAAAAATTCCTGTAATATATAATGACTTTCTTTTATATATTAAAGAAAATAATATAATTAATAATGTAACTAGCTCAACATTAGGAAGAAAACTCAAAGCTATCTGAGAAACTATAACTACTCCTGAAAGTATACCAAATAATATAAGTTCCCTTATGTTTATTTTAATATTTGTATCCATAATTACCAACCCTTAGTTAGTACAAATTCTACTTTATCCTTATTTTTTATATATGTATTATCTATACCTGTTTGAGAATTCTCTCCATTAATTTTTAAATTCCACCATTCTTCCTTTGAAGCATCAGCTTTTATTCCATCAACAGTCGTTACAAACCTACTTGCTCCACTATTATCACTTTCTATAATATTTTTTTCATCTAGAGCTTCTCCTAATAATTCTTTATCTGTGTTAAAGTTATATTCTTTATTATAAGTATCTTCATAATCTCTAACTATTAATGTATATTGCTTATTACCTTCTTGTTTATTTAAGCTCTTGAAAAAGCTCTTATATCCTACCAAAGATAAAACTGCAATTAAAACTACTATTACTGATGTTAGTATTGTTTTATTTTTTATTTGTGTTTTCATACTTTTTAGTCCTTTCTTTTGTTCTATACACATTTAAAAATAATATCTAAATATTATTTTTATGGCTTAGTTTTTTATTTTATATTAATAGTATATACCAGAGATAATAATTCTCAAACATAAGTTCACTTATTTTTACTCTATCTTTTAACTAAATGGTTATATTGTAAAACATATCCCAAATAAAAAAGTAATATCTAAATATTAAATTATCTAGATATTACTTTTCTACTTAGTTTTTATACTCTGTAATTAAAGACTTTAATTAAATTATTTAAATTAAAATATTTACTTATCACTTAATATAGAACCACAGAATTCACATTCACAAGTTTCTCCTGATATAAATTTATTATTAGCACCACAATTTTTACACTTAATTTCCTTAACTTTTGGCTCTTTATTTATTGAATTATCTTTCTCAGAATTATCTTTCTCAGAATTATTATTAAATTGTTGGGTTTTTTGCTGTTGTAAAATTATTTTACCATTATTTATATCTATATGAGATCCTTGGAAATATCCTTTATTAATCATTTCATTTAAATCTTTAAAGACTTGGTCATAATTTGTTGAAAATATCTTTGATATATCATCAATAGATGTTTGATTTTCATTTGCTATAACAGAAATATATTTTTTACATTTCTCTGCATTCTGCTTCATTTTTTTTGCAGTACTTAACATAAAACTACCACCAATAGCAAAGAAAATAGTTACTACATATAAACGAATCTGTGGATTTCCATTTAAATCTTTTGCATTTCCTGAAGCTATCATAATGAAATAAAAAATAGCTAAAAAAGTAAATATATATCCAATAACATTTAAAGTTTGGCTGTTTTTTAATGCTTCTGTTTTATCACTATTTACTTTTTTATAAAATAAATATAATCCAATCGGCCAAAATATAATAAGTGCTATTATTACAAGCGCCCATGAAGTAGATTTTTTATTGTTAGCATTTGATGACATGTCCATTATCCCCCTATTTTATTTGTGAACCACAAAATTCACATTCTCCAATTATTCCTTTAGGTATTTTATTGTCTGCTCCACAATTTTTACATTTTACTGTATTATATTCTTTGTTCGATTCAGACACTTTTGAAGATTGTTGAGCTGTAGAATTAATTTGCTCTGATTTTGATGGAAAAACAATACAATTCCTTTCAGTATCTAGATATGCATTTACAAAATATTTTTTATCACACATTAATTTTAAGTTGTTTTTTACTATATCTTGAGATGTACCTAAACTAGATGCTAAATTTTCTAAAGATCCTGTTGGATCAACTGATAATATAGAAACATAAGTTTTAAAATTTTTAATTAGCTTATTACGTTTTCTACTTAAAATTATAAGCCACACACCTAAAGAAAGAAAAACAATTGCTAAAATAATAGTTGCAGCATCAATATTCCCAGAAGAAATACATCCTAAAAAACCTATTCCAAAAAAACATGTAATTATTATACCTAATATTAACTGTATTTTTTCTACTATTTGACTTACAACAATAGTAGTTCTTGATTTACTCTCCTGATTCATTTTAAATCCCCCCTAATTTTATATTTTTCACTTCACTTTTTCTTTTATTAATTAACATTAATATTTCTTCTATCAAATTTATTACTTTATCATTCTTATGATCATCATTACTTAATAAAGCAACTTCTAATTTAGTAATTTTAACTTCTAAATCTGAATCACTAGGTACTGTCGCTGAAACGTCACTATATCTTAAACTCTCATAAACTTTATCAAGAAATTTTTCATAATTTTTATTATTAGGATCAACTTTAAGTAAATTAATTCTTTCAATAAAAATGCTAATTTTATTAGTAGCATTTAATACTTTGTTGCTATCTTGTCTAATCTTATTTCCACTAATTATAAATACTATAATTAAAACAGCAGTAAAAATCAGAAGAGTTGCTTGTAAGCTTATAAAATACTTAATATATTCTCCTTCTGCTTTAATAAACATTAATGAAATAAGAAAAGAAATCACCCCATATCCAACCAAAGTAACACCAATGCCAGCTCTAATAATAATTTGAGATGATCTTTGTGCAATATATTCAATAGATGCATGTCCAGCAAATAAAATAAGTTCAGCTAATAACATAAAAATTAGGCAAATCCAACTTATAGATGTTCTATCTTTTGTAAGCATAAAAAATATGAAAATAGTTAAAACTTCAATAAGCAATCCAATAATAGAAAATGCTTTTATTCTATTATTCATAACATCCTCCTTAACAAAGATTATTTCCGCATTCTGGACAGAATTTAGGTGTTCCTTCAATTATTGAATTACACTTTGGACATTTATTAGCTAAAGATTCACCACACTCTGAACAAAACTTAACCTTTTTAGATATCATAGCACCACATTTAGGACACTTACGTGGAAGTTCATGTCCACACGATGGACAAATTTTACTATCTATTGGCATATCTGCTCCACATTCTTTACACGGATTATATTTTTTTCCACACTCTGGACAAAATTTTGTTTTTATTGTTAGTTCACAACCACATTTACAGCATAATATTTTAGCCTTCTCTTTATCTACTTTAGTTTCTATATCATATCCGCATGCTCCACAAAATCTCTGATTTATATCTAACTGAGAATGGCATTTAGGACACTCCCTTTTATTTATAGAAGCTTTTGTGTTAATTTCTTTAGAAACATTTCCAAATGCCCCTCCAAATGCTCCTCCTAAACCAACACCCATTCCAAGTCCCATTCCTGCACCCATTATATTTGAGCCAGATGAATTTGTATTTTTAGCCGCACCTTCTAATGTATCAAAAGAACGTTCTTGCTCATAATTGTAGCCTATTATATTCATTTCAGCTCTTTTAGCCAATGCATCCTTTAACTTAATTACAGCTGTATCATCTTCAGGAACACTTATATCATTTACATAAAAATTAACTAATTTAATTCCATATTCACTTAATGTTGGTTCAATTCTCTCCATCATATAATTAGAAATTTCATCAATATAAGCATTAATTTCTAAAACACTTACTTGCTTATGTATCAAATAAGAAGAAACTGCATCTTTTACTTTTGTAACATATAATCCTCTAAAATACTTTACAAGACTACTTTTATCAAACATTGATAAAGTACCTACAAGTTTTATTAAAAATTTCTTTGAGTCTTCTATTTGTATACCAAACATACCATTAGAACGAACAGGTACAAACACTCCATACTTTGGATCTTGTATTTGAATAGGTGAAGATGTTCCCCACTTAATATCTAATGAATAAACTTTATTAACATACCAAACCTCTGCAGTAAATGGTGAACGTCCACCAAAAGGCAAATTTACTATTTTATTAAGTAATGGAATATTTCCAGTATCTAATGTATGTCTTCCACTTTCAAAAACATCTAAAACCTTTCCACCTTTAAGAATAATAGCTTGCTGCGATTCATTAACGATTAATTGTGTCCAAGTTCCTAATTCTTCACTAGGATACTTCCACGCAAAAACATCTGGTCCACCATTATATTTAATAACTTCTACTATAGACATATAATACCTCCTAAGCTAATAATCATCGAGAATTTTACATAAATATACATAGTATATTATAACATTTATAGATATTTCATTCAACTTTAACATTATATTGTTAAAATCTATTTTTTAGTATAAAACACTAAATTATACTATATTACTATTTTATATTATATTATAAGTATTATAATATTTTAAATTTCTATCATCCTCAAAATAAACAACATAAAAAAAGTAATATCTAAATATTAAATTATCTAGATATTACTTTTCTACATTATATACTTTATATACTTTAATTTTTAGCTATGTTTTAAAACAGTGTTTATATTCTAGTATAATGGCGAACTGGCATTAGAATTTGCTTTTTAGAACTCTTAAGTAAGAGTCAAAATTTTATATTTTGCTACTCGAACTTACTCAGCGAATGTACATGAGTCGAGTTTCCTATTTAAATCCTGTCCATGAGCTTTATACTACAATATCAACATTCACTTAAAACATAGCCTAATTTTTTAACTATTTCTATTATTAATTTTAATTTAATTTTTTAATCTTCTTGTTGAACAATATTATAATAGGTTTTTGCTGTTAATTTATAAACTAATATATAAACTATAGCAAAAGTAATCATTGTTCCTAAAGTACATTGCAAAAATAAACTTGTATTGCTTATTGCAAATAAAGCTAACATTTTTTTCATTACTTTGAAGGCAAAAACAATATGAATTACAGCTGTAACTAGTGGTAAGAAAAATACCATTAATATTTGTTTACTAATAGTCTTTTTAACTTCTCTTTTACTCATACCAACTTTTTGCATTATCTTAAATCTTTCACTATCATCATAACCTTCTGAAATTTGCTTATAATAGATTATTAAAACTGTAGCCATTGTAAATAATAATCCTAAAAAAACACCTATAAATAAGAATCCGCCATTAAATGTATAAAAATCTTCCCTTTCAGTATATATACTATGACAATTCCATTTAGCCACATTATTAACCTTAGCCTTCAAATTATCAGAGAAATTCATAATAGAATTATTATTTTCTCCTTGAATATCAAAAGCAACATTATAGCTCATAGCCTCTAATTCTTTATTATTCATGTCTTTATATATTTCTTTTAGAATGCTTTCATCTTTTGCAATAATATAATATTCCTTAATCATAGGATTATCTTGCTTTTTTGATATTTTTAACTCATTTAATTCCTCTTTAATATTAAAATTTCTATTTCCCAAAGTTATAGAATTTTTTTCAAAATTATCTTCTACAGAAAATATAAGAACTTCATTGTTATCTAGAGAAACCTTTTGTCCTTCCAATTTATTATAATCATCTAATGTTAAAAATGCTAAAGACATCATATTTCCCATACTATACATATTCGGTTCTGTAACTTCAAATGTTTCTCCATTTTCTCTTACCATCATATCTATAGAATTAAAAGTTAATTCATTTTTTAAACTTACATTATTAGCTTGTGATTCTTGATTTATCATCATATTAATTTTATCAATATTTTCTTTTGTTGATTTATCTAATGATATATTCACATCTTGAGTATATTTATTTCTAAGACTGTCCTCTTGGCCTACATATAAACATACTGTAGTAGATACTGTTAATAGCACTGCTGTGCTAAGAATACATATATTAGCAAGTCCTATAGCATTTTGCTTCATTCTATATATCATTCCTGATACTGAAATAAAGTTATTTGTCTTATAAAAGAACTTCTTATTCTTTTTTAATAATTTTAATAAAGCTATACTACCAGCTCTAAAAGTACTGTATGTTCCAGCCATTACTAAAAGTACAGCAATAAAAAATACTGTAATGGCAGCTATTGGAGATTCCACTGTAAGGGCTATACCATAGCCTACCATCAATTCAATAATTCCTGAAATAGCCAACAATTTTGATGTTTTTGGTACTCTTTCTCCCTTTTCTCCACCTTTTAATAATTCTATAGGATTAGAGATTTTAACTTCTATAAAATTTTTAATTAATATAGCTATAAAAGTTATAATAAAAATCTTGACTGTAGAAATTATTGCTGGAATTGATATTGAAAAAGATAATGTAACTTCAAATTTTATTAAATTAAGCAATATTAAAAACAATAACTTGCTTATTATAATTCCACCTATTAATCCTAAAACTAAACTTATAATCGCTACTATTAATGTTTCAAAAAAGAGTACTTTTGCAATATGCTTTTTTTCCATTCCAAGAATATTATAAAGCCCAATTTCTTTTTTTCTACGCTTTATTAGAAAACTATTAGTATAAAATAGAAATATTATAGAAAATATAGCTATTACATACGATGTAAATCCTAATAATGTTTTTAATGCATCAGCACCTCTCATTGTGTCTAGTCCTTTATTTAAAACCATAGACTTCATAGTATAAAATGTAATTACTGCACAAATTGCCGCTATAACATAAGGAAAATAAGTCTTACCATTCTTCTTCAAATTAGTCAGAGCTAATTTAAAATAAAATGAATTATTCAATTTCAGCACCTCCTGTTGTTAAAACAGTAAGACTGTCTGAAATCTTTTGATACATTTCATCATTTTTCATAGACCCACGATAAATTTGATGAAAAAGCTTTCCATCCTTTATAAATAACACACGATTAGCATGACTAGCTGCTTTAGTACTATGAGTAACCATTACTATTGTTTGACCTGCTTTATTTATATCTGAAAATAAATTTAATAATTCAGTAGATGATTTTGAGTCCAATGCTCCTGTTGGTTCATCTGCTAATACTAATTTAGGATTTGTTATAAGTGCTCTTGCCACTGCTGCTCTTTGCTTTTGTCCTCCAGATACTTCATATGGATACTTTTCTAATAGATCTCTAATTCCTAATTTACTCGCAATTGGTTTTAATCTTTCATTCATCTCTTTATATTCTTTTCCTGATAACACCAAAGGTAAAAATATATTGTCCTTTAATGAAAATGTATCAAGTAAATTAAAATCCTGAAATACAAATCCTAAATGATTTCTACGAAAAGCAGAAATTTCTTTTTCATTTATATTAACAATATTATTTCCTTCTAATAAAACTTCACCACTTGTTGGTTTATCTAATGATGCTAATATATTAAGTAAAGTAGTTTTACCTGAACCTGATTCTCCCATAATAGCAACATATTCTCCCTCTTCCACTGAAAATGAAATATCAGATAATGCCTCTACCTTATTTCCACCAAATCTTGTAATATATATCTTCTTTAAATTTTTAACTTCTAATAATGCCATTTATTATTACCTCCAAATCTTTAGATACATAAAATAATAAACTGAACATACTTATTTATTATTTTCTTTATGTTTTAAGTGAATGTTGATATTTTAGTATAAGGGCGAACTGGCATTGGAATTTGCTTTTTAGAACTCTTAATGAAGATTTGTACAATTAATTGCTTGTCATCAATCTTTGATTGGGAACATGCATTAATTGGACTAAGCTTTATTTTAGAGTTCTTAAAGTAAATTCCTCTGTCCATGAGCTTTATACTAAAATATCAACAATGTTTTAAAACATAGTCATTATTTAATGTACCTTATTACAAATTAAGTATAATAAAAAAAGAAATGTATTGCCTTAATCTTGACTTACATTTCTTCTTTTAACCTTACATATGTGTAAGATTAGACACATTTTATTGTGCCTTACTCTATTTCAATCTTCTTTCTTAAAAAATCAATAGCTACCATTGTTCCTTTTCCTACCTTTGAGGTAATAAATATTTTATGAGAAAGATTATTTAAAATATTCTTACATAAATATAGCCCTATACCTGTAGACTTCTTATTCATTCTACCATTATATCCTGTAAATCCTTTTTCAAATACCCTAGGTATGTCCTCTTCTTCTATTCCAATTCCAGTATCCTTAATTATTAAAGTATCTTTATTTTGTTTATCCATATAAATAAAAATTGTACCTTCTTTAGTATATTTTAATGCATTAGATAAAATCTGTTCTAATACAAATGTAAGCCACTTTTCATCAGTTATCACTCTATAATCTATTTCCTCTAAATCCAATTTAATCTTCTTATTAATAAACATTAAAGCATGTTTCTTAACTACTTGATGAAGAATATTTTGTAAATTATATTCTTCTAATCTTAAATCAGAAGACATACTTTCTAATCTAAGATAATGAAGTACCATCTCAACATATTGCTCTATCTTAAATACTTCTTGATTCATAAGTTTCTTGTTTTCACATGAATCCATAGATTGTAAAATCATATGTAATGCTGAAATAGGTGTTTTTATTTGATGTACCCACATTGTATAATAATCTATCATTTCACTACGATTATTATTAATCTTATACTCTAAGTCTGACTTACTATTATATATTTTTTTAATAATCTCTTGGTAATCTTCTTCTATCAATTTATTATTTTCTGGCATCTTTTCTAATTTATCTTCTACTGTATTAAAAATATATTTTAAAAATCTATGCTTATTATAAAATCTATAAAAATCATATAAGCTAAATAGAAACCCTAATGTAATTGTTAATAAACTAGCATATAAAACTGGTTCTAACGGAAGATGATATAATAAATATACAACTAAAAATATACTAATAAATATAAAAAATGTACAAATAATCTTTATTCTTTCTTTAAAATAAGAGAATATCATAAAAAAAATAGATTCTTTTTGCATACTAATCACCTACCATATAACCAATTCCTTTTTTAGTTTTAATAAAATCTTTAAGTCCTATATCCTCTAACTTTTTTCTAAGCCTAGTTACATTAACAGTTAATGTATTATCATCAATAAAACTATCACTATTCCAAAGATAATTCATAATATCGTCACGAGAAACAGCTTTACTTTTATTTTCTAAAAGTATTTGTAATATCTTAAATTCATTTTTGCTTAATTCCAGTTTGTCATCATTATATGTAAGAGTTGTATTCCCTAAATTAAGAACTGCTCCATTACTTTCTAATATATTTACTTTTCCTTGAAATGAATAAGTTCTTCTAATTAATGCTTGTATTTTTGCTACTACTACATTTAAATCAAATGGCTTTGCAATAAAATCATCAGCACCCATATTAATAGCCATGATTAAATTCATATTATCACTAGCAGATGATGCAAAAATTATAGGCACCTTTGATATTTTCCTAATTTCTGTACACCAATGAAAGCCATTATAAAAAGGTAAAGTAATATCTAAAATTACTAATTCAGGATCATATTTAATAAATTCATACATAACATTATTAAAATCAGAAATAATTTCTGCTTCATATCCCCATTTACATAAATGATTTTTTAAAATACTTGCTATAGTTATATCGTCTTCTACAATTAATATTTTGTACATTAATTTCCTTCTCCTGCTCCACAATCTAATACCTTTTTTTCCAAATTATTTTTATTACAATAATCTAAAAATTTATATAATTGTATTTGTCTATAAACCATAATGCTATCCCCTTTTTATAATTTAATTATTTATGTTAATATTACATAATTATGTTATAATATTCAAATCAAAAAATAAAAAACTAGTAATATTAAAATATAATTTAATAATTACTAGTTTTCATATGAATTATTTTTTTCTCTTCTTTTTAAATATCTTACCTAAGTTTTCAAAACAATTTATAAAATTAATATACTCCTTTGCATCTTTTATAGAGTTTCTAAATTCTTCATCTCTATGATTACATTTAGGTGTTGTATAAACATCTTTTCCATCTATAGAAACATTAAAGTTATATATATTATTTTTTCCTTCTATTTTTATTAATTCATCTTTGTTAAGTTTAATAATAACATCTAAAGCCTGCATTCTTTTATTATCTTCTGTGATTTCTTTTTGCTCAGCTTTTAGTATAGTTCCTATTTTGGTTCTAGTTGTATAATGACTTATATCCTTAATTAGTTGTGAATGATATTTATTAAAATCCATTCTACATTCCTCCAATCATATATTCTATAATTAATTAACTTTTTATAAATATATTCTGTTAAGTACGTTTGTATTACAGATTATATGATTTGTTTTAAGAACTATTCTTTTATCCAATAGCTACTGCAATCATTAGAACGTTCAATAAATCCATATTCTATTAGTGCTCTTCTAATAGAAGCATAATCTTCATATATTCTTTTTAAAACTCTATTTATTTCTTTTTCTGAATATTTCTTTCCCTTTGAAAAGTTCTTAACTACTTCCCCTAGTATTATTATCTTCTTTTTCTCCTTAGATGGATATGTCTTTATAGCTCCATTTTCATCCATATAGTTTTTAATAGTATTTTCTCTTTCTTTATCAGTAATATTATATCTGTCATCTAGAGTAGTTGCTGTTTTATGTGCATCACATATAGACTCTGTATCTAGTTTATTTATCTTTTTCTTTGTTCCACTAGATATAAGCTCCATCATTGCTAGAAATAGTCTTGCTTGCTTTTCTTTTTCACGTAATTTATAACGATGATTTCTTATTGTTGAATGTGCAACCCCTAACTTTGTGGCAATTTCTTTATCCGTTAACCCTGAAGCTATTAAAACTAATAATTCTCTTTGTACTTCAGATATACCAGTAAAAGTATTATTCATTCCTAATAAATACTCTAATGATGAACCATGAATTTTTTCTATATGAAGTTCTGTTGCCTTTTTTGCATCGTAAAACATAGAATCTATTTCATATATTCTTCCTTTTGTAAATTCCTCTTCACAAATAATACACTTATAACTCTCATCCCACTCAATATACCCTCTTTTTACCTCTTCAATCGTTGCATCCCAAAATAGTTCTTTATTGTTTTCATTCATATTACTCAATACCTCTTTCACTTTTATCTATATATTTATATTATGACTATTTTATAATTTTGTCTACATATAAATAAACTTTTTATTATAAAGTTTACATTTATTAATTCTAAAAAAAATAATATCCATTTTTAATGGCTACTATATAATTTAATTTTAATCGTAAAGAGGATTTATTATTTCATATCTTTCATCTGATTTATGATACGCTTCTTCTTAAATAATTCTAAATCTATGTATAATAAAAACCCTAGACTAATCTAATTAATCTAGGGGTTTTTCTGTTAGTATAAATAGTATTTATTTATACTCTTCTAATGTTTTTAATAACTCCTCAGTATCGAAAGGTTTCCTAATATATCCTTTAGCTCCTAGTTCTATACATTGATCTTTTACACTTTCATATCCTACTGCAGATATAATAAATACAACTGCTTTAGGATTAATTTTCATCATTTCAGTTAAAACATCAATACCATCCATTGTGGATTCAGACATATTCAGATCTAAAAATACAATATCTGGACTTTCGCTATTAAATATCTCTATAGCATCTTCTCTACCTGCTGCTTCGAATATTGTATTGAAACCACCTTGTTCAATAATCTTTTTTATAAACATCCTCATAAAAGATGAATTATCAACAACTAAGATCTTTTTCACATCAAAAACTCCTTTATATATGTTTTTTAATTTCCTAGCAAAGTAAGTCTTTTATTTCACCAAAAAATCTAATACATTCATCTATTTCACGTTTTAAAACTGCTTCTTCCAGTTTTATTGCCAATTCATAAATAGAATTTATTCTTAAATTTCCAGAAGAACCTTTTAATTCATGAGCTAATCCCGCTAATTTATTAAAATCACTATTATAAATAGCTTTATCAATATTCTCAAATAAATCTGGTAAATACTTTATATATTCCTCAAGAATTTCTTTTGCATCTTCTTTTTTAAGTCCTGTACTTTGAACAAAATAATTAATATTACTTTCTATAATATTATTATAATCGAGTACTTTACAATTTTCTTTAGTATTATCTTCTATCATATTAAACATAATATCAAAATTAATAGGCTTACTAATATATGCATCCATTCCAGCTTTAATACACTTTTCATAATCACCTTCCATAACATTAGCAGTCATTGCAATAATTTTATTATGCTTTTTCGTCCCTTCAAGCAACCTTATTTTAGATGTACATTCATATCCGTCCATTACTGGCATTTGACAATCCATAAAAATAACATCATAATCTTTTTTTTCTACTGCTTTTAATGCTTCACTACCATCAACAGCTATATCACAAGTCATATTATGAGTTTTAAGCATGCTTATAACAATTTTACGATTCATTTCATTGTCTTCAACCAATAAAATTCTTGGTTTTAATACATTTTTAACTTCTTTAACTATATGTTTTGTTACAACTTGAGGTTCTTCATTCTCTTTTTTTAAACCCAATACTCTAGCTATACACTCAAGTAACTCATCTCTTCTTACAGGTTTACCTAAATATGATGAAAAACCATATTCTTTTGCAAGTTTAGTATCTCCTTTTTGAGTTACTGAAGTTAAAAGTATTAGTTTAATATCATTTGCAAAAGGTATTGTTTTTAATGTAGTTGCAAGTTGATAACCAGTCATATCTGACATTTTATAATTTATAATAGCAATGTTTATTTTGTTTTCTGTATTTGCATTTGTAAGAATTGTAGTAATTGCACTAGTACCATCTTTTGCTTCAAATACTTTTAATCCTATATCTTGAAGATATGAACTAACAATTTTTCTATTATTTGTATTATCATCAGCAATTAAAATATTCATTCCTGCAAACTTTTCAAATGCAAATTTTTGCTTTAATCCTCCATTAGCAATTTTTAATCTCACATTAAATTTAAATGTAGATCCTTCCCCTAATATGCTTTCAACATAAATTTCACCACCCATCATCTTAACCAATTCATTAGATATTGCGAGGCCAAGTCCTGTTCCTCCATACTTTCTAGTGGTAGAAGCATCTCCCTGACTAAAAGATTGAAAAATGGTATTAATATGATCATCATGAATCCCAATTCCAGTGTCCTTTACTTGAAAGTTAATCACAGCTATTCCATTATCTTCTTCTAAAAAATCAACAGTAACAGCAATTTCACCTTTTTGAGTGAATTTTACTGCATTACTTATAAGATTATTTAAAATTTGACTAAGTCTTGAAGGATCACCAATAACTTTTTCAGGAACTTCTGCTTTAATCATAGTATAAAGTTCAATCCCTTTTTCTTCAGCCTTAGGAGCAAGAAGTGAAACTGCATCTTCAATAATATTTCTTAAATTAAACTCAATTTTTTCCATTTTCAATTTTCTAGCTTCAATCTTTGAAAAGTCCAATATATCATTAATAATATGTAATAATACCTCTGAAGCTGCTTTTGCTTCTCGTATAAATTCTTTTTGCTCTAAAGATAAATTAGTTGATTGCAATAACTTTAGAAATCCAAATATTCCATTTATAGGTGTTCTTATTTCATGAGACATATTTGCGAGAAACTGACTTTTAGCTATATTAGCTGTTTCTGCTTGCTCTTTTGCTTTATATAACTCCTTTTCTGCTTTTCTCTGTTCTGTAATATCTTCAGCTGTGCAAACTAGATATTTAATATTACCTGCCTCATCCTTATATGGTTTACTTTTAATTCTAAGCAATCTATTTTCACCTTTATAATTCTTAATTTCAAGATCTTTTTCTGTTAATTCATTTTTTTCAAATAAATCCCAATTATTTTCTGAAAATTTATTTGCAGTTTCTATATCGAATATATCATATAAGTCCTGATATTCTAAATCACTCTTCTTTTTGCCAAAAAACTTTGCATGTGCTTCATTAACAGTTGCATAAGAAGTAACATTACTTAAAGCCCAAATCTGTGATTCAGAGTTATTAAGCAAAATTGATTGTCCATCAAGTATTAATTCATATAATTTTTCCTTTGTAATTCTTGATTTTGCACATGAAAAAGCCTTTGAAATATCTCGTAATATGTTAATTTGTTTTTCATCCCATATTATAGATTTTGATAAACTTTCATATCCTATAAATCCTATTAACTTATTTTGACTTTTTAATGGAATTATAAGAGAAGATTTTATTCCTTCCTTTAAAAAAGCATCAATTGAGAATAGTGCTTCATCTGGTAATTCCTCTATACTATTTATTGCAACAAAATCATTGTTTTTAATTTCACGCATCAACCATGGAAGAGCATAAACCACCTCTTCTTCCTCAATTTTCCTTTTAGGTGAAATGCCTTCTTTATTCCATTGACATTCTATTTTCATAAAAGTAGGATCTTTAGAAAAATAATAAATATAAATTCTATCTAAATTAAAGAATAAACCAATTTTTTCTAATGATCTTTTAAGCTCTACTTGATAATTAATACTATCTAAATCTAAAAATTTGCAGAAAGTCTCATTAATTAATTTAAAGCATTCATTAGAATATTTAATATTTATGTAATCACCTTCACTACTCATAAAGTCCTCCAATAAATTAAAGTTCACAGGTTTTTATAATAAAAAGAGTTAATTCTTTTAATAAATCAATTTCATAAGGTTCTGAAAGTAAATTTCCAATTTTATCATATATAACTTTTACCACAGGCCTAGTTGGCATTGAGTTGTTTTGTCTTACAACTAACCCCTTTTCATTTGAACTTAAAATAACAGCACATCCCGTTGGAAAAGCAGCTATATTGCTAGTAAATTTTTTTACTATTTCTGCATCAAAATAAATATTACTCATACCCACAAGATATTCGATAACCTCAGGTACAGTTTTACTTTTATCCATATTTCTTCCTGATACTAAATTATCAAAAACATCACATATAGATACTATCTTTGCAATTTGGTTTATTTCATTTCCTTGTACTTTTAAAGGATAACCACTTCCATCACTTCTTTCATGATGCATTAAAGCAACTACCTTGACAGCGGCATTCCAAATATACTGTTCCCCTAAAAAATCATAACCAACTCTTGGATGCATTAATTTAATATACTTATCTAATTCTTCTTTCGTCTTAAATTGTGTTAAAAGTTTTTTGTCATTCATGATTTTTATCTTTCCTATATCATGCATTAGGGCACCTGCAGCTATATCTTTAAGCTTTAACATACTATATCCCATATGGATTCCTATTATTGTAGACAATACACAAACATTTACAGAATGCGAATATATATTGTTATCACTTGAACTTATTTCTGCAACATTTATTAAAACATTTTTATTTGATAATATATCCTCAATTACTGAATTCACTGAATTTATAACACTTGTACTATCAGTTTTTCCTTCACGGCAATATTTTTGAACCATATCCTTAACAGCATGTTTACTCATTTGCCTTGTCTTTTCAGAAATACTTTCCTCAATATCTACATCTTTTGATATATCATCATCAATGTATACTGAATTAATTCCCATTTCCTTAATCTTTTCAATATAATAAGGCTTTAATTTTACTCCAACATTAAGTAAAACTCTACCTAGTTCATCATAAATTTGTCTTCCTAAAATTTCATCTCCCTTTAGGCTAGAGACACTAATAAGTCTCATATATACCTCCAACTAAAATAATTAATTTTTTTAGCCATGCACCCTTTCCACAAACATAGTGCAGAAATAATGGTGCGGCATATGACTTTTCTGTAACGACTATTATTTAAATATCTTAGCATACTCTTATATTTTTGACTACACAAAATAATGTGTAAATTTAGGCACATAAAATAATAGATCAAATATTTTTAAACCTTTAATGAGTATGCACTCCTGTAAATCCGTCTTCATGTATATGATCAGTTCCAAGGCCTTTAATATGTTCATGTGTATACATAAATGATACTTGTAATTTTTTATTTACAGGATTAACTCCTACATATGCATTTACACCAAATATCTCTTTTAACATTTTAGAATTTATTACGTCTTCTACTGTTCCAACTTTCTTTATCCTTCCATCTTTCATTACAATTAAATAATCACAATACATAGATGCTAAATTCATATCATGTATAGCTGCTAAAGTAGTTATCTTAAGACTTTTAACTAAGTCCATAAGTTGTATCTGATAACCTATATCTAAATGATTTGTTGGTTCATCTAGTATTAAAAAATTAGTATTTTGAACTAAAGCCCTTGCTATTAAAGTTCTTTGTTTTTCTCCACCTGATAACTCTGAAAAATTCCTATGACTATAATTTTCTAAGCCTACCTTTTTTAGCATTTCCTTAACCATCTGTAAATCATCTTTAGAATAATCTTCAAAAACAGATTTATATGGATATCGTCCCATCTTTACTATTTGTTCAACAGTAAAATCAAAGTGAGTATTACTTTCTTGGGCTAAAACTCCAATCTCTTTTGCACAATCTTTATGTTTTATTTTAACCAATTCTCTATTATCTAATAATATACTTCCACTTGATGGTTTATAAAGTCTATATATATTTTTAAGCAATGTAGATTTTCCTGAACCATTAGGACCTATAACTCCTACAAATGAACCTTTCTTAATATTAAAAGATATATCTTTTAGTATTGCTTTTTTATCTATGCTAAAACTTAAATTTCTAACCTGCACTTTAAACATTACTATTTTCCTCCAAATGAATAATTTTTCTTAGAAATCAAATACAAGAAGAATGGCCCTCCAACTAATGAAGTTATTATTCCTATAGGTATTTCTATTGGTGGGAAAAGACCTCTAGCTACAATATCTGATAATATTAAAAATATAGCACCTATTAATGATGAAAGTACTATAAGTTTTTTATGATCACTTCCTACTATAGTTCTAGATATATGTGGCACTACAAGTCCTATAAATCCTATCGCTCCAGTTATAGAAACTAATGCTGATGTAAGTAATGTAGCTAGTATTAAAATTGTAGATTTTATAAGTTTTATGTTAATTCCAAGTATTATTGCGCTATCATCACCAAGAAGTAATATATCTAGTGATTTAGACATTATTAATACTCCTATCATAACTATAACTAATATAATAAATGGAAATAATAAAACCTCCCATTTGGCACCACCTAAACTACCAACAGTCCAAAACAAAGCAGTTTTAGCTTGATTTGAATTTTCTGCAGAATATATAAGTAAATTAGTAAGTGCCGAAAATATTGTTGATATTGCCATACCTGATAATACTAATCTTGTAGTGGACGTTGTTTTTCCCATTTGAGTACCTATAGCAAAAACTAATATTCCTGATATAAGAGAGCCTACAAATGCTCCTGCTCCAACACTATTTATCCCAAGTGATGACACCCCACCTAAAACTATAACAAAAACAGCACCACAAGATGCTCCTGATGATATACCTAATATATAAGGTTCAGCTATTGGATTTTTAGTGATACATTGCATAAGGACTCCACAAATGGCAAGTCCTGCTCCACATATAAATCCTAGTAATACTCTAGGAAACCTTATTTCCCATATTATATTTTGTGTCATTATACTTCCAATATCACTATAAACTGCTCCATTTGTTAATTTACTAAGTAGTATTTTATATACTTCTCCAGGTTTAATATACGTACTACCTACAGCTATTGCTGCAACTATTATAACTACTAATATTAAGCTTAAAGCTATAAGCCAAAGTAAAAAGCCTTTCTTTTTAGAAAGGCTTTTTTTCTCCTCTAAAGCTACTTGCATTACTTATTTTCTCCAAAAAAATATTCATACATTTGCTCAATAAGCTTAGGATTTCTAACACCTGGAGATAAATCAGCTAATCCTACAACATATATTTTGTTATTTTTTATAGCAGGTACATCTTTAAGCGCAGGATGTGCTTTCAAGAAATCTATTTTTTCTTGTACTGGTTCTCCTGCCATAAAGTCAGTTACTAATATAACTTCTGGATTCTCTGCTACTATACTTTCCCATGAAACATGTATATAAGGCTTGTTTGCATTCTTAGCAAACACATTTTTTCCACCTGCAAGGTTTATTAAGTTATTAGCAAGCCCTGCTCCAACTACCATTGCATCATTTTGACCTGAATCATATACCATCATTTTCACTCTATCTTCTTCTTTTATATCCCCAACTTTATCAGTCACAACTTTTATATCACTTTTCATTTTAGTTATTACGTCTTTAGCTTTATCTTGTACTCCGAATATTTTTCCTAATAATTCAAAATCCTCATAAACAGTCTCTACTGTAGAGTCTGCCCTATAAGACTTAGCCATAAATGGGGTTATATCTTTTGATATAAGTTCATCAGGCGCTCCTGTAGTTTGTTCACTTATAGATGAATCCCATCCACTTACAAAATCTGCACCGGTTGCTATAAAAGCTTCTTTAGATACAGAATGACCTTCTCCAATTTTAAGTACTGGTATTTTATTATAAGCCTCTTCAAATTCTGGTAATATAGGATTATCTAAAAGAGCTGTTCCCACCATTCTATCCCCTAAACCTAGTGCTAATAGCATTTCTGTCATAAATTGAGATAATGTTACTGCCTTTTGTCTTGGTGATTTTACTGTTACATCATAATCTTTAGCACCATCTGAATATACAAATTTTACTGTTTCAAAATTACTTTCATGAACTTCAGCATTTGTTTTTTTTACATTATCTTTTCCATTATTAGAACATCCTACTGCACTTACAGATAATGTAGCTATTGTTAATGTTATTATAAATTTTATCAGCTTATTATTCATCCCTATTTTCTCCTCCTTAATTATGTTACTTAAATATAAAAAATTCGCTAAGTTACTGTGGAACGTGAATTTTTTCCAAATGTAGTGCATGAACAATGGTGTGGCCTTCTAACAGTTTAACAAGCAACTACCTCCTTAATCATAAACTCTTTTCCACCTAATATATCAAAATCTGTACTTTGGCAGTATGGACATTTACCATCATTCTCTATAAGATTAAAAACTTTACTACATTTTTTACATATACCATTCCCTGGTAATATTTCAATTTTCAATTTTGTGTTCTGTAATAATGTACCGTCCACAGCTGCTGGATAACATGATTCAATATATCTTGGAATTATGGATGATAGCTCACCAATTTGGAGCACCAGTGTATCTATTTGGGTTAATGAATTTTTTCTTGCGAAATTTTCGATAGTTTTAACAACTTCAATTACAACTCCTAATTCATGCAATTAGCCTCACCTCGCTTATATAAATTTAAGGAACATTCAAAATAATAACAAGTCAATATGCTACTCTATTTCGTGTCATGTTGCGTCAGCATAATTCTCTAATATCTCGCTATTAAATCTTTATGTTTCCTTGTCTGACGCAAAATATACATCGCATTTTGGACTTGTTATTTTCTTTCATGTGCCTAAAAGCGAGAGAAACATAGTTCTCCCATCTTTTATTTTGTATAATTTATATTATTTGTCTTTTTCACTATAAAACATTGATTTTAATGCTTTTACTGGTTTTTTCATTACAATTCTCACCTTACGTTTTAATGCATATTTTACAATTGTAGATTTCATATCTTTAAATTCTGGATTTTGCTTGTCATACTTTCGTACAAGTTTAATTGCGTCATATTTACATTTTGTAGTACATACACCACATCCTAAACATAAATATTGATCTGCAACTGTTGCTCCACAACCAAGGCATCGCTGTGTTTCTTTTTTTACTTGTTCTTCTGTAAATGTACCACGTAAATCTTTAAAGGTTTCTTTAGATTTATTTGAGATAATATTCCTTGCTTTTTGTCTTGGAATATTATCATATCCTTCAATAACAAGATTTGATTTATCAAAAGCACGATATTCTCTCTTAATTCGTCCAAGAGTTAAACTTTGTCCTGGTTGAACATAACGATGAATTGAAATTGCCCCTTCCTTACCTAAAGCAATTGCGTCAATAGCAAACTTAAGTCCTGTCAACGCATCTCCACCAGCAAATACATCTGGTTCTCCTGTCTGTAAAGTAAATAGATCAGCTTTAATTGTCTTATTAGGATTTAACTCCATTTTAGAATCTTTTAATAATTCACCCCAATCCATTGCTTGACCTACCGAAATTAACACATTATTTGCTTTTACTGTTTTAGTTTCGTTTTC
Source organism: Clostridium weizhouense (assembly GCF_019431045.1). Lineage (GTDB taxonomy): Bacteria > Bacillota > Clostridia > Clostridiales > Clostridiaceae > Clostridium > Clostridium weizhouense. Next base: position 80,738 of record NZ_JAHXPT010000013.1, on the reverse strand, counting down.
ATTAAATTTAGGATTAAATTTTTTATCTTTATCAAAAACAGAAATACATTTTTTAAATTCTACACCTATAACATGTCCATTTTCCATGATAATGCGCTTTGGTCCCCATGAATTATTAATACTAATGTCTTCTTCTAATGCTTCTTCAATTTCTTCATCAAGAGCAGGCATTTCTTCTCTGCTCTCAAGGCAATACATATGAACTTTTAATGCACCAATACGTGTAGCAGTTCTAGCAACATCAATAGCAACATTTCCTCCGCCAATTACAATAGTTTCTCCTTCTATTTTCAAATTTTCGCCTAAATTTACTTTACGTAAAAACTCTACACCAGTAATTACCCCATCGGCATCTTCACCCTGAAGTCCTAATTTCCTACCCATTTGAGCACCTATTGCAAGATAAAATGCTTTAAATCCTTGATCTCGTAAATCATTAAGACTTACATCTTTACCAACTTCAATACCAGTCTTAAACTCAACACCTAATTCTTTTAAAATATCAATTTCTGCATTTACCACGTCTTTTTCCAATCTAAAAGAAGGTATTCCTAGTACCAACATTCCACCAAGTAGTTTTTGTTTTTCAAATACAGTTACCTTATAACCATCAATAGCTAAATAAAAAGCACAAGAAAGTCCTGAAGGACCTGCACCGATAACAGCAATTTTTTTCCCATATTGATGTCTTTTTTCAGGTATATAACGAATATCTTTATTCAAATCCTGCTCTGCAATAAATTTCTTGATATCATCAATAGCAATCGGATCATCAATATCTCCTCTAGTACAAGCTGATTCACATTTTCTTGGACAGATACGTCCACATACTGCTGGAAATGGATTTTCATGTTTAATAAGTTCTAGTGCTTCAGTATACCTTCCTTGAGATGCCAACTTGATATACCCCTGAATGCCTATATGAGCAGGACATTCTGCTTTACAAGGACTTGAACCTGTATCTACAACAACTTTTCTGTTGGTACGATAATCAATATTCCATTTCTCCGGACCCCATTCTGTATCATAAGGAAGTTCTCTTTTCTTTTCTAGAATAGGTGTTTTGGTACAAATTTTTTGACCTACTTTTAATGCCCCCGTAGGACAATTTTCAACACATTCTCCACAAGCAACACATTTCTCTGTATCTACTTGTGAAACATAATTTGAACGTACCATATCATGATTTACAAACATATTAGCAATTCTCACTGCAAAACACCCACACCCACAACAGTTACAAATCGCATGAGTTTTTCCTGGTCCATCTGTATTTGGTATATTATGCATCAACCCATTTGCTTCAGCTTTTTTAATAATTTCAAAAGCTTCTTCACGAGTAATCTGTCTTCCTCTACCTGTACGAATATAATATTCAGCAGCATGTCCTAGTTGAATACACATATCTTCCTTTAAGTGACCACAGCCTTCTCCCATAACTTCTCTTGCTGTACGACAAGAACAATCAGAAACTGAAAAAATAGTATTTTCATTAAGATATTTGGAGACTTCCTCATAAGATGCTCTTCTAGTTTCACCTGAAATAGATTGTTCAATAGGGATAACACGCATAGGACCAGAACCTACTGGAACATTACCTGCCGCTTTCGGGCCTCTTAATTTTCCATAATCATCAAAAGCCTTTCCGATTTGAGGATACTTTTTAACATTTTCCTTGTTGTTAACCATCATTTCCATGTGACCTGGAACCCAAATCTCATGCCAATATTTATCAACCCCATCAATTTTATTAACAAAAGCGGCCCCAGCCATTGCTAATTCCCATAAAAGCTTTTCTGTTTCTTCTACAGATTTACTACATAAAGGAGCGATTTCCTTAGCACTCATCGGTTTGCGTAATTCAAGGCAAAGAGCTACTTCTGCCATTTCTTCTGTAATAACGGGTTCCAGAATTTTATATTCAGGATCTTCTGGCATAATTTCTGTTTTTGAACCACGTTTTTTATTACTAATTTTATTTGCCAGATCAAGCACTTTTTCTTTTACCATATACATTTGCCCCCATATTAAATTTTATTATGTTACTATTTTTTATTCCAAATTTCTACTTCAGTACGTATCCAATCAACCCATTCATCAATTCCCTCTCCATTTTTAGCAGATATCGGGATTATTTTAATATTTGGATTTAATTTTGTTGCATACTTCTTAACTGCTTCTAAATCAAATTCAAAATAATCCATAGCATCAATCTTATTGATTAATAATACATCAACAATTGAAAACATTAATGGATATTTTAACGGTTTGTCATCTCCTTCTGGTACACTTAAAATCATAGCATTTTTTGATGCACCAGTATCGAATTCTGCTGGGCACACTAAATTGCCTACATTTTCTAAGATTGCAAAATCAATCTCTTCTGTTCCTAGTCCATCTAACCCTTGTTTTGTCATATCTGCATCTAAATGACACATTCCTCCTGTATGAAGTTGTATTACTTTAGCACCTGTTTTAGATACAGTATTAGCATCTACATCTGAATCAATATCTGCTTCTAAAATTCCTATTTTCATTTCATCTTTCAAAGCTTCAATAGTTCTTAAAACAGTTGTTGTTTTGCCTGAACCTGGTGATGACATTAAATTTAATAAAAAAGTTTTATCTTTTTTTAATTCTTTTCTAAGTAGTTCTGCTTGTCTATCGTTATTTTCAAAAACACTTTTCTTAATCTCAATAACTTTATACTTGTCCATACTATTTCTCCCCCCACATTGTTAAATTCTATATTTTTAATTCAAAACATAAAAAATATTATTCCATTGAAAATTATACCATATATTACATATTAATGTAATTAGTTTAAATTATATTAAGACAGTAAATTGATAAATTTATACGTTCCATAAAATAATCTACTATTAAGAAATATTTCTCAATATTTAAATACAGTTAATTTAATAAAAAAACTGGACTAATTATAAATAGTATTCATAAAAATATTATTTTAACCTATTTAATTGTAAAAATAATTCTCTAACCTCATTAAATCTAGATTAAATTGTAGTTTTATAATAATTAAAAAGTAACATTTTAATTATAAAATCATATAATAATATAAATAATAGTTACTAATTCTATAATTAGTGGAGGAACTAAAAATTACTATGGATGATGCATTTGTTATTCAATTAAAAAATTTAGCAATACAGTTAGGGGAAGCTGGTATTCAATACGCTATAGAGTCATTAGCTGATTGGATTATTCCTAAAAATACACTTACTTTAAATAGCGATGGTGGAACTGAAGTAGTTCGTACAATTTCTTTTGAAGATGGTACAACCTTTGATATAATTATAAGATTAAGACAAGAAATGGTAATTGAATTATTAAGTAAGAGTTCAAAACTAATTTATAATTCATATGTTACTGAATTTTCAGAGGAAGGAAACCAATGCCCTAACTATGAAGATAATGTATCTGTTCAAATAAAAGCTCATTCACCTGACAAAGGAGGAATTAGTCTTATTAATGGTCTAATCGGGATAAACTGGTAATATAGTATAAAATAAAAAAGAGCCGTCTCAAATTTGAGGCGGCTTATTTTTTATTATTAGTTTTTATATATTTAATTTTATATTTCTTCTTTTTCTACTTTGTTATTTTAATCTAAATGAACTCTTAAGTGATACTATTCTATTAAATACTAACTTTTCATCAGTAGTATACTTTGAATCTACTGTAAAGAATCCATTTCTAATAAGTTGTAACTTATCTTGCACCTTAACATTTTTTACAGCTGTTGGTTCAATAAATCCTTGTAACACTTCCATTGAGTTTGGATTTATTTGTTCTAAGAAATTCTTTCCTTCATTTTCTTCTTCATCATCTAATATTAAAGGTTCAAATAATCTAAATTCTGCTGGTTTTGCTGTTTTAGCATCTACCCAGTGAATAGTTCCTTTTACCTTTCTTCCTGTAAAACCTGAACCTGATTTTGTTTCTGGATCATAAGTGCAATGTATCTCTACAACTTCATCATTTTCATTTTTTATAACATCTGTACATTTAACAAAATATGCACCTTTTAATCTCACTTCGTTTCCTGGGAATAATCTGAAATATTTTTTTACTGGAACTTCCATAAAATCTTCTTGTTCTATATATAATTCTCTTGAGAATGGTACAAGTCTCTTTCCTTGAGTTTCATCCTTAGCATTATTTTCTACTTCTAACATTTCTGTTTGACCTTCTGGATAATTTGTAATAACTAATTTTAATGGTCTCATAACAGCCATTGCTGATGGTGCTTTTAATTGTAAATCTTCTCTTATAAAGTATTCTAACATTTGAGAATCTACTAATGAATTAGATTTAGCTACACCTATTGCTGTGCAGAAGTTTCTTATAGCTTCAGATGTATATCCTCTTCTTCTTAATCCAGATATAGTAGGCATTCTTGGGTCATCCCATCCATCAACTATTCCTTCATCAACTAATTGCTTTAATTTTCTTTTACTCATAACTGTATTAGTCATGTTTAATCTTGCAAATTCAATTTGTCTAGGAACAGACTCCATTTCACATTCCTTTACAACCCAGTCATATAAAGGTCTATGATCTTCAAATTCTAAAGTACATATTGAATGAGTTATTCCTTCAATAGCATCTTCTATTGGATGTGCAAAATCATACATTGGATATATACACCACTTATCTTTTGTATTATGGTGTTCTGCATGAGCAATTCTATAAATTATAGGATCTCTAAAATTTATATTTGGAGAAGCCATATCTATTTTAGCTCTTAAAACTTTTTCCCCATCTTTAAATTCACCTTTTCTCATTCTTTCAAATAAATCAAGATTTTCTTCAACAGTTCTATCTCTATAAGGGCTTTCTTTTCCTGGTTCAGTTAAGCTTCCTCTATATTCTTTCATTTCTTCTGGAGTTAAATCACAAACATATGCTAATCCCTTCTTGATTAAAAGAATAGCTTTTTCATACATTGTATCAAAATAATTTGACGCAAAGAATATTTCATCCCAATTACCACCAAGCCATTTTACATCTTCTTTTATTGATTCAACATATTCAGTGTCTTCTTTAGTAGGATTTGTATCATCAAATCTCAAATTAAATTTTCCGTTAAACTCTTCAGCTAATCCTGAATTCAAAACTATTGATTTAGCATGACCTACATGTAAATAACCATTTGGTTCTGGTGGGAAACGAGTTATTATTTTTTTATGTTTTCCAGTCTCTAAGTCTTCAACAATTATATTTCTTATGAAGTTAGATGAATTAATTTCATTAGACATATTCTATCTCTCCTATTACTTATTTTTACATCTGAAAGTTATTACATAATATACTTATATGTATTTACATCTATTGTTAATTTTAATCTAATATACTTAAAAAATAAAGATATCGAATTATGAATTTAAATATTTAACTTATTTTTTAAGATTCCATAATAAGACGAGCTTTTAATCTCGTCTTATTATGTTTATATTTCTAAAAACTTTTCAAATCTTTCTTTTACTTTATCTTCGCCTAATATGTTCATAATAGTATAAAGATCTGGTGTGTTGCTTCTATGTGATAATGCTGCTCTTACTGCACCTGCAACATCTGAAATCATACCTTTATATTGATCTAAATTTGCTTTGTATTCTTTTCTATTTGCACAGTATCCTAAATCTAAACCAATTGTCTTTAAATCCTCAAACCATTCTTCTTGGCTATTAACATTAGTGTTATATTTATTCATGTATACTTTTATTACTTCTTTTGCTGATTCTAATGTTACTGTCTTTGGCAATTCAACTTGCTCAGCCTTTTCCTTATAGAATAATTCATCAAAGAAATAGAAGATTTTTTCTTTTACTTCATCCCACTTAGCATAGTCTTTTCTTGGTTTTGGACCCTCTTTATCTATATTAAACATTTCTTTAGACATTTTTTCATTAGCTGTAACTAATTCATACATCTCTTTATCAAATTCTTTTGCCCAAGTCACATAGTTATCATAAACTACATCTGCTTTCATTTTACAAATAACATTTTTACTTACATCATGCAATTTTACTATATCAAATAAAGCTCCTGATTTACTCATTTTATCTAAAGCTACTTGGAACTCATGATAATCAACTGTAGGATTTTCAGCTCTCCATTCTTCAAATGTTGAATTTATTATATTTAATAAATATTCAATAACTGAAACTGTTGGATATCCAACTTCTGTATAATAAGAAACAGCAGCTTCTGCATCTTTTCTCTTTGATAATTTTCTCTTTGAACCATTATCATTTTTCATTATTGTTGGAATATGAGCATATTCTGGTCTTTCTAATCCTAATACTTCAAATAATTGAACATGTATAGGTAATGATGATAACCATTCTTCTCCTCTTATAACATGAGTAGTTCTCATTAAAGAATCATCTATAGCATGTGCAAAATGATATGTTGGTAGTCCATCACCTTTTATTAAAACAATATCTTGATTGTTTTCTGGGAATGATATATCTCCTTTTATTAAATCATAAAATTCAATTCTATTCTCTATGTTTCCAGGTGATTTTAATCTTAAGATATACTTTTCACCTGCTTCTATTTTAGCTATAGCTTCTTCTGGAGTTAAATTTCTATACTTAGCATATTCGCCATAATATCCTGGTGTTATCTTTTGAGCTATTTGTTTTTCTCTTAATTCTGATAATTCTTCTGGCGTACAGAAACATGGATAAGCTAATCCTTTAGCAATTAAGTCTTTTGCAAAAGTTTTATAAATTTCTGCTCTTTGACTTTGTCTATATGGACCATATTCTCCTTTAAAAGTTTCTTCACCTGTCATACCTTCATTAAAGTCCATTCCAAAGTTATGCATTGTTTTTATTGTATCTTCAATTGCACCTTCAACTTCTCTTTTTTGGTCTGTATCTTCTATTCTTAAATAGAAAACCCCTTCACTTTGACTTGCTAATCTTTCATTTATTAAAGCTGCAAATACTCCACCTATATGTTGAAATCCTGTTGGTGATGGTGCATATCTAGTAACAACTGCACCTTCTTTTAAATTTCTTTTTGGATATTTTTGAATATAATATTCTGGTGTCTTATCAATATCAGGAAATATTATATTAGCTAATTTTTCTAAACTCATTCTTTTTCCTCCTAAAAACTATATAAATATACTACTATATTTTAAAACAGTGTTGATATTTTAGTATAAACATTCACTTAGGCACATGAAATAAAATAATAGATCAAATAGACGAGCATACTGGTCTATTATTTTTTTTGAATTTGCCTTAAAACATAGTAAAATATAAAAAACTTTCGTCCTAAAAAATTAGGACGAAAGTTAATTCCGCGTTACCACCTAAATTGATTAAGTAAACTTAATCCACTCACTATCTCTATATGGGGAGAATACCCTAAACCTACTACACAATAAAGTTTTCAGTTTAAACTCGGGAGCTTCCTTCTATAGAATCAAATACTAGGCTTACACTATCCCTAACTCGCTTTAAATCAACTACTATATACTCTTCTCTTTCAACGTAACTATCAATATTAATCTTTATAAAATATAGTACTATTATATATATACAACTGATTATTGTAAATAGTATATTAAATAAATATGTTTGAAGTAAAGTTAAATTTTAATATTTATAAAATTTCTTTAAGATAATTCAAAAGCTCCTGTATAAAGTTGATAGTACTTACCTTTTTGTTTAATTAAATCATCATGATTTCCTCTTTCAATAATTCTTCCCTGATCTAATACCATAATTACATCAGAGTTCTTAATTGTAGAAAGCCTATGAGCAATTACAAAAACTGTTCTTCCTTTCATAAGTTTATCCATACCATCTTGAACAATAACTTCTGTTCTTGTATCAATACTAGATGTCGCTTCATCTAATATTAAAACTGGTGGATCAGCAATAGCCGCTCTAGCAATTGTTAATAATTGTCTTTGCCCTTGCGATAAATTTCCTCCATCACCTGTAAGCACTGTTTCATATGCATTTGGCAGATGTTTTATAAATTGATCTGCATTTGCAAGTTTTGCGGCTGCATATACTTCTTCATTCGTTGCATCTAATTTTCCATATCTAATATTATCTGCAACTGTTCCAGTAAATAAATGAGCATCTTGCAGTACAATTCCAAGTGACTTTCTTAAATCAGCTTTCTTAATTTTATTAATATTTATACCATCATATCTTATTTTCCCATCCTGAATATCATAGAAACGGTTAATTAAATTAGTAATAGTAGTTTTTCCTGCACCTGTAGCACCTACAAAAGCTATTTTTTCTCCTGGCTTTGCATAAAGTTTTATATTATGTAATATAATTTTTTCATCATTATAACCAAAATCAACATCATCAAATACTACATCTCCAAGGAGTTTTTTATAAGTAACTGTTCCATCTTCATGTGGATGTTTCCATCCCCAAATACCAGTACGTTCTTTTGCTTCTATTAATTCTCCCTTTTCATCTTCTTTTGCATTAACTAAGGATACATATCCTCCATCCATTTCTTTTTTTTCATCAAAAAGTTTAAAGATACGATCAGCTCCTGCTAAAGCCATAATAACAAAATTAAATTGTTGAGCCATTTGATTTACTGTTTGACTAAAACTTCTTGTTAATTGTAAAAATGATGCAAGTCCTCCTATAGTGAATCCACCAAATGATCCAATAGCAAGAATAGATCCCAAAATAGACACAGATACATAATTTATATAACCAATGTTACCCATGACAGGCATTAAAACATTGGCATATTTATTTGCATTATTTGCACTATTAAAAAGCATATCATTTAATTTATCAAAATTAACTTTTGCTTCCTCTTCATGACAAAACACTTTTACAACCTTTTGCCCTTCCATCATTTCTTCTATATAACCATTTACTGCACCTAAATCTTTTTGTTGAAGACCAAAATATTTTCCGCTTTTTTTACCAATAAATTTAGTAACATAAAACATTAAAAGTATAATTAAAACTTCAATCCCTGTTAGTGGTAAACTTAAATAAATCATAGAAATAAATATACTAACAACTGTTATGATTGCTGATAATAGTTGTGGTATACCTTGACTAATCATTTGTCTTAATGAATCTGTATCATTTGTATATAAACTCATTAAATCTCCATGTGAATTTGTATCAAAGAAACTAATAGGTAAAGTTTCCATATGCGCAAACATATCATCCCTTATTCTTTTAAGAGATCCTTGAGAAATTATAATCATTATACGACTATATATGTATGTTGATAAAACTCCAACATAATAAATTACTGCCATAGTGATTACCATTTTAAGTAATGGTCCAAAATCTGCTCCGGATTTATTCAAAAGCGGTGTTATATAATCATCAATTAAATTTCTTAAAAATAATGTACCAACAACATTAGCAAGGGAACTTATGATAATAGTTAATAATACAATAAAAAATAAAAACTTATATCCTTTAAATACATAAGATAATAATCTCTTTAATGTTTTTAAAGAATCCTTACTAACATTTGCATGTCCACCTCGTCTATTCATTCTTCTTGTGTTACTTTGACTCATTATTATCAGCTCCTTTCACTTGAGATTCATAAACTTCAATATATATATCATTTGAATTTAATAACTCTTCATGAGTTCCAAATCCATCTATCTTTCCATCATTTAATACAATAATTTTATCTGCATCTTGAACTGAAGAAATACGTTGTGCAATAATAATTTTTGTAGTATCTGGTATTGTTTCTTTAAATGCCCTTCTAATAAGAGCATCAGTTTTAGTATCTACTGCACTAGTAGAATCATCTAAAATTAATATTTTAGGTTTTTTAAGTAAAGCTCTTGCAATACATAGTCTTTGTTTTTGCCCTCCAGATACATTTGTTCCACCTTGTTCTATAAAAGTATCATATTGGTCAGGGAAATTTTCTATAAATTCATCTGCTTGTGCTTGTTTACATGCCTTAATTAATTCTTCATCAGTAGCATTCTTATTTCCCCATCTTAAATTTTCCTTTATAGTTCCAGAAAATAATACATTCTTTTGTAATACCATCGAAACTTCATTTCTAAGAGTCTCTATATCATATTTTTTAACATCAATTCCGCCAACTTGTACACTTCCTTGAGTAACATCATATAATCTTGGAATAAGTTGAACAACAGTAGATTTAGCACTTCCTGTTCCCCCAATGATACCTATAGTTTCACCAGAATTAATTTTTAAGTTTATATTTTCTAAAGTTAAGTTGTCCATATTCTTACTATAACTAAAATTAACATTCTCAAATGTTATAGAACCATCTTTTACTTCATAAACTGGATTCTCTACATTTGTTAAATCGCTTTTTTCATCTAAAACCTCTATAATTCTTTCAGCAGATGACTTTGACATAATTACCATTACAAATACCATAGAAATAATCATAAGACTGATTAATATATTAGTTGTATACGCAAACAAACTCATTAATTCTCCAGTTGTCATGGAATTTGAAACTATAGCCTTTGCTCCAAGCCAAGATAAAAGTAAAACACAACTATAAATTGTAAACTGCATTGCAGGAGCATTAAGTATAATTAATTTTTCAGCTCTTATAAAATATTTATATATTGTTTCAGATGCTTTATAAAATTTACTTATTTCATGATCTTCTCTTACATAAGCCTTTACTGTACGAATACCAGTCAAATTTTCTTGTACACTAGCATTTAAATCATCATATCTTTTAAAAACTTCTAAAAAATATGGATGTGCTTTAGTCATAATAAAATATAATAAGATTCCAAGAAAAACTATTGCACCTAAAAATATTAGAGATAATTTTGCATTAATATAAAATGACATTGCCATGGCAAAAATCAGCATAAGTGGTGCTCTTACAAATATTCTTATTATCATTTGAAATGCATTTTGAACATTTGTTACATCTGTAGTTAATCTAGTTACAAGACCTGCTGTAGAATATTTATCTATATTAGAAAAAGAATAATTTTGTATATTATAATACATTCCCCTTCTTAAATTTCTAGCAAAACCTGAAGATGCTCTAGCTGCATATTTCCCACCTAATACACCAAAAGTAAGAGATAAAAATGCTGTTACTATCATCACTGTTCCAATAATACATACATACTTCATATCCCCTTTTCCTACTCCATTGTCAATGATTAATGCCATTAACAATGGAATGATTGTTTCCATTATTACTTCTAAAACAATATATACAGGAGTAATAATACTATCTCTTTTAAATTCTGCTACATACTTTGCTATTTTTTTTATCATAACTTTCCTCCTTTTGTTAGATTTCTAACTAATTATTCAAAAAATTGCATTTAATCAGCAATCTTTCTTGATAATCTATCAATTAAATTAATTAAGGTTTCTACTTCATCCTCACGTAACTCATCTCTTAAAGATTTTTCAAATTTAAGGATAAAATCATATACTTTTTCTTGAATTTCTAAGCCTTTTTCTGTAAGGATTATCTTTTTAAGTCTTGCATCTTCACAGACACTTACTCTTTTGATAAGTTCATTCTTTTCCATCAGTTTAAGAACACTAGTTACAGATGAACGTCTAATATCAAGTTCTTCTTCTAAATCTTTTTGAAATATATCTTTTTTATTAGACTTATGATATATAAAACCAAGAATCCTGGCTTGAACACCTGTTAAACCATATTGTGAAGCTTCTTTGCTTATTTTTCTACCAATTCTATTAGCAAAAATAGCTACTTCTTTCCCAATATGTTTCTCATTATTCATTATTTCACCCCTATTATTTGTTAGATTTCTAACTAATTATATTTTTAATTATTTTATTTGTCAATGAAATTCATATATTTTTCTATAGTATTATTTATAAAAAACCTCAAAAAAATAGTAACTTCAATTTTGAATTGAAAGCTACTAATTATAAATAAGCTCTTCTATATTTAATATTATTATTAAAATAATTTTTACTGCCTATTTGGCTTTTTCTATATAATTTTTTTAATTCTGATATTATATAAATTCATATATTTAGAATTTTTTAATTTTAACCCCATATTTGATTTACCCATTCTGGATGATCAATAAATGGATTTCTGTTGTGCTGATATTTTTTATATATTATTTCATTTCTCCTTCTTTCAAATTCATCAACGGGATCTTGCATATTCCATTTAAGCAACGTACTTAATTTTCCAAAGTATGGATTAAATCCATTGTTAACTTTATCATTTAATTCTAAATCTATTTCTCCATTATCACCTTCGTATCTTACATCCATATAAAACAACATTCTAGCTACATCACCTTTTACACTGTCTCTTGGCTCCCATGAATCATTATCATATTTACATAAAGTTGCTTCACTATGTGCCACTCCACCATTGTCAAAATCTAAATTTCCTCTTGTACTGTTTACAGAGACATCTGCTGGTCTTAAATGATGTAAGTCTGTTCCTGGTCCTGCTTTAGTTCCAAAATTACCATGTGACTTTGCCCAAACATGTTCTCTATTCCAATTATCTACACCTGATCCTTTTGTAGCTTTTGGTTGTGAACGACCTGTATATAATAGTATTACATTATTTTTATGATTAGGATCTTCATCAGTATCCATCAATGCTTCCCAAACAGCAGCGTATGATAACTTTTTATTATTATCAATTATTTCATGAAGTGATGATTTTAAAGCTGTTCCTGTCTTTCCAATAGCATTTTCATAATACGTAGAATCATATGAAGTTGTTGTCTCAATCCTACTTCCTTCAGTTATTTCTTCATTATCTCCACTATTATTTCCACTATTATCTTCATCAATTCTCTCATCTGAAGTGTTGTCTTCAGAAATGCTATCATCTGAAGTATTATCATCTGAAATATTCACATCTGTGGAATTTACTTTTGTTATGCTCTCAATATCTTTTAATCCATCATGTGAAAAATATGAAGTCAAATAACCTGTAACATTAATTTGTGTACCTTTTAAACTTGGATTTGTTTTTAGTCCAAAAGAGTCTCGATAATTTGTAGGGAGTTTAACATAAATCATATTTGAAGTCTTAGTTTCCTCTGCATTATCTGCAATTGCAATAGCAGTATCAGTAGTATATCTTTTTGTCAAAACCTTAGTATTAGATATTGGCTGTCCAATTATATACCCCTGAACAGTTTTTAATGTATTATCTTGTTTTTTCATAGCTTGTGATACTGAATATGGATCTGTACTTGTACCTGTTCCAGTTATAGCATATGTTACCTTAGTTATAGACAAAGAAAACACTACTATTAAACTAAGTATAAATAGTTTTGTAAACCTTTTCTTTTCAAGCTTTTTTAATCCCAAAGCTACCCCTCCAAAAATATTTATTAATAATCCACTTTTTAAGACCTAACCTTCCCCTCCTTCTAGTCATATATTTAAATATCATTGAATTATTATATTAATAATATATTCAGAACATTGAATAATAATTTCAATTTTTTTTTAATATATGTTTTTATTAAATTAATAGCTTTATATTCTTTTTAAAAGATTACTGGTCTACCACCTTATAAATACCACAAATTATCTTTAATTAACAATATAAACTTTAAATCATATATATCATAAATTTACTATATAAGTGCCTCACTATACTGGTGAACAATATCATTTATACAGATTTTAATATTTATATTAATGAACAAACTTTATTGAATATTACATATAAATACTTATTTACTTATAGCAAAGAAATTATTCTACATGATAAACAATAATAAAAAAATCTGAATCTTAAACTTAATATCAACACTAACCGTTAACGATTTTAATTTCTGTGTTTTTATTAATTAAAGCTTCAGATAAATTAAAAATGTTATTTTTCTAAAATTAATATAATTATTTAATCTGTTCTATCCAATTAATCATAGTATCTAAAGTAAGTTTTGTATTTCCCATATTACAGTGATTAGAAGCAATTTCTTTATCTGTAAAAAGACGAAAAGTTAAAGAATGTATATTATTTAAACATTCTAATTCATCCTTAAAAATTTTATAATTAATAAAATGATCCTTATTTGCCCCTATGACTAATACATCCTGATCAATTAAATGTCCAATATTCTCTATTTGGAATTCACTTAGCTTTACTGCATAATCATAAGGAGATTTTGCATTATAAGCATACATACCATGCTTAATTCCCCAATCTACCGTAGCATCTTTTTTTGCCGATAAATTAAAAAGTAAATTAATTATAGGTGCTACATGAAACTTCATTAATAACTTTACTATTTTTTGTTCTCCATAAGGCATCCTACTTAATACTACTGAAAAGAAATTAGGAAAAATAGACCATGCTATAACTCTCTTAATTCTTTTTTCATAAGCTGCTGCTCTAGGTGCCAACATTCCCCCTAAAGATGCTCCTATTATAGTAATATCATCAATGTCAAGATATTCAATAATTGTTTTTACAGGTTCTTCCCATTTATAAGTAAAATGCTTTCCTTGAATACGCATTACTCCTCCTTGTCCTGGGCCTTCAAAAAGATATACGTCAAAACCATTCTCTGCAAAATAAAGCATTACAAAAAATAGTTCTTCCATATAAGAATCATTTCCTCCATGAAGTAAAATAGTGTCTTTCTTTTTCCCTACAGCTTTCGTATATAATACTGGTAATATTACATTTTCATAAGGTACTTGATAATTAATTACAGTTTTATCATCAAAATATTCTTTATAATAATCATAAAACATCTCTACAGCTAATTTATAATACTTCACTTTATCTGGATCTTTATCATACATAAAAAATTCACTCATTCTATAATACGCAATAGCTTCTTTTATTCTCCCTTCATTAACAGCTTTATTTCCTATATCTATCAGCTCTTTTTTCCAAGTATCGCTATTTCTAATTTTGTGAGCAATTCTTTTTATCTCTTCTAAATCTCCATCATTCCACATTACTATACGATTTAACTGAAAATTAAAATTTGGCTCTTTATTTAAAGAATATATTCCTTTATTAAAAGTAATCTTGTCTTTTTTCATTTTTCTCATCTCCTATAATATTTTTAAAGGCATAGTCCTTTTAAGTTGACTATGCCTTTATTGTATTTATTATTTGAAAATAAAACTTCCAAATAATAGCTAAGTTTAAAATACTATAACTTCATTAAATTTAATTATTATATATCCATAAAGAATCCATTTGATTAAATATATTAATATTATTTCTAGTGTTAATATATTTATTTTAAAACCCTCTTAATTATTTTATCTTTATAACTTTAACGTCTTTTCTAAATTCACTTGCTGATATTCCAAACATATTTTTGTTAGTTGTAGCAAAATGAGAAGAGCTATTAAATCCAGCTTTTATAGATGCTTCTGTAATACTTTCACCTAACAATATATATTCATATGTCTTTGCTATTTTCATAATAACTAAAAAACTACTTAATGATATCCTTGTTTCCTCCTTAAATAAATGAGAAAGTCTACTCTTAGATAAGAATACCTTTTTTGCTAAATAATCTGTTATACCTTCTGTGATTTCTTCCATATCTTCAAGCAAAAGCAATACTTTTTTAACTCTTTCATCTGTAACATAAGGTTTGGATGTATCTAAATTACACACCCTTAATATTTTTTGATAAATACTATAATAATTTTTTTGTATTTCTTTATCATTTTTTCTCTTTAACATATCCTTCTGCCAAATCATCTTAATTTCCTGTACAATAGATGAGTTCAAAACGTAGTAAAAATTATCTTGTAAATATTTTTCTTCTATTTCTTTAGCTATATCTGTTGTTTCATCAAATAGATACACTAAAATATCATTACCATTATTTTCAATTGTATGAAGTACATTAGAAGAAATTATAATTCCTTTACAAGTAGCCTGTTCATCTTCAACGAAACAAGTAATCTCTTCCCCTAAACTAATTAATAAATGTTTTGCCAAATGTTTATGTCTTTCAGGATCATTATAATCAGCTAATAAAAGTACATGATCCATTGCATAAAAAATCTCTGTCATATTTTCACCTATTTTTAATATTTTCAATTACTTTCTATTAATTATTTTAATTTATCGTTTTTTATGTAATTAAAAAAGGTAGATTTAAATTAATAACTCTACCTTTTTAGTTGAAATTAATATTCTTTATATAATTTCATATATTCTACTATACTATCTATTGCTTCTTGTTTCATATCTTTTACAAGTGTTTTATCATTTAAAACATTCTTTGTATTAACCCAAATCAGTCCCCAATTACCATTTTCAATACTAGCTTGTCCTTTTAAAATACTTTGAATTAGTGCAATTGTAAAATTAGTATTATTTTTTTCATAGGCTTTTTCCATTAATAACAATGCCTTATCAACATGAAAATAATCATCTAAAGCCATCATATAGCTTATGCAAAAAATTTCATCTCCAGATAATGAATCTATATCTAATTTATCTATATCACTTGAATACATTAGCTTAACATAATTTTCTGCATTGTTTTTACCCTCGAATTTCCAACCCAATGCATTAATAACTGCTGCTTTAACATCAATAGGATTTTTGCTTGAATACAAGTAATTAGCTATTTCTTCATCTATAACGCCTTTTTCTTTAGCTGTTTTTACCATATCAATATCAATATAAGCTTTGTAAAAATCAGTAGATGTTACTGGTGAATCTGCAAATGCAGTAATTGGATTCATTGAAAAAAACATTGCAACTATGATAAACAAACTAAAAATATATTTTTTAATACACATTCTCTTTCCCCTCTTTTTAACTTATTTACATATATTATACATTATAAATGCTAATATTAAAATCTTTTTAGATTGTAATGTTTTTGCTCATATAGCAAAACTCAATTTAGTAGTTTGAATATTTAAAGTTTATTTATGGTACAGTTAGATAATTCTTTAAATTTTAAAATACATAGATAAACTTTATTAATGCTATAATAATCGTTTAAATTGATAAACTTCCTGTTATAAACAAAAAAAATAAAGATAAAATATATTTGTTAGATTAATTTATTGATCAAGTTTATTAGGTAATATAATTAATTCTCATTATTATATAATCTTACCCATATAATACTCATCTACATAATTTCCATCAATAATCATTGATTTTTCTTTTAATCCCTCAATTTTAAATCCACTTTTTTCATATAGCTTAATAGCAGCTTTATTATTTTTTACAACTGTTAACTCTAATCTTGTAATATGATTTTCTAAAGCCCACTTTTCAACTTCTTCAAATAATTTTGTTCCAAATTTCTTTCCTCTATATTCCTTAAGCATACCAATAACTATATATGCACTATGACGTATTCTATTTGGAATTCCTCTTTGTGCTGCTAAAAAACCACCTATTTTGTTTTCATCTTCTATTAAAAATATAATGCCATTTTCTCCATTCATAGTAGCAATTCTTCCTTTAATTTGTTCAACATTTGTTCTTCTTTCACCTGGCTCAAACATCATATTTTTTGTTTCAGTATCTAATTGTTTTAACATTTGAAGATATTTTTCCCAATCTTCTATATTCGCTTTTCTTATAATCATTCTTTTACCTCCAAGTGATTTCATAAATATTCTTTTTTATTTAATAAATTATATCATAATTTTACATATATTATATTTTTTTCTTATTGTGAGTAAATAAATTTACTTAATAAAATCTTTAATTAATATAAAAAACATACTATACTTAATAATAGTATGTTAAGTAATACCTACAAATAGAGATATTAGATTGAGAGGTTTATATATGAAGAAAAAAGATTTACTTGAGTTAAAAAAGCGTTTAAAGAAGGACCATTGCACCTTCACTAAAATGTGTGGTTGCTATGTTAATGGTGAAAAAAATATCCTTTTAAATTTTAGAGAAACCTTTTTAAATTTAGATGAGGACGAATACTTTAAGTATTTAGAAATTGCTAAAAAAGTCCTATCTGGAACTATTGGTAATAATATTTTAGAGCTTAACTTTCCACTTAATGAAAATCTTGAAAATGAGAAACAACTTTCTCTTATGCAACTAAAAAAAAGTCAATTGAAAGATGATGTACTACTTGAAGATTTTTATAACTCTATTATAGATGCTTATGATTATACTGGTAATTTTTTAATACTAGTCTTTCATGATGCCTATGATGTTATCACTAAGACTAAGGATAATGCTAAAATAGATGAATCTGAAGAAGTATATGAGTATATTTTATGTGCTCTATGCCCTGTTTCACTTTCAGAACCTGGACTTAGATACTTTGAAGAAGAAAAGAAAATAAAAGCACGTATTAGAGATTGGGTAGTGAATGCTCCAACCCTTGGCTTTGTATTTCCTGCTTTTATTGATCGTAGTTCAGATGTTAACTCTGTGATGTATTACACTAAAAATGCAAAGGACCCACATCCTGAATTAATGGAAAATGCTTTAGGTTGTTCTTCAAAACAGACTGCTACTATACAAAAAGAAGCTTTCCAAACAATTATTAAAGATTCTATTAGTGATGATGAAAAAAAAGCTGAGAAAATTTTTATGGAAATACAAGAAAATCTAAATACTATGATAGATGAATATAATGAAATATATGATGATACAGATGGTGAACCTATAATATTAAAACAAAAAGATATACAAAATATTTTAACAGAAAGCGGAGTCCCTGAAGAAGCTACTACTAAAATTGAAAAATCTTATGTAGAAAATTTTGGTGAAGATCTCCCTTTAGCAGAGCATTTAATTGACTCAAAAATACTTAAAGCAAGTGCTCAAAGAAAAAAAGAAGAACACCTCGCAAAGCAGGTAGAAATACTACAATCTAGGCTTGAGGAAGTTAAACAAGAGGTTGCTGTAGATAATGAAACTGATCTTTCTACAGAACTTAATGATGATAATATGATTTTAGAAGAATCTGAAGATACAAATTCAGAAGATAATAATGTTACTTCTAGCTATGATGTTATACTTCAAGTAAAACCTGAAAAAATCCCTCAAATAAAATCTCAAATAATTGATGGTCAAAAATGCATAGTTATTCCTATTAATGAGGATGAACAAACTACAGTTAATGGCTTAAATGATTTGATTTAATTTAATTTATATAACTTAATAAAGAAAAGTAGTAAACATTAAAAGTAAGCTACTTCCTGTTAAGTAGATAGTAGAAAATTTCAAAAGATTTTACATGGCCAATTACTTTCGTTATTGGCCATAATTTATACAAGACTATATATAATATATTTATTATATTCGATTCATAAACAACCGTATAATTTACTTCGTAACTACTTAGAATTAGAAATAATGTTTAAAGAAAAAAGGATAAACCTCCTATACGGATGTCTATCCAATAACTTTTATAATATATATTAATAATTTTCTACAAATACTTCAAAATATCCTTGAGGGTGTGCACAAGCTGGACAACTAATAGGTGCTTCTACACCTTCATATATATACCCACAATTTAAACATTTCCATAATACAGATTCTTCTTTTTTAAATACTGAATTTTCTTCAATATTTTTAGCTAATTTTAAATATCTAGCCTCATGTCTTTTCTCAACTTCAGAAATTCTTTCAAAAGTCACAGCAATTACTTCAAATCCTTCTTCTCTTGCTATTTTTGCAAACTCTGGATATAAGTCTGTCCACTCTTCATTTTCACCAGCAGCAGCAGCTTTTAAATTTAATAGTGTATCCTCATGGAATGATACTGGATATGATGCTGTTATCTCAATAACTTCATCTTTAAAATCTTGCTTTAAAAATTTATAAAACTTTTTAGCATGTTCCTTTTCCTGCTCAGCAGTTTCCATAAATATATTTGAAATTTGAACATAGCCTTGCTTTTTTGCTATACTTGCATAATATGTATATCTTGTTCTAGCTTGGCTTTCTCCAGCAAATGATTTCATTAAATTTTCCGCAGTTTTTGTTCCTTTTAAACTTTTCATAACTCCCTCCATCAACTCAATTTTATAAAATGATAATTATTACCATTTATGTGATTATACAATACATTCTACCTTTTGTAAATGTACAGTATTCTAAATTTATTATTTATAAAAGAAACTATATATATTATAGTAATCTTTTATTTACATTGATTGGTAATAAATTAATTAAGCAAAATTTCCTTATTTATAGGTATTCATTAATAATACACTTTTAACTCAACTTACGCATGTGATAAATTTGGAAACATTAGCTTTTTCTTTTTAATGACAACCTCATACTTAATTCTTAAACAAAAATGCGCCACCTAAAAACAAATTAAGTAGCACACTTTATGTTATCTCATCTTCTTTTTTTCTAAAATAATCCTTTGTATAGTTTTAGGTGACAAATAATATATTTCTGAAAGACTATGTGTTGACATTCCTTTTAAATAATCTTCATATATCTTTGTGTTTCTATTCAAAAGTTCCTTTTTGCTCTGGGATAGTTCACCCCATGCAATTTTATTTTCTTCTTTCCTAGGTATATAAATATATTCACCGTCCACGTAGTTTTGAATTATTTCTAATATTTCATTAGGGAAAATATCCCTTGCGTTTGCATAGCTCACTATATGCTCCTCCTAAATATAATTTTAATTTTAGGATTGAGCAAAGACTATTATATATATATGTTCTAATTAAGTTATTACATTTATGATCTTTTATATAATTTTTATAGAAAATTAATAATCTCTAGTTAGAAGCATATATATCATAAATTTTCTATATAAGTTCCTCACTATAGTGATAATTAATATCATTTATAAATATTCTAAGATTTATATTAATAAACAAACTTTATTGGAACTTATATATTTCAATCATTAACTGTTATGCAATAGCCTCTGCTATGCATAAATAACATATTTTCTCATAAAAACTATGCCCCTTTCTTAACTGCAATTGTATAATTTCTTTAAAATTTACTTCATAAGAGCAATAGTTACTATAACTTGCACCTTATATATATAATTATAATATATATATAACCAATATATGTCTAACAATTTCAAGTTATTTATTATACTAGACTAAACCTGCTAGATTGTAATTTTAATCATACAAGTTGATGAAACGGCTTATACTATAATAGCTTCTAAAATTTCTATATTCTCTACTACCTTTAAAACATGTATCTCCATTCCATCTCTTACTTTTATATTTAATGAATTTTTATCATCATTAATGAATATTATTCCTTTTTTATGCATATTTTTTATTTTACTTCTTGAAAGTCTAAGTTTATCACTTAAAAGCTTATCTACTCTCAATTCTATTGGATACTTACAAACAATTTTAATAACAAATTCATTTTCATTTATATAATATCCATCTAATTTCTTTTGAATTAATTTATAATTTACATTTTGTAAATTAACTTCAGCTTTATTTTTATTATATATGCCTAAATTAAAAGCATATTTTCTAGCTAACTCTTTATCATTAGAAAAAAATTTTTCATACTCATATTTATTAATATCACAAGGCTTTATTCTTTCATATATTGTCATATTCCAAGTTGATTTACATTTTTCACATTGATAAATTAGCCAAATATCAATATTATTTTTATTTGCATTTACTCTAAATTTTTCACTATTTATATAATGTGTTTTTTCATTACATTTAGGACAATTTCTTTTTACTCTTGGTAAGTTTTCAGGTATTAATTCCCATTGATATTTTTTAAAATAGCTCATTTTGCTCCTCCTAGTCATTCAAGTTTTAGGATTTGCAAAGACTATTTCATCATATTTTTATAATAATGCAATAGCCTCTGCTATGCATTTAAAATATCTCTTGTCATAAATAATTCCTCCAATCTTTTTTCTATACATATTTTATCAACTCTATATACTACATAGAACCTCATTCTTATTTCATAAATAAAATTGAGCCCATATGATAATGATTCTTTCCATTCTTATCTTATCATTTATAATAATTCAATTATCACAAGAAATAAATAAAAAGGGATTTGAAGATATCTATTATGGATTAAATGTAACTGAAGTTCACAGATAATATAAAAAAATTACCTACAATTAAGTAAGTAATTTTTTTATTAATATATATTTTTTTATCAATTCTTAACTTCATCTTTTGACTGTTTTTTATATATTTTTCAATGTTTTATCATATCTTTAGTACTCACATTTTTCTTTTTTATTACTCTATAGTTTTAAATTTAGCATCTGGAGTAAGTGTTATATTATTTTGTCTTTGATTTTGTCCTGTCATTCCTAAATAATCTGATACAATTTTTTCGGCATTTATAGATTCTACTATTAGCCACTCTGTATATAAATCACCAAATTTTTTATCAAACCATTCTGTTGAATATGAACCAAAATGATAAAACATTTGATATATATCTCCTACAGAATTATATCTCTTTATACCATTATCATCTACCCATTCAACAATTTTATTTAAATCAACATTTCTTATATCTTTTACTTTTATACTTTGGATATTTCTATTTAATTGATAATAAATCTCAACAATCCCCTCATATTCATGTCCTCTAATTTTTTGCCATCCTTGCATATCTCCAGTCGCTGGTTCAGCATATAAATTTTTTTGATTATCTGAAAAACCATTTTGATAGCTATTATAAGTCACGTTATTTAAGTTAGCCTGTCCCCCTACATATGCAGTTAATGTAGATACATCATATTTAACACCAATATTCAATATTTCACATGCTGCCTTTAAAGAAACAAAGGTTGTATTTTTATATGATATAGTCATAGCATTAACCGTTTCTCCATGGACTTTAATATTAACATTATTAAATGCTACATCGATATTATTTAATCCTTTTTGAATTACATCTTTAGGTTCATCATATAATTTACAAGATTCAGCAATATTTCCAGCAGGTAGACATCCCATGTATATTGTATTTGTAGGTTTATAGTAATACACAGATAAGTCTAATAGTTTTGAAAGATCACCTATTGGCAAGTATATAATATCATTGTATACCATGTTATCGCCTTTAAAATCAACTCCATTAACCTTAATATTAATTTCATTAAAAGATACATTAATATTTTTGCTCTGAGTATCTGCAAATGCCGAAGTTGGCATAATAAAAATTGTAATTATTATTAACATAAGCATTCTTTTTATTTTCATTCTCACACCCCCTATTTTTATACATTTTATCACTAATTTTACATACAGTCTATATGCTTGTATTAAACTTTATTATTTATGATTTTCTCTTCAATTTCTACATCTTATAAATTTAGATAATAAGAATCTACAGCTTTATTCTTACGTATAAGTACTTCATAATTAATTGCAAATTCAAGTTTTAATCATAATTTTTTAATAATAAAAAGTAAAACTTTTATTTATATACATCCCTACTTCCTTAAACCATTTAGGAACATATATTTTTAATATTCTTTGTAAATAATATCCCATTACTGTTCCTATAATAGTAAATATAAATTGTATTCCTAAATTATTTTGACTAACTATAACAACTATATATTGAAAAAATATATTACATATAAAAAAAACTGGTAGTAATAAAAGTATTAAATCCACTAAACATATTGATAAAATTACTAATGTTACTGCAAACACTAATGGTACTCCTATTAAAATATTAAATATTTTAATTATGGTATAGTTTATTATTCTTAATCTTTTTTGCATCTATTAATCCCTCTCTTTAAACTTAATTTAATTCCTCTATATTTAATTTATTGAAAACTTTTTTTGATATAAATACAATTATTACCCCTGCTAAAAATGATCCAAAAATTATTAATGAAATATTATTCTTTAATGCTTCAAAAAGATATCCATATATTAATTGTCCTATTGGTTGTGCACACATTCCTATGGCTAAACAAATTGAAATTACCTTTCCTATTAAATGTCTTGGTGTTTCACCTTGTATAAAAGCTATCATCTGAATACTAAATATAGTAGATACAATCATAATAAAGAAACAACTAGCAGTTATAACAATATATGATATAGTAGCTTGTACTTCAAACATAAGAGTTAATCCAATAGGAATTAAGGCTAATATATCAAAAAGTAGTATTATATAACTATTAGATATCTGTAACTTTTTAACTAATACCCCTGTTAAAACACCTCCAAATAAACCACCTAACGCTATAACCCCTTGTGTTAATCCATAAGCTTGACTCGACATGTTCAATGTAGTTGTAATAATTACTGGTATTCCTATTATTATCATTGAAGTTAAAACTAAATTAAAAAGTGAAATTATAATAATAGTTCTAAATAACACTGGTTTTTCTTTAACGATAAACCTTATACTAGTTTTTATATCATCCTTTACTATTGAAATTACACTATCTGTAGTTTCATTTTTTATATACGGTATTTTCATAATCATTTCTATAACTATTGCTACTATAAAACAAATTATACTTGCTATTAATATTTGTGTTAATCCATATAATCCATATAAAAGGCCACCTATTATTGGTCCAATTAAGTTAGCTAAAGCACTAACTTGATTAATAATTGCATTTCCCTTTAATAAATCTTCTCTATCTAATAAAAAAGGTAAGCTAGCTTGTACCGATGGTTGATATGCTCCCTGAATTCCATATAAGATCATTAACGTTATAATTATCAAGAATACTAAATTTGTACTTCCTATAAAAATTGTAAAACCAATCATTACTAATGCTGTAACGAAATCTAATGCAACCATAACATATTTCTTATTTACTCTATCAGCTATGATTCCACCAAATGGAGTCAGTAAAATCATAGGAATAAATGAGCAAGCTGATACTAATCCAAACAATGTAGCTGATCCTGTTTTTTCTAAGAGATATAATGGTAAAGCAAATCTTAAAATTGCATTCCCAAAAAGAGATATTATTTGTCCTATGACCATTAATGTAAAGTTTTTGTTTAAAAGTTTTATTTTATTTTCCATATTTTCCTCCTAATAAATATCTTTAGATACATTCATGCGGTATGTAAAGTTTTAAAATTAAACTGCCATACAGGCAGTTACTTTTTACTCTTTTCAATTATACTACGATACTGTTCCATTAATTTAAAGAATTCTTCATCTAATATTGGCATACCTAAACCTAATAATAACTCTTTTAAAAATTCAAATTTTTGTCTAAATTCTTCTTTGTTCACAAAGAATACAGATGGATTCATCCATACATTCATCAATATAATAAAACTTTCTGCAAGTTCTTTTGGATTATTAGTATTTATAGAACCATCATTAATACCTTCTCTAATAATAGGCTCTATCACATTTGGTACTATTTTTTCTACAACATCAAAAATCTGTTGTGTTAAAATTCTTGGATTTTTCATTAAATTAGGTGCAGCTTTAATAATTCTTTCTTGAGCTGGATTTTTTAAAGATTTAAGTAATATTTTTTTTAGCTTATCTAACCCATTTTCATAATTAATTTTTTCTGACTCTAAAATATCTTCGTCAGAACCTTTATAAATTCTAGGTATTACAGCTTCCATTATTTCTTCTTTTGATTTAAAATGATGATAAATTGCACCCTTACTTAAATCCCCTAACTCATCTACGATATCTTGAATAGTTGTATTATCATAGCCTTTTTTTAAAAATAAGTCCATCGAAGTATCTAATATACGATTTATTGTAATCTCTGGATTTTTATTTCTTGCCATTTCAATCTCCTTTACATACTTTCGTTCGGTATGTATTTACCGTATCATTTCTTTTTATCAATGTCAATACTTTATACTAACTTTACATTTCAAAAATCATACATTCATTTATAGATATTCTGATTTTTAGCAGTACTCATATACATTTCTAGTTAGAACTTTTCTTAAATTATTTCATCATCATAAAGCACATTACATATACTAAAATATTTTCCAAAATCTAAATATTCTTTTAAATTATATCTAATAATATAATTTTTATACTTATTAATAAATTATTATTCCCTTGTCTTACTTTTAAAATAGAAGTTGATAGCCTCATTTATATACTGAGCTAAATCATCACAAATACTATTGATATATGTCTTAAATCGTTCATCCTCTACATACATCAATCCTAAACACTGCAAGATTTCATTAGTGCAATTAAAAAAATTTTCTTTAATATAATTTTGCCACAATGAAATAAGATGCTGAACTTTTTTACAACTTGGAGATAATTCCATGCACTCTGCAATCTCTCCGAAAATTTCCCTTGCTTTTTTATCAATATTAGGTAATTTATTGTTGCGCTTAGATTGTTTGTCTTCAAATTCACTATAAGCCTGTGTGTTTTTAAAACGTCTCTCAACTTCCTCATGATATTCTTTTTGTTTAGCAATAATACTTGATTCATCAAATTCTGAAAAGCTTAAGTTTGACTTACCTTCTAATTTAGAATCTACAAGTTTTATTAATTTTTCAATACGTTTCTTCTTGAGAATCAATATTTCTTTATGTTTTTTAAAGCTTCTGTCTTATCAAACTCAGGATTGTGAATAATATCTTTTATCTGTTTTAGTTCAAATCCAATTTCTTTTAAAAACATTATTTGATGTAATGTTTCAATATCTTCATTGCTATAAAGTCGATATCCCGCCTCAGTATTATCTGATGGCTTTAGTAGATTTATTTCATCATAATAATGTAATGCTCTAACAGTAATACCTGTTAGCTTTACTATTTCATTTACAGTTTTAAGCTGACTCTTCATTCCAAAAAACCTCTATTTCCTTCAAAATATCACTTGCTGGTGTTAATGTAGCTTCTACAATTGATTTCCCTGTTTTTTTTAGATAATTCTTTATCATATGATAACCACAGGCATAACCTGCACAATAAGGCATTCCTTGAGGAAAAAATCCTTGTAGCTGTGCAAGCTCATCACCCCAAAGGTAAGCTGAGATATTATCAAAACCTGTTGTATTTAAAACATCTTTAATAAGGGTTTAATATACTTATTAAGAGTATTCATATCATCATCTCCTTTTAATATCAATATACACTATCACGCAACGTGAGAGTCAATATGTTTTTCAAAATAAATTTATCACAGTAACTTTCTCTGCTTATTCATTTAGTAAAAACAAGTGTAGGCAAAACTTTTCAACTAATATAGAACTTAATGGAAAAGAGAAAAAGCACCTATCCACCAAAGACTAGTGCTTCACTTTAGAATAAAATTAAAAAGCAGCCTTAAGCACGTCATTTCAATCCCTAAGACTAAAAACCTCACTTACTTATGGTACGGTTCTCCGTATCAGTAGTAAGTGCGGTTTTTATTATACTCAACTAATTTTATTATATTCCTACTTCTTTTATAAACTCCTCAACACTTATTCTTTGATTAAGTATAGTTGATTTTTGGAAAATCTTATCATCTGTTACAATAACATCATCTTCTCCTCTTAAGTATAGTAAATGTTGTATATCTAAGTAATCATTCATTTGTGCTAACTGACCATAATAACTTCTACCAAATCCATACATTGATTGACCTAACAAAAATGCTGTTAATTCTCCGCAATAATTATCACATAACTCGTCTACATCCTCATTAGTATACTCAATTTTAATATTATTAAGAAAAGGGATTAGATACTCTTTAATGTAACTATTTTGCCTTTTCTTTAAGGAATTATCATCTACAATAATATTATCTATATCTATTTCCACAGTTTTTCCTTCAGATTCCTTAAATTGCATTTTCATTTCTTTAAAATTCTCATTAAGTTTTATTGATATTTTTTTCTTTCTGTCCTTTAAATCTGATAAAACTTCTTTTTCATCTATACCGATATTTTCAAGACCTTTAATGTAACTTTCATAACTATTACTGCTTAACAGTAAACTTATTTTTTTATAAAATTCTTCTTTTTGCGCTTCAACAAATTCCAAATCAGAGATATCTAGTTTAAATGCCATTGCAATACACTCCGATGGAATATATGGATAAAACTTCATTTTACTTTCTACTATTTTAGTTATCAATGCTTTTCTTTTATTAAAACACTTTTCATCACTAGCACGTGATAATATCTCTTGAATTCCTAAAACAGATATGAAAACATTATCCATCTTAGCTAAGCGTTCTAGTTTATTAGCTAATGTATATATAGCATTTGTATCTAAATAAAACTTTCTACCCATAATCGTATCCCCCTAGATTCTAATAATGATGATTAATTTAATCATAAATAAAATGATTTAACTCATAATTCAATAAATTATGATATCCTATATGGATGTTACTATCATCTAACCTCTGATATCCGAAATTAGGATTTATTACTCTACGTTGTAATTCTAAAAGATAGTTGCATTCATGATTCTTTTTTTCTTTCGCAATTGACCTATTTATGTCAAAACAAGCTCCAGCAATTCCAATACCAACCCCTAGTAAATTTAATTTGTTTTTCATCGGTTCAGAAATTGTCTTAATTGATTCAATTACAGGAATAGCTATAGGAATAACAGCTGTTCTCACGCCTAAAAAACCAGATACTTTTATATCCCTCATTCTCTTTTTATATTCTTTTTTTGAATTCTTAATTTTCACTATATGTTCATTTAAAATATCAGCAATTATTTGCTTATCACAACAACTACTTAATGCATTATTCAAGTCACTAATACTTTGATAAAAATTTTTTCTTTCATCACCAGAATTATTTCTGAACTTTATTAACTCTTTTGGTGATATATTTATAATACTATTAGGTATTATTCCACTAATGGTTACTGCACTTAAAGCTGTTAAGTCATCATCTAAACATTCTGAATCTATTTTCCCTTCATATTGAAAGAAATTTCTTCCACACCACGCTTCTGAACTATCTGTTGATAGTACAAGATTATTTTTGTCTGCAATAACTCCAGCTAAATATAACATATATAATGACGCAATATCTTCATTAACCCCTAACCACTCTTTACTATTTATATTTTTAGATAAAATCATTTTTCTTAACTTTACATCAACTTTATCCTTATGCATATTTATATATTTATCATTCTTATATCTTGCTGTTTCTAATGCACATGCCCACGCCTTCTTTTCATCATTCATAAACTCCATAAATCCTTCAATTGAAGTTTTAGAATATTGTTTAGGGTCTATTGGCTTGATGAAGTCACTACATTCTATTAGCTCTCTTATGTTATCAGAATCTTTAGGGATATACCCCGATGGAACAATACGATAAACTTTATCCCATAGTATAGCTGCACACCAAAGCCACATAGGATTTCTAAATTCAATAGTCGGATAGTATAATGTAAAATTATTTTGATTCATCTCTCTTTTGCCTCCCATTAATTGTATTATTCACCCTTTATAAATACGTTTAGTTAATTATATCATCTTACTAAATATCCCACAAACCCCAATAATTTTTATATAGCAATATCTAAATTCAACACATTCAATCCAACATTCCTTAAAATAAAAGAAGAAGGAGTACCCTTTACAGATACACCTTCTTCCTTACTTAAATATTCTACTAAACTATCATTTATTCTTAGTTTTATTGATTCTATTTCCCTTAACTCATTTATTGAAATCGCTGATATTATCATGTGCAATAATTTCTTCTTTTGTTCTCTACTTTCACTTTCCATTAATACTTTACTAAAATTCTCTAATATACTCTTTATAAACTCATATGGTATCTCTTCGCTTACATCATCTGATAATGTAACTACTAGTGGAGCTTTCTGTTCTTCAAGAACCTTAACTCTACTATTTAACTCTTCTTTTCTCGTTAAAAACTCATCTCTAGTTATTATTTCATCTTCGTAAGCTTCAAATATTTTCTTCTTCTTTTTATCTAATTTTTCTAGCTCCTTATCAATACTTTCTAGCTCTTTCTTAGCTGGATTTATTTTTTTAGTTCTTTCTCTATTAACATTGCCTACTATAGCTTTAATCATTTTTTCATTGGAAAATAGTTCTGAAATCTTGCCAAAAACATAGTCATTTGCCTTATCAACTCTTATCGTATTAGAATTACAAACTGCTGTCCCTTTGTTCTTCCAATTACCACAAGCATAGTAGGCTATTCTTTTCTTTGTTCCATCTGCTAACTTATTTGTAGTCCTCATTATTACCATTCCAGCTCCACACTTAGGACACTTTAGTATTCCTGTTAGTGGGTATTCTCCATCGTAGATTCTTGATGGCTTTCCGACCTTACTTGCTAGTACAATTTGAACCTTATCCCACAGCTCTATATCTATTATAGCATCATGTACTCCATCAACTATTATTGGATTAGCATTTATATTTCTCCTTCTCTTTTCAGACCAATTTTGTCTTACATTATATCTTACCTTACCTATATAAACAGGATTAGTTATAATATCTTTTATTGAACTTACTGAAAAATTATTTCCTTTTTTAGTTTTATACTGCAACTTATTTAATTGACCTGTAATAGCTTTGTATCCTTTACCACTAGCATATTCATTAAAAATAATCTTTACTATTTCAGCCTCATTTTTGTTTATAGTTAGCTTCGTCTTTCTTCTTTTAGCTCCTTCCAATGCTTCTATTTGTACTAAATCATACCCTAAAACTCTTCCTCCACACCATTCTCCCGATTTAGCTTTAGCACACATCCCCATCTTTACATTCTGTGCTATTGTAGTTCTTTCAAATTCCCCAACTAATGCCATCATTTGAAACTGCATTTTTCCAGCTGGTGTATCAGTTTCAAAAGGTTCTGAATAAGACTTAAAAGTTATATTATTTTTCTCTAATAAATCAACTATTTTTAATGCATCAGCTAACCTTCTACTTATACGATTAATCTTCCATGAAATCACCATATCAAACTTCTTTTCTTCTGCCTCACTAAGTAAGTCCTTTAATGCCTGTCTATCTTTAATATTTTTACCACTAATTCCTCTATCCGAATAACACTTATATACAATATATCCGTTCTTTTCACACCATTCTATTAATAATCTTTGCTGTTCATCTATACTATATCCTTCCTCAGCCTGTTCAAGTGTTGAAACTCTACAATAAATTGCTACTCGCTTTCTTATTTGCTCCTTAGTTATATCATTAGTTAAAGTTATAAATCCCATAGCTACTCCTCCATTAATTTAATTAAAATAATGGTGTTATAGAAATACTGACTTTCTTAACACCATTATAAATTTATATTTAATTATCAAATTCTTTTTGAAACTCTATTATCATCTTCATCATTTCAAACTGCATTTTTCCTGATGGTGTATCTGTTTCAAATGGTTCTGAATATGAATTTAAAGTTATATTGTTTTTATGAGTAATGCTGATTATTTTCAGCACATTTTCCAGCTTTGTACCTAAGCATTTAAGCTTAAAAGTTACTAACTTATCAAACTTTTTATCTTTTGAGTCATTTAATAATTCTTCTAGTGAAGGTTTGTTATTCAGAAAGCTTGTTTCACTTAAATTATCTGAATAGCATTTATAGACTTCCAAGTTATTATTAATACAATACTCTCTTATTAACCTTTCTTGTTCCTCATTGCTATAACATTCTTTGTCATTTTGTTTACCATAAGGACTTACATAAATCGCAACCTTCTTTTTAGTTTCTACATTGTTATTTAAACTTCTTAACATAATTTTACTTCCTCCATCAATTTAATTATCTAAGCTTTTACCAAGTAAATAATATATATCTGAATCTAATTTTTATTACCTCCAATCTCTCCATTGGTACATCTGTTTTTATCTATATAATCTAGTATTATATCTGCTATTGTAGCTAATATTTCTTCTAGTGTATTTTCTTCTTTCATCCGTCTATCTCCTTATCTATTTTAATTATCTAAATACTTAATGATGTCATCTATTGGACACCTTCCACCTAAAAACTCTCCATCATACCCTAACCCCATTAGCTCAAAGTATGATTTTATTTTTAGATTACCTTCTCTATTATCTTTATCTAAACGGTTATACAACTTCCATAGCTCTCCTTTAAATCCAACTCTCTTATTAACAATTACTTTAAAATACTCTTTTCCTGCATTCCTTAATGGAATTATATTAGTTACAAATCCTTTTAACAGCTTATAACTAATACTACATATGTTATCTTCAAGCCAGCTATAAACTGGATTTACTGAAATTAAAACTTTTATAATATTATCTGCATTTATTGTTTCTACTAATGTATCCTTTTTATCATTTACAACTAAAATTGGCTCAAACATTCTCATTCCTCCATTAGAATTTAATTTTTTAATATTGTAATAGCTCGAAACCTAATTTTTTAATATAAATTTATATTTACTTAATTTTTAATAGTTTTTAAATAAGTTTCTAACCACTTTTACCACTTATTGTACTCTATTTTATTTTTATTACTGCTACTGGGTATTCTTCATTTAAAACATATTCAACTTCATTGAATGTTATAGATGTTCTATCGCTAAAATCTAATTCAAACAACTCACTAATTTCTCTAGCTAATCCAGCTGAATAAACCATTCCTTTAGCACCACTAATCTTTACATTAAATGAGCTATCATTACTAGGAAGTTTTTCACCAATAATAACACTATCTTCTGTATAAGCTATTTGTATTTTTTGCGGATTATTAAGTTTAGCTAGTAATTCTTTAGATAATGTATTTCTATTACCTGTTCTAGCCTTAACAATTGACATTACTCCTGCTTCTCCAGCAGTTCTACTCTTACTCTTAATAATTGAACCAATAGCATTCTTAAATAATTCCTCAGTCATTACCTCTTTGTTATTTATAGTGTTTGTTAATATGTTTTCCATGTTTTATTCCTCCTAGAATTTTATTATTTTTTATTTATAGTTATATTTTTTATATCTTTATAGATAGTGGCGAAGGGGGTAAAGGGGAATAGATTTCAGAAAAAATTCCCCTCAGAAATTGAATTTCTCTATCAAAAACTTTTTCAATTTCTCTACCCCCTTAACACCTTTGCCCCAAGGATTTAGAAATTTATTATAAAATCATCTGACTCACTCAGAAATTCATTCTTTAATGTCATATCTTTTAAATGCATATATCCATTAACTTTTTTATCAGAATATTTTTGACCATTTTTATCTAATGTAAGCTTGAAAAACTTCCAAAATTTTTGGCAACTCTTTGACCCTTTATCATCAATCCCATTCATTCTTATGTATTTATCATAAGCCATTATAACTTCACTTTTTTTAACACTTTCACCTTGCTTAAATGTTATGCAATCTTGACAAAATTTTAAAACAGGATTTTGGTCTTCTTCATATTCCTTTTTTGTATCTTGTATTGCCTTTGACCTAGAGAATCGGTAGTTATTAGCTCTCAACCTATGAAAACCTACCAATGCCCAGTTTAGTATTGCTGGTAATTCTTGCTTTAATCTTTCAAACAAATCTACCTCTTTATCTATATCAGTAAACTTACGTCTAAAAGGTATAATTTCTATCTTCCTATAAAATCCATGAGTATTATCCATTGTATCTGGAAGTGTATTTACAAGAAATAACAGCTTGCAAATAGGCATATACTTTAACGCCTCTTTATACTTTATTCGAATACTAAGTAGGTCTCCACTTATTATCGCCTTTATACTTTCAGTACTCATTTTAGTATTTCCTAACTCATTCTCTGTTGCTATATTTAATGTTTTTCCTATAATAGGTTCTAACCCAAATTGTTCTGAAAATTGCTCTAATGAAATACTAGAAACATTTGCTTCACCAACTAAAGTCATTAATATTTTTGCAAGAAGGCTCTTTCCATTTGAACCACTACCATAAAACATAAAGGCTTTTTCTGCCTTTGTTTCAGCAGTAAGGGAATAACCAAATACTTCTTGTATTACTTTAGCAAGCTCTTCATCACCCATAGTAATATCATTAATAACTCTTTTAAATAGCTCACTATTTGCTTCTTTATTATATATAATGGGAATACGTACACTTGATAGAAAGCTTGGATTATGCTCTATTAACTCTAATGTGTACAGATTAAGCATCCCATTCTCAAGATTTATATACTCTCTATTAGGATTTAACTCTTTTATCGTTGTTGCTTCTAGTGATAAAACTTTTAATACTTCTGATTCGTAAATACTTTGCCAAATATTGTTTTGAACTTCATGCATAAGATACCTAATTATCTTACCAACTATGTTAATATCTACAATTTCATAAAATCCTTTTGTGTTATATATAGAAAATTCTCCATTATTAAGTCTACCAACAATTATTCTCTTCATTAGATATTTAACAAATATATTGGCATTAAAATAGTAACCCTTACCATTTTCCTTCTTTAGAAAACCTATCTCTGCCATCCTGTTTTCTTTTACCATTTTTCTTATCTCTTCTTTATATCCATTGACAGGATATGTAGTACCTTTAGCAATGTCCTCTAAGCATTGTTCATATATTAAAGTAGCACTATCTTGTGAAACATCCGAAAAATGCTTCATGATTGAACAGAATATGTTTAACCCACCCTTTATACCACTACAAGCTGTAGCAATTATTTGGGAATTATCTGAGTAATTTAAACCTTTATCTTTAAGAATCTCTGCTAGGTTGCCACATTCTACAGGAATCTCTGTTATATTAACGTTAATAGGATAAATATATTCCTTGATTTCTTCATATATCCTAGCTTGATTGTCCTTAAAATTCTTTATCTTCATGTAAGCTCCTCCTTTGATATTATTGATGATATCATTTATGTGATACCATCAATATTTAATGGTATTTCTAGTGCTTATGCATGTTTTCTTATTACCCTTATGCTTTCAATATCAACATTTTCGAAAACATCATCATTATCAGCCGTATAATATGTAATTTCTGCTGTGCCTGAAATACCATAAAGCTTTCTTAGGTTAATGTGATTACTAGTTTCTTTACCTGTTAAAGCTTTGTAAAGCTTTCCAAATCTTGACTTAGGATAATTAGAAACATAATACTTCTGCTTCAACGAAAATTCTTTGATTTCACCATTTATTTCTTTGTGGAGATGGTAATGCACTGTTACTTGATTTGCTATTCCATAGCGTGATTCCACACATCTTTCTAAACTAATATGTTTAATTAAAAATTTAATCTCACCTTCTGGTATTTTTGCTTTTCTAGTAGTTATTTCTACTAATAAATCTTGTAATGAGTTAATACCATCAATATCATCATTGTTTGCTTCTTCCTCTTGGAAAAAGTCATCTTCTGATTCATCATCTTGTGAGTAATCATAGTTTGTTCTTGCTTGTCCTTCTTTATTGCTGATATTTGTTACAAAAATATTTTGAGGAATAATATTCTTCTGCATTGATTGGTATTTAGTATCCTCAATTACATCTTCCAAAACATTTTCTACTTTTGGGATTACTTCCTCTCTTGAAACAATACTTGCATTAGTTATTGAATTATTAGATGTACTCATTGTTTGTGTTACCTCTCCTTGCTTCATATTAGCTATTCTAAGTTTTTGTGCTTCTGTAAGTTTTTTAAGTGCCATTTTTATTCCTCCTTTAAACTTTTAATATGCTGTAAGGTTTTATCTATTTCGTATTTGTATATTATCATGCATTAAAGAAATAAAAAATTTTCATATTTCACGATTTTTATATGTATACACAAAAAAGATTTTCTAGCTAAATTACTTAGTCTATAATTACAAATGCTTTAAAATTATTTTATAATTGAAAGCTTCTGTTTTAAATTATTCTCTATTTACTCAATTTTTCGTAGAATTACTCCAAATTTAGCTTTTTATCTTCTTTCACAAACGTCGGATAACCCATATACACTTATAGACTAATAGCTTTAGTTTGATGATATTTTTAAATATACCTTATTATTTTGACAAAAAAATTTGAAGATAATTTTATTTATAAAAAATAAGAGATTTTGTTAGCATAAGCTTTCAAAATCTCATTATTATTACTTCCACTTCTTGGGTATAACTTCCCACAATGTTGCAAATTCTACACCATGTTTTTCAGATGTCCTTTTAGTAGCATCAGTTACATCAAAGCCTTTTAGTATAAGTAATATTATTTCAAGTACTAATATTGTTATTTCTTTCATATTTTTATTCTTCCTATACATTATTTTTCGCTTTTTTAGTGGTGGAGGGGCATAGGTGGGCATTGTTTTACAAATTTTTTTATTCTTCAATTCAAATTTTCTGTCACAGATTTTTTTGAAATTCTATTCCCTCTTTTCCCCTTCACCCCCAAAATTATTATTAAAAAAGAAACATCAATATCTAATTATTTTAGACATAAATGTTTCTTTTATTAATATTTAATATCCTCTTTGTTTTAAAAGATACCCTGCCGCTATCTTCATATCACCAGAGCTAGTTTGATAAATTCTTTTTAATTCATCATCACTTTTATTATCCATATTTCTTGCTAATTTTAAGATACTATTTTTATTTCTATCTCTCTTATCTGCTTCATTATTTACAAAATCTAAAAATTTTCTTGAAAGCTTTGCAGCATCATCATCGCCTAATTCTACTAATACTATTTCCTTTAACTTATTAAATAAACCCAAACTCTCATCTCCTGTTATCTATAATTTCTTTAAGTTTAGTCATCTACTTTTCCTGTTCCGTGACATTCTGGACATGGTATTTTGCCAGTACCACCACAAGCTGGACATGAGCCTTGTATTGTTACATCACTATGGTCATATGTACCGTAGGTTAATCCCTAATCCTCACACTTTACTATCTTTTTACCTCTACATACTCGACATGTTGCTTTCGCCATATTATTACCTCTTTTCTTATCTTATTTTAAAATATAAATTAATTTATATATTTTATTGCCATCCTATCCAATGCTTCAAATTGCATAGATTACTATACAATCTCATTATCTTTTAAATAACTTATATATCACCCATATTATAAGTGCTGGTATCCCAACTATCATAAAAATTCTTAAAATCATAAGCCCTATTAATCCAAATAAAGTTCCTAAGAATATTAATAACCATATAATTCCGAATAATATTAATGCATTAATTATAAACTTCATATTAATCCTCCTATAACAATTTCTGTTGATTAACCTACATGTATACTTTCTATCAACATAATAATGAAGTGCAAATTTAAAACTAATTTATTCCTTATAAAAATATCTTAATATCAAGCTCTAATGCTTGAGCTATCTTCTTTAGTGTTTTCAATGAAGGTGTAGTTCTTCCCACTTCAATATCTGAAAGAAAGGTATTAGATATTCCTGCTTTTTCTGCTAGCTCATATTGCTTTAAACTTTTCTTAAGTCTTTCACACTTAATTTTTTCGCCTATTTTATCCAAAATTACCACCCTCATGTTATTCATTATACGTTAAAAACGTAAATACACAATCGCTTTTACGCCAAAAGTATAATTCATACCATTTTTATCAAATTAATTTACATTTTATCTAAGTTTGTTTATACTTAATTTAATACGTTATTTACGAAAATTTGAGGAGGATGTTATGCAATTAGGAGATAAATTAAAAGCCATCAGAAAAGCTAAAGGTATTTCACTACAAAAGCTATCTGATATAACTGCTACAATACCAGAAGAAAGAATATCTGTATCATTTTTAAGTGATATTGAAAATGGAAGAAGTAACCCTTCAATAGATAGTCTAAAAATTATTGCCAATGCTTTAGATACACCTACTTCATACTTTGTTGAAGACTCACAAAATAATACATTTGGTGAAGCTATTAATGATATAAACTTCCTTCCTGTTATTGAACTACTTAAGGATTTTAATAATTGGAACATAGAAGATAAGCAAGAATTGCTTTATTATTTGAAAGCTAAAAAGGTAATTAGAAATACTAAATAGGTAATCAATTTTGTGTGAAAGGCTCTTTATTTTATATAAGTATAAATATAGCTATAAGCATCTTTTACTGGTATAAGTTTAATTGCATAATCAGCATAATCTAATGAAATTGAAAATAGAGTTTCTTTGTCGTAGCCAGTACCATTGCAGTATTCCTCTA
The DNA here is from genome assembly GCF_019431045.1 of Clostridium weizhouense. Taxonomy (GTDB): domain Bacteria; phylum Bacillota; class Clostridia; order Clostridiales; family Clostridiaceae; genus Clostridium; species Clostridium weizhouense. The sequence goes on along the minus strand of NZ_JAHXPT010000013.1, from coordinate 42,693 downwards.
CCCTCTCAAAGCTTGAAAGAAGCTCAAATTGGAGGTAGTTTAGTTCCTGCTGCAGTTTCTCTAGGTCAATTTTTGAGCTTGTTTTTAGCTCCATTAGAAGGTTTGTTGGATTCCATTGGTTGCAAAGTCTTCCATCGTACCAATCTATTCTCATTGTTCCAACTCTCTTTGTTTCATCAATTTTAAATACCATTCCCTTTACTAAATCTTTATTCATTTCTACCACTCCAATCTTTTAATATTCTTCTGCCAATAACATAGTAGCGTAATCCCCACTATCAATAACAAATACTTTTTCACTAATAGGATTATCTACATTAAATAAATACTCTTTTTTATACTCTGGTACTTCCTGTGAATGAGTAATACTAAGGTTGTACTTTTCATTATTAGTAATATGCTTGAACCTAAACACTTGTAAATAATCCACCTCTATGTTTTTATCCTCCTTTAATGTATCAATTAAATTCCATAGTAATAGTTGCATATGAATGCTTAATGTTTCATTAACTCCTCTAGTAATATAACGACTGCTCTTATTTTCAAACATTTTTACTCCTCCTACTTTTCATTTAATATTTGAGATAATTTTTTTATAAAATCCTTTGAGAATACTCCTTCAGTTATTGCTTCTTTAATTAACTGTAATAATTGTTCTTCTGTTACATCCAATGAACGTGGGATATATCTTTCTGCTGACCTAATAGTATCTTTGTAAAGGCTAAACCTAATTTCATCTCTTTTTATAGCTTTAATAAATATCTTTTCAATGCAATAGGTATAATCTTCATCAATTACTTTGCCTTGACTAATTATCTGACAGTAATTAGTTTCTTTTATTACCTTTCTTGTCATAGTAACCTCCTATGTCTTTGCAAATAATAAAAGCCTTAATCACCATTGTATTTGGTAATTAAGGCTTTTAATCAATAATATAATTTCTTAGATTTTCAGGTGTTAGCTCCAATGGAATTATTAATGATATAGCATAATCATTATTACAAAGTATTAGAGAATTAGTATATACCTCACTATTGCTACATACTATCTTATCTACATACTCAGCTATAACAGTATTGCAATCAATATATGTTTTTTTCTTTATTTGTCTAAAATCCTCTTGCTTATCTACAACTATAACATAACCTCCATTATCCTTGTATTTATCTCTATTATATCCGTATTCTGAGTCTAGTATTTGTAGTGTTTCCTTTATCTTTTCTTGTACCTCCTGTGGCATAGTTTTTAAAACTCCATCTTCCCTTAAATAAGCTATTTCTATCATTTTAGTACCTCCTATGAAATATAAAAACCTCCTATCTATACTTTAAATATATATAAGAGCCTCATTATAATAATATATATTTTCAAATTTATTTTATTACTCTTATTCAATATCATTTCACCTCCTTCAATACAAAGTGATTTTTTCGTATTTAAAACATTATTTATCGTAAAATCCATTATTAATTATTGACATAAGTGATTTTTTCACTTATTATATACTTATAAGAAATATAGGAGGAAAATCCCATGCTTATAAAAGTTAAAATTGAAAACTTTATGTCAATAGGTTCACTACAGGAATTTAGTATGCTAGCTGGAAAAGCTAGAGGAAAACGTGAGCATTTATTAACCAGTAAAAAATTAAATATTCTTAGATTTAGTGCCTTATATGGAGCAAATGCTTCTGGTAAATCTAATTTTATAAATGCTATAGATTTTTCACAAAAAGTTATACTAGAAGGGCTTCCTAAAGGATTCACTCAAAAATATAATAGAGCAAATAAAGACAATAAAAATAAAACAAGTCATTTTGAGTTTGAAATTAAGGTAGATAATAAGTTCTATAATTATGGTTTTGAAACATTACTTAATGAAAATAGTATAACCAAAGAATGGCTATACGAAATAAATCAAGATTCTTCATATCTTATATTTAATAGAGATTTGACTAAAAATGAATACTCTATAGGTAAATATTTCAAAGATGATAACATTCTAAAACGTGTTAATATATATTTTGATGATACAAAAACAGATGAATCTGCTCTATTTTTAAGTGTAATGAATAGGGATAAGTCTGAACTGTATAAGACTAAATCAGAACTAATAGTCTTCAAGAACATTTTTAATTGGTTTAAGTTTGACTTAGATATTAACTACCCTGATAAACCATTTTCAAATTACTCATATTTCATGACTAAGGCTAATTCTGAAGAAATATTTAATACTATTAATAAGTTTGGTACAGGCATAACAAATTTTAAAATCATAGATGCTAAACGTGAGGACATTGCGAATTCTGTTCCTGATGAATTATTAAAAGATGTTCGTGATAATATTGAAAAAGAAATTATCCGTGCAAAAAAAGAATCTATTCCACCTACAGAAATAGGATTACTTTTACGTGGTGATAAAGAATTTTTCATTTTTGAGGTCAATGAAAATTATAATATATTAACAAAGACAATTGAATTTGAACATGGTTCACATGGAACATTCAATATTTGTGAAGAGTCTGATGGTACAAGACGAATTTTAGAATTAATAGAAATATTATTTTCGGAAAATAATAACAGGATATATATAATAGATGAAATTGATAGAAGCCTTCATCCGCTTTTAACATATAAGTTTATTGAATCATACTTAAATTCTTTAGGTAAGAAAAACATTCAACTTATTGTTACTACACACGAGTCACGACTTCTTAACTTTGATTTATTAAGACGTGATGAAATTTGGTTTGTAAATAAAAGTGCAAATAATGAATCAGAATTATACTCGTTAGAGCAATTTAATGAGCGTTTTGATAAAAAAGTTGATAAATCTTATTTACTTGGAAGATATAATGCAATTCCAAATTTTAATGAGGTGTAATTTCATGGATAATATAGGGAATTTTTGCAAGCGAAACTTGCCTAAACGTATAATTTGCAGACATATATATATTTTTTATTATGACGATTCTAAAACACTTCGTCACTTAAATGATATTTCTAATGAGTTATCTAATATGCATAGTCCTTGGTCACTAAGGCACTATGCATTCCAATCAAATATTACTTATCATGAAATACTAAAAAAAATTAATACTCCCTATCACAAATATGATAAAAGTTTAGATAAAATTTGTATTATATACAATAATAATTTATATCTGAAAAATGCTAAATTAACAATTGAATATTTTTCAGATATATGCAACTTTAAAACATGGTTAACAACATTTCAAACTTCTTAAAATTCCTGTAGTTTACTACAGTTTATATATAGATATTAAATTTTATATGGAGGTGATAATATAAAGCCATTAGTATTTTATTTTTAAAAAATAAAATAAGCACTAATACCGCAAATATCAGTGCTTAAATACTTACTTATCTACATTATATCTTTATGAGAACCGTAAGTACACTATTCATACACAGTAATAGTGTATCATATTCTCATAAAAAATTAAATTAAATTTTTTTAACATTTTATGTTATATTTAAGGAGGAATTCGATGCACTTTAGCAATTTTTTTAATCTTAATCTTAATGGACATGAGGATATTGACTTTATTGATATAAATTTAAACACCGATATAAAGTTATTTATCGACCCTTGTATTATTGAAAATTCAAATGATTCTTTTTCAAAAGAATGTTCATATGTCATAAATAGTTTCTTTGATTCTATTTTTAACTGTTGCACTTCTAATAATGATTATGAATTATATAAATTATTAGACTTTGGTCATGAACCTAATGAAACCAAATTAGGTCTTTCCCGACATCAATCAAGTGGTAAAGGAGCAACTTCCAAAGTATTATATGATATTTTTAAAGAAGTCTCCAATAAAAATCTTATTAAGGATGGTATTATTGCTAATCCAATGGATTTATGCGTTTTTGTTGATAACTTTGCAGAGGACAGACTATCTGACCTCCTAACCAATATTCTTAGAAAAAAACTCTACGATTTTACCAAATTACAATGCAAAAAACTTAATATTCCACTAACTGATAAAAAACAAGTATTAGGTTGTTATTGGGACCCTCATTTAAATTGTTGGAATACACTAGAAGACTATCCATTAAAAGCAAATAACTTACTGTTACTTTTAGTTCCTAAAACCTTTGTAAGACCTAACTACTTTTATTCAGTTAGCCAGTATCTTCAACATAAAGTTCTAAGCCAGAGGCAAACTTATCATCAAGTTAATCAAACAAGTTTAGCAAAAATAACTTACGATAAGCATGGAAATGTAGTGTTTAAAAAGCCATCTAAAAAAAGTATCTATACTGCTGAAATAAAGGGTCATCCCCGTAAATCTTATGCTCAAATTTATTCAAAGAAAAATCCTGATACACTCAAAGACTTTAGAAAATATATGCTTCAAAAATCGTTGTTACCTGAAGCAAAACTAAGTAATGAAGAACTTGACAGAATAGTATATAAAAAAAGTGTCAAAATATCTTAGTTTGTTACTCTAAATTCTGTCCATTATCTAAAAATTTATTCATAAGTTTAACAATTAACTTTAAAGGAAAACTTATAGGGTTTTAATATTAAATCTTAATTTATTCATTTAAAATATCGTTGATTTATCTTGCCTTAGTCAAATGTATAAATTAACTTTTGAACTTAAAACCCTATATTTCCTTTAAAGTTAATGCTTAATTTAAACTTAAATACCTAATACAGTTATAAAACTTTAATATTAAATTATTTAAGTTTACTCAATAAATCAATTATATAAATAAGAAAATTATATACTAAGGAGAATTTTATATGATTTTAATTTCAAATAAATTAATTTTTTTAGTGATGCTATTATCTCCAATATTAGCATTATTAATATTTCACCCAAATAAAATTATTAAAAAAACATCAAAATTTTCAATTATTATAAGTCTTATATGTGTTACTTTTATTTCTCCAATAATAATATTGATAAACCTAAAATACTGGGCTCTATTGATAATACTTCTCCCAATCATTTTTAGAGGATTAGGTGTTGTATTAAATAAAATCCCTATTCCAGATGTTGCGTTTAAATTGAATAAGGATGTTATAATACAGTTACTTATCGTATCAGTTGGTATTCTTGCATTAATTTTATTAACAATAGACTATGATATGTGGAGCGGTTTATGGTTATCCTTGGCTATTTTAATCTTTTCAGGAACTATTATTATGCCACAAATTGATAAATTTAAATTATTATATGGAGTCGTATTTGGAGCATTAAGTTTTTTTATGACTCCTATCCTTAAAAATAATAACGGATTAGCAACTTATTTTATATCATGGCTAATTTGCGTTGTTCCATTTTATTATGTACCTATTGTCAAAAGGTTTATCAAATATGAAGTTATTCCATTTATAGCATTATCAATTACATCTGTTATACTAATGAAAAATGGTGGTATCTCCTTCATATGGAATAAATTTTTTTCAGCTTTATTTTTAATGATTGTCATTCACATTATGATTGCATGTATAAATTATATTTTGGAAAATATTAAAAAAAGCACTGTAGCTTTTCCAATTAAACAATACTATCTTCCTATAATACTTATTATTATTGAATTTATTTTAATCTATTATAAAAATGAATTTAGTAACTTTAATTATATAATTTCTATTCCAATAATGATTTTAAGCTTAGAAATATTAATCATATATCTTGGAAGGATTATGATTCCTCTTATGTATAAATTGCAAAATAAGCACACATTCATTAAAGTTAATGATATTTATGATATTTTCACACTAATTTTCGGTAAAAAAATAGGTCAATTTTTATATAAAATAATAGTTGGAGAATATTATAACAAATTAACCTTTCATGAAATTTGTATTGGAACAACAATTTCAATTATTACGCCTCTTTGCAGTGCATTATTAGTATATAGAAATATAACTATTAATGATTTTATCTCAGGGGTATTTAGTCTCATCCCTATCTATAATACATTGGCTATAACATTTATGATAATATGCGGAATAACAGTTTTAGACTCTATTATTAAATTATTTAATAATAACAGATACTCTGTTGGATTAAAGGAAAATGATGCTATTAATTTAAGTTCAACAATATCAGTAAACTACTTCTTTTTATTCATTTATTATTTGTATATTTTTTTACCATCTATTGATAAAATAAATATCTATATAAAACTATTTATCCTTATATGGCTATTTGCTGTTTCATTATCCATCTGTATATCCCTATCAATAGATTTATCTAAGCCAAAATATAACACACTTAAGCACACAAGACATTATGCCTCTATCTTTTTATATGGTAATTCAATTTTTATAATTATTTATAGTACACTCACAGATTCATTACAAATATCAACAAGTAATTCTTTGATAAATATATTTATGAAATATTACTATATAATAATTGTATGCACTTTTCTATGTAAACTTGTTGGCTTTGATACTTCAATAGCAAGTAAAAAAATGAGAACTAAACATATTAAAGATTGTGTTATCTTAACTTTTCTTCTAGGTTTCTCAGGAATACCATTGCTAATTTTTGGAGGTATTGTGTTAAAAATATCCCACAGCATAACATTAGCTAAATTTATTACAAATCTTATGTATCTTTCTTTTATGATAGAATTTACAAAGTCATTTATAATCGCTATTATGCCTTCAAAAAATAACATAGACCAATCTTTAACTAAATACATTCGTTTCAATCCAATTAAGTAAAAATTTAGTTAGTTATTAAAATGCAACACCATACAAAGTATGATATTGCATTTTAATTGTATAATTTTAGTAAAAACCGCATTTACTTATGGTATGGTTCTCCTTAAATAATTCTAAATTATTTTATTTCTAGAAATAATTCTTTTAATTCTCTTGTAGCTTTTTTAATATCTTTCTGAGCTATAATTGCTGATATAATTGATAGTCCATCAATATTAGTATCCTTAAAATCTTTAACTCTTTCTTTATTTATTCCTCCTATTACTACAATAGGAATTGATACATTTGATCTTATTTTTTTCAATTCATCTATTGATGTTTTATTTGCATCTTTTTTAGTTCCTGTTGCATACATTGCACCAACCCCTAAATAATCCGCTCCATCCTTTTCTGCTTTAAGTGCTTCTTCTAATGAACTAGCTGAAACTCCAATGATTTTATTATTTCCTATAATATTTCTTATCACACTTGATGGTATATCACTTTGTCCTACATGAACTCCAGCTGCATCTACCGCCATTGCAATATCAAATCTATCATTTATTATTAAGAGTATATTATATTTATCAGTTATTTTTTTTATATTTAAAGCAGTATTATAAAAATCAAGTGATGTACATTCCTTTTCCCTTAATTGCACTAAAGTACATCCTCCTTTAATGGCCTCTTCTACTGCTTCTTCTAATGTATCAGTACTCATTAAGTCCCTATCTGTTACAAGATAAATACTATAATCTATTTTAGGTTTCATTCCTCTTTATTCTCCTTGTAATTTATTATTCTATTCTTTAATTCTAGGCTACATTTTAAAATAGTGTTGATATTATAGTATAAGGGCGAACTGGCATTGGAATTTACTTTTTAGAACTCTTAAGTGAAAGTCAAAATTTTATATTTTGTTACTTGAACTTACTCAGCGAATGTACATGAGTCGAGTTTCCTTTTAATCTTACAATTAATTGCTTGTCATCAATCTTTGATTGGGAGCATGCATTAATTGGACTAAGTTTTATTTTAGAGTTCTTAAGTGAGAGTCAAAATTTCATATTTTGTCCCTCGAACTTACTGGACGAATATATATGAGTCAAGTTTCTTATTTCAGCTCTGTCCATGAGCTTTATACTATAATATCAACATCCACTTAAAACATAGCCAAACTTTATTAAGACATATGAAAGTAACTAACCCTTATGGAATCTATATTAGGATTATTATTTTTTCATATGCCTTAATTATTAATTTTTATATTTCTTGAACTTTTACCATATTTATAATTACGTCAGAATTCATATTACTTATAGCATCTATAATTCCAACTCTAAAACTTCCAAGCCCTATTTCTCCTGATTTTTCAAAAGAAATCTCTCCTGCTATTCCCATAGAAACAATCCCTGCAATTGCTCCTATAAAATAATCATTAGTTGCTCCACAAGCTCCTCCAATTAAAGCGCTTGTCATACATCCTGTTCCCGTAACATTTGCAAGCATTTTAGTTCCATTTGCAAGCATAACAGTACGTTTTCCATCAGATACTATATCTGTTACCCCTGTAATTGCTACAATACAATTAAGTTTATTGGCTAAATTTTTAGCTACATTAATTCCTTCTTCATTTCCACTTTTCATATCACTTTCAGAAGCATCAACACCTTTAGTAGTAGATTCTAATCCACTTATAAATTTAATTTCAGACATGTTACCACGTAAAACATCGATTCTTACTTCTTCTAGTATTCTTTTAGTAGTTGAATTTCTGAATTCAGATGCACCTGAACCTACTGGATCAAAAACTACTGGAATATTTAATTCATTTGCTTTCTTACCAGATGCAATCATAGATTCAATTGTTCTTTCATTTAATGTACCTATATTTATTACAAGTGCATCTGAAATTTTAGTAATATCAGCTGATTCTTTAATATCATCAGCCATAATTGGTGATACACCCATTGCAAGCAGTATGTTAGCACAATCATTAACTGTAACATAATTTGTTATATTATGGACAAGAGGTTTTTGATTTCTAACATCTTTTAATAATTCACAAACTTTTTTAACTATTTCCTTACCCATGATTATTTAACCTCATTTTGTAAAAGTTCAACTTTTTCACCATTTAATATTCTATTTGTAGTTCTTACTGCACACATTTTTCCACACATAGAACAACTATGCTTATCTTCTGGTGGAACACTTTCAAAATATTCCTTAGCTTTTTCTCCGTCAATAGCAATCTTAAACATTTCTTCCCAATCAAGTTTTTGACGAGCATCTGCCATTTTATTATCCCTATCTCTTGCCCCTGGAAGTCCATTAGCTATATCTGCTGCATGTGCTGCAATCTTTGATGCAATAATTCCTTCTCTAACATCAGATAAATCTGGAAGTCTTAAATGTTCAGCTGGAGTTACATAACAAAGGAAATTTGCTCCATGTGTTGCTGCAATAGCTCCACCAATAGCTGATGTAATATGATCATATCCTGGAGCTATATCAGTAACTAATGGTCCAAGTACATAAAAAGGTGCTCCATGACATAATCTTTTTTCAATTTGCATGTTAGCTGCAATTTCATTCATTGCCATATGACCTGGTCCTTCAATCATAACTTGTACATCTTTTTCCCATGCTCTCTTTGTTAAAAGACCTAACTCTATAAGCTCTGCGACTTGTCCTGCATCTGTAGAATCATCAAGACATCCTGGTCTCATAGCATCTCCAAGACTTACTGTAACATCATATTCTCTAAGGATTTCTAATAACTCATCGTAGTATTCATAAAATGGATTTTCGTTCCCTGTCATTTCCATCCAAGCAAATAATAAAGATCCTCCTCTAGATACAATATTCATTCTTCTTTTATCTTCTTTAAATAAAGAAATTGTTCTTTTATTAATTCCAGCGTGAATAGTTACAAAATCTACACCTTGTTTTGCATGTTGTCTAACTACATTAAGAAAATCTTCTGCTTTTATATCTAAAAGATCTTTTTCAAGATATCCAACTGCATCATACATTGGGACTGTACCAATCATTGCTGGAGAATATTCAATAAGTTTTTCTCTAAATTCTTGTGTCTTTCCATAATTGCTTAAATCCATTATAGCTTCTGCACCAAAATCAATTGCTAATTTTACCTTTTCCATTTCTCTACAGTAATCAATTGAATCTCCTGAAATACCCAAGTTTACGTTTACCTTAGTTCTAAGTCCATCCCCAATTCCCTCTGGACTAAGTGATTTATGATTAACATTAGCTGGTATAACTACCTTTCCTTCTGCTAAAAGTTTAATTAATTTTTCTTCTGAAATATTTTCCTTAGAAGCTACTATCTTCATTTCTTTAGTAATAATCCCTTTTTTTGCCGCTTCCATTTGAGTTTTATAATTCATCTTAAATTCCTCCGTTAATATTAAAAATTTATAAAATATATTTGTTTGGCATATTTTTCTCACAGACATTCGAAGAAGTATATTGTGGAAAAGTTTTCCACATACACAGTCTTTATGATTTTTTTATTCTTGAACTGTACTTTAATTTAGTCTACCTTTTAAAACAGTGTTAATATTGTAGTATAAGCCTGAACTGGCATTGGAATTTACTTTAACATTCCAGCTTTTTTATAAAGTTCATAAAAATGATTAGTGGGTCCAACACCTTTTCCAAGTTCAAATCCATGTTTTATCGCACATGTTATGTACCTTTTGCCTTCTTTAACTGCATCTTCAATATTCATTCCTTTAGCTAAATTAGCAGCTATAGCAGATGACAATGTACAGCCTGTTCCATGAGTATGATTAGTATTTATTCTTTCTTGTGGTAAAAAAATAAACTTCTCACCATCAAACAATAAATCAGTTGCTTCATTTTCTAAATGTCCACCTTTAATCAGTACACATCTAGGTCCCAATTCTCTAAGTTTTTTTGCTGCTTCTTTCATGTCTTCTAAATCTTTTATTTTTATCCTTAAAATTTCTTCTGCTTCCGGCAAATTAGGTGTTAATAATGTAATCAATGGAAATAATTCTTTAATTAAAGTATCTTTAGCATCCTCTGATAATAAATTAAATCCACTTTTAGAAACCATTACTGGATCCAAAATAACTGTTGGTAAATTTTCTATCTTTCTTAATGAATTTGATATAGCTTTTATAGATTCAATTTTTGATACCATTCCTATTTTTATAGCATCTACTCTAATATCTTCAAAAATTACATCAATCTGTGATTCAATCATCTCTGGACTTATATCTTGAATTCCAAAGACACCCATCGTATTTTGAGCTGTTATTGCTGTTATAACACTCATACCATAAACCCCATTAGCTGAAAATGCTTTTAAGTCTGCCTGAATCCCAGCTCCTCCACAACTATCAGATCCAGCAATTGTAAGTGCTCTAAACATTTTTTCTCCTCTTCTTTCTAATCTATCTTTTTAATAAATGTTGTTCTTATAAAGTATAATAACCATCTGTAATTAAAATTTGTTTTTTACTGATATATCAACACTATTTGAAAACACAACTTTTTTTCTAAATACTTTGTGATTTTATATTTTCATTAGTCATTAAATATTTTTCTATCACAGGAATTTTTAAAAACATATAAGCAATAATCGCTCCCGCACTACAACTAAAAGTAAATGGTATAACATATACCAATAATGCTACTTCTTTTCCTAAAAGCACTGCTGCTATCGGATAAGCTACTAAAGCACCTAATATTCCAGTTCCTATTACTTCACCAATTACAGCTACGAATTTTTCCCTAAATTTTTTATAAAGAATTCCTGCTAAAAATGCGCCTATCATACTTCCTGGGAATGCTAATAAACTACCTGTGCCTAAAATATTTCTTATTAATGATGTAATAAATGCATTTGCTAAAGCATAAATTGGGCCTAAAACTATTGCTCCAATTACATTTACAAAGTGCTGAATTGGAGATATTTTTGCTACTCCTATTGGAATTGAAAATGTTCCGAAAAAGGTTGCTATTGCTATCAAAATTCCACTTAATGCAATTTTTTGTGTCTTGTTTTTTTCATTCATAATATTTTTTTATTCCTCCTTTCATTTTTTTATTTAATGCACATCTTTGGTCTATTATTTTACTTTCATGTGCCTAACGTAATGAAACTGCACTAAATTTTAATTAATTCTATATTTTAAGTGAATGTTGATATTCTAGTATAAGGGCGAATTGGCATTGGAATTTGCTTTTTAGAACTCTTAATAAAGATTTGTACAATTAATTGCTTGTCAGCAATCTTTGATTGGGAGCATGCATTAATTGGACTAAGCTTTATTTTAGAGTTCTTAAAGTAAATTCCTCTGTCCATGAGCTTTATACTACAATATCAACATGGTTTTAAAACATAACTTTAATTAATTACTTATTTTGGAATAAAAAAAATGTAGCCCAAGGGCTACATAAATATACTACGCATTATTTAGTGTACTTCCCTACGTTGGTATTAACCAAATCAGGTTATAAGAGTCCAGGAAATCAGTCTTTCCAATCTCAGCCAAAATATTGGCTCCCCTAGTTATAAAATTATTAAATTATCTTTTACAATTTAAAGCTTATACCTTTAATTCTTATTCGTCAAGTAATAAATATATTATTAATATAGATTTTCCCATTAATGTATTTTAAAACATACTTATCTTTATTCTTTTCCAAAAACTTGTTCTTTAAGTCTCAAACCTTCTTTAGTTACTGCAATACCACCTAGAGCTGTTTCTCTAAGAGCTGATGGTAAACTTTTTCCAACCTTATACATAGCTGTTACTGAATCATCAAAAGGTATTTTAGCTTTTACACCTGCCATCACCATATCTGCTGTACATAAAGCAGTTATAGCACCTTGAGCATTTCTTTTGGCACAAGGAATTTCTACAAGTCCTGCTACTGGATCACATACTAATCCTAAAATATTTTGTAGTATTATTGATGCAGCATCTAAACTCATCTTTGGTGTTCCACCCATCATCTCAACTACTGCTGCTGTTCCCATTGCTGAAGCAGAACCACACTCTGCCTGACATCCACCTTCTGCTCCTGATAAAGTAGCATTCATTCCAATAATCATGCCTACAGCAGCTGCTGCAAATAACCCTTTTAAAAGTTCATCTTGATCTAATCCGAGTTCTTGCCCTGCTGATAATATTACAGCTGGTAAAATACCACATGAACCAGCTGTAGGACATGCAACTATCTTTCCCATAGAAGCATTAACTTCAGATGAGGAAAGAGCCATTGCCATTGCCATTGTTGTTGCTCTTCCTGTAAGAGTCTTTCCGTTCTTAGCATAATTATATAATTTATGTCCATCTCCACCTATCAAACCACTTACTGAATATACTTCCTTTTTCATACCTTCATTAGCTGCAGAAATCATGACATTTAGATTTTTTTTCATCTTTTCTATAACTTCTTCTCTTGTTACTTCTTTTTCTTCGATTTCGCATATTATTGCATATTCACTTAAAGTAATATTATCTTTTTCACATATTTCTAAAAGTTCTTTTCCAGATCTAGCAAGCATCTTATTCACCTTCCTTTGCTGGACTTATTGAAATAACATTTTTAACTAACTCTATAGCTTTTATTTCTTCTATAATATCTTTACTTACTTTATTATCCATTTCAAAAATCATACCTGCTTCTTTTCCCTTACTATTTCTAAATACTTTCATAAAAGCTACATTAAGATTTTTTCCTGAAAGAACACTTGTTACACTATGTATTACTCCTGGAACATCTATATGAGTAATTATTAAAGTTTCATACATTCCTGTAAAATCTACACTATTATTATTAACTTCAGAAATTTGTATATTTCCTCCCCCAATAGAAGATCCCTTGACCTCACAATATGTACCCTTCTTGGTTTTCATAAGAAATTTAACGGTGTTAGGATGTACATCTCCTAAGTCCGCTTCTTTAAACTCAAATTCTAATCCCTTTTCTTTAGCTATATCAAGTGAATCTCTAAGCCTTTCATCACTTGGTTCCATACCTAAAATTCCTGCAACTAATGCTCTATCTGTTCCATGTCCTTTATATGTCTTCGCAAAAGAACCATGCAATAAAAATATCACTTCTACAATTTCATTACCAGCTATTGTTCTTGCAATTTTTCCAAGTCTTGCAGCTCCAGCTGTATGAGAACTAGATGGTCCTATCATTATAGGACCCAAAATATCAAATACGCCTACATTTTTCATAATGCGTTATTTAGTGAAATATCTAATTTTTCACTAAATCCCCCTTCCGATAAAAATCTACCTAAGATATATTTTTTAATAAAAATTATATTATCATATATAGAATGCATAATTTATCTGTGATAGTCAAGGGGGATTTTTCCCTCTTTAAAAATATCTATAAAAACAAATTGACTATACCACATTTCAATTAACAATTGAAAGTTGGCAGTGCACAATTATGGTTGAAAGCCTTTGGCTTTCTGAAAAATATATATTTTAGAAATCATAAAGTTATTTCATCCTAAATTGTCAATCGTCCATTTAAAAATATAATCTGAATTATACACAAATTTGGCTACATTATAATTTTCTATATAGTAAAATAAACCAAATATACAAACATATTTGGTCTATTTTTTTACTTATATTTAATTTAATATTCGTAGAAACAGCTTCCACCTATAAATTCTCTTAATATAGAATTCATAGGAACATAAGAAGACTCTACTTCTTTAAAGAAATTTAAAATAGATTGTAATCTAATAGCCTCTTCATATACTGGACTTTCTTCTTTAACCTTAGCCAGCTCTTTTAGTGCATATGGCTTTAATAAGCTTAATTCATATACCAATGTTGAATTAAACATTGCATCTGCTTGATCTTGATAAACAAAAATATTCTTTTTTTCTCCTCTTTTTATTGACGGCCACATTTTTAATGTAGCTTCAGCATCATGCCCTCTACTTAACGAATCTCTAACAATTCTTCTTACTTTTCTTACATCTGTTGTAGTTATTCTATTATGATTATCTAAATTCAACTGTGTTAATGCTGATATATATACCTTAAAAATATTCTCTTCAGGTATACTTGATGTTAATATTGGGTTTAAACCATGTATTCCTTCTAATATTAGAACTCCATTTTTAGGTAATTTTACTTTTTTACCATTCCACTCTCTTTTTCCAGTTATAAAATTATAAGTTGGAATATTCACTTCTTCACCATTCATTAAAGCTATTAATGTTTTATTAATCAACTCTAAATCTAGTGCATATATAGATTCATAATCATAATCTCCATTTTCATCTTTAGGAGTATCTTTTCTTTCAACAAAAAAATCATCCAATGATAATGGTATTGGAATTAAACCATTAACCCTTAACTGTATTCCTAATCTATTAGCAAAAGTAGTTTTTCCTGAAGATGACGGTCCTGCAATTAAAACTATTTTAACTTCTTTTTTATTGGCTATTTGATCTGCGATATTGGCTATCTTCTTTTCATGAAGAGCTTCTGAAGTTAAAATTAAACTTTGTACTTCATGACTAGACAGTTTTTCATTTAACGTTCCAACTTCACCTACACCTAATATACTAAGCCATCTTTCTGTTTCTAAAAATATTTTACTTAATTTTCTTTGTTCTTTATACTCTGGCAAAACTTCTAAATTTTCTTGTTTAGGGCTTCTTAATATAAATCCTGGTTCATAATATATTAAGTCAAACGCTTTTATTATTCCTGTTGAATATGCCATATATCCATAAAAATAATCATATCTTCCATCTAAATCATAAAGTTTAACTTCTTTTAAATTTGAATATTCCAAAAGCTTAACCTTATCTAACATGTTATATTTAGCAAAAACTTTTATTGCTTCCTCTTTAGACATTCTTACACTTTTTATTGGAATATTTTTATTTATAAGTTCATTCATTCTTTCTTTAATTAAATTAATATCATTTTTAGTTAATAGTGAATCCTTAATAATTTCTCCAAATAATCCTTTACTTATAGAATGTTCTATTTTTATTTTAGCATTTGGAAATAAGTCTAAAGTAGCCTTGATAAAAATAAATTGTAATGTTCTAGTATAAATTTTCATACCTAATTCTGTATTAAATTCTATAGGCTCAATTTCACCTAAGTCTTCCACTAAATTATTTAATTCATAACACTTATCATTCATTTTACATACAGCTATATTATTAATATCTACATTAAATTTTTTAGATATTAAATCATAAAAAGTTATTTTATGATTTAATTTATTTTTATCCATTTCAGAATATACCTTAACCATATCAAATGTCTCCTTTTCAATATATTCCCCTTTATAATTCTATTATATATATTTCTACTTAAAAAGGTAAAACTATTTTGCATATTAAGACGAAATTTTACAAATATTATTTATACGAGGTGTTTTTTATGTTTATAGTATTTATTCGAACTATTATACTTTATTCTTTAGTTGTTTTAGTTATGAGATTAATGGGAAAGCGTCAAATTGGTGAACTTCAGCCCTATGAATTTGTAATAACAATTATGATTTCTGATTTAGCTGCTTTACCTATGCAAGATTCAAGACTTCCATTATTACTAGGTATTATACCAATAATTACATTATTATTCTTAAAAACAATTTTAAGTCTAATCCAATTAAAATCACAAGCTTCTAGAAAAATAATTGATGGTGAGCCTAGTATTCTAATATATAAAGGAAAAATTAATTATGATGTATTAAAAAAACAACAAATAAATTTAGATGAATTACTTGAAGAATTAAGACTTGCAGATTACTTTAATCTTGATGAAATACAATATGCTATTTTAGAAAATGGAGGTCAACTTTCTGTACTTCCAACTAACTATAATTCTCAATCTGGTAACTCTAATAGTAATGATAATACATCTAAAACTAAAGAAGTACAGTTGCCTAAAATACTAATATCTGATGGAAAAATTAATAAAAGTTCATTAACTCGTATGGAAAAAGATGAACAATGGATTATTAATGTATTAAAAAATCATAATATTAATTCCATCGATGAAGTATTAATAGCTTTGTATGATACAGAAGGCAACTTTAAATATCAACTTTATGATGAATATTCAAAAGAGTGTAAGAAAGAAGGAGTGTAAAAATGAAAAATGTTATTTTTTCTATATTGCTTTTCTTTTCAATTTTAATATTAGTATATTTCTCTAATAATTCATTAATAAAATTATGTGATAATATCTCTACACTTGCTGAAGATATAGAAATTACTCTAATAAAAGGAGAAATAGAAGATGCTTATATTCAATCTATTGATCTTTTAAATTTAATACATCAAGATGGCTTTATAACATCAATTTATGTAAATCATCAAGAATTTGATAATTTGGTTAATGATACAGTAAAGCTTTCAGTTTATTTAAGTCATAAAGATATTCCCGATGCAAATTCCACATTACATACATTAAAATATAATACTCAAAATTTAAAAAAACTCCAAAAACCAACTTTAAAAAATATACTATAACACAACATATTTTAAATAAGGCATAATTTTAAAAATAATCATGGCATTTTGGAGTTGTTATTTTTCTTCATATGCCTAAATTCTCTTAAAACGGTGTTTGGTAAAAATAATTAACTAAAATCTATAGAATACTGCAAAAATCATGCCAAAATAATGATTTTTTTCAATTTTAACTCGTTAAATGTAGAAAATACACAAACTATAGTTTATAATTGATTTGTTAAGACAACTTTTAGTTGTTAAAATTTTTTCAAAATTTGAAAGGTGGTAAAATTAACATGGCATTAGTTACTACAAAAGAAATGTTTAAAAAAGCTTATGAAGGAGGATACTCTATCGGAGCTTTCAATATCAATAACATGGAAATAATCCAAGGTGTTGTTAATGGAGCAAAAGCTAGAAATTCAGCTGTAATCCTTCAATGTTCAACTGGAGCAATCAAATATGCTGGAGCTAAATACTTAAAAGCAATGGTAGACGCTGCTATAGCTGAAACTGGAGTAGATGTTGCTCTTCACTTAGATCACGGTCCAAGTTTTGAAGCTGTTAAAGAAGTTATAGATGCTGGTTTTACATCAGTAATGTTCGATGGTTCTCACTTTGATTATGAAGAAAATGTAAAGAGAACAAAAGAAGTTGTAGACTACGCTCACGCTAGAGGAGTTGTTGTTGAAGCTGAACTTGGAGTATTAGCAGGAGTTGAAGATGACGTTGTTGCTGATTCTCACGTTTATACTGATCCAGATCAAGCAGTTGATTTCGTTAATAGAACAGGAGTTGATTCATTAGCTATCGCTATAGGAACTTCACACGGAGCTGTTAAATTCCCACCAGACGCTAAACCAGAATTAAAATTCCACATATTAGAAGAAATCCAAGCTAAATTACCTGGATTCCCAATAGTTCTTCATGGAGCATCAGCTGTTGACGCTAACACTGTTGCAACTTGTAACGAATTCGGTGGAAAAATAGCAAACGCTAAAGGTATTCCAGTTGATATGTTAAGAAAAGCTTCTTCAATGGCTGTATGTAAAATCAACATGGATACTGATTTAAGATTAGCTATGACTGCAGCTATAAGAAAAACTTTCGGAGAAAAACCAGAAGTTTTCGATCCAAGAAACTACATGGGTGCTGCAAGAACTGCAATCCAAGAAGTTGTTGAATCAAAAATTGACAATATCTTAGGATCAGCTGATTCTATGAAATAATTTTTCTTTAAAAGACGAGGTTTACACCTCGTCTTTTTTATTTGCCTATGTTTTAAGTGAATGTTGATATTGTAGTATAACGCTCATGGACAGAGGAATTTATTTTATTTACCCGATAAATTACTAGGTGCCCACACTCTATTTCCATCTCTATCTATATATATTGGAATTCTCATTTCACTTATAAACACTCGTGCTAGTCCATTTGTAAAATTAAGTGCAAAATCAAATTGTGGTTCTATAATCATATCTCCATTTTTATTTATACAACCCCATTTATCATTTATTTGCACAAATGCTCTTCCCTCTTTAAAACTAAATGCATTATCGAATTTAGGTTCTATAATCATCTCATTTTTCTTATTTATATATCCCCATTTATTATTTAACTTTACATTTGCTAATCCCTCTGAAAACCCGTCTGCTATATGATATTTATTATATATTACTAAATTTCCAGACTTATCTATAAATCCTATTTTTCCATTAATCTTTACTGGTGCTAAGCCTTCCTTAAAGCCGAAAGCAACTTCAAAATTTGAATCAAATATTTTTTTACCTAATTTATCTATATAGTTCCATCCTTCATTTGTTTTAACCCTAGCTAAACCTTCTGAAAAACTCCCTACATGATCATATATAAAATCGGTAATAAATTCACCCTTAGAATTTATAAAAGCATATTTTCTAGCCTTATTCCTTGCATAAGCATAACCTTCTGAAAAATATCCTACAAAATCAAACTGTGGTTTTATTATAATTTCACCACTTTTATTAATATATCCCCAATTATCCTTAATTTCTACTCCAGCTAAACCGTCTTTGAAAGAATCCGCATCATCAAATCTATAATCAATAACTATCTGTTCATTTTTATTTATATATCCAAACTTATCATTTAGTGCTACAGCAGCAACTCCTTCTGAAAACTCAGATCCCATATTAAATTTTGGTTCAATTACTATTTCTCCATGCTGATTTATATAACCAAGTTTATTATCTCCATGCGGTTTCATATAACCTACTTTGTTATCTATATAAATCTCAAATAAATTAATAATTTCCGACACACTGTTTACCTCCAATATATATTAATTAAATAATAAATAACTCTTGTGACACAATAAAAAATATTGTTCAATAAATTTATTATGTTAAGTTACATTTCTATTTATATATCCACTCCTATACTTCGATTTATCTCTACATGTAATGTAATATACTATAAATAGCATTTAGATATACACACATATCAAAACAGTTTCCTAATAAGTTTAATAATTGCTTTAAAAATCAAACCTGCAAGTTCCATTATTCTTCCAAAAAGCATTCCAATTATTATAATTATTAAGACAGCAATTATACCTGATATAAATTCCATTTAAATCCCCCTAGATTCTTATATAAGCTTAACATAAAAGTAACTAATTCTTATTCTTGATTAAGTGTATTTGTTTTTTCTTATAAACACTTATAAGAAATAATCCTACTATAACAAATCCTGTTAAAACAACATATAAAGACTTATTTAATATTAATATTTCATTTACACAATTGAATAATATATGAAAAACAATAGCCCCCCATAGGTTTTGTTGTTGTACAACTAGGAAGCCTAATATAATACCAATAATCAGAGCATAGATAAATTCAAGTAAATTTTCATAGGTTGGATTGACAATATGAATTGCTGAAAAAATAATTGCTTGTATAATCACTGCTTTATTAGCTACATGTGTCTGTTTATAAACAAGTTTAAAAATATATCCCCTAAATAAAATTTCTTCTGAAAATGCAACAATTATATAGTTAATTAATGTAACTGTTATTTCTATATTAGAAAGTGATTTAATATCTACACTATATCCTAATAATAAATTTATTCCTATTATTGTTAAGTAATAAATTATACAAAGAGCAAGTCCATATGAAATATGCTTATAAACATTTTTACTTGTAAATCCTACTACTTTTAATGAGCCAAACTCCTGTTTTATTGCTAATAATGAACCAACCATTAAGCAAATTACTATAGAACATGAAGGCATTTTCCCATTATTAAACAATATGGCTATAATAGCTAGGAGGATAAGACATAGAGTAGCTATTAAAAATACTTTAATAATTTTTAATATCACTTGTGTGTATGCATTGGATGTGAATAAATTAAATCTCTTTTTATTAAAATTCAATTGAACATCCCTCCTTTAATCAATACATAATAAATTATTATTTTCCTTATTAGTCTTTCAAGTTAAATTATATCATTTATGTAATATTAATACTATTCACAATCTTTTTTCTTTATTTTTATACATAATTTATGAATACTTATATATTTTATATGTATATTATTTCATATATTTTTTATATTTATTAATTAAATATATTTTTTATATTTAATTTCTATAAATATAATTTTATTTTATACAGCTATTTTATAATATATTATTAAAAAAATAGGTTATTTTTTAAAATTTTTATATAAATATTAATTTTTAGTAAGTATTTAAAAATATTTTTGTCAGTATTTTTATTTTGTTTTTATGCATAAAACTATTGATTATTTATACACATAATTGTATAATTATAAAAAATGATTTTTTGAACATAATATTAATATATATGTTTTTTAATATTAATTAAGGGGGCTTTAAAAATGAAAAAATTTAAAAAAGTAGTTTTAGCATACTCAGGAGGATTAGATACTTCTGTAATCATACCATGGCTTAAAGAAAATTATGAATGTGAAGTTATAGCTGTAGTTGGTAATGTTGGACAAAAAGATGAACTAGAAGGATTAGAAGAAAGAGCAATAAAAACTGGAGCTTCTAAAATTTTTATAGAAGATTTAACAGAAGAATTTGTTAATGATTATATATTCCCTACTATTCAAGCAAATGCAGTATATGAAGGAAAATATCTTTTAGGTACTTCATTTGCAAGACCTTTGATTGCTAAAAGAATAGTAGAAATTGCTAAAGCTGAAGGTGCTGATGCAATTTGTCACGGATGTACTGGTAAGGGGAACGACCAAGTAAGATTTGAATTAGCAATTAAAGCTTTTGCTCCTAATATGCCAATTATAGCACCATGGAGAATTTGGGATATAAAATCAAGAGAAGAAGAAATAGCTTATGCAGAAGCAAAAAAAGTTCCTATTAAAATAAATTACGAAACTAACTATAGTAAAGATAAAAATATATGGCATTTAAGTCATGAAGGTTTAGATTTAGAGTATCCATCTAACGAACCTAAATATTCAGAAATATTAGAGCTTTGTAATACTCTTGAAGATGCACCTGATAAACCTACTTATATAACATTAACTTTTGAAAAAGGAAATGCAGTTGCATTAAACGGAGATAAAATGTCTAGTGTTGAACTTTTAGAAGAATTAAACAGAATTGGTGGACAAAACGCTATAGGTATTATTGATATGGTTGAAAATAGACTTGTAGGAATGAAATCAAGAGGCGTTTATGAAACTCCTGGTGGAACAATTTTATATGAAGCTCATAAATCGTTAGAAGAACTTTGCTTAGACAAAGATACTTCTCAATATAAACAACAAATTGCTCTTAAATTTGCACAATTAGTTTATGACGGCTTATGGTTTACTCCTCTTAGAGAAGCTTTATCTGAATTTGTTAAAAAGACTCAAGAAACAGTTACAGGAGAAGTTAAATTAAAATTATACAAAGGTAACATTGTAAATGCAGGTATGACATCTCCTTACTCATTATATAGTGAAGAATATGCTACTTTTGGAGAAGATCAAGTATATGATCAAAAAGATTCAGCAGGATTTATAAGTTTATTTGGCCTTCCTTTAGTTGTTAGAGCTAAAATGAACGAAGCATTAAATTATAAGGAACATTTAACAAAGTAATATACCATCAGAATTTATATATTTAATTTATTATTTTATTTCAAGTGTTTAAAGAAAAGGAGAAATAATTATGAAACTTTGGGGCGGACGATTTAAAAAAGGAACAGATGAATTAGTTAATGATTTTAATTCTTCTATTAACATTGATTCAAGAATGTATAAAGAAGATATAGAAGGAAGTTTAGCTCATGCTTCAATGCTAGGAGAAAAACAAATAATTCCTAAAGAAGCTAGTGAAAGAATAACTTCTGGACTTTTAGAAATACTTAAAAGAATGGATAACGGAGTTATTGAAATTGATTCTACTTCAGAAGATATTCATAGCTTTATTGAGAGTACTTTAACTTATTATATTGGTGATTATGGCAAAATGCTTCATACAGCTAGAAGTAGAAATGACCAAGTAACACTTGATTTAAGACTGTATTTAAAAAAAGCATTAGTTAATTTAAAACATGATGTTTTAAATTTAGAAGAAGTTCTTTTAGAAAAATCTACTGAAAACATAGAAACTATAATGCCAGGATATACTCATATGCAAAAGGCTCAACCAATTACTTTTGCTCATCATTTATTAGCTTATGCAGAAATGTTTAAAAGAGATATCGGAAGAATAGATGATACTTATAAAAGAACTGATGAAATGCCTTTAGGAAGTGGAGCTTTAGCGACTTCTACTTATCCTATTGATAGAAATCTTGTTGCAAAAAATCTTGGATTTTCTAAAATAACTTTAAATAGTTTAGATTCAGTTTCTGATAGAGATTATGTTATTGAAGCTTTATCTACCCTATCATTGATTATGATGCATCTTTCAAGATTTTCTGAAGAAATTATTCTTTGGTGTACTGGAGAATTTAGTTTTATTGAACTTGATGATGCCTATAGCACTGGTAGTAGCATAATGCCACAAAAGAAAAATCCTGATGTTGCTGAACTTGTAAGAGGTAAAACTGGTAGAGTTTATGGAGATCTTATTACTTTACTTACTGTTATGAAAGGAATACCTCTAGCTTACAATAAAGATATGCAAGAAGATAAAGAAGCTCTTTTTGATGCGTTAGATACTGTTACCTTATCATTAAAAACTTTTACTGGAATGCTTAAAACTATGAAAGTAAAAAAAGATAACATGAAAAAAAGTGCTGCATTAGGCTTTACCAATGCTACTGATGTTGCTGATTATTTAGTTAAAAAAGGCATTGCATTTAGAAATGCTCATGAAATAGTGGGTGAAATCGTACTTGAATGCATAAAGAAAAATAAAATGATTGAAGAATTGACTTTAGATGAACTTAAGACATTTTCTCCTATTTTTGATGAAGATGTATATAAAGCAATAGATTTATCAACTTGTGTTGAAGAAAGAAACGTTATTGGGGGACCTTCTACTCAATCAGTAAAATTACAAATTAATGAATTAGACAAATTTATTAATTCAATGAAGGAGAATGATTGAAATGATTAAGGTTGGAATAATTGGAGCTACTGGATATGTTGGTTGTGAACTTTTAAGACTACTATTAAACCACCCTAAAATAGAGATTGGAGCTATCAGCTCCGTTTCTTTTGAAGGGCAAGAAATTGATAGTATATATAAAAACTTTTTTAATAAAACAAATCTTATTTGTGAAAATATGAATGAGGTTGTTAAAAAATGTGATGTTATATTTACTGCACTTCCACATGGGCTAAGTGAAGATATAGCTAAAGAAGTGATTGATAATAAAAAAATTTGTATAGATTTAGGAGCAGATTTTAGATTAAGTGATGAAAATGAATATAAATTTTGGTATGGAAAAGAGTTTTCTGAGCCTGAACTTCATAAGAAAAGTGTATATGGACTTCCTGAATTAAATAAAGAAAAAATTAAAACCTCTCATTTAATTGCTAATCCTGGTTGTTATCCCACTAGTATAGAACTTGGATTAATGCCATTATTAAAAAATTCTTTAATAGATACAAATAATATTATTTGTGATTCAAAGTCTGGTACAACAGGTGCTGGAAGATCATTAAGTTTAGGTACTCATTTTCCAGAAGAAAATGAATCATTTGCTCCATATAAAATAGGTGATCATAGACATACTCCTGAAATTGAAGAAATATTATCATTTATAGCTAATGAAAAAGTTAATGTTACATTTACTCCTCACCTACTTCCAATAAACAGAGGAATACTTTCAACAATTTACTGTACTCCAAAGGATAATATAGACCTTGAATATATACACAAATTATATAATGACTTTTACAAAGATGCTCCATTTGTTCACATATTACCATTAGGAGAAATTGCAGCAATTAAAAATATACGTTTATCAAATAATTGCCATATTTCTCTACATTTAAATCATAGAAAAAATCAAATAATAATTATAAGTACAATTGATAATATGATTAAAGGAGCAGCTGGGCAAGCAATCCAAAATATGAATCTTATTTTAGGTTTTAATGAAGATGATGGATTAAAGATAATTTCACCAGCTTTTTAATAATATATACATTTTAAGCAATAAATAAAAAATATTATGTTTTAAGATTATGTTTATTCCATAATACTATACTATTAACTAACATTTAAAACATAAATTAATAAAATTAAAATAACATAGAAATTATTCTAAAATTATCGATTATAAATTTTATATTGAGAAGGGGGTTATAATTTTGGATATTAATTATATACAAGGTGGAGTAACTTCTCCACAAGGATTTTTAGCTTCTGGAATACATTGTGGATTAAAAAAAAGTACAATAAAAAAAGATTTAGCTTTAATCTATTCCGAAGTTCCTTCAAATGCTGCTGGAGTTTTTACAAAAAATAAAGTTAAAGGTGCTCCACTTTATATAACAAAAGAGCATTTATTAAATAAAAAAGCAAGAGCAATTATAGTTAATAGCGGTAATGCAAATACTTGTAATGGAGAAGATGGATTAAAAAAAGCTAAAAAAATGGCTATGCTTCAAGCAAAAGAATTAAATATAAAAACTGATGATGTTTTAGTTGCATCAACTGGGGTAATTGGAGTTCCTTTAAATATAGATGCTATAAAAGATGGTATTCCTTTACTTACTAAAGAATTAGCTAAAGAAGGATATGAAGATGCTTCTTCTGCCATTATGACAACAGATACATTTAAAAAGCAATTAGCATTAGAATTTTATATTGGAGATGTAAAAATAACATTAGGTGCTATGGCAAAAGGCTCTGGAATGATTGAACCTAATATGGGAACCATGCTCTCATTTATAACAACAGATTTAGATATTTCTCCTGAATTACTTAATGAAGCATTAAAATCAAGTGTAAAAATAAGCTATAACAGAGTTAGCGTTGATGGTGATACAAGCACAAATGATATGGTATTAATTTTAGCTAACGGACTTGCTAAAAATGATCCAATTACTGAAAAAGACGAAAAATATGAAACATTTTTAAATGCTTTAAATGATTTAAATATAAAACTTTCTAAAAATATTGCTAAAGATGGTGAAGGTGCTACCAAACTAATTGAATGTAAAATATCAGGTGCAAAAACCGAAGATGATGCAGTAACTTTAGGAAAAAGCATAGTTAATTCAAATTTAGTTAAAACAGCTATATTTGGTAGCGATGCTAATTGGGGAAGAATCTTATGTTCTTTAGGATATGCACAAATCGATTTTGATCCTAATAAAGTTGATGTTTATTTTGAAAGTTGTGCTGGTTCTATTAAAGTATGTGAACACGGAACATCAATAGAATTTAATGAAAGTAAAGCAAAGGAAATACTTATTCAAGATGAAATTACTATTAAAGTAGATTTATTTTTAGGTGATGGTAATGCTTGCGTTTGGGGATGTGATTTAAGCTACGATTACGTAAAAATTAATGGTGATTATAGAAGTTAAAGCAATATGTAATTAAATAAATATAGGGGGTGTATTTAATTGAATCATAATGAAAGAGCTGAAGTATTAATTGATGCTCTGCCTTATATTCAAAGATACTATGGGAAAACTATAGTTGTTAAATATGGTGGAAATGCAATGATAAGTGATAAACTTAGAGAAACTGTAATAAATGATATTATTTTAATGAAATGCGTTGGTATTAATCCTGTTGTAGTACATGGGGGTGGTCCTGATATATCAGACTTTTTAAATAAACTAAATAAAAAAAGTGAATTTATTAACGGATTAAGATATACAGATGAAGATACTATGGATATAGTACAAATGGTTTTGGGAGGAAAAGTAAATAAAAATTTAGTTTCATTGATAGAAAAATTCGGTGGTAAAGCTATTGGGCTATGTGGAATTGATGGTTGTCTTCTTAAAGCTAAAAAACTTAAATCTGATATAGACTTAGGATATGTTGGTGAAATAACTGCTGTAGATACTAATATTTTAAATACAACTCTATCAGCTGGTTATATCCCTGTTGTTGGAAGCATTGCTTTAGGTGAAGAGGATAATAAATCCTACAATATAAATGCAGATATATGCGCTTCAAAAATAGCTGCTGCATTAAAAGCTCAAAAATTAATACTGCTTACTGATGTACCAGGAGTGCTTATGGACCCTAGTGATAGTGATTCTCTTTTAAGTGTATTAAGACTACATCAAATTCCAAAACTTTCTTTAGAGGGAGTAATAAAAGGTGGTATGATTCCTAAAGTTGATTGTTGTGTAGAAGCAATTAGAATGGGTGTTGAAAACGCAACTATTCTTGATGGACGTATCCCCCACTCTATTCTTTTAGAATTATTTTCTCATGAAGGTATAGGAACTATGATTTATTAAAACAGAGTAAAAATCACTTTATATGGGAGGTACTTTTTATGTCATATGATTTTAATGAAGCAAAAGAATGCTTAGTCAATTCTTATAATTTTTTAGAACCAGTAATATCTTATGGTAATGGTGTTTACCTTTATGATACAAATAATAATAAATATTTAGATTTTACAAGTGGTATAGGTGTAAATAGTTTAGGTTATAATCATAAAACTTGGATTGAATCTACTACTAACCAAATGAAAACACTTCAACATTCATCTAATATATTTCTTAATAATACAACTGTTAAACTTGCTAAAAAATTAACTAAAATCTCTGAAATGAGCAAAGTATTTTTAGCAAACTCAGGAGCTGAAGCTAATGAAGGTGCAATAAAACTTGCTAGAAAATATAGTTATGATAAGTATGGAAAAGGAAGGTCTACTATTCTTTCTTTAGTACAATCTTTTCATGGAAGAACTATAACTACATTAAAAGCTACTGGTCAAGATAAATTTCATCAATATTTCTTTCCATTCACAGAAGGATTTAATTATATAAATGCAAATGATCTTGATGATTTTAAAGCAAAATTAACCTCTGATGTTTGTGCTATTATGTTAGAAGCTATTCAAGGTGAAGGTGGTGTACTTCCACTTAATAAAGAGTTTGTACAAAGTTTAGTGGAAATATGTAATGAGAAAGACATACTTGTAATATTTGATGAGGTTCAATGTGGTATTGGTAGAACAGGAAAAATGTTTGGTTACAATAATTTTGATATTAATGCTGATATAGTTACTGTTGCTAAAGGTTTAGGAGCTGGTCTTCCTATTGGAGGAGTTCTTTGTTCTAAGAAAGTGGAAAATGTATTTAATCCTGGCGATCATGGTTCTACATTTGGTGGAAATCCAGTTGCTTGTGCTGGTGCATTAGTTGTACTTGATACTCTTTGCACAGAAAAATCTTTTGATGAAATATCTAAAAAAGGTGCTTACGTAAAAGACCTATTAACAAAATCTAATAATCATCAAATATTAGAAGTTAGGGGTATGGGATTAATGATTGGTATTAAAACTAAATGTTCTCCTTCATTAGTTCAAAAAGAAGCTCTAAAAAACGGATTATTAGTACTTACAGCTGGTAAAGATACAGTAAGATTATTACCACCTTTAATAATAAGTAATGATGAATTAAAATATGGTATAGATATATTACTTAATGTACTAAATTCTATTAACCAATAATTCTATGTTTTAAAATATCAATACTCACTTAAAACATAGAATTAAATTAAATTTAAATTAGGAATAAAATGGAGGTTATTTTATATGCAAAAAGATTTATTAAAAATGGATGATCTCTCTAAAGAAGAGATTTTAGATATATTAAATTTAGCGGATCAGCTAAAATATGAACAAAAACATGGTATAGAACATCATCATTTAAAAGGAAAAAGTTTAGGAATGATTTTTGAAAAATCTTCAACTAGAACAAGAGTATCTTTTGAAGTTGGTATGTATCAATTAGGTGGAAATGCTTTATTTCTAAGTAATAAAGACTTACAAATTGGTAGAGGTGAACCAATTCAAGATACTGCAAGAGTTCTTTCTAGATTTTTAGATGGAATAATGATTAGAACTTATTCTCAAGAAGATATTGAAGTTTTAGCTAAGAATTCGTCAATCCCTATTATAAATGGATTAACTGATGAAGAACATCCTTGCCAAGTTTTAGCTGATTTAATGACAATTAGGGAATATAAAAATATTCTTGAAGGTTTAAATGTAGCATTTATTGGTGATGGTAATAATATGGCAAATTCTTTAATGGTTGGTTGCTTAAAAGTTGGAATGAATTTTTCTATTGCATCACCAGAAAATTATACCGCTAATGAAAAATATTTAAATCGTGCTAAAGAAATTGCTGAAAAAGAAAATGTTAAATTCACAAAAACAACCTCTCCTTTAGAAGCTGCTAAAAATGCTGATGTTATTATTACTGATGTATGGGCAAGCATGGGGCAAGAAAAAGAACAATTAGCAAGAATTAAAGCATTTAACGGGTTCCAAGTAAATGATAATCTAATGAGTGTAGCTAAAAATGATGCTATTGTACTTCATTGTCTACCTGCACATAGAGAAGAAGAAATAACAACTAAAGTTTTAGAAGAACATTCATCAGAAATATTTGATGAATCTGAAAATAGATTACATGCACAAAAGGCCGTACTCGTAAAATTGATGAAATAAATAATCTAAAAAAGATGGTAGATAAAGTATTTTTATCTACCATCTTTTTCATTTTAATAACATTATTTATATGTAAAGAATAAAAAATATGGTATAATTTATTATATAATTAAAAATTTTCTAAATAAAAATATTACACTAAAATATATATTAAATTTATAAATTAATATAATTATATTTTATAATTCGAAAACCTTTCAATTGTTACAATTCAAGGTGGTGTTAATATGAATAAATTAATAAAAATAGATCATAAAAATCTTATTGTAAAGCTACTAGTATTTTCTGTAGTTCTTTTTTTAATATCAATTATTATTTCTGGTATTTTTATGAACTATAATAGCAATACATTTATCGGGAAAAATGCTATTAATTTAAATAATGATTGGCTTTTTATAAATAAACGTACTGAAGAACAAGACATCATTAAATTTCCTCTTAATCTAAAGTATTCTAAAGATACTATTTATTCTTTTTCTAAAACTATTAAAGATGATAATTTTAGTAACGATAAACT
This sequence comes from Clostridium weizhouense, assembly GCF_019431045.1. GTDB lineage: Bacteria > Bacillota > Clostridia > Clostridiales > Clostridiaceae > Clostridium > Clostridium weizhouense. The sequence goes on along the minus strand of NZ_JAHXPT010000013.1, from coordinate 12,812 downwards.
ATTATGTTTACGTACAGGATTTGCTAATTTAGATGTGTATATAAATGATAATTTAATATATAATTTTTCTGATGATAGTTATGATAAATTTTCAAATCGTGGTAAAAGTACTTTACATATGATTAAGTTACCTAGTGAACTTTATAATAAGAATTTGACTTTCAAGGTAGAGATGGGAGAAAATCCTTATTTACCTTATGATATAAAAACACCATTAATAGGAACCAAATCCGAAATAATTTACAATCTTATATCTAGTCAAATTTTAAATTATATTATATTATTTTTGATGATTAACTTTACAATAATAATATTTAATATTTTAGGGATAGCACTATTAAAAAAAGTAAATAATTTATTTCATTTACTTTCAATAGGATTATTTGCATTGTTAGCAACTACATATTCAATTTCTGAAACAAATATATTGCAATTACTACTACCAAATACTTATTTACTTAACAACTTAACATTTATGTCATTAATGTTAGTTTCAATACCAATAATTATGATAATGTTAGAAACAACAAATAAAAAATATACTCAAATATTGGTCCCAATAATTTATTTAGATTTAACTAATTTTATTGTACAAGTTGTTTTGAATTTTTTAGGTGTATTTGATTTTAGAAGTATGTTATTTATTTCACATATTCTAATAATTACAAATAGCATTTTATGTTTATATATAATAATAAATTCTAGAAAAAATAGAAATATAGGAAGTAAATATTTTGAAATTTCAATAATACCAATGTTAATTGGAACATTAATAGATATAACATTATTTTATCTTTATATTTCCACGTATTATGGTATATGTTTTCAAATAGGTGTATTATTCTTTATAATGATACAACTAGGGTATGTTATAAATTCACATTTTAATTACTATCGTTCATCAATACAATCTACAATTTATGAAAGAATGGCTTTTACTGATATAATGACATCTCTTGAAAATAGAGCTGCATTTGAAGAAAAAATTGTACATGTAAATAGAAATTTAAATTCATATGATTCAATATGGTGTTTATCTATGGATATTAATAATCTCAAAGAAATCAATGATACTTTAGGACATAGCAGTGGTGATAAATTAATAAATTCATTTGCTAATATTTTAAATAAAAACTTCAGCGAAATTGCACATTGTTACCGCATTGGTGGAGATGAATTCATAGCTATTTTACTTAATGTTTCTGAAAAAAACTTAAAAAATAAACTTAATACATTACATTCTATGATTAAAGCACATAATTTAAATTCACCTCTTAAACTTAGTGCTGCAATAGGATATGACAACTTTAAATTTGATCAAGACATAAATTTAAATGATTTAATATCTCGATCCGATAAATTAATGTATGAAAATAAAAGAAATATGAAAAATTTAATTGCATTAAATGAAGAACAACTAAATTCAATATAATATACCAAAAACAGTCTCAAAATAGTTTGAGACTGTTTTTATAAGTAAATTAATTTTTTATATTATAGTATTAAACACTATTTTTCTATATAGTTCATAACATTTTTAACTACTAAATTTATAGTTCCATCACCATTTCTTTGAATTTCAAATTTACTATCATCATGATATGTTTCTTCATTTATGTATAAATCAATTTGTTTATCAATATTTAATCTAACTCTTTTAAGCTTTTTTTCTACCCAGGTCTTATCAATTAAAACTTCTTCCTCTAACCCCTGTGCTTTAACAAAGTTAGAAAAATCTTCTTTTACTTGAGGATGCTCTTTAAAAAGTGCCTTTGATAAATCATCTATATTTATACTATCATCTTCTTTTAATTTACTTTTAACTGTACTTCTGATTACTTCCGCTTTTTCAGCATCATTTTCTATATTTTTTCTAGTCCATTCTTCGGTAGCTTTTAAGAATGTTTTGGTCATATCTCTCTCATTAGTTATTATTTTTGCATACAAGAAATCATTTAAGAAATAATTTATTCCCATTTCCTCTTCTTCTTTACTTCTTTTTTGCTTATCTAATATCATTAAATTATATCTTTCATCTTCTCTAATTGGCTTTATAAATGCTGCCTTTTGTATTTTTTGACCACTTCCTGGAAGACCTGCTGATTGTGGTACTATTCCTATCCCTATTTTCTCATCTATAAATTGAATTTCATGGGTGAAATTTTTAATATAATCCATCTTTAAAATACCAATCATTGGCCCTTTATCTGTAATTAAAGATATAACAATTAAATCACTTGACGGAATATTTTCATCCATTTGCATTACAGCAAATAGCTGTTTAGCTAATTTTTTTGAAATAGATATCAAATCATCATCTATACCATTTAAATAGTCTTGAACACATTCTTTCACAGTATTAGTACCCTGAATAAATACACCATACTTAAGTTCTTCATCCTTTAAGCACTTCTCTACATGCTTATATAAAAATTTATATATATCCTCATTTAACTCTAAGCTATATTCATTCAATACAGGCTCCGAACCATTTTTATCTAATATATGTATAACTGCTTCATTTATATTTATCTCACTTATGTATTCCATATTTTCTCTCCTTTATTACCTATATTTATAAAAACATATCCGTTTCCTTAAATATTATACAATTTTTTAATTATAAAAAAACTCAAAACACTAATTAATATACTAGCAATTTCAAGAATTATATTATAACATTAAATTACTTAGGTTTAATAATTATACCTAAATTTTTTACTGGAGGATTTATATATGCAAGAATTAGAAACTAGAATTGTTGATATTGACGTTGATAATATAATAAAGATACTTTTATCTCACGGTGCAGAAAATGTCAAAAAAGAAGATCAAGTTAATGATATATATGACTTTGAAGATGGAAGACTTCTAAACAAGAAAGGCTATGCCCGTATAAGGACTGTTAATGATAACCTTAATAATAAAGTTGTATATTACATGACTACTAAAAAGATGTTATCTCAAGATAGATTTAAAGTTATGGAAGAAAATGAAGTAATAGTAGATAATAAAAAAATGGCCGAAGGAATTTTTAAATCTCTTGGATTAATATTGAAAGAATCAAATAAAAAATATCGTGAAAGCTATAAAATAAAAGATTCATTAGTTGAAATAGATATAAATGATAAATCTTTTTGTCCTTTTCCTTATCTTGAGATTGAAACCAATTCTGAAGATAAATTAGATGAAATTGTTTCTTTGTTAGGATATTCATTAAATGATACTACATCAAAAACTATTTATGAAATTTTGGCTGAAAGAGGATTAGCTAACGAAAAACATAAAGGTGTTTAAAAATAATAATTTTTATAAGACATTAAAGTTTTAAGAACACTGTAATTTATTGTAAAATTAAAAAGGTGAAAATCTTAAATACATAAATGTATTTTTAAGATTTTTACCTTTATTTATATAAAATGGGTAAGGTATTCTTTATAATTTACTAGACTTGTGCAGTGATTTGGATATATGTTCCAAAAAGCCAACATTCTATTATTTTTAAGCATAAATTTTAGAATTAAATAGATTTTAACTTGTTATATTTCAAAAATAAACCAAATTTATACAAAAGATTGAGTAGAGTATATCTAAAATCTATTATTTGATATTTAATAAACCTTGATTTTAAGCCAGTTGGTAAAATTACTCAATTTAGTGCACAAGTCAAGTAATTTATTTTTTAGGCTATATTTAAAATAATAAAAATGTTATATTTCTTCTATAATGATTTTATTAAATAAATCATCCACTACAGTTTTTTTTATAAATCCTGTTTCTTTTTCCATTGCATTTGAGGTCCCACAAGCTGATGCTAATTTTAAAATATTTATAATATCATATTCTCTTTGAATTGCTACTGCTATCCCTCCTACATAAGCATCACCTGAACCAACTGGGTTTACAACATTAACTTTAGGAATAGTTACTTTGTAAAACTTTTCTTCAAAACCAATAATTGACCCCTTTTCCCCTAAAGATAATGCAATAAATTTTATTCCCCTATTTTGTAAATTTTTTATTTCTCTTATAGCATCTTCTTCACATAAAATTTCTCTACCTGTTAAAGCTTCTATTTCATATTTATTAGGTTTAATAAAATATGGTTTACCCTCTATACCTTCTTTTAATGCTTTACCACTAGCATCTAATAAAAATTTTTTTCCTTTAATATTAGCACATTCTATTAGCGTTCTATAAAAATTTTTAGGTACATTCCTTGGAAGACTTCCAGATGCTACAATTACATTAGCCTTTTCAAGTAATTCATTATATTTATTTAAAAAATGTTCTTGCTCTCTTTTTGTTACCTCTGGACCTGGTTCAAGTATTTCTGTTTGAACAAGATCATCTGTAATAAATGCTAGACACTCTCTTGTATCTCCATTTATTTTTGTAAAATCATTCTTTATTCCATAATCCTTAAGCTTCTCCTCAATAAATTCTCCACTCTTCCCCCCAAGTAATCCTGTCACTATACAGTCCTCATTTAATATAGTAGCTACATTTGCAACATGTAACCCTTTGCCTCCGGGAGTATTTTCCACATATCTTGCTCTTATTACTTGGCCTTTTTTTATATCCTCAATTTCATATCTTTTATCTATAGAAGCATTAAGATTTATAACTAATATCATATTATTTTGCTCCTTTTTTAATAAAATCCATTTATTGCTCTATATTTTAAGTATAAGTTGATATATACAATAGACAAAGTGCATTGTAATTTGACTTTTAGAATTCTTAACTGAAAGTCAAAAGTGAGAATCCAAATTTTATATTTGGTTCTTCGAACTTTCACAGAGTGCAATTTTATATTTTGTTACTTGAACTTACTCAGCGAATGTACATGAGTCGAGTTTCCTATTTCATCTCTGTCCATCTTTGTTTATGTATATATCAACATTTCACTTAAAACATAGCATCTACCTCAATATCTATTGGCACTTCCACAAACTTCTATTTTGTGTTCTACTATTTTTTTCATTGCGTCTTTCCCCGGAGTCATATATTTTCTTGGATCATTTGCCTTGGGATTTATTTTGAAGTATTGTTTAACAGCATCTGAAAAAGGTATTTTTAAATCTGTAGCTATATTAACTTTACATATTCCAAGTGAAATTGCCTTTTTAACTAATTCATCTGGAACATCTGATGCTCCATGCAATACTAAAGGCACACTTACTTTATTTCTTATTTCTTTTAGTCTTTCAAAATCTAACTTTGCCTTTCCTTTATATAATCCATGTGCTGTTCCTATTGCTATAGCTAAAGAATCTACACCTGTCCTTTTTACAAATTCTACTGCATCCTCTGGATTTGTATACATTGCATCTTTTTCATATACTATTAAATTATCTTCTTTACCTCCAAGTTTTCCAAGTTCTGCTTCAACAGTAGCATCATATTTATGTGCATATTCTACTACTTCTTTTACCTTTATAATATTAATTTCAAATTCTTCTCTAGATGCATCAATCATACATGATCTAAATCCAATATCAATATTTTTCTTTATTTCATTTATATCTTCAAAATGATCTAAGTGAATAGCTATAGGTATATCATATTTTTTTGCTGCCACCTCTGCCATCGCTTCTATATAAGCCCCACCTGCATATTCTATTGTAGATGGAGTTCCTGCTATAATTACAGGTGATCTCATTTTCATGGCTGTATCAACAACCACTTGTAATGTTTCTAAGTTGTGTATATTAAAAGCAGGTACAGCATATCCTTCTTTTTGTGCTTTTAATAACATTTCCTTTGTTGAAAGTATTTTATGCATAACATATCTCCTTTCTTATAAGTTAAATCCAACTTTTTTAACATTTATATTCCATCACAAATTTCTACAGATTCTTTTATTTCTTTTTTCTTATATTCTCTAATTCCTATAGTTGCAGCAGTTTTAATAGCTTCAACTAATTTTTCCATCGTATGATCATTCCTTGATAAAGATGCCTCTAATGCCATAGGTAAGTTTACTCCAGATATAACTCTAATTTTTTTATCTTTTCTATTTTCACTAATAATAACAGATACATTAAACGGTGAACCTCCTGCTAAATCTGATAAAATTAATACTTCATCTGTATTAAGACTATCAATAGCATTTTCAATATTCTTTTTTAATATATCCACTCCTTGTCCACATTCAAAATTTACTCCTATGACCCCTTTTTGTTCTCCTGCAATTAATTTTAATGAACTAAGTATTCCTGTCGGGAAAATTCCATGTCCAATAATAATCAATCCTATCATTGCTCTTTCTCCCTATCACCATATTTATGAATATACACTCCTTTAACAACTCTATTAACAGTACCATCTGGTCTTGGATTATCTGGAGATATTTTAAGTTTTATTGAATTAAATAATCCGAACATTTGTCCAAATAACATATAATTAAACACTGTATAAACTTCTGGTACATTTTTACCATCGATCTCTATATATTTATTACACCTATTTTTTAATTTTTCATTCTTTTCATAACTTATTACTGCAAGCTTATGATTTCCAGAATCATTATATATTTCATTTATTAAATCTAAATCATAAAGGTTAGTATATTTATCTATAGAATTCATAATAATAACCAAAGTATCATCATTAATTATTGACTTAGGACCATGTCTAAATCCCATAACAGATTCAAATATTGTTACTATTTTACCACTTGTAAGTTCTAAACTTTTTAGTGCCATCTCTTGAGCTAAACCCTTTAATATTCCTGATCCTAAATAAACAACTCTATTGCATCCATAATTAACCAAGTCATAAACATCAGTCCACTTATTCTCTAAAATACATTCTGCTTGTTCTGATATTAAATCAACAAATTCTCTATTCTTCTCTATATTATCTATATCAAACATTAATATTGTCGCTAATAACATAGAGCTAAAAGAACTTGTCATCGCAAACCCTTTATCATCTGATTCTTCTGGCATAAACAATACTAAATCCTTATTATTTTTAATAGCCTTTTTAGCTAATTCTCCATCTTTGTTACAGGTAATTACCACTTGTGATATATTAGTAACATTCTCTTCAAATAAATCATATGTTCCAACACTTTCTGGTGAATTTCCTGATCTTGCATAAGATACTAAAATGGTTTGTGTATCTTTTTCTATATATTGATTAGGGTTTGATACTAAATCAGTAGTAGCAATAGCTTCAATTCGTGCATTTACTTTATTTTTTAATTCTAATAAAACAGTTTGTCCTACATAATCTGAAGTTCCTGCACCTGTTAATATTATTCTTGTATTCTTTGATATATTTTTATTTAAAAATGATTTAATTTTATCTCTTTTATCATAAATTATTTTATATGTCTCTTTCCATAAACAAGGTTGTTGTCTTATTTCTTTTGCTGTATTTATTGAATTTAATTTTTCTAATTCTTCAATAGTTTTTCCAAAAATCATAATGCCCTCCTTCACTGGATACGTCATCATTACCAGTTTCTATAAAATTTTTATTAGTTTTTTAAGCATACTCTATATTTAAATTTATCTCCTCTTGCAATACTTAATGTATATTCAATAACTTGCTTATTTTCATATGTTGTTCTTTCGATTTTCAAGCCTGGTTGACCTTGTGATACATCTAAATAAATACTTTCTAATTTATTTATTAAAACACTTTCAAGTGCTTCTTCTGCCGACGTTATATGAACATTAAAATTTCTTTTAAAAATTTCATACATAGGATTTTCTTCTAAATCTTTTTTGGTCATTCTGTTAAATTTCTCATATGGTAAATATGTCACTTCATATATCATTGGAATATCATCTGCTATTCTTATTCTTGTTATTTTATATACCAGTTCATTTTCTTTTATTTTTAATTTTCTTGATATTTTACTATCTGGTTCTGCAATTTCAAAATTTAATAATTTAGATACAGGCTTTTTACCTAGCTTTCTCATTTCATCAGTAAATGAATAAACTTTTATTAACTCTTGTTCAAATCTTCTTGATGATATAAAATTTCCTTTTCCATGAATTTTATATATATATTTTTGTTTTTCTAATTCATCCAACGCTTGTCTTACAGTTGTTCTACTAACACCATATTTTTCACAAATCTCTCTTTCAGAATCTAATTGATCACTTTCTTCCATATAATTCTCTATTTGATTAATAAGAATATCCATTAATTGTACATATAATGGAATCTTAGAGTTTTTATCAATTTTATTCATTTAAGTATACCTCTTTACAATTTAATCTATTTTTTCATAATTATATCATATTATTAGTTATAGATTTTACCTTTTATTATTGATAATACTTTATACATACTAGTTTTAATAATGATTTTAAGTATTTGAAAAGTTCAGATGGAGTTAAAACTCCACCCGAAACTTATTTTTATATTATTCTATGTTTTAAAATAATGTTAATATTATGATTTATCACCAACATAGTTTTAAAACATAAATCATTATAATATTGCAAAGCCTGTAATATGTTGTATAAATTTTGCAATTAATCCTAATGCGATTGTAATTACTATTAATTTAATCGGTGAATATCCTTTCTTCAATAACTTATACATTAAAAATGTATAACCTAAAGCTAACATATTAGGCATTACTTGATCTAAAACACCTTCTTGTAATTTTATTGCTGAATCACCTTTTGCAGAACCTACTGAAATTACCATTGTTGTTTTTAAATTAACCATTGATGCTATTAATCCACCAACAACTGTTAATCCTAATATTGATGCTGCATGAGATATTTTTTTAGTTTGCTCTTTTAATGATGAAAGTGCTTTAACTCCTGTCTTATATCCATAATTCATTAAAAAGAATCTTAAGAAGAAATGTAATGCATTAAACATTATCAAGAATACTATAGGTCCTGCAACATTTCCTTCCATAGCCATTGATGCACCTATACCAACACAAATTGGCAAAGCTGTTAACCAGAATAATGCATCTCCAATACCACCTAACGGTCCCATAGTAGCAACCTTTATCGCCCTAATTGTATTTCTATCTTCTTTATTTTCTTCCATTGCCAATATCAAACCCATAATAAAAGTTACTAAAAATGGATGAGTATTAAAAAATTCCATGTGATCTTTCATTGCTTGAGAAAGATCTTCTTTATTAGTGTGAATTTTCTTTAAGCCTGGTATTAACCCATAAAGCCATCCACAACCTTGCATTCTTTCATAATTAAATGATGCTTGTAGAAAAAGTGAACGCCAAACCATATGATTTAAATCTTTATTAGTAAGTACCTTTTTAGGACTCGGATCCTTATATACTACATTAGATTCCATCTTCATATTCCTCCTCTACAACTTTAACTGTTTGCTTATTACTAGCTGAATAATAATCATATAATGCTATACTTAATCCAACTAAAGCTAATCCCAAGATTGAAATATGACCATATGTTACAAATAAGAAACCAATAATAAGAAACGCCATATATTCTTTCTTTAACATAATCTTTAATAGCATTGCAAATCCAATTGCAGGCATTACTCCACCAGCTACTTTTAATCCATCAATAATCCATTCTGGAACTGCTCTTACAATGTCTGCTGCTCTATCTGCACCAAAGAATATTGGTAAAAATGCAATTACAAAATAAAATACAAATAAGAACAGCATTCCCATATAATTAATTCTATCTATACCTCTGGTATCTGCATTTTCTGCATAAGTATCAGCTTTGTGCATAAAAAATGAAAATGCTGTAAAAATAAATGTTATAGCAGCTTGTACAGCCACAGCAAATGGTATCGCTACTCCAACAGCCGCTTGAGGTTCTAATTTACCCAAAATAGCTATACTTGTTCCAATAATTCCCCCAATAACTACATTTGGTGGTTGAGCTCCTGCAAGTGGAACCATCCCCATAAAAACAAGTTCTAATGCAGCTCCAACTATAAGTCCAGTTTGTACATCTCCTAAAATTAAACCAACTACAAGTCCTGTTACTATAGGTCTGTGTATATGTGTTAATCCATCAAATAAGTCAATTCCTGCAATACCTGCCCAAATTGCAATTAATAAAGCTTTAACAAACATGAGTTTCCTCCTTCATTAATATATTTTTGATAAATAAAAATATTCTCTTAATTCTACAGGGTTATATGTGTTTATAAATATCTTCATCTATTGCTTCATCAGGTACTCTTCTTATTTCTAATTCAATGCCCAATTCTTTAAGTCTTCTAAATGCTTGTACATCATTTTCATTTATAGAAACTGTTGATGAAATTTGTTTTTTGCCTTCGCTAAAATGTAAATTTCCTATATTTATCTTTTTAATAGGAACACCGCCTTCTACTAATCTAACTGCATCTTGTGGTGTCTTACAGACTAAAAAAATCAATTGTCTTGGCGCTGCTTTGTTTATTATTTTTATAGTCTTTTGTATTGAGAAAAACCTTATCCCTATTGTATCTGGAATAACCATTTCCATTAGATTTTGTTGAATAGGGTCTTTGGCAACCTCATCATTTGCTACTACAAGTAAATTAGCACCTAAATGATTTACCCAAGTCACTCCAACCTGACCATGCACTAACCGGTTGTCAATTCTTGTTAATAATATATTTGGCATTTCTCACCCCTCCTATAAATACCAGTTAAATTTTTACCGATTGGTAATTACCATATATCAATGTTAATCCTTTACAATTAGACTGTCAATATTTTGAAATAAAATATTTTTTAAATTATTTTTTTACTTCTAAACATAAAAAAATAGATTATACTAGTAAGTAAAGATGATATTATTATCAAACTTATTGAACTTACTAAGTTTAATAAGTTAAATAATATACTATATACAACAGAACTCACTAAAAACATTAAAATAATTTTAAATATCTCTATAATTCTATGTTTATCTGATATTATCTCAAGCATTTGATGTTCTGATAGAGTATTATTCTTATATTTTCTATTTAAATATCGACTTATTGTACTAGATAAAAATATTTTTATAATAAATTCTCCAATAAAGATTATAAATACACTTACAAATGATATTATAAAAATTTTATAAGCAGAAATATTAACTGGTAATGTCCAGTTTGCTAATTTTAAAAATAAACTCATAATTATAAGTATAAATAAAGCTATCGGTAAACTGAATAATATAAAAAAACTTGAAATCTTTAAATTTTCTTTTCCAGCAGTTTTTAAACTAAATATATTGTATACGTATATAGTTAAAAATGATAAAATAATTGCCAACAAAATAAAATTAAAATAATACATAACACATCTCCCCCTTTTAAATTAATTATATTTTTACTTTAAATAATTATAACCTCATTTAATATTTCTATAGATTTACTAAAATTTTAAATACATATTTATCTGTTCTAAATTTTTCCATATACATATTAAATTTTTAATATTATTTTATGCTATGTTTTAAATGAACGTTGATATTGTAGTATAAGGGCGAATTGGCATTGGAATTTGCTTTATACCACAATATCAACACTATTTTAAAATATAACCGTATTTTAAAATATTAGGAGGTTTTTCTTATGTTAATTAAAAATTGCAATATTATTTATTTAAACAAGATAGAAAGTGGTTCTGTTCTTATTAAGGATGGTAAAATTAAAGAAATTAATCCATCTAATTTTACTGATGATGAGATAATAGATGCAAAAGGATTATATCTTTCCCCTGGATTCATTGATGTTCATATTCATGGTGCTGGTGGATGTGATACTATGGATGGAACAATAGATTCACTTAATACAATTTCAAAAATAATTGCTAAACATGGTACAACATCTTTTGTACCAACTACTATGACAGTATCAATAAACGATATTAATAAATCTATGAGAGCAATAAAAACATTAAAAGAAGATGGGGCTGAAGGTGCTCATGTTTTAGGTATTCACTTAGAAGGTCCTTTTATAAATCCAAATGCAATTGGTGCTCAAAATCCAAATTATATTTTACCTCCATCAATTTCTACTTATAAATCTATGGTTAAAGATTGTGAAGACTGTGTTATTTCAATTACATTAGCACCAGAAATTAATGGTTCTAATGAGTTAATTAAATTTCTTTCTAAAAATAATGTCATATGTTCACTAGGGCATACTAAAGCTACCTATGAAGAAACAATTGATGCAATAAAGTGTGGTGCATCTCATTCGACACATCTCTTTAATGCAATGCCACCCTTTAATCATAGAAATCCTGGAATTATAGGTACTATATTTGATACTAATATCACAACTGAAACTATTGCTGATGGAGTTCATGTATCATATCCCGCATTAAGAATTGCTTATAAACAAAAAGGAACTGATAATGTTTTATTAATAACTGACGCTATTATGGCATGTTGTATGCCTGATGGAAAATACTCATTAGGTGGACAAGAAGTTATAGTAAAAAATAATGTAGCTAGAGTTAATAGTGGTTCTTTAGCGGGTTCCGTTTTGACCCTTGATAAAGCTGTTAATAACATCTATAAAAATTCTGATTTACCTTTAAATGAAATCGTAAAAATGGCATCATATAATCCTGCTAAACATTGTAAAATAGCAGACCATAAAGGGTTAATTAAAGAAGGTTATGATGGGGATTTAATATTATTTGATGATAATATTGAAATAAAAAAAGTATTTATTTTAGGTAAAGAATATTATTCAAAGTAAATAGCTATGTTTTAAATAATATGCTTAAAAAAATCAGAAAAATAGGGCTATCTCAAAATGATACAATCCCACTTAAGTAGACAGATGAAATAAATAAATTCATCTATCTATGGAGGTGGGATTTTTTTATG
>NZ_JAHXPT010000012.1 GCF_019431045.1 Clostridium weizhouense | reverse complement strand
GTCCCATAAAAAAATCCCACCTCCATAGATAGATGAATTTATTTATTTCATCTGTCTACTTAAGTGGGATTGTATCAATATTGTTCTAGTCTTTTTTGTGTTAAAATTTTAATTTCGTTCATATAATGAATAAACTCACTATATACTTTTTTGAAAACGTTATTATATCAAATCATCAATAAAAAATACTATAACAAAGAAGGTGTTTTAATGCTTAAGAAGAAATTTATTATAATACTATGTGTCTTAGCTTTATTTCTATTACCGTCTTCTATTATATTGGGATACCAATACTTTTCTAATAATATTTCAATAAATACTCAAAAAACTGATATTGAAAAAATTTATGTAAATTTAGGACAAATTATTGTAAACTTATCTCCACCAGATTCACAAAGACATTTTAAAGCTGAAATAGCACTTGGATATAATAAAGATGATTATAACAATAAAAAACAACTTACTAAAGAAAAACACTTACCTATAATAAAAGATGTTGTAAATTTTTATTTTAAAAGTAAAAGTTTAGAGTTTATAAGTGATTCAACTAATGAAAACCAAATAAAAAAAGAATTAATGGAATGTATTAATCAAGAATTACCTGATTATGAAGTTACAGATATTAGATTTTCTAAATTTATCATTCAATAAATTTAGAATTTTTTAACATTAACCACCACTAACACAAATTATAAAGTTAGTGGTTCTTTCTTTATTATGCTTAATTTACTATAATATATATGTAAGTTTTGTTAATAAACATTATTTACGTATATTTTTATATTAAATAATTAAGGGGCGTAATCAATGGAAAAATTAATGAGACCTGTATGGGCTGAAATAGATTTAGATGCTATAACTTATAATATGAAAAATATAAAAAATTTAGCTAAAGATAAAGATATAATAGCTGTTGTCAAAGCAGATTGTTATGGACATGGTGCCTTAGATGTTGCTCCAATATTGCTAGAAAACGGTGCTTCAAGACTTGCTGTAGCTGTTTTAACTGAAGCAATAGAGCTTAGAAATTATAATATTAAAGCTCCTATTATGATTCTTGGATATACTCCACTAGATTTATCTAAAGAAATAATAGAATATGATATAGAGCAAACTGTTTATGATTTAGAGTATGCTAAAAAATTATCAGAAACAGCTTTATCTCTTAATAAAAAAGCTAGAATTCACATTGCAATAGATACGGGAATGGGAAGAATAGGCTTTCTTCCAAATGAAAAAGCTATTGATGATATTTCTACTATTTATTCTTTAAAAGGTATAGAAGTATTAGGTATATTTACTCACTTTTCAACATCAGATGAAAAAAATAAAGAATATACTAATGAACAATTTAAAAATTTTTCTGAATTTACTAATAAACTTTCATATAAAGGAATCGACATTCCTATAAAACATGTTTCAAATAGTGGTGCAATTATGGATATGCCTGAAACTTATTTAGATGCAGTAAGAGCTGGAATTATATTATATGGTTATTATCCTTCTAACGAAGTTAATAAATCAAATCTTTCACTTAAACCTGCATTAACATTAAAAGCAAATATAACAAGAGTTCAAGAACTAGATAAAGATATGTATATAAGTTATGGTAGAACTTTTAAAACTGAAAGAAAAAGTATAATTGCAACTCTTCCAATAGGATATGCTGATGGTTATTCTAGACTATTATCTACTGGTGCGAAAGTAATTATAAATGGTCAATTTGCTCCAGTGGTTGGTAGAATTTGCATGGATCAATGTATGATTGATGTGACAGATATAAATACTGGTAATGTTAAAGTTGGAGATGAAGTTATAATACTTGGAGAAAGTGGTGACTTAAAATTAACAGCAGATGACCTTGCAGAATATATGGGAACTATAAATTATGAAATACTTTGTATGCTTAAGTATAGAATTCCTAGAGTATACATTAAACATGGAGAAATTTTAAATGTAAGAAACTATCTTTAGTTAAACAAAAAATCAGATTAGAATTTTTTCTAATCTGATTTTTTTATTTAATAACTTATTACTAATTTATTTTTTTAAGCTTATTTATATTAAAATTATTTAAAATCTAATTATCTCTATAAATGAAATTAATTACTCTTCATAATAACAAACAATAGGAGTACCTGACTCTATATTATCAAATATTGTATTAGCCAATTCATATGGTGCATTTATGCATCCATGAGAACCACTTGTTTTATAGATTTCTCCTCCAAACCTATCTCTCCAAGACGCATCATGAAGTCCTATGTTTCCATTAAAAGGTAGCCAAAAATTAACTGGTGCAGCATAGTTTTCACCTTTTAATGTTGCATTTCTTTCTCTATAATTTAATCTATACACACCTACTGGAGTACCACAGTTGTTATTTAAATTACCAGTAACAACATCCCCTTCCGTAACAAGGACACCATTTTTATAAAACCATACATGCTGTTTTGTCATATTAATTTCTACATATGTATTTCCAATATCATTTTTTTCACGTGAAACTGCTGTTTGTGAATATGCAGGTTCTTTAGTTACATCTTGTCCCTTTTTAATAATTTCAACTAAATCTTTTACTTCTTTAGTTTTATCAATTATCCAACCATAGTTACCACCACTAACTTGTATTGTTTTTCCTAATGCTGAAAGAAACTCTCTTGTATTACCAAATGTATTATATTGACGAGCTAATGAATCTATATAACTTCTCATCTTTTTTTCATTAAATACAACATTCATATTTTCATCAGTTTCAAGCCACTTATTTATTATAGAACCATCTACAATTTCTTGTTTACTGCCAAAAGTGTATGTAATTTTCATACTTGTATATTTATCAAGTAACTTTTTAGCTTCAAGCACTTCATTGGAGTTAGCAACATATTTAGGATTTTCATATGAATCTGTCTCACCCAAATTTAATACTGTGTCACCTTTAAGAATTGAATTCTTCACATTTCCATATAAATTTTCTTTAATAATTTTATTTCCCATGACTTCTTTTTGAATTTCATAAGCGTCATCAATATAATTAAAAGTAGCATTTTTAGGTTCAACTATATTTTTGCTATCAAAATATGATAACTTATTTATTTGTTCTTTTAATAAATTTTCATCTAATTTAACTAATTCATCTAATTTAGTATGATTTTTATTAAAAATTGAAGTAATCCATGCTAAAGGGTTCTGACTATTTTTTAAATCAGTAATTTTATCTTTTGGATCATATGTTAAAGCAATATTACTTCCTTTAATCTCTTCATTTTTACCATCTCTCCCCTGTAATTCTAATGTATATGTTGATATAGATGATGATATTAATTCATCTGCTTGCTTTACAGTTTTTCCAGCAACATTAATACCATTAATTTTAGTACCAAAATAAAAATGATTTATAAAATATGCTGATACTCCTAAATACATTGACATAAAAATAGAAAAGCAAATAATCATATTTCTCTTATTTTTGTTGCTTTTATGCTTTTGTCGTTTCATAATAATTAGTCCCCTCTTTTTATTATACAAATTAAAATTTAAATCTTTCTATATTTATAAAATATTATAAATAGTAAACTTTTTTATGTTTTTTTATTTATATTAAATATAAATTTTTTCTAATATATAAAGCTTACAATATAGGCAAAAATAAGTCCATTTATTTATAATTTTTTATATAAATATATTCACTATTAGAAAGATTAGAACTTATTAATTCATTCATAATATCTACCAAAAATCAAACTATATTAATAAACTTTTACAAACAATACTTTTAAATAATTTCCTTCAGGAAACTTATCTGTAATCATAAAATCTTGTGGTAATGTATGTTCCTCTAAAATTTCATAATGTTTATTACTCTCTTTAAAAGCTTTATCTATAAATTTCTTAAATTTAGCCATATTAAATGCAGCACAATTAGTAGATGCAACTATTACTCCTTCATTTTCTGTTACTTCAATAGCTAATTTAACTAAATCTTTATAATCTTTTGCCGCACTAAATTTATGATCTTTAGATGTTGCAAAACTTGGTGGATCAAGAATTACTAAATCAAACTTTAATTCTTCTTTTTTAGCCTTTTTAAAATAAAGAAAAATATCTTCAACTACTATATTATGCTTTTCAGGATTAATTTTATTTATATTAAAATTTTCAATTGTTTTTTCTAAACTTCTTGATGCTAAATCAACACTTGTAGTAATAGCTCCCCCTCTTGCGGCTGCCATAGAAAAAGCTCCTGTATAAGAAAATGTATTTAATACTTTCTTCCCTTTCGAATATTTATCTCTAATAGATTTTCTTACTTCTTTTTGATCTAGAAATACTCCAACCATTGCACCTTCATTTAAGTAAATTGCAAAATTAACTCCATTTTCTTTAACTATTAAAGGCTCTGGTGCTTTTCTACCACAATAATAACTGTCTTCTTCTAAAACCATCCCATTTTCATCAAATCTCTTTTTTTCATATATCCCTTCAAAAGAAACTAATGATTTTATAGCCTTAATTATCATATCTTTAAATACGTATATCCCCTTACTATACCAAGTTATAAGATAATATTCATCAAAATAATCTATAGTAAGACCACCAATTCCATCACCTTCACCATTAAATACCCTAAATGCAGTCGTGTCCTTGGAATGATAATATCTCATTCTTTTAGAAAATGCATTTCTCAATTTATCGTAAAAAAACCTGTAGTCAAATTTACTATTTTTACTATTACTTAAAACCCATCCGCAACCCTTATTCTGATTCCCATAATATCCTCTTCCTAAAAAAGCCTTTTTGTCGTCTATAAGAGTTATTATTTGCCCTTCATCTTTTAAGCATTTTGCACTCTCTAAAGCATCTTCAAAAACTAATGGATACCCATTTTTGTACTTAGTTACAAATTCTTTTTTTACTGTAAGTATTACTTCTTTCATTTATGTACCGTCCTAAATTAATTTTATCGTTTTAAGGCACATGAAGTGAAATAGTAGACCAAAGAGTTTTAATATATTTTGTGTTAGACAAAGAAACAAATTCAGTTAATAATTCACATTATTAATTGAATTTGCTGACGCAATATAACTCAAAATAGACAAGTATACTGGTCTAGTATTTTTTGAATGTGCCTAAATATTATTTTACTAAATAATTATATCACAAATTTACAATTTTAATAGAAAATACTTGCTATTAATAATGTTAGTTTTTTAATATTTTGCATATATTACATTGTAACAATATGTTTTAAGATAGGAGTTTTATGAATAGTATATTTAATAAAATAAATACTTTAGAAAAACTTATAGGAAATACACCACTTGTTGAAATCTCTTTTAAGTACAAAGGAAAAGATTTAAAAGTTTATACTAAACTTGAATATTATAATTATACTGGAAGTATAAAAGATAGAATGGCTTTATATATTCTAAAAAAAGCTTATCTCAAAAATACAATAAAAAAAGACTACAGCATAATAGAAACTACTAGTGGAAATACCGGTATATCTTTTTCAGCCATAGGCACTTACTTAGGAAATCCTGTTCATATATATATGCCTGATTGGATGAGTGAAGAAAGGAAGAAATTACTTTTAAGTTTTAATGCAGAACTTCATTTAGTTTCTAAAAAAGATGGTGGCTTTTTAAAATGCTTATCTCTTACTGAAGAAATTAAAAATAACACTAAAAATGTTTTTCTTCCTTGTCAATTTTCTAACAATGATAATGCAGAAGCTCATTATTTGTATACTGCCCCTGAAATATGGAAGAGCTTAAAAAAAATAGAGATTACGCCTTCCGTATTTGTTGCTGGAGTTGGTACTGGTGGTACTATTATGGGGATAGGTAAATATTTAAAAGAAAGAAATCCAAATATAAAATTATATCCATTAGAACCCTCAAACTCACCAACACTTTCTACAAAAACTCAAGTAAGTGAACATCGTATTCAAGGAATTATAGACGAATTTATACCTCCAATACTAAATCTTAATAGTTTAAATCAAGTAATTAGTGTTGATGATGGTGATTCTATAATAATGGCTCAAATGCTCTCTAAAAAATTAGGCTTAGGGGTCGGTATATCTTCAGGAGCTAACTTTTTAGGAGCCGTAAAGGCTTTAGAACTAAATAATTATAATGAAAATGTTGTTACTGTATTTCCAGATGACAATAAAAAATACCTTAGTACTGATTTAATGAAAAAAGAAGAAATAAAAAATGATTTTATTTCTTCTGATATAGAATTAGTAGGATTAAAAAGAATCTAATCAAAATAGGCTGTCTTAAAACATTAGACAGCCGTTATCATATATACTATTTAAGTTTTTACAAAATTTTTTCTATTTTTTATTAATATATTTTTCTCCAGTAATACCGATTCGCCCTTATACTACAATATTAACACTATTTTAAAATATAGCATAATTTTTCAATATATTTAGTCCATATAGCCTGATGTTTAATATTCACATTATCACAGTCTTAATCTGAAATTACATTGTACAGATATGTTTCTTTAGCCAATTTCTGAAAAATTGCAGTTGTTCTTTAGTGTGGAAATAATGTTCTCCATTTTCCATTACTTTTAAATCGCAATGAAAATGTTTTGCAAACTCAGATACTACATCAAACTCACATAAGTTATCTTCTGAACCATATAAAATTGAAGTTAGGTTATTCCAAGTAACAATAGGATGTTCTTTTACATAGCAATAATAATCCCAATAGAGTGTTTGCCCAATAGGTGTAGGAATTTCTTTTTCTGTTTTTAGTTTATTCTCACTTACATTAAACCATGTCATCATGTTATTTATAATACGTTCCATATTTACCACTGGCGATAAAAACAAACACTGTTCCAACGGTACATCTTTATATGCTAACAAGCTAAAATATGCTCCCATACTACAAGCAAATACACTTATATTTTTTGATAATGTTTGTGCATATAGCATAATCGTATTAATATCTTGAACACAATTTTGAACTTTACAATCATAGGCTTCATTCTTACGATCACCATGTTTAGGCAAATCAAAACTTAGCACTTGATAACCTCTTGCTATTGCTTCTTCTGCAAATATAATAATGGAATCATCTTCCTTATTTGACATATTGCCATGCACTACTATAAATAACTTATCTGATCTACCACCCCATAAAATTGCCGGTATATTTTCTATCTCTAAATTTTCTTTTATCATCTGAATGTTTCCTCCCAAAATATAAATATAATTTTTCTATACATATATGTTTTTCTCATATTATCTATAAACCAAAATTTCACTGTATACTAATATGTAATTTAATTTTATTAAATAGCAGTTAACTGCTAACAGCATTTGAAATTTTCTCCTATCAAATTATAACCTTATCCATCATAATTTATCCAGTTCATAAATAATTCTGTAATAAAGTTGTCCTAAAATTACAATAAGACTTAAAATCAGTCCCACCCGTAAAACTGTTGCCTTGCTCTACACCTGTAAGGCTAAAAAATATATAGAACAGTTTTTTCTCGCTGTTAAACTTGCTATATATTTTTTAATGGGTGGTTATTCTATATTTTAAATTCAATTGTAAAATATAAATATTATAATCAACCAAATTTATAATGATAAAAGTATAATATGCAAAGTTATAATATATCTCCTAATAGTATCTTTATCATCTTATTCATAAATCTATTTTCAAATAAATCATATCTATAAGTTGTACACCATCTTCAAAAATGGGGTGATCATAGTTATCTATAAAAAAATTTTTAACTCTATGTGATATACAAAATCCACATTTCTCATAAAAAGGAATTGTTAAATCACTTTCACCAGTACCAACAATAATTGTTTTACATTTATCTTTATAATAATTAAAAATATATTTTACAAGTGCTTTACCATATCCTTTACCTTGATATTTTTCATATGTAGCCAAATTCTTTAACTCATATATTTGACTATCTTTTTGCACCATAACACAAATACTTTTTAAATCATCATCATATAATGCAAACATTTCTCCTTCTTCTAGATATCTATCAATCATATCTTCTTGTTCATCTGCTAATAACAATAAATCAAGAAACTGTTTTTTATTATTTAAAATTTTTTCAATTCTCATTATCTTTTATACACATCTCCCTATAAATTTGCTCTTTTTCTTTACTTAATTTAAATAACTTTTCATCATCTGTTGAAACATTTAACAAATATTTTATTAATAATTTATTTGTTTCTTCCATTCATTACTTTACTATAATTCTTCATCACTTAATGAATTTCCTCGTAATTTTTTTGAAAAAATTCTCCATCCTTTTTCATATTTATCTGAATCAAAAATAAAGTTCCATTAAAACCAAAAATTATGCCTGAATATTTTATAATAAATACCACCCTTTATGTTACTTTTATCATGTTCAAATATTCAAATTTAAATATTGTTTTCCATTAAAATAAATTTATTCTATTTTAATGGAATTTATAACATACATACTAAATACCATATTATTGAGATTGAAATAACATATAAATTTATTTGAAGGTTTCTTAATTTTATCCATACTTAATTTATTTTATAATTAGCAAATTGATTTTTATTTGCAAAAATAAAAAGAATTGCTACAAAACTAACTAAATAGTTTTGTAGCAATTCTTTTTAGAAAAATTACATTCCAGACATCTTTCTACATTCATCTGCACATATTTTGCATTCTTGTGCACATTTTTGGCAATGATCATCTTTAAGCATACTACATTCATTTGCACAGGTATCACAAACTGTAGCACACATTTTACAATGTTCTTTTGCAAATTTTCCATTCATAGACATAACACCTATTGACATCTCGCACATTTTGGCACATTCAATTAGTATTTTCACACAACCTCTTCTATTATTTAAATCTGGTTCATTAATACATGCCTCAAAACATTCATAACATGCTTGTGTACATCTACTACACTCATCAATACATTTTTGATAGCTATCTACAGTTGTAGTTACTATACCCATCTAAATCACTCCATCCTTAAAATTAATATATTAAACAGTATTTATTATGTGGCTAATATAAAAAGTTATGCACTATAATTAATTTATTTAATATTATAAATGACATATTAATTATACTAACTACTCTTTAAAGGATTAAAAGTTCTTGCTAAATCTATAGTTACTTCTTATTCATAATTATATAAGTTATTTAATTTAACAAAACCATTTCTCTATAATGTTGTATTATAAGTACATTTTGGTGTATTATTTAATAGCTTGAGCTATTTTATTTTTTATAATGAAAGGAGTTTATTTTTAATGCACAATAAAAAACGTAATATAATTATAGCAATTATGGTTGCTATGTTCCTTGCTGCATTTGAAGGAACTGTTGTAACAACAGCTATGCCTACTATAGCTAAAAGCTTACATGGTTACGATCTTATAAGCTTGATATTTTCTTCTTACCTCTTAACTTCAGCAGTATCAACACCTATATATGGAAAACTGTCTGATTTGTATGGTAGGAAAAAAATGCTTTCAATTGGTATAGTATTATTTTTAATAGGAAGCTTTTTATGTGGCTTTTCTCAAAGTATGGTTCAACTAATAATATTTAGAGCTATACAAGGTTTGGGTGCTGGTTCTATTTTAACAATAACTTTTACTATCGTTGGAGATATATTTACTTTAGAAGAACGTTCTAAAGTTCAAGGATGTTTAAGTACTGTTTGGGGAGTCTCTAGTTTACTTGGACCATTCATCGGAGGATTCTTTATAGATTATTTATCTTGGCATTGGATATTCTTTATTAATATACCTTTTGGTATTATATCTATATTACTTCTTAATAAAAATCTTGATGAACAAGTATTAAATAATAATCCTAAAATAGATTATCTTGGTTCATTATTTTTAACTATATCTATAGTTTCAATATTACTATGCTTATTTACTTCATCTAATCTTATAAGAAGTTTATATATTGTATGTGCTATAATCTCTCTTATTATTTTCTACTTTATTGAAAATAAATGTGAAGAACCTGTAGTTCCATTTGATATATTCTCTAAGGATACAGTGTTAATAAATATTATATCATTTTTTATATCTGCTATATTAATGGGAATAGAAGCGTATACACCTTTATATACACAAAATGTTTTAAACTATAGCGCTAAAATTTCTGGAGTTTCTATGGCTCCAATGTCTTTAACTTGGCTTTTTAGTTCATTTGTATTAGTTAAACTATTTAAAAAATTTGGAGAGAAAAAAGTAATACTAAGTTCTATATTAATTTTAGGCTTAACTACTATTCTTCTTAGATTTATTACTCCAGATACTCCTTTAATTTATTTAATATTTATAGTATTTATTATGGGAGCAGGTTTTGGTGGTTCACTTAATACATTAACTATACTTATTCAAAATGATGCTTCATATGAAAAAAGGGGTGCTGCCACTTCAACTAACGCATTAATCCGTACACTTGGACAGACTATTGGTGTTACTATCTTTGGTAGCTTAGTAAATTCTAGTATAGTTTCTTATTTTACTGATTTAGATATTTCTGGAGTAACAGCCGATAATATATACTCTTCTGGAGCCTCTTCTATTCAGATAAAAGAAGCATTCTTTAGCGGAGTACATAACATGTTTTATTCTCTTATATTCCTTACAATAATTTGTTTTATAGCTGGTATGTTTATAAGTAAAGAATCTAAACTTACATAAAAAAGGTAAGAGTTTTAACTCTTACCTTTTTATATAAAATTACTCAACATCTATCCATGTCATTTTATTTTTTAATCTATTTATTTCATTCTCTTGTTCTTCTATTATCTTTTTATAACTAATCTCTTTCTCACACCATTCTTTGCTAAGATTATTAACTAATGATGCCATTTCATCAGCACTTCCGATTATTCTATTAAATAATAGCAAATTAGATTTTAATATCTCAGGAATTTCGTTATGTGAATATCTTAATGTATGATCAATTTCACCATATCCTTCCTCAAAAATTGTTCTAACTTGTATTTCTGCAATCACTTTTTCATTTGTTGGGTAAAACTCAACTAAATAATGTACTGAACGATATCCTGAAGCCCTTGACCTTACTTCAATATCAAGATCCTCAAATTTTTCAATATTATCTCCATCTCTAACATTAGCTGTTATTTCTATTACTTTCCACGTATTTATTATAAATTCATGTATTTCTTTCCATTGTTCCTTAAATATATGAATAACCCTTATTCCAATTAAATCATTTATCTCATTTTTATAGTTATCTACTGTAAATTCAAATTCTTTACCATATTTTTCTTTTCTTTCTCCTGTTTTTCTTATAACTTTTTCTATTAATCTTTCTGGCTCTTTAATTCTAGATTTAACTGAATGTATAACATTTTGTGATCTTAATATACTAGCTATAAACTCTGCTTGATTATCATACGAGTTTTTATAATCAATATAGTCATCATATATATCTTCTATCTTCTTAACATCAATATTATACTTTTCTATTTCATCTTTCGCATGTGGATACTTTATCAAAAATTCATCCATATTAAACTCTTTTTTCATAGGTATCTCCCCTTATTTACAATATTATACAATTTGTTCTTATTAATTTATACTTTTATACTACACTAATTTTAACACAATATAAATAGAGAGCTTAAATCTTTATAATTTAAAACTCTCTACTATTAGACATTATCATTATTGTTTTTATATTTATGCTATATTTTAAAGCATTTCTAATATTTTTCTTTAACTATTTAGTTTATAATCTCAAATTCAAATAAATTAACTTTATATCTTACTTTTTTTATATTGTTTACACTATATTTTAAGTGAATGTCGTATTTTAGTATAATCTTGAACTAGTGTTTCAATTTACTTTTAAAATTCCCAATTCACATTTGTCTACTTGAATTTTAATTAGATACCTTTTCTGTAAATCTAGAAATTACCATTGTACATACTGTATTTCCTGTTGAATTTAATAAAGTTGCTGGTGCATCAATTATTGTAGCTATCACAAGCATTATAGCAAGTGCTTCTTGAGGAAAACCAAATATACTTAAAATAAGCATCTCTCCTATTGCGCCTCCTCCTGGTATAGCTCCAACAACTGCTCCTATTAATAATCCTGAAACTAATATAGTTATTAATGAACTTATACTATTCATTTCACGTCCAAAAATAGCGAATAAAAACATTATCTTAAATATTCCTCCAATAACAGATCCATCTTTATGAATATTAACCCCTATTGGCATTACTATATTAGCTAGCATATCAGATACTCCCATATTTTTAGCCGCCTTTATATTCACAGGAATACATGCTGCACTTGAACAAGTTGCTAAGGCTGTTACTGATGGTTCAGTTGCATTTTTCCAAAATAATTTTACCCCTTTTTTTCTTCCAGCTATATAAGCATATAAGCTAAAGAATACTACAAAATATATTATAGAAACTCCTAAATATAATAAAAATACTTTTACATAACCACTTAATATTTGACTTCCTAATTGACCTACTATATTTGCAAAATATGCTCCTAGTCCTATTGGTGCATAATACATTATTATATTTATTGCTTTCATTGTTACAATTGACCCACTATTTAAAAACTTCCTGAAACTTTCTCCTTGCTCTTTAGAAAGCATAGTTGCAAATCCTATAACCATAGAAAATATTATAAGTGCTAATAAATTACTTCTAAATAAAAGTTCAGAAAAATCTTTTACTGTAATACTTGAAACTATTTTATCTAAAATCCCTATACTCTCAGTTACCTTAACATCACTAGTATTCATTAAATTATTAAACATCGATGGTTCTAGTCCAATAGTAGGATTAAACATCTTAAAACTTATTACTCCTAATATTCCTGAAATAATAGCAGTTATTCCAAAAACAATCACCGTAGCTCCCAATATGCTTCCCAACTTCCTTGAATTCTCCATATTAGCTATTGCAGATGAAATGCTAAAAAATACTACTGGAATTAATATTGTAAATATTAAATTTAAAAATAAGTTTCCAAATGGTGCAAGCATACTAGCCTTTTCCCCCATTATTAAGCCAATACATCCACCTAATAAAATTGATATTAATAAAATCAATGATGATTTATAACTTCTTAAAAACTTCAACTTATATTCCTCCTCTATTCAATAATTTTAAATAGCCTTTTCTAAAATTTCTTTCACTACTTCTCTATCATCAAAATGTATTTTTGTATTTCCTATAATTTGATAATCTTCATGCCCCTTGCCAGCTATTATAAGTAAATCATCATCTTCTAAAATTTTTACTGCTTTTTCTATTGCTTCTCTTCTATCAACAATTCTTTCATATGAAACATTTATAACTTTCATACCTTCTTCTATATCATTAATAATTTTATTTGGATCTTCTGTCCTAGGATTGTCTGAAGTTATTATTGTATAATCTGCAAATTCTCCAACAACCATTCCCATTAAAGGACGCTTTGTTCTATCTCTATCTCCACCACATCCAAATACCACAATAATCTTTCCTTTAGTTATATCCTTTGCCATAACAAGTAGCTTTTCTAATGCATCTGGTGTATGTGCATAATCAACTATTATATTTTTATTTAAATTGTTTTTTACACTTTCAATTCTTCCAGATACTCTTTTAAGATTTCCTATTAAATTTAAAATTTTCTCAATATCTATTCCTAAGGCATAACATGCACCTATTGTTGCTAAAACATTATAAACTGTAAATTTTCCTGGTGAATCAACTTTTATTTTTCTAATAATATTTTTAAAATTAACGATAAAACTTACTGAGTCATTACTATATCTTACTTGAGTTGCTCTAATATCTGCTGTATTACTTATTCCATAAGTTAAAATTTCACAACTTGCTTTTTCTATAAGTTCTTGTGATATCTTATCATCTAAATTAATAACTCCAATTTTACACTTATGAAACAACTTCATCTTTTCATTTTTATATGCCTCCATTGTCCCATGTTCTTCTAAATGATCTTGAGATAAATTTGTAAATACACCAACATTAAAATCACAATAATCTACTCTATTTTTTGATAATGCTGATGATGTAACTTCCATAACAACACTTTTAGCTTCATTATTTATAAACTCTCTTATTACCGCTTGCAATTCTAAAGCCTCTGGAGTTGTTGGATTATTTTTTTCTATGTTTATATCACAACCATCAAGTTCATATCCTAAAGTTCCTATTATACCAGTCTTTTTTCCATATCCCTCAAGTATATCTCTTATATAATGTATAACCGTAGTTTTTCCGTTTGTTCCAGTTACTCCTACTAATTCAACCTCTTTAGATGGATTTTCATAAAATGAATTTGAAAGACAAGCTAATGCTTTTCTTGTGTTCTTAACATTTATAACTACAATTTCCTTATTCCTAAGCTCAATCTCCGCTTCTACAACTATAGCAATTGCACCTTTTCTAATTGCCTCTTTAATAAAATTATGACCATCTACACTATTGCCTTTTATACATACAAATAATGAATCTTTTGATACTCTCCTTGAATCATAACTTATACTATTAATCTTAACATCTAAATTCCCATTTACTAATATATAATCAATATCTTTTAATACTTCATGTAATTTCATTCTTATTCCTCCATTAATTGGTTAACCTAAGCAATCATTTTAAACCAAAATTTTCTTTATAGTATCATTATATACAATATTTTAACTATAAATAGTGCATATATTGCTTGATATATTGTAAAAAGTGCTATATGATTGTTTATATTATTTACAATATCTATATCATAATAAAAACAAAGTTCTTTAATTAAAATAAAATATATACATTGCAACTTTAAATCTTCAACAAAATATTCAAAAATTATTATTACAATATATATAATCATAGCCATATATAGAAAGGTGAATTTTAAATGAGTAATATTCATTCTAATAACAAATCAGGATATTTACATAGTGACTTTAAATTGTTTCATATAAAAGATAAGAAAAATCAAGAATTTGAATTTCATTACCATGATTTTAATAAAGTAATTATATTTCTATCTGGTAAAGTAACTTACTTAATTGAAGGAAAAGCATACTATTTAAAGCCTTGGGATATTTTACTTGTAAACAACCATGATGTTCATAAACCTATAATTGATCCTTCTGAAACTTATGAACGAATAATTATTTGGGCTAATTCAGACTTTATTAAAAATCATAATTATGAAAACTGTGATCTTTCTGAATGTTTTAAATTAGCAAATGAAAAAAGCTTCAACCTTATAAGACTTGAAGCTAACATTCAAAATAA
Source organism: Clostridium weizhouense (assembly GCF_019431045.1). Lineage (GTDB taxonomy): Bacteria > Bacillota > Clostridia > Clostridiales > Clostridiaceae > Clostridium > Clostridium weizhouense. The sequence continues at coordinate 112,923 of NZ_JAHXPT010000012.1, read as the reverse complement.
TATTAAATCATTAATAGGCTCTCTTGAATCCTCTTTAAATTCCTCTGAATTTGGTAGTAAACTTTTAAGTAATTCATTATTTATTCAATTAATTATATATTTAAACAGAATATATCTTGGTAATATGTATATAAATGATTATGAATCTCTTAAATACGATAAACAAATTGAAAATATTTTAAAATATATAAATAGTAATTTATCTGAGAATCTTTCTATTGAATCTATATCTGAAAAATTTTATATTAGTAAATATTATCTTATGCATAAATTTAAAAAAGAAACTGGATACACATTGCATAATTATATACTTCAAAAAAGATTAATTATGGTAAAAGATCTTATATCAAATGGAGAACCTATTGTAAAAGCATCTATACAGTGTGGCTTTAATGATTATTCTAGCTTTCTACGATCATTTAAAAAATTATTTAATAAATCTCCTAGAGAGTTTTTAATTTAAAATTATTTAATAATTACTATAGTATATATTTCATGGATAGTTTAAAAATAATAATGTAACTTATAGCTATTAATAATATTCTCTTAAATAATTAAAAAATATTTTAAACAAAAAAATATAACTATAGGAGTGATCAATTTTGGATTTAGAATATGTAAAAGGTAAACCTCTATTTACTAATATAAACAAAATAAATCATCAATTTAACTATTTAACAGAAAACTTAGAAACAGATGTAATAATTATAGGTGGTGGTGTAACTGGATGCATTTGTGGATATTACCTTTCAAAAAATAATATAAAAACTACTATTCTTGAGAAAGGAAGAGTTGCCCATGGAAGTACAAGTATAACCACCTCACTTTTGCAATATGAACTAGATGATAATATCTCACAATTATCAAATATATTAGGACTTGAAAATTGTTTAAAAGCTTATAATCTTGGTTTATTAGCTTTAAAAGAAATTGACGACTTTATATGTGAATATGGTAATAAATGTGATTATATTAAACGAGATACTTTACTATATACAGCTACTAATTTAGAAGAAAAAGCTATAAAACAAGAATATTCATTAAGAAAAGAGAATGGATTCGATGTTGAATATGTAGATTCCTCTAATAATAAATATCCTTTTGAATTAAAAGCAGGAGTGACTAGTAAAAATGGAGGTATAGAAATAGATCCTTATAAATATACTATGCAGTTACTTAATGTAAGTATTGATATGGGACTTAATATTTATGAAAATACTGAAGTTAAAAATATACATTATTATGATGATTATATAGAAGTAGAAACATCTTATGGCTATAAAGTAAAAGGTAAAAAAGTAATTGTTGCTACGGGATATAATACTGCATTATTTACAAATAGAAATTTTGGAACTAAATTTTGTACTTTTAATATAGCAACAAAGCCAATTGAAAATCTTAATAAATTTTATGATGGAACTTTAATAAGAGATAATTCTGACCCTTACAACTATATTAGAAGTACTGTAGATAATAGAATTATTATTGGAGGAGAGGATATTAGTTTTGAGCAAATGCAAAATAAAGAGTTAGTAAAACAAAAATATGATATCTTAGAACAAAGATTAAAATCTATATTTAAAAATATAAAAAATATTGAAATAGACTATAAATATTGTGGATGTTTTATATCTACAAATGATAATTTAGGTTTTATAGGAAATGATAAAAATAAAAATTTATGGTATTGTCTAGGGTATGGAGCAAATGGAATTTTATTTGCTATACTTGGGGGGATGTTCTTAAGTAAACTATATAAAAAAGAAGTAGTTAAAGATTTAGAGCTATTTAAAGTCAATAGATTTGATTCTTAATAGATTAACAACTATTTACTTACTAATTCTTCTTAAATCAATTTTCTTATAATCTTTATGAATATATTTTATCTTTAAGCACAAAATATCAATGTTAGTAAAATTTATAGGAGGTTATTAAATGGGTAACTTAAGTAAAACTGATGCACAAGAAATGGCTAGAAAGATGATGATTGATGGTGAACCTTTCGATACCATAATGGAAAAAACTAATTTAAGATTAAAAGATTTAAAGAAAATTAGAAGAAAAGAAATAGATTCTCATTTTTAAACTAACTTAAAATTTAATATTAAAACTATAAATTATATATACTATAGTCTATAGTTTATTTAACAAACCTAGTGTTTAATAACTTTATTTTTATTAAATACTAGGTTTGTTTTTCAAAAATATCAACACTATGTTAAAACATAGACTGGAAGTTAAATCTATAGAATAGGTTGTATATAAATTTAATACAACTTATTTTCTTTCTACTACTACAAGAAGTGGTGCATCTACACTTCTATTTAAAAAACTATGTAACATTACTCCATATTGATTCTTTGGCAGTGATTCAAGATATGATATAATACAAGATTCTTCTATCTTGCCTTCATCATGTCCTCTATAAATACAAATAGTCATTATTCCCCCTTTATTTAAGATTTTTAATCCATCTTTGATACTTTTTAATGAAGTTTCATTTTTGGTTGTAATACTTTTATTTCCTCCAGGTAAAAAACCCAAATTGTACATAATACAATCTACTGGTTCAGATATATACTCTTTTATAAGATGATGTGAAGCATTTATAATGTTAACATTATCTTTTTTATTGTTTATATAATTGTCACATGCACATTTTTGAATTTCAAAAGCATATACCAATTTAAAATTATTCGCTAAAAAATCTGTATCATTTCCATTACCTAAAGTTGCATCTATAGCAATTTCTTTATTATATAAAAATTCTTTTATTATATAATGAGATATTTTACTTACATCTCCTACATACCTAAAAAATGGTAAATTATTATTCATAAAATCACCTTCTAACTAAATTTCTGCTTCTATACATAGTAATTTTACAACAAATTTAAGCTAATTACATATAAAAATATTATTATAAATACATTTTATTACTTTTTTGAATTAAAATTACTTATTTTGTTATCTTTTATTTATTAATTTAATTCTTTTTAATGAGTTTTATTATCTTTTGTTTAATTTTTTGTGGTTTTTTTAAAAATATCATATTTTACTTTTAATAATATTAATATTATTAAAACTTAATACGAATATTATAATGGAAAGATTAATATTATATTGAAAATTTTATATTTATACTATATTTACTTATTTTTATATTATAAATATATCTAATTTATAAAAAATTGCTAACCAACTGCGGAGCATAATTTTTTTAGCCATACCTCTTTCCAAAAATAGTACAGAAATAATGGTATGGCATATGATTATTTTTAATAAATGGAAAATATACTTTAAAGGAGGTAAAGTCTAAGTTTTAATAGACTAATATATGCTTAAATATTCTTTAGTAAAAATAACCTCTATTGATGATAAGACATCAACTAATGGAATAGTAGATAAATTTCGAAATAATACTTTAACTATGTTTGCTGATGAAAAAACCGAATTAAAATTTAATGAAGAAATTTTTATAAATATTTTTGATAAAGATGATGGGATTTCTATATATAGTGGTGTTATTTGTAACATATTTGAAAATACTATAACAATTAATAATGTGAAATATCTATTTTCTAATAATAGAAGAGATAGTAATAGAATAATTGTAAATATTCCATTACAGATAAATAAGATACGTAAAAAATCAAAAGAGGCTATTACTTTATCTAAACCAATTTTAATGACAAGTAAAAATCTAAGTATTAATGGTATATTATTAGAATCGCCATTAAATATACCTAAAAATATAAATTTCTTTATCGAACTACCTATAGATAATAACTTTATATCTATAGAAACATTCACTAAAAGAAAATATGAAAAAAATAATTTATATTATTATGGTTGTGAGTTTAATATACATAATGATTCCAACAATTCTTACTTGGAAAATTTTATACTTAAAAATTATAATTCAAAATTTTTCAAATATTATCCAAAATAATTTTAACTACATATATGAAACTTACTACTTTAAATTTTAGTTCACTATTAACAGAACAAAGCGGCTATACTACGTTTGAATGGAGAATGGATGCTTTACCTTAAATTTTATCATCCTTTCAGTGTTCTGAGTTTTTATAACTGCTCTATATATTTAAAGAGGACTATTTTTTAATAGTCCTCTTTAAATATTGTAAATTTTAAATTTCTATATTATAAGCTAGCTATTGTATCAAGTGCAACTTCCATCATTGCTTTAAATGTTGTTTGTCTTTCTTCTGCACTTGTAACTTCTTTTGTTATAAAATGATCACTTACTGTAAGTAATGTTAATGCATTAACTCCATATTTAGCTGCAATTGTGTATAATGCTGCTGATTCCATTTCTACTCCTAGGCAACCAAAGTTAGCCCATTTCTTCCAATCTTCATCATCATCACCATAGAATATATCTGAACTATATACACTTCCTACTTTAGGTTCAAATCCTTTTGCTACTGCTATATCATAAGCTGGTTTTAATAAATCAAAACTTGCTGTTGGTGCAAATGTTCTTCCTTGGAATCTTACTAAATTAAGATTTGAATCTGTACAAGTTGACATTGCTATTATAAGATCTCTTATTTTAACTCTTTCATGATATCCACCACAAGTTCCAACTCTTATAAGATTTTTAACACCATAACTTTCAATTAATTCCGTAGCATATATGGACATTGATGGTATACCCATTCCTGTTCCTTGAACTGAAATTCTTTTTCCCTTATATGTTCCTGTAAATCCATACATTCCTCTAACTTCATTATAGCAAACTACATCTTCTAAAAATGTTTCAGCTATAAATTTGGCTCTTAAAGGATCTCCTGGTAATAATACACTTTCTGCTATAGCACCTTCTGGTGCATTAATATGAATACTCATTTTATACCTCCACTTATCTCGTTTTAATTATATTTAACTTAATATTTATATTATTGTATAACTATAAAATAACATTAAAATTTGCCTTTTAGATTTTTCATACTATAATAATAACTCTTTTTACATTCTTAATTAAAATTACTTTAATATTGACTTAACTTCTTCTATAATTGCTTTACTAGTTAAATTGTATTTTTCCATAAGTTCATCTGGAGTTCCAGATTCACCAAACGTATCTTTAATTCCAACCATCTTAATTAATGTAGGACATTCACCACATATAACTTGAGATACCATAGCTCCAAGTCCACCTATAACTGAATGTTCTTCTGCAGTAACTATTCCTTTAGTTTCCTTAGCAGCTTTTAAAATTATCTCTCTATCTATTGGTTTTATAGTTGAAATATTTATTACTCTTGCTTTAATTCCTTGTGCTTCTAATTCTTTTGAAGCTTCAATGGCTTTTTGAACCATCATTCCTGTAGCAATAATAGCAACATCATTTCCTTCTCTTAACTCAGTACCTTTTCCAATTTCAAATTTGTAATCATCACCAAATATATCTTCTGTATTACATCTTCCAAATCTTAAGTAAACAGGGCCTTCAAATACGGCTGCTGCCTTTGTTGCAGCCATTGCTTCTCTATGATCTGCTGGTACTATTACTGTCATATTTGGAAGTGAAGTCATAAGTGCTATATCTTCAACTGATTGATGTGATCCACCATCTTCTCCAACTGTAATTCCCGCATGAGTTGCAGCTATCTTCACATTAACTTTTGGGTAACAAATTGAATTTCTTATTACTTCAAAAGCTCTTCCAGTAGCAAAAACAGCAAATGTACTTGCAAAAGGTATATTTCCTACATTAGCAAATCCAGCAGCCATTCCCATTAAGTTTTGTTCTGCTATTCCTGCATTAAAAAATCTATCTTTAAATTCTTCTTTAAATCCATTAGTCTTTGTTGATTTTGAAAGGTCTGCATCTAAAACTACTACCTTTTCATTTTCATGTCCAAGTTCAACTAATGCCATTCCATATGATTCTCTTGTTGCCTTACCCATCTTAAAAATTCCTCCTATCTTCCAAGTTCACTTAATGCTTTATTTTTCTGCTCTTCATTAGGTGCTTGACCATGCCATCCTGCTTGATTTTCCATAAAGCTAACACCTTTACCTTTTACAGTTTTAGCAACTATTACACTTGGCTTATCTTTACATTCATCAACCTTTAAGAATGCTTCATTAATCTTGTCAAAATCATTACCATCTTCACAAAGAACAACATTCCATCCAAAGCTTTCAAATTTCTTATCTAAAGGAGTAATCCCCATTACATCTTCATTCTTCCCATCAATTTGAAGACCATTGTTGTCAATTATAGCAACTAAATTATTTAATTTATAATGAGCTGCTGCCATTGAAGCTTCCCAAACTAATCCTTCTTGTAATTCTCCATCTCCTAAAAGTACATAAACTTTAGCATCATTTTTTTGTGTTTTAAGTCCTAGTGCCATTCCAACTGAATTTGATATTCCTTGACCTAATGAACCTGTTGAAACGTCAACTCCTGGAACATGTTTAGAATCTGGATGTCCTTGAAGAAGTGCCCCTGTTTTTCTTAAACTTTTTAATTCTTCTTTAGAGAAATATCCTTTTTCAGCTAATACAGCATAAAGAGCTGGAGCTGCATGACCTTTACTTAACACAAATCTGTCTCTATTTGCATCTTTTGGATTTTTTACATCAACGTTCATCTTTTCATTATATAAATATGTTATTATTTCTGAACAAGATAATGATCCACCGGGATGTCCTGATTTTGCTTCATAGATCATTTCTATAATATCTTTTTTAACTTCTTTTAATGTAGAAACTAAATTTTCTTTATTCATTTATATATTCACCAACCAATCTTTTCAATTTGTACTATAGGATTATTATTGAAGCCCATTTTAAATAGGCTTCAATAATAATTTAACAGTAAATAAAATATTAAATTTATTGTTAATATAATTAAATAAGTTTTTCTAATACTGATTCTCCAATTGTATTTTCAGGCATATTTAATTCAAAGTTATCAGCTATTGTTGCACCAATAGTAGCAAAGCTTTTAGCAGTTTCCATTACTCCATGTTCTTTCATAGATGGCGAATAAGCTAAAAATGGAACATATTCACGAGTATGATCAGTACCACTATATGTTGGATCATTTCCATGATCTGCTGTTATTATTAATAAATCATCTTCTTTTAACTTATCTAATACCTTTCCTAAGTTAACATCAAATTTTTCTAATTCTTCAGCATAACCAACTGGATTTCTTCTATGACCCCATAAAGCATCGAAATCAACTAAATTAACAAAACATAATCCTTTAAAATCTTTATCCATTATTTCTAATGTTTGCTCCATTCCATGAACAGAACTCTTTGATTTATTAGATTCTGTAACCCCTTCCCCATCGAATATATCATTTATTTTTCCAACTGATATTACATCAAATCCATTATCTTTTAATGTATTAAGAACAGTTTTTCCATATGGTTTTAATGCATAATCATGTCTATTACTTGTACGCTTAAATTCCCCTTTTTTCTCTCCTAGATATGGTCTTGCAATTATTCTTCCAACTTTCCATTCATCTTTAAGTGTAATTTCTCTTGCAATTTCACAACAACGATAAAGTTCATCTAAACCAAAAGTTTCTTCATGTCCACAAATTTGTAAAACAGAATCAGCCGAAGTATAAACTATCATATCCCCTGTTTCCATTTGGTGTTCACCAAGTTCATCTAATATTTCAGTACCACTAGCACTTTTATTTCCAACTATATTATGACCCGTTCTTTTTATTAATTCATCTAATAATTCTTGTGGAAAACCTGTATCTGTGAATGTTTTAAAAGGAGTATCAATTCTTAATCCCATCATTTCCCAATGACCAGTCATTGTATCTTTTCCAACACTTGCTTCACCCATTTTCATGTAATGTGCTAAAGGTTTTTCAACACTCTCTACATTTTTTATTGGATGTAGATTTGCAATCCCCAATTTTTGTAGATTAGGAATTTTAAAACTTTCTACTGATTCTGCTATATGCCCAAGAGTATCTACATCTTTATCTCCATATTTTTCTGAGTCTGGCATAGCTCCTACACCAAGTGAGTCTATTACAATTGTAAAAATTCTATTATACTTCTTCATACTTATTTATTCCTTTCTTACATTAACTTTATCTATATAAAGTTAACTTGATTATATTTTATTTATTTTTTTATTATAGATTTAATTTTATGTATTAAATCCTCTAAATTTTATGTTTATATTAATCTTAAATAATATTTATTCCCTTTATTTATAACTTAATCATATAAAATAATAGATCAAATAGACAATTATATTGGTCTATTATTTTTTAAGACAACCTATATTAAAGTAATAAATCCTACAATCATTGCACTTAAAACACTAACAGCAAATCCACCTATCATAGCTTTAAAAGCTAATCTAGCAAGAGTATTTCTTTTTTCTGGACATAATGCTGCAATACCAGAAATACAAACTCCCATACTAGAAATATTAGCAAATCCACAAAGTGATATAGTAAGTACTAAAGCTGTTCTATGATTTAAATTCGTAATTATTTGTCCCAAATCTTGAAACGCAACAAACTCATTTAAAACTAACTTACTTCCTAATAATTGACCAGCTGTAAGTATTTCTGAACCTTGTAAACCCATAAAAAATCCAATTGGAGCAAATACATAAGAAAAGATTTGTTGTAGAGTTATTCCAAACATGCCAAGAATACCATTAACTAATGCTACTAAAGATATAATTGCAAGTAATGAAGTACCTATTGCTACTGCTGTTTGGAAACCATTCATAGCACCTTCTGAAATAGCAGAGATAAGGTTTTCATTATTCCCTTTATTATCCATGCTTACATTTTCAATTAATTTTGTCTCCTCTTTTTCAGGTAATAATAATTTTGATATTGCAATACTTCCCATTGGTACCATAGCACTTGCTATTAATAAATATTCCATTGGAATTCCAAGTCCTGTATATCCACCTATTATAGTAGCAGACATACTTCCCATTCCTGATACTAATACAACTATGATTTCACTGTCAGTCATTCTGTTTAAATATTTGCTTACTAATATTGGACTTTCTGTTTGTCCCAAAAACATATTAGCAACAGCTACAAAACTTTCTACTTGAGTTGTACCTAAAATTTTTCCAATTGCTTTTCCTATTATTTTTACTATAAATCCTAAGATCCCTAAATAATATAATGCAGCAACCAACGCTGAAATAAAAACAATATTTCCCAATACTTGGATTGCAAATATCATTCCTGTTGGCGCTGATGAATTTCCAATACTTCCAAATAAAAATCCTATACCTTCTTTACCATAATCAAGTACCTGAGTAACTATATCAGAAGCTTTTAAAACTACTGTTCTTCCTAATGGAAACTTTACCAATAAAAATGCAACTACAAATTGTATACCAATTGCTTTTATTACAGTTTTATATGGAATACTTTTTCTGTCTGAAGATAAAAAATACATTAACCCTATTACTAAGATTATTCCTACTAAATTTATAATTATACTCATGCCTCTTCTCCTGTCTTTTATAATAGTATAAATTTATCTTCATAAAATCTCATACCTTTTAAACATTGTTTTTATAGAAGAAAATTTCACAATTAATATCTAATAATTTAAACATATTATATTTTAATAACCCTCTAAAATATCATACTCATTAATTAAGACATCAATTATGAAATTTTCTTCATTTCAATAACTATTTATTTTCTTCTTTTTCTTTATCAGCTTTTATTAAATTTCTAATTCCTTCTATTGCAACCTTTATTGCTGCATCTGTATCATGAACTTGTTTATTTTCTAAACCAGATTTTTCACGTTCTTGGTTAGCTATTGCTAAAAATACTGAACCCACACGTACTTTTAAATAACTTGATACTATAAATAACGCAGCTGATTCCATTTCTGATGCAAGACATCCACATCTTAACCATGCATTCCATTTATCCATCAATTCATAGCTGACAGGTTTTGTTTCTGGTGAATGTTGGCCATAAAATGAATCTTTACATTGTACAACACCAACATGGTATTCTTCTTTCAATGTTTTAGAAGCTTGTACTAGCGAATTTACCACATCAATATTAGCAACAGCTGGGAACTCTATTGGTGCATATTCCTTACTAGTTCCTTCCATTCTAATTGCTCCAGTAGCTATAACCATGTCTCCACCTTTAACATTAATGTCCATTCCGCCACATGTACCTACTCTAACAAACGTATCTGCTCCACATTTTACCAATTCTTCCAATGCTATAGCAGCTGATGGACCACCAATTCCTGTTGAAGTAACGCTTACCTTAACTCCATCCAAATATCCTGTATAAGTAACATACTCTCTTTTATCAGCAACTAATTCAGCATTATCAAAATAAGCTGCAATCTTCTTACATCTTTTAGGATCTCCTGGTAATATTACATATTTACCAACTTCTCCTTCTGCTACATCTATATGATATTGTTTTCCTGAACCTTGTGAATAATTCATATTAATCCCTCCAATTTTATTATGTACATTTATTTTAGTTTAATACTTCTGTATAAATCATAATAAGAATACGGTTACAAAGACCTTTTAAAAAACATATAGCAAACATGAACTTCAAGTTGTATACTATGTTGTATTCTTGTCTATATTTAAATAATAGCATGTATATTCTTTGTATGTCAAGCGTTTTCATGAAATTTATTCCACCTATAACATTCTTTTATACCTGTTATTTAAACAGCTCTACTCCTTTGATTTTAGTAGAATTAGACTAATCATTAATACGCTATTAAACATTTATACATATCATTTAATTATTTAATTAGCCATATTACACAAATGCGGTTATAATAATAAGATATAGATATTAATATTATTTTTAACTTGTATACTTGTCTAAAACTTGTTTATACTAGTATTATAATTATATAGAAATCGTTTTATAATAGAACCAAGGCATAATAAAAAAGTAACAAATTCATCTGCCTAATATATTTAATACATATAATCTATTAAAATATTAAAATTTATCTTTTAACCTCCGTTAAATACTCTTTAAATATGTTGAAAGATAACAATTTCTATATTTATAAACAACTTAATTTAAAGTTATAAATATATTTTTGCATTTATATTATTTAATTATTCTTCAATTTAAAATTATAAACTAAAATAGTAAATTCTATAGAAAGGTGATATTTTATGAATGACATTAATTTAATTCAGAAACCAAAAGAGTTAAGATACGTTACTGTATACAATAAACTCTTTAAAATGATAAATGAAGGAACCTTTGCTGAAGGAAGCAGATTACCAACCGAACCCGAATTAGCCAAATTTATAGGGGTGAGTCGAACAACTTTAAGACAAGCTCTTGCTTTATTACAAGATGATGGTTTAGTTAAAAACATTCGAGGAAAAGGTAACTTTATAGTAAAATCTAAAACTAACAAATTAGATGGTTTAGAGAAAATAGGTCATCCTGTTTATAAATGCATAGATGATGTTATTGATGATGTTGAATTTGCACTTCGTATAGAACCTTCAACAGATTATTTTAACCAAATTTTAATAAAAAAAACTGCTGCTGTTGTATTAATTGATAGATGGTACAAAACCAAAGAAAATACTGTAGCCTATACCTTTACCTTAATACCAATTGAAACCATATCAAAATTTAATATAAATTTAAATAATAAAGATGAAGTTCTTAAATTTTTAGAAAATGATATTTATGAATTAGCTAACAATGTATTAACTGAAATAAAATATTCAACTTCTGGAAATTTTGCAGCAAAAAAACATCAAATTTCATCTGAAGATAAATTTCATTTAATTCAAGAAACTATATGTAAAGATGATAATTTTCCTATTGTATCAAATAAACACTATTTACCTATTAAATCAAGTTCCATTAAGCTTTGTCCTGTAAAATAATAAAATAAAGCCTTAATTTTAGTTAAACATAATTTTATCTAAGATTAAGGCTTTATGTATATTAAAATATAATTATTTATTCAAACTTTATTATAAAATTCGGATTTTTTTTAATATATCTTCTAATTTTTCTATATAAACTCCTTACTCTACTGTTGAACCATAGGATTTATAAGTATTCTAAGATTTATATTAATAAGCAAACTTTATTGGAACTTATATATATTTTATTTTTATGATATACTATATTTTGTAAGTTTATATTATGATATTTTATTATAATATAAAAAATTTTTATTTTACGAGGTGTTGTTATGACTGAATTATTTACAAAAGAAAAAATAAATTCGGGACGTCAGAAAGAACTTGATATTGCAAAAGGTTTAGCTATTTTATTTATGATATTAGTTCATATTAATGAAGTTTATGTTCATCCAAGTCTTGAAACTTCTATGTATAGCAAAATTATTGAATTCATTGGTAGCCCTCCTGCTGCACCAATCTTTATGTTTTTACTAGGACTAGGTATTGTCTATTCAAAACGTAGTAATCCAAAATACTTAATAAAAAGAGGTATTCTAATATTTTTATTAGCATATGCTTTAAACTTTTTTAGAGATTTTATACCTTTTAATCTTCTATCTATTCTTGATTCTGATCCAAGCTATAAGGAAGAAGCAATTTCTTCTTTATTCGGGATAGATATTTTACCATTTGCCGGATTAACTTTTTTATTTTTTGGTATTGTTAAAAAATTAAAATTTAAGGATTCACATATAGCAATTACATGGTGTATTTTTGAAACACTAAATCTTTTCCTTAGGGATAACTCTACAGGAATGATAGTTACTGATAGAATTTTTGGAGTACTATGGGGAACAAATGATTATTCATGGTTTCCATTTTTATCTTGGATAGCTTTCCCTATCTTTGGATATTTTTTTGGTAAATTACTTATAAGGTGTAAAAATAAACAACTTTTTTATAAAAAGTGTTTTATCATATCATTAGTAGCATTAGTACCCTTAGTTATATATGCTTACATAAACGGTGTAGAATTTGGTGCATTTGGAGATGAATTATATCAAGAAACATATTATCACCATGATATTATGGGAAATATTATATTAGGTACATTTTCGGTATTTTGGATTAGTATAATTTATTTTATTACAAATTACATACCTGAAAAAATATATATACATTTTGCTAGATGGAGTAAAAACATCACTAAGATGTACTGTGTCCACTGGATACTTCTAGGATATTCAATGTTATTATTCGAACTAGAATCATATATGCCTATTAAGATCTTGGGGTTATTTATTGTAATATTTATAATAACAGATATTATATGTACAAAACTTTCAAAAATCAAAAAAAAATCTGCTATAAAAACTAATCCTAGCGCAGCATATTAAAAAATATGTTCTATATTTAAAAAATACTGATATTGTAAATATAAAAAACTTATATGCAAATCATTTCTGATGTCTAAAAAAACCTTCAGATAATTTTTATCTGAAGGTTTTTTAATTAAATTAATTTATATGCTCTATTTAAGTTTAAATAATTGAATTTCATTTTCAAATGTATTAGTAAGATCATTAAGATTATTAGCTGTTATAGATACTCCCTCACAACCTTCATTCATTTCACTTAAAGAAGCCACTACTTCCTCTGATGCAGCTGACATTTCTTGTGCAATAGATGTGGATTTTTCTATTTTTTCAAATATTGTATTCTTTTCTTTATTAATATCTTGTGATGCAACATTTAAATCGTTTATTCTTGGAACTATTTCATCAATAGATACAATAATGTTTTTAAATGAAGATAAAGAATCTGTTATTACTAAAGAAGATTCTGTTAATTTGCCGTTTATTATACTACTATCATCTACAATAGCTTTTGTATCTTCTGAAACACCATTTATTAAATTAGTAATATTATTAGATGATTCTCTACTTTGTTCTGCTAACTTTCTTATTTCATCTGCAACAACTGCAAATCCTTTTCCTGCTTCTCCTACTCTTGCTGATTCAATAGCTGCATTTAATGCTAATAAATTAGTTTGTTCAGCTATACCATTTATTAAACTTGTTATATTACTTACTTCATTTATTGTAAGACTCAAATTAGAAATTTTAACTACAAACGACTTTATTGATTGTTGTATATATTTAAATGTTTCTGCTAACTCGTCCATCTTTATACTGCTTAAATTAGCTCTTTCTGTAATCTCATTAGAACTTTTATTTAAGTATTGTAAATTATTAATAAAATTATCAATATTATTTGAAAAATTATTTAATATCGATGTAATTTCAACCATATCTCCTGCTTGTTCTTCTGCTCCTGTTGCAACATTACCTATTGCTTCAGAAATACTATTCATAGAACATGTTAATGCATTTGAAACTCCTTTTAAATTTTCTGATTTTGTATCAATATCAGTACTCTTTTCTTTTAATCCACTAACTATATTATTAAAACTTTCTATTGTTCTATTTATATAGTTTTTCATTTGATCAAATTCATTTTCTCCATTAATCTCAGCTTTAATACTTAAGTTTCCTGAAGCAACTTCTTCTAATGCACCATTTATTTCTTTTACTTCTTTTTTAAACATTTCTACAATTTTTAATGCAATAAAGCTAAAAACAACTATACATATAACTATAGCTGCTAAATATGTTATCATAGCGTATTTATATAAACTATCGCATGATGTTTTATCATTCACTGCCCATTCTTTTATGTAACTTTTTAACCATTCTACATTTTCATCTATTGTTTTTTCTAATTGTGCTAACCTTTGTTTTGAGGATTGATCTATTGTTTGTCCATTTTTATATAAATTAAGAGCCTCATTAGTTAACTTATAGTATTCTTCATAAGATTCATGAATTTTCTTAATAGCATTATCTTCTTCTTCTGTTTGGTTATCAGTAGCTGTATACTCATTATAGTTTTTCATTATTATATCATTATTTTCTTTTATTGCATCAATATACTTTGAATCAAAAGAATCTTGAGCACTTAATCTATTAGCTTTCATATCTGACATATTTGTATCAATCTGTTGAAGGTTATCAGTCCATTCATAATAACCATAGATCCACTCAACATTTTCATTTATTTTACGAATAAGTATACTTCCACCGACTCCTATAGCTAATGTGAATATGCACGAAAGTATACAAAGCATGACAATTACTTGTCTCATTTTAAATTTTGATAGAATTTTGTTCATATAAATTCTTCCTCCCTTGTTTATTATTCCCCCAATGTATTATCGTATTTTTTTTAAAATACTTAATATATTATAACAAAAGTATCTATCTTTGTTATAATAAATAGATACTTTTTTGTCTAAAATTACTATAAATATAATTTAGTTTCAATTCTCCTGTCATATTCTGACCAATTTCCTGGTTCAGTTTTATCTTTTAACTGGGAAATTTTATTCATAGTTGCATCTATTGAATCTGCATAATTAAGTATAAATGCTTCTTCCATTTTCATTTCCCTTGGAGAACCATATTCAAGCTTACCATGGTGTTGAACAATACATCCTTTTATTCTCATAACAAAATCCTCTGAATATAAAGATATATTTTGATTAATAGCTCTGTCTATCATTTCTACACCTATAACAATATGTCCCTCTAATTCACCCCTAAGTGTATATTTAAAAGGTCCTTCATATGATAATTCATGAATTTTTCCGATATCATGAAGCTTTGCTGCAAGCATTGCAGTTTCAGTTCTTCTACAACCATATCTTTCACAAAGAATAGCTGTTAAATGCATGACATTTAAAGTATGTTCTGCAAGTCCACCCAAATAATTGTGATGCATAGAAACACCACCTATTCCTTTTTTAAATTTTTTTAAAAATTCTTCATTCTTAAAAAAATAATCATTTAAAGCTCTTCCTTCTCGTGAAATTATATACTTATTTGTATATTCTTCAATTTCATCCATTATTTCTTCAATAGGTCTATTTACAGTTGGAAGATAATCAGAAATATCATATTCTGAAATAAATTCATATTTCTTAATATCTAAATTAATATCTTTAGTCCCTTCCACAGCTATTACTCTACCTTCTGTAATATCTCCTTTTTTACTTAAAACATTAGCTTTTGCTTCACCACTTTTATCTGCTAATATACATACAACTTTATTAGCATCCTTAAATATTATTCTCATTACCATTAATGATGTTTTTATATCACTTCCTGATTTTATATCACATAAAAATGTTTCTTTTGTATTCATAGAATCCTCCAATTTAATTTTATTTTATAAATTTTATTATATGTAAAAATTATTTTTATAGTTATTTAAATATAGTTTAGTAAAGATTAAAATTTATTTAATTTAAAATGTTATTTTTAATGTAATTTAAAGTTACCTCTTCCCCTTCATTAGCTAATTTATTAAGTAAAAATTCTAACATTTCTCGTGTATCTTTATGTAAAATATAATGTTCTTTTCCAAGTTCATAATACTCTAATGCACTCTTATCTGTATATTTCTCCTTTTGATAATTCATTGAAGCACACATTCTATCTATAAACATTTCTATAACATATCTTACAGGCATATTCATTCCAATTAATCCTTCTCTAGAATCTACGCCGTAATCTATCCAATACTCAAAATGATGTTTATTTCTTCCTTTATGATGAAGCCACGCTGATGAATACCCTTCTTTTATTTTTTGTATACCATTTGGACTAACATCTCCTCTGTAATATTTAATTCCTGCTGAAAATTCTACCCATGAATATTTAGAAAAGTCATGTAAAAGTCCTTGTTTATATAAGCCTACTTTAAAGCAATATTTCATAACAAGCAACTTATGATTTGTTATTGTTTTGAAATGATTTAATATATTCATATGTCCCCCTCTATCCAAATAATATACTTTTAATTTATTTCAGTCATTACTCATAATACCATTATTTATAATAAAAAAACAAGAAGCATAATACCGCATTAGTATTATGCTTCCTGTTTTAACCCATCTATATATAGATATACTACCTATTTAATAACTTATCTATAGTTTCAACTAATTCTTCTATTTCTGGTTTGCTTAATTGTGCATCTGCTTTAACAGATCTTCCTTTATGCTTTAAGTCGTCTGTGATTAGTGATGAAAATATTATTACTGGTAACTTCTTTAAAATTTCATTTTCTTTTATTTTTCTTGTAAGAGTTAATCCATCCAGTTGTGGCATTTCAATGTCTGTAATAAGCAATTGTACATCTTCATTAAAATTTTCACCTTTCTTGTCTACTAACCCCTCAAGAAAATCTAAAGCTTGTTTACCATCATCAAAAACATTTAAATTTTTAAAACCTGCTTTTGTAAGAGTTTCTTTTAAAAGTTTTCTAATTAAAGCTGAATCATCTGCTAAAATTAATTTAATATCTGATCTGTCTTTATAATCTACTTTTACGAGTCTATCTTCACTTATTCCAGTACTTGGTGAAAGATCTGTAACTATCTTTTCAAAATCAAGCATAATTATTACCTTATCATTTAAAAGTATATTTCCAACTGCTAATGAATTTTCCGACAAATCATCTGGTTTTTTTATTTGATCCCATTTAATACGACGAACTCCTATTACATCATCAATACTAAATGCAACTTTAATTTTGTTAAATTCACATATAATAACCTTAGACCCTATGTTTTCCGTTTTTTGTCTTGTTAAAGTATATTTCAAATCAATTAATGTAATAATTTCATCTCTACATAATATAAGTCCTGCTATTTCCGGCTTAGGATCTGGCAATTTCGTTATGCCACTAGATGGAGTTTTTATTATCTCCTTAACTTTTACTACATTAATAGCATAATGAGTATTGTTTACAACAAAATCAATTATCTCTAATTCCCCAGTACCTGATTCTAATAATATGTTAGTCTTCATATAACCTACTCCTCATCTAAATTTATATACTTAATTTAATTTTAGTAAAATAACTCCATTTCTTTAATTATCGTTATTATTTTAAAAAACTATATCATTTTTATTAATATTATAATTTTTTTTATAATAATTATTTATTTTTTATACTATAAATTAAATATATTCATAAATACTCTTTATTTTTAATTACCCTATTATATAGTTTATATACTAACATAAAATATGTAATTTTAACCAATTTATTTATATTTTTACTTCCATACGATTTATAAACTTGTATAAATACTTTTATACATACTAGATAGAATTAATCGGCACTAATTAACTAGTCTTTTATCCTATAATAATCTTGTTCCTTCTTTATCTTGAGCTATTAATTTTTGCTTCATTAGCCCACCAAGAGCAATTTTAAAATAGTTTTTACTAGTATTAAAAGTCTTTTTTATATCTTCAGGAGAAGATTTATCGTTAAATGCCATAAAACCTCCATTTTCTCTTAAATATTGAAGTATTTTTTCTGACAAAACTTCTCTTTCATCTAATCTTTTCCTTCTTGTTGTAAGACCTATTGTACCATCATCATATATTTTCTTAATTCTTGCCTTTATTTCTTCACCTGGATATATGTAATCAAAATGTTCATTCTCTAATATTAAACCTCTATATTTTTTATCTATAGCGACATTTAAAGTTCCATTAGAACAAGTATCATATACTATAGCATCAACTTCCTCTGAAACATTAAATTGATCTGGCTCTGCTATTTCTAAATATTCATCTATTTTAGCTGTAAGTGCTAATCTATCAGTTTTATCTAAGTACATATAAAATAAATATTTTTTATTTGTTTTTAATTTAAAAGCTTGTTCTTTAAGTGGTATAAATACATCCCTTTCAAGGCCAAAATCTGCAAACGCACCTATTTTACTTTGACCAACAACTTCTAAATATCCTATATTTCCAATAGTTAATTTAGGAGTTTTTAGTGTTGAGATTAATCTATCTTTAGAATCTCTATAAACAAATACTGTTAGAGTTTCACCTTCTTTAACACTCTTACCATTTAAAGATCCTTTTGGTAATAAAACTTCATCCCCAAATTCATCTGATAAATAATATCCAAAATCAACCTTTTTACTTACTTTTAAGTCGTTATAATCACCTATTAATATCATATTTCCTCCATATACTAGTTTATTTTACTTATCTAAAAGCATTTCTTTTCCTAATTTAACATATGTTAAACAAGATTTTTTATTTTCTTCTATTTCTGCCTCAGTTAGCTTTCTTATAGCCTTAGCAGGATTTCCAAGTATTAATACTCCATCTTCAAATTTCTTATTTTGTGTCACTAAGCTTCCCGCTGCAACTATAGAGTTTTTGCCAATTTTAGCTCCATTTAATATTATTGCTCCCATACCAATTAATACATTATCATTTACAGCGCAACCATGAACTATAGCTCCATGTCCTATAGTAACACCATTGCCAATAAACAATTTATTATCTTTATCAGCATGAAGTACAACATTTTCTTGTATATTACTACAAGTTTCTATTGTTATTGATTCCTCATCCCCTCTAATAACTGCTCCAAACCATACACTAGAGTTCTCTTTCACTATAACATCACCAATAATAACAGAAGTTTCTGAAATATAAACATTCTTATCTATTTTAGGATTCTTTCCTTCGAAACTTTTTATCATTAATTTTTCACCTTCTTTATATAATTTACAAAAATCACTCTAATTATAAACCCTATCTTTTTAAAAATACCTAAACTTATTTTATCATTACATTTACTTATTGTCATTATTTTGGTTTAGAAGATATATTATATATTATAAGCAATTTATAGAGGGTATATTATTTGGATAAAAAGAAATCAAAAAAAGAATTTAATTTTAAAAATTTAAAATTTTATTATGGTATTCCTCACGCACATTGTGGTTTTTCCACTGGACGTGGTACTCCAATTGAAGCATTTGACTATGCACGCCATAACGGCCTTGATTTTTTAATTTTAACTGATCATAATAATTATTTAACAAAAACTGTTCGAGTAAATGGAAATGAAATAACAAAATGGGAAGCTTTAAAATATTTACGTACACGTTATAGAAAAAAACATCAAAGTTTCTTACCCTTAATCGGTTTTGAAAGTAAAGCTAATTTTTGTAGTGACATTAATATAGTAAATTCTAATAGATTTTTTACTGGCAGTGTAAATAATATTCAGTTATTGCTGTTATGGATGATAAATAATCCTAATTCATTTGTAGCAATTAATCATCCTCATAAGAATGTAAAATGTTTAGAATGTAATCCTATTTTAAACAAAGTTATAACATCTATAGAGGTTGGTAATGGATCTTTTCCTAATAAATATAATAGATATGATAAGTACTATTATTGTTTATTAGATAAAGGTTGGAAACTAGGCGCTATAAATTCTCAAGATAATCATAGAATGAATTTTGGAGATGATGAAAATCTTACTTGTATTATTTCAAACGAATTAACAACTGATTCTCTAATAGAAGCATTTAGAAGCAGACATACATATTCTACTGAATCAAAATCTTTAATTATGTATTTTACTGTAAATAATCATTTTATGGGAGAAATAATGCCATTAAATAATAACGAACTACAATTTTCTATATTTGCCCAAGATTCTAATTACAAAATCAAAGAAATTCAAATCATTTCTTTTGGTGGAATTATTATCAAGAGAATACCTGATTTAAATTTAAATAGAATAAAATATATTTATAAGCATATTCCTACTTTAGAAGAAAAATGGTATGTCATTAAAATAATTTCTTCTGACAACAAAATTGCTATAAGTTCACCAATATTTAGAGAATAAGACACATTCAAAATGTCTTATTTACCTTAATTTTTATCAGTCTTTACGTCTTCAAAATTTGATACTTCTCTAGATATAACTATATGATACCTCTTTAATTTATTATTTTATTTCATATGCTTAAAATAAGATGTACTGCAAAACTAAAACTTTTATTTTGCAATACATCTTATTAAAAATTATTATTCTAGATCACCTGATCATTTATCTCACTTATTAAATAAAAGCAATCAAAAATATGTTAATTTTAATAAACTAATAAGTTCTCCTTGCAAAATCTACAAATCTAAACCTATCTGGTCTATGTCTAGATTCAGTATATTGAAATAATGTTGCATCCTCTAAATAAACATAGCTTTTAACTACTACTATCATATTATAATTTTTCATATCTAAATACATCTTATCTTCTTCATTTATACTTTGAACAGTTATTTCTTTTTTGGCAAAACTTATTTTTAAATTAAGTTCTTTTTCAATATAATCATAAATAGATTCATTACATATTTCTTCTGTTAAGCCTGGAACAAATTCTCTAATCATATAATCTTTATCTAAGATAACTTTTTCACCATCAATCTCTCTAACTCTCTTTAGTCTCCAAACTTCATCCTCTTCAGATATCTTAAGTTTATTCATTAATTTCTTATTGTTTTTTACCACTTCAAGTTGTTTTACATAAGTTTTATATTTCCAATTAGCTTTTATAGCTAACTCTTTAAAACTAGTTATTCCTGACACAGGAAACGCTACTTTATTTATATCTAATACAAATGCTAATTTTCCCTTTGACTTTTGAATATATCCATTTTGTTCCAATAGGTTTAAAGATTTTCTAACTGTATCTCTAGAAACATTAAACTCTTTCATCAAGGCACTTTCAGAAGGTAATTTATCATAAGGTTTTAAAATTTCATTTTCTATCTTATTTAATATATTGTTATAAATTATCAAATACTTTTTATCCATATTCATCACCATAATAATTTTAACATCAATATTTATATTCTACAATAAAATGATTGCTTAAAAGTATATCTATAAAAATATATGGACTACTCAAAATACCTAAACATATTTTTAATAGTCCATATACTTTTTTATTTAATTTTAATAGCAAATGACTCGTATGGTCTTAAATTAATTTTTTCAAGATTATCATATTTATCGTTATAATTTGATATTAAAGTTTCTACTTTCTCTATATTATAATCTATCTCTTTGTTTAAATTTATAGTACATTCTTTATCATAAAAATTATTTACTACTATTATATTTTCATTATTTAATTTTCTTTCATATGCATAAACTTGCTTATGTTCTGGTAATAACATTTTACAGTCTCCATATGCTATTATATCTTCTTCTTTTCTTATATTAATTAATTTTTTATAATAATAAAAAACTGATTCTTTGTTATTTAATGCATTTTTAGCATTAATATCTTTATAATTACTAGATACATTTATCCATGGAGTTCCTGTTGTAAATCCTGCATTTAAAGTATCATCCCATTGTATAGGAGTTCTTGAATTATCTCTTGATTTACTTTTTAATATCTTCATAATCTCTTCTTCATTTATTCCTTGAGATTTTAATATATTATAATAATTTATAGATTCAACATCTTTATATTCTTCTATTTTATCAAATTCAGGGTTTGTCATTCCAAATTCTTCACCTTGATAAACATATGGTGTTCCATTCATTAAATGAATTGTTGTTGCGAGCATTGTTGAAGATTCTTTATGATATTTTTTTACATTACCAAATCTTGAATTCACTCTAGGCTGATCATGATTACACCAAAACAATGCATTCCATCCATTACCATTTATCATTCCATTTTGCCATTCATTAAATAATTCTTTTAATTGTTTAAAATTAAAATCCATTAGTGACCACTTTTCACCATCTTTATAATCTACTTTTAAATGATGAAAATTAAATACCATAGATAATTCTTTTTCATTTGGATTTGAATATTTAATGCAATTATCTATTGATGTAGATGACATTTCTCCTACAGTTATAATATCATCATGTTTTCCAAAAGTATTTTCATTTAATTCTTTTAAATACTTATGTATATTGGTTCCATCTGTATAAAATCTTCTTCCGTCCCCCAAATTATCATCTTCAAATATACTTGGCTTAGAAATTAAATTTATAACATCTAATCTAAATCCTTTAACCCCTTTTTCAATCCAAAAGTTAACCACATCATATATCTCTTGTCTAAGTTCTTTATTATCCCAATTTAAATCTGCTTGAGTAACATCAAATAAGTGAAGATAATATTCATCAAATTTTTCAACATATTCCCATGCATTTCCACCAAATTTTGATATCCAATTTGTTGGTGGCAATCCATTTTTTCCTTTTTTAAAAATATAATAATTTTTATATTTTTCTTCTCCCTTTAATGCTTTTTTAAACCATTCATGTTCTGTTGAAGTATGATTAAAGACCATATCTAACATAATATAGATTTCTCTCTTTTTAGCTTCTTTAACTAAAGATTCGAACTCTTCCATTGTTCCAAATCTAGTATCTACATTATAGTAATCAGCTACATCATAACCATTATCTTTTTGTGGTGATATATAAATCGGTGTTAACCAAATATAATCTACACCTAATTCTTTTAAATAATCCAATTTCTCTATAATACCATTTAAATCTCCAAACCCATCACCATTTGAGTCTTTAAATGACTTTGGATATATTTGATATACTACACTCTTTTTAAAATCTTTCATAATTAAGTCACCCTTCGCCTTCATCTTATACGTATATGTTTATATTATCATAAATTTATTAATAAGTGCAAGGTAATGAGTCTTTTATATCACCTTGCACTTATCATGTTTTTAATTCCTATAATATTTTGTTATTTATCCTAATTTTTTTCTTCCTGTAATTACAGTTAAAATAAATGGTATTGCTATCGCTACTAACATAGCTACTGCAAACATTAACATATGTTGTGGTTTTATTGATAATATTCCTGGGATTCCACCAATACCTATAGAATTTGCCATTACTCCACTAGACACAGATATAACTCCTGCTATTGCTGATCCTATCATTCCACATATAAATGGAAATCTATATTTTAAATTTATACCAAATAATGCTGGTTCTGTTACTCCTAAATAAGCTGATATACATGCTGGTATAGATACTTGTTTTTCTTCTTCATTTTTTCTTTGTAAATAAATCATAGCTAAAACTGCTGAACCTTGAGCAATATTAGATAAAGCTATCATTGGCCAAAGTGATGTTCCCTGAAATTCAGCCATTAATTGAAGATCTATTGCATTTGTCATATGATGTAATCCAGTAATAACCAATGGCGCATATAAAAATCCAAATACAGCTGCAAATACACTTCCAAATGCTGATGTTAATCCAGCATATACAACTTTTGAAATTACGCTTCCAATAGCCCAACCTATAGGTCCTAATACTGCATGTGCTATTAAAACTGTTGGTATTAAAGCAAAAAATGGTACTAAAATCATTGATATTGAAGAAGGTGATATTTTCTTTACTCCTCTTTCAAGATAAACTAATAAAAATGCTGCTAAAATTGCTGGTATAACTTGTGCTTGATAACCTATCATATTAATTTTAGCAAATCCAAAATCCCAAAATGGAATTTGATCAGCACCTGCAACTGAATAAGCATTTAAAAGTTGTGGTGATACTAATGTAATACCTAAAACAATACCTAGTATTTGAGTTGTACCCATTTTTTTTGTTACAGCCCAAGTAATTCCTACAGGTAAAAATTGAAATATAGCTTCTCCTATTAACCATAAAAAACTATGCATTCCTGCCCAAAATTGTGATACTTCAATCAAAGTCTTTGTCCCATTCTCCAACATTTTAATATCACCAATAACATTTCTAAACCCTAATATTAAACCTCCAACTATAATAGCTGGTATTAATGGTGAAAATATTTCTGCTATATTAGCCATCATTTTTTGAATTGGACTCATATTTGATTTTGCAGCACTTTTAACGTTTTCTTTACTGCTCTCTTCAATCCCTGAAACTTCTATAAATTCATTATAAAACGTTGACACTTCATTCCCAATTATAACTTGAAATTGTCCAGCTTGAGTAAATGTTCCTTTTACCGATTTTAATTCTTCTATTTTTTTAACATCTGTCTTTGTAGGGTCATTAAGTACAAATCTCAATCTTGTAACACAATGGGTTACTGCAGAAACGTTTTCTTTTCCACCAACATAATCTATTAATAACTTTGCTTCTTTATTAAATTTACCCATTTTTTATTCCTCCTCTGTTTTTCTGTACGTATATCTTATGTTTATAAGATATCATATACGTATACCTTTAGTCAATTAGTTTTTAATATTTTTTGTAAATGTTTTTAAAGTAATTATTTCCAATATATATAACACTTAAAATATATAAATTTATTTTGTTTTAATTTATTTTAATTATGTATAATTTAAAAAAGCTACTAAAAATAGAATTTAATTTCTATTTTTAGTAGCTTTTTTACTTCTTTTTATTTTCTTGTTTATTTAGATGTTTTACTCTATTAGGTTTAGCTTTAGGTTTTATAACTATTTTCTTTTCCTTACCTTTAGCACCACCAGTTCTTTCGATGTACATAAACCATAAAAAGAAAATTACTGATATTAAAGATAGTATAATTTGTAAAACAGGGATTTGTCTAACTATTGGTAAAAATAACTGAACCATAAATAAAACAATTGATATTGCAAGTGCTATCCATTTATTTATTACTACTTTCTTAAAAACAAACTTTTTACAAACCCAATATATTCCTAAAACAATAACTAAAGTTGCAAGAAAGCTAAGAATTGTCATTAAAATTCCCACTTGTCATTCCTCCTTAAAACTATATATTAATAAGTTTATTAGATATTATGTATATTATCAAGCTTTAAAGGTAATTTTTTTCAATTTTTATAAGTTTCAACAAAGTCAATCATATCATTTATAAATCTCATAATATTTATAAATAATATTACTAATTAATTTAGTAATGAACTGTTATAGAAAAATTTATTATATATTATTCTGACTATATAGTATAATCTGTTACATACTTTTTTTGTAAAAATTGACCAAAATATTATAAATGTAATAATTTAATTAGAACTTATATTTGTCTAATATAATTAAGAATTTTATTATTTTAATAAAATTTAATAAAATAATTAATAAATTTATTCATTTTAGCTTTAATATTGCTAAAATATTTGATAAAATTAAAACTAGATTTGATGATTAATTAAGAGGTGATAATATGACACTAGTTGCAAATACTCATTTAGATGAGTTAGACTTACAAATTTTAGAATTGTTAATAAAAGATTGTAGAACTCCTTACTTAGAAATAGCTAGAATATGCCATGTTAGTGGTGGAACTATTCATGTTAGAATGAAAAAAATGGAGGATCTAGGAATAATCAAAGGAACAAGAATACTTTTAAATTTACCAAAGCTTGGGTATGATGTTTGTTGTTTTGTTGGAATCTATGTAGATAAAACATCCTGTTTTACTGCTGTATTTGAACAAATGTCCAAAATTAAAGAAGTTGTAGAACTTCACTTAACTACCGGAAATTATTCTATGTTTGCAAAAGTAGTTTGTACTAATATTTCAGATTTACAGGATCTTCTACTTAATAAAATTAATAATATAGATGGTATTCAAAGAACTGATACCTTTATTTCTTTATCTCAACCTATAGATAGAAATATATCTTTATAAGTTTTTTATTCTTTAAAATATTTATATCTACTTTATATAAATTACATTATTAGTATAATTTATTTGCAGATTTAAATTTTTATAATTTCTAAAGAATAAAAATATATTTTCTGTACATAATACTATAATAGAATTTTTAAAATGTATTTTTATAAAGGTTTAGATTATTAATTTATTTTATATTGAAGTATAAATAATTAAATACAATTGTTTATACTTCAATATATGAGTTTTTAAGTTTTTATATGAAAATTATTAAGCATCATACCTTTTTAGATATGATGCTTAAATTTTAATAATAATATTAATTTTATATTAAAAAAATTAATATAAAATTAATATTATAATAATTATTTTATATTATAATAAAGAAATTACATAAGACTTTAGTCAAAATTTATAGGAGGTACTATGGAGTTATTTAAAATTGCAAATTTGGATTTATATCATTTAATATATTATTTTATGATATATTCATTTTTAGGATGGTGTGTCGAAGTACTCTATGCATATAAAAATAGAGGTTACTTTGTAAACAGAGGTTTTTTATATGGACCTTTTTGCCCTATATATGGATGTGGATTAATTTCTATAATAATTTTTTTAGATAAATTTAATCTTAATATATTCTTACTATTTATATTAGCAACTATTGTAACATCAGTTATAGAATACATTACTGGTTTTATGTTAGAAAAAATATTTAAATCTAAATGGTGGGATTATAGTGAAGATCCCCTTAATCTACATGGAAGAATATGTTTTCATTTTTCTTTAATGTGGGGTGCAGCTTCCGTTGTAGCTGTAAAAGTTATACACCCAGCTATTGAATATATAGTATATAATATTCCAAATGATATTGGCACTTACTTTTTTTATGTAATGACAATTTATTTTTTAATAGATTTTTCATTAACTATAATTTCATTAGTAAAATTTAAACATCTATTATCTAAACTTCAGGTAGATACAGGTGATTTACTAGAACGTTGTATTTCTTTTATATCATCAACAAAAGAAAAAGCTAACTTTAATCCAAAAAAATTTGAAGGTAAGTTTGGAAATTTAAAATTAAATTTAAATCATATTCGTTTAGTAGAATCTTTTCCTACTGTTTCTTCAAATTCTTTTAATTCAATACTAAAATCTTTAAAAGATAAAATATTAAAAAGGGATTAATGTAAAACATTAATCCCTTTTTAATATTTTTAAAACAAAAATAACAAGTCATATGGTATCTAAGTGGACATAATAGATTACTATTAAGTTATAATTTTTTTGATTTACACAAAATATACATTAAATCTTCTATTTGTTATTTTATTTCATATATTAAAATAATTTTTTTATTTCATCAAATAACTCTAAAGCTGCATTTCTAGGACCATTTTTTTCTTGTCCTTCTACTCCTAAACAAGTTTTTATTTGACCAACTTTAACATTTCCATTTTCAAACATAGCATTAAAATACTTTTCTATAAGTTCATTAGTTTCTTCTTGTTTTTGTGCTGGCCCAAATGGATTAGCAAAGAATGATTCAACTAACCCATTTTCTGTAGTTGTACCTTTTGCCATTCTAGCCCCTGCTTTAAATACTTTTATTGCTGCTTCTGGTGACGTGAAGTATTCTAAATATTTTCCATTCTCTTTCACTTCTTCATAATTATTAGCATAGAAAAATAAATCTACTTTGTGACCTTTAACTACTTCCTTATAAGGTGCTACTGGTACTACTAATCTAGCATTAACCTTATCAGGATTCATAAATATACTTCTATCCATTTCTTTAAATGCATAACCTTGATCTAAATCATCTAATCTAACAAAAGCACCTATTTCAGTACCACATCCTAAAATTTCTCCATTTTCTAATTTAAATGTTCCCATATCATCAAATATTATAGTCATATCAGATATATATTCTTCACTTAAACTTCTAAATGCCTCTAAACTTTCTGATTTACCTGCTCCACTATCTCCCATAATAACAACATTTGCTGTTTTTCCATTTTTAAGTATTATATTCACCATAGCACCATGAATTGGTAAATAACCTTTTTTTATCATTATTAAATTATGAAGAGTTAATGACATCTTTTTCATATATCCAAAATAATCAATTTTATCTGAATGATTAACATATCCTAACATAATATCATTCTTCTTATCATCATAAAATATTGTCTTTAATTCTTCTACATTTTCATCATTAGCTCCAAATACATATACTATATCAGGTCTTCTTCCTCTTATCTCTTCGCTTCTTGCCATTTCAAATAAATTACATAATGTAATTCCATGTTCCATAAAATCTCTATGGAAATAAATATAAGCTAAAGATTCTCCAATTTTTGCTGGATAACAAAACCAATGTTCTTTGTTTATCCTTGAATATTTTAATGGATTTTCCTTAGTCTCTGAAAACATTCCATCTCTTGTATTTTTCTTAGGATAAGTTATAAATGGTGTTTCTAAAAGTATATTATCAATAAAAGGAATATCTTCTAAACCTTCATATCCTAGTGGAATTGGCCAATCCATTTTATGAATCATAACACATGCATTTCCACCCGCAGGTATTTGTCTATAAACCTTTGGTTGATATCCTAATACATTTTTTTCAACTCTTCTATATAATTTTAGTATTATTTCAGAAAATTTAGCATTAGCTTCAGTAAAACTCATAGCTGCTAATCCTTGTTGTATATTATATCTATGAATAATTGTATATCTTTCTAATCTTCTCCAATATAAATAAAATTCTTCTATAAATCTTATAAAACTATCTTTATCTTTTAATAAGTTTTTATAATTAGGATTTAACTCTATAACTTCTTCTACATCCATTATTGTTAAAAGTCTTATTGATTTTATTAGTAATTTACAGATTTCAGAAGCACTATTACACTCTAAAGATTCTGTTAAAAATCTATAAGTTAATGTTTTTTTTCTTTTAGATTTTTTTAAATAAGTATCTAAAATTCTTCTAAACCCATTACTTTCTAATACTGAATCAATATTATTACAATATTTAGCTGTAAAATTTATCATTACTTTATCATTGCTCATGGAAAATTCTTTTTTCATTTAATCTACCCCCTAATATGAATTTTTTCAACATTAGAAATTGCATAATTGTTGAATAATCCTATATATAAATTTAATTATAACATATTTTTTGCAATTTTCAATAAGTCATTTTTTCATTTTTCATTTTTTTACAATTTAACATATACTTAAAATTCTATAAAATTAACGTATATGTATTATTAAAAACACTATTATTCTTACATCAATGATACTATTTTTATTTATTATTCTTTAATTTAATGGTAAAATTATGTAAACTTTCTTTATTCATTTAACTATATCTTATATATTTCGTATCCTTTAAAGAGGTGAATTAATTTGAAAATTAAACTTAAACAGAATCTATATATTATTGTAATTTTAATTTGTTCATTTATAATATATACAAACTTTAATTTTAAATCTAGCAATTCTATGAAGACAATATCTATCAAAAATGATATGATTGTCCATTTTATCAATGTCGGTCAAGGTGATTCAACACTAATACAAGTAAATAATAAAAATCTTTTGATAGACTCTGGTCCTAAAGAATCTAGAAATAACCTTTTAAATTATTTAGAATCTTTAAATATAAAAACTTTAGACTTTGTAATTGCAACACATCCACATGAAGATCATATTGGCAATATGGATAAAATTATAAAAAAATATACTATCTTAAATTTTTATGCACCTAAAGTTGAAAGTACTACAAATACATTTGAAAAAATGATTGATGCATTAAAATCTAAAGGTCTTAAAATAAATGTTATAAAAAGAGGTGTTAATTCTATTAATTTAGGAAAAAATACAAAAGTCACCATATTTACTCCTATTGAAAACCACTATGAAAACTTAAATAATTATTCTCCTGTAATTAAGATAGAATATGGAGAAATATCATTTCTATTTACCGGAGATGCTGAAAAAGAAATAGAAAAAACTCTATTATTAAAGAAAGAAAATTTAAAATCTGATGTTCTAAAAGTAGGACACCATGGTTCATCTACTTCTACAACTGAAAGCTTTCTTAAAGAGGTTAATCCTTCAATAGCTATAATTTCTGTAGGAGATTTTAATTCATATAATCATCCAAATGAAAGTGTATTAAAACGTCTTGAAAAAAATAATACTACTATTTATCAAACAAATAAAAATAACACTATAATTATTGGATCAAATGGAAAATCTCTAACAAAATATTAATAAAATCTGCTTATTGATACTAAAAAGAAAACCTATAAATATTAGATTTAATAAATATTTAAAATAAAGTACAACTATTTAAATACTTTTATATATTATTAAATTAATTAAACAATTTAAAACCCCCTTTAAATACCAAAGTATTTAAAAGGGGTTTAAGGTACCGTATTATTTAAGTTGTTCTAAGCTTCAGATTTAAAGCTATACTTAAATAGTGAATCTGAAACTTAGAAAACTATAAATTTTATTAGTGATTTATTATTTCTCTATTTTCATCATCAAAATTATCTATTTCGTCATCTACGCTTTCATTATCTTCTTCATCTTCAAGTACATTTTCAAATTCATTAATCAAATGATCTTCTTTATCAATCTGAACATCTTCAAAAATGTATTTTTTCCAATTAACATAGATATGATAAAGATTAACAACATCTTGTTCATTATAAAGGAGTATTTTTTCTATCTTTTCCTGTGGCATTCTTTTAAAATAACTTTTGTCTTTTAATACCTTATGAAAAGTTTTAGCTAAATTAGAACCGCTAATAACTTCTCCCTCTCTTATAATATCAAATACTTTTTCTAGATTTTTAAGACCTATAGAACTTGTTTTATTCTTTTCATATTCTTTTTGTATATCTATAGAATCATATTCCTTTTCAAAATTGTATTCTATACCATATCTTTTGAAAAGATAATTTATAACAGTAAAATCATTATTTCCTGAAAATGTTACTATGGCTTTCTTACCTTCTTTTTTCATTCTTATAAAATATTTTTTAGCCAAATGTAATATATCTACTACTTCATCCCTATCTTCTATCATATATTGAGTTACTAAAATTTCTTTTTCTTTAAATTGACATGCTCCAAATACACCGATACATTTTGGCTTTTTATAAACATAATGTTCAAGATCAAAAAAAATAAGTTCACTAGGTAAATATTCTCTATTTTCAGGTTTTATCATAAATTCATCACTAACATCTTCTACTTTTACATTGTTCTCTCGAATAATCACAGTACCACTCTTTCCTATACAAATTGTATATCTTCAATATCTAAGTTGTAAATTACATCCTTTCTTTCAACTACAATTTTAATTTTTTCTATTAATTCCTTATCTTTTATAACCTTTTGTAAAAGTTCTTTAGTTGGATTAATACAAAATGGATGATTTACATGTTTAAACATTGTATAATCTCCTGAAGTATCTCCATAAGCATAACTTTTTTCAAGGTTAATATTATATTTTTCTACTAATTCGTTTATGGCTTTAGATTTACTTTTACTATCCCACATAGCAATCACATCACCTGTATATGATCCATATTCATCTATAACATAGTTTGCACCTTTATAATCTGTAAATCCATATTTGCTAGCCATCTCTTTAACAAGTTCTGATGGCGAACCTGATATTATTATTATAATATGACCTTGCTCTTTATGCCACTTTATTCTATCCCTTGTAAAGGTATATACCCTATCACCTTTTTGCTCTACAACTTTTTTAGCTATATATTCTATTTGATGTCTTTGTAAGCCTTTAATGGCCTCTAAATAAACGTCTATCATTTTTAACAGATAATTGTCATAATCCCCCTGTCTTTTATCCCATCTTAAAAAATGAGGTCTTACTTCATTATACCATCTTTCTGGCTCTATAATCTCATATTTAACCATTTTTTTGAATACTTCTGTAATTAGTCCCTCTCTATATAATGTTCCATCTAAATCAAAAAATGCTCCAATTTTTGACATTACATCACCTCGCATCTAATTAAAAATTCTATTTTTTACATTTAATTATACTTTATTTCCCTTATAACTTAAATATTATATATACTATTTTTAATCTAATTATAATATATTATGTTTTTAAATAGAAAGTATTGACTAATTTATTGCACTGATGATATTATAAATTGAACGAAAATAATTTTCAATTGGTGGTGATATTCATGTGTCTTTATGATTTAAGACCAGGAGAAAAAGGAGTTATTTTTTCAGTAGATGGAGATTCAAAATTAAAGAAAAGATTATCTGCCTTAGGATGTATTAAAGGTACTAAAGTTGAATTTAAAAGAAAAGCACCATTAGGTGATCCAATAATTATAACATTTAGAGGATTTGATTTAGCAATTAGAAAAAAGGATGCTAAAAATATATTATTATCCATATAGGGAGGATTTTTATGACAACTATAGCTTTGCTAGGAAATCCAAATGTAGGAAAAACCACATTATTTAATGCCTTAACTGGTTCAAATCAATATGTTGGAAATTGGCCAGGGGTAACTGTTGATAAAAAAGAAGGCTACATAGATGGTATTAAAATAGTAGATTTACCAGGTATTTATGCTATGGACACCTTTTCAAACGAAGAAAAGGTATCTAAAGAATTTCTAAAAAATGGACAGGTAGATTTAATATTAAATATTGTTGATGCCTCAAATTTAAATAGAAACTTATACTTAACTACTCAATTAAAAGAATTTAACAAACCAATAATTCTTGCTTTAAACATGATTGACGTTGCAGAAACTAAAGGTATCGTGATTGATTATAAAAAATTATCAAAATTATTAAATGTACAAGTAATACCAATATCAGCTGGTAAAAATGTAGGAATTGATTCTTTAATATCAAAAATCAAAACATATGATTCTAATGAAGAAATAGATTCTAATGATTATACTTTTTCTTCCGAAGATGAAGCCTATAATTTTATCGAAAAAGTATTAGCAGAGTGTACTACTACTTCTAAAGATTATACTAGTACTACTTCAGAAAAAATAGATAAGATTGTACTAAATCCATTTTTGGCTTATCCTATTTTTTTATTAATTGTAACTTTAATGTTTCAATTAACTTTTTCATGGATTGGACAGCCACTTTCTGACTTATTAGATAATTTTTTAAATGATATATTTATTCCATTTATAAGTAATAAGTTATCCATAGCTTCTCCTTGGTTCCACTCTTTAATTATTGATGGAATAATTACTGGAGTTGGTGGAATACTTGTATTATTACCTATAATATTAGTATTATTTATATGCATAACTATTTTAGAAGATAGTGGATATATGTCAAGAGTTGCTTTTTTAATGGATAAGATAATGAGAAAGATGGGCTTATCAGGAAAAGCATTTATTCCTATGCTAGTCGGATTCGGATGTACTGTACCAGCTATTATGACTGCAAGAACATTAGAAAGTGAAAAAGATAGAAAATTAACTTCTCTTCTTGTTCCTCTTATGTCATGTAATGCTAGATTACCTGTTTATACAGTTTTTGCTTCTGTTTTCTTTACTTCACATAGAGGTTTAGTAGTTGCCTCATTATATTTGTTAGGAATAATCTTAGCTTTTTTATTAGGTATATTATTTAAAAGTACATATTTTAAAAAGGATGAAGAACCTTTTATTATTGAAGTACCTGAATATAAAGTTCCAAAATTATCTTCAATATTTAAGCAGACCTCAGATAAAGCAAAAGACTTCTTAAAAAAAGCTGGAACTCTTATTTTTGCTATGAGTGTAATCATTTGGTTTTTATCAAACTTTAACTTTAACGGTATGGTAAATGAAGTTAATGATAGTATTTTAGCTTCTATAGGAAATGTTATTGCACCAATATTTGTACCTCTAGGCTTTGGGAATTGGCAATCAGCAGTATCATTACTTTCTGGATTACTTGCTAAAGAATCTGTTATAGCATCTATGGGTGTAATTTTTTCAGGAGATTTAAGTGACGTTCTTTCTTCTCATTTTACTGCATTATCAGCTTATGCATTCTTAGTTTTTATATTACTTTACACTCCTTGTGTATCAGTAATTGGTACTATGAAAAAAGAATTTGGAATAAAACTTACATTATTCTCTGTATTTTATCAACTAGTCCTTGCATGGATTGTATCATTTTTAGTATTTAATATTGGAAATTTACTTATTTAATATTTAAAAATAGTATATTTATTTTTTCTATAACTAAGGTAGGTGTGATATATAATGGAGATATTAGTTACTATTATAATTTTTATATTTGCTATCTATATAATATTTAAAAATATAAAAAATTCATCTAAAGGCAAATGTAATTGTGGAAGCTGCTCTAAGCACTGTCCAACAAGAAAAGATAAATCTGATAATTAAACAATATAAAATAAGACTATTTCATTTTTTGAAAATAGTCTTTTATTTATTATAAATCCGCTTTTTTAACTAGTTCTTTATTATTATTTCTAAATTTATTTACAACTTTAGCATAATATATATTTATAGTTGCTATTGTTGGTGAGGCTAAAAGCATTCCTAATGGTCCCCAAAATGCTCCCGCTATTATCACACCCATAATTATCCAAAATGGCTTTACACCAACCTTTGCACCTATAAGCTTTGGATCTAAATACCATGCATCAAACTGTTGAATAGTAAGAAGTAAAAGAAAAGCCATTAATGCTTTTACAGGTGAAACAAACATACATACAACTGCTCCGACTATTTCTCCTATAAAAGGTCCAAAGTATGGTATCATATTAGTTATTCCTACTATTAAAGCTAAAAGTAACGCATATGGAGCCTTTATTAAAATTAAGCCTACTAATGCAATTAAACCTATTATAAGAGAATCTATAGCCTTTGTACCTATATATACTCCTATCATTTTATGATATATTCTAGTAGCATTAATTATATCTTCAGCTTTTTTCTCTTTTAATAATATATATATAATAGTTTTAGTACCTTTTATCAAATTTTCTTTATCTGATAATACATATACAGCTATTAAAAATCCTAAAATCACCTTTACTAAATTAGTTGTAAAAGATAATAGATAAGTTAATAATCCTTGCAACATACCTATCGTAAAATTACCAAACTGAATTGATAATAATTGAATTTTTTCTAAAAGCCCTACTTGTGTAATTATTTCATTTAATTTAGGATTCTTTAATGCTTTATTTATCCATCCTTGTACAATTTCCATATAACTTGGAACTTCTTTAGTTATATCTGCAATACTATCAATGATACTTGGTATTGTAAAAAACAATAACATAAATATTAATATACTTATAATAGCATATGTTACAAATATAGCATTTCCTCTTGATAATTTGAATCTTTTTTCAAAAAACATCATTACAGGATTTAATATGTAAGCACAAATTAAAGCATATATAAATGGTGAAAGAATAGATAAAAACTTCGTACCTAAACTAAAAAAGAATTCATAGTTATCTATAATTTTATATCCAATTATTCCGATCAATGCAAACAATAATATATCTCTATACTTAATATTCTTATTTATAAACATTATCTCTCCCCTTTTTAGATAAATTACTTTTTAATTATTATACCATATAAAAAAGATGCCCAAAACTACTATGAAACCATCATTTTTATGTTTTTACATTTATAAACATATAGTAGACGACTATATATTTATAATTTTCTAAAAAATAAAATAATTATTAAGTTAATTTTGCTTTTATATAAACAACTTAATTAACGTGATAATTAGGCATATTCAAAAAAAAAATAATAAGTCACTCTTTTGGTCTATTTTGTGTCATACTTCGTCAGCAAAACCTCGCAATAGCTGGGCTATTCCAAGGCTTCACTTCCTTGTCTGACGCAAAATATCCTCAAAATCTTTGACTTATTATTTTATCTCATATGCCTTAAATCTTAATATAATTTTTAATTACATTTTTTCAACGACTTCAATACCTAAAAGTTCTAATCCATTTTTAATTACCTGTAAACTACTTTTTACTAAATTTAATCTAGTAGCTTTTAAAACTTCATCTTCTAAATTTAATACTGAATGAGCATTATAGAACTTATTAAATGCTTTAGCAACTTCAATAACATATCTTGTTAATATTGATGGTTCTAACTTATCTATCGCAAGCTTTATTTGATTGTTAAAATTAGCTAAAGATTTAACTAATTCAAATTCTTCTTTTGAAGATAATTTACTATAATCTATTTCTTCACATATATTCTCAGCTCTACCTAATATACTATTTGCTCTAGCATATGAATATTGAACATATGGACCTGTTTCTCCTTCAAATGATAATATTTCTTTCCAATCAAATACTATATCTTTCTCTCTTGAGTTCTTTAAATAAGTAAAGATAATAGCTCCAACACCTATTTTCTTGGCTACTTCCTCTTTATTTTCAAGATTTGGATTCTTTTCATTGATAACCTCTAAAGTCTTTTCAATTGATTCTCTTATTAAATCATCAAGTAAAACAACTTCTCCTTTTCTAGTTGAAAGCTTTCTATCTGCAAATTTAACTAATCCAAAACCTACATGAACACAATCTTTAGCCCATTCATGACCTGCAAGTTCTAATACTTTAAATACTTGTTTAAAATGTAATGCTTGTGGACTACCAACTACATATATACTCTTATAGAAATCATAAGTTTTCTTTCTATACATAGCAGCTGCTAAATCTCTTGTTGCATATATAGATGCTCCATCTCCTTTTAAG
Source organism: Clostridium weizhouense (assembly GCF_019431045.1). Lineage (GTDB taxonomy): Bacteria > Bacillota > Clostridia > Clostridiales > Clostridiaceae > Clostridium > Clostridium weizhouense. Next base: position 75,584 of record NZ_JAHXPT010000012.1, on the reverse strand, counting down.
ACTATACATGGAGGCATATTGTATTCATCAAGCATTACAACTTGTGCTCCATTACTCTCTACAAGTAATCCCTTATCTTTTAATTCATTAACAATAACATCCATTTTATCGTTATAGAATGCTTCTCCTGCTAACGAATCAAATTTAACACCTAATATATCATAAACTCTTTCAAATTCTTTTAAACTTAAATCTCTGAATCTTTTCCAAAGAGCTTCAGCCTCTTTATCTCCTGTTTCTAACTTTTTAAAGTACATTCTTCCTTCATCTTCTAAGCTAGGATCTTTTTCAGCTTCTTCATGGAATTTAACGTAAATTCTTAAAAGTTCATCAATAGGTGATTTTTCTAAAGCTTCTTCATCTACCCATCTATTATAAGCTGATATAAGCTTACCAAATTGAGTACCCCAATCTCCTAAATGATTTATTCCTTCAACATTATATCCTTCTTTTTTAAACATTTTATATAAAGAATTTCCAATAGCTGTTGTAAATAAATGTCCAACATGGAATGGTTTAGCTATATTAGGAGAAGAATATTCAACACATACTGTTTTACCTTCCCCTATATTTGATTCACCATATTTATCTCCATCTTTCATTATCTTTTCAATTGTATTTTGGGCAAATACACCTTTATCTACAAAGAAGTTTAAATATGGTCCTAAATTTTCAATTCTTTCAAAACCTTCTTTATTGATAGATTCTTTTAAAGTTTCAGATATCATATTTGGAGCTTTTCTCATAACCTTTGCAAGTTGGAAACATGGGAATGCATAATCCCCCATTTCTGGTTTAGGTGGTATTTCAATAAGCTTTTCTATAGCATCAAGCTCTAAATCTACATGTTCTTTAATTAATTGTGCAATTTTATTTTTATAATCCATATATATATCCTCCTCAAGGCCTTTCTAACATTTCTTTAATTATTAATTACATTATTTTTAATTTATATTTCTTAAATTATCTATATTCCTCTTATATAAATTACAGTTTAATATAAGTTATGAATAATTTTTAACCATACTTCATTTATAAATATAGTAGAATAAAAAATAATTCTCCTTAATATTTATTTTTATTCTTTAAATAATATTTCTTAATTTTCATCTAATAATATCTAATAACAAAAGTGGCTACACCATGTACAATGGAAAATTAAAAGTTGAAAATGGATAATTTCAGCATTTGATAGTTCAAAATTTCTGTACTTTCCTATACATAAAAAAATCCCTCTCTTAAAACATTAAGAGACGAATTATCCGCGGTACCACTCTAATTGTATTATTATTTAATAAAGTACTAAACAATAATACCACTTAACTTTTAACGCAAAGTTATTTGCGGTCCACCTTACTTTAAGCATATTTCAGGCGACTTCTCCAAGACTCTTTTCCTATTAATCTATCCATAAGGCTTACACCATCTCCTTACTCGCTTCAGGAATTAATTAAAGTACTCTTCTCTTCTCAGAATTCTTCCATATTAATCTTTATTTATTATACAAATGATAGATAATTTTGTCAATGTAAAAAATTATAAAAATCAGATAAATTCAGCATATTAATTATCTTATAAATGTTGTATAATCTATATTAATATTTAATAAAATAACAATTATCATTAACAATATAAGGAGTTATAAAATGAATAAAATAGGTGTTATTTATATCGGTGCAAATTCTGTTAAATTTACACTGATGAATGTTATGAAAAATGGTTATTATAAAATTATTGGTGAATCCAGTAGTGATATAAAACTAGCTAAAGACTTAGTTGAAGGAGAAAATATATCTGAAGATAAAATTAATGAAACTCTTGCAAATGTGCGTTCATTTAAATCATTATGCAATTTTTCAGATGTAAAAGAAATAATTGCAGTTTCTACTTATTCAATGAAAAATTCAAAAAATTACGATTACCTTTTTAAAAAAATAAAAGAACAATTTGATATAGATGTTACTTTGTTATCTAACGAAGAAGAAATACACTATACCTATTTAGGTGTAACAAGAAGTATGTATGTTAAAAATTCTCTCATTGTAGATGTTTGTGGAGCATGTACACATTTAACATGTGTAAAAGATGGAAAAATCATAGAGAGTACAACTATTCCATTTGGTAGCTTAAATTATACATTTCAATATCATTTAGAAGATAGGGTCTGCTATGAAAACTTAGAAAAATCTATCGTAACTATAAAAAATCTATTAAATGATATTGAATGGTTAAATAATGAAGAATATGATTCTATTATCGCAGTTGGAGGAACAGCTAGAACCCTTTGTCATATGGATAAAGCTAAAAAAAGATATCCTTTTGATATATTGCACAACTATAAATTAAATGATTATGATGTACATAAGATATATAATTTATTAAAATGTAAAGACTTTAGACAAAGATGTCAAATAGATGGCTTAGCTTTAGAAAGAGCCGACTTAATTGTAGGAGGTTTAACAATTCTAGATACAATAATCGAAAATGCTAAATGTGAAGACATCGTAATTTCAGGACGAGGTCTAAGAGAAGGTATAATGTTTGAATATATAGCTAAACATTATAGTCCTATTGATGATATATTAGATTATAATTTAAATGGTATAATTGATTATCTAAATATTAATAAAGCTCATGCCAATCATGTGTTTAATATAACATCTACACTATTTAATGCATTAAAACCAATTCATAAATTAGGTAATGAGTATAATAATGTTTTAAAAACTGCTACATTACTACATGATTCTGGTATAAGTATAGATTATTACCACCATCATAAGCATTCATTTTATGTAATTTTAAACTCAAGCATTAATGGACTTTCTCATAAAGAGTTGTTAATGAGCGCTGCAATTGCTGCTACTTATAATGAAAAAAATAAGATTCCTTTAACGCAATTTTTTTCTATAATAAATAATTTTGATATAAAAGCAATAGATTGTATTAATATACTACTTATGATTGCTGAATATTTAGATACAAACTTTGACAAAGCAGTAAATAAATTAAATATTGATATAAATAAAGATACTATCTTAATAAAATTATCCTCTCATCTAAATATTGATTTTGAAATAAAACAAGTTCTTAAAATCAAAGATAGATTTAAAAATATATATGGTAGAGAATTAAAAGTTATACAGATATAAGTCATACTCCTGAAAATAGCAATTCTATCTGCTAAGCCTATTTTACATTATACTGAGTTAATAGGTTCGTCATGAGGCCAATCTACTTTCTTGCTTAACGGAAACTTTGAACTTGTTATTTTCCTTAATATATCTAAAAAAACTGCAACAAAATCATTAAAATAATTTTGTTGCAGTTCTTTATTTAAAACATACCAAATATAATTGTTGATAACCTCATAAATAGATTTGTTATTAATCCAGATGGAACCGCTATTAATTTTCCCCCAAAAAATATTATAGAAAACAATATTATAATTTGATATTTATATAATTCATTTTCAATTCTATAAAATTTTTGTGGCATTAAATCTCTCAAAATATGAAATCCATCTAGGCCAGGTATTGGAATTAGATTAAATATAAAAAGATTAACATTTATCTGTATAACGAAGATAATCATTACTTGAAGTACCTCTAAAAAAGCTGCTGGCAAAATTCCATATAAATTTCTAACAACTAATCCAATATATAATCCATATATAATAGAAAATACTAAAGCTACTCCTAAATTAGCTAATGGGCCTGCTATACTAACCTTTAAATCATCCTTATAATAATTTTTATATGCAGACGGATTTGTTTGAACTGGTTTAGCCCAACCAAATCTAAATAAAAAAATCATTATTAATCCCATCACATCAATATGTGCAGAGGGATTCAATGTAAGCCTTCCTTGAAATCTAGGAGTCTTATCTCCTAGTTTATCTGCAACTTTGGCATGTGCATATTCATGAAATGTAAACCCAATTAAAATTGCAGGTACTGTTAAAAAAATATTAAGTATTTTATCCATAAATTACTCCTTATCTATTTTAATTTATAAAATATTCTGTTTATTAGATTTATAAAAAATGATGAAACTATCCTTATTATACCTTTATGGCTCTAGGAAAGTTTCATCTAATTTAGATATAATTTAAAATATTATTAAATTTATATATCTTAAAATTTTATTTTTCAATTAAACTAGTATATTGTAATTTTCCATCATTAACAGTAGCTATAAATCTTTCTTTAATTTCAACTAGTTTTCCATCATAAACAGTTTCTTTTCCTGTAGTCAAATTCTTTACTATCCCTTGAAGATTATCATTAATTAAAATTTCACTTTTACTATTAAAGAAAAGATCATTTTCATTGATTACTTGTGTTAAATCTACACTTTTCCATGTAGAAGCATCCTCATCAACAGTTCCATAGATTATTTTTACTATTTTATCATTAGTAAGTTCACCAATGTATATAATATCTTCATTATCAATTCCCAAAAGTGTTAATTGTTTATCAGATTTAATATTTAATTTTTTACCTGGACTTGTTGCATAAAATGTATTATTTAATTTATCCTCATAAATCAATCTATCTACGTGTGGTATTACTTCTATATTTCCGAGAACGTTTGACCTAAGTTCTACCCTAGTAATATCATGATTTATATCTATTCTGTAGACAGTATTCTTCATACCACCTTTATCAATATCAATATAATATACTCCTGTAAGAACAGATACTGCTATTTTTTTCACTTCCATTTTTTGTTCATATCTACAAACTCCACTAACAAAACTTTCATTACCTGTTTTAGCATCATGAGTTACTACTTGTATTTTGTATTCCCCATCCTTCTTTACTTTTTCTGCTATAACTAGTCTATTTCTATCAGAAAGCCATTTATAATTTAAAATTTCTCCTGAATCATTTGTTTTAACCTCAGTATTCTTTCCAGTTTTTGTATCTTCTATGTATAAAACCTTATTTTCATAATAAGTTAAATATTTACCATCATAAGATATTCTAATATCCTGTGCATTTTGAGGAATAGTTGCATTTATATTTTTTGTATTATCTATGTTTGCTTCTATTTTTTTCATTTTAAATTCTGATGAATGCTTAAAAACAAAACTATCTAATAAGAACAATCCAGCAAATTGTAAAACTAGAGATAGCATCGCCCAAGCAATTATTTTTTTAATCACCTTCATATCATTTCTCCTTTTTTACTCTACAATTATTGCTGTTGGTATTGCTCGTTCTCCCAAACTATCTGAAGGAGTATTTACTATATCCCCATTATAGTACATAGTTGTTGATTTACCACCATCTAAATTTATTGCATTAACAGCTCCACATTGATATATAATTTCTTGTGCTTCTTTTAGTGTAGCACCTAAACTATTTACGCTTCTTCCATCTATAACCAATAAAAGTATTGCACCATCTCTTCTTTGTCCTATTACAGTTCTTGGTGCGATTCCCCAGCCACCATCACCTGACATAGGTGTCATCTTACCATTTACAACAAGTGTAGGTGTAAAACTTAGAGCTTCTTGTACCCCCATTTTTCTTAACTGGTTTACAGAATAATTACCAACTATTAATTTTCCTTCTTTTGTCATACCTAATAAATCTGTTTTATTATCTTCTCCCAAATCATTATATACAACTTCTCCTTTGTTCATAATAAGTCCAATAGGTAATCCACCATTCCCTGTCCATTTTGCATTAGAAGATTTATCTGTAAAACCACCACCATTAATTGCAGCTATAGCATTATTATTCTCTGCAATCTGTGATGTTGTTTCTCCTTCTTTCTTCAATTTTGATGTATATCCCACTTTAACTCTTGTAGGGTCTTTTATTATTAAAAGGTATCCTTTATATTTCGGATTATCAATTTCATTTAATTCTATATTTGGATCTTTTATTTTTGGTATTTCAATCTCATCTGTATTTGTATTTTCGCTACTTGCAACTGAAGAACCTCCTAAAATTTCAGCTATTTTTTCATCTGATAAAAACCATTTAGCTAGATATTGATGACTTAATGACGTCATAGCTGCTCCAACATAAGTTCTTTTTGCATTTTCAAAAGGTCCATATAAAAGTACAAAAGGTCCAGTACAAGCTGTAAAAATTATCATAAATATAATGAAAATCACAAGATTTTTTAAAGAAACTCTTTTTTTCTTTCTTTTACCATTATTTTGTCTAGGTTTTACTGGCCTCTTTTTCTTCTTTATGTTTTTATCCATCTATTTGTTCCTTTCTAAGAGTCTTTGTTTTATAAATTTTATTAAGTTTTGACTATCTTCATAATTATATAATATCAATATTTAAAATTCAATAATTATACTAGTAATTATTTTCAATATTCATCTTTTCATACAATATTAATGCAATATTAATATAATATTAATAGAATTATGCTATATTTTATCTAATAAATATAAATTTGTGTTTTTATTTGTATTTATGTTTTAATTAAGTTATTACATTTATGATATTTTGTAGAATTTTTATAAAAAATATATATTTAATTAATAATATCTAATTAGAATCATATATATCATAAATTTTCTATATAAGTTTCTCATAATACTGTTAATTCATATCATTTATAAATATTCTAAGATTTATATTAATTAACAAATTTTATTCGAACTTATATATTTATTTAGTATTAATTTGTTATAGGATTTTTTATAATAATATTAATTAGATACATTAAATTAATGTCAAGGAGATACTTATGGAAAATAAAATTTTAAATAAATTAAAGAATTCTTTAGACTATTTATCTGGAGAGAGTATAAGCTCTGATTTAAATATATCAAGAAGTGCTATTTGGAAACATATAAAGTCATTAAAAAACAAAGGATATATTATAGAAGGTAAATCAAATAAAGGATATAAACTTATATCCTGCCCAGATATATTATCCGCTCAAGAACTTATACCATTATTAAAAACAAATAATTTAATAAAAGACATAAAACATTTTTATGAACTTTCTTCTACTAATCATTCCGCAAAAGAACTAGCTAGAGGAGAAATAAATAATGGAACTTTGATAATAGCTGAAAAACAACTATGCGGTAAAGGGAGATTTGATAGAGAATGGATTTCTCCTTCTAGTGGAATTTGGTTTAGCTTAATATTAAAGCCTAATCTTCCCCCTATGGAAGCTTCTAAAGTAACTCAAATTGCCGCTGCAGCTATATACAAAAGTTTACTTGAATTTGATATTAAAGTTAATATCAAATGGCCAAATGATATATACTTAAATGGGAAAAAAATATGTGGAATATTAACTGAAATGAAATGTGATATGGATAGAATCCATTATTTAATTCTAGGAGTTGGTATCAATGTTAATTTAGAAATTGATGATATTCCTGATGAAATCAAAGATATAGCAACATCTCTTAAGATAGAGTTAAATAAGTCTTTTAAAAGAAGTGATATTCTGGTAAAATTCCTTAATCACTTTGAAATTCTTTATAATAAATTTGTATTGCAAAAAGATATCTCTGAAGTATTATCTATATGTAGAGAAAATTCTAATATAATAAATAAGAAAGCAAAACTAATTACATATAATAAGGAAGAAATTGTAACTTGTCTTTCTTTAACTGATACTGGTGAACTTCTCGTAAAAGATTCTGATGGAAAAGAAAAACTTATAACAAGTGGAGAAATAAGTTTTAGAATTTAATTAAAATTCAAAAAGGTAGAGTCTATTTTTTAACTCTACCTTTTAAATTCCTATAATAATCTTATATTATGTTCAGCACAAATTTTAAGATTTTTTTCATCCCAAGTTGATGCTTGAACTTCTCCTATATGTGCTTTTTTCAAGAAAAACATACATATTCTTGATTGTCCTATTCCACCACCAATTGTATATGGTAGTTCCTGATTAAGTAACATCTTGTGAAAATCAAATTTTTTTCTTTCTTCACAATTAGCAAGCTTAAGTTGTCTTTCTAAAGCTTCTTCATCAACTCTAATTCCCATTGATGAAACTTCAAAAGCTCTATCAAGTACTGGATAATAGAATATTATATCACCATTCATAGCCCAATCATCATAGTCGGGAGATCTTCCATCATGCTTTTCTCCTGATTTTAAAACTCCTCCTATTTGCATTATAAATACAGCACCTTTTTCTTTTGCTATAAGATCTTCTCTTTCTTTTGGAGTTTTATCTGGATACTTATCTTCTAATTCTTGAGTAGTTATAAAGAAAATTTCTTCTGGCAGTATTTTTTCTGCATTTATTAGTTCATTACAAGTAAAATCTTCTACTTCTTTAAAAACATTATATATAGTCTTTACTGTATTTTTTAATGTATCTAAATTTCTATTTGATTTATTTATTATTTTTTCCCAATCCCATTGGTCTACATATATAGAATGAAGATTATCTAATTCTTCATCTCTTCTTATTGCATTCATGTCTGTATATAAACCCTGACCAAGTTCAAATCCATATCTACCTAAACTATATCTTTTCCATTTTGCTAAAGAATGTACTATTTGAACCTCTTTACCAGTTGCCAAAAGATCAAAACTTACTGGTCTTTCACAACCATTTAAATTATCATTCATACCTGTCTCTGGTTCAACAAATAAAGGAGCAGAAACTCTAGTTAAATTTAAATTTTTAGCAAGTACTCTTTCAAAAAGATCTTTAATCTGTTTAATATGAATTTCTGTTTCAATTAATGAAGCCTTGCTTTTATATCCTTCTGGAATAATAAGTCCTTCAATTTTCATTATATTTCCCCCAAATTCCTTTTAAAATTTTACATATTTGTTTTTAATAAAAATAGTCATTAAATGTTTATAAAATTCCTAACTTTACTAAAACTTCCACTTTATTGACTCATTATAATAAAATGAAAATATTTTGTCAAATTTCTTGCGAATTATAAAGTAATATTTTTTTATTATTTATAAATTAATATTTTTCATATGTTCTTTTAAAACTTTTGCTGAATCTTTCAATTTATTTATTTCATCTTTGCTTATCTTAGGTTCTACAGTTCTTACAGCACCATTTCTATTAAGAATAGTTGGAATAGCTAAATATATATCCTTAATCCCATATTCATCATTCATTAATGAAGATACAGTTAATATAGTATTTTCATCTCTTAAAATAGACTCTACAATTTGATTTATTGCTAATCCTATTGCATAATAAGTAGCTTTTTTTCTTGAAATAATTTCATATGCTGCATTTTTAACATCATTTTCAATTACATTTTTTATTTCTTCATCCCATTCCAAAGAAAATTTTTCTGTATACTCTTCAAAACTTTCTCCTGCAATACTTCCAGTACTCCAACTTACAATTTCACTATCACCATGTTCTCCTAAAACATATGCATGAATATTGTTATTATTAACATTTAAATACTTACCAATAACGTATTTTAATCTAGATGTATCAAGAACTGTTCCTGTACCTATTACCCTTTCTTTAGGAAATCCTGATAACTTATATGTTATATATGATAATATGTCAACAGGATTAGATGCAACTAATAATATCGCTTCTGGGCTTGCTGCTGCAAGTTCTGGAATAAAACCTTTGAAAATATTATAATTCTTTTCTATTAAATCTAATCTTGTTTCACCCTCTTTTTGTGCTGCGCCAGCTGTAATTATAATTATATCTGAATTCCTTGTTTCTGCTATACTACCTGCATAAATATTAACTGGTTTAACAAATGAAGTTCCATGAACTAAATCCATTACTTCTCCCATAGCTTTATCCATATTTATATCATATATACAAATTTCTGTAGCGACTCCACTATTCATTAAAGCAAATGCCGCCGTTGAACCTACAAATCCTGCACCTATAATAGATATTTTTCTTTTTCTTTCTTTTACCACAATCTTTCCTCCTAAGCATTCTATATACATATATTATTTTCATATATTTATAAATTATTTACTTTAAATTTTAGTTTATAGATTATATTTATTATTGCTATAATTATATATCCATTGAAAACAAAAATCAATACTATTAGATATTTATTATTATTTATTCCTTTCTTTGAAAAAATATAAAAATGTTATATAATTATCTTTAGGCATTAATAAATATAAAATAATGTTCTATTTTAAAATATAACGTTTATATACTTTAATTTTTACTTAAAATTTTCGTAATAATAACAAAGTTAATAATATTTATATAAGAAATAAAATTACTAAAATGTATTCACTTACTCATCTAGGAGGTTTATAAAAATGAAATTATTATTTTTTGATACAGAAACTACAGGTATTAAACCCGGAAGCATATGTCAATTAAGTTATATAACGGTTGATGCTGACACCAAACCACAAATTACTAAAGGAAAGAATTTCTTTTTTACTGTAGATGAAATGGAGCCATCAGCAGAAAAAGTTCATGGATTTTCTTTAGAAAAACTTTATGAATTATCAGAAGGTCAATATTTTGAAGATTTAGTTCCAGAATTTATAAAAGATTTTTTAGAAGCCGATTTCTTAATTGGCCATAATGTTAATTTTGATATTAAATTTTTAAAACACGAACTTTCTTTATTAGGAGAAAACTTTATTCCAAACCATTCTTTTTGTACTATGGCTCATTATAAAGATATTTGTAAGATTCCAAAAGCAAATGGTGAAATTAAAAATCCTAAATTAGAAGAAGTCATAAATTTTCTTAACATAACAAGTGAACAAATTACAGAAAAATCTAATCAATTATTTAAAGGTAGTGGAAATTATCATGATGCTAGATTTGATACTACTGCCACTTATTTAACAGTAATTGAAGGTCTAAAAAAAGGTTATGTACCTAAAGGATACTTTAGTAACTTGCTTAAAAATAATAAATAATTTTTTATTAAAGCTAAAATATATTAACAGTAGATCCACTTCTTTAATATAATAAAACTATATAGATTCAAATAAGTTTGTTTATTAATAATATAATCTTATTCATAACTATAAAATTCTATTATTTATAATAAATTTATGTAAATTTTATATATGAATTTTAATCAAATGTGATTAATAAGAATTAGAAATTAATATTACAAATGAGGTGAATGTATGCAAAGATATTTTTGTGATATATGTGGTTATATATATGATCCTGAAATAGGTGATTTAGATAATGACATTGAACCTGGAATTAAATTCGAGGATTTACCTGATGATTGGACATGTCCTATATGTAATTTTGAAAAAGAACTATTTTCACTTCAAATATAATTATAACTTTACTGTTAGTTTTCTTATATTAAGTTATACAGATTAAGTTCTTCTTAAGTTTAGATGAATTTTATTTATAAGAATAATTTTTCATCTAAGCCTTAGAAGAACTTATAAAATATATTTGTTATAAATTTTTAATATTTTTTATTTAACTATTAAGATTAATGCTATAGCAATATTAAAAATCATACTTATCTTTCTATAATTTTATTATATTTCTTTACTAGTTCTTTATCCATTGCTGGGACTCCCTCAAGTGGATACTTTAATTTCAAAACATCATATTTATTTTTTCCTAAAAGATGATATGGTAATAATTCAATTTTTTCAACCCCATCAATATTAGATATATATTCTTTAAGTTTTTCTATATGATCTTCTCCATCAGTTAATCCTGGAACAACTACATGTCTAATCCATATTTTAGTTTTTGATTTTTGTACTGACTCTAAAAAATCTAATGATTTATCAATTTCCATTAATGTAACATTTTTATATCCTGCTCTATCATAATGCTTTATATCAAATAAAACTAAATCTGTGTATTTTAAAATCTCATCATAATTTCCAAGTCCAAATCCTGAAGTATCTAAACATGTATGTATCCCTTTTTTCTTACACAATTTTAATGTTTCTAGAAGAAATTCTGGTTGTCTTAATGGTTCCCCTCCTGAAAAGGTAACACCACCATTTGAACTTTGAAAATAAGTTTTATATCTTTCAATCTTTTTAACTAATTCTTCTGAAGTATATTCTACACCTCCATTGTATTCCCATGTATCAGGGTTATGACAATACTTACATCTTAAAGAACATCCTTGTAAAAACACAACCACTCTAATACCTGGTCCATCAACAAGTCCCATAGTTTCTATTGAATGAATTTTCCCTTTAACCATTTTTCCCTCCTAGAATAAAACCCCTGTCAAATAAAAGACAGGGGAATTGTTTTAATATTATATTTAGTATATCAAAAATATCATTATTAATATACATTATTTTTTCTATGTTTTAAAATAGTGTTAGTATTGCAATATAAACATTCACTTAAAACATAGCAATCATTTTTAGTAAGATAATTCACCTAATTTATTTTATAAGATTAAATACTTTCATGGAATGTTCTACTTATAACTTCTAATTGTTGTTCTTTTGATAATCTACTAAAGTTAACTGCATATCCTGAAACTCTTATTGTTAAAGTTGGATATTTCTCTGGATTTTCCATAGCATCAATTAATGTTTGTCTATTAAGTACATTAACATTTAAGTGATGTGCTCCTTGTACAAAATATCCATCTAAAATTGATACTAAATTATTAACTTTTTGTTCTTGATCTTTTCCTAAAGCATCAGGAACGATTGAGAATGTATTAGATACACCATCTTGACATATTCCGTTATATGGTATTTTAGCTACTGAGTTAAGAGATGCCAATGCACCATTTATATCTCTTCCATGCATTGGATTAGCCCCTGGAGCTAAAGGTTCACCTTTCTTTCTTCCATCTGGTGTATTACCTGTTTTCTTACCATACATAACATTAGATGTTATTGTAAGTGCTGATAATGTATGATGTGCCCCTCTATATAAAGGATGCTTTTTAAGTTCAGAAGAGAACTTAGTAACTAAAGCTACACCTAAATCATCTGCTCTATCATCATCATTTCCGTATTTAGGGAAGTCACCTTCCACTTCAAAATCTATAGCAATTCCTTCTTCATTTCTTATCGGTTTAACTTTTGCATATTTTATAGCTGATAAAGAATCTATTGCTACTGAAAGACCTGCAATACCAAATGCCATTAATCTTTCTACTGCTGTATCATGAAGAGCCATTTGACTTGCTTCATAAGCATATTTATCATGCATAAAATGAATTATATTCATTGTATCTACATATACTTTAGCAACATATTCTAAAACTTTATCATAGTTTTCCTTAACTTTATTAAAGTCAAGAACTTCTTCATCTGTAAGCTTTTCAATTCCTGGCACTACTTTAATGCCTTTTAATTCATCTACTCCACCATTTATAGCATATAATAATGACTTAGCTATATTACATCTCGCACCAAAGAATTGCATTTGTTTACCAACCTTCATAGCTGACACACAGCAAGCTATAGCATAATCGTCTCCATATATAGGTCTCATAACTTCATCATTTTCATATTGTATTGAATCTGTTTTTATTGAAATCTCTGCACAATATTTCTTAAAGCTTTCAGGTAATTTATCTGACCATAAAACTGTTAAGTTTGGCTCAGCTGATGTTCCTAAATTAATTAAAGTGTGTAGATATCTAAATGAATTCTTTGTTACAAGTGGTTTACCATTTATACCTATACCACCTATTGATTCAGTTACCCAAGTTGGATCTCCACCAAATAATTCATTATATTCAGGAGTTCTTAAGTGTCTAACTAATCTTAATTTAATTATAAGTTGATCAACTAACTCTTGAGCTTCTTTTTCTGTGATTATACCAGCTTCTAAATCTCTTTCTATATAAATATCAAGAAAAGTCGAAGTTCTTCCAAATGATGTAGCTGCCCCATTGTTTTCTTTAATTCCAGCTAGATATCCAAGATATAAAGCCTGTACAGCATCTTTTGCTGTTCCAGCTGGTTTTGAAATATCACATCCATATTTAGCTGCCATAGATTTTATAGCATTTAGTGCTCTTATTTGTTCAGAAACTTCTTCTCTTTTTCTTACTAATTCATCAAGCATGTCTCCTTGCAAATTATCTAAATCTTTTTTCTTTTCTTCTATTAAATAATCTACCCCATAAAGTGCTATTCTTCTATAGTCCCCTATTATTCTTCCTCTACCATAAGCATCTGGAAGGCCAGTTAACAGTCCTGCTGTTCTTGCAAGTCTTATTTCATTTGAGTAAGCATCAAAAACTCCTTCATTATGAGTTTTTCTATATTTTGAAAAATGTTCTTTAATATCTTTGTCTAATTCATATCCATATTCTTCTAGAGAAGTTTTTACCATTCTTATTCCACCAAATGGATTTACTATTCTTTTAAGTGGAGCATCAGTTTGAAGCCCTACTATTACCTCGTTATCTTTATCTATGTAACCAGGTTCATAATTATCAATTCCTGACACCCTGTCAGTTGCAACATCAATTATCCCTTTTTTAACCTCTTCAACAATTAATGCATATGCTTTTTCCCATACTTTATCAGTTCTTTCAGTAGTTCCTTCTAAAAAACTTGAATCACCTTCATACAAACTATAATTCTTTTGTATAAAGTTTCTAACATCAATACCTTCCTGCCAAGTACCTTCTTTAAAACCTTCCCATTGTTTAAACATATTTTTCCTCCTTTATACTCATTGCTTAGAAAAAGACTTTGTTAAATCTTTCTCAATATAATTTTAATATAAAAAACTTTATTTGAAAAGCTTTTTTTATTTTTACCATATAACGGGCATTTTTACCCAAATTTTTGAAATATCTTATTTCTTGAAATTTTATTCATTGATATTTTTCTTATATTTCCAATAAAACTTCGTTAATTTTTTCTCAATTTTTTCTTATATGGACTATATATTGACATTATATATCAATTGATTTTTATTTTCAATATTTTTATTAAGTATTTATTAAATTTTCATTTCTTATAGTTTAACCTAAAACTATTTTTTTATATTTTAAGCAATTAATCAAATTCTTTATTTCACAATAAAATTATTATAGTATTAAAAAATAATTACAATAGTATGATTTTTTAATAGTCAACATAACAAAAATGAATCTATTAGCTAATGATATTGATATTTTAAAATATATCCAAATAATAAAAAAGATTGTTTCAAATTTTGAAACAACTTTTTTTATTAATATTAATTCATCTGATTATTTTGCTCCATATTGCTCATAATAATCATCAATTCTTGATTTAATTTCATCATTGATAATTATTCTTCCATTTACTTCTTTATTATATAGATATTCTATAACTTCCTTCATTGTAACTATAGCACAAGTCTTAAATCCAAATTTTTCTTTTATTTCAGTTAATGCTGATTTTTCTCCTTGACCTCTTTCCATTCTATCAACTGATATTATAAGTCCTGTTACTAAAACTTTACCTTGTTCATTTAGTATAGGCATAGTTTCATATATTGAAGTTCCTGCTGTTGTTACATCTTCAACTATTAAAATCTTATCTCCATTACTTATTTTACTTCCTAAAAGTATTCCCTTGTCTCCATGATCTTTAACTTCTTTTCTATTTGAACAATAGTTAACATCTATTCCATACATATCTGATAATGCTATTGTAGTTGTAACACTTAAAGGAATTCCTTTATATGCTGGTCCAAACACTATATTATAATCTTCTTTAAAGTTTTCTTTAATAGCTTTTGCATAAAATTCTCCTAATCTCTTAAGCTGACTTCCTGTTTTATAATTTCCTGTATTCACAAAGAAAGGAGTCTTTCTTCCACTCTTAGTAACAAAATCTCCAAAAGTTAATACTCCACACTCTATCATAAATTCTATAAATTCTTTCTTATATGCTTGCATTTATAATTCCTCCTATACTATCCCTACTATTTCATTGATATCTTTTATTCCTTCAGATTTGCAGAAAGCTTCCATTTCTTCTATAATCTCTTTACCTGCCATTGGATTTGCAAAATTTATTGTTCCTATTTGAATTGCTCTAGCTCCTGCCATCATAAATTCTATAGCATCTTTTCCTGTAGATATTCCCCCTAATCCCACAACTGGTATAGTTACAGCCTTAGATACTTCATGTACCATTCTTAATGCTATAGGTTTTACTGCCGGCCCTGAAAGTCCTGCATAAATATTATTAAATATTGGTTTTCTTTTATAAATATCTATAGCAAACCCCTTTAATGTATTTATTAAACTTAATGAATCTGCACCTGCTTCTTGACATTTAACAGCCATATCAACTATATCTTCTGCATTTGGTGATAGTTTAACCATAAGTGGCTTTTTAGATATTTTCTTAATTTCACTAACAAAATCATATGCTACCTTTGATTTAATTCCGTAAGCCATTCCTCCAGCTTTTACATTTGGACATGATATATTAAGCTCTATTATCTGAACAGATGTATCATTCAATTTTTCAATAGCTTTAGCATAATCTTCAAAACATCCTCCGCCAACATTAGCTAAAATATTAGTTCCTAGCTTTTGCATTTCAGGTAGTTCATGCTCTATAAATCCATCTATTCCTGGATTTTGTAACCCTACTGAATTCATCATTCCAGAAGGTGTTTCATATACTCTCATTCCATCATTTCCTGGTTTTACATTTAAAGTTAACCCTTTAGATGATATTCCCCCTAACATTCCCACATCATAAAAATTGTTATATTCAGCACCAAAACCAAAGGTACCTGAAGCTGCTATAACTGGATTTTTAAAATCTACACCATTTATATTTACTTTTAACATAACTTCTATCCCCCTGATTCTATAACTCTACATAATATCCATCAAATACTGGACCATCTTTGCAAGTTCTTTTATTGCCATCCTTTGTTTTGCAAGTACAAACTAAGCAAGCACCAACTCCACATGCCATATGTTTTTCCATTGAAACAAATACTCTTACATTCTTTTCCTTACAAATTTTAGCAACCTTTTTCATCATTATTTCAGGTCCACAACATAAAACCATGTCATATTCTTCTACTTTTAATATATCTGTAACAAATCCCTTATGTCCATGCTTACCAGTATTAGTTGTAAGCTCTACCTTATTTGCATATTTTGATAACTCCTCTACTAAATACACTTCATCTCTATATCCAGCATATACATCTATAATTCCCTCTTTATTCTTTTCTCTAAGTCTTTTAGAAACTTCAACCATAGGTGCAGTTCCAATTCCTCCTGCAATTATAGCTACTTTTCCTAAGTCTTCTTCTAAATTGAATCCATTTCCTAAAGGCCCTGTAAGATTTATATATTCTCCTTGTTTCAATTTAGAAAACTCTTCTGTTCCTTTCCCAACTACTGCATAAACAAAGGTTATTTTATTTCCATCTTTTTCGCATATACTTATAGGTCTTGGAAGTAATGTTTGCCCATTAAGCTTTAACATATAAAACTGCCCTGCTTTTATATCATTCTCATCTTCACATACCATTTTATATATATTATCAACTACTTTTTCATTCGAAATTACTTTTGATTCTCTATATGTTATACTCATGTTCTTCCTCCTATAAACTGTTTACTGCTTTTTTTATTTCATCTCTCATCCTTATAGCTTCTTCTCTTGCACATAAAGCAAATTCTTTTTCTCTATTTTCTTTTTTATAAGCTAATAATATTCCTCTTGAAGAATTTACAACACCACCGTTACCATTGTTTAAATACATTGCAACATCCTCTGCCTTTCCCCCTTGAGCACCATAACCTGGTATTAAAAAGAACATAGAGTTAAATCTTTTTCTTAACTCCTTCCCCTCTTCAACATGAGTACATCCTATAACTCCACCTAATGGATGATATCCACAACTTGAAGTAAAATCTTTGCCCATTTCCATAAGTTTATCTCCAACTATATGATAAACTTTATCTCCTGAAATCGTATCTAAATATTCTATATCTTCAGCACCTTTATTTGATGTTCTAACTAAACTAAATATACCCTTTTTGCCACTTTCTATGTATGGGATATATGGCTCTATACTATCCATTCCCATATATGGACTTAAGGTTATAAAGTCTGCCTCAAAATCCCCTTCAAAATGAGCTTTTGCATACATCTTTGCGGTTGCTGCTATATCTCCTCTTTTTATATCTGCAATTATAATTTCATCTTTTTTTCTTAAATATTCTAATGTCTTTTTGTAAGCCGTTAATCCTTCTAAACCTAATGCTTCATAATAGGCTATTTGAACTTTAAAACATGATGCTACATCATATGTTGCATCTATTATTTGCTTATTAAACTCAAATATCGCTTCACTTGAAGTTCTTCCCTCTTTTAAATGTTCTGGGATATAATCTAATGATGTGTCTAATCCTACACAAACTACTCCTCTTTTCTCAACCCTATCATATAATTTATCCATTATGTAACTTGTCATAGCAAAGTCCTCCTATTTTTTATTATAAGCTTTCTTAAAAAACTTTTTTGATATATTCCTGTATTTACGTTTTTTAAACAAATGTTAATATAGTAAATTATTTTAAGAAAGCTACTTCATTAAGTTTTATCTCTATTTTTTATATTTAATTTCTCCACCTTTTATTGTAGCAAGAACTTCGCCATAATATTCCATACCGTCAAAAGGTGTATTACTTCCTTTAGATGCAAACTCTTCAGAATTTACTTTTATTTTTTTATCTATATCAACTAAAACAAAATCCCCATCTATTCCTATGCTTATTTTTCCTTTATTCATTCCCAAAAGCTTAGCTGGATTATATGACATAAGTTTGCTTAGTTCATTTAAAGATATTATTCTGTCCTTAACCAATTTTGAATAACATACTGAAAAAGCTGTTTCTATTCCTACCATCCCTGGAGAACCCTTTGACTTTTCTTCTAATGTATGTGGTGCATGATCTGTTCCTATTGTATCTACAAAACCAAGTTTTATAGCTTTTAAAATTGCTTCTACATCTTCTTTTTCTCTTATTGGTGGATTAACTCTATAGTTACTTACCTCTGAAGTCAATGCAATATGATGTGGTGTTACTTCTAATGTTACATTTACACCTGTATTTTTAGCATTAATTATATATTCAAGTGCTTCTTTAGTACTAACATGACACATATGAAGATGTGCTTTTGTAATTTTAGACAGTTCTAAATCTCTTAAAGTCATCATATTTTCAGCTATTCTCATATCTATCTTTGAAAATTCTGGACTCTCTGCATGTGACATCAAAACCCAGTTATTTTTCTTTGCTATTTTCATCGCTTCCATCATGGTATTAGAATTAGATACCCCAACTCCATCATCTGAAAATGCTTTAACTTCTTTATCATTTTTAAATTCTTCTAAATGACTTAAAGTTTTTCCATCAAAGTTTTTAGTTACTGATAAACATTGATGTATATCAATCAAATTTAACTCAATAGATTTGTTTCTTATATATTCTAAAACTTCTTTTGACGAACATATTGGATTAGTATTAGCCATTAAACAAACTCCAGTATATCCACCTCTTAATGCCGCTCTAGAACCAGTTTCTAAGTCCTCTTTCCACGTAAGACCTGGATCTCTAAAATGTGCATGAGTATCAATAAATGACGGCATTAAAACTTTACCTTTGCAATCAAATACCTCGACATTTTCTTTTAATATATCTTTTCCAATTTGATTTATCAAACCATCTTTTATATAAATATCTCCTATAAAATCTTGACTCACATCTATAACTCTAGCATTTTTAATTAAAAGTTCCATTACATTCACCTCTTTTTAAACTTCAGATAATTTAGTTATTTCATCACAATACTCACATCTATAAGTACCCTTTTTTTTGCTAACTAATACAAATGAATGCTTAACATACTTTTCAGTTTGAGTTATACATCTTGGATTTCTACATTCTAAAATATCTATAACTTTTTCAGGTAATGTTGGCTTTATCTTTCCAATAATTTCTTCATTTTTAACTTCATCAATAGTTATACTTGGAGAAAGTAAACCTAATACCGTATAATCTAATTCTTCACAATTTTCTATTTTTATTATGTCCTTTTTCCCTAACTTTTTACTCTCAGCATTTATTATAAGAGCAACACTATAATCACTTTTATCAAGTCCTAAATAATTAAATATTTTTATTCCCATTCCAGCTTCAATATGATCTATAACTAATCCATTTTTAATACTTGTAATTTCTAACATCTATAACACCCCCAAAAGTTTAGCTATTAACGCCATTCTAACATACATTCCATATTCAGCTTGTTTAAAATAAACTGCCCTTTTATCATCATCAACTTCATATGAAATTTCATTTACTCTTGGTAATGGATGCATCACTATCATATCATCTTTAGCACCAGACATTTTTTCTTTATTTAATATATAACTATCTCTTAATCTTAAATATTCTTCTTCATTAAAGAATCTTTCTTTTTGAACTCTTGTCATATACAATATATCAATTTGTTCAATTACATCTTCTAATCTTTCTACTTCTATAAATTCTATATTATTCTTTTTTAATATTTCTTCTCTAATATATTGTGGTATTTTTAATTCTTGAGGAGAGATTAATACAAATTTATTTCCTTTGTATCTTGACATTGCTTTAATTAATGAATGGACTGTTCTTCCGAACTTTAAATCTCCACATATTCCAATAGTATGATTATCTAATCCTTTTTTTAACATCTTTATTGTTAATAAATCAGTTAAAGTTTGAGTTGGATGTTGATGTCCACCATCTCCTGCATTAATTATTGGAACAGTTGAAAAAAGACTTGCTACTTTAGCTGAACCTTCTTTAGGATGTCTCATTGCTACTATATCAGTATATATAGATACCATTTTTATAGTATCTGATAATGTTTCACCTTTTGAAACTGATGATGAATTAGGTTCTGAAAAACCAAGAATTTTCCCACCAAGCCTCATCATTGCTGCTTCAAAACTAAATCTAGTTCTCGTACTTGGCTCATAAAATAAAGTGGCTAGTATCTTTCCATCACATACATGAGAAAATTTTTCAGGACATGAAATAATTTGACTTGCTAATTCGAAGACTTCATTTAGTTCTTCTACTGTAAAATCCATAGGATCTATTAAATGTTTACCTTTTATCATTATGATATCACTCCTTTTTAACCGTTAATTAAAACTTATAAAAAGTTATATCAAATCTATCTATATTAAATTTAGATAGCGCCACATCTTATAGCTTATAACCAGTACTAGTATCTGTAAACTAGTTCAGCATTATACTTAAACAAATTATTTTATCTATATGCAAAAATATAATTAGCTATACAAAAAAGCCTTCCTTTATATAAAGGAAGGCGCAATAAACCCTAAAACATGGTATTATATAACTTCCTTGCTGATCTCTCTGGATCAAATTAAAGGTTATTCTTTGTGTAAGCATACCATTATTTTTATAATGTGTCAATAAAAATTAATTCCAATGATTACTTATTTCATCCCACATCATTTTTCCACTTTTAGCTAATGTTACAGTTCCATATACACTATTAGGTACAGCTAAAGACATCATTGTAAAAACAAAATTCCCTTTAGATAACTGTATTAACGCAGTATCATTCTCGACACCATTTTTATCTCCACTTTTACTTGATATTTCATACTTTAAATCATCAGGAATATATAACCCTAATTTATTTTTCTTTTGTTGTCTTCTAAGTATATCAATCAACATTGTACTATTTTTTTCGTCTAAAAAAGTAGATTCATGTAAATGTTTCCAAATTTTTGACAAATCTAAAGCACTTGTAACATTCTCAATTCCTTTACTAGCACTTCGCTCATCAGACGTTTTTCTATTTAAAGAGGTATTCTTTAATCCTAATGTTTTAATATCCTCATTTATTCTATCCATACCTACTATATCAATTAATTTATTTGCAGCTGTATTATCACTTTGAATTAACATTGCTACTAATAATTCAAATATAGTATATTCTCTATCATTAAATTCATGAATTATTCCTGTACCATAAACCTTATCCTCTTGATCAATTTTCACCTTATCAAGAAACGTTAATCTTCCTCTCTCAACATCTTTTATGACCGATACTGCTATAGGGAGTTTCATGCAACCGGCTGCAACCATTTGAACATTTTCGTTGTATCCATAAGAAAAACCACCATTCAAATCTTCGAAAAAAAAGCCATAAGTTCCAATTCTTGATTCCAAATATCTTTTTATTCCTTTCATAATACCCACCAGCTTTCTAAAAAAATCCATTTAATTGTAACTAGTTATAGTATACCACTAATTATAATGTTTTAGCATAATTTATAAAATTATTAATTATTTAGTCTGCAAAACATACACCTATTTTTTTTGCTACATTAACAAGTTCTCCTTCTTTATCTACAACCTTGTTATTTCCTATAACATCTTCTAAACTACTATAAGTAATTTTTGTTCCCTTTAAAGCAACCATATTACCAAATTTACCTTCATTTATAAGTTCAACTGCTGCTACTCCATATCTTGTAGAAAGTATTCTATCAAAAGTACATGTATTTCCTCCTCTTTGTAAATGTCCAAGCACTGTACATCTTACTTCTTGATCCTTAATAATTTTTTCAATATCTGCTGCTAATTTGTTTCCAATTCCTCCAAGTCTGATTGGATCAGGGCTATCAGATACTATCTTAGAAACTACAATATTTCCATCTTTTTCTTTCGCACCTTCAGCAACAACAATAATTGTAAATAAATTTCCTTCACGCTTTCTTTGATTAATCTTATCAATTATCTTTTTTATATCATATGGCATTTCAGGTAATAATATAATATCTGCTGAACCGGCTATTCCTGATTCTAATGCTATAAATCCTGCATTTCTGCCCATTACTTCAAGAATCATTATTCTATGATGAGATTGAGCTGTTGTTGTAAGTCTATCTAGTGCCTCTGTTGCAATTTCAGTAGCTGTATTAAATCCAAAAGTTGTATCAGTGGATCCTAAATCATTATCTATAGTTTTAGGTACGCCTATAACATTAACACCTTTTCTAGCAAAATCTCTTGCTGATGTCAATGTACCATCCCCACCAATTACTACCAAAGCATCAACATGCTCTTTTTTCATATTTTCAATGGCTATATCAGAAACATCTTTTTTTACTACTTTACCATTTTCTTCTACAGAATAATCAAATAAATTATCCTTATTAGAACTATAAAGTATAGTTCCACCCTTAGGTAAAAGGTCTGATACAGTTTCTAATGTCAATGGCATAAAATCATTATTATATAATCCTCTATAACCAAATTTATAACCTATGACCTCATAACCATAATTTAATATTGCAGATTTTGTGATTGCTCTGATCGTTGCATTTAGTCCGGGGCAATCTCCGCCTCCAGTTAATAATGCTATTTTTTTAATATTGTGTTGCATTTAAAACTCCCCCAATCCTTTAATGTCTTTTGGAATATAACTACATTAATTAGTGTATATATTCTAAAATTCTTATTTAATTTTAATAATAAATTTATTAAATGATACAGATATTCTTTTTTCCTTTTCTTTACTTTAATCATAGCACAAAGTTTATATTCTGAAAAGTTTAAATTTTCAGCAAATTAAGCCTTTCTCTAAGAATATAAATAAAAAACTAAACATACCTATACATTATAATAAGTATGTTTAGCTTTTTTATATAATACATATTTTTTTATTATTAATTTTCCATATTTTTCTTGTAAAATTTATTACATTTTTAATAATATAATCTAAGTTTTATTCTTTAAATTATCTATATTATCTTTATAAATTTAATTTTTATAATTATATAAAAAACAAAAACTCCATTTACATTGTTACAGATATAATTCCTTTAAACATAAGTACTCCCAATAATATTCCTGCAAGCACTCTATATATTGCAAATACTCTCATAGGTTTTTTCTTTAAATAAGCAATAAATCCATCCATCACAACTAATGACACTAAAAAAGCAACAACAAATCCAACAATCAATGCTACAAGATTAGTAGTATTCATATGAGAATAATTAAATTCAAATAAATCTTTTGCTGTTGATCCAACCATTGCTGGAATCGCTAAAAAGAATGAAAATTCTGCTGCTACAGGTGTTGAAAGCCCCGCAACCCAACCTCCCATTATTGTTGAAGCACTTCTAGACATTCCTGGCCACATTGAAAGCACTTGAAATAATCCTACTTTTATTGCTTGTATTGGTGTTATTTTATCTATACTTTTGACTGAATGTTTCTTCTTTCTAAAAATATTTTCAATTATTATTAATAAAATACCTCCAACTATAAATGCTACAACTACAGCTTCAGGTCTAAATAATTTTTTTATTTTACTATAGAATAAAACTCCTATTATCCCTGCTGGAATAGATCCTATTAAAACATTAATACCAAATCTAAAACCAACTTCTCCCTTTTTGCCTTTAGTAAAGATATATTGAAAAAATTCTATAACACTATCTTTTATCTTTTTCCAATATAAAACTACTACTGCCAATATTGCCCCTAATTGAATTACTACTTCAAACATATCAACAAATTCACCCTTAAAATTTATAAAGTTTGAAACAAGTATCATATGTCCTGTAGAAGATACTGGAACAAATTCCGTTAATCCTTCAACAATTGCTATAATAATAGCTTTTAATATAAATATAAAATCTAATCCCATTCACTTAACACTCTCTTTCCGACTAAGTTTCCCATTTAATTATAATATTATTTTTATAACATATTATTAATTTTTCCTTAAATTTATATTATTTATTAAATTTTTTCCATCTAAAGATAAATCAATGCTCGTTTGTCCTAATTCCATTTCTACTTCTTTATATTTATTAACTTTTTCATACCCACCATCATTAATATTCAAATAATAGTTATCCACTATTTTGCCATTTTTAAAGGCTCCTACTATTATAGTATCTTTTTTAGATGCATCTTTTTTTCCTTCATTTGCATTAGCAACTTCTACTAAATCGTTTTTCTTCATCAAAATTATATATGCCTTCTCATCATTTCCTATTTTATTATTTTGTGGATCTTTTTCTAAAAGTTTAGTTTCCTCTGTATAAATTGTTGGTGGAAGAAATTTATTTTTTAATTTTATTTCTACTGAGTGTTTATTGGTTACATATGTTATATATGCATTACTTTTAATAGATTTTACAGTATTATCTATAGGTATTGTATAAGAATTCAAATATTTATTTAAATCATTTTTGTAATTTTTATCTTTTGTATTTCCTGTATATGATAATTTATTGATATCTTTGTTCATAAGTTCACTAGCAGATAATATATTATCTTCTTCTTTAAAATAACCTCTATCCAAAAAATCTATCATGACCCATTTATTTTTTTCTTTACTCCAATATTCAACAACATAGTACTCTGGATTTGAATTATTATTTGAATTTCTGCTTCTAAATACACCTACTCTACTAGTTAACCCAATTGAAGTTAATAAATCTCTTTCTATAATTGCCATATTATTTGCAGATGCTTTTTTGCTGTTTCCCTTTTCTTTTAAAATATCATAACCTGATTTTAAATCTAAATCAGCAACATCATCATATTTAATTATACTATTTAAAATATCAGTAGTTTTTAAAACTTTGTCTAATTCACTAGTTTCCTTATCTATAATATTTTTCACAGTGTAGGTAGATTCTAATAGTTTGATTTTTTTCTCATCACTATTTTCATAAAAAAAAGCAATATTATTTTCATTATAATAATTATTCCAAGTTAAAACTTCAAATTCTTTTTTAGGATTATTTTTTGAAAAATTCATAAAAAACAAACTAGATGATACCAAAACAAGTAAAATTATCCCTATAATTTTTTTCATTCCTATGTTTTTCATCTTTTATCTCCTTTATAAAGCAAAGTTGTTACACCACCTTCAATAGATAATTAACAAATTATATTTAATCTGTTAATCTGTCTATTGAAGTTTTCTTCTTAAGTTTTCTTCAATTATTACCAATTATACATTATTAATAAGAATTTCCTCTATAACCTTTTAATTTTTTTAAAGTTACGAATTGTCTATAATATAAATTTCACTTAAAATATAAACTATTATTTAATAACATATTTTAATATTTCATTTTTTTCTTTTTCTACATCTGGCACATAACTTTTTAATAAAGTAAACTTTCCTATTAACTCATACTCACCTAAACTTGCTGGAACTAATATACTATCTCCAAACTTAATTTCTTCTTCTCCTTTAGAATACTTAATTTTTCCATTACCTTCTACACAAGTAAATAAATAAAATCTATTTTCATCACTTTGTTCTTTTATAGAATTTTTTATTATATACTTTTGTATTGTAAAATATTCGCTCAGACACAAATAAACCTTATCATAATTTACATTTTCAATTAAAATTCCATTAGAATTTTCACCTTTAAGTGAGAAATCAATAACGTCTAAGGCCTTTTCTACATGTATTTCTCTTCCTCTATTATAATCATATACCCTATATGTTGTATCACTACTTTGTTGAATTTCTGCAATTATAACTCCTTCACATATAGCGTGAACTAAACCACTTTGTACATAAAAAAAGTCTCCTTTTTTTACTGGAACCTTATTTAAATATTTATCTAAATCTCCATTTTCTATTGAATTTCCAAATTTTTCTTTATCACAATCTTTTGTTCCAACAATTAAATATGAATTTTCCTCAGCACTTACTACATACCATGCTTCTGTTTTTCCTGAATCTTTTTCAACTCTATTAGCATACTCATCATTTGGATGTACTTGAACTGATAATTTGTCTTTAGCATTTATCAGTTTAATTAAAAGTGGGAATTTTTCATCTTTAATTTCTTTTCCTATAATATCATCTCTATATAATTTTATTATTTTTTCAAATGACATTCCTTTCAAACTACCATTAGAAACTATTCCCACTCCATTTTCATGACAAGCTATATCCCAGCTTTCTCCTATAGTGCCTTTTGGCATATTGTCTCTAAATAACTCTAGATCTCTTCCTCCCCATATTCTTTCATAATATAGATTATCAAATTTTATTGGATACATATTCCCCTCCATACTAATATATAAAATTAACTTTATTTATATTAAATCATCAACTTTATTTTAAAACATAACTTGTATTTTTACCATAATTTCTTTATACGGCACATTAAATATTAGATTAAAGATGCGTTGTTATATTTTATAAATTTAATTAATAAAGAGCTTATTCGTTAAATTTGCTGATATAGTATAATACAAAATAAACAAGCAACTAATCTATTATTTTTGAATGTCCTTAAATATTAATGATGGAGATAAATTCCCCATCATTAATATTTATTGTACCAATTTAAATTGTGAGATTATTGATCCGTTTTTATCACCTTTTTTATAATTCTTAATTCGGTTATAATTATCAGTTATTATCTCTTTAGTCTTATTATCTATTTTCTCATTAATTCCTTCATAAGCCCCCTTAAAGTTTGCTAAAGCTCTATCTGCATCCTTTTCAACTGTTATATAATAATATCCTGCATTATTTAATGTCAAAATATCATTTTTATCAATATCATATGACTTTCTTATAGCTTTTATAGCTTCTTCATTTTTTCCTTTATTTAAGTATAAAGTTCCTAATGTTCTATAATATTTTGAAGTTTTATCATCTAATTTTATGCTTTTATTTAATAATTCTATAGCTTCATTTTCTCTTTGATTATTAATTTTAATCAATGCAGAATTATAATATATTTCTGCATTTTTAGGATTCATTTTTGCAGCAATATCATAATATTGTAACGCTTTATTTGAGTCTTTAATAACATCTGAATAATATTGTGCAATATTAAGTACTACTGACGGATTAAATAATTCTTTATTTAAAGAAATTCTAAAAAATGGTTCTATAACTTCTAGTTTTAATTCTTCTCCTTTAGCCTCTTTTATCATTATATCCGGTATTAAAATACCATAAACATTTGAATAATTTTTATTTACTAATATACTTTTATTAGCATAATTAAGAGCTGCTTTACAATCGCCATTTTCATAACTATATAATGATGCAATATATAAATCTATAAATGATTCAGAATTATCATTTAAAATTTCTTGTAATACTTTTTGTGGTTCTTCTTGTCCAATATTTTTATACGCCTTATATTCTATAAGCTTTATCATTCTCTTATCTTCAATTTTATCAGAAATTTTTTTAATCATCTCTATACTTTTTTGTGCTGATTCCTTACTCATTGAATATACTTTAGCTAAACATACTTTAAAGAATTCTTTATCAGAATTCTTTTTTTCCAATTCTGAAAGTTTTTTTACAAATTCATCTTTATCATATGAATATACTTGTTCTATAACATCCAATATCATTATTTCTGAATTGTCTTTATTCCATGCATCTTCTAAAAGTTTCAATCCATTTTCCCAGTTTCCTGTTAACATATTCATTCTAGCTAAAATTGTTAATTCATCTACTGTCAAATCTTCATTTGGATAATTATTAACTATTTCTTTAGCTTTGTCTGGTTGATTATTCATAATATAAATATTAAATATTGTATTTAATAATTCTTTATTATTAGAATTTTCCTTTAAAAATACTTCTCCATATTCTAATGCCTTTTTAGATTCTCCATTCATAAAATATGTAACTACCAATTCATTAGTCAGTTCATCATCTGAACATTCTTGTAATTCTTTTTTGTCAATATTAGTTATTGCTTTGTTTCTGGCTTCATATACCTTAGAAAGTAACTCATTAGATTTTACATAATCACATTTAATAGAATAAATCTCTGCAATTTTAAGATTTTGTAATGGCCATTGTGATTTTTCTTGTAACTTTTGATACTCTTCAATAGCTACATCGTATTTTTTATTATAAAAAGCTTCTTCTGCTGAATTAATTGCAATCGACACCACTTCATCTGTTGTCATAATATTTTTAGTAGTGATTACTATTCCCATTGTTAATGCCATCGTTAAAATAATTGTTATTATCGAACTAAAATAGTTGTATTTTTTACAAAGTCTCTTATAAAACTTAGATATCTTTTGTAGAAAAGAAGTCTTATTTATCTTTTCCATATGTACACTCCTCACTTTAATTGGTAAATTATTTTTTCAATTTATGTTACAAATACTCTATATTCTATTTTTATTTGCCCTTAATTTTATACTTGTCTTATATTTTAACAAACCTTGATATAAAAATCCATATTTATTCTTTTATTAACATAATTCACATTTAAATAATACCAAAACAACATAACTTATATCACAAAATATATAATGTACTTTTATCTTTTATTTTCTTTAATATGCCTTATTGGGTTCATTAAAAATTTATGATATACTTATACAAGATTTTAGTATTATTTTTGATATTTATGGTAAAATCTTATATTATTAATATTAGGTATATTGTTGAAAATAATAGATAAAAAGTACCTACACTATTATCTATTATTCCCTTTTCATGTGCCTTAAAATTTGATTAGGTGGTGACTAAAATAAGTATTAAATCTATTTTAAGTATACTTTTAGCAAAAAGTACTGCTTTTCTTTCAAAACATATTTTAAAAGGTGGAAGTACTTTTCCTGGAAAAGTAGCTTTAAAAGTTGATAAGACAATCTTAAAAAAAGTTAGTGCTGGTTATAAAGTGATATTAGTAACTGGAACTAATGGGAAAACAACAACTACTAGTATGATTACAAACATACTAAGGGAAAAAGACTTTAATGTTATAACTAATAACACAGGGGCTAATCTATATCCGGGTATTACCGCTTGTTTTATATCAAATTACAAGTTCTTTAAAAAGGTAGAAAATAGATATGCTGTAATTGAAGTTGATGAAGCTAATGTTAAATTTATTACTGAGCATATTAACCCTGAAATAATAACCGTAACAAATTTATTTAGGGATCAGTTAGATAGATATGGTGAAGTTTATACAACTTTAAATAAAATTTTAGAAGGTGTTGTAAAAGTTCCTTCTTCTAAATTAATTCTAAATGGAGATGAATCTTTACTTGGAAAATTAGATTTAAAAAATCCAACTATATATTATGGTTTTAATACCCCTATTTCAGAAAATTCTTCTATAGATATAAATGCAGACTCAAAATTTTGTAAAGTATGTAAATCTAGGTACTCTTACAATTTTGTAACTTACAATCATTTAGGAGATTTTTATTGTGATGAATGTGGCTATAAAAGACCTGAATTATCTTATTCAGTTAATAAGATTTTTGATTTAACTCCTGAGAATTCATCTGTTCTTATTAATGATACAGAAATCTTAATAAGTCAATCTGGGGCTTATAATATTTACAATGCATTATGTGCTTATTCAATAACAAAAGAACTCGGAGTTGAAGATAATATAATTGCAAATTCTCTTCAAAATCAAAACTCAAGTTTTGGTAGACAAGAACAAATACAAATAGATAATAAACATATTGAAATAATTTTAGTTAAAAATCCTGCTGGTTATAATCAAGCATTAGATACTCTTTGCCTTAATAAAGAAGATTTTTCAGCTGCATTTTTATTAAATGATAACTATGCTGATGGTAGAGATGTTTCATGGATATGGGATGTAGACTTTGAAAAAATCTCATCACTTCCAATTAAAAATATATTTGTTTCTGGTATGAGAATGTATGATATGGCTGTAAGATTAAAAATAGCTGGTCTTGATAAGGATAAATTTGTACTTGAAGAAGATTATGAAAAATTAACAGAAGCAATAAAAAATAGTAGCTGTTCTAAAGTATATATTCTTGCAACATATACTGCAATGATAAACTATAGAAAGTACCTTCATTCAAAAGGCTACATAAAAAAATTATGGTAATTAAAGGAGGTAATAGTTTGGAATTAACTATCTGCCACTTATATCCCGATTTATTAAATGTATATGGTGATATAGGTAATGTATTAATTTTAAAACATAGAGCTGAATCTAGAGGAATTAAAGTAAATATTATTAATTCTTCTTTAAATGATGAATTAAATAAAGATGAAATAGACATACTTTTCTTTGGCGGTGGTCAAGATTATGAACAATCTATTGTATCAGATGATTTGAATAAAATAAAAAAATCAAGTTTAACAGAATATATAGAAGAAGGAAAAGTACTTCTAGCAATATGTGGAGGATATCAATTATTAGGTAACTATTATACTGCTCCTAATGGTGAAAAAATCAATGGACTTGGAATATTGGACATATATACTGAAGGTGGAGATACAAGATTTATTGGAAATACAGAAATATATAATGAAAAATTTAATCAAACATACGTTGGATTTGAAAATCATTCTGGTAGAACATATATAAATAACAATACTCCACTTGGAAAGTGTATCCATGGATATGGTAATAATGGTGAAGATGGATATGAAGGTTGTATTTATAAAAATACTTTTGGTTCTTACTTCCATGGTTCATTTTTATCTAAAAATCCTGAATTTGCTGATAAATTATTAAGTTTGGCTTTATCTAAAAAATATTGTAAAGATATAAATTTAGAAAACTTAGATGATACTTTTGAGATAAATGCTAAACAAACTATTCATAAAAGATTAAATAAGGTAGTAGATAAAATTTAATATCTATATATAATTGGGTAAATAAAATAATTTACCCAATTATATTTTTATATAAATTTATTTATAAGTACGTTCATTTATTTATAATACGTTTATTGGTTAAATACTCAATCTCCCAATCTTCAATTTCGTTAAGAGTTTTAAATTCATATCCCAACTTTTTGTATCTATCAATAACATCTTGAAGTGCATCTGCTGTAGTTATTTTATTATCTAAATCATGCATTAAGACTACTTCTATTTTATTTGTGCCTACTTGTTTTTGAATATTATTTTCTATGTTTTCTGCTGAAACTAATTTTGCAGAAGCATCCCCTGAATCTACACTCCAATCTATGTAATTTATCCTTTCTCGTTTAAGTTCACTTTTTATATTATATAAGACATCAGAATTACATACAAGATTATCAGACCCTCCAGGCATTCTAACAAAATTAAATGTATTATTTTTATTAGTTAAATTATCTATTATTTTCATACAACTTTTTAAATCATTCATATAATATTCTGTTGATGAATATAACTCATCGTATTTGTGATTATTACAATGAGGTATTATAGACATATTATACTCATCTAAATGTTTAATAATATTTTTATGTCTTAATGCATTTGATCCTATTACGCAAAATGTAGCTCTTACATTATTCTCATTTAATATACTTAAAATATTCTCTGTATTATGAGGTGACGGTCCATCATCAAAAGTTAAATATACGATTTTCCTTTCCGTATTTTGTAATGCATTTACAGTAAATGAATTAAAAAGCATTATTAAACTCAAAACAGTTAACATAACATATTTTACATATTTTTTCATGCTATTCACCCCTTTTCAAACCTTTTATATTGTTATATATAGTTTGTTCAAAAAATTTTAATATATATGTAGTAATTAGAGGTAAATCTAACAATTGTAATTGGTAGATTTACCTCTAATTACGTTGATTTTATTGTTATTATGTAACATAAATGTTATACTTAATGTTGTTTAATATATTAATATAGAGATGGGGAGATCTTACTTGAAAAAAAATTTTATTTTAAAAACACTTGCATTAACTCTTTCCATTTCATTATTTACACCATTTTCTTTAAAGAGTTATGCTAGTGAATCAAAAACACAAAACTTACCAACAATTCAAGCTGAAGCAGCTTTAACAATGGATTTAAAGACTGGAGAGGTAATTTATTCTAAAGATGCAGACAGCAAAAGATATCCAGCGAGTACTACTAAGCTTTTAACAGGCTTATTGTTAGCTGAAAACAGGAGTAAAAATCAAGAAATTACTTTTACAAAATCAGCTAAAGAT
Organism: Clostridium weizhouense; assembly: GCF_019431045.1. Classification (GTDB taxonomy): domain Bacteria; phylum Bacillota; class Clostridia; order Clostridiales; family Clostridiaceae; genus Clostridium; species Clostridium weizhouense. The sequence goes on along the minus strand of NZ_JAHXPT010000012.1, from coordinate 42,679 downwards.
CAACCTGAATATTCTTTAAACATTAACTACATGAAAAATAGCATGAAAATTGGAGATAAAATGCTTGCTGATGACGTAATGAAAGGATTGCTTCTTTTCTCTGGTAATGATACTGCTTATATGATTGCTGATAATGTTTCTGGTAGTGCTACCGCATTTGCAGATTTAATGAACAAAAGAGCAAAAGAACTAGGTGCTAATAATAGTAATTTTATTACTGCTAATGGTCTACATGATCCTAACCACTACACAACAGCGTATGATTTATCATTAATTACCAAAGCTGCTTTCGAAAATCCATGGGAAAAAGAAACTATGGAATTAAAAGAAGCACCAATAAACATTGGTAACACTAGAATAATTTTAGAAAATAGAAATTTAGGACTTGGTAAAAATGGTAATATTGCTGGAAAAACTGGATTAACAAATGCTGCTGGTGGTTGTTTAGCTGCTGTGTATGAAAAAGATGGAAGACAGTTAATAGGTGTAGTACTTAAGAGTAGACAGATTGATAATGCTGACATGACTAAGTTTAATGACATGGACGCAATCATGAATTATAGTTCTACAGCACAAAAAGAAGTATACAAAAAAGCAAATGAAGAAGTTGGTACTACTGATTTACAATACAAAGCATTTGGGTTCTTTGGACCAACAAAAACTATTACTGTTCCTATAGCTTTGACTCAAGATGTAATGTATTATAAAAATGATATAAACGATAAGGATTCAAAGATAACTTATAATCCTTCAAACGGTAGTGCTTGGAAACTTGCTTTCAATAAAGATACTAAATTAACATATAGTACTAGAAACTATAGTGAAGAAGTTCAAGGTACAGTTGGAATATCTGTAGGAAAAATTTTTAAAGACAACCTATTATTATATGGTACTGTATTAATAATAGCTATTATAATAGTTACATTAATATTCTTTATTAGAAATATGGCTAAAAATAATAGAAATAGAAGAAGACGTTATAGAAGAAGATATTAAAAATAACTAAATTATAAGTTTTATTTACATAGGAGAATATATATGGATAAAATTCAATTTAAGGGTAGTGCAATTTTAAACCCTGTACCCGTAGTATTAATTACTTCTAAAAATAGCCAAGGTGAAACTAACGTTTTTACTGTAGGATGGACTGGTACTGCTTCTACTAGACCTCCTATGTTATATATTTCAATAAGGCCCGAAAGACTTTCTTATGAATATATAAAAGAATCTATGGAGTTTGTTGTAAATTTGCCTAGCTCTGATTTAGTTAAAGCAGTAGATTATTGTGGTGTTAGATCTGGGAAAAAAAATAATAAGATAGAAGAAATGAAATTTACATTAAAAGATAGTGATAAAATATCTACTCCTTATATAAATGAATGTCCTATTAATATTGAGTGTAAAGTAAGCCAAATTGTTCCTTTAGGATCACATGATATGTTTATAGCCGAAGTTTTATGTTCACATATTGATTCAAATTTATTAGATGAAAATGGAAAGATTCATTTTGAAAATGCCAATTTAATTTCTTATTGTCATGGAGAATATTTCCCATTAAGTAAAAAACCTATTGGTTCATTTGGTTATTCTGTTATGAAAAAAAATACCAAAAAACGTAAAAAAAATACTAAATAAAAATAAGTCTATCGTTATTGATAGACTTATTTTTATTCCCAAGTTTCCCAAATTTCAGGTTTATATCCTATAGTTGCTATTTTACCGTTTCTTACTACCGGAGTATTCATTACTTTAGGATTCTTTAAAAGTATTTCTGATTTTATTTCACTACTTCTTATATTATTCAAATTTAATTTAATATAGTCTTTAGCTTTAGAATTTATTAAATCATTTATATTTATGCTTGTTAAAACACTTGAAAGTTCGCCTTTACTCATACCCTTTTCATTCAAGTCTATAAATTGAAAATTTATTTTCCTTTCCTTAAAATATCTTTCAGCCTTTTTTGTGTCAAAACATTTTTTAATCCCAAATATTTGTATATTCATTATTTTTTCTCCTAAAATTAAAATTAGTTAAAAGTATAAACTTCCATTTATACTTTACATTTAAATTAAAATAAAAGCAATTCTAAACAGAAAATATCTCTTATTAATCCATTGCAGTTTTTTTTAATTTATGTTTTGCAAATTCAATTAAAGCAGGTAATATAGATATAAAAATTATCATAATAACAACTATTGAAAAATTATTTTTTATAAACTCTACTTGTCCAAAAAAGTATCCAGACAATGCTACTATTAACACCCATAAAGTACCTCCAATAGAGTTAAATAAAAAGAATTTTTTATAATTCATTTTACCTATACCTGCTACAAAAGGTGCAAAAGTACGCACTATAGGAATAAATCTTGCAAATATTATTGTCTTACCACCATATTTTTCATAAAATTCATTAGTTTTATCTATATGATTTTTCTTTATAAGTTTACCATTGCAAATTTTAAAGGCTTTCTTTCCCAATAATCTTCCTATCTCATAATTTACTGTATCCCCAAAAACTGCTGATATTATCAAAATAGGTATTAATATATAAATATTAATTGCTCCAAGAGCTGCAAACGTAGCTGCTGCAAAAATAAGTGAATCTCCTGGTAAAAATGGAGTTACTACTAGCCCTGTTTCACAGAATATTATAAAAAATAATATTAAATATGTTTCTATTCCATAATTATTTATTACTGTTCCTAAATATTTATCAAGATGTAAAAAGATATCTACTATTAACGTAAAATTATTCATTTTTTCCTCCTATATTATAGTTATAATTTACAATTTTACATATTAAATTATATCATAAATATGAATAAATTTTGAATATACAGTTAAAATTTATTCATATTTAATCCTTATAAAACATATTTATCCTAATAAGTAAAAATATATTTATTTATAGGATTAATTGAAATAAACAAATGATTAAAATCTATATATTCTATATATTTATTTTCTCTTATAGAACATAAATATCTTTGATTTAAATATTTTTTAAATCAAAGATATTAAATTTTACTTATATATTATTATTCACAGTTAAAATTTAAAAAGAAATATTATAGCCTAAAGGAAATTTTATACATATGTAGAATATATTTATATGTAATCTTTTACAAATAGGAGGGGTTTATATGTTAAAAAGTAAAAAGAAATTTTTAATGTCAATGGCATTAAGTTTTGTCTTAATGTCTTCATCCACTACTGCTTTAGCAACTACAAATATTGGACAAGATAAGGATACTCAACAAAAAATAAGTACTGAATCTAATAAAAGTTTAAAAGATTTAAATGAACAATTAGTAATGGGAGTAGCTTGGATGCAAACATCTGGTGAATATAGAGCCTTATGCTATCAAGCTTATAATACTGCACAAATGATTGTAGATAAAGAATCTTCAAAATTTAAAACTGGAGATAAACCTTTAGCTATAATTACTGATTGTGATGAAGCTGTAATTGATAATAATGAATATGAAGCAGGATTGATTGGCAAAGATAAAGCTTTTAGTGATAAAACATGGGGAGAATGGGTAGATCACGCTGATGCTAAAGCTATGCCTGGCGCAAAAGAATTCTTAAATTATGCTTCAAGTAAAGGCGTGGAAATATTTTATGTAACAGGAAGAGATGAAAAAACTGGACTTGACGCTACAATAAAAAATCTTCAAAAATTAGGTTATCCATGCGTAGATAAACAACATATGCGTTTAAAAACTACTTCTAGTAATAAACAACCTAGAATGGATGAGATAACTAAAGATTATAATGTAATAATTTATATGGGTGATGATGAAGGTGATTTCCCTGTTGGTTCTTATGGTAAAGGGGTAGCAGAAAGAAATGAATTAGTTGATAAAAATAAAGATAATTTTGGAACTCACTTTATTATCTTACCAAATCCAGTATACGGACATTGGGAAGGTGCTTTATCAAGCGATTATTGGAAATTAGATGCAGCTGGTAAGGATAAAGTTAGAAAATCACATTTAAGAACTTGGACATCTAGTGAAGCTCAAAAATAAATAAAAGAGCCCAAAGTAGAAAACTTAAAATTCTACTTTGGGCTCTTTTAAATAACTTTGTATCTAGAAAATCAAACCCTAACTCTAAACACTTTATAATAAAAATTATAACTATATTATTTATCATATATTTTTATTATCATATTTTTCTTTTATAATAATCCTGAATAGCATTTTTTAAAGCCATAACACCAAGATTAGAACAATGTTTTTTATTTTCAGGTAATCCTCCTAAAGCATCTATTATATCATCTTCAGTAATTTTTAATGCTTCTTCTAACGTTTTACCTTTTGCCAGTTCTGTTGTCATACTACTTGTAGCAATCGATGCTGGACAACCATATACTAAAAAACTTATATCTTCTATCAAGTTATTTTCTACTCTTATATATATATTTAAGTAATCTCCACATTTCGGGTCCCCATTTGTTCCTTCTCCATTTAAATTACTTATTAATCCCATATTTCTAGGACACATAAAATGATCCATAACAATATTTGAATATTCTTCTTTAAACATATACTCTACTTCCCGTCTTTAAAACCTTAAGTATTAATTTCTCTATTATTACCCTTGCACCAATCTTTACAAAATTGTGCTTTCTTATTGCACATAACTTTTTCTGAACCACAATTTGGGCAAATAAATCTATCTTGATCATAATTTATCTCATAAACTGTTTCACAATCTAGACATTTAAATTTACAAAGTTTTGTAGTATAATGTCCACCACTTATTTTTATTGCTTTTCCTTCTGTTAAAGCAAGTGCTGTCTTTTTTCTTGCGCTATCTATAATATTTTGAAATGTTTGTCTTGAGACTTCCATTTTTTCAGCACATTCTTCTTGATTTAAACCTTCAATATCTTTTAATCTCATAGCTTCAAGTTCTTCTACCTTTAAAACTATCTCTTCAATTTCACATTTAGGTTTTCCCCAAGGTACAAAATAGTTATCTTCTGGGAAAAATTCTACTCGTCTAAACTTTGTTGGTCTTGCCATCTTCATCCTCCTTGCATCTGTTGCATATTCCAATTAGCATAATATCTACATCATTTACTTCTACAGCCTTTTTTTCTTCAACTTTTCTATTTAATTTAATATACTCTAAATTTAAATAGTTGTCATCAATATCTATTATACTATTACATTTGGAACATTTAAAATGAATATGCAGAGGCTTTCCACTAAAAATTTTTATTTCATAATAACTTATCCCATCAATATTTATTTCTTTTATTATACCTAAATCACTAAATAATTTTAAACTTCTATATATGGTAGTAAAACCAATATTTTCATTTTTAACTTTTTCATAAATTTCTTTTGCTGATAAATGAGTCTTAGAATTAATTATTTCTAATAATACAATTCTTTTTTGCATAGTAAATTTATGTCCATTTTTTTGAATTATATCTTTATAAAAAGAAATATCTTTATCCATATATATATTCCCAATTATTAGTCATTGCAGTGTCCTTCATGAGCATGTTCAGTGCATACACTTCCTGTTGATTTTAATTCTCCCTTTATAAACTTTTGAATAACATCATCACATAATCCTTGAACTCCAACAAAAACTTCTATGTTATTTTCTTTAAAAAGATCTTGTGCTGTTTCTCCCATACCACCTGCAATTATTACATTTACATCCTTTTCTTTTAAGAAAACTGGTAAAAATCCTGGTTTATGTCCTGGACTAGGTATAAAATCTTTTTTTAGAGATTTTCCTTCTTCTAAATCATAAATTGTGAATCCTTCACAGTGTCCAAAGTGTCCACTTACATATTTTTCTTGAGTTGCAATTGCTATTTTCATTTTCATTTCCTCCTAAATATTTTAAATTTTATATTAATAATTTTGTAATTTGTAATTACAATATTTAATCTTATTTTGAATATTCTTTTAATATATCATAAGCATATTTTATTATTTCATCACAAGATACACCTTTTTTCTTAAGTTCAATACATTCAATTGTTCCATATTTTTCTTTAACTTTATTAATCACTTCTCTTGTAACTGTTCTTGAATTATTTACTTCTTCATTTGTATTTCTGCCTTTTAACATTCCTACTGCCATAAGTGTACCTGTTATTGCTCCACAAGTACTTCCAACAGTCATTCCTGAACCAAAAGGACTAGCTATTGATACTGGAATATTCAATCCATTTTCCTCATTAAATGCTTTAAGTACAGATTCTGCACAATTATATCCTTCTTTATGAAATTCTAATACTTTTTCCATTTATGATCTCCTTTTGTAACTAAAAGCTTTATATCTTTAATAAATAATTTTTTTTATATTATTCCACATTTCTTTAATAGATTCTGATGCCTTACTTTCTGTATAATATACAATTGGTTTTAATTCATTTATAGATTTCATAACATCATCATCATAAGGAATTGTTCCTACCAAACTTAATCCCTTATCTTTAATAAATTTTTCTATATTCTTACTCATTTCTAGATTTATATCAAATTTATTTATACAAACCATTGTAAAAATACCAAAATGTTCACACAATGCAACAACTCTCATTAAGTCTTCAAGTCCTGATTTAGTAGGTTCGGTAACAACTAAAACTGCATCACTTCCAGTAACAGATGATATTACAGAACAACCAATTCCTGGTGAACCATCTATTATTGTTAATTTTTCTTCTAAATTAAACTTTCTACCATTTTTCCTTAAATAACTTATAAGTTTTCCTGATCCATCGCTACCAATTTCCATTTCTGCTCTTGATATTATTCCATTATCTAATTTAGTAATAAAAGTATCAGCTGTTTTTTCGTCTTCTAATTTTATAGCTTCTTTAGGGCATACTAAAGTGCACGCTCCACATCCCTCACATAAAAATGAATTTATTTTAAAATCTTCTATAGCATTAAATTTACATATTTCTTTACATTTTCCACATTGAATGCAACTTAATTCATTTATAGTAGCTTTTTTACTTCCATAAAATTTATTTTTTTCAATATCATTACCTTTATAAAACATATATAAATTTGGTGCATCTACATCACAATCTATTCTTATTACATCTTTTGCAAGTTCAGATAGTGAAGTGGCAACTGTAGTTTTTCCTGTTCCACCTTTTCCACTTAAAACTACTAATTCCATTTCAGCACCTCCTTAACTTTATTAGATAAATCATCAAATAAATTCTTATGTTCTAAATCATCATATAAAACTTCTCCATTAGAGTATAAAACTGCAGAATTTCTATTGTAAGGTATAACTCCAATTAAATCTATTTTTTCATTTTTACAATATTTTTTTATTATATTATCTTTTCCATCATCTTTATTTATCACTATTCCAAAAGGAATGTTATACATTTTTACAAGTTCAACAGCCATTTTTAAATCATGAAGTCCAAATTCTGAAGGTTCTGTAACAAGAATTGCTGAATCTGCATATTTTAAACTAGTTACTACATTACAAGAAGTTCCTGGTGGACAATCAATTAAATTAATGTTTTCAGGCAAATCGTTAAGAAGCTCCCTTATAACTGGCACAGCCATTGGTTCACTTATATTTAACAATCCTTTTCTACACTCTATTCCCCTTGCTTTTCCAAATTCAATTTTTCCTATTTCTCTTTTTTTATAAGTTAACGCATCATATTTACATACAATTTTACAAGCTCCACATCCATGACATAACTTATTAAAAAGCACTATATCTTCTTTAACTTTTGCAAGAGAATTAAATTGACATACATCAACACATTTCCCACACGAAACACATTTCTTATAATCTATAAAAGGATAGTCAATCTTAACTTGTTTTTCTTCACTTATTTCAGGTTTTAAAAATATAAATCCATTAGGTTCTTCTACATCACAGTCAATATAATTTGCTTTTAATGCAAGGGCAAGATTTGTAGAAACTGTAGTTTTCCCAGTTCCCCCTTTTCCACTAAGAACTGCTATATTCATAGCCTCTATTCCTCCAATCTAATTATGCATTCCATGATGTGACATACCTGCAATTTGTATTTCTTCAAGTTCATTATTTTTATATTTATCTAATGCTGATTTTATAGAAATACTTTCACATTTATATGCCTTAATCTCTGCTTTTTCAATAAGTTCAAAAGCATTTGGACCAAGATTTCCTGTAATAATAACATCTATATTTTCATCAATTAATTGATTAGAAGCTGCTATGCCTGCTCCCCCACTTGCTAATATCCCTTTATTCTCTAAAATTTTAATCTCTGCACTTTCTGTATCACATATTTGAAAATACTCACATCTTCCAAATCTCATATCAAGTAAATCATCAATATTTTTTCCCTTTGCTGAAATTGCTATTTTCATTTAATCATCTCCCTAACTTTATTGGCATTTGCTAATTATGATTTTACTCCTATTTTTTATTATTGTCAAATGCCAATTATATTTTTATTTATTTAAAATATGTTAATTCATAAATTTTTACTTTTTTACCTTTTTGAATGCATGTAAAAAAAGAAAAATCGGGCGAATATATATTCTTTTTATTCTTTAGTTTTTATTTCTTAACATTTTAAAAATATGATTTAAGTTATCCATAACTTTCTAAGGATATAATTTTCTAAACAATAAAAATAGCAAACAAATATGTCTAAATAATAATTCAACACATTCGTTTGCTACTTACAAAAAGCATATATAATCTTTTTATTTACTATCTTTAACTAATCTCAATAATATTGCCAGTATTATTATATACAAATTTTTCTCCAAATTCACATTGAAGTTCTCTTATACCTTTTTCTCCTGTACAATGAGACAATCTCAAAATAGAAATATTGTTTTCTTTTAAAAATTTAATTGTATTCTTTAATCTAAAGTCATCTGCTTCAATTAAATGACTTCCTCCAACTACGCAATAAATAGGCATACCTGTTCTTTTCATTATTGTTTTTAAAATATTTACAACTCCAACATGTGAACATCCAAGTATAACTACTAATCCTTCCTTAACTTTAATAGCTAATACTATTTCATCTAAAAATTCATCAATTATATATTTAGTATCTTTCTTGATATAAAATTTTTTATTAAGAACTTCAAAGTCAGTACTTCTTTCAAAGTTAGAAAATACAATTACATCTTCACTAATATTATAAGTATCTTCATTAATATACTTTGTAGGAATATTATTTTGTTTAATAAATTTTTCATCAAAAGTATTACCATTAAATCTATATTTATTTTCTTCTAATAATTTATACTTTTTATTTAAAAATCCATCTCCAACTATTAATTTAAATGAATTATTTATGTTTTCTACTAACTTCATAAATCCACCACTATGATCATAATGTCCATGACTTAATATTACATAATCTAAATTATTTAAATCAACTTTTAATTTTTTTGCATTTTTAATAAAATTCCCACTTTGACCTGTATCAAACAAAATCTTTATATTATTAATTTCTATATATAAAGAAAGTCCATGTTCATTAATCAAAAAATTATTTTGATCAGGCTCATTTTCTATAAGAGTTGTTATTTTTAAACTCATTAATTCTTCTCCTTACTATAATAGTCCTTAATAGCATTTTTGAGTGCCGTAACCCCCAAATTAGAACAATGCTTTTTGTCTTCAGGCAATCCTCCTAAAGCTTGTATAATATCTTCTTCAGTAATCTTTAAAGCTTCTTCTAAAGTTTTTCCCTTTGCAAGTTCCATTGTCATACTACCAGTAGCAATGGCTCCAAAACATCCAAAAACTAAAAAACTAATATCCTCAATTAAATTATTTTCTACTCTTATATATATTTCTAAGTAATCTCCACACTTTGGATCTCCATTAAATCCTTCTCCGTTTGGATAATCAATTATTCCAATATTTCTTGGATAATTAAAATGATCTATAAGAGTATCTGATAATTCTTCTATACACATAAAGTTACTTCCTATTTAAAAATTATTTTTCAATAATATACTATGATAATAATTTAAAATTTACTTATAAATCATTTAATTAATACTAAAAAATAAATTTAATATTAATTTGATAAAAATTAGTTATTTTTATATTACTCTTATATATAATTATTGTCAAAAGCCAATAATTATATATTTACTTTTAAATACATTGTTATAAAAATTAGAAGTACAAAAAGGATTTACTTTTTAATTTTATCCTTCATTAATGTTTTATTAAGAATTAAATATTGTCAATACTTAATTATACCAAATATTGTATAATCAATTTATAGTAACAAAATTGCATGCACGCAATTTAAATTAAACTGCATATTATAAGATAGATATTTATATCTATTATATTAATATTTAAATATTTTTAAATATAGTAATTGCTCTTTATACATTTATTTAACTTTTTAAAAGGGGGAATATAACTATTATGCACAAAAAATTAAAATTAACGATATTAATTTTAGTCTCAGCACTATTATTAATAAGTTGTTATCTTACTAGAAATAATAAAACAGAACTTGTATATAAAGAATTATCCAAAAATGAGACCTATTTATTAAATGTAACTGGAAATAAAGTATTAATGTAACTGGAAATAAAGTATTAATGTATCATCTAAAAAATCTTCCTAAAGACAAAAATTATAAGATAACGTTTATGTATGAAGTTTATAAAAATACTGAAAAAATAAAGGAACAAAGAATTACAAGTATGCTTAAAGACAACACATGTGAAAAAGTAGAAAATGATAATAAAATTATAGTTATGAATCTTCAAAATAATAAAATAAACTTTCTTTTAGGCAATGATGAAAATAATGGTTTTGCCAGCGGGAATTGTAATATAGATGAAAATCTTTTAAAATATTCATCTGAATATTTTACTAATAATATTGATTTAAATTTAGGAACAGAAGTATATTTATTTCATGCAAATTCAGATAGTTTTATGAGCAATCTTCTTAAATTAGGAACTCCTATTAACCAAGATGAACTAAATGATGTATTAAATGAACATGAAGAGAATATTTTTATAAAATTAATATATGAAGAAGTATAAAGAATTTTGTTAATTTTACTTAAAGCAAAAAATTTAAGATAAGACATAATCAAAAAAAATAACAAGTCCATTTGCCAAACCTATTTTCCATTATACTGCGTCAGCAGATTTGCCTAATAGGCTAGCTATCAGAGAAATATGCTTCCTTGCCTAACGAAAAATACTCAGAGCATTTTGGACTTATTATTTTTTATTCATATGCCTAATAAAAATCCTAAAATAGAAATTCTGAAATCTCTACTTTAGGATATAATTTTTTTTACTCTTCATATTGCTTATATAAGCTAACTGTGAAGAGTAATATATATTTAAAATTGAAGTTCTGGATATAACATCTTATAAACTTTAGCTCTGCTTTCTACTTTTTCTCCATAATATTCTTTTGCATATTCAACCATTTTTTCTTTATCATCTTCATCATTATTACGTAAAATCCATTGCCCCATCATATCATTTAAATTTGAATCACCACCATTGTTAGAAATATACCATGTTCCAAGTGCTATATTTACATCATCGGATGCGATATCTTCAGGTTTTGTAATATTCAATCCCATTTCTTTAGCCATATTAAGACCTTGAGTATCATTTATGTTCATTAAACCAACTTTATGTCCTTCTTTATAAGGTGTTGGCTTAAAGTTAGTTTCAAAATGTATTACTGCAGCAATTACTTCTGGCTTTACATTATATTCTTTAGAATATTTTTTTATAGTGTCTTTATTAGTTAATGGATATACTAAACTTCTAGTACCTATACCTGCTCCAATTATTAATGTTCCTATTATTCCTAATGTTATAAATATTTTTTTCAAAATTAATCCCTCCATTTATATGAATCTTAAATAATTATTTTTCACTTATCTAAGGTATGGGTTAATTTTAAACTAAATATTTTTATTTTAGTATCGATTTAAATTACGATATTCTTTCAATTTCGTAATGTTAATTTGTATTTTTATTTTTATAGTTTAATTTATATTTCAAAATAGTACTATTTTTATAAAATATCTAATTCTAATTTTTCAATTCCTTTGTTAATTAAAATTTATTCTTTTACAATAAATTTTACGCTATGTTTTAAAACAGTGTTGATATTCTAGTATAAGGGCGAACTGGCATTAAAATTTACTTTTTAGAACTCTCAATGAAGATTTGTACAATTAATTGCTTGTCAACAATCTTTGATTGGGAGCATGCATTAATTGGACTAAGCTTTATTTTAGAGTTCTTAAAGCAAATTCCCCTGTCCATGAGCTTTATACTACAATATCAACATTCACTTAAAACATAACCAAATTTTAAAATGGATATACATATGAGGTATCTGGATTAAGATCTTTTTCTATCTTTTCAACTACTATAACTGGTTCTATAGTACCTTCATAAATGTCAGTTTTTATTTTTCCCTTTACTTTTACCCATGTATCATTATCATAGGATTCTAGATTATTAATGTCACACTTGATTCCTGCAATTTGCATATCTGCTGCACAGCATACCATCATAAATCTTCCTATTATAAATTCATTTTCTTTAATATTTTTATCTTTATACACAAATCCTGTTATTTCTATGTCCTGTCCTACATATTTTTCTGGATTCGCTAAAATTTCATCAAGTGAAAATATAAAGTTTTTGGAATTTATGTTTATAACATTATCTTTAATATCTAATTCCTTTTTATCACTTGTAACTTGTAGATTATTTTCATATTTTTCTTTATACACATCAGATCTTGAGTCGTTTTCTAAATTATTATCTTGATTAATATTATCTCTTGAAAGATTATTTAAATTACTATCTGATATTACATTAGAAGTTGTATTTACATTGATATCACTACTTTTAATTGCAGTAGAACTTACACTATTACTTTCCATAAAAAATATCATAATTAGTGGAATCATAAAAATTATATAATTCTTAAACTTAATTTTTTTCTTTTTATTTTGAAAAATATCTTTAACTAAAAATAATGCAATTATAAACATAGATATCATTCCAAAAACTACAAAAGGAACAATTCTTGGATGTACATACATTGTCAACTCATTATTTACAATAATTTTAAAATAAAATAATGAAAAACCAAGTAATATTGATATCTTTATAATAATATCTGAATTTAATTTTTTCATATCTGACCTTCTTTCAATCAATCTTAAAATATTAAAAAATACCTAAATAGTATGCAAAACATATTATTCTGTTATTTTTTAATATATATATGTTCTAATTAAGTTATTACATTTATACTTTTTATATAATTTTCATATAAAATTATATCTTTAATTAAAAATATCTAGTTAGAAGCATAATATCATAAATTTTTCTATATAAGTTCCTCACTCTACTAATAAGAAATACTATTTATAAATATTCTAAAATTTATATTAATGAACAAACTTTATTGGAACTTATATACTAAGCTAAATTACAATTAATTAAAACTCCAAATGACACTATAATAATAACAAATATTAACTTTAATACAAATTTCTTGTTAAAACTTCCCAAAAGCATAATTGTGTTTTTAACATCTAACATAGGCCCAACTACTAAAAATCCCATTACAGAATTTATTGAAAATTGCTTTAAAAATCCTTTCGCAATAAAGGCGTCTGAAGTTGAACATACTGAAAGTAAAAAAGCTAGTCCTATCATAAACAAAAGTGAACTTCTATTATCATTTGGAATATAGCTACTATTATTTAATGATAATATACTTTGGAAAATACTAGATAAAAAAATTCCTATAATCATAAATTTTCCTACATTAAAAAATTCATCTGCGGCATGAATAAATATAGACTTTACCTTTTCTAATTTGCTTTTATTATAATCATAACCTTCATTACAAAATCCACAATTACACTCAATTATATCTTCACTACTTTTTAAAATTTCCTCATCTTTCTTTGTAAAAAACTGCATAATAAGACCTACTGAAATTGAAATTATTATACCTGTAAATACCCTATAAATTACTACAGATTTCATTCCTTGAAAAGCATATATAGTTGAAATAATGGCTATTGGATTTACTATTGGTGATGCTAACATAAAAGTAACTCCTGCTGCTATTGGTACTTTCTTTTTCATAAGCCCTCTAACAACTGGTATAGTCCCACAATCACATATAGGAAATAATATCCCTGCCAAAGCTGCAACTATGCATGATAAAAAAATATTTTTAGGAAATAATTTCATCAACTTATCTCTCGATATACAACTTTGAATTATTGCTGATACAAAACTTCCAATAAGAATGAAAGGTAAGCCTTGAATCAATATGCTTATAAACATAGTATTAAACTTTCTAAATTTATCTAAGTATTCACTAGATATATCAATATTTAATGTTGTAATTATAATAAAGTAAGTTAATATAAATATTAACGGAATTAAATATACTAAAGTATTAAAAACAAAAGAATGCTTTTCTATTTCTAAATAATCTTCTTCTTTTTCTTGATTTTCATTTATTATAGAAACATGTTTAAGAATATTAGCTGTTTCATTAATATTTTTAATTTCTTTTAGTGTATCTAGAAAATCATTCTTTTCTAACTTACTTATATTATTTAAAATTATAGTTTCACTATTAAAAATATGGGTTCCAACTATACTTTTCATATTTCTAAAATACATAGGAAATTTTCTTATATTAATTATACTTATTATGTCATCAATTCTACATATTTTGGTTATACTTTTCTCATTAAATATATTAATAATATTATTAGAATTTTTCATACCATTTACTTCAATAAAAATTCTATTAGGATTATATTCACTTATAATTTTTTTAACATAATCTACATCAATTTCTTTACCTTCATCATTTTTTATTACAATTATTTTACTTGATTTATGATTATTAAAATCAGATTCTATTTCACATTTTCCAAATTCATCTTGGATAACTACAATACTTTCATTTTGTAATTCTTCCTGTTGTAACATAGAATTTATAAAATTAGTTTTTCCTGAGCCAAGAAACCCCATAACTATTTCAATTTTTATCTTCATCTTTTCACCTCTAAATTGTGATTGGATTATTTATATCTTTTTATTAAAGAAATTCTTCCTGCACCTAAAAATCCAGATACTATATTTATTTTAGTCTCCATATAAGTCTCGCTTATTTGCAATAGATTTGCATTTACATTTAAATAAATTATATTCGCTCATATATAAAATTACAAGAATAATATTACATATACTATCATTGTAATAATTTTTTAATTATTCTTATATTTAATCACTTTGTAAATTGTGTTTTAACTTTAACATATTCTCTTTTAAGGAATATTATAATTTCATACAAAATTATGAAAGAAGGAGATTATGAGTAAATATTAAACACTTTATTTAAGATAAATTATAACTAAGTAAATCTTATTTTTTTAATCTAAATTTTATACAATATGAAAACACCGTAAAATTTATCTACTAAATAATACGGTGTTTTTATTTATATAAATATATTATTGCTTTTTATATTCCTTGTAAGGTAATCTAATTACATTTCCTGTATCATCAAATTTATAATCTGTATTCTCAAGAGGAGGTTTTTTATAAGCTAGATTCATTCCAACCTTATAAAGAGCTTCAGCATTAGCACGAGGATCTTGGATAACAGTCCCTGTCATATATCCTTTATTAACCAATTCTATAGCCTCTGGTATTCCATCAATTCCCACTACTGGAATAGTCATTGATTTATTACCTTTGTTATATCCATATTTTTGTAAGGCTTCAATAGCACCTATTGCCATAGCATCATTATTTGAAATTATAGCTTCAATTCTGTTCCCATATTTTAAAAACATAGATTCAATAGCCTCTCTAGCTAAATCTTTACTCCACTCACCATTGAATGATGTAAGCTCTTCTGTTTTTATTCCAGCTTCATTAAGTGTTGAAATTGCAAACTTGGTCCTTTGATCTACTAATGGGTTACCAATTCTTCCTTTTAACATAATATATTGCAATATGTTATCTTTATTCTTATCTATAATTTCTTTATGATTATTCCATTCATCAGCCAGAATCTGCCCTTCTAAAATGCCAGATTCCTCACCAAGAGTTGCTATAAAAACACCATATCGTCCAACAAAGTTTATTAAATCTTTGTCTGGTTCATTAAATACAATTAATGGTATATCTTTTTTAATTATTTTATTTAGAATATTTTCCACTTCATTTAATTTTATAGTATGTAAATTTACAATTAAAACATCATAATCTTCTATAAGAGCTTTGTCAATACTTTCATTTTGTATAGATTGATTTTCTTTTGCATCAAAAAAGGTAAATTCAACTTTATCTGGATTTTCTTTTTGAATATCTTCTAAATTTTGTTTTACAAGCGTAAGATATTCATTAAAATCATGTAAAAATACGCCTATTTTAATAGGAGCTTTTTTAATAAAATTTGAATTAGCATAAGTATTGTTTTTATTAATTTCTATCGGTAAAAACATTGTCGTAATTAGAACCATAATAAAAATTAGTAGATTCTTTAAACATCTCATTATAATCCTCCATACTATTTATTTAACTAATTTTATAATATGTTTTTTATGAAAAAATATTCTGCCATATTTACTATATAACTTAAATAGCATAATACTATATGTTTTAGTTAAAGATTTTTATTTTGCTTTTTAAGCAATTCTCTTATTTCTATTAAAACTTTAAGATTTTCTTTTAATATTTTTGTATTTATAGACCTGTCAATAGCAAATTGTATTATAATATATAAAAATAATAATCCTAATAAAATTAGTAAAAATTCCATAATTATTCCTCCTTAATTATATATAACTATTTAATAATTTTACTCTAAGTAATTATTTTTAGAATAATAATATATTAATTCTTAAAATAATACAGATTTTTAAAGTTATATTTTTTAAAAATTTTTGCACTATTATATCATATATATTACAATTATAATACAAAATTAGTAAAAAAAGGGGTGATGATATAATGAAGAAGCTAATTGCTTATTCATTATTTTTTACAATTTTTCTAACGTCCTGCTCATCAAATGAATCTAAAAATACAAATAATTTAGTGAATAATAATTCAAACCAAGCTAGTATAGAAAGTACTGATGATAATTACAAACACAAAAATATAAAAGAAAATTCTAATGATACTAATAAATCAAAAAATACAAAAGAAAGTTCTAATAATTCTTCTAATGAAAAAACATCTGTTGATACTTCTAATGATAAATCTTCTCATTCGCCAAATAGTGCAACTGATGAAAATATTAAAGAAAAAATTATAGATTATATTATTAATGGTCAAGAAAATAAATCAGAAGCACAAAAAATAAAGTGGAGCAAAAGTTTTTTAAATCAAGTTGATATTGAAAGTTTATATAAACAATATATAAAAAGTGGTGGCAATTCTAAGAATTTAGAAAAATTTGCAGAATATATAACTCTAAATGCTCCTATCGCTAATAACTGGAAAAAGTTATTTGAACAAGATTTATATGATAAATATGGAGAAAAAGTTGTTAGATTAGAACATTTACATGATGATTTATATCAAGCATATATAGAAAATGATGGTAAGGAAGTCCCCTATGTTGTAGTTTCATCAAGAACTGGTTATTTTCATGGATAGTTAATATAAAAATATGGGCAATAGTAGCTGCTGCTATTACTGCCCATTAAATTTTTTATATAATATATGATTGGTCTTTATAAAGAAATTTACAAATTACTTCTTTATTTTAAGAACTTGTCCTACATAAATTTTATTAGGATTACTGATTCCATTCCACGATTGTAGTTGACCTACAGTAACACCAAACTTTGCAGCAATTCCACTTAAAGTATCACCTGACTTAACTGTATATGTGATATTTCCAGTATGTCCACCAGAAGATCCTTTTATTTTAAGAACTTGTCCCACGTAAATTTTATTAGGATTGCTAATTCCATTCCATGATTGTAGTTGACCTACAGTAACGCCAAACTTTGCAGCAATTCCACTTAAAGTATCGCCAGATTTAACTGTATATGTGCTACCTCCAGTAGATGGAGTTGATGGTGTATTTTCTTTTACTTTAAGAACTTGTCCTACATAAATTTTATTAGGATTACTGATTCCATTCCATGATTGTAGTTGACCTACAGTAACACCAAATTTTGCAGCAATTCCACTTAAAGTATCACCAGATTTAACTGTATATGTGCTACCTCCAGTTGATGGAGTTGATGGTGTAGAAGGGGTTGTGGAAGTATCTCCATTAACAAGACGTTTATACCATTGTTCAGCCCAAACACCTCTTTGTGGTTGGTTAGGATTAGCAGGTCTTTCATAATTGTTTATAAATACCTTTGCTAAATAAGTAGGACTATCTGTACTTTGAGTAAATTTTCTAAAATTCATTGGATATGCTCTTGTTGCATAAAATTGTTGACTATTTTCAAGTTCCCATTGTATTCTTCTACATTGTGTATCAACAGTTCTATAATTTAATCCATTTCTATTTGCCCAATTAGTAAGATTAGATTTTGGAGTCCATTGTACTAAACCATATCCTCCACCTCCACCTTTTTCATTAATATCTGCAATAATTCCAGATTCACCTTGCATATTTCCTAACATTGCACAAATAGAGTTACCTGTCCAACCTTTATTTCTAAAAAATGAATATATATACTTTGCATTTTCTGTCATGTTTTCTGCCATTTTATAATCCCTCCGAATTCTAAATTATTTTTTAGTATAAATTAAAAGTTATTTAATCAAGCTTGATTTTTAATTTACACTTACTAAAAGGAGAGAAAATTATATTTTGTAAACCTGAAATTTAATTAATCTATTAATAAGCAATACTATAATTCTATTTTAAATCTACATTTTTCATTTTACAAATACATTATAATTTATAAGCTATGGCATTTTATTTTGCTGTTTTTTATAAAGTATTCACATTAGGAATATAATAATTATCGATATATTGTTTTTTTGTTATACTATAAAATTAAAATTTCTTTAAAGCTGAAACAAGTGCATTTACACAAGCTTCTATATCACTATCATTAGACATGTCATTACCCAAATTAATAAGTAGTGAATTTTTAGATAGATCCTGATTGAAACACAATTTTCCATGATTATACGAAATTATTCCTGTTTTAATTTCATTTGAATTATTTATATTTTGTAATAAACCTTCAGCAAATTCTTTATTTTTTTCATAATAAGGATTATTTTTAGCAAGAATAACTGTTATTTTTCTTGTATCAGATTTAGAATAATTTGCTGCATCTCGATGCATGTCTAACAAAATATTATTTGAATAATCTTTAACATTTGATGTTATTAAATCACGTGAATTTTGATATGATTCATTATATTCTTTAGGAACTGTGCACTTGATAAACTCACTTTTTATGCCTTCTTTTAAAAGTTTATCATTAATTAACTTACCTATATCAGTTACACTTATACCAGATTGGTAAGCTTCATCGGCATGACTATTATAAATTATAATATCAGATGACAATCCTCCTACAGGCTTTGCGTTATCACTTGATATATTATTTGTAGTGGTTAATGATTTAGGGTTAGATTCATTATTATTAACTATATTATCAGGAGCTGAAACTTCTGCTTTTATAATATTATCAATATTTAGCTTTGAAGCATTTACTTTGATTGCTAACACGCCTATAATAACAACAATAATAGTAGCTAGTAATATGCCCTTAAAATTTATTTTCTTATATTTTGAAATCATAATAATCCTCCTTTTGATCTCTAAATTATCCCTAACCATTGAAGTGGCCCCTCTAACTCTATTATTACATCTACACAATTCCAATACTTTTATTAATACATTACCATATTGTATATTTTCATCTTCATTCAAATAAGACATTACATTATTATCACATGAAAATTCACAGTCTTTTCTAATTTTCTTAAGACCATAAACAACTATTGGATTAAACCAGTAAATAATTGACAATAAAATAATAATCCAATTTATTAATACATCTTTCCTTTTTAAATGGGTTAACTCATGCATTAAAATATATTTAAAATCTTTTTCATTAATATTCTTTACTAGAGTTATTGGAATTAATATCTTTGGCTTAATTAATCCACATAAACAAGGACTGCTTATTTTTGAAGAATATAATACTTTTACCTTAGTTTTCATATGCATAATATTTATACAGTTATATAAAATTTCTTTATGAGCATCAGTTACATCTTTAACAGAAGTTTTAACTATTTGTTTAAGTTTTTTATGTGCTGAAATAAACATACAAGTTAAGAATATGACGCCTAATATCCATAAGAAAAAGAATATTTTTTCAATATGAAGTTTATTTTTGAACGGTATATAAATTTTGTGGGTAAATTTATTATCATTTGAATTTTGAAAAGAATTTATTGATTTAAAATCATCTAGATTTGTGTTTTTAGATTGTTTTTTAGAATTTTCTTGTACTTTTAATGAGGTTTCATTTGTATACTTTTCTATATATACTCTTTGGTATATCTTAGAAAAATTCAGAGAGTTTTCCGGTCCAAAAGGAAAGATTAATTTTATAATTAATATTAACCATATATAATAACGAAATGTGGGATTTAACTTATATCTAAATATACTATTAATAGTTAATGTAATTAGTATAATTATACTTCCAATCAAAGAAGATAATATAATAATTTCGAAAATATGCAAAAAATCCATACACATCAACCTTTCTTTTTATTTGATTGTTTGAGTATGTCTTTTAATTCTTCTATATCTGTCTCGGATATTTCTTTGGATTCAACAAAGTTTAAAAGCATTGATTTAACAGATCCATTGAATACTTTATTAATAAAAGATTTACTTTCCTCTTTTATACACTCATCTTCTGATATCAATGAAAAATATAAATATTCATTACTTAATTTTTTAAATCCAATTACGTTTTTATTTAATAGTCTATTTATTAGACTCTTTATTGTAGATGGTTTCCATTCTACTCTATCTTTTAGTTCACGTATAATATTGACTGATGTAATTTCAGGACAGTTCCATATTACTTTCATCACTTCCCATTCAGCATTTGATATTTTAGGTATATTGTCCATTATTATTTAAGCTCCTTTCTGATTACAAATGTAATTTCTATTTTTAGTTTACACTTGTAATCAAGAAAGTTCAATATATTTTTGGAATATTTTGTATACTATTTTTAGACATAATATTTATAGATGATTCGAAAAAACACTAAATAAATTGTGTTTTGAAAATATATATCATTTAATTGCAAAATTAACTTGATTAATGTACTTATTAAATTCTTTAAACGATAACCCCTTTTCGATTTTATAAAATTCTGCTAGTGGACTATCTTTTCCTCCCCTTAATTGTATATAGTAATTAACAATAGTATTAATTGCTGATTCTTCACTATCATATTCATATATGCCTTTTTTCTCAAAATTAGGATGTTCCATATGATAAACCTTATTGTTTAAATAGTAAAGTACAAAACAATGCATATGTTCTTCCTCTTCTAAATTACCATAATCATCTGGTTCATAAATTCTACAACAGAACATTTTATTTTTTACCTTTAACTTGTCGAGTAAATAATGCATTAAAGCGACTTGTTCTATACATGTCCCTAATCCACTATCAATCGTTTCTTCTATAGAAGATATTCTATAGATTTTTCTAAAATCTTTCATTATTTTAATATGTTTATCACCATTTATATCAATCCACCCATACTCTATATTGTCATTCATATATTGAAATATATCTTTAGGAAATTTTATTTCATTAATGTCCATGTATAATCCCCCCAATCTCTCCCCTTCAAATTACTATTTATAATTTATAAAAAATTAATCCCATATTCCGTAATTAACCACAAATACTTTTTTTCAGCAATAATATTCATGATCACCAGGATAGCACCTTCCAATTTCTATAATAATTGCATCTTTAAAAGCATCTAAAAAATAATATTGCCTTTCTTTACTCATTTCTCTAATCCTTTTTAATTAAAATTTAAATCCAATTTTTTGATTACATCTGATATAAATTTAGCAGTCGTAGTTATCAATTGGAGATCAATCGTATTCAACGTATCCTTAGGTGTATGTGTATATTCTAAAGCACCATCAAATAAATCAGATGATGTGACAGCTAAACATGGTATACCTTTTAAAGCAAATGCACAATGATCTCCAGCATACCATTCATTACCTTTCACTATATTCTTATGTCTTTCTATAATACTGTTTATAATGGATTGTATATTTGCATCCATATTATAATAGGAAATAGCAGTTTGTGAATTAATATGACATGGTGAATCAATATTTACTACTAATAAAATTTCATTCTCATTCTCATTATTATTAATATAATTTAAATAATTAACCTCTCCATTAGCACCAAAATATTCCTCACTGTTAAACGGAACAAAATCTATATTAATTGGATAAGAGACTTGTTTAAAATAATTCATTATTTTCATTAAAACACAAACACCAGTTGAATTATCAAGTGCACCTAAAGTATTATACTTAGTATCCATATGTGCACATATTACAATTTTTCTTTTTGAATTAATAGCTTTTTTATGTGCTACTAATTGCCTACTTCTTGCCATTATATTCTCAGAATTAATTGACAACGAAATAACTTTACTCTTATTTATTAGCTTTTTTAATTGTGGTAGTATATCGACACTCATATATGCAGATGGAATAGAAAAATTGCCATCCTCAAACATAGCAAAAGGATTCATACCATTCAACTGACTTTTTCCTGTAATACATATAATAGCTTTAGGTTTTTGTGATTCTAATAATGAAATAATAACCTTATCTTCATCTGGATAGTAAAATGGAAAATCTTTAGGTTGTAAAGGTCTTTCAGTTAGCCCACCACATAATACAATAATTTTTCCACTCAAATTTTGATTTTGTAATTGTTTTAAATATTCTATAATCACTGCCTTTCCACTCCCATTAAAAGGTTTTGAAAATGGACTAGGATTAATTTCCAATTCTATATTTTCTACTTTCATTTTAGATTTTTTATGTTTCCAAACAACGCAGTCAAATGGCAAAGATGTAACTTCATAACCTGTATCCATAAATTCTTGTTCAAGATAATTTAATATCTCTGCATTAGTTTCTGTTCCTACTGGACGCTCCCTAGTAATTAATTTTAATAATTCACTATTGTTCATAATATTCTCCTTCTATTGCTTATTGTATAAAATGTATCTTTATTCAAACTATACAACTTAAAAATATGGTGGTGTACAACTGTAAGGTTAATATTATGCTTCTTCTAACTTATCAAAGATTAATGGAATTTTTTCTGCAGCTACTTTTAAATTTCTTAGCTCACTTAACCAACAATCTCCTGCTGATAATAGTTCTTGCTTATCTATTTTATTAAGAGCAACTATTACTAATTCTGCTTGTCCTTTGTCATAAACCATAAGACAACGATGAATTGCAGACATACTATAACCAGTCTGTCGCAACATATAAATTATCCGAATTCTATCTAAATCAATCTTATTAAATAAAACTTCTTTTTTATTACCTCTTTTATCTGACTTTATTAAATCGTTACGTTCCCAATTACGAACTGCTTCACTAGTAACTCCTAGCAAACAAGCTACTTCTTTACGTGTATAAAGTTTTTCTATATTATTACTATTACCTATATCATGTTTTAACCCTGCCCACTTATGTAATGATTGAGATGTTTTTTCTGCTAAAGCTATTTCATTTTCAATAATTTTAATATAATCATGAGCATATTGTTTTCCTTCTATTAAATTACCTTTTGCAGCCGAGGTAATAATAAGTTTTCCTATATCTCGTATATGGCTATTTGTATATCTATATCCTAAGATATGTCTACATATTTTTAACTGTAAAACATGTTTATCTGTAAATTCACGATAACCATTAAGTTTACGCTTAGCTTTTGAAATATAACCAATACTCTCATAAAACCTAATAGTATTAGAATGAAGATTAAACATTTTTGCTAATTCTATTGTCTTATAACTCTTCATATTATATCTCCTCTAGTCTTTAAAATATCTAATAATAAGTTATGAAATTTATCACTTTCAGTATATTGTGGATAATGTGCTGAATTTTCAAACCAAATAAACTCTTTATATGGAGCTTGTAGCATTTTATAATATTTTTCTACCAAAACTGATGGAGTTGTGTAATCATATCTCCCTGCACAAAAATAAATTGGGATATCCACTTTTTTCACATCATTAAATAAATTGAAATCTTTATTTGTTCCCCATAATTTCTCTGCAGAAAGCTTATTTCCACATATATATTTTATTGCATCTAACCAATTTGATTCAGGTGAAAATAAACATCCTTCAACAACATCTTTTGTAACATTAATATCTTTTTCTAATGGACAATATTTCTTTATAATATTTTCTTTTTCTAATGTAGCCTTTATGACATCTTTATAAGGTGGATTACCTATGTCCTCTAAAATATTTAATGCACTATTGTCTTGATTTTGTTTTGC
This sequence comes from Clostridium weizhouense, assembly GCF_019431045.1. Classification (GTDB taxonomy): domain Bacteria; phylum Bacillota; class Clostridia; order Clostridiales; family Clostridiaceae; genus Clostridium; species Clostridium weizhouense. The sequence goes on along the minus strand of NZ_JAHXPT010000012.1, from coordinate 18,040 downwards.
TAAATCTATAGCATGTTCATACGATATACATTCTCCTTCTGTATTATTAACTACTTGTCCAACTCCAATATATGCTAAGATTTTAGAAGAATCATTCTTTATTATGTTCATACCCAATTCAGTTCCCCATGAATGACCTACTAGAATTATTTTATCCTTTCCGTAATTCTTGCATAGATAGTCAATTATCTCTCTTGCATCCTTTGCTAATTGATTTTTTGTAAAATTATCTTTATTCATAAAAAATGAGTATGACTTTCCCGAACCTCTCTGATCCCAATTAACAACTAAAAAATCATCTTCTAACTTTGATTGGTACTTTCTTGCATAACATATTTGTGCTAAGCCTGGACCACCATGTAAAAATAAAATAATAGGATTTTCTTTATTCTTTCCTCTGATTAACAGTGTTTGATTCTGACCACAAACTTTAATATTAACTAATTTACTAATACTTTTATCACCATCTATACTTGGTGTGTATGTAGGCCTAAATAGTAATGCAATAATAGATAATATAATTATAAGAATTATTCTTTTAATAATTTTCTTTTTCATTTATTTTTCTCCATATTATTAATTTATTTCTAAATTATACCATATTTTATAAGATTAAAAACTTTATAGTTCAAATCAATATAGAACTTTCATTTATAAAACTAAAAGATTAAAGAATAAAGAGTCAATATATATACTGTGTGAAATTTGTAAATTGTGTTAAAATAAATATCATATAGAACAATAAATAAACAATTAAAAGGGGGCAAAACATTGGATTGGAAACTAAAAAAATTTGAAGAATTAAAAATTAAAGACATATATAAAATTTTAGAAATAAGAAATGAAGTATTTATTGTAGAACAGCAGTGTGCTTACCAAGATTGTGATGGAAAAGATGAAAACGCACATCACTTATACCTTGAAGATAACGATAAAATTATTGCATATTTAAGAATCTTAAACAAAGGGGTTTCATATAATGAAATGTCTATTGGAAGAGTACTAGTACATAAAGATTATCGTGGCAAAGGTATATCAAAAGAAATGATGTTAAAAGCAATCAAGTTTATAGAATTAAATTTAAATGAGAAAGAGATTAAGATTCAAGCACAAGCATATTTGGTTGATTTTTATGGCAGTCTTGGTTTTAAAGAAACTTCTAAGGAATATTTAGAAGATAACATTCCACATATAGATATGTTATATAAAAAATAGACTAATATAATATTCTATAAAATAAAAAGTGTATCGGAGCATTATAGGTGGATAATTCCATCTATAATTTTTTTTAATACTCAATTTCAAGACTATATTAAAACATAACTAAATTTATATCAGCTTTATACTCTATAATCCAATAATTTTATTATTATTTATGATTAACTATTATGTTACAAATATAATTACTTACTTTTCTAATAATATTTATAACATCTTTTGTAATAAAATATAATAAATAATTTAATATTCATATATAAATTACATCTAATAATAATCCTTTTTATGGTAAAATATTAGATATAGAAATAATATTAAAAATTCTTATAACATCGATTAAAAATATAAATATTATTATAAAAAGTAAGATGTCTATTTAATTAGGTTAAGACTAGGGAATGGAGAGTTAAGATGAAATGCAATAAAGAATTCATGGAAATTTATTCAGCTAAAAAAGAAAAACAAGAAATGAGATCATTGATACGTTTAGTGATGTTTATTTGCAATATAATGAATTTTCTTTCTGTGGATATTTATAATATAGCTGTATATAATAAATCAATTACTTGGTCTGAGATAATTAATTTTATTATTATTATGAGTGTGTACAATTTAATTTCTTTAATTCTATATATTTTTCCAGAAAGATTAGAATTTTTAATAAATCTTTATACATCTGTAGCTTTTATTGGTAGTTCAATTTTATATTTCAGTCTTTCTATGATGATTTTTGTACAAAATCTAGATTTATTAGAAGCTTTGATTGTAATTATTATAAGCATAATTATATATATATGTTTAGTTATTGCCATAGCAAAAAATATTAAAAATAAAATGAGAAATGGATTTAGAAAAATAAAAATAAATAAAGGATTGATATCATCATTTACTTCTTTGTGTGCAGCTTTAGGTATAATAATTGCAAAAACAACAAAGTCAGATGTATTTATACCAGCTATAGCATTATTGTTATTATCTTATATCTTCACACCTACAATAATAGGATTTCATAAATTCTATTTAAGGATTAAGAAAAAAAGCAATTAACTTTACGTGATTAAGATGTAATTATTGCACGTATAATATACTTTCAAGTGATTTATAAAGTAGATGCTATCATTTTATAAAATCTAGTTTTAAAGATATTTAACATCCTTAGGATATTCTTTTTCTATTTCTAATTTTGTGTTTTTAGTTATTGTATCTAAAAATAACTCTTTATTTTCAATTGGATTAAAAGAAAGTATTGAAAATAATAAGTCTTCATTATTAACTGTTCTTATAAATATATAATTTTCTATTAAATGTATGCTCTTTATAGAATCCCATTTATAAACCTTTTCTGAAAATTTAGTACTAGTCTTTAATCCATCTTCAGTAAAAGTTAATTTAGTTTGTTCAAATAAATTCTTATACTTATCGAATGAATATATTTTAAAGAATTTTTTTCTTAATTTATATCTAAAAATTCTCTTTATAAATAATAGCATCACAAATAAAGTGATTAAACCAGCACCCTTATATAAAGGATCTTTAAAACAAAAAATTATCAATAAAAAAACCATAAAATTAAATATAAAATTAGAAATCATTTGATATTTAAAAATTGTTGTATTAGCAATATATCTCATATGAAAATCTATTAATTCTTCTTTTGAAATCTTAAATTCTACTTCCATCTATAATCTTCTCCTACCTATCAAACTATATTTACTTATTTTATTATAACATATTATGGTAAAATACTATTTGATTTTAAGATAAGTTTTTTCAATTAATTAATATAAGTTTTAAATTCTAGTAGATAAAAATAGACTACATTATGGGATTTATATCCACAATGTAGTCTATTTTTCACTAGATTAATTTTTCACAATATTTTTACATTTTATTAATTACTTTTTTCTTTAAACTCAAATTAAGTTCAAATATTATACTTACAATCTCCACCAAAGAGTTTCTCCCTGTTTATACTTTTTGAATCCACAACGTTCTAAAATCTTTTGAGAAGCTAAACCTTCTAAATCAGTTTCAGCAATTACATTTGTAACACCGTTTTGTTTTAATGCCCAGTTACACATTGTTTTTGCAGCTTCTGTCATATAACCATTATGCTCAAACTCTTTACCTAAACCATAGCCAATCTCAACTTCCCTATTTTCATTAGGAATATCTTTAAAATCTGCTGAACCTACTACAACCCTATCACATTTGCGAATCAAGAAGAAAAAGCTATGCCATAAATAATTATTAGGATCTTTTAGGGTTATTTCATACTGATTCTTTACTATTTCAAGAAAAAATCCTTGCATTGGTTCTGCCTTATAGGAACAATCTAATTCTTTTTCAAGTGCAGGAATATCTTCAATCCATAGTTTTAATTGATTAAGAGTTAGCGGGATAATTTCCAATCGTTCAGTTTGTATTGTCATTTTTTACCTCCCCTTCAAACTACCATTTTAATTGGTATATATTAAAATGGAATTTCATATTAATAGTTTATCTATAAATAAAATCTTTAATTTCATATAATATAGGAGACTTATTGACTAAATAATATTCTGCAATACTATCTTCTAAATAGTTGTAAATATCGTCATCTGCATATGCTAATTTGAATATATCAACTTGATCATTAGTAATCTCCCCATTAGCATATTTACGAGCATAATTTCCATTATCATTTATATAATCTAAAATCATTTTTATTTTCATATTCTTTTCTTCATCAAATAAACCACAACCTACTAACTTTTCTTTTAAAAACAAGCAGAACCATTCAAAATTATCGTCCCAATTTATATTTCCATTATTCATCGCTTCATTTCTTAATTTTACTGCTATTCTAAGCATTTCACCTTGAAGGGTATTAGCTTGCCCTGATTTAGGGACCATAGTTTTCCATATAGACTTACACTCTTCGAAATGTTTTTGTGAATAACCTCTTACACCTATTTTCTCTACTACTTCATAATGTTTGTTCCAATCAATTTTATCATTTTCATCATCATTGATTGAAATCTTATCTGATTTTTCTGTTTCTTCTAAGCTCATTTCTTTCCCTCACTCTCACTAAAAAATTAGGACATTTATCTAAATCATAAAATTTTAGAATTCATATCAAACACTATTAAACTTATGTAAAATCCTTATATTTTCTATAATAGAATTAACTATCTAATATAAAATATTCTCTGGCCACAAACAACAAACAAATACATAATGTGCTTTCCTAATTATCTTATAATTTTTAAGTTCTCTTCAAATTGCTATTTTAATTGCTATACTTTAAATTATAAATTTATTATTATGATGAGTAAATTGGATTCGCTTCACGAATAAAAGAGCCATACTCCTGCTTTAATTCCATAAATGCATTCCTAACCGCAATTGGTATTTCTACATGTTGAATATAATTTTTACCATTTGGTCCATATCCTTCAGAATCATCTGAAAGTCTTGGAATCTCCCCCATCAATAGTGTAATATATCTTTCAATGTTCCACATTCCCAAAATATCCTGCTTGAACTCTAATTCATCATCTCGTACAAGCACCTCTGCATCATAAACCGCATAATTAATTATTATATTATCTTTAGAAATATATTTTCGAAGTCCTGCCTCCATACGATTTTGCATAGTTGCATCCTGAGAAAGAATTATACTTTTAAAAGATACATTATTTTCTTTTAATAAATCTAATAAGTATGTTATATTGTTGCCACAATTTGTGGATTTACATTCCAACAAATCTGGTTCAAGATCATATTTGTATTTCAAATATGCTGCAAACACCTTTGCTTCTGGTAATCCACTAGTTTCAATTTCAGGAAATTCACTATGCATTTTTATTCTCAAACTTTCTGTTGTATGTCCTTGTCCACCAACAATGACATATTTCTTTGCAATTCTATTTTTCATTGCTTCTGCTAAAATATCTCCACCTGTCAAAATACTTCCACCAAAAAGAACCATAACATCAACTTGTTCCAAACCATATTTTAGTTTTAATTCACTTGATGCCAACATTGAGATGTCTCTTTTCCCACAAAATTTACCCAATATATTAATATTTTCTGCTATTTTTTCTTTCATATACTCCCCCTTTAAATTATCACTTTTATATTGGTTAATTATAACATATATTGTAAACATAATAATATTGATTATATCAATAAGCCTTTACATATATTCACAAGATAAATGAAATTAAGAAATAATTTGTAGATTATTTGAATAGAAGAAACATTACATTTCAGTTAAATTAGCAAAAGATTGTATAGCAGAATTTCTGAGATACAATCTTTTTTAAGGTTTATTTAAGCTTTAGTTTATCATGATTTAAATTTGGATTTATATAATGGATTTGAAGGAAACAACAGGAAAAATTTAATTATATGATTAAAAATGAAAAGATATTTAAAAGTAAACTTAGAGATTAATTATTGTATTAACTAAAAGTGAAATTTTTTATTTGGAGGAATGAACATGAAAAAGAAAGGTTTAACAATGCTTCTTATAGCAACAGTTTGTATATCAATGGTAGGATGTGGAAAGTTAACAACTAAGCAAGATAAAAATGTAATTGAACAAACAGATAGTAAAGATGACACTAAAAAAGGTGAAAAAATAAAATTCGATGAAATTGGACTAGAATATTATATGCCAAAAGTTTGGAATGAAAAAAAAGGTAGTGTCTCTCCAACGTGTGTAGCGCCAGGAAAATATGGAGAAAATTATATAGTTGGACAAATTCCATATGAGTATGTACCATTTGAATTTATTAAAAAATTAGAGAAAGATTCAAAAAAGGAAAAAACTGAAGAAGAACAAAAAAAGGTAGTTGAAACATATCAAAGTAAAGCAAAAGATTTCTTTGTAATTATGGTGCTTGATAAAAATAAAGAAAAAGATGGACAAAAAGAGGAAATAGAAGAAAAAGAAAAAACATTTAAAAACTATAAAAATCATGAAAAGGTAGCAGAGAAAGATAATTTAGAATGTTATCTATTATATAATGATGAATATGATGAAAATGGATTATCAGATGAAGAAAAAAAGGAATTTAAAGAAGTCCGTGATGGAATTAATGAATTTAAGAAAAATATAAAATTATCTACACCAGTTGAAGCAAAAGACAAAATATCTGATTATAAAAATGTAGAATTTAAAGCAAAAACTATTGATGGAAAAGAAATAGATAGTAGCATATTTAAAAATTCTAAACTTACTATGGTAAATATATGGGCAACATTTTGTGGGCCTTGTATTGAAGAAATGCCAGATATTCAAAATCTTTATGAAGATTTAGAAAAAGAAAATATAAATGTTTTAGGTATTGTTTCTGATACTCCTAATGATGAAAATGAAGCACTTGCAAAAAAAATTCTTGATAAAAAAGGTGTAAAATATGATAATATTGTCCCTGATGAAAGCCTAAAGAATGGTATATTAAAAGATTTATCAGGAACACCAACAACTATATTTATTGACAGTAACGGAAACATTGTTGGTAAATCTTTAGTAGGGAGTTACAGTAAAGAAGAGTATAAGAAAGCTATAAATACAATTTTAAAATAAAAATTGTTGGATTATTATTGTAAGGGAGCAAGTAGTATGAGAGAAAAACTATGTAAGTATGGAATTTTAATTGCTAGTATAGGCTTTATTGCTGGAGGTATATATAGAAAAGAAGTAAATATTGTTTTTACAAAAGCAGTGAATATATGTTTGGAGTGTATAGGAATTGGATAAAAGAAGAATATTCCAAATACTTTCTACTATTATCACAAATGCAAATATAAATGGTTTTTTTGAAAAAAATATTTATAAGGGATATAGTAAAAAAGTATGTGTACCAGGACTTAATTGTTATTCTTGTCCAGGAGCCATGGGAGCTTGTCCTATTGGTTCTATGCAGGCAGTTATAGGAAGTGTAAAATATAATGTATCGTTATATGTAGCAGGATTTATTTCTTTGATTGGAATTATATTTGGTAGGTTTATTTGTGGGTGGTTATGTCCTTTTGGATTCTTACAGGATTTACTTTACAAAATACCATTTCCTAAAATTAAAGTTAATAAAAAAATAGATAATATCTCAAGGTATTTTAAATATGTTATTTTAATTGTCTTTGTAATATTATTACCAATGTTCTTAGTAAATGAATTTGGAATTAGTCCTCCATATTTCTGCGAACTTATATGTCCAGCTGGTACTTTAGAAGGAGGAATACCATTAGTATTATTAAATAAATCTTTAAGAGAAACTATTGGATTTTTATTTGCATGGAAAATGTTAATTTTAGTAGGAGTTATTGGATCTTCTATCTTTATATATAGACCATTTTGTAAATACATATGTCCTTTGGGTGCAATTTATGGAGTATTAAATAAGGTAAGTTTTTGTAAAATGACAATAGATAAAAATAAGTGTACAAGTTGTAATGCTTGTGTAAAAAAATGTAAGATGCATATAGAAGTTTGTAAAAACCCTAATAGTGCAGAATGTATTAGATGTGGAGAATGCATAAAAATATGTCCTAAAAAAGCAATAAAAAAAGAAATCAGTTTTTAATTCAGTACTAAAAGTGACTGATTAGCCCTTTTAATTACTCATATTCAAATAAATAACTAGTCAGTATGATAGTTTATTGGATGAACTACTTCTTCCGTGGGTTATACTAACATCGTAACTATTAGTATAACTCACGTAATTGTATGTTTTTAAATATTTATCACATCTTTGACTAGTTATTTACTTTTATATTTATTATAGTAAGAATATAACTATAAGATGTTAGATTTTTGCTATACTTTTTTACATTATATAAACATTTAAGATCTAAATTTCAAATTTTAATAATTAATAATTATTAAAAGCTAAATAAATTGATTTTTATAATTAAAGTCTATTTTACTGCTGGTTTCCATAATGGTACATCTATAAACGTAGTCTCTTTTATATTTGGAAGAATATCGTATATAGAACAATTCATTTGTTGTTCAAAATACTCTTTCATTTCAAATGTTGCATTCCAACGTTCTACAGTAAATGGAAATGTTCCATAGCGTCTTGTTGTATTGACAAATCGCTTTTCTAACATACAAAAACCTTGAGCATCTGCAAGTGCATCACAAACAATCAATAGTTTATCGTAGTCATCATAAGTTATGTCATTAATATACGTTCTAACAAATCCACTTTCTTCGTCACTCATATCATTTTTGCCTATTTCTTTGTCAAAGTCAGGAACTGGGAATGAATGTGTCAAACAAATTCTACCTACTTCGTCCCAACCTTTTTCCATCATAAATTTATATCCGTCAATACCATGTCTTCTTGCACTTATGCCATATCTTCTACCTATATCATGAAGAATTCCTAATACATATGCTTTGTCATCGCTAAGATTAGTACATTTTTTAGCAATTATTTGAGCTGCTAATCCTACATTAATAGAATGTTGTACCCATGGTCCCTGATTTAATTGTCCTGCTATTTCTAATTCCTTTTCAGCCGTTTCTATATTTGGAAACATATTATCCTCCTATATTTATAATATAAATTATGACTTGTTGTACTATCCCTTAGTTGGTTAAATATCTGTTTAGTTGCTCTACAAATTACTATTAGTATTACACTTAAAATAATATTATATTGATTAGAAAATCCTGTTTTTTAGCAAAATTTAATTGTAAAGAGAAAAAACACTCAGGCTGGAGAGTTTATATTTCATCAATGCAAGTAGTTCACTTTTATATAATTAATCCATTTATCTTGAAGTTCATTTTCGGTTATTCCAAAAATCTCTACAAAACTATTTGGTGCTTTTATTAAGTTACACAATTTATCATATCCAAATAATTTAATTATTGATTCTACTATAGTATATGAATATTGATACCCATTACGTTTGAAAAACGTTTCAAAATCCTCACCTGTATCTAAATCTTTAAATGTAGGTATAATATTATTTACTAATCCATTTTCAACAGTTTTTATTATCCAATTTTCATTATTGTCTTTTGCTTCATAACATGCAATTCCTTCATTCAGCCATCTTGGTGTATTCTCATTTATTTTATTTACTATAATATGTACGAATTCATGAACCGCTGTATTTAATACATTATAAAAATCTGAACCTGGTGGTGGATTTAAAGGTGATGCTATTACAATTTTACCTATTCCAAGCCCTCCTCTTACCCAATCAGGTGCATTTGGAAATCCTAAAGCTATATGAAGTTTATTGCGGTCTGGATGAATCTCTATAATTAATTTTTCTTGAAGTTGTTTATTGAAATTATTGGTAATTCTATTATAACTATTTTCAATAATATCCGAAATTTTATCTATACACTTTTTGTCAAATTCAGTATAATGAATTATAAAATGTTGAGTTTCTTTTCTTAAATTTAATTTATACTCTTTATCTTTATACATATTTTTAAATTCTACATTATCTGAATAATCTTCTTCTATTTTTTTTGTCATTTTAGTTTTCCCCTTCCAAGATGTTATTATAATTTGCGTGCTACTTAATTAAATTGTTAGAAATTTAGTATTTTCAAGAGTTACGCATAACTTGAGGAAAATTATAATAGTTTTTATATTCATACATATATTTCCTTCAAATTTACACTTCTGATTTCAATATTGAATAATAGCATACATCGCATATTCCTTGATTATTTCGATACATTAAATTAAAATTTATCTTTATATTTAAAGAGTTTTATTAAAATCCTTCTCATTCCACCATAGTTTCATATCATTTTCTCCAAACTCATTACAATTTGATTTTGTTTGATGACGTACTATGGTTTCTTCAAAAGGAATATCATAGTAATAAGCAAATATTTTATCTTTAAATTTAGACTTTGCAAGTTCAAATAATGTTTGATACCAACTAGAATTTAAAATACCTTCTAATATGACAATATCACACTTATTTTTTCCATATAAAATAAGCTCTTTAATAAGGGGTAATGCTTTTGTATCAAGTCCATCATGTACACATAAGATATCTCGTCTAATAACATCCTGTGAAATAAGCATAATATTATGTCCTAATTTTTGTTGTAACGTTTTTGCCACTGTAGTTTTACCACTACCTGAATTTTCTCTAATAATAATTAATTTAGACATAACAACCCCTCCACAAATTGTAATTTGTTTATTATTTTCTATATCAAATTCCATTTATTATTCTCATTATTAAACTCCTTTTCAATCAAATTTTCTAATGTTTGTAATGGCATTTCTAAAGGTACCATTTTGCACATAAAAATGTAATCAGGATCATTACAATTTATCTGAACTGTATGCTGTTTAAAATCAAACTTTAATCGATGTACTCCAATATCTATAACTTCTTTTTTCTCACTTTGAAGGTTATTTAATAATTCTTCTTTTATATCATTTGACTTCCAAACATATGCTAAGAAATCTAATGTATGCATCACTAATTTTCACCATCTCTCTTTTTAGCAAATTGAATTTACGAAATTAACTATTAAAAAAACTTGTCCCTTCTTTGTGAATTCTTTAGGGTAAATCATAGCAAACTCACTGTGATCTAAATTTTCTAATTCCACAAACTCAATTAATGTAAAAACTTTTTTAACATAATCTATATCTAATTTACGTTGCTTTTTTTCAAGTGTGCCATACCAATATTGAATTTGTGTTTTCAGTTCTGGTATTACAATAGGCATCTAATCCAAATTCATATATATTCATCTTAAACACTATTTCTTATCAAATTACTATTTGTAAATATACTCTAATTATTAGAATCTATAAATCATTACTTATAAAATGAATCACTTCATTTTTATCTTCCAAGATATATGGAATTAGTTCTTGTGGATATACCTTTATTTCTTTCAATTTTTCTAATGGAATCCAACAAAAATCTATATCTATTCTTTCATTTCCTATTTCATCATATCCTCTGAAAATTCCATCAGACGGTATAGAATTTAATTCACTTAACTGAATTCTATAGTATAAACTAATTTGATGACAGGGTCTTTTATTCCATGGAAAAAATATTTCTCCTATTGCAAATAGACTAACAATATTTATTTCTTCATGTATTTCTTCTTTGAATTCCCTTATTAAAGTTTGTTCTGTTGTCTCTTTTATTTTTACATGACCTCCAATCAATGAATAGCCATCATCATTCACTGGTTTTTGCAATAATATTTTATTGTCATGTATTAAAACTCCAGCTACACGGTATGAAAATATAAAATCATCTGTTTTAAATAAAATATCTCTTTTCATAACTACTCCCGTTTAAATTACTATTTATATTATTGAAAATTAAATTTACCATTCTGATTTCAATATTGAATAATAGCATGCATCGCATATTCCTTGATTATTTCGATCAGAGCTTCTTAGTGTTCCTTCATATACCATTTCACATTTTTTCATAACTGCTCCTGAATTTGGATTTTTGGGGTCATGCCTTGATTCAATACGATTCACATCTACATTTTTAAATAAGAAATCTATGACTGCTTTTAATGCTTCTGAAGTGATTCCTCTATGCCACCATTTATGCCCTATACAATATCCAATATGAGCCATAGATACATCTTCATCTATATAATTCACACCTATTGTCCCTATTGGGTTATTACTTTCTTCTTTGAGTACAATTGCCCATTGATAAAAATCATTTCTACTATAAGAATCAATCCACTCATTTGTAACTGATAGACTAATCTCTTCATTCTTATGTGCTGGCCATGTAAGATATTTTGTAACTTCTACGTCTGAAGCCCAATTTTTGTACATTGCATCAGAATCCTTTGGGATAAATTTTCTCAAAATCAATCTATCTGTTTCTATAGTTTGTGTTCCACAATGGTTCATGTTTATACCTACCTTTCAAATTACTAGTTTAACTAGTATACATTAAATTAAAATTTATCTGTACTTACGATAGTAAAAATAGCTATCACTTTCCATATTAGGCTGTTTATGGCTGATAGGTGTTCTTTTTTCAAACAATTCAAATCCTGATTTCTCTGCTACTTTGCATGAAGCGACATTAGCACAATCAATGGTAAGAATCATATATGGAATATCTGATACATTTATACACCATTCAAATAATGCTTTTAATGCCTCAGTAGCATAACCATTTCCACTATAATATTCATCTATAAAATATGCCATTTCTACTTCATTTATAGTATCTTCTAAGCCCATTCCAACCATGCCAATCAATTTATTTGTTTCTTTTAATTCAACAGCATATCGTTTATTCTCATAAATATCTTTTGATTCCTTTTGTGATTCAAGCCACTTAATATACCCTGATAGCCTTCCAGGAACAGTACTATTTTCAGACCAGTCTTTCATAAAACGTATCACATTTTTTTGCCAAATAATTTTCATTAAACATTCTTCATCTTCTTGTTTAAAATCACGAATAATTAATCTTTTTGTTTCTATGAACATATTAGTATCTCCTTATTAAATTTAGAATTTGTCTACTTTTTTATTTATTATGTTGCTACTCCCTCTAATAAAATCTACATATGTGGTATAGTTACTTCATAACAACCATATTTATGAAAATTGTACCATTCAAGAATACGTTTTTCAGGTGCAACTTCTAATGCAATCATTACTTCTTTAGCAAATTCTAAAGATGCTGTGCCATTTGCTGTAATAATATTGTTATCTCTCACTGCCTGTTGCATCATATACTTTTCTTCTCCCATATAAGCATCTCCAGCCCATTGTTTTAAATCATTTAAATCATTACTGGTATGTTTTACATTGTTTAGAATACCCATTTTGCCTAGAAAAACTGTGGCATCACAAATGCCACCTAAAACTTTTTTGTTGTTCAACGCATTTTCTACTAAAGGCTTAACCTGCTGAGCCTTTTCAGTTCTCCATGACATTCCACCAATTAGAACTAAACCTTCAAAATCAGTTGGAGCAAATTTAATATCATAATCTGGAATAACAGTAAACCCACCTAATGATTTAATACTGTCTTTCGTTAATGAAACAGTTTTTATAGAATATTTCTCTTGACCCAATGCAAAAATTAGTGAAGATAAATAAGCAGCTTCCCAATCAGAATACTTATCTAAAATAACAAATAATACAGTTTTTTTCATTATGTAACCTCTTTTTTAAAATTTTATTAGTTATAACCAACAAAAATTTGGTATAACTCAACTTGAAATTTATTAATATTTATATATTCTCTGAATCCAATCTTAACCGATAAATAAATTGAAGCCATTCTGGTTGCTTGTCTAACACTTCTTTTACATTAGCAAGGGTTCTTTTACCAATTCTCCTATCTAACACAGCAAACATTCTTTCCAAAGGATTGTCAGAATTTATGCTGTATTGAATAATCTGATTTCTATATTTTTCAAGAGCTTCACAGAATTCGTTATCTGTATATTCTAATCTAAATTGTATAGGCACAGTATCTATAAGTAACCAAAATTCATCCCAATATTCTCCTGTACCAAAAGGATTAGAATTTGTTTTATAACCATTTTCAATAAAATAGGTATTAACTGTTTCCCATGAAAATTGCTTTACCAATTTGTTATCAATATATATTTCAAAAATATGGCACCCATCCATGCCAACATAAGAAGTACAGTTATATCGAACTCGCCCATGCAAACATTCAGCAAGCATTTCTTGTTCAAGATATTTACGCATCCTACTCCAAGACCCTAATATTTTACCCATTCAATCCCCCCTACAAATTACTATTTAGTTATACTCAAAATATGTGACTTACTTAATATAATATTTTTTGTATAATTCCAACTGAATCTCTTTTCTCATAGTCCAAACATCACATTCTTGATTAGACAAAATCACATAGAAATGTCAAGTTAGAAATATTAGTAATCAAAATAGTATTTAATTTCAACAATAAATTATCATTTTTTCATTGGTTAATTATAACATATTTTGAAAATATAATAATATTAATTTTTCAAATAATATCTTATAAATTTTTTGTTAAAATAGAAATTTTATTTATACATAAAGCTTCTATTTATATTGTAGTTTATGAAAAGTAACTTCTAGGATATAATATAAGATATAAACAAATTTAATTAACTATATTTAAAAGGAGGAACAAGATGCAATTAAAGCCACTACCAATAGGTGTAGATAATTTTGAAATGTTAATAACTAGAGGTTATTATTATATAGATAAGACATTATTAATAAAAGATTTAATTGATAATAAAGCATCAGTTAATTTATTTACAAGACCGAGAAGATTCGGAAAAACATTAAATATGAGCATGCTTCAATATTTCTTTGAAAAAAGAGAAGAAGATAATTCTTATCTTTTTGAAGGATTAAATATAATGCAGGCAGGAGAAAAATATACTTCTCATATGGGACAATACCCTGTAATTAATCTTTCTTTAAAATCAGGAAAACAACCTAATTTTGAATTAGCTTATATTTCTATTACACGAAGAATAGCAGAAGAATATAAAAGGCATGAATATATATTAAAAAGTGAAAAATTAAAAGATGATAAAGAAAGATTCTTAAAGATTCTAAGAGAACAAGGTGATGAAGGAGATTATATTGATTCATTATTTTTTCTTAGTCAATGTTTAGAAAAATATCATAATAAAAAGACTATAATATTAATTGATGAATATGATGTACCACTTGAAAATTCGTTTTTTGAAGGCTTTTACGACAGAATGATCTCATTTTTAAGATCACTTTTTGAATCTGCATTAAAAACAAATTCTTCTTTAGAATTTGCAGTAATAACAGGTTGTTTACGTATTTCAAAGGAAAGTATTTTTACAGGACTTAACAATTTAAATATTATTTCAATATTAAATGATAGATATGCAGAACATTTTGGATTTACAGATGGTGATGTAAAAAAAATACTTAAAGATTATAACTTAGAAGAAAAATATGATGTTATAAAACAATGGTATAATGGATATATTTTTGGTTCAACTAATGTTTATAATCCATGGAGTGTAGTAAAATATGTTTATGATTTGTTACCAAACATAAACGCATTTCCTACATCTTATTGGGCAAATACAAGCTCAAATAGTATTGTTAAAAGTTTAATTGAAAAAGCAGATAGTTTAACCAAAAAGGAAATTGAGCTTTTGATTGAAGGAAATACTATAGAAAAAAGAGTTCATGAAGATATAACTTATGATGAAGTTTATGATAGCATGGAAAATCTTTGGAATTTCATGTTCTTTACTGGGTACTTTAAAAAAGTTGGTGAAAGAATGGATGAAGAAGACAATCATTATATAAGCTTAAAAATACCTAATAAAGAAGTTAAATATATTTTTAAGAACAAAATTCTAAAATGGTTTCATGATAAGGTTAAAGTAAAAGATTTATCTAAAATGTATGAAGCCTTATTAAATAAAGAACCAGAGATTTTTGAAGAAGAGCTTAATAAAATGCTTATACAAACAATAAGTTTTAATGATGCCTATGAAAATTTCTATCATGGATTTGTAGCTGGAGTCTTAGCTAATATGCATGATTATATAGTAAAATCCAATAGAGAAGGCGGAACAGGAAGAAGCGATATCTATATAAAATCTGTTTCAAAAAGAGGAATAGCAATAGTTATTGAATTTAAAATAGCTAAAGATATAGATGATTTAGAAAAAAGAGCTGATGATGCTTTAAAGCAAATAAAAGAGAAAAAATATACTGAAGAGCTTAGAAGTGAAGGTTATAAGAATATTGTTAAATATGGTATAAGCTTTTATCAAAAAGATTGTTTAATTAAAATGGAGGTATAGCAATGTTTATTATTCATTGCTATACCTTTATATTTACCTTTTTAAAACAATTATTGTTTAATTAAAGTCTATTTTTAAATTTAGATGTTTTAGTTCTTTGATGAAAAAACATTTTCTACTTTTCATTAGTATATTTTCATATAGAGCTACGTAGTGAATATTTTTATTAAAATCTCACAAAATATAATATAGTGAGGTGTATCTAATGAAATTTAAACTTTTTATAATAATATTTTTAATATCAACATTTGCTTTTATTCAAACTCCAAAAGCAGCTTTTGTATCAGATACCTATAAACAAGGTGTATATAATATTTCTGAAAAGCAACCTTTTCGTGCTACTGCTAGACTTCTTGAGGTTCCTCCTACAACCTTTATAATAATTGACTCAAATGGTAATCAGAAATATTTCAAAAGATTTGATAGTATTAATGAGCCTATAAATGTAGGTTTTATTAAAGATGGAGATCTTATTATAATAGCTGGTGAAGGACAAATAGCACTAAGTAGATCATAGTTTTTTAGTAAATGTGCTTTAAAAATTAAATATAATCCTTAAAGTTTTGTACATAAAAACTTCAGACCTTCTTATAAATTTTACTTAAAACTTAAAATTGAAATAATTTAAAAAAGCCTAAAGTATCGATTTTATTTCTACTTTAGGCTATAAATTTTAACTCTTTCTTTAGCTATTTATAAATTTTAAATTCCTATATAATAATAACAACATAAAACTCTTTTTCTTTAACTTTACTTATATATTTCTAAGTATCATTTCCTCATAGTATGCAAAACATCATAACACTTTACTTTAAATAAGGTACTATTTAAAAATGTTTCTTATAGTCTTAAAGGTTATTTCAGCATTTTTCTATAATAAAAAAAATATTTAATAATTTTATTTTTAATTATTAAATCTAATATATGGTTTTTATTTTTAAAATTACATAAAAATAGTAAACTTGTAAATCAAAAATCTTGTTAAGTCGCATTATACAAGCAAATTCTTAAATTCTAAACTTCTAAACTTCTAAACTTCTAAACTTCTAAACTTCTAAACTTCTAAACTTCTAAACTTATTTTATTACTTTTTATTACTAACATTTCCTATTCTCATTCAAGAAAAATTATTTCAAATTTTATACATAAAACTACTCTTTTTAAATATGAATGCAATGAGATTATTCCAAAACAATCTAATTTAAATAAAATAATTAATATTCTAAAATAAATTAAAAACAATCAAAATGAACCACTCTCTATCAAATAGATAGTGAGCAGTTCATTTTTACCTACTACTCTTTTATCTTATATTTTTATTTTTGAATTTCTACACCTGATAATTTTAAATATTGTCCATCTTGAACTGTTAAATATGTATCTGCTTGTACATTCTCATTTGAAATTATATTATTTAATTGATGTCTACTATTTGAACTTACCTCAGTATATCCAATACCTCCAGTTAACTTTATTTTATATTCTCCTGCTGGAATATCTTGTCCTACTTTATACATTCCATCTTTATATAAACCATCTTTAGGTATTATAGATGGTGCTTCTGCTACCGTATACATTTCTCCACCAGTTACTTTAAAATATTCCCCATCATTTAAAGTAACATAACTATTACTACCAGATGTTAAATTTTCATTAAATATTATACTGTCTAATTGTCCTTTGCTATCTTTTGCACATTCTATATATCCAATAGATTTTGATATAACTAAATATTCTCCTGCTGGAATATCTGTTCCAACTTTATATGTTCCTGATTTTATTTTATTATCTTTTTTAGCTTCTTGTTTAGGTTCATCTTTTTTAGCTGTATTATTTTCTTCCTTTGTTTGTTCAACTTTTTCTGTTTGATTAGGATCTGTTTTATTGGTAGTTGCAGTGTTACTTCCCATTTTTCATAGCAAATTATACGAAGTTAGGCAGAAAAAACTCAAACCTTTGATTTGGGCTTGAGCTTAAAATTTACAGAAG
>NZ_JAHXPT010000011.1 GCF_019431045.1 Clostridium weizhouense | reverse complement strand
TGTGTTAGGCACGCCGCCAGCGTTCGTCCTGAGCCAGGATCAAACTCTCATAAAAAAGTTTAATCTTAGCTTACTTTTCAAAAAGAATTGCTGGTTTACTTAAATGTATTTTATTTATTCTGTTCAATTTTCAAAGATCTTCACTGTCTCTCGACTGCTTTTTTATAATATCATCATTAGTCTTTGTTGTCAACATTTATTTTTAAATATTTTTCAAACAACTTTTGACTAATTAATATTTGTTGTAATTAGAACCGCTGAGGTGTCCCTCGTATCTGCCGTGTTCCTCACAACGGATATTATGATAACATGTTTAGAATACATTTAACTTTATAATATTGTTATTTTACAAAAATTATTCACGTTTTTCTAATTTATTCTCCATTTTTCTTTATTTTAAACATATAGATACACCTGGTATAGTTTTTATAACTCAATCTATTCAAAATCACTTATACTCATATAAATCAGCCTATTTTTCTTTACTCTTAATATAACTTATCATAATATTAATAATATGTAATCAATTTAAAAATACTTTATTTTAAGATACTTACTATTTTAGGAGGACTTTTATATGAAAAAAAACTTATTATGTTTAATATTATCAATTTCTATATTTTCATTTATGGGCTGTTCTGAAAAAAAACAACCTTCTTCTGAAAACAAACAGTCACAAAATTACTCTGCTACAAATCCACTTAACGAAGATGTAATTTCCCCCTTCATATTAACTGATACTACTTCTTTAGCTTGTCCTTTTGTTTTTAATGATACAACACTAGTATTTCCAAATCCTGATGAGAATAATAGAATTTCAATGATTAATGATCCACTTCCAAAGGATATATTAAAGAGTGAAAATCTATCTGACTTTGCAAATTATTCAACAAATGATTTAGTTTTAATTAATGGCATTCTTTACTTTGCTGATGGTTCAAATGGAAATTCATTAGCTTCATTAAATCTTACTGATAAAACTTATACAAAATTAAATGAGAATTCTGTCAACAATTTAATTGCTTCAACTGAAGATTTATTTTACATAAACAAAAATGATAATAACAAACTGTATAAATACAACATAGCTAGCAATAGTTCAACAGCTTTATCATTAGATAGCATCGGTTCTTTTATACTTAATGGCGATTTTATAATATATCAAAATCTAAGTGATTCTTCTAAAATATATTCAATAAAATTCGATGGAACTAATAGACAAAAACTTACTGATTATACTGCCAATAGTTTTATGCCATTTAATGAAACATTACTTTTCTTCAATACTTCAGATAATAATACATTATACTCATTAGACATAACTACACTAGAAAGCAAAAGAATTTCTCTTGTAAAAGGAGAAAAACTAAAAGGTATAGATACTCAACTGTTCTTTATAAATAATGAAGATTCAAATCATCTATATTCTTTATCTGTAGATTTAAATAAACCCGAAGTAACTTATAAACCTTATATTTCAGATTCTGTAAATGAGTACTATTTAACACCTTCTGGAATATTTTACGAAAAATCTATTAATATAAATAATGTTTATTTTTCAGCATTTTCACAAAAGTAATAATCATTTTTTTAATTAATATATTAGTAATATAAATTCACAAAGAATAAAAAGGACTGTATCAGATTGAAATTTTTTCAACTCAATCTGATAAGTCCTTTTTTATTCTTAGCTTTCCTGATAATATTTTATAACTTATTAACTATTTCTTTAAACTTATTACCTCTAATCATAAAATTAGCAAACATATCAAAAGATGCACAAGCAGGTGACAGTGTAATAATATCTCCTTTTATCGCTAAACTTTTAGCTTTGTTAACTGCTTCTTCTAAAGAATCCACTTCTGAAATATTTACTTTAATACCTTTATTTATTTCAAAATCTTTAAAAGCTTTCTTTATTTTTTCCTTTGTTGCTCCTAAAAGTATTATTTCTTTTATATATGGATATCCTTCACATACCAATGGATCAAAATCTAAATGTTTATCATATCCTCCAGCAATCAATATCACTTTCCTATTAAATGCCTTAAG
The DNA here is from genome assembly GCF_019431045.1 of Clostridium weizhouense. Lineage (GTDB taxonomy): Bacteria > Bacillota > Clostridia > Clostridiales > Clostridiaceae > Clostridium > Clostridium weizhouense. Next base: position 170,526 of record NZ_JAHXPT010000011.1, on the reverse strand, counting down.
CCCTGCTAATGTTCTTGTTGGACTTGATGCTATTGAATCATTATAGTACTTTACACCATCTATTTCTCTTACAAGTTCACATCTATGTTCAACTCCAGTAAAAGTTTCTGCTACTTGTTTCATGCTTTCAATACTAACATCATCCTTCGTTGCTATAAAAGCTGCCAAATAGTTTTCTACATTATGCATACCTTTAATAATAATATCATCTTTTTTGCAAACCTCTTTACCCTCAAGATAAAGAATTCCATCTTTATAATAAGCACCATTTTCTAATTCTCTTTTTGAACTGAATTCTCTGATAGCTCCTTTTGCCTCTTTTTCAAATTTGTAAGTTATATCATTTTCTCTATTTACCACCAACACATCATCAAATTCTTGATATAAGAATATATTCTTTTTAGAATCTATATATTCTTGCATATCTTTATGCATATCTAAGTGATTTGGAGCTAAATTAGTACAAATCGCAACATCTATTGGTACGTTCATGGTCATAAGTTGAAAACTAGATAGTTCTAATACAACTTTATCTGATTCTTCTATTTCCTCTATTTGTGCAAATAATGGATTTCCTATATTTCCACCAACCCATGTCTTATATCCTTCTTGTTGTAACATTTTTGATACAATTGTTGTTGTAGTTGTTTTTCCGTCACTACCTGTTATTCCATATGTTTTGCCTTTGCAATATCTAACAAATTCATCCATCTCTGAAGTAATATATGCACCTTCCTGTTTCGCTTTCACTAATGCCTCACTATCAATTCTCATAGATGGTGTCTTAAAAATAACATCAAATCCAGTAAGTCTGCTTAAATAGCCTTCCCCTAATTCAAGATTTACTCCTTTGTTTTTAAAATCAATAATAATTTCTCCTAGTTCGCTCTCTTCTTTCTTATCAAATGCTGTTACTTTTGCACCTAACTCTACAAGAAAATTTATAAGAGGGATATTGCTAACACCAATTCCTACAACTCCAACTTTTTTTTCATATATAAACTCTTTAAATTCCTTAAAATCCTTCTTCATTTTTCTCCTCCACATAAACATATGCTATAATATAGTATGATATATTATTAAAATTGCCCATATATTTTAAATTATAACACCAAAAAAAATCTTATTCTATAAATGTAGATAAAGAGCTATCTCAAAATAGAAATTATTTTCTATCTTAAGACAGCTCATAATTATATTATTTATTTAAATTTCTTTAAAACTCTAAGCTTTTTGCTATATAAGCTTCTAATTCACTTATTTTAATTCTTTCTTGTTCCATAGTATCTCTATTTCTAATAGTAACTGCTCCATCTTCTAATGTATCAAAATCAATTGTTATACAGTAAGGAGTTCCTATTTCATCTTGTCTTCTATATCTCTTACCAATACTTCCTGTTTCATCAAAGTCAAGATTAAACTTCTTACTTAAATTTCCATAAACATCTAAAGCTTTTTCTGAAAGTTTCTTAGAAAGAGGTAATATAGCTGCTTTAAATGGAGCTAATGCTGGATGTAAATGCATTACTGTTCTAACATCTCCACCTTCTAGTTCTTCTTCATCATATGCTTCAACTAAAAATGCTAATGCAACTCTGTCTGCACCTAATGATGGTTCTATAACATAAGGTACATATTTTTCATTATTTGTTTGATCTAAGTAACTTAAATCTTGACCTGAATGTTCTTGATGTTTAGTTAAATCATAATCAGTTCTATCTGCTATTCCCCAAAGTTCACCCCAACCAAATGGAAATAAATATTCTATATCTGAAGTAGCATTTGAATAGAATGATAATTCTTCTTCTCCATGATCTCTCATTCTTAAATTTACTGGGTTTACATTTAAGTTAAGTAAGAAATTCCAGCAATAATCTTTCCAGTACTTATGCCATTCTAAATCTGTTCCTGGTTTACAGAAGAATTCTAATTCCATTTGTTCAAATTCTCTTGTTCTAAATGTAAAGTTTCCTGGAGTAATTTCATTTCTGAAAGATTTACCAATCTGAGCTATACCAAATGGAACCTTCTTTCTTGAAGTTCTTTGAACTGCTTTAAAGTTTACAAATATACCTTGTGCTGTTTCAGGTCTTAAATAAATTTCTGACTTAGCATCTTCAGTAACCCCTTGGAATGTTTTAAACATAAGATTAAACTTTCTTATATCTGTGTAGTTCATTTTTTCACACTTAGGACAAACTATATTATTTTTTTCAATGTATTCTTTAAGTTCTTCATTAGTCCAACCATCAGCACTAGCTACTTCTGCACCATTTTCTGTCATATGATCTTCAACTATTTTATCTGCTCTAAATCTAGCCTTACATTCCTTACAATCCATTAATGGGTCTGAGAAACCGCCAACATGACCAGATGCTACCCATACTTCGCTATTCATTAATATAGCGGAATCTAATCCTACGTTATAAGGACTTTCTTGAACAAACTTCTTCCACCATGCTTTTTTAACATTATTTTTAAATTCTACTCCTAAAGGGCCATAATCCCATGAGTTAGCTAATCCACCATATATATCTGATCCCGGGAAAACAAATCCTCTATTTTTGCAAAGTGCTACAATCTTATCCATTGTTTTTTCTACTGCCATTATTCTTACCTCCAAAAATATTATTTATATGTTTGCTCAAACTCTAGTTAATAAATAAATTTTTAAGATTATATCTTATATTAAATATTAATTTCTATTTGAACATAATTTTTTATAAAATAAAAAAGCCCCTACCACAAAGGGACGAAATTATAATTCCGCGGTTCCACCCTTCTTGGCTTAAGCCCAACTTTCTTTTAATTACACTCAAAAGTTCCATTCATTTTAATGTTATAATGATTTTCACCAACCATCATCTCTCTAAAAAAACAATAAAACTACTAATCTTTTTCATAGTGTATATTCAATTATATATTAATTTTATCAAAAGGCTTTTATATGTCAAGCAAAAAACATATTGTTATAACAATTCCCAAATAAATATACTATTATACATTTTATAAACTATAATGATTAGTGTATGCGAGTCTAGCTTCCTATGATGGAAAATAGGTTAGCAAATGGACTTGTTATTTTTTGATTATGTATAAATATAAAAAAGAGTTTTGTAACAACAGACAATATCTGTTCTTACAAAACTCTTAAATAAAAAAATGGCTCCGCGAAGAGGACTCGAACCTCCAACCTATCGGTTAACAGCCGAGTGCTCCACCATTGAGCTATCGCGGAACGTCATTACTTTTACTATTATAACAGGTTTTTATATTATTGCAACCCTTTTTTGAATTTTTTTAATAAACTTATTATTAATCATATGATATCAACTATTTGAACTACTAACTCTTATTATACTAATTATATAAAGTTATATATTACAACTTAAACATATAATTTTGAATCTTTATATAATCTCAATATATACATTCTAAGAATTCTTAACTTATCATAACCCATACAATATTTCATCTACTTTAAATATATCTTTTATTATTTAAATATAAGCTATCTTTAGATTTATCTTTTATAGATTTCAAAATTAAAAATTATATATAACAAATCGTTTAATTTACAATCTAAAAAATCTATTTTAATCTTATCTTTTATAAAATATTCAAATCTAAAGTTTTTAATTCTTTATAAAACAAAAAGAGTTTTGTAACAACAGACAGTATCTATTCTTACAAAACTCTTAAATAAAAAAATGGCTCCGCGAAGAGGACTCGAACCTCCAACCTATCGGTTAACAGCCGAGTGCTCCACCATTGAGCTATCGCGGAACGTCATTACTTTTACTATTATAACAGGTTTTTATATTATTGCAACCCTTTTTTGCAAAAAATCTAAACTTTTCTATTTTTATTTAAATGCTAACTAGAACTTATAATTTGTTTAATAAAATTACTATTAATAATACTATATAACACATTAAACCTCTGATTCTTATTGTGCTAATTTTATAAGGTTTTATATATAACCTAAACTTACAATTTTAAACTTCATCTAATCCAATATAAATATCCTAGAAATTATAATAGATATAACTATTAAGCATTTTTATCTTATCCTTTATATGATCTAAAAACATCTTTTAATATTAGACTTTATAATCAAATTTAAAACTTAACTTTTTTTAAATTTGATTATAAAACAAAAAAGAGTTTTGTAACAACAGACAGTATCTATTCTTACAAAACTCCTAAATAAAAAAATGGCTCCGCGAAGAGGACTCGAACCTCCAACCTATCGGTTAACAGCCGAGTGCTCCACCATTGAGCTATCGCGGAACGTCATTACTCTTATTATTATAACAGGTTTTTATATTATTGCAACCCCTTTTTTTGAAAAAATCAAAAAAAAAAAAAAAAATATCGAGTAATTTTTTTTTAAAACAATTACTCGATATCTGCAAACAAAACTAATATAAATTAATTTTGTGGTTTCATCGTTGGGAATAAAATAACGTCTCTAATAGATGCTGAATCAGTTAAGAACATAATAAGTCTATCTATACCCATTCCCATTCCCCCTGTTGGAGGCATACCTGTTTCAAGAGCACTCATAAATTGTTCATCTAGCATATACGCTTCATCATCACCAAGTTCTCTTTCTTTAGCTTGTTGTTCAAATCTTTGTCTTTGAACTATTGGATCATTTAATTCTGAATAAGCATTACAAAGTTCTCTTCCGAATACAAATCCTTCAAATCTTTCAGTAAATGCTTCATTTCCTCTCTTTTTCTTAGTAAGAGGTGATATTTCAACTGGATAATCCATAACAAATGTAGGTTGAATCATATTAGCTTCACCGAATTCTTCATATAAAGCATTTAGCACTTCACCTTTTGTTACTGTATTTAAAGGTTTTGCAAACTCTAAATGTTTTTCTTTTGCTATAGCTTGAGCTTCTTCATCAGACTTTATTTCAGTAAAATCTACGCCTGCATGTTCTTTAACAACGTCAACCATAGTTACTCTTCTCCATGGTGGCTTAAAGTCTATTTCTGTTCCTTGGTAAGTAACCTTTGTAGCTCCATTTACTTTTTCACAAACATATGCAACCATATTTTCTGTTATTTCCATCATATCATTATAATCAGAATATGCTTCATATAATTCAATGGCAGTAAACTCTGGATTATGTCTAACTGACATACCTTCATTTCTAAAGTTTCTTCCTATTTCATATACTTTTTCAAATCCAGCTACAACTAATCTCTTAAGATATAATTCTGTCGCAATTCTTAAGTACATATCAATATCTAATGTATTATGATGAGTAATAAATGGTTTAGCTGCAGCACCTCCTGCAATTTGTGCAAGAATTGGTGTTTCCACTTCTAAAAATCCCTTATTATCTAAAAACTCTCTTATTCCTGAAATAATCTTACTTCTTTTTATAAAAGTATCCTTAACTTCAGAATTTGTTATTATATCAACTTCTCTTTGTCTATATCTTAAATCTGGATCTTTTAATCCATGCCATTTTTCTGGTAATGGTTTTAATGATTTACATAGTAATTCAAAGTTTTGAACTTTAACAGAAACTTCTCCTGTTTTAGTTTTAAACACTTCTCCTGTTGCTGAAACCCAATCTCCAAGATCATAAGTCTTATAAGATTTTAAGTTTTCTTCTCCTACAGCATCAATTTTTATAAACAATTGCATTTTTCCATCTATATCATATATATCCGAAAATACTACTTTTCCCTGTCCTCTTTTAGACATTATTCTTCCTGCAACTGTTACAAGCTTGCCTTCTAAAGTCTCATAATTATCTTTTACTTGTAAAGATGTATGAGTTCTTTCTACTTTATATACATCAAATGGATCTTTACCCATCTTTTGTAGTTCAGCTAATTTAGCTCTTCTTAACGCCTCTTGCTCATTATACTGAGATTCCAATTCTTGAATATTAATTTCCTCAGTTGACATATTATCCCTCCGTTAACCGCTTTTTTACTCTTAGTTCCTGTTAGCTTCTTTTTATATCTAATATTTCAAACTTACTTACACCATCAGGAACTACAACTTCTACTATATCACCAATCTTCTTGCCTACTAAAGCTTTTCCTACTGGAGATTCGTTTGATATTTTAAAATTCATAGGGTCAGCTTCTGCTGAACCTACAATTGAGTATTCAACTTCTTCATCAAAGTCATAATCTTTAACTTTAACTTTTGATCCAACTGCTACTATATCATTTGGAATATCTGATTCATCAACAACTACAGCATTCTTTAACATATTTTCTAATTGAAGAATTTTTCCTTCTGTAAATGCTTGATCGTTTTTAGCTTCATCATATTCAGAATTTTCGCTTAGATCACCATATCCTAAGGCTACTTTTATCTTTTCAGTTATCTCTTTTCTTTTAACTGTTTTTAAATATTCTAATTCATTTTCTAATTTTTTAACACCTTCATATGTCATTACATATTGCTTTGTTTCGCTCATATCTTGCTCCCCTTCAATAACCTTCATTTTTTATATTTATATGCCTAAAACAGGCATTTTACTCAAAATCATTTAACTAATTATAAATCAGCCTATCATATATGTCAACAAACTGACTACCTGACTAAATCAATTTCAATATTATTATTTCTTATTGATTCTAATGTAATTTCATTACTATTTAATATTTCTGAAATTGTTTTATTTCTTTCTTTTTTTACAAGAGCTCCTATTAATTGTGGTGGCATATTTTTTAATGATATATTCCAAGGAACTTTATAAAGTATATTATTAACATGTATTCCTTTTTGTTTAGATATAAAACAATTGTTTATATACCACACATTCGGACAACTATATTCATTGTCCTTAGATGTAATAATAAAATCTATATCTTTAATAGCCTCTTCTTTATATACCACTTCTATGGCTAAACCATAGTTACTCATAATATGTTCTCTTATTTTATCTATTTTATTCAAATCTTTGGTCAAAAGAACTACATTTCTACATTCTTTTGCAAGTTCTTCAAGCAAACTACGAATAAATTGCTTATCATCAACATCAATTAAAATATTAGCACTTTTAATTGATTTATTCATATTAGTTAAAATTATTCTAATACTTTGCACTATACTATATGAAATAATATCTTTTTGAAACTTAGTCATAAATCTTAAATCATACATTCTATTACCATTTAAACTTAAATAAACATCCTTATTACAATACCTCTTTAAAGCTTTTGATATATTATCACTATAAGCATTTTTGTTTACATTAGCTGGTATTTGTACTCTATTTATACATATGTCCAGCTCTTTAATATATATATCTTTATTTTTCTTTATTTTAATTTTATCAACAATTCTATTTAAATAAGTATATTTATTATAAATAGGTTCATTCTTTAAAGATACATAAAAAATAGTTTTCATAAGACTGTTTACTCCATAGATTATTGTTAATCTATATGTATTCTTCTATATATACAATAATGCCATAAATATCTTCTATATATTATTTTTATACGTATTTAAAATTTCTATTACTTTTAAACTATCATTTATACTATTAATTTCATTTCTAATTTCAGTAGATTTTGGAAGTCCTTTAAGATACCAAGAGGCATGCTTTCTCATTTCTCTTATAGCTTTATATTCTCCATCATTTTTAATTGCTAGTTCATAATGCCTTATACACATTTCAATCTTTTCTTTATAAGATATTTCTTCTATTATATTTCCTTTTAAGACTTCTCCTATTTGCTTAAATATCCAAGGGTTTCCCATACTTCCTCTTGCAATCATTATTCCATCACAATTAGTAATCTCTTTCATTTTTAGTGCATCTTCTGGAGAAAATACATCTCCATTCCCTATTACCGGAACAGATACAGCATTTTTAACTTCTCTTATTATATTCCAATCTGCCTTACCTTCATACATCTGTTTTCTTGTACGTCCATGGACAGCTATAGCATCAGCTCCTGCTTCTTCCATAGCTTTACCAAATTCAACTGCATTTATATGTTCATCATCATATCCCTTTCTAAACTTTACAGTTACAGGCTTATTTGAAACTTTTTTTAAAGATTTTATAATATCATAAGCTAAATTAGGCTCTAGCATAAGTGCAGAACCCTCTTTATTTTTTACTATTTTAGGGGCTGGACACCCCATATTTACATCTATAATACATATATCTTCTCTTGGATTTAAATACTTTTCACAAATTTCCGCCATCAATTCAGGTTCACGTCCAAAAATTTGGACTGCTACTGGAGATTCTTCTTCAGATACTCTAAGTAGCGTTTTAGTATTCTCACTTCCATAATATAAAGCTTTTGCACTTACCATTTCTGTATAAACTAGTTCACAACCCATTTCTTTACAAAGGCCCCTAAATGAAATATCTGTAACACCTGCCATAGGTGCTAAAAATACACTATTTTCAAAGCTTAGATTTCCTATTTTCATCGATAAGTTACTCCTTATTCTTTTCATATAATATCTTTAAGCCTTCTAAAGTTAAATCTGAGTCTACTTTATCTATAACATTAGTTTCATTAGCAATGAGATTAGCTAACCCTCCTGTTGCTATAACAAAAGGTTCTTCTCCATTGCTCATTTCTTCTTTCATTTTCTTTACAATATATTCGACTTGCCCTATATATCCAAATAAAACACCAGATTGTATACTTGATACAGTATTCTTACAAATCACTTTCTTTGGCACTTCTAATTCTACTCGTGGAAGTTTAGCTGCTCTCTCAAATAATGCATCTGAGGCAATTCTAAGTCCTGGACATATACATCCACCTAAGTAATCTCCATTTCCAGTAACAGCACAGAATGTTGTAGCTGTTCCAAAATCTAAAATTATAACTGGCTTTTTATAAATCTCAAAAGCTGCAACAGCATTTACAATTCTATCTGCTCCAACCTCTTTAGGATTATCATATTTAATATTAATTCCTGTTTTTATACCCGGTCCTACTATTATAGGTTCTTCACAAAAACATCTTCTTAACATATTTTCCAAAGAATGCATTATGTTGGGAACCACTGACGAAACAATAATTCCTTTTACATCTTTAGGATTAAGGTTACTTAGATTAAATAATTGCATTATTTGTATGCTATATTCATCCGATGTCTTATTACCATCTGTTGAAATACGCCAACTTGCTATATATTTCTTATCTTTATATACCCCAAAAACAATATTTGTATTACCTGCATCAACAAGTAAAATCATTAAAAGCACCACCTTAATAATATTAAAAGCAGCCCTAAAGCTGCCTTAATTTAGTAATTTACTCCAAAATAACAATTTAATTTTAACAATTCAAGCTAATTTGTCAAGGGTTTCATACAAATTAAAATAATCCTATTATTTCTCCATCATTAAGTACATCCATCTTATTTGCTGCTGGAACCTTTGGTAATCCTGGCATTGTCATTATATTACCTGTTTGAACTACTATAAATCCTGCACCATTAGACACTCTTACTTCTTGTACTGTTATACTAAATCCTTTAGGCTTAGCTAAAAGGTTAGGATTATCTGATAATGAATATTGTGTTTTAGCCATACATATAGGTAATTTATCTAAACCAAACTTAACTAATTCATTTATTTGTTTTTTAGCATCATTGCTATATGTAACACTATCTGCACCATAAATTTCTTTTGCTATAGTTAATACCTTCTCTTCAATAGTTTTATCTATATCATAAATCACCTTAAAATCCGAATTATCTTTTTCTAAAATATCTAAAACTATTTCACCTAATTCTCTTCCACCTTCTCCGCCTTTTGCCCAAACATCAGAAAGTGCAACCTTTACTCCTAATTTATCACAGAAGTCTTTTATAAATTTTATTTCTTCATCGCTATCAGTAATGAACTTATTAATAGCTACTACCGCTTCTACATTAAATTTCTTAATATTTTCTATTTGTTTTTCTAAATTAGCTACTCCTTCTTTTAAAGCCTCTACATTAGGAGTATTTAATTCATTTTTAGTTACTCCTCCATGATGCTTTAAAGCTCTAATCGTTGCTACTATTACAACACATGATGGTTTTAAATCTCCATATCTACATTTAATATCAAAGAATTTCTCTGCCCCTAAATCTGCGCCAAATCCAGCTTCTGTTATTGCAATATCTCCTAATTTTAAAGCTAATTTAGTTGCCATTATAGAGTTACATCCATGAGCTATATTAGCAAAAGGTCCTCCATGTATTAATGCTGGAGTATTTTCTAATGTTTGAACTAAGTTCGGCTTAATAGCATCTTTCATCAATAAAGCCATAGCACCTTGAATTTCTAATTGTTTTGCATAAACAGGATTACCATCTAAGTCATATGCAACTAAAATATTACCCATTCTATTTTTTAAATCTTCTAAATTAGTAGCTAAGCATAGTATTGCCATAATTTCAGAAGCAACTGTTATAGTAAAACCATCTTCTCTAACAAAACCATTTATTTTGCCGCCCATACCCACAATAATCTTTCTTAATGCTCTATCATTCATATCTATAACTCTTTTAAAAATTATTCTTCTTGAATCTATTCTTAAAACATTACCTTGATGTATATGATTATCTATTGCTGCTGATAATAAATTATTTGCTGATGTTATTGCATGCATATCTCCAGTAAAATGAAGATTAATATCCTCCATAGGAACTACTTGTGCATATCCTCCACCGGCTGCCCCACCTTTTATTCCAAATACAGGTCCTAAAGAAGGCTCTCTTAAAGCTATGACTGCATTTTTGCCCATCTTATTTAGCGCTTGACCAAGCCCTACTGTTACAGTCGATTTTCCTTCCCCTGCTGGAGTAGGATTTATAGCAGTAACTAAAACTAATTTCCCGTCTTCTTTATTCTTTAATTTATCATATACATTTAAAGAAATTTTACATTTATATTTACCATAGTATTCAAGATCATCTTCATATAATCCTAACTTCTCTGCTATATTTTTTATTGATTCCATTTTAGCTTCTTGAGCAATTTGAATATCACTTTTCATAAAAATCCCCCTAATTATTTATAAATTATTTATTAAAACACAATAATTAAACCTATTATATCATTTTACTACTAAAGGTAAAAGTTTTTTCGAACTTTTATTCGTTTTAGTATGTTAACGTTCGTATGATTTGAATAGTATATATTTATAATTATATTTTATCCAATAATTAAATAAAATTTCACTATCATATAAACAAAATAAGCCTTTAAAAGACTTATCTCTTTTAAAGGCTTATTTTTAATTATTTTGGAAAATCTCTTCAAATTCTTTTCCTTCAATTTTTTCTTTTTCAAGTAAAGCAGCTGCAACTGCATGCAATTTATTCATATTTTCTTTTAATAAGGTTTCTGCTTTTGAATATGCTTCATCAATAAAATCTTTTATTTCTTTATCTATCTTTGCACTGATTTCTTCACTAAAGTTTCTTCCTTTTCCTAGATTTCTTCCTAAGAATACTTCATTGTCATTATCTCCACCATAAGATATAGTACCAATTTTATCACTCATACCATATTCCATAACCATACTTCTTGCTATTGCACTTGCTCTATCTATATCATTTTTAGCTCCAGTACTTATATCACCAAGGATTAACTTTTCAGCAACTCTTCCTCCTAGAAGACCAATCATATCATTCTTAAGTTTAGACTTTGAAGTATACGAAGTATCTTCATTAGGTAATTGCATAGTGTATCCACCAGCTCTCCCTCTTGGAATTATACTTATTTCATGAACCTTATCTGAATTTGGTAATAACTTCATAACAACTGCATGACCTGCTTCATGATATGCTGTTAATTTTTTATCATGTTCAGTTATTACTTTACTTTTTTTCTCAGGTCCTGCAATTACTCTGGTTATTGCTTCTTCCATTTCTTGCATTGAAATTTTCTTTTTATCTCTTCTTACTGCAAGTAATGCCGCTTCATTTGCCAAATTTTCTAAATCTGCTCCTGAAAATCCTGGTGTTCTTTTTGCTAATACTTTTAATTCAACATTTTCCTCAAGCGGCTTCTTTTTTGTATGAACCTTAAGTATTTGCTCTCTACCCTTAACATCTGGGATTCCGACAAGTACCTGTCTATCAAATCTACCTGGTCTTAATAATGCTGGATCTAAAATATCTGGTCTATTAGTTGCTGCAATCATTATAATTCCTTCATTAGCACCAAAACCATCCATTTCAACTAGAAGCTGATTTAATGTTTGTTCTCTTTCATCATGTCCCCCACCAAGACCAGCACCTCTTTGTCTTCCTACTGCATCAATTTCATCAATAAAAATTAAACATGGAGCATTTTTCTTAGCATCTTCAAATAAACTTCTAACCCTTGATGCTCCAACTCCTACAAACATTTCTACAAAATCAGATCCTGAAATACTAAAGAAAGGAACTCCTGCTTCACCTGATACAGCTTTCGCAAGTAAAGTCTTACCTGTTCCTGGAGGACCTACTAATAATACACCTTTAGGTATCCTTGCACCTATATCAATATATCTTACTGGATTTTTTAAGAAATCGACTATTTCTTCTAATTCAGCTTTTTCTTCATCTGCACCTGCAACATCTTTAAAAGTAACCTTTTGTGAATCTGGAGTAGCCATTTTAGCTTTACTTTTTCCAAAATTCATAACTCCTCTTCCACTACTACCACCTTGTGATTGTTGAGTAAATACAAATAAAAATACTAAAAATACTACAACTAACAAGACACTAGGTATTAATGTAGTAAGCCACATGCCACTATTTGAGGGCTGTTCAAAGCTTATTCTTATATCTGATTTAGGTTCTTCTTTAATTAAAGTTGTAATAACTTCATCTGGAATATAAGTAACAAAACTTTTATTATCTCTAGTCTTACCTTCAACAGTCATCTTATCTTCTTTAACAACAATGCTCTCTATTTGATTTTCACTCCACTTTTGCTGAAACGAACTATATGGTATATTGTCCGAACTTTTACCTGTTTGCCACATAGCAACAGATGCTAAAAAAAGCATGATTGAAATTACTGTCCATAAAGCTGCACTTGAATATTTCTTCATTCAAGGCCCCCCTTTCTTCTACATGATTTTAATTTTACCATAGGGATACTTTTATTACAATAAATTGTAAAATCTATTTTTCATACACTTCAGGTTTTAAAATACCTATGAAAGGTAAATTTCTATATTTTTCAGCATAGTCAATTCCATAACCAACTATAAACTCATCTGGAACCTCAAATCCTATGTATTTTACATCTAATTCAATTTTTCTTCTTGCTGATTTATTTAATAAAGAAACTATTTCTATACTATTAGCCTTTCTTGCTTTTAAATATTTAAGTAAATAACCAAGTGTAACTCCACTATCTACTATATCTTCTACTAAAAGAATGTCTTTTCCTTCAATACTATGATCTAAATCTTTTAAAATTCTTACAACTCCAGAACTTTCTGTTGAATTACCGTAACTTGATACGGCCATAAAGTCTATTTCACAAGGAATTGATATATTTTTAATTAGTTCAGCTGCAAATACTACTGATCCTTTAAGTATACCAACTATTAATAAATCTTTGCCATTATAATCCTTGTTTATTCTCCCTGCAATTTCTTTAATTTTCTCATTTAAAGCTTCTTCGCTAAATAATATCTCTTGTATATCCTCTCTCATCATCTTATTCCTTTCTTTCAACCACTATTTTTAATATATTTTTAGTATTTTTTGTAACTTTATAATTTTCTGCTACTCTTAAAGTAGCAATCCATGCAATATTATTATCAAAACATATTAATGGGATATTATCTCTATCTTCTTTTGGTATTTTCATATCTATAAATATATCTTTTATTTTTTTCTTTCCTTTCATACCCAAAGGCATAAATTTATCTCCCACTAATCTAGTTCTTACTGAAATAATTGAATCTATCTTATCAAAATTAAAATATTTAATTAAATTAGATTCATTTAAATTCAATTCATCACTTGATGTATTTGCAAGAATAGACATCTTAATATTGTATCCATTAAACTCTATTATTTTATTCTGTAAATCATTTTTATTTAATTTAATTTCATTTTTAATACTTATAACTCTATTTTTTAAATTTTTTCTTAACTTTATATCGCCATAAATATTTTCAGCACAAATGCTTTTAGGTAAATCTATAACTTTTCCAGTTTCTTTTTTAAAAAGTTCTAAAATATCATATATATGTTTCATTTCAAAATCATAACATGACTCAGAAATTTCCACTAATGCCTTTCTTACTACTCTTGTAATTATTGAATCTTCTTCACTAAATAATTCTTTATTTAATAAGAAATCACCATCTATTCTATTACAATATTTATTATAAGCTTTTAATGCTATTCTCTCAATAAAAGCATTATCCTTTTGTATTAATAAAGACATTCGATTTAAAGTCTGTACTATATCTTCATTAAAATTTTGTTTTATATATGGAATAATATCTAATCTTATTTTATTTCTATTATAAATTTTTTCAAAATTTGTTTTATCTATTCTAGGATTTAATTTCTTATCTAATATATATTGTTCTACTTCTTTTCTTGATAAACATAATATCGGTCTTATTATTTTATTTTCTCTGCATACCTTAATTCCACCTAAACCTTCAAGACCAGTACCTCTTATCAATCTAAATAAAATGGTTTCAGCCTGATCATTAGCATTATGAGCTGTAGCAATTTTATTAAAATCTTTACTATCTAGAATTTCTTGAAAAAAATCATATCTAGCATTTCTACCAGCCATTTCTGAAGATAATCTATATTCTTTTGCATACTTGTTTATATCTACTCTTTTAATATAACAAGGTATATCATTCTCTTCACATATGTTTTTTACAAACTCTTCATCTTTAAAAGCATCTTTTCCTCTTAAAAGATGGTTTAAATGAGCAGCACCTATTTTTATATTTAACTTATTCTTCAATTCAATCAAAATATTTAAAAGACATAAAGAATCTGGGCCTCCTGAAAAGGCTACTAATATTTTGTCCCCATTCTTGATTAATTTATTATCCTTAATATAAGATAATACTTTTTTATTCAAAATCAACACTTCCTAATTATTTATATAACATATATTATAATACCTTATATTTATTTTAAATGTAAATATATAAGTTTCAATAAAGTTCATTCATTAACAAAAACTGCTGTAATAATACAGCAGTTTTACAAGCTAAATAGCATAAACTTTAGAAACTACTACAGTCATATCATCTTTAAGTACATTTTCACTTAACTGAATAGCTTTTTGCAATATATTTTCTGATAATTCTCTAGGATCTCCAGAGCAGTCTTTTAAATATTCTTGTAACCAAATAAAATTACCTGAATTCAACTTATCTATATCCAAAATACCATCACTAACATTTACTACTATATCTCCTGCCATAAGTTCTTCTTTTATAATATCTAGCTCTACCTCATCTACAAGACCAAAAGGTAAATTTTTCGAATTAACTAAACTAACTTCATCCCCCCTTTTTATAAAACTATATACTGCTCCTATTTTTACAAATGTAGCATCTCCACTATATAAATCTATAGTACTTAAATCTAAAGTAGCATACTTTTCACTTTCTGAAAATTTCATCCCCATAATAGAGTTAACTGTATTAATAGTCATTTCTTCATTAAATCCAGATTCTATAAATTTTTCTACCAAATCTACTGTTGATCTACTCTCCTTTCCTGCTTCTGGACCT
Organism: Clostridium weizhouense; assembly: GCF_019431045.1. Lineage (GTDB taxonomy): Bacteria > Bacillota > Clostridia > Clostridiales > Clostridiaceae > Clostridium > Clostridium weizhouense. The sequence goes on along the minus strand of NZ_JAHXPT010000011.1, from coordinate 154,783 downwards.
GAGCCCATCCCATCACTTAATATAGTTAAATAAGTACCATCCTTAACCTTTCCAAAACTGTAACTATCACCAGTTTGTGTTTCACCATTTTTAGGCGCTCTTGCAGCATAAGAAATAACATTATATCTTGGCATCTCTTCTATTAATATAGTACAAGTTTGACTTTCTTGATTAATATTACAAGCCTCTTCTGCAATACATACAGGAATTCTCATAATATCACTTAAAATTGGCACTAAATTTTTTGTACAATAATCAGCCCCTTCAGATTTTTTTATTGTTAGTTTAACTTTCACTCTACCATTTTTATCCGTATAACAAAAAATATCACTGTATTCAATAGAATTTTTGTTCAACCCCCTTTTTATTATTCTCTCCAAATCTTCACAAATAGTCACCTCTCTTTTAAATTCATCTAAAACATTTTCTAACTTAATTGCAATATTATTTATATGCGATGATACTAATTGTCTCCCTTCTGTTAATTTTTCTTTTATATTTGTATCAATTATATTATTATTAACAATATCTTCTGCATTTTTTAACAATGTAAAGCCCTTCACACAAGTTGTTTCCAGAGATTTTGATAAAAGTACATTATTTTCTTCACAACTTTTTATTAAACCTTGAAAAGAATGATATGTATTATTAAAATCTCTTTTCCAACATGAGTTCTTTTTTTCACAATTTATACACACCCTATCAGCTAAACGCTCAACCAAAGCACTACTTTTATTTTTTATTAGTAAGTTTTTATTAGTATCTACATCATCTAAAGTTTTAGATACTTGATTTAACACTTGAGTTAAATCTCTTAATTTAAAAGAAAACTCCTCTTTCAATGCATTTAAATGAAGTTGATTTATATTTTCTCTTTTCCTTTCAGTATTTATTTCAACCTCTATATCTTTATAAATATTTTTCGGTATACACAAAAATATTAATGATGATGCTGAAACTTCAACTATCATCTTTAAAGTTATGCTCTCAGAGTATAAACCTAACGCAAAATACATTATTATACCAGCAAGAACTGAAAATATTTTTCCTGTATCCTTAAATATTCCTACTATCAAACCGCCAATCGAATAAAATCCTATAGCACTTATCATATTTTCTGAAGAACAACCTAATATTATTCCCATCACTACACCCATTGTAGCTCCGTATGCTGCCCCACCTATATATGCAATAATCAAAACTACTATTAGTGCTAAAATATTTTTCATTGAATAATCTTGTATAGATATACTTCCTACTCCAGCAACAAATAAACAAAACAATATCGCAATACTAACAATTTCTTCTGAAGCAAAAAAGTAATTAGTATTAATTTCTTCCAAGCAAGATATTGAATATCTTATAATATAATATATCGGCACTACAGCTATAGTATATAATAATGATAATGTACTATTTACTCCAATATCATATTTGTTAAACAAAAATCCATATATTAAAAAACTCAAAAAAGTAATACTAAAACTTATAATAGTCTTTTTCTTTTTTTCACTTCTATTTAATATCTCATAATAAATCGTTAACATTCCTATTGCTATTATATAAGAAAATCCATTAACTAATGTTGAATTTATTGTAAAATATCCAATCCCAACTCCTAATGTAGCAATTAATGTTTTAATTCTATTATTTTTCATTCCAATAGCTATTAAATACGCTATACCAAAAGGAGCAATTCCAGTAGCATTATTTTGACTTAATAGCAAAGTTACTCTAGATAATAATATGCCTCCCATTAATATAAATACTAACCTTACAGATTCTGTCTTTATAAAAACGTTTTTTTTCGTTTTATTAGTTCCCTCTGTTTTTTTATATGAATTTACATTTAATTCATATTGCATGTCCTCTCCCCCTTTTTTCCAAATAATGTAATTAAATTATAACACCATAACTTTAAGATTCATGTCATAAAATATCATTACATTATTTTTTCGTAGGACATCTTTTACCATTTTTTACCTTTTTGTTTAAAAATATTTTTTGTATTTTTTACTATCTAATCACTTGATATTTCTAAGTTTTATAATATTATTTTTATTTATAATATAAATTATTAATAATTATTTTTATAAAATAATTTGTCGTTAAAATATACATTATAAAAATTTATAGAGATTTATTTTTTCATAATTTATAAACTATTGAATATATATGATTTTTTTACGCAAAAAAGACTTAAGCTAAAAGCTTAAGTCTTTGGTGCCGAAGACCGGAATCGAACCGGTACGGTGTTTAACCACCGCAGGATTTTAAGTCCTGTGCGTCTGCCAGTTCCGCCACTTCGGCAAGCATATGGTAGCGGAAATAGGACTTGAACCTACGACACTTCGGGTATGAACCGAATGCTCTAGCCAGCTGAGCTATTCCGCCAAATTTTTATGGTTGCGGAGGCAGGACTTGAACCTACGACCTTCGGGTTATGAGCCCGACGAGCTACCAACTGCTCCACCCCGCGATATTACTTTGGTGCCGAAGACCGGAATCGAACCGGTACGGTGTTTAACCACCGCAGGATTTTAAGTCCTGTGCGTCTGCCAGTTCCGCCACTTCGGCAAGCCAGTTGAATTATTTCCAACGACAAAATTTATTATACTGTATACTTTCTACACTGTCAACAATTTTTTGATATTTTTTTTATTTTTTTATTTTAAAATATATTATCTTCGACTTAATCAGGGTTTAAACTTTTAAAATCCCCCAATCTTCAAATAAAACAAGGATTACTAAAAATATTAGTAATCCTTGTTTTATTTATATGTTAATTATATATAACGTCTAAAGTATTAGCAGCCTTTTTTGCCGCCTTTACCTTTAAATTCTTGATGTTTCTTTACATCTTGCATTCTTTCTTCACTATCTTTTAAAAATCTAGACATAATATCTTCGAAATTTCCTGCACCATTTTTTTTCTTATCATTATTCCAGTCAATTTCTACAGGTTTAACTGATTTTCTTTGAACATTTGCTTGTTTAATTGAAAGACTAATTTTACCGTTATCATCAATTGAGATAACTTTAACTTTAACTTTATCTTGTTCCTTAAGATGTTCTCTGATATCTTTCACATAAGAGTCTGCAACTTCTGAAATGTGTACCAATCCAGTTTTGCCTTCCACCTCAATAAAAGCTCCAAAGTTTGTAATGTTTATTACTGTGCCCTCTAATATGTTTCCTGCCTCTAAGGTCATGTTTAAAAGATTCCTCCTTAAAATATAAAAATATATATGATTATAATAAAAAACTATTTTTCAGAATTTGATTGTTGTTCTTCACTATTAACTACTTTTTCTCCTGGTTTAATCATTCCCAGTCTTTCTCTTGCTAACTTTTCAACATATTCATTTGAAGTAGTATTAATCTTTTCAACTTCATCTTGAAGACGTTCATTTTTTTTAGTCAGTTCATCAAGAATAGTCTGTTTTTCATTTAGTTGTTGTTTAATTCTACTCATAGTTACTTGTTGTCTTATATAACTAAAAATAAATATGCTAGCTAACCCAATGATTATTAAGTTTCTAAATGTTAACTTCCTCATCCATAGAACCTCTATTTTCTCAAATTCTCTTATATATATTGTAAACACTCTATAAGTATTATTCAAGTAATTTTTTTTAAGCTATTTGCTTTTATCCATTACTTTACTAAAAATTATTTTAATAGGATATATTATGTTTTTAAATACTATTCTGATAATGGTATTTACTTTTTTTATTAGTAATTTCTCAAGTGAATAAAAGTATTTACTAAATAGTCTTAGATAAATGAGGAGTGCTATAATTATAAAAATATAGACATAAGGAGTTAAAAATGCATAGTTTGTATATAATAAAAAAGTAAAAATGATTAAAGCTGTAAGTACCCAAAATAATATATCTTCAATAATTGTAATTACTTTTATTGAATTTAATCCTCTTATACCTCTATATATGTCAAATAATAAGCCTGTTATAAATCCAGCTATTGAACTATAAAGAATAAGATTAAATTGCATATTTAAAGATAATGGCATTAATTTTACCTACCTTTCTATTTAAACAATCTATTTATTATACTTTCTTTACTCTTTTTTACTTCTTTTCCACTATAAATCATAGAATCTATATTTCCATTAATAATAACATCTCCATTTTTAACGTCTAGTTTATTCATTTTAAGCTCTTGCCCTTTTATACTTAGATTCCCTAACTCTGTAGTTAAATCTATTTTTTGGCTATCAAAACTTATAACTTCTATAACTCCACTTAGAACTAGTTTTTCCCTATTTTCTAAAGATAAACTTGAATTTTTATCATTAATTTTATTTTCTATTTTCTTCTCCATAAAAAATTTCCTCCACATATTATTCTTATACAATATATGAATACAAATTTATCTTTATTCATTGTTTAAAAATTAAAGATTATTACGTTAGGCAGATAAAATTAAATAATAGATCAAAGGCGTTGTATATTTTGTGTCAGACAAGGAAGTAAATTTAGTTAATAGCCAGCTATTAGCTAAATTTACTGACGCAGCATCACACAAAATAGAGGATCATACTGGTCTATTATTTTTTTGAATGTGCCTTAACTATAACAAAAGTAGCCTTTTAAAATTAATAAGGCTACTCTTTATCTTCTTCTCCTTCAAGAATTATATACATTTCTTTTGCATCTTCTTTTTTAACATGTTCTTTAATATTTACTATTTTAGCTTTTAATATTCTGTTTGCAAAAGTAATTTGGATTATATCATCTTCTTTTATATCAGTTGATGGTTTAGCAACTTTATCATTTATTGATACACGTCCGCTTTCACATACTTCTTTAGCAACTGTTCTTCTTTTTATAATTCTTGAAACTTTTAAATATTTATCTAGCCTCATATTACTCCTTTATTAAAAGAACCCGAGAAATCCCGGGTTCATATAATTTACTATTTATTATTAACCTTGTCTTTGAACTCTTTTCCAGCTTTAAATACTGGAACTGTTGTTGCAGGAATCTTTATTGGTTCCTTAGTTCTAGGATTTCTTCCTTCTCTAGCTGCTCTTTCTCTTGTTTCAAAAGTTCCAAATCCAACTAATTGAACTTTTTCTCCACACTCTAATGCATCTTCAACACTTTCAATAAAAGCTTTTAATGCTAATTCAGCATCTTTTTTAGTTAATTTACTTTTTTCAGCCATGCTAGTTATTAATTCTGCTTTATTCACAATTACATCCTCCTTAAAATCAAGTTATAACATTTAGTTTTAACTATTCATATATGTACTAAATTACACTTCTTTATTATATAACCTCTTAGCCTGGTAGTCTATAGAAAAATAGTCTCTTTGTACTAACATTAGTAGTTATAAATAATTTTTGTAATATAGTTCCTTATTAACTATTCTTCAATAACTGGATAATTCCTTTATTTTAATGCTTATTTATCTAGTTTTTTTGCTTCTTCCCAAAGTTTATCCATATCTTCTAAAGACATGTCTTCTAATTTAAGCTTCATCTCACCTGCCTTTTTCTCAATATATGAAAATCTTTTAATGAATTTATCTGTTGTTGCATTTAATGCTAATTCTTCATCTATATTAAAGAATCTTGCAACATTAACACACGAAAATAATAAATCTCCGATTTCTTCTTTTATGTTTTCCATATTATTAATAGTATATGCATTTATTACTTCTTTTAATTCTTCTTCAACTTTTTTTATTGCATCATTAACATTATTCCAATCAAATCCAACTTTTTTAGCCTTTTTTTGAACCTTATTTGCTCTTAAAAGAGATGGTAATGCTTTTGCTATTCCATTCATTTCATCAGTTAATGAAGAATATCCCTTTTCTGATTTCTTTAGTTCATCCCACTTTATAATAAGATCTCCAGTTGAACTAATAGTTTCTTCTGTATTATTAAAAACATGGGGGTGTCTGTATATCATTTTATTACAAATTGCTTCAATAACATCATTTATATTAAAATATCCTTCTTCTTTACCAATAGATGCATGAAAAACAACATGTAATAATACATCTCCCAATTCTTCTATTAATGAATTGTCATCTTCATTATCTATAGCGTCAATCACCTCATAACTTTCCTCTACCAATGCATTCTTTATAGAATTATGAGTTTGTTCCTTATCCCACGGACAGCCATTTTCTCCTCTTAATGTTTCTATTATTTCCAAAAGATCATAAAAATCTTTTTTATTATTTATATCTTTAGGTATATATATTGATGTTAAATAATCTATATCTTCTTGCATATCTAATTCATACAATGGAATTTTTCTTATATTTTCTTCTCCAATTATTCCTGCTGCTCTTACATAATAAATTTCTGTTTCATCATTATATTGCTGTAATAACTTTAATTTTACTTCAGATGCAATTAATTGATTGTATACTTGAGTAATGATTGTTCCTATTCTTTTATCTAAAATTTGATTATTTATATCAAATGCATCTATAACTTTTAAACCTTCTATTGGATCTATTGATAAACTTTCCATCATTGCATCAATAAAACTTACTGCTGGAATAACTTTGTATTCTATACCATTCTCTTTACATAAAGATATTAAATTAAATACAGATTTTTCAGCCACCAACGGATGTCCTGGTACTGAATAAACTAAATTACCTAATTCATTATGCTTTTTAATTAAATCTTGTGCTATATTTAAATATACTTCATCAAAGCTTTCTTTACTTTCGTAAACATAATCGTAAGTATTAAATTCTATTCCCTTATCATTTAAATATTCCACTGTTGGATGCTTTTCTGTTCTTAAAAAAATATTTTTACAGTTTTCTAATTCATTTATACAGCCTACTGTTAAAGCTTCTTTCGCTCCCGGACCTAATCCCACTATTTTAATCATTTAGACTCTCCTTTTTAGTTTCTTCTAAATCTACTCTTTATTTCTTCAATTTTAAATACTTTAAATAACATTATTAATATTATATATACTATAATACCTAAAAATATAGATACTAAGCAAGATACCCCATTGCTCGTTGTACTTTTGTAAATATAATTATAGCTCATTAATACTAATAACATCATTAATGTTGAAGCATAGGCCGGTTTTATTAATATTTGATATAAATTCAACTTAATTTTCAATCTGAATTTCATTAATAATAAATTTAGAATACTTGAAACAAAATATGCACTTATACTAGCAATAACAGCACCATAAATATTTATAGATTTTATCGGTACCAATGTCCATGTTAATATTATTTTAACTAAACATGCAATAAACAGATTAATTACTGGAATAATATAATTTCCTGTTCCCTGTAATATTGATGTAGTTGTTTGAGTTATTATTATAAATGGGATTGATAATGATAAATACTTCAAAATCTCAAATCCTTCAAATTTACCTGGAAATATAAATCTCATTATAGGCTCTGCTAAAAAGAAAATTCCAAACATACATGGTATAGCTATTACAGCAGATAATTTCATAGAAACATTAATTTTTCTTTTTACTTCTAAATGATTTTTCAATATAAAGTTTTCTGCGATAATTGGAATTAATGATGTACATAATGCCATTGATAATGTCAATGGTACATTAACAATCACAGATGCTTTTCCTGTTAATTGAGCATATAAAACAGTACTCTGCATGCTACTAAAACCAGCTTGTAAAAGTTTTTGTGGAACTACAATTGAATCTATTAAACCCATAATAGTTCCTACTGTTGCTCCTAAAGATATTGGAATTGCTATTTTTAATATATTATTTAAAACTTCAGGATTAGTTTTTACTTTTTTAATGCCATAATCTTTTTTTATATTTATATATTTTTTATATAAATATATTCCAGCTAATACAGCTCCAGCTGTTGCACCAAAAGCTGCACCTCCTGCTGAATACTCTATTCCTTTAGGTAAAAAAAACACAGCTAATCCTACTCCAAATATAATTCTACCGATTTGCTCTATTACTTGCGAAACAGCTGATGGTGACATGTTTTGTAATCCCTGAAAAAAACCTCTAAATATTGTTATAAATGATATTATAATAGGAGCAAAAGAAATTCCTATGAGTGAGTAATATGCTTTAAAATCCCATTTCAAAAAACTTATTATTGGTTTTGCAAAGAAAAATAATGCACATGTTGTGCCTGTCCCTAAAATAGACATCAATATTGCTGATTCCTTCATTACTTCAAAACTACCATTAATATCATTAACTGCATTATTCTCTGAGATCATTTTTGAAATGGCAACAGGAATGCCTGATGCCATTGCAACAAAAAACATATATAAAGGATATGACATTTGATAATATCCTATGCCTTCATCTCCTATTAACATTATTAATGGCCATCTAAAAAATAATCCTAAAAATCTTGTTAATATTCCTGCTATTCCAAGAATTAAACTTCCTTTTATTAAGGATTGCTTTTTCATAAAATACCTCCAAAGTTACATTATACTAATAATTTTTATTGTAAATTTGAAGGTATTATGACTCTATTTTCACTATATTTAAAAATTAATAATTAATATAGTAAAATATATTTATGTATATTTATTGTTCCATTTGTTTTCCTAAGAATGTTGCTGCAGTCTCTGCAAGTTTTAATTCAACTTCTCCTAAATCCTTACCATCCTCTTTAGATAGAATAATTACTGTTCCAATTGCATCGCCTTCTGCTAATATAGGCGAAATAACTTGGCTTACATAATTAGCCTCATCATCGTCATTATGTAATGGTATTACCTTATTTGAAGCTTTATCTAAAAGAATTGTTTTTCTATCATCCATTATTTTTTCTAATTCTGAACTTATTTTTCTTTCAAGATAATCTTTTTTAGGTGTACCACTAACTGATATAAACGCATCTTTATCTGCAATTAAAACTATATGTCCTATAGCTTGTTGTAGACTTTCCGCATATTCCTTTGAAAAATCTGTTAATTCCCCTATAGGAGAATATTTTTTTAAGATTACGCCTCCTTCTCTATCAGTAAATATTTCAAGTGGATCTCCTTCTCGTATTCTTAAAGTTCTCCTTATTTCTTTTGGAATTACTACTCTTCCTAAATCGTCAATTCTTCTAACAATACCTGTTGCCTTCATTGATTATTTAACCTCCTTTAAAACTTTATTAAATTAGTTGCATTATTATTATTTGAATTGTTAGAAATTTTATACACTTATAGTCAATTTTTATATAAGATATTATTTTTAGGGATTACTTTTTTATAAAAAAATACCTCTGGGTATATATAGATTTTTATTCTATACCCAGAGGTAAAACTTATAAATTCTTATTTTAATTTATTGTCATTAATCTTAACTTTAATATCTTTTTTCCATTCTTCTACCTTAGAGTTAAAAGCTTCTTTTTGCTTTTGTTGTAATAATTCTGATCTAATTTCTTCTTTAACATCCTCTAATGGTGTTACTGCATCTGATGTCTTAACTCCAGTAACCTTAATTATATGGTATCCATATTGTGACTTTATAGGTGCAGAAATTTCACCATCTTTTAAATCTTTAAATCCATCCATAAACTCTTTAACATATTTAGTTGATGAATATTCTATAAAACCAAGAGAACCTCCATTATCTTTTGTTCCTGTATCTGTAGAATATTGAGAAGCTAACGCTGCAAAATCTTCTCCTTTATCTAATTTAGATTTAACTTCTTTAGCATCATTTTCATCAGCTACTAAAATATGAGATACTATTGCACCAGCACCTTCTGTATATTTCTCTTTATTTTCATTATAATATGTTTCTATATCTCCATCTGTAACTTCTATATCTTTTACTATATCTTGTTGTACATATCTAACTATAACTTGATTTTTTTGATATTCTTTAAATGAATCTTCTGTAAAGTCATTTTGTTGTAAAAATGCTGTAAATTGTTCATCTGTTTTATATACATCTTTATAATATTGAATAGCACTATCTACTTCTTTATTTAAAGTATCTTCATCTGGCTTTAATTTCAATTCTTCTGCCTTTTGCAATACAACTTTTTCATTTACAATTGCATTTAAATATTGCTTCTTTAACTCTTGAAGTTGATCTTTTATATCTGGATTTTCAGCATAATTCTCACCATATCTTTGTTTTAAAGATTCTGTAATTGATTTTAAATCTTTATCTAAATCACCTTGTGTTACTTTTTCTTTACCTACTGTTGCAAGCACTGTTTTTTGTATAGCTTCAGGTGTTTTTTCAATCATTTTGCAACCTACTGCTGAAAAAGCAAATGTAGCAATCATTATTGATGCAACAATTTTCTTTATATTTCTCAAAATTTTCCCCTCACTTTTTTCTAAATTTTTCTTATAAAAACATAATATTAGTATAACAATATTATTTTTACAATTCAAACCATTTATATTACTTTTTTATTACAATATTAAGTATTTCTTACTATTTTATTTTAACTTATTCTACGCCTCCTTTATCATTACCATATTTAGAATTTCTTTCAAAAATTCTAGCATATTTTCTTTTTTTATATCATTTAACCTAAAAGAAAAATATGGTTGAGATCCAAATTTCAACATGATACTATCTTTATAATTTCCTATTAGTAATTTAAATATTCGTTTATAATCATCTTCTCCATATGCAAATCTAAATATTATTTCTTTTGGAGTTTCTTTAATTTCCTCTATGAACAATAATTTTGCCATACTCTTAATGTAAGCTATATCCATAAGATTATAAACAGGTTCTGGAATTTTAGAATATCTATCTTCTAATTCTTCTTTTATATCATTATAATCATCTATATTTTCAATAGCGGCTATTTTTTTATATATTTCTATTTTTTGAATTTCATCTTCAATATAATTTTCTGATATAAATGCATCCACTTTAATTTCTACAGTTGTCTCAATAGGTTCTTTAGTTATTTCACCCTTTATTAGCTTAACTGTATCTTCAAGCATTCTGCAATATAAATCATATCCAACTGAAGCCATATGACCATGTTGAGAAGATCCCATCATATTACCGGCCCCTCTAATTTCTAAATCTCTCATAGCTATTTTAAATCCCGAACCAAGTTCTGTAAAATCTTTCAATGCTTTAAGTCTTTTTTCTGCCACTTCAGTTAAAATTTTATCCTTTGTATACAATAAATAAGCATATGCAATTCTATTAGAACGTCCTACTCTTCCCCTTAATTGATATAATTGAGATAATCCCATCTTATCAGAATCATATATTATTATTGTGTTTACATTTTGAATATCTATTCCTGTTTCTATTATTGTGGTACAAACTAAAACATTAGATTCTTGCTCCATAAAACTGATCATTTCTTTTTCTAATTGTCGTTCAGTCATTTGTCCATGTGCAACAGTAACTTTACTTTCTGGAACTAACCCCTGAACATATTTAGCCATTCTATCAATATCTTCAACTCTATTATATACAAAATAAACTTGACCATTTCTACCTATTTCTCTAAGTATTGCATCTCTAATAAGTTGATCATTTTGCTCTACTACATATGTCTGTATTGGATATCTCTCTTCTGGTGGCGTTTCTATAACAGATATATCTCTTACGCCTGTTAATGACATATGCAAAGTTCTTGGAATAGGAGTTGCACTTAATGCTAATACATCAACATTTTTCTTTAAATTTTTAATTTTTTCTTTTTGAGCTACTCCAAATCTTTGTTCCTCATCAACTATAAGTAATCCTAAATCCTTAAACTGAATATCTTTAGATACTAATCTATGAGTCCCTACTAAAATATCAATATTCCCTTCTTTTAAACTCTGCATAGTAGCTTTTTGTTGTTTAGCTGTTCTAAATCTACTAATCATATCTATTTTTATAGGAAAATCTGAAAATCTCTTTTTCATATTTTTATAATGCTGTTCTGCTAGAATAGTAGTTGGAACTAAAAAAGCAACTTGTTTTCCATCCATAACACATTTAAATGCTGCTCTTAAAGCAACTTCTGTTTTTCCATATCCCACATCTCCACATAATAATCTGTCCATAGCTTTATCAGATTGCATATCTTTTTTTATCTCCTCTAAAGAGGTGATTTGATCTGGAGTTTCTTCAAATGGAAATTCATCTTCAAACTGTCTTTGCCATTGAGTATCTTTACTAAATTTATGACCTTTAAGTGTAGCTCTAGTTGCATAAAGCTTTATTAAATCTTCTGCAATATCATTAATTGATTTTTTAACTTTCGCTTTCGCTTTCTGCCATTCATTGCCTCCAAGCTTAGTAACTTTAGGATTTTTACCTTCACTTCCTATATATTTTTGAATTAAATCAAGTTGTTCTACAGGTACATAAAGTTTATCACCTTTATCATAAACAATATCTAAGTAATCTCTTTTATGTCCAGCCACTTCAATTTGTTTGATACCTTTGTATACTCCTATACCATGATTTACATGAACTACGTAATCTCCTGGTTTTAATTCATTAAAACTCTTTATTTTAGAAATACCTTTCTTTTTTTTATTCCTATTTTTTAATCGTCTTTTAGCTTCTCCAAATACTTCTTTATCAGATATAACACATATTTTATATTCAGGATATTCAAACCCCTTTAATTGATTTCCAAATGTTATAACAACTTCCCCAAATTGAATTTCGTCTATATTCTCTTTATAAAGACTTTCAACATCTCTTTCTCTTAATGTTTCTACAAGTCTTTCTCCTCTAGCTCTAGTACCTGCTAATATTAATGTTTTATATCCTTTTGCCTTTTTCTCTAAAATATCATTTATCAATAACTCTAATTGTCCTTGATAATTACTAAGAGTTGATTGTACTACCTCAACGCTTTCTATTGGGTTTAAAAAATCTACTTTTTTACTAAATGCTTCAAGAAATAATACTCTATTTAATTCAAATTTTTCTAAAACGATTTCTTTTTCTACTAATAATTTTTGTTGTCCCGGAAGAATATCTCCTCTTTCAAGGAAAACAGTAAAACTTTCTACAAATTCTAAATATAAAGAATCTATCTTTCCTTTACATCTTTGAACATCATCCATTATAAATAAATAATCTTTAAAATAATCAAAAAAAGTTTCTGTTTCTTGATAGAAATAAGGTAAGTAACTATCAATTGTTTCAAAAGTTAAAGTTTCTTCAAGTGATTCTATATTAGAATTAACTACTTTTTCTAATTTATTAATTCTTTCTTTTTGTTTATCTGATAATACAATTTTATTAAATTCATCTAACATTCTTTCTTTTGCCAGTTGCATAGAATCTTTAGAAACTATAATTTCTTTAGCCGGAAATATATTAAAAGACTTTATCTTATCAATACTTCTTTGTGATTCTACATTGAAAGTCCTTATAGATTCTATTTCATCACCAAAAAGTTCAACTCTATAAGGATAAGTTGAACCCGTTGGGAATACATCAAGTATTCCACCTCTTACTGCAAATTGACCTTTTCCCTCAACTATATCAACTCTCTCATATCCACATTCAACTAACTTAGAAGATATAGTATCAATATTTATTTCCTTGCCCTGTTTTATACTTATATTGTAATCAAGAAATAACTTATGTGGTACATAGTTTACTGCAAAAGCATCTATTGAAGTTATTATTATTTTCTTTTTATTATCCAATATTTTATTTATTACTTTTAATCTTTCCCATCTTAAGTCTCCAGATATAGCATCTATATTATAAAAAACAGTTTCTTTAACTGGAAAATAATATACATCATTTGTATATAATATTAAATCCTCATAAAGATTTTTTGCTTCCATATCATTTTGAGTAATAATAACCATAGATTTATCAACATTCTCAAAAATGCTATCAATCATGTATCCCCTACCTGATTCAGATACTCCATAAATTCCTATGGGGTATCTTTCTTTATCAATATACTTTAGTATATTCTGTAACTCAAGACTATTTTCTAAGGGGTCTATTAACCCTCTTAATCTCATTGTATGCACCATCCTTAAATACTTTTATTAGGTTTAAACCCATTAAATTTATTCATTGCAGATTTAAGATCTACACTAACAACTTCTCTAACTGCTTGTATAGTTGCTTCTATACTTTCTTCTAAGATTTCATTTTCTTCTTTTGTAAACTTACCTAAAACATAATTAACTAAGTTAACATTAGGTTGTCCTACCCCTACTTTTATTCTAGGAAATATATCCGTTGATAAATTAGCGATTATACTTTTTATTCCATTATGACCTCCTGCACTTCCTTTTTCTCTTATTCTTAATCTTCCTAAATCTAAGCTTATATCATCATATATAACTAAAATATTTTCATTATCTATCTTATAAAAATTACAAATTTCTCTAATACTTTCTCCACTCAAGTTCATATATGTTGTAGGCTTTAATAAAATAACTTTATTATTATCTATAAATCCTTCACCATACATACCTTTAAATTTTTGCCTATTTATTTCAATATTATACTCTTTGGCAATATTATCAATAACTTCAAATCCAATATTATGTCTTGTATTATTATATTCCTTACCTGGATTTCCAAGTCCTACTATCAAAAACATATAAACTCTCCTTTATTTAACATATGTAATTTAATTCTATCCTATTATTATACTAAAAATAAATTTTTTTATTTTTAAATTATATTTATATTGCTTGTTAGTTTATCTGAAACTTATATCCGACTCCCCATATAGTCTTTATCTCCCATTTTTCACTTTTTCCTATTCTTTTTCTTAATCTTTTAATATGAACATCAATTGTTCTAATATCACCTATATACTCATCTCTCCATATTTCAGAAAGCAGTTGTTTTCTCGTATATATTTTATTTGGATTATCTATTAAAAAATTTAATAATTTAAATTCTTTCGGTGGTAATTTTATATTTTTTCCATTGCAAATTACTTCATAAGAATAATCATTTATTATTAGATTATCTACTGATTTTTTTTCAGTTTCAAAATTACCTTTACAATATCTTCTTGAAACCGCATTTATTCTTGCTAATAATTCTTCTAGTTCAAATGGCTTTAATATATAATCGTCTGCGCCCAAATTTAGGGCTAATACCTTATTAAATACTCTTTCCTCTTCTGTAACTATTATTATTGGTATACTGCTTTTAGTTCTTATCCATTTTAAAAGTACTGTTCCATCTATATCTTTTATAATTAAATTTAATAAAATCATTTGAGGATTATATTCTAAAAAACTTTTTTTAAATTCTTCTCCTGTTAAAGTAGATTTAGTTTTGTATCCTGAGCTTTTTAAATATGTACTTACTATCTCATTATTAGATTTGTCACTATCTACCATTAAAATTCTTTCTATAAAATTATCCATAATATATACCCTCTTTTAGATTTCTACTTAACTCAAAGTTATAATTAACTGATTTGATAAATCTAACAAACCTCCTATAGTAAAAACTATAGGAGGTTTATCATCTATATTCATTTTATTAAACTTCAAATAATTTGCTTATTGGTTGGTCATCATAAATCCTTTTTATTGCCTCTGCAAACAATGGAGCAACTGATAATGATGTAATTTTAACTTTTTCCATTTCTTGATTTAACTGAATAGTATTTAACATTACTAATTCTTCAATTGCTGAATTGTTTATTCTATCAAATGCTGGACCTGATAAAACTCCATGAGTGCAACAAGCATAAACATTTTCAGCACCTAATTCTTTAAGTGCATTTGCTGCATTTGTTATGGTTCCTGCAGTATCAATCATATCGTCAATTAAGATACATCTTTTATCCTTAACTTCTCCAATAATATTCATAATTTCAGAAACATTTGCCTTAGGTCTTCTTTTATCTATAATTGCTATTGGTGCATGTAGATTATCCGCAAAATTCCTTGCCCTAGTTACACTTCCTAAATCAGGTGATACTACAACTATATCATCTTGTTCAGCCAATCCTTTAGAAATAAAATATTTTGCTAATATTGGTGCTCCTAATAGATGATCTACAGGAATATTAAAATAGCCCTGAATTTGTGGAGCATGTAAATCCATTGTTAAAATTCTATGTGCTCCTGCTGCTGTTAATAAATCTGCAACCAATTTAGCCGTAATTGGATCTCTTGATTTAGCCTTTCTGTCTTGCCTTGCATATCCATAATAAGGAACAACAGCTGTTATCCTACCAGCTGATGCCCTTTTAAATGCATCAATCATAATTAATAATTCCATCAAATTATTATTAACAGGCGAACTTGTCGATTGAACTATAAACACATCAGTACCTCTAACAGTTTCATTAATATCAACAGATATTTCTCCATCACTAAAAGTTGATACTTTAGACTTTCCAACCTGCACTCCTAATATATCAGCTATATCTTGGGCTAATTTAGGATGAGAATTTCCGGTAAAAATCTTTATGTTTTTTCCATGAGTTATCATGATTATGAAGACCTCCTTAAAGTTTTAACCTATTTACAATTAAAAATTTATTTTTTTAATCCTTTTTTATCTACCCAACCTTTAATATTTTTTTGTTTTGCTCTTGCTACAGCAAGATCTCCTTCTTTTACATCATTAGTAATAGTAGAACCAGCTGCAATATATGTATTGTCTTCTACCTCTACTGGGGAAACTAAATTAGTGTTACAACCAATAAAGCTATGATCACCAATAATAGTTTTATATTTATTTTTACCATCATAGTTTACAACTACTGTGCCACATCCAAAGTTACATTCTTTACCAACTTCAGCATCTCCTATATAAGTTAAATGAGATACTTTAGTTCCATCTCCAATAGTTGATTTCTTTATTTCAACAAAGTCTCCTATTCTAGCTTTTTTACCAACCTTTGTTTCAGGTCTTAAATAAGCAAATGGACCTACAGTTGTGTTATCTCCAATACTACTATCTAAAATTACAGAAGATTGGATATCTACTTCATTACCTATAGTACTATCTTTTATTCTAGAGTTTTGATAAATAATACAGTTATTTCCTATAACTGTGCAACCTTCTAATATATTATTAGGATATATTATTGTATCTTTTCCTATTTCCACATCTATACCTATATAAGTTGTTTTAGGATCTATTAGTGTTACACCATTTTCCATATGTTTAAGATTTATTCTATTTTTAAGTATTTCTTCTGCTTCAGCTAATTGAACTCTAGAATTTACACCTATTGTTTCTTCAAAATCAGTTACAAATGCTCCAATTGTTTTTCCTTGGGATTTTAAAATTTCTATAACATCAGTAAGATAATACTCACCTTGTTTATTATTATTATTTAGTTTACCTAAAGACTCACATAATGATTCAATATCAAAACAATATATTGCTGCATTCATTTCATTAACTTTTAATTCTTCTTCATTACAATCTTTATGTTCTACAATTTTTAAAACTTCATTTCCATTTCTAATGATTCTTCCATAACCTGTTGGGTCTTCAACTATAGAAGTTAAAATAGTAGCTGAGTTATTATTTTCTATATGACTTTCTACTAAATTTTTAATAGTGGATTCTTTTATTAAAGGAGTATCTCCAGTAAAAACTGCTACTATACCTTGTTTACCCTTTAAAAATTCTGAGGCACATTGTACCGCATGACCTGTTCCTAATTGTTCGGATTGAAGCGAATACTCTATATTTTTTATTTGTGTTCTCTCTTTTACAAGTTCAGCTCCGTTTCCTACAATTACATTTACATCATCAATTCCTGCTTTTCTTATTGTATCTATTACATGAATAACCATCTCTTTACCACATACTTTATGTAATACTTTAGGTATATCAGATTTTATTCTCTTTCCCTGTCCTGCAGCCAAAACTAAGGCACATTTATACATTAACATACCACCTCATTCAAATTATTTATTATTTTTAAATAATAATTTTCTAATCTTTTATTCATACTATGCGCATCGCACCCTAATTAATTATATTTGAAAGAATCTTTTATTTCAAGCTATGTAAATGTTTAAAACTTAATATAACCATATTTTTGAAAAAAAAATAAAAGGAAGTATTTATTCTTCCTCTCATTTTTTAATAATCAATTTTACCCTTCTAACCCTTGCTCTGAAATTGCTTTTTCATAAGCATTTAAAATCTCAGATTGAATCTTTTCTCTTGCTTCCATGCTTATAGGATGAGCTATGTCCTTAAATTCTCCATTTGGTGTTTTTCTGCTAGGCATAGCTATAAATAAACCATTTTGGCCTTCTATAACTTTAATATCATGTACAACAAATTCATTATCAAAAGTAACAGAAACTATGCCTTTCATTTTTCCCTCTGAAGATATTTTTCTAACTCTAACGTCTGTGATTTGCATCTTAGTACACCTCCAGTTGCATTAAAAATACTTATATAGATAGTAAATTCTCCATAAATTTCTAAATTCCTTTTTTATATTTCATAAACTTTCAGAAAATTTATGAATATACTTTTTTATCATTGTATATTATGCAAATGTCTTAGAAGGACATACTTCCATTATTGATCCCTTATCAACAACTTTTAGCTCTACTATAGAAACATATTCATCAACTAGCTTTTTATTAAACTCTGTATTATCTACTAAGACTCCAATACCAACTAATTCACTTTCAAACTCTCTTAATAATTCTTTAATTCCAAGTGCAGTTCCGCCAGCTTTCATAAAATCATCAATAAAAATGCATCTACTTTTTGCCTTCATTGATTTTTTTGAAAGAGACATTTGTTGTAGTCTTCCACTACTTCCAGAAACATAATTTATACTAACAGTAGTACCTTCTGTAACTTGACTATCTCTTCTTGCAATTACTAATTGTACACCTAAATTCCTAGCCACTTCATAAGCTAAAGGTATTCCCTTAGTCTCTACAGTTATAACGTAATCTACATTTGCTTCTTGGAAACATGAAGATAACATAACTCCTGCTGTACTAATTATTTCTGGATTATACATTAAATCTGTCATATATATTATATTACCTGGTATAACTCTACCATCATCTTTTAAAAGATTGCATAGTTCTAGTGCAAATTCTCTTGCCTTATCTTCTCCTATTTTAGGAATATATTTTATTCCTCCAGCTACTCCAGAAATTGTTTCTATTTTTCCCATATTAAGTTTTTCTAATACTTCTCTTACTATAACTATATCTTCACTTAGTGTAGATTTTGCTGCATTCAGTAATTCTGAAAATTTATTTAATCCTACTATTTTGTTTGGATTTTCCATTAATATTTTGGTTATGGCAACCACCCTGTTATTCCTACTTAATTTTTCCAATAAAATCACCTACACACATTATTTTCCGAATTATTTTCAAGTTAATCTATGTTAACATTCATATTTTATTCTAAATTTCACTCAATAGCAATGTTTTTTACTTATAAAACTGCCATATTATAAAAACTCTTCACATATATATAAAAATCACATAGAATATTTAAGTAATTATTTTTTATGGTTCAATTTCAGAAAAATGTATATAATTATATAATAAGTATCCATATTTTATTTAAATTTATAAATCTTAAATAAAATATAATGAGATTAATAAAAAGGGGTTGATATTTTGTCTTTCAATTTTATAGAAGATAAAGATAAGAAGGTACACTTTATAGGTATTGGCGGAATTAGTATGAGCGGTCTTGCTGCTGTATTATTAAATAGTGGCTTTAAAGTGTCGGGATCTGATTTCAAAGAATCAAAAATAACTAAAAAATTAGCGCTTTCAGGTGCTGAAATTTACATAGGACATGATAAAAATAACATAAAAAATGTTGATTTAGTGGTATACACAGCTGCTATTCCTGAAAGTAATCCTGAACTTATATACGCCAAAGAACAAAATATAGAGTTAATGGATAGAGCAGAGTTTTTAGGAACTATAATGAAAGGACATAAATATAATGTAGCTATTTCTGGTGCTCATGGAAAAACGACTTGTACTTCTATGTTATCTAATATCACACTAAAATCAAACTTAGATCCAACAATTTTAGTTGGTGGAGAAATGGATGCTATAGGTGGAAATTTTAGAATAGGTAATAGTGACTTCTTTATTACAGAAGCTTGCGAATATAAACGTTCATTTTTAAAATTTTTCCCTTATGTTGGTGTTATCTTAAATATAGATGCAGATCATTTAGATTATTATAAAGATATAGATGAAATAACAGAAACTTTTCTACAATTTTCAAAACTTATTCCTAAAGATGGTTATCTAATTGGATATACTGGTGATTCAAGAGTAAGAGAAATTTTAAACAAAGCTAACTGTAATACTTTAAGTTATGGATTTAAAGATGCCGATGTTATTCCCCAAAATATAACTTTTAATGAAAAAGGTTGTGCTTCTTTTGATGTCTATAAAAATGACACTAAATTGTTTAATGTAACATTAAACAATCCAGGAGATCATAACATATTAAATGCTCTTTCTGCAATTTGTGTATCACTTATATTTAAAGTTGATACTAAAGATATAATTGCTGGTTTATTAGAATGTAAGGGTGCTCATAAAAGATTTGAATACAAAGGGACTGTAGATGGAGTTACTATTATTGATGATTATGCACATCACCCTGTAGAAATAAAAGCAACTTTAAATACAGCTAAAAAAATTCCTCATAACAAAACTTTCTGCGTATTCCAACCTCACACATACACTAGAACTAAAACTTTATTTAGTGAATTTACAGATGCTTTCTTTGATGCTGATGAAGTTGTATTAATGGATATTTATGCTGCTCGTGAGAAAGATACTGGATTAGTCTCTTCTAATGAACTTGGTGATGCATTAAGAGCTAAAGGCGTAAAATGTACTAATGTACATTCACATGATGAAGCATTAACATACGTAAAAGAAAATACTGAATCTAATGATTTACTTCTTACAGTTGGTGCTGGGGATGTTGTTATTGTTGGAGAAAAATTTCTTAATACATTAAAATAACAAAAAGGACTATCTCAAAACATTCTTATGTCTTTGAGGTAATCCTTTTTTATTTACTATATCTTAGACACATGAAATAAAATAATAGATTAAATGAACGGACATACTGGTCTATTATTTTTTTGAATATGTCTTATTAAATAACTATAAGATCTTTTGTTACTGCATTTAATATTTCTGCTCCATCTTTAGTAACTAATACCAAGTCTTCTATCCTAACTCCTATATCATCCTTTAAATATATTCCTGGTTCAATTGAAAATATCATTCCAGCCTTTACTTCATCATGATTTATTGAACTTACATCACCTTTATCATGAGTTTCTAATCCTATGCTGTGTCCTGTTCTGTGAGTAAAAAATTCACCATAACCTTTTGATTCTATATAACTTCTTGCTGCTGAATCTATTTCTGAAAATTTAACTCCATCTTTTACTTTTTTAATTCCATTTAAATTTGCTTGTTTAACTATTTCGTATATTTCTTTTTTATGATTGTTTGGTTCTTCTCCAAAGAATACAGTTCTAGTCATATCAGAACAATAATGGTTATATAATCCCCCTATATCTAAAACCACTGTATCACCTTTTTTAAGTTTTGTATCCCCGCAATTACTATGAGGATCTGCTCCATTAGTATCAAAGGCTATTATAGGAGTAAATGAAAAATCACTAGCTCCTTCTTGTTCATATATTTCAGCTAATAATCTTTGGGCATATTTTTCAGTCATTCCTTCTTTAAGTTCTGATTGAAGCTTTAACATAACCCTATCATTTATTTGTGATGATTTTCTCATAAGATCAATTTCTTCAGCATCTTTAATCATTCTTAAACTATCTATTATTGGAGATGAATTTACAAATCCTTTCACTACATTAAGTTCCATTAATCTTATTAAGAATTTTGCACTCCAATCTTTATCTATTCCTAAAATTTTGTTATTTTCTAATATTTTGCTTAATATTTCAACAGAATCATCACTATCTGTATACCAAACAATATCTATCCCTAAATTATTCTCTACAGGGAAAAGTTTATTAACTATTAACTTATGATTTCCAGAAGAAGTTAAATAAAGTGCTACCATTCTTTCGCCTGCTTCTATCCATTTCCCAGTAAGATAATATATTGATGCTGGTGATGTAACAATAATTTGTGAAAGACCTTGTAATTCCATTTCTTCAATTACTTTTAGTACTCTACTGTTTTTCATTAATTTCTCTCCTAACTTAAGCATATAGATTAAAATAATAGTTAAAATATATATAAATTTTACTCTATTATTTCTGAATATGCCTTATTTAAAATGCTTCATATATGTTTTCTAATTATATTATAATATCTATTTAGAAACATATATTATAACTTTTCTATATAAGTCCCTTACTTTCCTGGTAATTTATATAACTTATAAATATTCCATAATTTATATAAATAAACAAAATTTATTGAAACTTATATATTTATTATATAACTTTACATATAAAAATAACATTAGATGCTATAATATATATAAATTAATATTAGGAGGACTACTTATGAAGATAGCAGTAATTTCAGATATTCACGGAAACATTTATTCACTTATTAGAGCATTGCAAGACATTGATAATGAAAAAGTAGATATTATAATTTGTTTAGGCGATTTAGTAGGTTATGGTCCTAATCCAAATGAAGTAGTAGCAATGATTAAAAGACGAAATATTCTTTGCTTAAGAGGGAATTATGATACCTCTGTTGTTGATAATGAGTATTCTTATATAAGAGAAACAGACATAAATAGTTTTTCTTTACCTTGGACTTTTAATGAACTTAGAGAACAAAATAAATACTTTTTAAGTAATTTACCTACTTCACTCTCTTTAGATATTCATGATAAAAAAATTCTATTTGTTCATGGGAGTCCAAATAAGCTTAATGAATACTTATTTGAAGATAGTGAAAATACTGCGGATATAATGAGTTCTATAGAACAAAATATCTTAGTTTGTGCTCATACTCATATTCCATCAATAAAAAACTTTGGTAATAAAACTTACATAAATTGCGGCAGTATCGGTAAACCTAAAATAGGACGACCTAATCTTACTTATTGTATATTAGATATTACCAAAGAAAGTGAAGTTAAAGTGCAAATTAAGGAACTGCCTTATGAATATAAAAAAATAGTTCAAGATATGACCATATTAAATTTTCCTTCAAGATTAATTCAAAGTTTTGAAAAAGGATTAGAATAAAATTTAGAAATATTCAATACTAAATTAACATAATAGTCTATTATTTTTGAATGTCGCTTATTGCATTTGTTAGATAAATACTGTAAAATTATACACAATATAATATTTAAAACATACTATGATGAGAAGAGTAAGTCTAGAATGTAGTTTTAGCGAATGAGGGATGGTGTAAGCCTTGTACGAAGTCTATTCTGAAGAACATCTCTGAGTTTCTAACCGAAAATTGTTAAATTAGTAGGCTTAGACGGATTTAACCCGTTAGAGATTATATAAAGCAAATGTTGTGCTTTATACAAAGAGGTCATATGATAAATAAATCTTATGACAATTTGGGTGGTACCACGAAACAATACTTTCGTCCCATTATATGGGATGGAAGTTTTTTTATATTTAAAGTTATTTAAAATAAATTTAATTAGTATTTTAAATAACTAATAAGGTACATGAAAAAATTGAATGTACCTAACTTAAATTATGGAGGTTAATTATAAATGAAAAATGTAGTTTTAATCAAAAAAATTTATAGAGAAACTGATCAATTTTTATCAAAAGAAATAACAGTCTCAGGATGGATAAGAACATTAAGAGCATCTAATGCTTTCGGATTTATTGAAATAAATGATGGTTCTTTCTTTAAAAACATTCAAGTAGTTTTTGATGATAAATTAGGAAACTTTAAAGAAATATCAAAATTACCTATAAGTTCTTCAATTTCAGTTGTAGGTACATTAGTTGCTACACCAGATGCAAAACAACCATTTGAAATTCAAGCTAAAGAAGTAATTATTGAAGGAATGTCTAATTCAGATTATCCTCTTCAAAAGAAAAGACATACTTTTGAATATTTAAGATCAATTGCACATTTAAGACCAAGAAGTAATGCATTCTCTGCAACATTTAGAGTACGTTCAGTTGCAGCCTTTGCAATACATAAATTCTTCCAAGAACAAAACTTTGTTTACACTCATACTCCAATAATCACAGGTAGTGACTGTGAAGGTGCTGGAGAAATGTTTAGAGTAACTACTCTTGATCCTAAAGCTCCTGAATTAACTAAAGAAGGAGATGTTGATTACACAAAAGACTTCTTTGGTAAAGAAACTAACCTTACTGTTTCTGGTCAATTAAATGCTGAATGTTTCGCATTAGCATTCAGAAATATATATACATTTGGACCTACATTCAGAGCTGAAAATTCTAATACTACAAGACATGCAGCTGAATTCTGGATGATAGAGCCTGAAATAGCTTTCGCTGATCTACAAGATGATATGGAACTTGCAGAAGCAATGCTTAAATATGTTATAAAATATGTTATGGATGAATGTCCAGAAGAATTACAATTCTTTAATTCATTTGTTGATAAAGGATTATTAGAAAGATTAAATCATGTTGTTTCATCAGACTTTGCTAAAGTTACTTATACAGAAGCTGTTGAAATATTAGAAAAATGTGATAAAGAATTTGATTATCCTGTATCTTGGGGTATTGATTTACAAACTGAACATGAAAGATATCTTACTGAAGAACACTTTAAGAAACCATTATTTGTAACAGATTATCCTAAAGATATCAAAGCATTCTATATGAGAATGAATGATGATAATAAAACCGTTGCTGCAACTGACCTTTTAGTACCAGGTATCGGTGAAATCATTGGTGGTAGCCAAAGAGAAGAAAGATTAGATGTATTAGAAGCTAGAATGGCTGAGTTAGGCCTTAAAAAAGAAGATTATTGGTGGTATTTAGAATTAAGAAAATACGGTGAAACTAAACATGCTGGATTTGGTTTAGGATTCGAAAGATTAATTATGTATATCACAGGTATGACAAATATAAGAGACGTAATACCATTCCCAAGAACTCCTGGAACATCTGAATTCTAGAAAAATTTATTATATAAAAAAGCCGAACTTTTAATTAAATAATAGTTCGGCTTTTAATTTAACTTTATTTATTAATTATTTTATTGCACCTTTAGTAACACCATTAATAATACCTTTTTGAGCAAATAAGTAGAATACTAATATAGGTATTAATGCTAATAAGTATGATGCAAATGCTAAGTTATAGTCTGTTCCAAATTGTGATTGGAATATAAATTGAACTAATGGAATAGTAGCAAAATCAGGATTACTTAATATTACAAGTGGTAACATAACATCATTCCAGCACCATAGTGCTGTTAGAATTGCTACTGTTGCATGTATTGGCTTTAGCATTGGAAATATTATTCTATAAAATACTTGCCATGTACTAGCCCCATCCATTAATGCCGCTTCTTCTAATTCTATTGGAATAGATTTTAGAAAACCCACATATAAAAATATATTAGAAGACAGACCATATATTGTATATAAAAGTATTAGTCCTATTATATTATCCATTCTCCAAACACTAACTTGTTTTACAAGTGGTAGCATTATAATAGGGAAAGGTACAAACATTGCACTTAAAAAATAATAATACATTGCTTTATATGATTTTTTATTCATATTTCTTGCTATTGCATATCCAACCATTGAATTTGTAATAAGTGTTAATATAACTGTTATAACTGTTATAATTAAACTATTTTTCAAAGCATTAAAAAAGTTTGTCATCTTTATAGCCTTAGAGAAATTTTCAAAATGTAATATCTTTGGTATTGATAAAACACCATTCATCATATCTTGTGGTGACTTTAATGCAATAAGTATTGTTACTAATAACGGAAATAAAATTGTTAAAGTACCTAATATCATTAATATTGTCACAATCCAATTTGTCTTTTCGTCTTTATATCTATTATTTTTTTTAGATTTATTTGATAATGTTAACATTATAATTGCATCTCCCTTCTCTCAAGGATTCTTAGTTGTAATACTGATATAGCAACTACAACTATAAAATAAATTACTGAATTGGCTGATTGATATCCAAATTGACTACCATCAAATCCAGCTTTATATATTAATACTGCTATAGATTCAGTTGAGCCTGAAGGTCCTCCACCTGTAAGTGATATTATTTGATCAAATACATTTAAAAAGTTTTTCATAGCTAATACCATATTTATAGTAAAGAACGGTGCCAATAATGGAAACGTTATCCTCTTGAATTGAATCCATTTACTTGCTCCATCAATCGCACTTGCTTCATATACATCACTAGGTATTGTTTGAAGGCCTGATATATATATAATAGTGTTAAATGCAATAGCTTGCCATGATGCAACAATAACAACACCTATCCAAGCCAAATTAGGATTACCCAAAATACTTTTACTTAATATCTCACTTCCAATTGCTTGTCCTACGTTTGTTAAAATAAAAGTAAAAATATAATTAAAAATATATCCTACTATTAATCCACCTAAAATATTAGGTATAAAATATATTCCTCTTAATGTGTTTTTAAATTTTATTTTAGAATTTAATCCTACTGCTAAAATTAGACTTATTATGTTTACCATAATAGTTGACACCAATGCAAATTTAAACGTAAACATATAAGAGTTGATTATTCTTTCATCAGTAAAGATTCCTAAATAATTTTTTAACCCAACAAATTTAAAAGTCCCAAATCCTCTCCAATTTGTAAAACTATACGAAATACCTTTTAATAACGGTAATGTGTGGAAAATAAAAAATAGAATTACTGCTGGTATTGACATTAATAAGAAAACTCTTTTTTTCTCTTTCATGATTTTCACCCCTATAAACTACTTATTGTACTGTTCTATTCCATCTATCATCTAAAGCATTTAATAATTTATTAATATCTTTATCAAATAAATAGGCTTGTGCTAAATCAGCAACTTGCATTGATGATGGATAATGGTGATCTGGAAAATCTTTAACCATTCCATTTTTAAAATATGGCTTTAAATCTTGTACTGTTTTATCTTCTTGATACATATCTTTGATTGCTGGTATTGCAAATTGTTCTTTTGAATATTGAGCAACACTATCACTTCTAGTCATAAATTCTAAGAATTTCATTGCTGATTCTTTATGTTTTGAATCTTTTGGTACTGAAAATAATAAATCGATACCAGAAACAACATTATTTTTTGTTGGATCATTATTTGCTGGAAGTACAAACATACCTAGATTACTTTCTGGATTTATCTTTAAAATCTCCGGAATAACCCAGTTTCCTTGTATCATCATTGCAATATTTCCTTGAGCAAAAGCTACATTACCATCATTGTATCCGATTCCAAAGTTATCATTATGACCATAATCTATTAACTTACTTATCTTTTCAGCTACTGGTTTATATTCTTCTTTAAATGTGACTTGATTATTTTTACGTTTATTAAAAAAATCATCTGATTCAGTATTAGCAGTTATAGCATTCCATGCTGGCATTGATGTCCATGCATCTTTAAGAGTAAAACAAAATGGTGTTATTCCTGATTGCTTTATTTTTTCTGCCGTATTTAAAAATTCATCCCATGTAGTAGGAATTTTTAAATTTAGTTTTTCAAAAATATCTTTATTATAAACTACTCCCCCTGCATTA
The DNA here is from genome assembly GCF_019431045.1 of Clostridium weizhouense. Lineage (GTDB taxonomy): Bacteria > Bacillota > Clostridia > Clostridiales > Clostridiaceae > Clostridium > Clostridium weizhouense. The sequence goes on along the minus strand of NZ_JAHXPT010000011.1, from coordinate 127,111 downwards.
CATGCATAAGGTATTCCACATAAAGTATTATTAGGTTCAAACTCTAAACTTTTTAAGACATTAATATATGCTGGTTGAACTCTATCTATAATTTGCTTTTGATTTGATAAATCTTCTAAAATACCAGCATCTACAAAATCTCCATAATTCATTTCACCAGCTATTGTTAATATATCAGGAACATCATTTTTAACTAATCGAGTTTTTAATACAGTTATTGCTTGTGCTGGTGAACTAATTACTATATCAATATTGGGATTTTCTTCTTCAAATTTAGCCTCTAAGTTTTTAAATGTTCCTATAGCTTCTGCTTTGCTTAAAAAAACTTCTACTCTTTCCCTTCCATCTGCACTATTTGTATCTTTTTTAGTACATCCAGTAAATGAAATTGATAATAAACAAATTGTCAAACAGGTAATAATAATTTTTTTATATTTCATTATTTCACTATTTTTTATAAGTTTTTATTATAAAAAATAGTTTTCACCTCCTATTATTTAAAATCTTTACTTAAACCACATCTTATTTTAGAAATAGATCCCAGAATAAGATGTATATTTATTAAATAAGATATACTCTACATTCATAAGGCCTTAAATTAAAGTTTTCTAAACTTACTTCACTGCAATTATCATAATTAGATATCAAAAGTTCTTTATATTTTGATTGGATATCCTTTGGAAGTTTAAAATTAATATTATTTTGTGAAAAATTACATATAACTAATAATTTCTCTTTTTCAAAATTTCTTACATATGAATAAATTTCTTCACTATCTTCTAATATTAATTCATAGTTTCCATAAACAACTATTTTATTGTTTTTTCTTATTTGTATCAATTTTTTATAATAATTAAAAATTGAATCTTTATCTTCCAGTTGGCTTTTTACATTTATATGTTTATAGTTTGGATTAACTTTTAGCCAAGGCTTTCCTGTTGTAAATCCTGCATTATCAGTATTATCCCATTGAATTGGTGTACGTGCATTATCTCTACCCCTATCGTATATTCCTTCCATCATTTCATTATGAGATCGTCCTTTTTCAATAACTAAATCATTATATGCATTTTTAATCTCTATATCTTTATAATCATCTAAACTTTCAAACTTCACATTAGTCATTCCAATTTCTTCACCTTGATAAATATAAGGAGTTCCTCTCATCATATGAAGACATGTAGCTAGCATTTTAGCAGATTCTTTCCAATACTTTTTATCATCACCAAATCTTGAAACAACTCTTGGTTGATCGTGATTATTCCAATAAAGACTATTCCATCCCTCCTTATCTAATCCATTTTGCCATTTAGATAATATTGTTTTTAAATCTGTTAATTTAAATGAATGCTTATGCCATTTTCCATACTCTCCATTCCCTATATCAGTATGTTCAAATTGAAAGACCATATTAAGCTCATTTCGCTCTTCCCCTGTATATAATTTAGCTTCTTCAATACTTACTCCAGGCATTTCACCAACAGTTATTAAATTTCTATCTTTTAAAACATTTTTATTCATTTCTTGTAAAAATTCATGTATTCTAGGTCCATTCATAGAATATTTACTAAAGTCTCCGTTTTCTCCATCAGGAAATTCTTGATCTTTAGAAATGAAATTAATAACATCCATTCTAAACCCATCTATTCCTTTATCTAGCCACCATTGCATCATAGAATACACTTCATTTCTCAAATCTTCATTTTCCCAATTTAAATCTGGTTGCTTTTTAGAAAATAAATGTAAATAATACATATCTGTAGTTTCATCATATTGCCATGCTGATCCACTAAAACAAGAGACCCAATTATTTGGTGGTTCATTATCTTTGCCTTTTTTCCATATATAATAATCTCTATATTTATTATTTTCTGATTTTCTACTTTCCATAAACCATTGATGTTCATCTGATGTATGATTGACAACTAAATCCATCATTATTTTAATTTCTTTTTCATGAGCTGACTTAAGTAAATCGTTAAAGTCATTCATAGTACCAAACTCTGTCATTATGTCTTTATAATCACTTATATCATATCCATTATCATCATTAGGTGACTTATATACAGGAGACAGCCAAATTACATCTATACCCAATTCTTTTAGATAATCTAACTTCTCTATAATTCCTCTTATATCTCCGATGCCATCCCCATTACTATCCTTAAAACTTCTTGGATAAATTTGATACACTACGCTTTCTTTCCACCAATTTTTTTTCATAAAATCGTCTCCTTTTATTTAAAATAAATAAACTATGTATTAGGTTAACCGTTTACGTAAATCTGAAAAATAAAATGGTTTTTATTTTAACCATTTTACTGTTTCTCTTTCAACAATATTATGCTGCATAATTATTTCCCTTTTAGACTCTTTTCCATTTAACATATTTAAAATTTCATTGAATGCTTTACATCCCATTTCATATAATGGTTGTGATAATGTTGTTAATGGTGGTATGGACATTATCGCAATCTTAGTATTATCATATCCAATAACCGATAGATCTTCTGGTATTCTAATACTTTCTCTATATGCTACATTTAAAACTCCTACTGCCATATCATCACTTGCTACAAATATAGCCGTAAATTTCTTTTTTTTATTTAACAAAATATTCATGCATTCAATACCACTTTTATAAGAAAAATCTCCATATACAATAAGTTCGTCATCTAACTTTATTCCATAGTCTAAAAGTGCATTTATGTATCCTTGAACTCTTGGCCATCCTGCTATAGGATCTTTCTTTGTGCCACTAATCATAGCTATATTTTTATGTCCTCTATCTAATAAATATTTAGTTGCAGCATATGATGCTGATATATCATCTACTTTTATATAAGGCATATCATAATTAAATGACTTTGTTGAAATTAATATATATGGAATATTCATTTTATTTAAAACTTTATAATATTCATCTAGTATTTGTATACTTACAATGATGACAGCATCTAACTTTCTTTCTTCTACTATTCTTAAATATTCCAAAGTCCTAATACCTTCTGAACCTGTATTACAAAGTATAACACTATAATTATTATTACGTGCTGAATCTTCTATTCCACGAATAATTTCTCCATCAAAATTTGTAGATACATCTGGTATAATTACTCCTATAGTTCTAGTCGTATTTGTTGACAGTGATCTTGCAATTGCATTTCTTTTATATCCAATTTCGTTAACTACTTTTAGAACTTGTATTCTAGTTTCTTCAGAATATCCTCCAAGATTATTTAAAATTCTTGATACTGTAGCAACAGATACATTGGATAATTTTGCTACATCTTTTATAGTTGGTGTCATCTTAATACTCCTTTTATATTTAGGTTAACCGATTACTCAAGTATACGATAACATATTTAAATATATATATCAATATTCACTTTATAATAAAAAAACATTAAAGTCTAAGTGATATATTATATTCATTCACTTAGACTTTAATGCCTACCTATTAAAATATTTTTAATTTATAAATATTATTCAATAACATTTCCATCAGTTCCTAATTTACGTCCTTGAATAATTGTATTTTTTAACATAGCTCCGTTATTATCAAAATAATACAATTTTCCATCACATTTTTGCCATCCAGTTTGCATCTCTCCTGAATCATTTAAATAATACCAGTCTGTATTAGGGTTAATCCAACCTGTTCTCATTTTGCATTCATTATCTAAGTAATACCAATTATTATTATTATATACCCATCCTTTAACTGGAGTTGAATTATCATCTAAATAATACTGACATTGATTTTTTTTATCTTTAAACCATCCATTTCTTGTTTTATGTTCTATTAAATTATCATTTACATTTTTATAAACACGGACATAATCTACATACATTTTAGCTGGAAAATTTGTAGATAAATCTGGATCTTGTGGCCAATTTCCACCAACAGCTAAATTTAATAATATAAAAAATGGTTTATGGAATTCATCATTACCAGTAATATTATTTGCAATACTTAATTCTTCATATTGTACACCATCTACAAACCACTTAATAGTATTTGGATTCCACTCAATTGAATAAGTATGATACTCTGTTACATCAACTTCAAATTTATTACCAAAAGACTGTGCTCCTTTATCATTCCAATGAAGAGTTCCATAAATTTTATTTTCAGTATTTACATGTTCCATAATATCTATTTCACCGCAATTAGGCCATTTAACAGAAGACATATTTGCTCCTAACATCCAAAAAGCAGGCCATAGACCTTTATCTGATGGAAGTTTAATTCTTGCTTCTATTTTTCCATAAGTAAATTCTTGTAATCCCTCTGATTTTAATCGTGCAGAAGTATATTTACTTCCATTGAAGTCTTCTTTTTTAGCTTGAATAACAAGATTACCATCTTCAATCCGTGCATTTTCTTCTCTGTCTGTATAATATTGAAGCTCATTATTCCCCCATCCATGACCATCTATGTCATATGTCCAATTCGAAGTATTTACATTTCTATCATTAAATTCATCACTCCATACAAGTTTCCACTCATTTGAATCTACTTCATTTGCACTTACATTAGAAAATACTATACTTAAATTTATAATCAAAGTTAATGCAATTAAAGCTGATATATTTTTAATATATCTCATTAATACCCCTCCTATTTAATATCTAATATTATAAAAATCTTATTTACATACTATTTATAACTAAAATAATATATTAAGAAATTTATTTATATCTACTATTATAAACTTATTTTTAATATAAATTATTCTTTAATTTTATATTACTTTTATAAACTAACTAAAAATCTATCTTTATTATAAAACTTATTAAAAATAAATTTTTTTAATAAGTATGTATAAAATTTTTTCGCTTGTCCATAATATGAATGTAGCCACAATATCATAATAATCATTAGTCCCCTTAATTTAGAATAGTGCCTATAAGCTATTCTAAAGATAAATTATTTATTTACAAAGAAAACTCTCTACTTATAATGTAGAGAGTTTTTCTTTATAAATTAAACCCTACTATATATCCACATTTAAGACTTTCTTTTACATCTATTATTCTTTGATTTGATGAACCTCTAAACTTTAAACCATCCTCCTTTTTATCTTCCTCGAATTTTCCATCTACTAAAACATCTATATTACTTATTAATTCTTTCCAACCATTTCTTAATTCTAAATTTTCTATTATGTATTCAAAAGTATATCCTGTATAACACCATATATTTTTATTATTCTTTTTGAATTCCTTTGCCATATATGAAAATTCTTCTGCTCTTTCAAAAGGATCTCCTCCACTAAATGTTATTCCTTTGATCATTGGATTATCTAATACATCTTGTATTAATAAATCTATATCTTTTTCTTCTCCTCCATTAAAATCATGAGTATCAGGGTTAAAACATCCTTTACAATTATGTTTACAGCCTTGAGAAAAAAATACTCTTCTCATTCCTGGACCATTTACTAAACTTTCATAAGCAATGCCTGATAATCTTATAGTTTTTTTCAAAACAAAATCACTTCCTCTTAATTTGTTATATATAATAAACCTATAATTTAAAATAATATCAACCTTCATTTAAAGTATGATAAATAATAAAAATGTTTGATAAGCTATGTAAAATAATAGCTTAAATAGATGAACATATGGGTATATCATTTTTTGAATATACCTAACTTTATATTTTTAATTATAAGCTAAAATAAGAATGTTATAAAATTTAAATTAGTACATTTTATAACATTCTTATAAGATTAGCTTATATTAGATATAAAATAAACAAACTTACTTTATCATTACTTTTTGACTGTAACTTCTTTAAATAATAGTTCACTTTCTTCAAAATCTTTTATAGGCATTGGTTTTGCGTATAAATACCCTTGAGCCCTACTGCATCCTACTCTACTTAAAAATTCAGCTTGTTCATAAGTTTCTACACCTTCACAAATTACAGTTAAGTCTAACTCATTAACCATCCTAACTATATTCGATATAACTATTTCTCCTTTTTTTGAACTGTCTTTACTATTCAAAAACTCTCTATCAAGTTTTATTATATCAATAGGCAAATCTTTTAAGATATTAAGCGAAGAAAGTCCTGTTCCAAAATCATCTAATGAAATACTAAATCCTATTTTTTGTAGTTTAGATAATGCTTGCATTATATTATTATAATCATCAAAGATTGCACTTTCTGTAATTTCTATTTCTATTAAATTAGGTGGTATATCATATTTATTAAATATAAATTTAATATTTTTGATAAAATATTCAACATTCTTTAGATTTACTCTAGATATATTTACTGATATAGGGACTAATTTAACCTCTCTTTTTTTCCATTCATTTAACCTTACACAAACTTGTTCAAAAATAAACATATCTAAATTAACTATAAATCCATTTTTCTCAAATAAAGGAATAAAATTCACAGGACTTATTATTCCTTTTCCCGGATTATTCCATCTAACAAGTGCCTCTGCGCCAACACAAATTTCTAAATTTATATCATATTTCGGTTGTAAATATACTTCAAATTCATTATTATTTAAAGCATTATACATAATATCTTCGATTTGCTTTTGTTCTATTAATTTGCTTTGTAAATTACTATCATAGAATGCTATTGTTTGGTTGCAGTCTTTCTTAGAAATTTCTCTTGCAAATGATGCATTATCTATCATTTTATTTATATCATTTTCTAATCCATCTATAACATATACTCCATAAGATAAATTAAAGTTAGGAATTTCTTTTGTTTCTGTTTCAAAATATCGTATATCCTTATCTAATCTTTTAATTTTTTCTAACATTTGATTATTATTTTTATATATTAATAATGCTATAAATAAATCATCTCTCGCTCTACAAAATATATCTCTATTAGATAATTTCTTTTCTAACACTTCTGATATATGCTTTAGTAACAAGTTTCCTGTGTTATATCCCCATATATCATTAATAATTTTAAACTTACAAATGTCAAATTCAACCAAAGCATATTCTTTATCTTTACTATTTAATAATCTTTCTTTAACATCTATTTTAAATTTCATTAATGTTTTTCCACCAGTAATATTATCAACGAATGCAATATCTTTTATTAATTTTTCTTTTTTATTTCTATACCTTTGTATATAAAAAATTAACCCTAAAAATATTATTGATATAAATATTCCAAAAATAACAACCATAAGTTTTATATGATTTTCTCTATTATTAATTACCGATGACTCCACTTTTGTTAATATATAATGATCTTTTAAATTATCTATTTTTGAATATGCGAAAATATGATTTATGTTGTTTATTTTTATACATCTACATCCATTTATTCCATATTCTAAATCAGTTCTAGCATTATATAATTCCTTCTCATATTGACTATCTATTTTATTGACCTTTTGATTTTCAAAAACATTTTCCCATTCTAATAAATTTTCAGAATCCTTTGCTTCTACTATTACATTTCCATACTTATCAATTATACATGATTCTATATTTCCATTAAAATCATCTGTTGATAACAATATATTTTGGATTTTTTCACAAGATACAGTTGCATATAATGCCTCTTTGATAACTTCATTATCTTTTATTGGCATAACATATATAAAAATCATTTTACCGCTTGTATTATCAAATATACCTTTAGATACTGTTGTTTCTCCGTTCATAGCTTTTTTAAAATAATCTTCATTTGATAAATTTAAACTTAAACCATCTGTTGACTTCAAAATACCATTAGAATTTATGATTCCCATTTTAGAAAAAGAATTAATTTTAGTTTCTAATTTTAAAAAATTTAACATTGAAGATGTATCTTCTATATTTCTTTTTTCAAAACAATTAGTTATACATTTCATATATTCAAATGTTTCATTTATTTTATCATTTATAACTACTGCATTTTTATTAGAGACACCTGTAATAATTGTTTTATCACCCTGAACTAATAAATTTTTCACATCTTTTATACATATTAAAAGTCCACTTACTATTAACAATAAAATTATTATAATTATGAATGCAAACTTAAGAATATTTTTCTTTTTATTATTCATATATTCCCCTACCTAAAAATATTTTATATTAATTTAAGATCTTTCATTATAATGTATAAACCTATATAGATATATCCTTATTTTTGTAATAAATATGTTTTATATCCATATTTTATCATATATAAGACCTATTTTATATAAATGACTATATAAAATATATTTTTATAAAAAAATAGTACAAAATTTATATTAAAACAAATTCTGTACTATTTTTCTAATTATACTAACTAAATATTTAATTTTACATAATTTAATCTTCCACCGACTTTAATAACTTCTATTTCCTTCTTAGTTAATTCTACTAATACTTTAAATTCATATCCTTTAGTTAAATTTTTAATGTTTACTATTCCCTCATCTAATGATTTTTGTATATTTTCAATTTTTAAATCATCTGTTAAATCAATATTATCATAATCTTCTATAGTTTTAAATTCTAATGGTAATATTCCATTATTTATTAAATTAGCCTTATGAATTCTAGCAAATGATTTAGCAATAACTGCTCTTATCCCTAAATATAAAGGTGCTAAAGCCGCATGTTCTCTACTAGAACCTTGACCATAGTTTTCACCTGCTACTATAAATCCACCACCATACTCTTTAGCTCTTTTAGGGAATTCTGTATCTACTGTATTAAAACAGAATTCCGAAAGATATGGAATATTGGATCTAAATGGCAATAATTTAGAATTTGATGGCATAATATGATCTGTTGTGATATTATCCTCAAGTTTTATTAATACTTTTCCATTAATCTCGTTGCTTAATTCTTTCCCTATTGGAAATGGCTTAATATTAGGACCCCTAACAACCTCAACTTCTTGATTCATTGTAGCAGGTTCTAAAATCATAGAATCATCTATTAAAAATTTATCAGGCATATCTATCTTTATATCTACTTCCATTTCTCTTGGATCAGATAATATGCCTTTAATAGCAGAAACAGCAGCAGTCTCTGGACTTACTATATATATTTGACCTGATAATGTCCCACTTCTGCCATAGAAATTTCTATTTACAGTTCTAAGTGAAATACCATTAGTTCCTGGTGCTTGCCCCATTCCAATACACGGTCCACAAGAGTTTTCAAGTATTCTGGCACCTGAACTTATAATATCTGCTAAAGCACCATTTCTAGCTATCATCTCCATAACTTGTCTTGAACCTGGTCCAATTACTAAACTAACATTTGGATGAACTTTATTTCCTTTTAATATTTTAGCAACTTTCATTAAATCCTCATAAGAAGAATTAGTACAACTTCCTATAAATACTTGATCTACCTTAATATCATCAACCTCACTAACCTTTGCTACATTATCTGGGCTATGTGGTTTAGCTGTAAGAGGTGTTAATTCACTTAAATTAATAGTAATTTCTTCATCATAAAATGCATCCTCATCAGGTTTAAGCTCTATCCAATCTTCTTCTCTTTGTTGAGCTTTTAAAAATTCTAATGTTCTTTCATCACTTGGAAAAATTGAAGTTGTAGCCCCTAGTTCTGCTCCCATGTTTGTTATAGTGGCTCTTTCTGGTACTGATAATGTTTTTACACCCTCTCCACCATACTCAAATACTTTTCCCACTCCACCTTTAACAGTTAATACTCTTAAAACTTCAAGAATAATATCTTTCGCCGAAACCATTTTATTTAATTTTCCTATAAGATTAATCTTTATTACCTTTGGAGTATTAATATTATAAGCTCCACCACCCATTGCAAGAGCAACATCAAGACCACCTGCTCCCATTGCAAGCATACATACTCCACCGGCTGTAGGTGTATGGCTATCTGATCCTATTAATGTATCTCCAGGTGTTGCAAATCTTTCTAAGAAAATTTGATGACATATTCCGTTACCTGGTTTTGAAAAATATACTCCATATTTTGATGCTACAGTTTGAATAAATTTATGATCATCTGCATTTTCAAAGCCTTGTTGTAACATATTATGATCTATAAATGCCACTGACTTTTTTGTTTTAACTCTATCAATTCCCATAGCTTCTAATTGAAGATATGCCATTGTTCCTGTTGAATCTTGAGTTAAGGTCTTATCAATCTTTAAAGCAATTGGTTCACCAGTCTTTAATTCTCCCTCTACAATATGGTTCTTTAAAATTTTATAAACTAAGTTATCTCTCACTTATTTTTCCCCCTAAATCTATTGCTTATTATTTTCATAAAGATTAGTTCCTTACTCTCCCACAATATATATTTCTAACTAAACGATGTTAATTAAAAATATAGTTTTCTATAAAAATTATAAATGTATTAACTTAATTAGAGCATATATCATTGGATAGTTAATCTTTAAGTAATCTCTTATATTCTTTATATAATTGAACTACCTCCTTATCAAAAAGACTTCTCTTTAATGTAACAGATGTAGATCTTACTAATTCTAATATGCCTGAAGCTTCTTTATCTGTAAGATCTATCCCATATTCTTCAAATTTATTTACAACAGCAGCTCTACCTGAATGTTTTCCAATAACTATTTGTCTTTCTAAACCTACTATTGATGGATCAAAAGCTTCATAATTTTTAGGATCTTTAATTGCTCCATCTGCATGTATTCCAGATTCATGAGCGAACATATTGCTTCCAACTATAGCTTTCCATTTTGGTAATTCTCTACCTGATGCTCTTGATACATATTCAGATACTTCTCTAAACATTTTAGTATTAATATCACCTTTATATCCATATACAAGCATCAATGCCATTAATACTTCTTCCAATGCAGCATTACCTGCTCTTTCTCCTAATCCATTTACAGTTACTCCTACATGAGTTGCACCACCTTCAATACCAGCTATTGCATTAGCTGTAGCCATACCAAAATCGTTATGAGTATGCATCTCTATATTGAAATTTGTTTTATCATGAATATATTTAATTTTCTCTTTAATTTTAAAAGGTTCCATTATCCCTACTGTATCACAATATCTAAATCTATCTGCACCAGCTTGTTTTGCAGCATCAATAAATTCTACTAAAAAATCCTGATCTGCTCTTGATGCATCTTCTCCATTAACTGATACATATAATCCATTCTTCTTAGCAAATTCCACAGATCTAACCATATTTTCTAAAACCCATGCTCTAGAGGTTTTAAGCTTATGTTCAATGTGTATATCTGAAACTGATATTGATATTGCTACAGAATCTACACCACAATCAATAGACTCTTCTATATCACTAATAACAGCCCTATTCCAAGCCATTATACTAGATTTAAGATTCCTTTTTACAATCTCTTTTATTGATTTTTTTTCATCTCCACCCATTGTAGGTATTCCAACTTCTAATTGATCAACTCCTAATTCACTTAACATTTCAGCTATTGCAACTTTTTCAGCATTAGCAAAAACTACGCCTGCTGTTTGTTCTCCATCTCTAAGAGTTGTATCTACTATAGTAATTTTTTTCCCAGTATTTAAATCCTCAACTGACATTTTAATCCCCCTTATTTATATATTCTTATTACTTATTGCTGTTTTATCTTAATTCTGCCCTAATAGTTATAATTTATTATATTATACACGATATATATTAATAATGGAATAATATTTTAATTATTTTTGCAACAATCCCCCTCTATTCCTTCAAAGTTTTTATTAATAAAGGCTTTTTATTCAAAATTTCAGTAATATTTGCAAGTTTTTTTTGTGATATTGCATAATAAGTATTATATTTACAATATAATAATATTATTACATATAAAGAATTATATACTGCAATATCTAATCAATAATAAATTTCTATACATAAAAAAATAGGTATCATATTAATGATACCTAGCTTTTTTAGTAATTATTCTTATGTTTCTCCGTATGAGATATTCTATCATGTCTCTCTTCATATTTACCCGGACCAAATCTTTCATCTAAACTTAAATATCCTGTAACTCTTGATATTCCTTGAATATTTGTACTGTCACATGTTGGACATTTCATTTCATTATTATGAAGATAAGTTCCACATTCTCTACAATATCTTATATGAAAATTTATTCCCATATAACTGATATTAGTATTTTTATATGCATAATTTAATATATCCATAATTGTTTCTTCATTTGGTGAGTCATCTACCTCTATATAGCTTATATGACCACCGTTACAAATTTTATGATATGGTGCCTCTATATCAATTTTATCTTTAATAGATATACTATAACCAACTGGTACATGATAACTATTAGTATAATAGTCTTTATCTGTTACACCTTTTACTATTCCAAAAATCTTTTTATCCTGTTTTATAAACTTGCCTGATAGACCTTCTGCTGGTGTTGCATAGCAACTCCAATTTAATTCATACTCCTCAGTTAATCTATCACAATATTCTCTAATATATCCTATGATATCTAAACCTAGCTTTCTAGCCTCTTCATCTTCTCCATGGTGCTTTCCAACTAATGAAATTAAAGTTTCAGCAAGGCCTATAAACCCGATTCCCCATGTACCTTGCTTTAATATTGGTTCAATAAAATCATCATCAGTTAAACCTTCAGCACCAACCATAAGATGTTGTCCTGCTACAAATGGTAAATCCTTAACCTTCAAATGTTTTAATACATTGTATCTATGCATTAAAGAATCTTTTGCTAAAGATAATCTACAATCTAATATCTTATAAAATTTATCTATATCACCTTTTGATTGTAGTGCTATTCTTGGTAAATTAATTGTAGTTGGTGCAATATTCCCTCTTCCTTTACAACCAGGCTCCCCATTTACATTTTTCATAAGATATGTTCTACATCCCATTGTAGCAGGAACATACCCTTTATCATAATATTCTTTATTAAAATCAGCATCTATATTCATAAATGTTGGATTCATTCTTTTTGCTGCAACTCTACATGCTAGTTTATATAAGTAATAATAAGGGTCACTTTCTTCTCTATTAACCCCATCTTTTACTCTGAAAATTATATTAGGAAATATTGGTTGTTCTCCTTTTCCTAATCCTTTTTCATATTCTAGAAGGAATATTTCACATACTAATGCAGCATCTCTATTATTTGGTATTCCTATATTAACCGAACTAAACGGAACTTGTGATCCTGCTCTTGAATGCATTGTATTAAGGTTATAAACCACCCCTTGCATTGCTTGATGAATTCTAGTTCTTAATCTTTTCTCTAAAAGAAATTCTATCTTATCTTCAGGTATCTCTAATTCTTGTAATTCTTCCTTTATTTCTTGTCTAGTTGGCTCAATAAAAATTCCTAGATCATTATCAAAATCTGGATGGGATTGTCCTCCAAACATATCATTTTGAGTTGATTGTAATAAAATACATGATAATTCTGCTGCTGTCTCTATTCTTTTAGGTGCATTTATTGTTCCATATCCAGTATTAAATCCATTTTCTAGAATTTCTCTTGTTGGTATATGAAGACAATTAGTTGTTAAATTATAACTATCTAAATCATGATAATATAAATCCCCTGTTTCATGAGCCTTAGATAAATATTTAGGCATATTAGATAAATTATGCCATTTATTAGATTCAGATGCTATTCTTAATAATTTAGAACTAAAATTATTACCTACATTAGCATTATCTCTATCTGTTTCTATTCCTATCTTCTCAATTGCTTTCATTAAATCTGATTTTATATCTCTTACTCTTGTTCTTTCTCTTCTGTATGCCGAATAAGCAATCGCTATATCTTTATGATTTTCATCTTTTAAAGCTTTTTCAACCAAATTTTGAATTTCTTCCACTGTAATTCTTTCACTTTTTTCATCCTCAACATATTCAATAACCTTTTGTACAGTATCCAAAACTTGACTTTCTTTTAATGTTACACCTATTTCAAGCGCAGCACCTTTAATGGCTTGAGATATCTTACCACCATTAAATTTTACCTTTCTTCCATCTCTCTTTACAACATATAGCATTTTGCTTACCTCCATAACACAATATATAGTATCATTATTAATCCTGTATTATTATACTTTATTAAATATGCCTTAGCAATGCCTTTAATTTTTTATTTTATTAGTACTATATTTTAATTATTAGCTAATATATCTTATTATCTCTATATTTAGTTAATTTTTATAGCTATAGACAATTTGACTTATTATAAGTAATCTTATCAATGAATTATTAAATAACATTTATATACATTATATCTATATCGATAACTATATCACTATTGATATAGTTATCAATAGTGATATAATTAATTATAGAATTATTTTAGGAGGATTTATTTAATGAATAAAATAGCATTAATTACTGATAGTGCCTGTGATTTAAGCAATGAACTTTTAGAAAAATATAATATAAAATTATTACCCTTTAAAATTATTTTCTCTGATAAGGAGTATGATGATAAATTAGAAATAACACCAGAATTTCTTTATAAAAAACTTCCTACAGAGATTCCAAAGACATCATTACCAAGTATTGAAAGACTTACCAACATTCTTGATGAAGCTGTTAGAGATGGATATACTCATGCTATCATAATAACTTTATCAAGCGAGTTTTCTGGCACTTATAATTCAATAAGATTAGCATGTGAAAATTTTGATGAAATTACTACATTTGTGTATGATTCAAAATCATTAAGTATGGCGGAAGGTGTCGTTGTTCTTGAAACTGCAAAACTTATTAAAGAAGGGAAAACTTTTGATCAAATAGTAAAAACAATTCCAACTTTTTCTGATAACACAGATATTTTCTTTACTATAGATACATTAGAATATCTAAAAAAAGGTGGTAGAATAGGTAGAGTTGCTGGTACTATTGCAGAGGTTTTAAATTTAAAACCTGTTATAACAATAGATAAAGAAGGCTGTTTTCAAACTTATTCTAAAGCTAGAGGAAAAAAACAAGCTTTATCTAAACTATTAAAAATAGCTAAATCTTATACTGAAAATAACAAGTGTAAATTCTGGATTATGGATGGAAATGCTCTAGAAGATGCAAAATGTCTATTTGAAAATATAAAAAGTTTAGATAATGTAGTAGACTGCCAACTAGGTTATAGTATAGGCCCTGCTCTTGGAGTACATACTGGCCCAGGACTTTTCGGATTTATTGTTGAAAAGGTAGATTAAAATGTCTAATTTTGACTTTTATAATATAAAAGATATACGTGCTGAAGAAAAGCGCCTTTATGAAGAATATAAAAATAAAGTTTCTGAATTAAAAAAAGTTAAAAAAGAAAAAGATGCTGTTGGTCAAGTATTTACTAAAGGTTTATTGCCTATATATGTTTTATATATTTTATCATTAAAGCCTACTAATGGTAATGAAATCTCAACTCAAATAGGCATAAGAACTAATGGTAAATGGATACCAAGTACTGGAGGTATATATCCTCTACTTAAAAAATTAGAAAAAGAACAATTGATATTAGGTGCATGGGACGATCCTAATAAAAAATTCCAAAAGATATATCATTTGACTCCAAAAGGTAAGGTTGAATATGAAAATAAGAAAAAACTTTTAAAACCCAAAATTGAAGAATCATTAGAAGTATTTAAAATAATATATAATGATATTTATTGATTTAATCAAAAAAATAATAGTTCAAGTATAAAAATATACTAGTCTATTATTTTTTTGAATTATATTATAACTCTTTCATAAAATAAAAATCATTTTTAATTATGTATATTTATTTACACCAAAGTAAAAAATATATTTATAAGGATGGTGTTAAAAATGAAAGGTTTTATTATAGATTCAACATTTAAAGAAGATGTTATAGTTGGATTAAATGACTTTAATACAATAGTTCCATGTAATAATTTATCATATAAAACAAAAAATGGACAAAAAATTCAATTAAGTACTGTTTCATCAAATTATATCTCACATGCTAATAAAAGTACCAAATATAATACATATAACTTAGTTGACTATTTATAAAACAATCTTTAGAATATATTTAGAATGTGCTAGGGGAGCCTTGTGCTGAGATTTGATATTTCATAAACCCTTAAAACCTGATCCAGTTAATTCTGGCGTAGGGAAGTGTAATCTTTATATATTAATCTTACTTTCTTAATAGTAAGAGACGTTATTTTTATATTTTATAAATAACTATAAACTTTATACTTAATTGGTTAATAATCTCCTAGGCACTATTAAAGGAGGTTTTTTTTATGAAAATTTTTAATGACTGGGCAAATCAATTCATTAATCTATATCAAAATTTGCCTAAAAATGTAAACACTATTTTTTCTAATCCACTATCTATTGCTACATTAATAGGATTTGTTATCATTCTTATAGTATTAACCAAAGTAAAAAAAATAAATTTTACTCCTCAATTAATTGCTCGAATAGGTATAGCATTAGCACTGGCTACTATATTGAAAATGCTTAGAATATATCATTTTCCTCAAGGAGGAAGCATAACATTTGGTAGTATGATTCCTATATTACTAATTGCTCTTATGTATGGTCCTGAAATCGGCTTTTTAACTGGATTTCTTTATGGAATAATAACTTTTTTAATGGATCCATATATACTTCATCCTGTACAAGTTTTATTTGATTTCCCATTGCCTTTTTTATCCTTAGGACTAGCTGGATATTTCCCAAATAAAAAATATATTGGAATAACTCTTGCTATTTTAACAAGATTTATGTGTCATTTTATTTCTGGTATTGCATTTTTCGGTTCCTATGCTCCAGCAGGTATCTCTCCTTGTCTATATTCTTTGTCTATAAATGGTCCAATAATAGGTATAGAAGGCTTAATATGTTTAGTTATTATAAGCATACTACCTATAGCTAGAATAATATCTGTTTCAAATGAGCATTTAACAACATAAAATATCTAAAAAATTAGAGCTATCAATATAATGATAGCTCTAATTTTTTAGATATTATTCTGCTAAAATAGCATTAACTGGACAACTAACTTCTGCTTCCTTTGCACTATCTTGAGCATCTTTAGGTACATCACTAACTATTGTTCCAGCTTTTCCATCATCCTCCATATCAAAACATTCAGGACATATTGATGGACATAATCCACATCCTATGCAAGTATCTTTATCCACTTTAACTTTCAATAAACTCACCCTTCCATCAGAAATTACATTAATAGTATTTCCTATGGAGATTGAATTATGTATATTAAGATAAATCAAATAAAATAATAGACCAGTATAATGCAAAATAAACGTGCATACTGGTCTATTATTTTTTGAATATACTTAATATAATGCTTCAAATATTAAAGAATATAAATCATTATCTTTTACATATTCTTCTGCTTTTCCATTTTCTAAGGCTTCTGTTAAATCAGTATTAATAGGTAATTCTCCTATTAATGGTAATCCTAAATATTCAGCATGTTCCTCTGATGATTTCTTACTAAATACCCTTATTTTCTTATCGCAATCTGGACAATTAATATATGCCATATTCTCAACTACACCTTTAATCTTAATACCAATCTTTTCAGCCATTATAACTAATTTCTTTACAATCATTGATACCATATCTTGAGGTGTTGAAACAACTATAACTTCACTAACAGGAAATTCTTGCATTACTGTTAATGCTATATCACCTGTTCCTGGTGGCATATCTATAAGTAAATAATCCAATTCTCCCCAATTAGTTTCTACAAACATTTGATTTAATACTCCTGTTATAACAGGTCCTCTCCATATAACTGGTTGATCTTCAACAGCTGTTAAAAGATTCATAGATATAACTTTTATACCATTATTTGTTTCTACTGGATCAAATCTAACCATCTCATTTTCTAATGGTATTATCATTGCTCTTTTATCATTTATTCCAAAAAATCTAGGCATAGATGGTCCTGTAATATCAGCATCCAATACTCCAACTTTATATCCTTTTTTTGCTAAAGTAGTAGCCATTATACCTGTAACAGTAGATTTACCTACTCCACCTTTACCACTAATTACTCCAATTATATTTTTTATTTTCCCATATCTAGGAAAAGTCTTTGAGCAAGTGCTATTACATTCACTTCCACTAGATCCACATGTACCTTTGCTTGGACAAGTATCACAACTTCCCATTGATTCATCCTCCTTTTACCAGTCTTCTGGTATTTTGTTTGGTTCTCCTATATTGATATCCCAATTTTTAAAATTGTATTCTGCTGATACATAATATGTATTAAAGGATTTATCTTTTTTATTATCAACAGTTATCATTGTTTTAAAAATTGTACTATTATATCCTCTATTTTTGACCTTAACTATTATATCAAAATCCTGACTATTATTTTTAACTAACCTAGAATTAGGTAAAACTTTATTAATATTCTTTTCAAAGCTCTGTAAATCAGTTGAAAGAATATATCTTAAGCAATCTATATCCCCAGATACATCTATTCCTATCCTGTTATCAGATTCATTCATTTTATCTTTATTTGATCTAAGTATAGATAAAATAGATTCATAATATACATATTGAAAATCTCTAGGTTTTCTTACAAAAGATAGATTTTGAGTTATTATGTCATCTAAACGCTTAGATATAGAAAAACATACTTCATCATTAAAAAAGTTACCCTTTCCTTTTTCATTTGCTGCAACTATATATTCATATTTTTTAACTTCATCACCTATACATATTTCAAAATAATAATCTGGATCAAGTGAGCTTTTTTCAGACACTTGTTTACCATTTGATAATAACTTATACATATCATTTATAGCATTAGTATCAGTAATTATAAATCTAAATCCAGTATCTCTAGCACTTTGTATTATAATTTTATCTACCTTGTTTTGATTTATATATTCAAAATAGTTATTTTTAAGCCCAATTTTAACTGCTACTTTATCATAGGTCGTACATCCAGATAAACATGTAATAATTAAACTTAATATTAAAATTATTAAAACTTTATTTTTATTCAAAACTTTTCTTCTCTCCCTTAAAAAACTTATGAAAATTAAAGAAATAAATTCCTAAAACTAAAGTAAAAATAGCTATAAATTGTGATGTTGATAACATTCCAACATTTCCTCTTGGATCATTTCTTAAAAATTCTATCATGAACCTTCCTATACTATAAATTATTAAATATAATGAAAGTACTCTACCAGATTTCCTTTCTTTTCTTGAATAATATAAAAGAAAAAAACCTAATAAAAAATCAAAGACTGAAGAATAAATTTGAGTAGGATGTAAATGTACTCCGCTTGGCGCAAGTGAATTTACAGGAAACTCAACACCTATTGGAAGATTAGTTTCTGCACCATAACAACATCCTGCTAAAAAACATCCAATACGTCCAAATCCCTGTGCAATTGCAAGCCCTGGCACCGTCAAATCCATAATCTCCATGACTTTCCATCCTCTTTTTCTGCAATACAAAACAATACTTATAGCGCCTAGAATTATTGCTCCATAAATAACAAATCCATAACCAAAATTCATAAGAATACTAGGGTTATTTAATATGCTTCTAAGCTCTGTTAAAATAAATAGTAATTTTCCACCTAATACACCTGATATTATAGCTAGAATTATTAGATTTAATAATGAATCTTCATTATATCCTTTTCTTTTTGCTCTTTTTAAAAGCAGAGAAACTGCTACTAATATTCCTATAGCAATCATTAATCCGTAGCTTTTTACTTGTATCCCCAAAAATTCAAATAAAAATATCTTCATAAATATCTCCTTATAGTATTAAATATCAAGGAGAAGCATTATGCTTCTCCTTGATATTTAAATTATAATACTAATGTTTATTAATGGCAAACCTTATTTAATCTTGACTTTAGAAACAATAGTATTTAAAACTGTTTTTATGTTTTCTTTATAATAATCTTCTTTTATATTAAATAATATTTTTATAGTCTTTCCATTATCACCATTTAAATAATAACAAATATTTTCAAATGTATATCCTTTTTTTACTTTAGTTTTATATTGAGATAATACACCAGACACATTTTGAAATTTAAATGGAGTTATTTGCTCATTTGTATAAGTTAATGGTAAATTCTTTAAATCATTTTCTGCAAAAACCCCCAGATCACTTTGTGTATCTATCACTTGTAAATATCCTGTAATTTTATTTTCTTTATCTTTGAAATCTGCTTTATAACTAATATATTGTCCTATACTTTGTTTTTCAGATACTTCCCATTCATTTGGTAATGAAAAAGTATATTTTCCATCCTCAAAATTATATTCTTTAAACTCATTTATTCCGTTCTCTACAAGAACTACTTGTGTGAATGATTCTTTAAAAAATGATTGTGTTATGCCTAATATAATCATTAATGAAACTAAGATTGACATAACTATTATCTGTTTTTTATTCATAATCTTTTCTCATTTACTGCATTGGAACTACAATAGTAGAATTCTTGAAATCATAGAACATGAGCCAGTAACCTTCATCTCTCATTTCATTATTAGTCCATGTTACAAAACCTGTTTTTCCTTCGTAAGGTTGATCTGAAATATCTTTGCTACCTTGTATTCCATAGACAATATATTTTAATTCTCCTTCTGCATCACATTTATATCCTAATAAAAAGTGTTTATTCTTATTTATATAAGGATAATAATTTAACATTGGATAATATGCTAATGTATATTTATTATAATTAGATATATTACATAAATCATCAATTCCATCTACCGGAATATTGTACCATTTACAATATTTTATACCATCTAATTCTTGCGAATATTTATCAAATCCATCAGCAATTTGTTCAAAATATTCTCCAATTTTTCCTTGTATATTAAAGTCGTTAGAAGATGCACTCTTTATTTTTTCAATATCCTTTTCATATTGCTCAAAATCTGCTCCATCAATTATACTATTTTCCTCAATTCTTCTAGAATTATTTTGTTGTGAATAATCATATGAAGTTGTATCTTTTTCATATTCTTTAGAATCTGTTGCATCTATTATACTATTTTCTTCAATTCTTTTATGATTTTCTTGCCCAATACAATTAGAATCATTTTTTACATCTTCAATAATTTTTGAGCAACCTTTTGTTAATATATCTTTTTCTTTCTTTTCCTCTTTTATTTCCTTTTTCTGTTTCTCTTTCTTTTCTTCATCTTTACATTTTTTATTATCCTTTTTATCTTTCTTATCATATGAATCTTCTAATTCCATATCAATTTTTAATTTATTTTTAGATTTAAGTTCTTCCTTTTTATCTTTCATGCTTTCTTTATTTTCAGATTTAAATTTTATAGATTGATCTTTTGACATTTCAATTTCTAATTTTTCTTTATTTTGAATTTCTTCCTTAATCATTTTGAAATTTTTCCAATTTTCTTTTGGTTCTTCTCCATTCATGAAACCATACATAAGGAAGATATTTTCTCCATTATTAGGTTTACAAATAGCAGCCCCTACTATCTTATCGTAGGATATACCTAAACCAGCTATGTTATTAATATAGTATTCTTTGCTGGTATCTCCCTTTCCAACTTCATTTATTGTTAAAAGACCTAAATTTAATAAGTGTTTAGATTCTTTTTTACAACAGATAAGTACCATGGAATATTTTGATTCTTGTTTTAAATTTTGAGCATAAAAAGATATCTTACATTTGTCACCCTTTGTTTCTACTTTAGCGTATCCAGATAATGCTTTATTGCTAGATGTTAATTTTGCCTTTTCATCTTCCTGTAAAATTATAAAATTTCTATATAATTTATTGTGTGACACCCCCATAATCCCTCCACATATATTTATTCAATACAGTATATGCTTTTATTAGAGGATTATGATTAAATACTATAAATGTTTAAAGCACATTCATTTGTTATTTTTGAATGTGCCTAAGTTACTAATACTATATAAAATATATTATATTTCTTTAATCTATTATTTTTTACGGGATAATTCTTATTTCAATTTATATATACTGTCTGATAACGCAGCAAACTCTTCTAAAGTTAAAGTCTCAGCTCTTCTTTTAGGATCTATTCTAGCATCATTAAAAGCTTCTTCTAATTTTTCTTTAGATAACCCTAATTGCTTAGCTGAATTCCATAAAGTTTTTCTTCTCATATTAAACCCATTTCTTACTATATCAAAAAATAATTTTTCATCTTTAACTTTTACTCTAGGTCCTTCTAATCTATCTAATCTAATAACAATAGAATCAACCTTCGGCCTTGGCATGAAACTTTCTGGTGATACTTTTCTAACTATTTTAGTATTGCAGTAATATTGGACTAAAACAGATAATGAGCCATATTCTTTAGAATTTGGTTCAGCATTTATTCTTTCTGCAACTTCTTTTTGTATCATTATAGTTAAAGACTTAAAATTATATCCTTCTTTTAATAACTTTATTATTATTGGAGTTGTAACATAATAAGGTAAATTAGCTACAAGTTTAACACTTTCTTCATCACCTATAATAGCATTAAAATCTACTTTTAAAGCATCATTATGTATTAATTGAAATTTTTCATGTTCACCTAATTCTTGTTCTAAAATAGGAATAAGATCATTATCTAATTCTATACAAGTAACCTTCTTAGCTTTTTGTAATAGCTTAGCTGTTAATACTCCTACGCCTGGACCTATCTCAATAATAAAGTCTTTATTATTTACATCTGCACCTTCTACTATATCTTCAAGTACTTTATCATCTAATAAAAAGTTCTGTCCTAAGCTTTTAGAGAATTTAAAATTATATTTTTTTACTAAATCTCTTGTTTTTATATCCATCAAATCCATTTAATTTCTACCTGCTTCCAATTGTTTTTCTATTTCTTCTATACCTTTAACAAATTCTTCTTTTGTTATTCCATAATTGTTTAATCTAGATATCATTTGAGTTGCATTTCCATATCCTATTCCAAGTATTTTCCCAAGCATACGTCTTCTTTCTTTTGAAGTTGTATCTCCAGTTAACTTAAAATAAAACATATCTTGCATTGTAAAAAAGCTTCTTTTTTCTTCTGTTGTAATTTTAGCCATTTCAAGAGCCTTTAAAATAACTTCTGGTGAAGCATTTTCTACTCCTATATCTCCATTTTTTAATCCATCTTCCTTAGCAATATATGCATGTTTTATCCCATTTACTCTTTTAGAAATTATTCTTCTAATTTTTTCACCTGCAAAATCTGGATCAGTAAGAACTATTACTCCCTTTCTCTTTTGAGCTTCTCTTATTCTTTCTATAACTTTTGCATTTATTCCAAATCCGCCAACTGCTATTATTTCTGCATCTAGTGCCTTTTTAACAGCATCAACATCATCTCGTCCTTCCACTACAATAACTTCTTTTATCACTTTTATACTCCCTTTCCTTTGTTGTTGAATATCCCTTAATATATAATAGTATATCAAACTTAATTCTATTTAAATAATAAAAAAAAGAGATAACCTCATTGTTACCTCTTACAATACATTACCACTCTCCAGGGTACGCTACCACAAATACACTTACTGGTCTTCTTCCCCAGCTAGAACATTCACTTGATGAATTAAGATATAAATCAATCTTATTACCTTTTATTGCACTACCTGTATCGGCTGCAATCGCATATCCATATCCTTCTATATATACTTTACTTCCTAATGGAATTACTGATGGATCTACTGCAATTGTACTCAAACCGCCTGAATTTCTAACAGGTTTTCTTCCTGTAGCTGTAGTGCCATGTCCACTATATGCTGTTGCAATACAAGATATTTTTTTTCTATATTTTATATCTCCGGCACCTCTACTTGCATATACTTGACCTGTCCCTTTTAAAACTACTTTATTTTGCGGTTCAACAAGAGTTTTAGTACTCTTTACATCCCTAGAAACTTCTACACCATCTTTATACACCACTTGATATGTGATTTGTTTTTGTCCATTAGTTCCTTCTGTTTTAACCTTTTGCACACTACTATCAAGATCTGGATTCTTTTCTACTATTGTATCAAAGTTTATTGTTTGATTTTCTACAACCTCTTTTGTTTCTACCTTAACAAGTTGAACTTTTAAATCATTTTGTATTTCCGCTTCTAAATTCGGTAATACTTCATCAACATCCCCGTTAAATTCGACGCCTTGTTCCTTTAGCGTGTCTGACTCTGCTTTTAACATATCCCTAACAGTATCTTCTGCTGTTTGTAGGGTTATCGTTTTATCATTACTAACAACCTCTACTGGAATAGCTTTCTTAATCTTAATGGTCTCTTTTTCAGATACTCTGGATTCTAATGATGGTTGCACTTTATCTTTTTCAGATAATTCTATTGAATTATCTTGCAACACATCTTTAACAGTCCCTTTATACGTGACAAAAGTTTCCTCTTTACCGTCTATACTTATTGTGAGTGTTTTTCTCATACTCATTACTGTCGCTGTAGAAACAATTGCTATAACAACTGCCCCTAAAATAATTTTTGCCTTCGGACCGTTAGAAAAACTTTTTTTGAAATAATCTTTTAATTTTTCTACCATTGATTTCCCTCCTTTGGCAAGAGCGTCTACTGAATTATATCCTAAAACATGTAATCTTGTCAAATTGATAAACTCTTGCAATGCTTGAACCCTAGTTATAATGCACTCTGTGCATAAAATATAAAAATATAAAAAAATTATGATAGCTATATAAAAATAGGTTCTTCTTCAAAGGTATTCTATCAATGTTATTAAATTTATAAACTATATTAAAGCAGAATCTTAATTAAAATTAAGTATAAATTATATAGTAAATATTTTACATTAAAAATTTCTTCTTATCAACCTATAAAAATTACCATTAAGCTTTAAATTTAATTCCAATGGATCAATTTCCTTAATACTTGCTATCTTATTTATTATATGCTCTATATAATCTGATTTATTTCTTTTACCTCTATTAGGCTCTGGAGCCATGTATGGACAATCTGTTTCAACTAACATTCTATCAATTGGGACTTCTTTCGCAACTTCAACCAATTTTTTTGCATTTTTAAATGTGATAACTCCTGTAAATCCTATATAATATCCTAACTTTAAACATTCTTTTGCAAATTCCACACTTCCAGAAAAACAATGTACAACTCCAGTTACATCTTTAAATTCTTTCATTATTTCTAATGTATCTTTATGTGCTTCTCTATCATGAATTATTACTGGTAAATTTAAATCTTGAGCTAATTGCATTTGCTTTCTAAAAACTTCTTTTTGAATACTTTTTTCAGGATTTTCATCCCAATAATAGTCTAATCCTATCTCTCCTATTGCAACTATTTTATTATTAGATTTTATATACTCCTTTATTTCATTTAAAGTGTTATCAGTAAATTCATTTGCATTTTCAGGATGTATTCCTAATGCACCATATATAAATTCATATTCTTTGGTTAATATATTTGTAGTTTTTAAACTTGAATAAGAAGCTGCACAATTTAAAACACCTATAACACCATTTTCTCTGATTTGATTAAATACCTCTTTTTGATCCTCTATAAATGCTTCATCATCATAATGTGCATGACTATCAATTATTTTAAATAACTTTTCCATAAAACATACCCTTTCACATACTGATTTATATCCTATAATTTGATACAAATTGAAAATATAATTCTTTATTTAAATATATTTATTATTTCTTAATACTGTTGTTAAATTTAAAAACAAATTAAATTTGACACATATTTGACATATTACACTGGTAATATTTAAGTTGTAAAGTAGTTAAAGCATTATTATTTACCCCTTTTAACCATTAATTTATTAATGGTTTCTTGGAACATCTCACCCCCTAAATGGGATGTTCCAATTATTTTTTAATTTTGTAATCTCTTCGGAGATATTTTTTTTATCTATTTTTTCAAATAAAATTTCGATTTCATCTACATTTATTTCTTTTACTTCTATAGGCATCCATGTAGAATTCTTTATTCCTAAGAAACCTCTTATTTTTTGTGCTGAAAATGGCATAAATGGCTCAATTAAATTGGACAGATTTGCAATTATTTGTACACAGTTATAAATTACTTGTTCACATCTTTGTTTGTTATCATGTATATTCATCCAAGGCTTTTCATCATCAAAATATTTATTAGTGGTTTTAACCAAATTTAGAACATCCTTTAAAGCCTCTTTAAATCGACCCTCTTCTATTTTATCTCCAACTTTACAATATATATTAAATAAATTATCTTTTAAATCTTTATCTATTCTACAATCAGGCATTTTTCCATCAAAGTTCTTATTTATAAACATTAAAACTCTACTTACCAAGTTTCCAAATAAACCCACTAAATCATTATTATTTGTTTTTATAAAGTCTTTCCACATAAACTCAGAATCTTTAGTTTCTGGTCCATTTAATATTAAATAATATCTAATTAAATCAGGATTATATTTTTCCAACATTTCATCAGGCCAAATTGCCCAATTTTTTATAGTTGAAAATTTCTTTCCTTCTAAAGTTAGATATTCACTTGAAATTTCTCTCATATTAGGATTCTTTATTCCAAGACCTGCTAAAATAGCTGGAAATATTATTGTATGAAACGGTATATTATCTTTTCCATGTACAAAATATACTCTGCTATCTTCTCCAGACCAATATTCTCTATAATCTTCTTCTCTTTCATTTATACATTTTATACTTGCAGTTAAATATCCCATTAACGCTTCTATCCAAACATAAATTTTCTTATCCTTATATCCTTCTAATGGAACATCAATTCCCCAATTAAAATCTTTAGTTACTGCGCGGTCTCTAAGACCTTCATCTAAATATCTCTTTGCAATTTTTTGTGCATTTTCTCTCCAGCCATTCTGTCTTATATAAACTCTTCTTACATCTTTCTCTAATTTAGATAATGCAAAAAATAAGTGTTTTGTTTCTTTTATTATTGGCTCTGATTTACAAAAAATGCACTGTTTATTTAATAAATCTTCACTCTCTAATATCTCTGAGCACTCATCACATTGATCTCCAATTGCATGAGAACCACAATACGGACAAATTCCTTCTATATATCTGTCAGAAAGATATTCTTCACAAGTTTCACAATATATTTGTTCAATGTTTTTCTCATAGATATACCCCTTATTATATAAATTTAGTATAAATTCTTTTACCTTGTTTGAATGATATTCTGTATGAGTTTTTGTAAAGATATCAAAAGAAAATCCTAAATCTTTAAAACATTTTTGAATTTTTTCATGATATTTCTCTTCTACTTTTTCCGGAGTAAGCCCTTCCTCTTTAGCTTTAATAGTTACTTGAGTTCCATGAGAGTCACTTCCAGATACAAAAACCACATCATCTCCCATTAATCTATGATATCTAGCTAATATATCTCCTGGTAATAATACAGATATTCTTCCTAAATGAAGCTCTCCATTAGGATAAGGCCAAGCATTTCCAATTATTATATTCATACTTTTCACTCCTTCAAAAGTTTTTACAAAAGCAATCTTTTATAGATTTAAAAAGATTGCTTTTAGGCATATTCAAAAAAATAATAAGTCAATCTTTTAGTCTATTTTGTGTCATACTTCATCAGCGAAACCTCGCAATAGCGAGGCTATTCCAAGGCTTCACTTCCTTGTCTGACGCAAAATATCCTCAAAATCTTTGACTTATTATTTTCTTTCATATGCCTTAATTAAAAATTATCTAACTATATTTCCACTTAAAATTTCACCTGGATCTACAACTTTTAATTCACTGTCATCATCAGTTGCTGAACATAAAATCATACCTTGTGATAATTCTCCTCTAAGTTTTACTGGCTTTAAATTAGCCACTAAAACTACATTTTTTCCTACTAATTCTTCAGGCTTATAATATTTAGCGATTCCAGAAACCACTTGTCTTTCTTCTCCAGCTAAATCCACCTTTAATTTAAGTAATTTTTTAGCTCCTTTTATTGGTTCACAAGCTAACACTTTAACAACTCTTAAATCAATTTTTTCAAAATCATCTATTGTGATTTCTTCTTTTATAGGAGTAATTTCTCTTTTAGCTGGTGCTTGTGCTGCCTTTAAAGCTTCTAACTCTTCAAGTTTCTTTTCTACATCTATTCTTGGGAATAAATTTTCACCCTTAACTACCTTAGTTCCAGCTTTTGTTCCATTAAATGCTTTTAATGATTCCCATGATATTTCATTAGTATTGATTTGTTCATTAATTTTCTTAGCTGTATCTGGTAAGAATGATGAAATCATAACTGAAGCAAACCTTAAACTTTCAATTAAGTTATAAAGTACTGTTCCTAATCTAGCTTTTTTACTTTCATCTTTAGCTAAAATCCAAGGAGTTGTTTCATCTATATATTTATTAGCTCTACCTATCAATTCAAATACATGTTCTAATGCTAATGGAATATTTAACTCATCAATAGCTTCTTCAACTTTTTTAGGAGTAGATAATGCTAAGTTTATTAACTCTTCATCAAATTCACCTTTTTCAGCTTGTGGTTGAATTTCTCCTCCAAAATATTTTTCTATCATTGCGACACTTCTTGATAAAAGATTACCTAAATCGTTACAAAGATCTGAATTTATCTTTTTTATGAATATTTCATTATTAAATAAACCGTCTGCTCCAAACGGAATTTCTCTTAATAAGTAATATCTTACAGGATCTACACCAAATTCGTTAACTAACACAACTGGATCTACTACATTTCCTTTAGATTTTGACATTTTTCCACCATCAACAAGTAACCATCCATGACCAAATACTTGCTTTGGAAGTGGTAAATCTAAAGCCATTAACATTATTGGCCAATATATTGTGTGGAATCTTAAGATATCCTTTCCTATTAAATGTACATCTGCTGGCCAGAATTTATTATATAATTCTTTATTATCTTGACCATATCCAAGTGCCGTAATATAGTTTGATAGTGCATCTATCCATACATAAACAACATGTTTTTCATCAAAAGTTACTGGAACTCCCCAATCAAAACTAGTTCTTGAAACACATAAATCTTGAAGACCTGGTTTTAAGAAATTATTTAACATCTCGTTCTTTCTTGATTCAGGTTGAATGAAATTTGAATTTTCTTCTATATATTTGATTAATCTATCAGCATATTTGCTCATTTTAAAGAAATAAGCTTCTTCTTTTGATTTTTCAACTGGTCTTCCACAATCAGGACAATTTCCGTCTACTAATTGAGTATCTGTCCAGAATGATTCACATGGAGTACAGTACCAACCTTCATAGGAACTCTTATAAATATCTCCTTGATCATATAATTTTTTAAATATATCTTGAACTGCTTTTACATGATAATCATCTGTAGTTCTTATAAATTTATCATAACTTACATTCATCATCTTCCAAAGATCTTTAATGCCAGCTACAATTTCATCTACATGTTCTATTGGCGTAATTCCTTTTTCTTCTGCTATTCTTTGGATTTTTTGACCATGTTCATCTGTACCTGTTAAGAACATTACATCGTATCCCGTTAATCTTTTAAATCTTGCTAAAGCATCAGCAGCTACTGTAGTATACGTATTACCTATATGAAGTTTTGTTGATGGATAATAAATTGGTGTAGTTATATAATATGGTTTTTTACATTCTTTACACATTTTAAAATATTCCTCCTTATTTTAAACAATAGTCTTAAATACTATTTCTTTACTCTCTTAATATTTATCAAATAAATCCTATATTCTTAGAATTTATAACTTAACTAAAAAAATCTCTATATAGGTATATTTAACCTATATAGAGACGTATATACGTGTTACCACTCTACTTCTTATCTATTTCACAATAAATAACTTACTAGGTGACCATCATCACCATGCACTATAACGGGTGCTGCCGTAAATCCTTAACAAATATTGCTCGGGAAATATGCTCCAAGTCCATCTTCATGAAAATCCCTTCTACTAACTTTCACCAAACATTAGCTCTCTTTAAAAATTCCTTTTCATTACTCTTCTCTTCATAGCATCTACATACTTATTATAATAGAATAAATATATTTTCATGTCAAATAGTTTAATATATATATTAAAAGGAGGTAATGATAAATGGTGTTAATGATAAATATAGTATATAATGTACAAACTCATTTTAAAGAATTTATGATATCATACCTATTTCTTCAAATTATTTTTATTTACCTTATAATTACAAAGAAAATAAATGATAATAAAATAAAAAATATAGCAAAAATATTTAATTCATTGTCTATCATTATATCAATATTATTTCTTATTGAAGCCATGAATTTAAATAGTTGCAATAAGTATTTAAAACTATTAAGCTATATAATGATTATTTTTAGTGGGTTTATGAGAGGACTATTAGAAAAGCTTAATAATAGATAAATAATTTTGTTGTATTATATATTAAATAAACATAAAAAACTGCATTATATTAAGTTAAAAAACTCAATATAATACAGTTTTTTATTAAGATATTTTATTTAATGACATAGGCTTAAGAACATCTTTTATTTCTGTTAAAGATTTGTTCATACTAGCTTCTACTGCCGCTGTAATTGCTCCTTCTACTAAAGGTGCATCTATGATTTCTACTTTTTCTCTGATATTATCATCTAAAAATTCTATAGCCATTTCTGTATTCATAAATGCACTACCTAAATCAAATAGTACGAGTACACCACTTTCACTATAAACTTCTTCTATTGCACTAGTTATTTTAGAAATATCTGTACCTATTCTTCCATCATTTGTCCCACCCGCATCTACAATTGAAACTTCCGGTGCCATTTGAATAGCAACATCTTTAACACCTTTAGCTATAAAATTACTATGTGATACTATTACTATACCAACCATAATTAATTCTCCTCTTTAGTTAATTTTTCTACTATAGTATTTAAAATTAAGTACATTGAAGTAGCTCCTGCATCAATATGTCCTATGCTTCTTTCTCCAACATAGCTTGCCCTTCCTTTAGTTGCAATTATATCTTTCGTATGTTCCATACCTTTTTTAGCTGCTTCTTTTATTTCAAGTAATACTTCTTTTACAGATTTGTTTTCTTCAATAGATTTTTTAGCCGCTTCTATTGATGGTGATAAAGTATCAATCATTGTTTTTTCACCTTCTTGACCTTTACCTCTCATTTTTATTCCACCTAAAGCTTCTTCTAAAACTTTAATAAAATCATTTATATCCATTTCATTTTTTTTATTAACTACCATAGCTGCTTTCATAAATGCAGTTCCATATAAAGGGCCTGATGCTCCTCCTACATTAGAAACTAAAGCCATACCTGAGTTTTTTAATATATTTCCCAGATCATCATCTGGTAAATCTTTTACCTTTTCAATAACAGCTTTAAATCCTTTACTCATATTTAAGCCATGATCTCCATCACCTATTGCTGCATCTAATTCGCTTAAATATAATTTATTCTCTTCTATAATTTTTTCTATCTCTATTAGAATATCTTTTACTTCTTTTACTGTTACCATAATTAACCCTCCTCTAATATCATGTTATTATATAACCTTAAGTCCTGGAGTATCAGCTTTTGCATCAAGTAATTCTTTAAGTTCATCATCAAGTTTTAATATTGAAATAGAACATCCTGCCATTTCTAATGAAGTCATAAATTCACCAACAAAAGTTTTATGTGTACTTATGCCTTTATCTTTTAATATTTCATTTACTTTTTTATTTATAATATATAACTCCATATATGGTGTTGAGCCTAAACCATTTATCATTACAGCTACATCATCACCTTTAGCTATACTAATATCATCTAAAATTTTACTTAATAAATGTTCTGCAACCTCATCTGCAGTAGAAATTTTTTCTCTATGAGTTCCTGGTTCTCCATGTATACCCATTCCTATCTCTATTTCATCTTCACCTAATGAAAAGTTAGCTTTTCCTGCTGCTGGTACTATACAAGATGATAAAGACATTCCCATACTTCTTACATTATTTATTACTTTTTCAGCAACTGCCTTTACATTTTCTAAATTCCCACCAGATTCAGCTTTTGCTCCAGCTATTTTATGAACAAATACAGTTCCAGCAATTCCTCTTCTTCCTGCTGTATATAAGCTATTTTCTACAGCTACATCATCATTTACAATTACTTGTTCTACATTTATACCTTCCATCTCTGCCATTTCTTTTGCCATTTCAAAATTCATAACATCTCCAGTATAATTTTTTATAACAAGAAGAACTCCATTCCCATTATCTGTAGCCTTAATTGCTTCATATACCTGATCGGGAGTAGGTGATGTGAAAACTTCTCCACAGACTGCACCATCTAACATTCCGAAGCCAACATATCCTCCATGTGCTGGTTCATGTCCACTTCCACCACCACTGACTAATGCTACTTTTCCTTCGGCTTTTTTACTTCTTACCAAAACATTAGCATTCTCTAACTTCTTCAAATACTCTGGATGTGCTGCCACAATTCCTTCTAACATATCTGATAAAACATTGTTTGGATTATTTATTAACTTCTTCATTATTAAGCGCCTCCTAAATAGTATAATAATTATTATTAAATTTTCTTTAATAAATTATTCTTTAATTTAATATGTACTTACTTAGTTATAAAAATATTATTATTAAACTATTTTATTTAGATCTATAATCCTATTTATAGTTTAAACACTCTGTATATTAGATCTTAACTATCTAACAAATTTAATATATTAATTTTTATTTGTAAAATATCAGTATTATGTAAATTAAACATATAATAAATCATATAATTTAAGTCTTGCTAGATTAATCCTAGCAAGACCTCATTTTTTATCTATTTTTTAAATAATTTATTATACTATACAATTGCTTGATATAAGAATGCACCTATTAATCCACCAACAATTGGAGCTACAACTGGGATCCAAGAATATCCCCAATCAGAATCTCCCTTTCCTGGTATAGGTAAAATAGCATGTGCTATTCTTGGTGATAAATCTCTGCAAGGGTTAATTGCATATCCAGTAGGTCCACCTAAACATAGACCTATAACGAATATTAATCCACCAACTGCTAAAGTATTAAGTCCTGGTGCCATTTGAACAGCTCCTAAGCCCAAAATACCAAATACTAACATAAATGTTCCAATAACCTCACCTATAAAGTTAATTCCCGTATTTCTTATAGCTGGACCTGTTGCAAATACACCTAATTTAGATGCTTTGTCTTCAGTTGCTTTAAATTGATCATAGTACATAATAAATACTAAAACAGCTCCTAAGAAAGCTCCTAAGAATTCTCCCGCAAAATATTCTGGTACTACTGACCAAGAAACACTTCCTATTGCTGCAAGTGCAATAGTTAATGCAGGATTAAAGTGAGCTCCACTATATCCTCCAAAAATAAGTGCAGGAATTGCAACTGCTAAAGCCCAACCTGTTGTTATAACTATCCAACCTGATCCTGTGCCCTTTGAATCTTTTAAAACAACGTTAGCAACAACGCCATCTCCTAGAAGGATAAGTAACATTGACCCAATTAATTCAGACATAAAAATTGACATAAATAATACCTCCCATATTATAAATTATTTTATTTACACTTATTATTAATAGCAATTGCCATGCCAACTTGAATTAATTGTTAAATTTAAGACAAACAGTAGTGTCTACATATTATATCCCCTATATTATTTTGGTGATATTATATTATGTTGGTCAAAATTCCCAATTGAAAACGTTTGTATTGTGCTTTTTTACCAACTATCGATGTTTATTAAACGTATTACTATTTATCATATATACATATATTCTATATTTTTATTTCTTTTTTATGTATTTTTTGTATTATTTTGTATTATGATGATTTATAAATACTAATTACATACTAAAAATGACACAATAATATTAATAGTATATTATTGTGCCATTTTATTTTTTATATTGTCCTTTTTTTCCAATAAGTTGTCTTTTCTAAGCCAAATTCTTTTGCTTTAGCTGCTATAGTTTTATGATTAAGTCCTAAGGCTTTTCCTGCTGCATTAAAACTTCCATACTTTCTCAATGCTTTTTCTATTATCATTCTTTCATATACTTTCATAGGTAACACTTCTTCTACATTTTCTATAACATTTAATATTTCGCCTCTTTGATAGCTTATAATATCCTCATCCTTAAATATTTTAATATTACTTTTACTTGATTTTAACGTTTTTTCCTTTATATATAATGGGATATCTTTTAATGTAATAATATTGCTTTCATTTAATGCTAATATTCTCTCTATAACATTTTCTAATTCTCTTACATTTCCATTCCATGAATAATTTATAAAAGTATTCATCACATCTTTTGAGACTTGCTTATGTTTGTTATCTTTTTGAAATTTATTAATGAAATGTTTAACCAATATCGGTATATCTTCTACTCTATCTTTTAATTCAGGAATAAATATAGGAATTACATTTAATCTATAATATAAATCCTCTCTAAACTCACTTTTTTTAATCATTTCTTCTAAATTTCTATGAGTTGCTGCTATAACTCTAACATCAACCTTTATAGTTTCTTCTCCACCAACTCTTTGAAACTCTTTATATTGCAAAACTCTTAAAATTTTTGCTTGAGTATTTTTATCCATTTCACCTATCTCATCCAAAAATATTGTTCCATTTTGAGCCAACTCAAATTTACCAAGTTTTCTCTTTATAGCTCCTGTAAAAGATCCTTTTTCATGTCCAAATAACTCACTTTCTATTAAATTTTCTGGTATAGCAGCACAGTTCACTCTTATAAATGGCCCTTTATCTCTCTCACTTGCATAATGTATTCCCTCTGCTATAAGTTCTTTACCAGTTCCACTTTCCCCTCTAATAAGCACAGTTGCAGAACTTTTAGCGGCCTTTGTAGCTAATAATAATATTTCTATAATTTTTTGACTATGTCCTATAAACTTATCAAATGCCTTATGAGGTTTATTTATTATATTTAAATTTTCTTCTAAAACCTCTTCATTTTCAGATATATCACATGAATTTTCTGATAATATTGAAATACCTCTTACTTTATTAACCGTTGATAATATTCCAATAATATTATTGTCTCTAATAATTGGATATGTTGATGAAATAATATTTTTCTGTTTATTTTTTACTTTTTCTATATAACTTTTACCAGTTAAAAATACTTTTTTTCTTATCCCATTTGGAGAAACTTCATTAATATGCTTTCCTAATATGTTTTTATCTTCTTCAGATATGTTCAAATATTCTGAATTAACATATGATATATATCCATCTTTATCTAAAAAACATATGCCTTCTTTAATAGAATTTAATATTATTTCAAATTTATCTCTTATCTTTTTCGTAGCTATTAACTCTTCATTCATTTGCTTTATTTTAGATATATCTTCAAATATAATCACATTTCCTTTAAAAATTCCATCTAAACATATTGGACTTATTTTTCTTAAAAGTACTAATTCTTTACTATCTTTTTTTAAAATATATACTGAAGATTCTCCATTTATTAAATGTAATCTTGAATTAGGAATACATTTTTCTAGGAATTTTCCTGCTACATTTTCACTTAAGACTCCAAATATATTTTCTGCCTGTTTATTTAACAAATTTATTATATTATTTTCATCAATAACTAATACTCCATTTGATATATTGTTAAAAATATACTTCATTATATTAAAATTCTTGTTTACAATTGAATTATTATCAATATAATCGATTTCATTAATGTTTTTTGGATTAATATTTATCTCCCCAATCATTCTCATATATACACCTCTAAATCTACTACTCTCCCAATATATAACTTTTGAACACAAAAATATTATTATGTTATAATGTTTTCAAAATAGGAGG
The DNA here is from genome assembly GCF_019431045.1 of Clostridium weizhouense. Taxonomy (GTDB): domain Bacteria; phylum Bacillota; class Clostridia; order Clostridiales; family Clostridiaceae; genus Clostridium; species Clostridium weizhouense. The sequence goes on along the minus strand of NZ_JAHXPT010000011.1, from coordinate 91,294 downwards.
AATAATACTTTGAAGAATTTTAAACTTCCCAAAATAGGACTAAGAAATTTAAAAACTGCTCTTGCAGTTTCATTATGCATGATAACTTTTAAAGCTTTTCATCGCACTGATTCATTTTATGCTTGTATTGCTTGTGTTGTTTGTATGAAAGATACTGTCTATAATTCTTTTCATATGGGTAAAAATAGACTAATTGGTACTTTTCTTGGTGGATTACTTGGTATTCTCTTCATATATTTAAGTACGTTAATCCCATTACTATTTAATATAACTTCTCTAATTACAGGTTTAGGAATAATTATAGCTATTTATGTATGTACATTATTAAATAAACCTGCTTCTGTTACTATTTGTTGTATAGTATTTATTAGCATAATAGTAAATCATCCTGGAAAAGCTTCTTATTCATATGCTATTGGTAGATGTATTGATACTGCTATTGGTATAATTATAGCAGTATTTATAAATAAATTTATACATCCACCAAAGGAAAAAATATTTTAATCTAATATCTATTAATGTTAACTTAAATATAATTTTATTAAAGAAACTAATAAGTCTTAATACTTTAACATTGACCTATTAGTTTCTTTAATGTATGTTATATCTCCTTAGTCACTTCTCTAAGGAATCTTTTTTCATCTTCATTTAAATATGGACTTAATTTTTTATAAGTTTCACTATGATAATTATTTAGCCATATTTTTTCTTCATCACTTAATAGGGATTTTTCTATTCCTTCTATATCTATAGGACAATATGACATTACCTCAAATTTATAAAATTCACCAAATTCTTCATTTATACAATCTTTAACAACAAGCATTACATTTTCTGTTCTTATACCATGCTTTCCTTGTCTGTAAACTCCAGGCTCATTAGTTAATATCATTCCTGGTTCTAATGATACTTTATTAGGAAGTGGACTTATCATTTGTGGTCCTTCATGTACACTTAAGAAAAATCCTACTCCATGACCAGTACCACATTTATAATCTATTCCTTCATTCCACAAAATTGTTCTAGCTAATACATCTAAATTCGATCCTGATGTACCCTTTAAAATTTTAGCTTTCATAAGATTAATATGAGATTTTAATACTAGTGTAAAATCTCTCTTTTCTTCTTCTGTTAATTTTCCTAAAATAAAACTTCTTGTTATATCTGTAGTACCATCTAAATATTGTCCGCCTGAATCAACTAATAATATACCTTCTGGCTTTAATTTATATGCACTTTCTTCAGTTGCAGAGTAATGCATCATAGCCGCATGATCTTTATATCCTGCAATTGTACCAAAACTTTCTTCAACAAAAAGATCTCCCATTTTTCTAAATTCTAGTAATTTATCAGCAGCAGTAAGTTCTGTTATTTCTATATTTCCAACGTTTTCTTTAAGCCATTTTAAGAATTTAACCATTGCTACACCATCTTTTATTTGGCAGTTTTTAAGATTTTGTATCTCTATCTCATTCTTTATTGCTTTTAAACTTGTAGTTATATTAGATTGTTTTATAATCTTTACATTTTCTTTTATTAATGTATATATATATGCACTTACTTTATTAGGATCTATAACAACACTATTTTCTATTTTCTTAACATCTTCAAATATTTGCTTATAGTCATCTACTCTAATACCATTTAGATTTAATTTAGTTTCATCATCTTTTGAAAGTTTACACTTATCAATATATAAAATTGATTCTTCTTTATTTATAATTGCATAAGCTAATGCTACTGGTGTATTTTTCACATCATTCCCTCTTATATTAAATGTCCATGCAATATCATCAAGTGAAGAAATAATATATGATTCTGCTCCTATTTTACTCATTTCACCACGTATTTCTTCAATCTTTTCTTTAGCAGATTTACCACAATATTTTACATCATGTAGAAATGCCTTTTCTTTAGGTAACTGTGGTTTTTCGCTCCATATTTCTTCAATTAAATCTTTATCCATTACTATATTTATATTTTTTGTATCTTTTATTTTCTTAAATGCATCATATTGATTAATAGAAAATAATCTTCCATCAAACCCTAAAATTTCTCCTTCATTTATATTATCCATTAACCATTCTTCTAAAGTCGGCCAACCTGGTATCTTCATTTTATAAAGTTCTATACCTGAATCTTTTAATTGTTGTTCAGCCTGAATGAAATATCTTCCATCTGTCCAAAGAATTGCTTTTTCTAACCCTATTAAAGCAGTTCCTGCAGATCCTGTAAATCCTGTTATATATGCTCTTGACTTAAAATGTTCTGCAACATATTCACTTTGATGAAAATCTGAACTAGGAACTATATAATAATCTATATTTTCTCTTTTCATTATTTTTCTTAAATTTTCTAGCCTATCTAATACTCTCATATATTTCATTACCTTTCTTAATAATAATAATTACCCAACTCTTAAAAAAGAGGATACCATTAATGGTATCCTCTTCATTATATCATAATTTGAACTAAATCTTACTGCTAAATATTATTGTTTTCATTAGAAATATCAACTGGTTTTCCAATAAAGTATACTGATACAATTATAGCAATAACAGCTATAGGTAACACTACCCAAATTGGCATTCCTAATCCTGCTGGAATATATCCAAACAAAATAGTTATTAAAGCTACAAACACTGCATAAGGCAATTGAGTTTTAACATGTTCTATATGATCACATCCTGCACCCATCGAAGACATTATTGTTGTATCTGATATTGGTGAACAGTGATCACCAAATATAGCACCTGTAAGCACTGCACTTACACTCATAATTACATAATTTATATCAGGTGATATTGAAAAAGAAAGTGGAATAGCAAGCGGCATTAATATCCCCATTGTTCCATATGCTGTTCCTGTTGCAAATGATATTATTGATCCTAATATAAATATTATACTTGGAAGTAAAAACATAGGAACAGTATTAGAAAGTTTACTAACTAAAAATGCGGCTGTACCAAGTTCCTTTATAACTGAACCTAAAGACCATGCTAATATTAATATAACACCTGTTATAATAAGTCCTTTCATTCCATGTATCCAGCTCTCTATTGCTTCTGATATAGTAAATATTTTTTTACATACTGACATTAATATAGCTACAATTGATGCAAATAATGCCGATTGAAATAATGCTACTGCTGCATTCGATGCTGAAAATGCTTCTCTTATTGCTTCAAATGATGCTGGTGATGTATTTAAAAGATTTTGTAAATTAATATTATCTCCAGCCATTATTTCTGTATAACCACTATAATAAAAACTAGCTAATGCTGAAAGAATTAATGCACCTATAGGAATTATTGCATTCCAAATACTTAACTTAACCCCTTCTTTAACTTCAATTTCATCTGCCATTTGTTTGTCTATAGCAATTTCTTTATTTAATTCTGCTTTGCCATTTCTAGCTTTAAGTTCTGCTTTTCTCATTGGACCAAAATCTTTAAGCATAAGAGAAGTTATAACTACGAACACTAATATTAATATATTATAAAATCTATATGGAATAGTACTTAAAAATATCCCAAAAGCATCCACTTCTTGACCTATGCTTGCAAACCCATCTTTTATTAATCCTAATTCTAATCCTATCCATGTAGAAATAAATGCAATACCTGCAACTGGTGCTGCTGTCGCATCAATTATAAAAGCTAATCTTTCTCTTGAAATTTTCATTTTATCTGCAACTGGTTTCATTATAGGTCCTACTATTAATGAATTTGCATAATCATCAAAGAAAACAAAAATCCCTAGTAGCCAAGTAATTATTTGTGCACTTTTAGGCGTCTTAGCTTTTTTAGCTAATGCTTCTGCAACAGCTTTAGCTCCTCCCATTTTACTAACTAAGCTAATAACACCACCGATAGCCATAACTTGCAGTACAATTCCTGCATTCCATGGATCAGCCAAAGAATTTAATGCTCTTTGGACAACATCTAAAAATGATTGAATAAGAGCATAAAATATATTATTTCCTGATAAATTTAATATGAATGCTCCTGATAAAATACCAATAAATAATGATATTACAACATCCTTAGTTATAAATGCTAATACTATTGCTATAAGTGGTGGAATAATAGTAAACCAACCAAATTTCACTGCATTTACAGCAGACACATCAACCTCCTCTGCAAAAACAACTGTTGATGTCATAAATAACATAATAAAAGTTAATAAGAATACATAATATTTTTTAGAATTTTTCATTTTTTCTCCTCCTCTTATTTTTGTGAACAGTTAGAGGTGCCTCATAAATAAAAAAACCTTGAGTGGTCATAACACTCAAGGTTTTATAATACATAGTCTAAAAAGACTTTAAAATTCCATGAATGATAGCTCACCACAAAAAACTTGTGACAGTCTTATACATATTTTGTATAAGCCCAGCTTTATAACCTTAAAACATCAGTTATACGCTTCGGCAAAATTTCCTTTCCTATTACATCATTGTGTTTACCTCAATAATAGTACTATTAAATTTTGCGCCTCTACCTCTTAATATATTCACTATTAAATTAATAACTATTATACATTATATTAGATTTTTTTCAATATATACTTTAATTATTTCTTAAAATAAAATTTTTTATCTATTATCATAGTTATAAAAAACCAAAGTATAAATACTACTGATATTAAATATCCTATAATCCTAATTAAAGATATTCCATTATATGTTGGTTCAATATTATTGCTTATTATCATAGATGATCCAATTATTAATGCAGCTACTAGTATTCCTATAACAACTTTATTTATCATTCTATTTATTTCCTTAAAAATAGAATTTTTATCACCAATTGTTAATTGTAATTTTCCTTCTCCTACACATAGCTTATTTAATAATTCTACAGTTTTAGATGGAATCTTTATTGTATCTCTTCCAAATGAATATAATGAAATTAATAATTCCTCATCTTGTAAAAATTTTAATATTATTTCTTTATTTTCATTTTTAACAAATATTATCACAACATCTATAATTTCTAATTCTGGATCAATTTCTGCGATAACACCCTCTAATATTATTATAGTCTTAGTTAAAGATATTAACTCTCGTGGTAATTGTATATTATTTCTATTAGCTAAATCAAATATTTCCTGAAACAATATAGATATTTTTATATTCTTTATAGATGTAGATAAATATGTATCAAATATGTATGATACTCCATCATATAAATGTATTTTATTTACTTTACCCTTTTTTATTGAAACTGATAATATACAATCTACTAATTTTTCTTTATCTTTTGTTGCTATAGCTAGTATAGCCATATTTAGCATTTTCTTCATCCAATCATTTAATCGTCCTACTATTCCAAAATCTATAAAACATATTTTTCCACAATTTATTAATAAATTTCCTGGATGAGGATCACCATGAAAAAAGCCATCTTTAAATATTTGTTTACAATATGATAGAGCTAATTTTTTTGCAATTTCTTTATTATCATATCCATTTTTATAAAACATATCTAAATCATTTATTTTAAATCCATCTATTTTTTCTAATATTATTACTTTTTCACTTAATAATTCATTTACTATATAAGGAGCATACACTGAAGCTGACCCAATATTGTTTTCTCTAAACATATCAATATTTTTCGCTTCTAGTATAAAATTCACTTCTTCTTCAGTCATAGATTTGATTTCCTGTAATGCCTCTATAACATCAATTGGTATAACTGAATTAACTTTTGTAAATTTAAAAATTCTTATTAATATAGAAATATCTAAATTAATTTTTTCACTTATATCTGGCCTTTGTACTTTTATAACTACTCTTCTATTATCTTTTAAAACACCCTCATGAACTTGAGCTATAGATGCAGATGCTATAGGTGATTCATTAATATATTTAAAGTACTCATCTATAGAAATATTTAATGACTTTTCTAAAACACATTTTATTGTTTGGAAATCTTCTTTAGGGGTGGAATCTTGTAGTCTAGTCAATTCCTCAAGGTATTCTTTAGATACAATATCTGGCCTTGTACTTAGTATTTGTCCCAATTTAATAAATGTTGGTCCTAGCTCCTCAAATGCTTTTCTTAGATTTTTAGGGGATTTTTTTTCTCCAACATGTTTATTATCAAAAATATACCCAAATCCATATTTAGCAAAAACTTTTATTATCTCTTTAAATCTTTTTGAAGACTGTTTATTCATAAAACATTCCTCCTAAAAAAGCTGTCTTAAAAATTTCTATTAAGATACATGGAATAAAACAATAAATCAAATATAGGAATATGCTGGCCTATTATTTTTTGAATATGCCTAAATTAAGACACTTCTTTATCTAACTAGACACATCAAATAAAATAATAATTAAAAAGCGTGTCTTAACTTTCTCTAAATTTTTCCTCTAATGATTTAAGTCTATTTTTAAGATCTAATAATTCTTCTTTAGTTGCAAAATCAAATTCTTCTAATATTTCATACATCTCATCCTTATTAATTGGTTTTATATCTTTAAGTTTTTCAGTTGTTTTAATTTTTACATTATCTGTTTTCTCTTTTAATTCTTTCTTTAATTCTTCTGATAACTCTTTTCCTTCTTCTATAGTTACCTTTCCCTTTTCAACTAATGAATTTATAATTTCATTAGCTTTTTCATAAGTCATTGTAGTTGCCCCTACCATAGCAACAAATAATTTTTTAGCTTCATTAACCATTAAAGATCCTCTCCTATACTTTATAGTTTGACTAAAGAGCTATCTCAAAAAATATAATCTTACTATATTTAAACAAAGATTTATATATTATATTAATTTTGAGAAATCCTTTTGGGATATTTTTAAAAAAATGTCCTTATATTTTATTTATATATTAAAATTACTTAAATATTAATATATATTTAAATTATTTAAAAATAAATAAATTAACTATAAAAACAGCCATAATTATAGCAGTTAAATCTGCGAAAATAGCTGCCCATAATGTATGTCTTATTTTTTTTACTTTTACTGCTCCAAAGTAAACTGTAATTGTATAAAAAATTGTTTCTGTTGTTCCCATAATAACAGAAGATATTAATCCTATTTTAGTATCAGCACCGAAACTTTTTATAATATCTGTAAACACGCCAATTGCTCCACTCCCCGAAAGAGGCTTTATAATTATTAAAGGTATTATCTCTTTAGGTAACCCTATTAAATTTCCAACTGGTGCTATTAAGTTATTTATAATATCTAACAATTTAGCTTCTTTAAATATTTGTACTGCAATTATCATAGCTAATAAATATGGGAATATTCTTAAACATACATTTAAGCCTTCCTTAGCACCTTCTACAAACCATTCATACACTTTCTTTCCTGAGACCATACCATAAGTTATAATTATTAAAAATATTATAGGAATTATACTTCTACTTAAATAATTAAGCATATAAGTCCCCCCTTTTTAAAAATACCTTTGTAATAATTTACAACAAAGAATTCCAACAGTAGCTGCTGTTGCAGTTGATATCAAAGCTGGAACTATTATTATTCCAGGGTTAGCTGAATTACATGCAGCTCTTATGGATATAATTGTTGAAGGTACTAATTGTATACAAGCCGCATTTAATACTAAAAAAAGTGCCATATCATTTGATGCCTTTCCTTTTTCTTTATTAAGTCTATCCATTTCTTCCATAGCCTTAATTCCAAATGGTGTTGCCGCATTTGATAATCCCATCATATTAGCTGTAAGATTCATAACTATAGCACCCAATGCTTTTTCATCCCTGGCAGCTTCTTTAAATATAATTTTTAATAAAGGCTTTAAAATTTTAGCTAATTTATCTGTTAGTCCACTATTTTCTGCAACCTTCATAACTCCACACCAAAAGCACATAATTCCCGTAAGTTCAATAATAAATTTAACTGTACTTCCCGATGAGTTAACTATGGCTTTAGAAATTATTTCTCCATTTCCAGTTATTAAACCAACTAGAACTCCAAGAAAAATCATTAAAAACCAAATATAATTTATCATCTTCTCCTCCAAAACATAATTGTTCATTACATTTATATGCCTTGCACTTATTTTTTAGTAGTGATAGGATAGAAATGATTAAACTTAATTTGACAAAAAGGAGAAACTTTATGAAAGAAGCAACTTTAAAAATAGCTCAACAAGACATAGATGATGCTATTAAAACTATACAAGATATAGAAAAATCTCTTAATACAAATACTCCATCAAAAGAACAAATAAAAGAAAAATTTATCTCTTTATCTGAAACAGTTCAAAAATTAGAAGATACTTTAAAAGTTGAAGGAATACTATAAAAATAACCCCTTATCTTTAGTTTAAAGATAAGGGGTTTAGTTTTACACAACTGATTGTTCTTTTATTTTATTAACTTCTTTTTTAAATTTTTTGCTAAATTTTAAGAATACTACTAATGTTATTATAGCTGATAAAAAATCTGATACACATCCTGCTATCCATATACCATTTAATCCTAAAATTCTTGGTATTATTAGTAATGAAGGAATTAATATTATTACTTGTCTTAATAAACTTAAAAACATTGAAACTTTAACCTTCCCTATTGATTGGAAAAAATTTGTTGTCACTATTTGAGCACCTATTATAGGTAACATTACTAAAAATATTCTCATACCAGGAATTCCTATCCTTAAAATTTCAGAATCTGTATTAAATATAGAAATCAAAATTTCTGGCATTGTTTCAACAACTAAAAATCCTACTGTTACGATTATCGTTGCTACAATTGCTGAATATTTTAAAGCTTTTTTAGCTCTATCATACTTTTTAGCACCATAATTATATCCTACTATTGGTTGCATTCCTTGATTTAATCCAAATATAGGCATTAAAAATATTAATACCAGACTATTTATTATAGTCATAGCACCAATAGCAGCATCTCCTCCATATTTTTGAAGAGAATTATTAGACACTATTTGAACCGCACATTGAGCAATCTGCATACTAAAAGGACTCATTCCTATTAAAAATATACTTGTTACTACTGATTTATTAAGTTTTAAATACTGTTTCTTAATTTTAAGTACACTTTTTCCTTTAGTAAAGTAATATAAAATCCATATTGTTGATATAACCTGGGAAATTACAGTGGCAATTGCACCACCTTTTACTCCAAGTCCAAACGTAAATATAAATATAGGATCAAGAATAATATTAGTTATAGCACCTATTAACATTGAAAGCATTGCTATTTTAGGACTTCCATCACTCCTTATTGAATGATTTAATCCAAAGCTAATCATACTAAATACAGTTCCTATAAAAATTATTTTTATATAATCAATAGCATAACCTATAGTATTAGTACTTGCTCCAAACATATTTAAAAGAGGTTTCATAAAGCTTAATCCTATAATTGTTAAAATTACACTTATTATTAGTAACAATGTAAATGCATTTCCTAAATGATGTTCAGCACTTTCTTTATCATGTTCTCCTAGTTTTATTGAAATTCTAGTAGCTGTTCCTATCCCAACTAACATTCCAAACGCTAAAAGTATAGTCATTAAAGGAAGTGTAATTCCTACTCCTGTTATTGCCAAATTACCTACTTCTGGAATATGGCCTATGTATATTCTATCAATAATATTGTATAAAGTATTTACTAGCATTCCTATAATAGCTGGAATTGAAAACTCTAGTAGCAATTTTCCTATTCCCAATTCACCTAATCTCTTTTGATTATTCATGAAAATCCCCCTTTTTATATATAATTGCAATACTAATTATTTTATCATTTTTTATTTTTAGTTACAATTGTGTATATACTTTTATATTTCTATGTATTTTATATTAAACAACTAGTATTCACTTAAAATATTCCTAAAAAAATAATGCCTTATTTTTAAGGCATTATGGTATTAATTATTATGTTTATAATTAAATCGTACTTTCTCTTTCTATCAACTCATGCTCTAAAACATAATGTGATTCTTCTAATTCATTTTGATTTAAAAGTTTTATAAGCATTCTCATAGCAACTGACCCCATATCATATGTTGGTTGAGAGATAGTTGTTATTTTAGGATAGAAAATTGATGCAGCATAATTATCATTAAAACCAATAACACTAACATCATTAGGTGTATTAATTCCTTTTTCTCTAAATCTATTAATAACACCCATTGCTATTTCATCAGAAGCGCATACAACACCATCAACTTTAATTCCTTTTTTTATGAATTCGTCTACAGCTTCATATCCTGATTTTACTTTTATTGTATCAAGATAGATTAAATCTTCATTTACTTCAATGCCTGCTTCTTTTAATGCTTTTTCGTAACCTAGATATCTGTCTCCCCAAGCATTCATATTGTTTTTCTTAGTACCAACAAAAGCAATATTTTTTAACCCCTTAGAAATTAAATACTTAGTACTATCATAACTTCCTTTAATGTTATCTATTGTAACACTTGGAAGTTTTCCTTCTTTATCTTTTGTTTCAACAAGTACTGTCTTTAAATCTAATTCATTAATAAGATCTAATATTTCTTCTTGAAGTGAACTACTCATATAAAGTACTCCATCAACCATTTTTTCTTTAAGAACTCTTAAATATTCTTTTTCTTTTTCTATATCAAGATCAGAATTACATAAAATCACATTATAGTCATATATGTTAGAAACATCTTCTGCACCTCTAACAATTTCAGGATAAAACTGATTTGATACATCTGGTAATAATATACCTATTGTTTTGGTCTTTTGCGTTTTTAGACTTCTAGCAATTATGTTTGGTCTATATCCTAATAACTTTATTGCATCTAATACTTTTTTCTTAGTATCCTCATTAACGACATCTATATCGTTTAACACTCTAGAAACTGTTGCAATTGAAACACCTGCTTCTTTAGCAACATCTTTAATAGAAGTAGCCATACTAATTCCTCCTTTATATTATTCTAGATAATTAATTATACTAATATTATCTTATAAAAATCAAGAAACTTGTTGATAAATAGTGATTTTTCTGCAAATATAAAGGCTAGATATCAAAAGGAGTCCTTTAGATTCTAGCCTTTAACTATATATCTACTTAATTACTTTAACTGTCATTTCTAACTTTTCACCATTTATAATAGTTTCTGTATACTCTTTTTCTTCATTATAAATAATATCACAAGTTAATGTTTCTTTCTTTATAGTTTCTGCAAATTTTTCAATTATATTTAATAATGAGTCATTATTAGCAACATAAAGTTTTATTTTGTCAGATACTTCAAAGCCTTTATCTTTTCTCATATTTTGAATCTTTGAAATAATTTCTCTTACATGACCTTCTTCTTGAAGTTCTGATGTAATTGTTGTATCTAATACTACACCTATATGTCCTTCACCTGCAAATGCATATCCTTCTAATCCTTGCATTGTAATTAAAAGATTTTCATTTGTAAGAACTATTTCTGTTCCATTAACTTCAATAGTTTCACTATCACCATTTTGAATCTTTTGAGCTAATTCCATTTGATCTTTTTCTGAAATTGCTTTTCTGATTTGTGGTATTAACTTACCATAAGCCTTACCTAATACAGGTAAGTTAGGTTTAATTTCAAAGTTAACATATTTTGATAAATCTGCTCCAAGTTCAACCATCTTAATATTTAACTCTTCTTTAACAATATCGCCATAGTATTCTGGTAAAGAATTTGTTGAAATAAGAATTTCTGAAAGTGGCTGTCTATTCTTAATATTAGCAGCATTTCTAGCACTTCTTCCAAGCTTAACAAGTGTATAAGCTAAATCCATTTCTTCTTCTAACTCTTTATTTACAGCATCACTATTTACTTCAGGCCATTTACATAAATGAATACTTTCTGGTGCATTTTTATCAAGATTTACAACTAAATTTTGATAAATTTCTTCTGTCATAAATGGAACAAATGGTGATGCTATCTTAACTAGATTCGTTAATACTTTATATAAAGTTACATATGCACCAATCTTATCATCTGTTAATTCTTGAGACCAGTATCTAGCTCTATTTCTTCTTACATACCAATTTGATAATTCATCTGTAAATTCTTCAATTGCTAATGCTGATTGAGTTATTTTATAAGAACTTAATCCTTCATCAACAGTTGCAATTAATGTATTTAATTTAGATATAATCCATTTATCCATTACATTATCTGATACAAAATCAGCATATTTAGTTGGATCAAATTTATCTATATCTGCATATAAAACATAGAATGAATATACATTCCATAATGTACCTAAGAATTTTCTTTGAGTTTCTGCAACATCGTCAGTTGAGAATCTTGTTGGAAGCCATGGTGCACTTGCAGTATAGAAATGCCATCTTGTAGCATCTGCTCCTTGACTATCTAATACTTCAAATGGATCTACAACATTTCCCTTAGACTTAGACATCTTAAGTCCTTTTTTATCTAAAACGTGACCTAACACTATACAATTTTCAAATGGGTTTGTATCAAATAAACATGTTGATATTGCAAGTAATGTATAGAACCATCCTCTTGTTTGGTCAACAGCTTCTGATATAAATTGAGCTGGGAAATTCTTTTCAAAAGTTTCTTTATTTTCAAATGGATAATGCCATTGTGCAAAAGGCATTGAGCCAGAATCAAACCAGCAATCAATTACTTCATGAGTTCTAGTCATTTCTTTTCCACACTCTGGGCATTTTAATTTAATTGCATCAACATAAGGTTTGTGTAATTCTATACCCTTACACTCTGTAGTTGATTTAGCTTCTAATTCTTCTCTACTTCCAATACATTCTTTATGACCACATTCACAATTCCATATTGGTAGAGGTGTTCCCCAGTATCTATCTCTTGAAATACCCCAATCAATAACATTTTCAAGGAATTTACCAAATCTTCCTGTTCTAATATTATCAGGATACCAATTTATCTTATTATTGTTTGCTAATAATTTATCTCTCATTTCAGTCATTGCAACAAACCAGCTATCTTTTGGATAGTATAATAATGGTGTATCACATCTCCAACAATGTGGGTATGAATGCATATGTCTGTGGGCATTAAATAATTTATTATGTTCTTCTAGATATTTAACAATACTATCATCACATTTCTTAACAAACTTTCCTGCCCATGGAGTTACTTCTTCAACAAAGTTACCATTTGTATCTACTAAGTTTATAAATGTAATTCCATTTTTCTTAGCAACAAGACTATCATCTTCACCATAAGCTGGAGCGATATGTACTATACCAGTACCATCTGTTAATGTTACATAATCTCCATGGATTACTTCAAATGCTTTACCTTCAACCTTTGCAAAAGGTAATAGTTGTTCGTATTTAACTCCTAATAGTTCTTCACCTTTAAACTCTTTAATTAATTCATATTCTGTATCGCCTAAAACTTTTCCTAGTAAATCTTTAGCTAAAATATAAACTTCTTCTCCAACTTGAACTTCACAATATGTATATGCTTTGTTTATACATAAAGCTAAGTTAGACGGTAATGTCCAAGGAGTTGTTGTCCAAGCTAAAATATACTTGTTTTCTTCTCCTACAACTTTGAATTTAGCTGTTGCAGTCAAATCTTTAACATCTTTATATCCTTGAGCAACTTCGTGAGATGATAAAGCTGTTCCACATCTTGGACAGTAAGGCATTACTTTATGACCTTTGTATAATAATTTTTTATTCCATAATTGCTTTAAAGCCCACCATTCAGATTCAATATAGTTATCATGATAAGTTACATATGGATCATCCATATCAACCCAATAACCGATTTGTTCAGACATTTTTTCCCATAGACTTACATATGAGAATACACTATCTTTACATTCTTTAATAAATTTTTCTACTCCGAAATCTTCAATTTGTTCTTTACCTGAAATTCCAAGTTTCTTTTCTATTTCTAATTCTACTGGAAGACCATGAGTATCCCAACCAGCTTTTCTTAAAACTTGATATCCCTTCATAACTTTATATCTTGGGATTATATCTTTCATAACTCTTGTTAATATATGACCAACGTGTGGCTTTCCATTTGCTGTTGGAGGACCATCATAAAAAGTGAAATATTCTCCATCTTGATTAGAATCAAAATTCTTTTGTATAATGTTTTTTTCTCTCCAAAGTTTTGCAATATCTTTTTCCATACTTACATTACTCTTTGTAGAATCTACTTTATTGTACATTATCTTTTCCCCTTTCAATGTAAATTGACTATAAAAAAAACTCCATCCCACAGGACGAAGTTGAATTCGCAAACCACCTAAGGTAAACATTCAATATAATTATTAAATGTCTCATTTCAAGTACAAACATACTCTATCCTTTAACGCTGGCTAACGAGAAAACTTAATCGGTAAAACCTTTCAGCCTCTAACTCCTAGGTGATTTTCTCTTAATTCTCCTATAGCTTTGCACCAAACAGCTACTCTCTAAAAGTTGAATTTAAAATACTTTTCCTAATCACAGTCTTTTATTGTAATCATTATATATTAACGTTATTTAAATGTCAATTGATGGTTTTAAATTTATTTTTTTATAGTTTTAAACTTATTTCTAAAAACTAAAGTGGCCATTGCAAACACTGTAATAGGCACAGTCCAAACAATTCCAAGACTACCTGCAAAAGCTGTTATTATTTCTGTTGTTATTATCTCCATATTAACAATAGTTGCATAAGTCATTTTTTGAGCTGCAAGTAAAAATATTAAACTAAATGCTCCTCCTGCATAAGCCAAAATTAAAGTATTAGACATAGCACCTATAATATCTTTACCTATATTCATACCACTTTTTATAAAATCTTTTTTTGTTATATTACTTTTAATCTGTAATACCTCATCCATAGCTGACGTAATTGACACACTCACATCCATAACAGCTCCTAGAGCACCAATTACTATAGCAGAAAACATTATCTGCTTAAAGTTAAGCCCTATACTCGCATTAGCATATGCTATCATTTGGGATTCAGTTTCAGCAAGCCCTGTTATTTTGCACAAGTTACCTATAATAATTGCTGTAATAGTTGCAATTATTATGCCTCCAGTTGTTCCAAGTATTGAAACTATTGTTTTTTTATTTATTCCATTTATAAAAAATAATGAAGATGCTACAGTTACAATACATACTATAATTGTTGCTATTAATGGATTAAATCCACTAATTAATATTGGAAGTAATACTTTTATTATCATAAAACCTGTAAAAATCAGAGTTATTATTGATTTAACACCTTTTTTACCACAAATTAAAATAACAGATAATATAAATATTCCTATTAAAATATATAAATAGCTTTCCCTAACTATCTCATATAAATGTATTGAATTTATTGTTTCATCTTTATCCGAAATAGTATAATTTATTAATATTTCATCATTCTCGCTAACAATTATTCTATGTATATCTATAGCTTCTATAGTATTTCTAATCTTATATTTTTCACCTTTATGATTACCATTAAGTATTGTAATTTCAAATTCCTGCTTAGTTTGTAGTACCTGATTGTTTTCATCTTCTAATTTATTAGTATCATCATAATCTATTTTATCTACTCTTGCTTTTGCAAAAAAGTAATTACTATTAATATTAAATCTTTGCTTATTACTTTCTACAATTGAAAATGTAAATAATCCTATTATAATTATTGCTAATGTAGTTATACATATATACTTATTTCTGTTTACTTTTTTCATAATTACTCCTATTGTTTGTACAATGTTTTAAAATAGTATCAATTTTCATTTAAAACATAACTATTTTTTTAATATTATATTTAAAACAAAGCAAAGTCATAGAGATACAATAATTTAACCCCTATGACTTTACAATCTTTTTTAAAATTTATTTTTATATTTACTTAGTGGTAAAACTTAATTTTTATTTATTTTTTACATCATCCCAAGTTACAGATTTTGAATTAGAAGATGTTTGTTCTTCTGCAACTCCAGATAAAGTTACACTTCCATTATTAATACATTGTATTGCTTTTTTTCTTTGTTCTTTATCCCAATTGTTACCTATAATACTCCAGTTATTATCACATTCAGGAGTTATAGTTCCGCCCTTAACTTCATTTATATATTTTCCAATTAAATCTCTTATTCTTCCATCACCTAATCCAGCAGTTTCTTCTGATTTTCCTACAAAAGTTGGAAGAGCTTCTCCTTCTTTAAATATAACTCCAGGCGTTAATAATTGAGTTCCACCTCTATAGTTATTAACTGTTACATAAAGTTCATCTGAATCATTTATTTTACTTCCATCATTTCTTGTTAAATTAACTACTCTATTTCCAACATCTTTTGATACATCTACATTATATTTTATGCCACCAAACATATCAAAATTGTATCCTGGTATAGCTTTATTAAATGAAACAGTTAAATCTCCAGGGTTATATTTATTGTAATAACCAAAAGACCATTCCATATATTTCTTAAGTTGACTTCCTGTCATTTTAAGAACATATAATGTATTATCAAATTTATATATATTAGCAGTATCACATTTCTTAATAGTTCCTGCTGCTATGTTTTGTCCATCTTTAAATACTGCTGCAGATGAAACATCTATTTTATGATTTGCTACTTTTTCACCATAATACATTTGAACATTATGAATTAAAGTAAGCATTGGTGTAGGTTGAAGTTTTGCTTGATCTATTCCTTTAATTTCATTTGGTGGTGTTAAATTTCCATCTTTCAATGTACCAATTGGTGTATTAGCATCATCAATTGCTCTTTGATTATAACTTGCTAATGATTTTGTAAGTTCATTATCAGCTTGAACAGCAGTTCCATTTTTAGGAGCCATATCATAAAGCTTTGTTGTAATATCTGCTCCTTTATTTGCAACTACATATTCTCCATTAGAATTTTTAGTTAAATTAATATTAATTTGTCCAAGAGTTTTAGCCCATTTATATGCTTCAATTATTACTGTTCCATTAGCTTTTGCTTTATTGTAATCTTCCATAGTTGCATCTGTAATTGTTCCATCTTTTGTTACTGCTGTAACTTTATTTTTGCTAGCATCTAAAGAGTATATCTTATGATCATAATAATAGTCTCCAGCTATTTTCACATGATAATGTGCTGCAACAAAAGCAGTTATTTCTGGACATTCTTCTAATATATCAATAGCACTTGATCCTTCAGTACCATATTCTTGTGTCTCACCAATATGATTAACAGCTATTATTGTGTTTACATTTTGCTTTTTAAGTTCCGCAATTGCAGCTTTAGTTTCTTCTACAGGGTTAGTAACTTTGTATCCTTTTAAATTAGCCGCATCCCATTTAGTTATATTAGGTGTTACCATACCTATTATTCCTACTTTAACTCCACTTCTTTCAACTATTTTATATGGTGCTGCAATTCTTGTTTTGCCATCAGTATCATATACATTTCCACCTAATACAGTACCATTAAATTGTTTCATTATATTTTTTAAAGCTGGTATACCGTAATTGAATTCATGATTTCCCAAAGTAATAGTATCATATCCTATTTTATTCATAGCAGTTATCATTGGGTTATTTGAATCATTTATAAATAATGATTCTGAATTGTCTTGAATAATATCTCCTGCATCAACAACAATTGTATTATTAGGATTTTTAGATCTTAAATCATTAACTGCAGTTGATATTTGTGCAAGACTTCCTGAATTATCAGCCACATTTACAGCATAGTCATATGGTAGAAATCTACCATGAGAATCTGTAGTTGTTAAAATTTGCAAGTTAACGTTTCCATCTTTGGCCAAAAGAACATCTTTGTTACCATTAACTGTTTCATCTCCAGTTAAATCAATAACTTCATTATTAGTATCAGTTTTAGTATCTGCTTTTACTGTTATCGGTGTAAATAAAGTAAATACCATCATTGATGCTACTATCGATGATAAAAATTTTTTGTTTTTAAGTCGTCTAAACATTAAAACTGTCCCCCTTATTTGAATTTTTTTACTGTTTTACTTAATTTTTATTATATAGGTAATTATAACATAATGATTTTTATAAAAAAAGATAACATAAAAAAATCCTATTATAAATATAACAATTTATGATTTTTTTACTTTTAAATTGATTTTCTATATTTTTATAGTTGTTTGTTTAATAAAAATATAATTTTAGTTATATAAAATAATTAAAATGCATATTTATTTATTTATGTTTTAAGCTATTATATTATAAGTTAATTATTTAAAATAATAATTAACTTATAATATATTTTATTAATTGATATTTACTATTCAATAATATAATGTTTTAATTATAATAATAAAATGAATTTTAAGGAGAGAATTTATGAATAATAATTTAAATGAAGAAATTTTAGATAAATTAACAAAGACTTGTATTTGCAAAAGTGTAACTAGATCTAAAATTAAACAATCTATAAAAAACGGTGCTAAAACTTATGAAGATGTTCAAAAAGATACTGGTGCTGGATTAGGGTGTTGTAAAGGACAAAGATGTGCTGAAAAAATCAAAGATTTAATTAAAAATTTAAATAATTAGTTATATTTTTAAACATAATAAAATAATTAAATATTAGATAATTATTATGTTATAATCATATGAGATATTTAAGAAAGATTATAAATCAGTTTTATTCTGGTTTATAATTTTTTTAGGTTTTATTTTAATTAAAAAATTATTATACTAATTTAGAAAAAAATTTATTTTAGTAATTCATAAATAATGCCTATTATTAAATATAATAATTATTTTGGAAGGAGTCTTTTATAATATGGCAAGTAAATTTTATTTACATAAAGGACGTAGTGGGAAAGCTGAGCATGGTCGTCCTTGGATATATACTGATGAAATTAATGAATATGATGGTGAATACCAAAATGGGGATATTGTAGAAGTATATAATCATAAAGGCTATTTTATTGGAAAAGGTTATATAAATGATAAAAGTAAAATAACAATTAGAATAATGACGAGAGACTTAAATGAATCTATAGATGAAGATTTCTTTAAAAGAAGATTTAAAACTGCCTTCGATTATAGGAAAGGGGTTATTGATACATCATCTTGTAGATTTGTATTTGGTGAAGCAGACTTTTTGCCTGGATTAACTATTGATAAATTTGAAGATTATTATGTAGTCCAAATTTCTACACTAGGTATGGATCAATATAGAGATTTAATAGTTAAACTATTAATTGAAGAATATAATGCTAAAGGTATTTATGAAAGAAGTGATATTGCTACTAGAGAAATTGAAGGTCTAGAACAAACTAAAGGTTTCTTAACAGAAGAATTTGATACTAATGTTGAAATTATAGAAAATGGAGTTAAATACATAGTTGATTTAGCAAATGGCCAAAAAACAGGCTTTTTCTTAGATCAAAAAGAAAATAGAGCAGCAATACATAGAATATGTAAAGATAAAGAGGTTTTAGATTGTTTCACTCATACTGGATCATTTGCATTAAATGCAGGTATTGCAGGTGCTAAATCTGTACTTGGTATAGATGTTTCTCAACATGCTATTGATTGCGCTACTAGAAATGCGGAACTTAATAATTTACAAGCTACAGTTAAGTTTGAATGTCATAATGCATTTGATGTATTACCAGCATGGTCAAGAGAAGAGAAAAAATTTGATGTAGTAATACTTGATCCTCCTGCATTTACTAAATCAAAAAATACAATTAATGCAGCTAAAAGAGGCTATAAGGAAATAAATCTAAGAGGTATGAAATTAGTTAAATCTGGTGGATACTTTATTACTTGTTCTTGTTCTCATTATATGAGCGAAGAACTTTTAAGAAAAACAGTTTTAGAAGCAGCCCAAGATGCACGAAAGATGCTAAGACAAGTTGAATTTAGAACTCAATCATGTGATCATCCAATTCTTTGGAATTCAGATGAAAGCTATTATTTAAAATTCCTTATATTCCAAGTATTTTAAAAATAAGGACTATCCTATTAAGTTTTATAAACTTGAGATAGTCCTTTACTTATTCTCTATATTTTAAGTCATAATATATATTTAAACTATAATATTTAATTATCTATTTTCTAATATTGTATTTAATTTGATATCTTTAGTAACTAAATTATTCTTATATTTATTCTTTAATTTTAGAAGATATATATCATTATGAATATGTTCTGATATTATTGAACACATAAGAATATTATCAGTAAAAGTACCCAGCATCTCTTCTCTATGTTTTCCTTGATCAGCAACCAATGTTCTTTCACAATCTACTACTAACATCATTCTTGTTTCTTTTCCTAAACAATTAGTCTCTTCATGAGCATAAATTTCAATAGGTAATTCATTAGTTTCTAATTTAGAAAATGAGAATACAATTATTCTAATTCCTCTATCTGAAATTTCCTTAAGCTCTTTAGCAAAAATATTTAAATTAAAATCTGTATTTATATAAACTTCTTTTTTTGCACTTAATAGCATCTGCTTTATTTTTATAATGATGTTGTCATAACCCTCTATATTAAAGTACCTTTCATCAGCAGTTGATGTTTCTAATTCTTTTAACTTTTCTTCTAATAATTCTGTTGTTTCAATAAATTCATTTTTCATCTTATTTATTAAAATAGATGGACTCTCAGCTTTATAAACTTGAGTATTTCCTGGTAGTAAAAATACTATTCCTTTTTTATATAATTTATCTAATGCAGCATACACTGAAGATCTAGAAATATTTAAATTTTTAGCAATTTGATATCCTGTTAATGTAGAATTTTTTAATAAGTCTATATATACTGAGGCTTCTATCTTTGAAAAACCTAGCTTTTCTAACAGTTCTGTTATTTTTTCCATAATTCATATCACCTATTCTTCATAATGAACCCTTCATTTTCTAATAATATATCTAAATTTTTTATTAATTCATCCATTTTATATAAAATGGTATTATCTTCTTCTACTGAGGATTGTAACAATTCCTTAATATTACTCTCCATGTTTTTAGGAATTATAAAATTATTATCTTTTATAATTTTTAAAATCTTTTTTTCACCCGGATGTGGAAATTCATTTATTGCAAATATAATATCAAAATAACTAGCTAAGAAAGCAGCTATTCTATGATTTATGCTAATAAAATCCTCTCTCTTTAATGCTTTCTCTATTTGATAATAATATGCTGGACTTTTACATTTTAATAATTGATAATTTTTTTCTATTATATTTCTTTTTAATTTCAAAGGATAAGGTAACTTATATTTCTCTTTTAGATTTGTTAATTTACCATTTTTATCATAAAGTATCTCTGAATTTATAATATTACTCCAAAAACATGTTGTATATCCTACATCTGCTTCACATTTGATTAATGTTCTATTTAATGTTGAATCAATCCATTCAATATTTCTATATATTATTTCTATAGGTATATTACATCCTTTTAATATACCATCATCTTCTGATTCCCAAAAAGTATTATTTAATTCTATATAAGAACAACATTTATCGGTAATCCTCTTTCTATCTTTTAAACTTAAATCTTTAGTTAAATAAACATAAACATCATAATCAGAATTTTCATCACTTGTTTTACTCCCGTATGATCCTCCTAGTAGAATTCCCTCTACATCTGATAACATTGAAAATTCATTAACTATTTCTAATAAATTTGTATTGATATTCAAAAGTACTCCCCCTTAATTTAATAATCCCCTTGAATAAAGTAGTATATATTATACTACTAATTAAAGTTTAGTATGTTATCTTTTTAAAATCAATACAAGTATTTTTATTTATATAAAAATATCCACTTATATTTTAAAATGTGGTCTTTATTTTTCCATTATAATATTCTGGAACTATATCTATTATGCTTTTCTTTATGCAATACTCTATATCATTATCTAATTTTAAAGTTTTCATAACTGTATAGTGTCTAGCTTCTTTAATATAATTTATAGTATTTTTATTACTTTCATATATCATATTTGATGTTTTAGCTATATCTGTAAGATCTATATTTTTCTTTTTATTTAATATAGTATTTATTATATATCCACCACATATATAATCATCCATAGAAAATTCTCCATTAGTCCCTGCATTAACTATAACTATGTCTTCATTAATTTCTAAAAGTTTTTTAGCAACAGCTTCTGCATTAATCATAGCTGCTATAAAAATCCTTTTTGCTGGCAAACATTTTGTAAGTGCTCTGGTACCATTTGTTGTTGTCATAAGCACTGTTTTATCTTTAACATTTTCACTTGTATATTCTAATGGTGAATTACTTAAATCAAATCCATCTATCTTTACTGCTTTTCTCTCTCCACCTAATAAATATGTACCTTTTTCTAAATTTTTTGATGCTTGTACTGTTTCTTCTATTGTAAGATACGGTATTACTTCCTTACATCCATTACTAATTGCTGTTGTTATAACAGATGTTGCTCTAAACATATCAATTACAACAACTATTTTATTTTTAATTCTGCTTTCCTCTATATAATCAGCTGATATTATAACATCTATTTTCATCTATGCCACTCCCCCTATATTCTAGGCATTTATCTATTTCAATATTTAATCAAAATTACTTGCTATTTAAAATTTTTGCCTTGGTATAAATCATTATCTTCTAAAGATTTGTCTATTGCATTTAGTACTTCCCATTTTTTTAAACTCCATAATGGTCCTATTAATAAATCTCTAGGTGCATCACCTGTTAATCTATGGACTACCATATCTTTAGGTAATATAGATATCCCTGTGCATATTAAATCTATATATTCTTCTTGTGATAAAAATTCTAGTTCTCCATTTTCATATAATCTTACCATAGGAGTTTGTTTCATTAAGTGTAATAAGTGAAATTTTATTCCTTTGGCTCCTGAATGAGCAACATAATCTATTGTTTTTAACATATCATCATGATTCTCTCCAGGTAATCCTAATATAGTATGTACAACAACATCTATGCCTCTTTTCTTTAAATTCATCATAGAATTTTCAAATACACTTAATGTATATCCTCTATTTATCCTTTTAGCAGTTTCATCACTTACTGTTTGCAAACCAAGTTCAACCCAAACATATACTTTTTTATTTATTTCTTCAAGTAAATCTAAAACATCATTATCTAGACAATCAGGTCTTGTAGCTATTGCTAATGCCACTACATCTTCCTGACTTATAGCTTCTTCATATTTTTTTCTAAGTTCTTCAATAGGAGCATAAGTGTTAGTATATGCTTGAAAGTATGCTATATACTTTCCATTTTTCCATTTATTTTTCATCATAGTTTTTACATCATTAAATTGCTTTGTAATAGAAAAACATCTATCTCCCGCATAATCACCTGAACCTCTTTCACTACAAAATAAACAACCGCCTTTGCTTATTTTTCCATCTCTATTAGGGCATGAAAATCCACCATCTAGTGATATTTTAAATACTTTTTCACCAAATTTGTTTCTTAAAAAATAATTTAAACTATGATACCTTTTACCATTCCAAAAGTTATTCATATTTCCTCCTAGTTATACTATTTATATACTTTTACTTTAGACATAATCAAAAAATAGCAAATCCATATGCCTTAATTTAGCTTAACATATTTAAATGAAAAACTTAAACCACTTTTAAATGACTTATGAGCAAATTTTATTCATACTTATATACTTTATCTAATAATTTGGCTATGTCCTAAATAAATGTTAATATTACAATACAAACATTTATTTAAAACATAGCCAATAATTTATATATTATTTAAACTTCTTTTTTATTTATAGTTGCTTTTTGTATATTAATATTATAAATTCCTGATTCATCATCCCTTACTTTTCCTATTCCTTCCACTAATGTGACTTTAATTGTAACTTCTTCTTCACTTGTATACATAACTTTTATATTATACTTATCAATCGGAAATTTATCTTCAACATTTAATGGAGAGCGCTCACCACTCTCAGTGTCAAATATCTTTAATCCTATTCCCTTACCATTTTCACTATAAGAAACTAATAATTTATCCTCTAATGAGTTAAATACTACACTATCAATTTTACAGTTTCTTAATACACCACAATTACTCATTTTTTCAGTTTGTGATTTTTCTAGTATTCCATTAGTATTATCTTGATTTTGCGATTTATCAGCATCATTGCTTCCAATAGTAGCAACTGAATCTTTTTCTTTTACGTATAATATTCCGATAAAATTATCTTTTCCATCTGTTGTAACATATGTAACTTTATCCTGGTTATAACCTAAAGCAGCACATGAAAAATTTTTATTTGGTACTTTTAATTCTTCTAATGCTCCGCTTTCTTTATTATATACCTCTTTAGGAATGTCAGAAAGTTTTAATAAAAGCTTACTTTCACCTTCAGATGACTTCTTCATCCTTAATTGATTATTTATACTATATACTTCTGCTACTTCTTCAGTTTTCAAATCATTTACTTTATAGTCATCTCCCTCTTTTATAACATTTACATTATATTTGTCTAAACTACTATTAGATCCATTATCATTTCCTCTTATTATATCAAATATAATTGAAAGTTTATTACCTGAATCTACAGTTTTATCAACCTTGAAAGATTGAATTTTAAAATTGCCCAAATTACTTTGCCTTTGAATTGAAAAAAACTCATCTGTACATAATTCTTTAGCTTTCTCTAAATCCCCTTCTTGTAATATTATTAAATATTCATTAGCTACTGTAATTGCTTTTTTACTATCATATACATCAACTTCAGTTTGACTTGAGTTATTAGTTTTACAGCCTATTAATATAAAGATTGTAATTAAAATCATTATTTTTGAAATAATTTTTTTCAAAATCAATAACCTCCCTTTTAAGTATCTTATATTTATTTTTCCTAAGAAATGTAGTGTTATGCGAATAATTGAAGAATAAATAAAATACTTATCTTATATAATTAATAATGAAAATATTGTTAAGGAGAATGAGAATTGAAAAAACAATTTATTAGCATACTTCAGGTTGCTGCCGTATTTATAGGTACAGTTGTTGGTGCTGGATTGGCATCAGGTAAAGAAATTACAGAGTTTTTTACATCATTTGGTATAAAAAGTTTTATAGGAATATTGGTTTGTGGAATATTTTATATATTTATAGGTCTTATTATATCCAGAATAAGCATATTCTATAAATTAAATTCGTATGGTGATTTAATTAACACAATAAGTCCCAATGTTATAGGCAAGTTTACTGGTTTTATAACTACTTTATATCTTATTTCTAGTGCATCTATAATTTTAGCTGGTAGTGGAGCTTTGATAAATCAATTTTTTGGTATACCTAAATTAATTGGATCTATAATAATGATCTGCATATCATTATTTTTTCTGCTACGTGATACTGATGGATTAATTGAAATAAATTCATTTATTGTACCATCTTTAATATGCACTATAACATTAATTACCATTTTATATTTTTTATTTTGTAAAGATGCTATATCATTCCAAAATTTAACTCGATTTAAGCCTAGAAAAACCGGTCTAGCAGTTTCAACAATATTGTATGCTGGATATAATATACTTTGTTGTTCTGGCGTACTTGTTCCTCTTAGTACTCAAATTAAAAAGAAAAAAACTATGGTTTTAGGAATATCTATTGGTGCCATAGGCCTTACTATACTTTGTTCAATGATAAATCTTATGCTAACAGTTAATCAACCACATATATATAAATATGAAATTCCATTATTACTTGTTGCTAATAGATTTGGTAATATTATTCAAGCTATTTTATTAGTTATAATTTGGCTAGAAATGTTTTCAACAGAAGTTTCAGATGTGTATTCTATAAGTAAAACTTTAGAACAAACTTTTAATATAAAATTCAAAAAGGGAATTTTTATAGTTTTAGCTGTAGCACTTCCAATCTCCCAAATTGGATTCACTAACTTAATTACAAGATTATATCCAGCTTTTGGAGTATTAAGTTTAATTTTTATAACTCAATGTATAATTTTTTATTTTAAACATAAAAAACAATTTATTGATTCACATTTAGAATAATAACTTAAAAAAATGACATACTGATTTTTTCAATACCTATAACAGCATGATATAATAAAAATATATAAGTTCTAATAAAGTTTATTCATTAGTATAATAAATGATATGACTTACCAATATAATAATGAATTTATATATAAATAAACTATACTTTTAAATAGTAATGATATTATAAATATATTTTGAGATAATTACTTAAGGAGATACGTATGAAATATTCATATATGTTAAAACAATGTGTACTTTGTCATAGAAATTGCAAAGTTAACAGATTAAATAATGAATTAGGATTTTGTAATGCCTCAGATAAAGTTAAAATAGCAAGAGCAGCACTACACTTTTGGGAAGAGCCGCCTATATCAGGTAAAAATGGTTCCGGAACTGTATTCTTTTCAAACTGCAATTTCAGTTGTGTATTTTGTCAAAATCACGATATAAGTCAAGAACATAAGGGAATAGATATCTCTATTACAAGACTTGCTGATATATTTTTAGAACTTCAAGAAAAAGGGGCTCATAATATAAATTTAGTCACTCCAACACATTATGTTCCTCAAATAATAGAAGCATTAGAAATTTCAAAATCAAAAGGATTAGTTATTCCAATATTATATAATACAAACAGTTATGATTCTCTTGAAACTATTAAATCTTTAAATGGATATGTAGATGTTTATCTTCCTGATTTTAAATATTTTAATGATAAATATTCTATTAAATATTCAAACGCTAAAGAGTATGCATCAAATGCATTATCAATAATAGATGAAATGATTAAACAAGTTGGAAAAACTAAAATTGATTCAAATGGAAATATAATTAAAGGAGTTATTATTAGACATTTATTACTTCCAGGACTTTTATTTGATTCAAAAAAAATTGTTGATTTATTATTTAATAGGTATGGAGATAGTGTTTATATTAGTTTAATGAATCAATATACTCCTATGTTTAATGCATGTAATTATCCTGAAATAAATAGGCCATTAAACCCTAAACATTATGATAGTTTAATTCAATATTCTTTAGATATAGGACTTAAAAATGGATTTATTCAGGATGATGGAACTAATAATGTAGGGTTTATACCTAGTTTTAATTTTGAAGGTGTATTAAACTCTTAAATTTTCTAATTACCTTTAGAAACATAAAGTTAAATAATATACCCATATGCTCCTCTATGTTAATCTATTATTTATTTTATTATGCCTTAAATGTGTCTTATAGTATATTTTAAATAATAAATTAAGAGGATATCTCAAATATGTTATCTATTTTTGAGATATCCTTATTTATTCACTATTCAAAATAAGAGAAATTAGGAATGTTCTTACTGTATGATTCCAAAGTTATTGGAGGAATAAAAATTCGCTCTTTATCAATAGAACCTCTAAGTTCTGCTATTTTAGTTACTCCTACATAAACGTCAGATATTTTATACCATGTTGAATAATCAACAACTCCTGTTTGTGGTAAATTAAATACCTGTTGAAATACCTTAACTGCATCTACAGTTTTTGAACCAAAAACTCCATCTTCTGCAACTTTAGGTATTAATGGATAATTTCGAGATATTCTATTTAATTGATTTTGTATTGTTTTAACAGGTTCCCCAGATGATCCTATAGTTAAATCATAATCCGGATATGATTTAGGACTGCCTTGTACCTTTTCAGCTGTTTCCAATTCAATATCATTTCCATAATAGTATTTTAAAATTTCAAATGGAGGCATACCTTTTGAACCTAAACCTTGACTGCCCCATTGGCTTAACCATTGTGGACAATTAACTTTTTTGCCATCGCAATATTGAGTTAAAAGAGGTTGTTTTTTTCCTATTCTTTTAACATAAGTAGAAAATATCTCATCTACAACTACACTTATACTATCATAAATATTTCTTCCATAACTAAATGCATGATCATAAGCTGTAGAACTTGTTACATCAAAGTTCTTTCCTTTTCCTCTATACCATTCTGTATATATTCTATTTAAAGTAAATGATATTATACAAAATATATTTGCTCTTATTGCATTTTCTGACCAAGTTGAATAAATTTCACATGATGCAACATTTTTAATATACTCTTTAAATGGCACCTTGTAATTTGGTGCTGATGTATCATTAGGAGTTCCTTGATGAACTACTATATATTCAGGTACAACAGGTTGAGCTAAAACTACTCCTGATGTTGGTGGTGGTAATGGTTTATTTTCTTCTTCTGGAATTTTAGGTGGAAAATTACCATTAAGTCTATTGGGTTGAATCTCTATGACTCTTTCTTGTCTAGAATTACTTCTACTTTCAATCAAGTTACATCTCTGATAAGCAACCTGATCTGGGAATATCTGACACCCTATTATTATTAATGTTTGAAACCCCTCTCTTTGCACTGTTATATCATACAAACTATACGGTAATTTCGTGCTATTTTCATCTAAAGAATATTCTATAGGTGGTGCACTTAAATCTATTTTATCTGTTAACCCAATTGTATTTGTAGTTAATTGAATAGGAACTGTAGCATTTTCCATTCTGTTACTTTCTTTAACATAAATTTTAGCGCCATCTACTGGAATATAATTATCACCATTAAAACATTGTATTTTTAAACTTCCTTTATCAGCCACATGATTACTCCTTAATATTTTTCTTCCAAAATATCATATGAGTTTAATTAAACATTTGTTACTGCAAGTTAGGTATAGAATATTTTTCAGGAACTCTGATAAATAAATTTCCTATATAAAATTCATAACTTTTTTCATTACTATTTATTTTTATTAGTTTATTTGATTGATGTATTCTATAATTATGTTTTTTTCTACTACCCAAAATAAAATTAATAGTATTTTCAACTAAAGAAAGTGTAGAGAATGCACAAACAGTTCCATATCCCCATAGTGGATTAGGATATTTTATGTCAGTTCTTGTTCTATTTGCTCCTCTTACTAAATAATATTTTAGTCTTTGCCCAAATAAATATGGGTCATTTCCTTTAACTATTCCCCATTCTGTAAGTAAAGCACATATACCTGCTACCTGAGGTGCTGCCATAGATGTACCTGTTTTAGTATCATATCCACCATTTGGTATAGGACCTAATATTGCTTCTCCAGGAGCTACAATATCAGGCCTGATTGTACCACCTAAAAGTTTTCCTCTTCCACTAAATGTTGAAATATTATTAGTTATAGCATTATAACTCCCAACTGCAATTATATTATCAACGGTTGCTGGTATCCCCAAAGTATTGAATGTTAATGGTTCTAAAAATTTTGTTTTTGGATTTAAACCTTCTGATACAGGAAGCCATATTGAATATTCTCCTTCATATTGATTTATTACTTGTATCTCTAATGTCCATATACCTTCAGCTATATACTCTCCTATTGGTGAAATAATTATTTGAATTTCACTATTTAATTCAAATGGCTTTGGACCTGCAACATATATATCATATCTATTTCTTCCTATATTACCTTGAAAATATCCAACCTCTAAATTAATATCTCCACTACTTTGTCCTGTAGGAGAAATTATATTTATAACTATATCTGGAAGAATAGATTTATATATATTTATAACAATAGCTGTTTCATCACTTGCTATATTAAATGTTTTTTTCTGACTTTTCTTTAATAATCCTCCTGAATGGTGACCAGCATCACCTTCATTACCTGCTGCAATAACAATTGATATTCTTTCTAAATTAGCTATTGTTCTAATATATTGCTCTAAAAGGCTAGTTCCATCATGTGCTCCATTATTAGTGCTTAAACTAATATTTATTACTAATGGTATATTAAGTTCCTTACTTTTATCTAATAAAAACTTAATGCCTTGCATTATTTGTGAACTTAAAACCGAAACACCCCTTGATGCTTTTACCATTGCTATTGAAGCTTCTGGTGCTACACCAATATACATAGGATTAATATTTCCTCCTGCACATGCAATTCCTACTACATGTGTACCATGACCTGTGCTATCTCTAGATGGTACTATTGAAAATGGGTCTTCCGATTTTATAGCTCTATTAATAGTTTCTTTGTTATATATATTCCCTCCAGTACTCAAATCATAAATATACTCTATTCTAGTAGTCCCTTCTTTATTCATAAATGCTGGATGAGTATAGTCTATTCCTGAATCTATAAATCCAACTAAAACCCCTTTTCCAGAAATGTTATAATTAGATACGGCTTGTGGTATACATGATGCTTGATTATTATATACATCTGTTTCATATAAATTTTTAGGTAGTTCCATATATTGAATACTGTCGCTTAAAGCTAATTCCTGTAATTTATCTACTGGTATCTTTACTAGTCCAAAATTAAAATTTAAATCTATGAATTCTCCACCTAAAGTCTCAACTTCTAATTTAACTTTTTCAAATGTATCTCTATATAAAATTATTATTTCAATTTTATTATCTTCTTTATTTAAGTTAAATTTGTTATATAATTTATTCAATATAGCACTTGGTACATTAGTTAGTAATCCTATAGATGAATCTACTTTAGATAAATCTGTTGGCATTAATAAATCACTTCCATAAATATTTATATAAATTATATTATGCATATAAGTATAATAACTTCACTTTAAATAAAAAATCTTAGTAGAATATTCTACTAAGATTTTTATTTATATATTAAGTTCTTATATTTAAAGTTTTATCTCTATTCTTTCTAATTTTGCTATTACACTTATTTCCTTTGATTCCATGGTTTCAGTAAATAAAGAACCTGAATTACTAACTAATAGTACCTTAGAATTTCCTAGACTTTTTATTTGTCTAATTTTTCTTTTGCCTTTATATTCTATTAAAAATAATCCGTTATTACTAAGCTCTTTAACTATATGTGCAAATGCTAAATCACCTTTTAACATTCTAAATCCTGTCATTTCATCATCTTCTATTTCTAGATAAAAAACTTTATCTTGTGGATATCCTTCTACTTTATTTGAATAAATAGGTAGTTCTTTAGATCCTTTTTTATTAGAAAGAGAATAATCATATATGGGTACACTTTTAATCACTGATGCAAAAGCATCTGTCCATACCTCAGATTTTTCTATTTTTTTATTTGGCAATTCTTTTATACTTTTCTTTTCTTTCATAAGTTCTTCATCAGTAACAACCATACTTATATCATTTAAATCTGTTTTTAAGAATTTAGCAACTCTTTCTATAAATGATTCATTTGCAACTTTTCTTCCAAGTTCAATATCATTTATATATTTTTCAGCCACACCTAATTTTTTAGCTAAGACTTTCGCAGATATACCATTTTTTTCTCTAGCTTGTTTTATCTTTTCTCCTACACGACTCAACTTACTCTCTCCCCTTTTGTTGCATTTTAAACCATTCTCTCTCTTCAATTAAATGTTCTAATAGATATTTAAATGACCAATTACTAGAAGTGGGTGTTGTTACTGCTAACACTCCTCCATTAACAAAGCTCCTTATATACTTTATTGCACCTTTTAATTCTCCTTCACTGAACCCATTAAAAACTACCATCTGCTCATCTGGAACTTCCTGCTCTCCTAATAAAATGTCATTTCCCTCTATTATGTCTTTAATCTTTATATTCGCCATATTATTAGTTAATTTAATAACTTTTCCATATCTTTGCTTTATTTTAGTAATTATGTTTTCTTCTATCCCATATACTAATATACATTTAATATTTTGACTCATTATACCACCATCTTTATAAAATATAACTCAATATTATTCTATTATTTCTGGTTCTTTATATTCTTCCCCTTGAGTATCAACTTTCATATTTTCAATTACTTGATCCTCATAAGGTCTATCATATACATCAGTTTTTGAAGAAACTATTTTTTGTGCAATATCCATTCCTTCAATTACTTTACCAAATGAAGCATATTCGCCATCTAAATGTGGAGCATCTGCAACCATTATAAAGAATTGGCTTCCTGCAGAGTTAGGATCCATAGCTCTTGCCATAGATAATACACCCTTTGTATGTTTTAAATCATTTTTAAATCCATTATTTGAAAATTCTCCCTTTATGCTATATCCTGGACCACCCATTCCATTACCTTCTGGGCATCCCCCTTGAATCATAAAACCTGGGATAACTCTATGAAATATTAATTCATCATAAAATCCTCTATTTATTAAATCAATAAAATTATTTACTGTATTAGGTGCCATTTCTGGATATAATTCTGCTTTAATAACCCCTCCATTTTTCATAGTTATTGTAACAATCGGATTTTTCATGAAAATTCTCCTTTCAAATTCAAACATTTAAGTTAAAATAATTAAATATCTGTTTTTTCTTAAATTTAGGCACATGAAATAAAATAATAGATCAAAGAGGCGTTGTATATTTTGTGTCAGACAAGGAAGTAAATTTAGTTAATAGCAAGTATTAGCTAAATTTGCTGACGCAGTATCACGCAAAATAGACGAGCATACTGGTCTATTATTTTTTTGAATATGCCTTAATATTATTATTAACTAAATAACTTTTATAATTCATTATTTAGTATTAATACTACATATTTATTAGTCTTTCGCATAAACTAATAGTTTCTTTACTACCAT
The DNA here is from genome assembly GCF_019431045.1 of Clostridium weizhouense. Lineage (GTDB taxonomy): Bacteria > Bacillota > Clostridia > Clostridiales > Clostridiaceae > Clostridium > Clostridium weizhouense. Next base: position 58,700 of record NZ_JAHXPT010000011.1, on the reverse strand, counting down.
TAGAATTTAATATAACTACTTCTCCTTTTTGGCTTTTATCTGTCAGTAATCCTTTTTCTTCTAATCTCCTTTTTAATTCCTGAGAAGTTCCAACACCACCATCAATAATAGGTACATTCTTATCTACTATATTGTATAATGTTTTTCTTACAAAAGGATAATGTGTACATCCTAAAACTATAACCCCAATTTCATCAACTAAGTAGGGTTCCAATTTTTGTTTTAAATAGTTTTCTAAATCCTTACCTTCAATTACACCTTGTTCTATAAATTCAACCAATTTAGCACATGGTAATGATATTATATTATAATCTTTATCATAATTCTCCATTAAGTGTTTAAATTTTTCTTCCCTTAATGTCATAGGTGTAGCCATTATTATTATACTACCTTTTCTATTATACTTTACTGCTAATTTTAATGCTGGTTCTATTCCTATTATAGGGACTTCTTTATACTTATGTCTAATTAAATCTATCGCTGCACTTGTTGCTGTATTACATGCTACTACTATCGCCTTTGCATTTCTTTCTAATAATAAATCAACTGCATTAATAGTTAATTTCCTAACTTCCTCTAAACTTTTTGTACCATATGGTGCATTTTGAGAATCACCAAAATATATATAATCTTCATTAGGCATTAAACGAATAGCTTCTTTCATTACACTTAATCCGCCTACACCTGAATCAAAGAATCCTATAGGGCTATTTTTAATATCCAAAGTGTTCACACTCCAATTTTCCTAGATTATCTAATAAATATTTTATTACTTTATTAAAAATAAATCTATATAGAATTAATTTTAACTATACTTTTATGGTAAATTTTATTTATAATAAATAATATATATAAGCTTAGATAAAATTTGTTCATTAATATAAATTTAAAAATATTTATAAATAATATTACCACTCACTACTCGTGAGGAACTTATGTAGAAAACTTATCATATATATGCTTCTAACTAGATATTATTAATTAAATATATAGTTTCCTACAAAAATTATATATTTAATTATAACTATAATAACTTAGTTAGAACATACTTATTAAATTTAAGTTTAAATATATTGACAGTCGTACATACTTATAATAGAATTCTTTATAATAGTTGAATTCGCGAATATTAAAACTTATTTTTTATTATTTGTTCGACATAAGTCATTCTATAAATCTACAATTGAAAGGATGTGAAGAGCTTATTACAGAGTTATGCTGTAGTAGCCGATTATATGAATAATTTACTTTATATTATTAAAAAAGAGAATCATACTGCTCAAGATTTAACAAAAATTTTAAATGAAAATCCACAAATTAAATTTGTTTCATTTGTGGGTATTGATTTATCTGGTAACGATACTGATGAAAAAATACCTATGAAACTTTTTTTAGAAGACATAGATTCTTTTTTAAATGGAATAGCTGTCCAAACAGACGGTTCTTCTGTTGTACTACCAGGAATTGCAACTTTAAATAATGCTAAAGTTGATATGGTTACAGATTTAGATAGTACTTGGTTTGTTGACTATAACTTCAATTTTATTGACCCAAGTAGTAATAAACCTGTTGGAACTTTAAGAATTCCTTGTTTCTTATATCATGATAATAAACCTGTTGATTCTAGACACATCCTAAAAGCTGCTGTATCTACCTTCAAAGAAAATCTTAGTAATATTTTTAAGACTAAACCAGAAATTTTAAAGCCTTATGGAATAACTCCTGAAGACGTAAATGAGATAATTATTACTTCAGCTACAGAGTTAGAATTCTGGGTTAAAACTCCTAATGATAACGCTGAAGTTGAAGAATTATCAACTTCTCAAGTATTACATGAACACTATTGGACTAGAACTAAAGGTGCAGTAAGAACAGCATTAGAAGAAACTCTTATTCTAATGGAAGAATACGGATTCGAACCTGAAATGGGTCATAAAGAAGTTGGTGGAGTAAGAGCTAAGTTAAACTCTTCTGGAAACTTTGATCATGTCATGGAGCAAATAGAAATAGATTGGAAATATTCAGATTCATTGCAAGCTGCAGATAATGAATTATTTGTTAGAATATTAGCTCAAGAGACATTTAGAAGAAATGGGCTTGAAGTAACATTTATGGCAAAACCAATTGAAGAAGTTGCTGGTTCAGGTATGCATACTCATTTAGGCGTTAGTTTAAAATTGAACAATGGTAAAAGAATCAATATATTTAATGGACCTAAAGATCATTTCTTAAGCATAATAGGATATGGTTCAATAATGGGTATCCTTAAAAATTATGAAGTTATGAATCCATTTATTTCTTCAACAAATAATTCTCTTAAGAGATTAAAACCTGGCTTTGAAGCTCCTGTATGTATAGTAACATCTCTAGGACAAAGTCCAGAAAATCCATCAAGAAATAGATCTATATTACTTGGATTAATTAGAGATTTAAATTCACCACTAGCTACTAGATTTGAGCTTAGATCTCCTAATCCTCATACCAATACTTATATAGCTATGGCTGTTTCTTATATGGCGATGCTTGATGGTATACTTTATGCTGTAAACAATAATAAAACTGAAGATGAACTTCTTAAAGAATTATCAAAGAAACCTGGTGAAGATGCTGATTATCTTGAAAAAGATAGATCTTATAGATCTGAAGATGATGTATTTGAAGCATTTACTGAAGATGAAAGAAATGAATACTTTGGTAAAGCACCAGCTACAGTTTATGAAAACTTAGCTCAACTTGATATGTATCCTGAAAAACTTCAAGTATTAAGAAATAATGATGTAATGACAGAAGCAATCATTAATAGCTTTAAATTAGCTACTATAGAAAGATGGTCAACTGAAATTTCTCATAGAATTATTAATACTTATATTAATGAAATTAGATCATTCTCACCTTTACATTCATTAGATAAAGCTTTAGACTTAGATATCTCTATTTGGATGAAGATAAATGATTTAAGAATTTATATAATGAAAGATACTTATACTACTGAAAGCTTATTTACAAAGATTAAAAAAGCTTTTGTTAATAAAGATTATAATGAAGCCTCAAAATTATATTTAGAGCTTGAAGATAAGATGAAAACTCTTAGACAATTATATTCTTCTTATAAGAAAAATCTTTTAGATATCTAATAAAAAATTGTATATTAATTTTATTATTAAAATGGAAAAAGGAGCTATGGCAAACAGATTTAAATCTATTTGCTATAGCTCCTTTTCTAATTTTACAAATCATTATATATATTTTAATAAATAAAATGTTATCAAACTTAATTGCTATTTAGAAACATTCTTAAAAGGACACTAAAATCTATAAAGTTGAATTTATGAACCTGTTTTTTATGTTTTATGATGATATTATTAATCAATTTACAAATTATGTATTATAATGATATCAGTATATTTTTTCCATATTATATATCAAAAAGTAAAAATAGACAATTTTACATTTTTTGTTATATAATATATTAGTGTACATATTTACTTAAATAAGTAAAATAGTATAAATATACTAAGGAAAATTTAAAATATAGAGAGGATGAATTTATATGAATAATATAAACGATTGGTTTCATAGATTTTTGAATTTAAGTTTCAAAGTCTTATTTTTTCCCTTTTTAATAGGCAGTTTCATATACTTAAAGCACTTATTTAAACAAAATGACAGTAATTTATTATTGTCATTTTATTGTTTTGTCATTTTGCTTATATTCATTGGAGGAACATATTATGGATTAAAAAATAATTATAAAGAATCATTAATTATTACTATTATAATTCTTGGAGCTTTTATCATAAGGATTTTATGGTTTTATAATATTGACAGTATCCCTATTGGCGATTTTAATAGAATGTTTATATGTGCAAAAGATTATGCAAGCAGTGGTACAACCTATATGTTTAGGGATTATAGTTATTTTGCTAGATTTCCACATATGAGTATAACTGTTTTATATTTTTCTTTAATTATTAAAATATTTTCTAATCCATTAGTAGCTATAAGATTTATAAATATTATCTTTTCTATGTTAAATGTAATATTAATATTTTTTATATCAAAAGAAATTTTTCAAGACAAAAAGAAAAGCATCTGGGTACTTCTTATAAGTTCTGTTTACCCACCTATGATTATTTATAATAATGTTTATTGCTCTGAAAATATGGCTATGCCATTACTTTTATTAAGCATATTAATGTTTTTTAAAGCAATGAATATAAATAACAAAAATAAACTTTTCTTTTTTTCAATGTCAGGTTTATCTTTAAGTGCTATGCACCTTTTTAGACCTCTTGGTTATGTAATGATTATTGCTTATATAATGTATATTTGCATATATTTTAAAGAAAAAATTAAAATAAAAATTTATACAAATTTGTTACTTATCTTAACATTTATTTTGCCATTTATAATCGTTAGCAATTTGCTAATATCATTAAATATAACAGAAAATCAACTTTGGCATGCAATGGAACCAATAAGCATATCAATACTAAAAGGAACTAATATTGAATCTGAAGGAGCATGGAATGAAGAAGATGCTAGTTTGGCTGATATATATGATAAAGATTATGAAGGTTTAGATAAAGCAGCAAAAGAAATTATAAAAGAAAGATTAACTACAACTCCAGTAAAAGATTTAGTTTATTTTTATATTTTCAGATATAGTAGAGAATGGTGCACAGGAGATTTTGGTAGTATTTATTGGTCAAAAATAGGACTCAGTGAAGCTTATAATAAAGATTACTATTTAGATATTCTTGGTAAAGATGAGGGGAAAATTCTAATAGATTTAAGTGATGATATTGAAATTGGTATACAGATATTTTATATTACAATTTTAATACTTTCTTATGTTGGATTATACAAGAAGAAAAAATTTAAGAATTATAAAATTGATTTCTTGTATATTATGTTTTGCGGTCTTTCTCTCCAATGTTTACTAACAGAAGCACAAGATAGATATACTTATCCTTTTTCTTGGATTTTTATACTATTAGCTATTACAGCTTTTGATAAATTCTATGTTTTAAGTGATTGTTGATGTTTTAAAACATAATAAAAATAATATGAGTAATAACATAAATAGCAAGGGAGAAGAAAATGGAAGATCTTAAATATATTATAAAATTATTGCCCACTAAACAAATAAGAGATTTTAGATACATCATAAAATTATTACGTCCTAAGCAATGGATTAAAAACTTTTTTGTATTTGGTCCAATAATTTTTTCAAACAATTTATTAAACTTTAATTTATTAATAAGGAATTTAGTTACATTTATATCTTTTTGTTGTATATCATCTACTGTTTATATACTTAATGATATTGTAGATAAAGAAAGTGATAAAAATCACCCCGTTAAATGTAAAAGGCCAATTGCTAGTGGTAAAGTTAGCTTGCTTCAAGCTTTAATAATAGGAATATTGTTATGCTTAATATCATTAAGTTTAGCAATTAATGTAAATAAATATATAGTTATTATCATATTTATATACGTGCTAAATAATATAGCCTACTCTTTTAAGCTTAAAAATATTTTCTTAATTGATATATTATCAATATCACTTGGATTTATTTTAAGAGTAATGGCAGGGGGAGTTGCAACAACAGTTGAAATTTCTAAATGGATAATTTTATGTACATTATTTTTATCTTTATTTTTAGGATTTGGAAAAAGACGAAATGAGATAATTGTCTTAGGTAACAATGCTAGTTCTCATAGAAAGAATCTATCTCAATATACTGAAAAAATACTAGATGAGTTTATAACTATATCATTAACATGTACAATTATGTCATACTCTATTTATTGTATACTGGGTTCACATAATGATAACTTTATATGGACAAGTATTTTTATTATTTTTGGAGCTTTAAGATATTATTACTTAATGCATTCTAAAGAAGCAGGCGGAAGTCCAGCAGAAACAGTATTACAAGATAAGCAACTTTTTAGTTGTATATTATTATGGGCTTGTGCTTGTATTGTTATTTTAAACATATAGGAGGTAAGAGAAACAATGAAAATTCCTTTTGCTATTTTTGATGTAGACTATACTATTATAAATGGAGACTCTATGTTTTCAATGTTATTTTTTGCAATTAGTAAAAAGCCAATTTTTATACTCTATACTCCTATAATTTTAGTAAAAATGGTATTGTATTTTTTAAAAATTATAGATGTAAAAACCGCTAAGGAGGCTATATATCTACCTTTAAAATATTTAACTGAAAAAGAATTAGAAGAGTTTTATGACAAGGTATTATTAAAGAAAGTTAATATAGAAGTTATGAAAAAATTAAACTTCCATAAAGAACAAGGATGCCGCATTTTATTAGTTTCAGCTTCACCAGAAGTATATTTACAATATTTTTTAAAGAATAGTTTAATTGATGGGATAATAGGAACTAAACTTAAGATGGTGGATGGAAAATATACTAACGAAATTTATGGTGAAAATTGCAAAGGTATTGAAAAGATTAATAGGATAAAACAATATTTAAATGAAAATAATTTAGAGATAGATTTTGATAAATCCTTTGGATACTCAGATTCTTTATCAGATAAGCCAATGTTATCTTTAGTTAAAAATAGATATAAAGTTGATAAAAATAACTTAGCATTAATAGAGTTCTAATTTATAGGCATGGTATTAAATTTGTGCTAATTTTTATCAGGTATTCACTTTAAGGAGGTAGAGTAAAATGAGATGTCCTTATTGTAGTAATGAAATGATCAAAGGATATATATATGGAGACAGATATATGTTGAAATGGCTGCCAGAAGAAAAAGACCTATTTCTTGGAATATGGGCAAACGGGGGAATTGAACTAGGAAAACGTGAAGGATTGATAGGAAGAGCAGCAGTTGAAGCAAGTATGTGTCAATCATGTAATAAACTAATTATTGATACAAATGTAAAAAAATAATGAAAATAATTGGTGTGTGAAGATACTAAATAAATATAAATCAAACTATACCAGCTGAAATAATATCACCTGGTATATAATAAAAATAGGTTTTTATCCTAAAATCCATCGATTATAATAAATCTTTTAATACATTGGGATAATTAGTTATAATAGCATCTACCCCTAAATCTATCATTTTTTTCATATCTTCTTTATTATTAACTGTATAAACATTTACTTCAAGATTATTATCATGAGCTTTTTCAACGATTTCTCTAGTTACACTATTATATTGAGGATGAAGTGCATTTGCTCCAAGCATTTGTACATAATTATATGGCTCAAATATGCAATCCCAATATAATGCTCCTGTTTTTATAGTCCTATCTAATCTTATACATCTTCTTACTGAATAGTGATTAAAAGTAGAAATTATAACTTTTTTTTCTAAATTATATTTTTTAACTAAATCATATGTTATTTTTTCAATATTTTCATAATCAATTATACTATTTTTTATTTCTAAATTTATAATAGTATTTTTATCACTAACATATTTTAAGAATTCTTCAAGTGTTGGAATTTTTAATCCTTTAAATTCTCTACCAAATTTTATTCCTGCATCTAATTTCATTAATTCTTCTAATGTATAATCTTTAATTAATCCTGTCCCAGTTGTAGTTCTATCAAGTTCTTCATCATGACATATTACAGCATATCCATCTTTAGTTAATTGCACATCTATCTCAATTCCATCACAACCTATTTCTAAAGCTTTTTTAAATGCTAACATTGTATTCTCTGGATATATCCCACTTAATCCTCTATGAGCAATATTTAATGTTTTTCTCATAATATTTCCTCCCAAAATTTTTATAGAACTTTCTCATAATTATTTTACAGAGACTTAAAAATTTGATAATTAAGTTTAATTAATTTAAATTTTAAAATTTACACAAACAAATCTACTACTTTTTTAAAATTATGTCAATTTTATTTGATTACATATATTAATTAATAATATATATTTTTATTCAATTTTTAGATGTTTTAAACTATATAGAAAGTATATTTTAAATTTAATAATTTACTCTACATTTGTAACTTTACTTTTAAATATATCACTTTTACAAATAAATTCTAATTTATTTATACTTTTAGAGTAATATAATTATATATTAGGACTTTTAGTAAACTTTTATCATAATATAAGGAATATATGGTATAATAATTCATATTAAGATGTAACTATGCAAATGAAGTTGTGAGGTGCTATAGAATGCGTTTAGTTCCAATTGAATGTGTAAAAAATGATTCTTTATTGGCTAAAACTATATATGATGAAGAAGGAAGAATTCTACTTAGACCTGGAGTTAGATTAACTGATTCTTTAATAAAAAAAATTAAGCAATTACATATATTTTCTTTATATATAATTGATGAATATAGTAACTATGAAATAGAAGATATAATAAAACCTGAGTTACGTCAAAAAGCAATAAAAGTAATCAAACAGACCTTTACAGATATAGAACGTGTTTCTCTAATACATGACTTAAAAAAACGCTCATTAAGTGATTATTCTAAAGAAGAATTAGATTATTTTGAATCTATTAATGATATTGCAGAAGAATTAATAGAAAATATATTATCTAACAAAAATTTACTTATTTCCTTAGTAGATATAAAGAATATGGATAATTATACCTATCAACATTCTGTAAACGTTGCTGTTTTATCACTTGTTTTAGGCATTAGTTTAAACTTTCCTAAGTATAAATTAATTCAGTTATGCACAGGTGCTCTATTACATGATATAGGTAAATCTTTTATTGATAAAGATATAATATTAAAACCTGATAGATTAACACCTGAAGAATTTGAAAAAATAAAGTCTCATCCTTATAAAGGATATGAGTTTTTAGGAAATATATATGATGATGTGTCTTCTAATAGCAAACTAATAGTCCTTCAACATCACGAGAGAATTGATGGATTAGGATATCCATTCGGATTAAAAGGAGATAAAATTAATTCTATGGCCAAAATTGTTAGCATAGCAGATGTTTATGATGCTTTAACATCTGATAGGCCATATAAACGCGCTATGTGTCCTAGTGATGCATTAGAATATATAATGTCTAATACCGGAACATTTTTTGATTATGAAATGGTTAAAGTTTTTTCTCGAGTTATAGTACCATTTCCAAATGGCACTATAGTATGCCTTAGTAATGGTGATATAGGTATTGTTCAAGATACTGTCCCAAATTATCCATTAAGACCATCAGTTAAGATATTAAAGAGTATGAATGAGGATATTATAGGATCTAATATCAATCTGTTAAATGAATTATCAATTGTAATATCAGGCATTCAATATGAAGCTTAATATACTACTTCAAATAAACTATATACATATAGTATGTAATATAGTTTATTTATTTTTAACTAAAAATTAAAGAAGATATCTAAAAAATTGTTTTTTAAATATCTTCTTCATCCTAAGTCACAATCAAAAAATAAAAAATATTGATTGTAACTTTGAACTTGTTATTTATTTTCATGTGCCTAAATATATTATTCAGCTATATTAAATACTTCTAAATTTTTATTTTCATCTAATTTTTCTAATTCTACATCTGCAATTGCTCTTAATGTATCAAGTGCTGTAATTACTCCTAAATTTCTTTCAACTGCTGCTCTTCTGATTAAGAAACCATCTCTTTTAGAATCATTACCTTTAGTTGGTGTATTCACTACTAAATCTACATCTCTATTCTTAACGATATCTAATATATTAGGTTTTTCTTCATCAATCTTACGTATCTCCTCTGCATCAATACCAGCTTCTCTTAAAAGCTGACATGTTCCAACTGTTGCTATAAACTTATATCCTACATTTGCAAGATCTTTTGCTATAGGTAAAAATGCTGCTTTATCATGCTTATTAATTGTTGCCAATATTTTAGATTTTTCTTTTGATGGATACATATTTGCTGCAACAAAACCTTTGTAAAGGGCTTCTTTAATATTTCTACCTACACCTAAAACCTCTCCTGTTGATCTCATTTCTGGCCCTAAACTTACTTCAACATTAGGTAATTTTTGTGTTGAAAATACTGGAACCTTAACTGATACTAGTTCTGGCTCTTTATATATATCTACTCCATATCCTAAGTCTTTTAATTTAGCTCCAAGCATAACCTTTGTAGCTAAATCTACTATTGGAACCTTACTTACTTTGCTTATATATGGTACTGTTCTTGATGCTCTAGGATTGACTTCAATTACATATAATTTTCCTTCAAATTCTATGAATTGAATATTTATCATTCCCTTTATTCCTATTGCTAAAGCCAACTTCTTTGTATATTCTAATACATCCGCCTTAATTTTTTCAGAAATATTTTGGCTTGGATACATAGTAATACTATCCCCTGAATGAACCCCTGCTCTTTCTAAATGTTCCATTATTCCTGGAATTAATATATTTTCTCCATCTGAAATTGCATCTACTTCTATTTCTCTACCCATTAAATATTTATCTATTAATATAGGATTTTTCTTATCTTTTGCAAATGCATTTTCTAAATAGAATGTTAATTCTTCTTCATCATGAGTTATTTCCATTCCTTGACCACCAATTACATATGAAGGTCTAACAAGTACTGGAAAATTTAATCTTCTAGCTTCTTCTAATCCTTCTTCAACTGACCATATTCCTTTACCTTTAGGTCTTGCTATTCCTAACTTTTCTAATAATTCATCAAATTTCTCCCTATCTTCAGCCATATCTATTTGATCAGCTGTTGTTCCTAATGTTACAATATGCTTTTCTTTTAAGAAATTTGCAAGTTTAATAGCTGTTTGGCCTCCAAACTGAAGTATTACTCCATCTGGTTTTTCTTTTTCTATTATATTTAAAACATCTTCTTCTGTTAGTGGTTCAAAATATAATTTATCTGATATATCAAAATCAGTACTTACTGTCTCTGGATTATTATTAACTATTATAGTTTCAATATCCATAGCTTTTAATGCTTTTACACAATGTACAGAAGCATAGTCAAATTCAATACCTTGACCTATTCTTATAGGACCCGAACCTATAACTATAACCTTCTTTTTATTTGATACTTCAACTTCATCATATTGTTCATAAGTTGAATAATAATATGGTGATAAAGCTTCAAATTCTCCTGCACAAGTATCAACCATCTTATATGAAGGTTTGATATTCCATATACCTCTAAGTCTATATATATCATCTGGATCTATATTTAACATATCAGCTATAGCTTTATCTGAAAATCCTTTTTTCTTTAAATTGTGTAACCATTCTTTATCTAGATCTTCTATTTTACTTAACTTTAATCTTTGTTCTTCTTCAACTATCCATTTTATTTTTTCTAAGAAGAACATATCTATTCCTGTAATTTTATTTATCTTTTCTACCATGTAATCTCTTCTTAGCATTTCTGCTAAAGCGAATATTCTTTCATCATCTGGTGACATTACAGCTTTTTTAAGTTCTGACATACTTAATTCTTTAAATTTCTTATGATCTAAAGAATATTTTCCAATTTCCAAACTTCTTATTCCCTTTAAGAAAGCTTGCTCAAAATTAGCACCAATTGCCATTACCTCTCCAGTTGCCATCATTTTTGTTCCAAGTTGTCTAGTAGCACCAAAAAATTTATCAAAAGGCCATTTAGGAATTTTAGCTACAACATAATCTAATGCTGGTTCAAAACAAGCATATGTTTTTTGAGTTACTGCATTTTTAATCTCATCTAATCCATATCCTAAAGCTATTTTAGCCGCAAGTTTTGCAATAGGATATCCTGTTGCTTTTGATGCTAAAGCTGAACTTCTAGATACTCTTGGATTTATTTCTATAACTGCATATTCAAATGAATTTGGATTTAATGAAAATTGTACATTACATCCTCCTTCTATCCCTACAGCATTTATTATATTAATTGATGCTGTTCTTAACATTTGATATTCTTTATCTGAAAGAGTTTGAGATGGAGCAACAACAATACTATCTCCTGTATGTATTCCAACTGGATCTATATTCTCCATATTACATACAGTAATACAATTTCCATAAGAATCTCTCATTACTTCATATTCTATTTCTTTCCAACCTTTAACACTCTTTTCAAGTAAAACTTGACCTATTGTACTTAATTGAAGTCCTGATTCTAGTATAGTTCTTAGCTCTTCTTCATCATTAGCTATACCTCCACCAGCTCCGCCTAGGGTATATGCTGGTCTAACTATAACTGGATATCCAATTTCACTCGCAAATCTTACTCCTGATTCTAAATCAGTTATTATTTCACTTTTTATAACAGGTTCTCCAATTTCGTTCATCATATCTCTAAACAATTCTCTATCTTCACCTTTTTTAATAGATTCAATAGATGTTCCTATTACTTTTACATTATATTTATCTAAAATTCCTGCTTCATAAAGCTCAACTGCTAAATTAAGACCTGTTTGCCCCCCCATTCCTGCAACTAAACTATCAGGTCTTTCTTTTTCAATAACTTTCTCAACAAATTCTAAAGTTAATGGTTCTAAATATACTTTATCAGCAACACCTTTATCAGTCATAATAGTTGCTGGATTTGAATTTATAAGTACAACTTCTATTCCTTCTGATTTTAATGCTTCACATGCTTGTGTTCCTGAGTAATCAAACTCAGCTGCTTGACCTATAACAATCGGTCCTGATCCTATAACTAAAACTTTTTTTATATCTTTATTTAATGGCATTTTCAATAACCCCCTATAGTGCATACTCTAAAAATTTATCAAATATATATTCGCTATCCTTTGGCCCTGCTGATGCTTCTGGATGGAATTGAACTGAATATATTGGTAAATTTTTATGCTTTAATCCTTCTATTGTTCCATCATTTATATTTATATGCGTTACTTCAACATCATCTGGTAATGTTTCTACCACATAACCATGATTTTGTGAGGTTATATGAACTAAGTTTTCTTCTAAATCCTTAACTGGATGATTACATCCTCTATGACCAAACTTTAACTTAGTAGTGGTTCCACCTAAAGTTAATGCTAATAATTGGTGTCCTAAACAAATTCCTACTATTGGTTTCTTTCCTATCATTTTCTTTATATTGTTTATTGCAAAATCTAGATCTTCTGGGTCTCCAGGTCCATTAGATAAAAATACTAAGTCTGGATTAACATCTAAAATTTCTTCTGCTGTTGCTGTTGCTGGAAAAACGGTTAGTTTACAACCTCTTTTTTGGAAATTTCTTATTATATTTTGTTTTATTCCAAAGTCCATTATTGCAACATGTTTTCCATTTCCCTCAATTGTGTATACTTTTTTTGTAGTTACTATATTTACTGAATCTTTACTTGAAAAACTCTCTAAATTTTTCTTAACTTCTTTATGACCAATATCTTCTAATACTATTGTCCCTCTCATTGTTCCATTATTTCTTAAAATCTTAGTTAAAGCTCTCGTGTCTACTCCTTCTAAACCTATAACTTTATTTTGTCTTAGAAAGTCTTCTAATTCTAATTCACATCTAAAATTACTTGGTAAATTACATTTTTCTTTTATTATAAATCCTCTTACTTTTACTGAATCAGATTCTAAATCTTCAAGATTTATCCCATAATTCCCTATCAAAGGATAGGTCATTGTTACTATTTGACCATAATATGATGGATCGGTAAGCACTTCTTGATAACCTGTCATTCCAGTTGTAAATACTACTTCTCCTACGCATTCACTTAAATATCCGAACGCTTTTCCTTTAAAAATCATACCATTTTCTAATATAAGCTTTGCTTTCATCATTTAGCCCTCCTTAATTTTATGTTTAATTTAAAATACACTTAAAATCTATCTTTTTTAAGTAAAATAAAAAGGATAATAAAGAGACTACAGAAACACTGGTCTCCTCACTATCCAAACATATTTATAATTAATTTTACTAAATGCCTTCAAAGACAAAGCTATGAAATTATTTTTAAATTCATTAAATAACATAGTTATAGACTCCTTTCTGGCCTCACAGGACCAATTTAAAGTGTATCTTTTTCTTATTTATTTTTTTATTTGTTTTTATCTTGTTTATTATTTTAGTTTATCATACAATCACTGTCAAGGAAAATAATCTTATTTTTAAATATATATATAATAAATTAGTTATAACTATGCTTTTTATTTTTATATAATTATTCTTCATAAACATTCTTATCAAAGGTTTCTAGCTTCTCTGCAATTTTTATTATGTCTTTAAAGTCATTAATTAGTTCAACAGATAATTTTTCTGCTTTTGAATATATTTTATTTACTTCATTATCTGAAATATTAGTTTTAAGTCTGGATATTATATCTTTCCCGAATTTATGAAAATCATTATGCTTATTCTCTATATTCATCCAGATTTCTAATATTTCTTTATTTTTAGGTTTCATTGAATAATAAAAATGTCCAAATCCACATTTATGCTCATTAACTTGTAATGGAATTATTTCTTTTGTTATAATTATATTTTCTAAAGTTTTTAACCAATTTTCATGTGCATTTATAGCCTGATTGATTGTCTCTATAAATAATCTATTAGTTATCATATAATATCTATCATTAACTAAATTTCCTATTATTGTTGATGCTTTATCTAATTCTTCTTCCATTAACGATACAGGAGAAATAACATTACTTAAACTTGTACTTATTTCTTTTAGCATAGTAGTATTATGATTTAATTTATCAACATCTTTATCAAGTGTTCTTATTGATGATGTTACTTCATCCATTGAGCTATTTATTTCTTCACTATTAGTTGCAACTAAACTTATTGCTTCTGTAATATTATTAATATTCTCTTTATTATCATTGCTTGTCTTAACAACTGAATCTAATTTTTTATTTACCATCTCTAGAGATTCAACTGTACTATCTACACTATTTGTACTTTTATTAGATGCTGATTCTATTGCAGACATAAAATCTGACATGCTAGATGTTAGTGTCTTAGTTTCATCTGATAATTTCCTTATTTCTTCTGCAACAACTGCAAATCCCTTTCCACTTTCACCAGCTCTAGCTGCTTCTATAGATGCATTTAATGCTAAAAGGTTTGTTTGTTCTGAAATTCCCTCAATAGCATTTATAACACCTTGTACATTTTTTATGACATTAATTAAATTACTCATATCTTCCTTCATTCCCTTTGAATGATTAATTGCCATATCTGAAAAAACCTTTATATCAACTAATTCTGTTTCATTTTTTTTACTTGATTCTAATAAAATATCAGAATTTGATGATAAATTACCTATTGCTTGTGTCATATCAAAATGAGCTGCTGATACCTCTTCTGATATTTGAGTTGATATTTCAGAAGCATTTGATATATTATCCATAAGATTGACTATTTCTTTACTTATATAATCTAATTTCTGTTCTTTATCTTTTAGTATTAAATCTAAACTACTCATTTGTATAACTGAGTTTAAAACTAATTTTGTTATCTCCTGAAAACTTGATTTTCCAATGTCTAACCTCATATAAATAGATTTAAATTTTTCTAAAGTACTATTATCTATTTTTATATTACTATTTATCGGTTTTAATAATGATATATCTGTTATTAATTTATCTAACATTCTATTTTTGCTATTAAACATATGTCATATTCCTCTCCAAAAAACTATTTAAATTCTCTTTTTTATTCCTTATAAGATTATTCTCAATCCAATTTATTATATATTCTATTGCATTATTTTCATTGCTTGGTGCAATAAATTTAGTACTCTTTATTGTTCTTTCTGCTCCACTTTCTACACAGAATCCATAATCAGCTAATTTTATCATCTCGATATCATTCATATTATCTCCAACAGTAATTAATTTTTTAAAATTAATATTATATATATCTACTAATTTTTCTATAGCCTTCCCTTTAGATATATTATTGGGTACTATTTCTAAATATTTTGCACCACTTCTTATTATATTTCCATAAATGTTATCAAGTTTTTCTTCTAAAAAATCTATTTCATTTTCTTCTCCAACAATAAGAGCCTTTGTCCACTTTTTATCCCATACTTCTTTAGGCAAATCATAGATAACATCATATCCTAACTTTGAAAATCTATCTGTATATTTACATGAAGAATATATGTATATACTTTCTTCTGAATATACTTCAATCCCCAAAGTAGGATAGTTGTTTTTTATTAAGGTAATTATATCTTTTCTATCTTCTTCAATAAATTCTTCATAAATAACTTTTTCATTTTTATAATCATAAATTTTTGTTCCGTTATATAATATTACTGGTAATGTTACCTCTATTTCTTCTAAAAATCTGCCTGCTGATGCAATAGTTCTTCCGGTTGCTAAAGTAAAATTACCTCCTTTATTTATAAAGTATTCTATAGCCTTTCTATTTTTGTCTGATAATTTTCCTGAATCATTTAATAGTGTCCCATCCATATCAGATACCAAAAGATATCCATAAAAAATCTTATCCATTCTCTTCCCCCAATTTATAAAGTATTATTTTTTAATATTACTTTTCTGCTTAATGCTCTAGGTATAAATTTACTAAGCCACACAATTAATTTATTTTTTGTCCCTGGAATAATAATTGCTTTTCCCTTTAAAAATTCCTTATAACCTTCTTTAGCAACCTCCTGTGGATCCATTAAATATTTTTGAGCTTGTTTTGATTTCTTAATTCCTGATTTATTTTGAAATGATGTCTTTACAGGTCCAGGACATAAACAACTTACCTTTATTCCTAAATCTTTTACTTCTTCATGTAATGCCTCTGTTAATGATAAAACATACGCCTTACTAGAATAATACATTGCCATTTTAGGGCCTCCAACAAAAGCTGCGGTTGATGCTACATTCATTATTGAACCTGATTTTCTTTTTATCATATCTTTTATAAAATATTTTGTAAGTTTTGTTAGTGCTCTTATATTTATACTAATTAAATTTTCATCAAATTCTTGCGTACTATCATAAAAAAATCCGAAAGAGCCAACACCAGCATTATTTATTAAATTATCCACAACTAAATTTTTTTCATCCACAAAATTAAATATTTTTTCACAAGAGTTATCAACAGCTAAATCAACAGCTAAAATTTCTACATTTATATCATATTGTTTTTCTAAGTCCACTTTAACTTCATCTAACTTTATTTTATTTCTTGCTACTATAATTAAGTTATGTTTATCTTTTGCAAATAGTTTAGCAAATTCTAGACCAATTCCTTCACTTCCACCTGTTATTAATGTGCAATTCTTTAAACTTTCCATACACACGCTTCCTTTTTGATTATTTATGACAATTATATCAAATAAAATATCAATATAAAAAATATTAACCCTATATTTTTATTATCGCTATGTTTTAAGTAAATATTGATATTTTAGAATATTCATGAACTAGGATTAGGATTTGATTTATACTAAAATATCAAAACTATTTAAAAAAATAACTAAAAATAAAAGATTATCTCAAATATAATCTTTTTGAGATAACCTTTGTTTAATTCTTATAATATATTCATAAATTTATTTACTTCCATGTTTTTTATCTCTATAGTTTCTCCGAAAGAATTTGTAGCAATATCTATTTTATATGTACATAATTCTTTTCTTTTTTGAAATATAGATTGTTGCACTTCTAACGATTGTATCTTATCTTTTTTTATTATATAAGTTAATTTTGTTATTGTTCCTCTTGTAAGTAATACCAAATTTTCTTCTACAGATATACCATTATTGAGATAATTAATATATCCAAGAACAGCTTGTGAAATCATTAATATTAATATAACAATATATTTAATTGAAATAGGAAAACTTATTTTATTAAATACTATATCAAACAAAATAATTGATATTATAGATAATAATAAAATAATTATAGTTCTTTTAATTATAAACCTTGAAATTGCCCTTCTAGGAGGTTTATTTATAGGTGACTCAACTGAATACTCAGGTAATAATTCTGTTATAAACTTATTTTTCAACTTATTATTTACAATTGGAAAAAGTAAAGAATTGCTTTTATCATCACCAATAACTACTGATTCTATTTTATACAGATTAAAAAATTGTTGTATTATATTCTGTTTAAATTTTATTGCTTGTATTTTATCTATAGGTATAGAGTATTGCTTTAAATTGATTAGTCCATATTGAACATTAAGAGAATCTTTATTTTTAAATATTTTAAATTTATTGTATCTTACTAATTCAATTATTATAGAAATTATTGTTGCTAAAATATATACACTTAATATAATTAAAATTATATTAAATATTAAAGCTGTTTTATTTTTATATATAAAAAATGTTTTAGTCATGTTTGCATAATTTTCTATGTTATTAGCTATTTTTTCTTTAAATAAATCTTTTAATTTATCTACTACTACATATAATATCAACATCCAACTAAATTTATTTTGTGTTAATGCATATATTATTATGTCTTTAGTTGTTGCTTTAAATTCCTTTAATTTATTATTTTCTATATTAGCATCATCATTCTTATTATCTTGTCCTAATATTAATTTTTTAATTTCTATAGCGTCTACACTTTTAACAATCATTTTAAATTCTGATTCATCTAATGTAGCATTCCCACTATTTAATTTTAATGTAATAGCTCCTAATATTCTACCTATTGCATCTGATTCCATATCCACCGTAGTTATCTTATTTAAAGGTATTTGTTCCGTACTTTTTCCAAAAACACCTTTAACATAAATAAACATATTGTCTTCTATATAAAAATAATTACTTCTCCAATGTAACATTGAATATGAAATTACAGCTAATGTAAATACTATTATACAAGTTAAAATTTTTGAAGATTCACTGTGCTTAAGAAATATTGCTATAAAAATAAATACAGAATATATATTAGAAAATATTATTCTAAGTATATTACTCCAATGCCCTCTATATATTTCTGTTCTATTCATGGACTTCCTCCACTTTTTGCTTTATTTTTTTATTTAAATAATCACTTATCTCTTCTGCAACTTTAACTTCTATATTAGGAATTTTATGTTCTCCTCCAGCAGTAAATATTTCAAGATCTGCTAATCCTAATTTTGAATTTATAGGACCTATATTAACTTTTATATGTTCAATTCGTACTATCGGTACTATCGTTCTTTTTTTAATAAATATTCCTTCAGTAAAGTCTATTTTATCATCTGTAAGTTCATATACCCATTGATTATATTCTAATAATGGATATACTAAAGCATCTATTATTAATAATATCTCTATTAGTAATATTGAAATTAATATATATTTTTCTCCTTGTATTATCCACTGTATTTGAAATTCATGTTTCATAATATAAGTAATAAGTAAAGAAATAACTAAAAATATTACAGAACCTATACTTCTTGCTATAACCCATGACTTCACAGCATTCTTGTGTAATTTATTCATCATATCCCCCAATATTAATAAATATTTTTTATAATTCTAAGCTATGTACTTAAATTAATTCCATCTTAACATGAGGTATATCTACCTCATCATATATATCAGAAACAACTTTAAATCCTACACTTTCATAAAGCTCTTTTACATACAATTGAGCCGACACAACAATCTGATCTTCATTAAGCTTTTCTCTAAGAAATTCTACACTTCTTTTCATAAGATCAAAAGCTATACCTTTTCTTCTATATTCTTTTAAAACTAAAACTCTTCCTATTGAAGATTGAGTATATGTAATTTCACTTGGTATAAGCCTAGCATATGCAACTATTTTTTCTTTATCTTGTAAAAATAAATGGAATACCTTTTTATCTATATCGTCAAAATCATTTTCTTGAAAAATTTTTTGCTCACATGCAAAAACTTCATACCTAACTTTACATATTTCATATAATTCATCCAAAGTAAGTTCACTAAATTTTTTTATCTTCCACTCCATAAAATCTCTCCTTAACTTATAATTATAAATAAAATAATAAAAAAAATCTCTGATTAAATTCTTAATTCTTACTAAATATATCCATATAATAAAATCAATCACGCTAATATTGTATTAAAAAATACAATATTAACATGATTGCTTTACTAATTCTTTTATTTAAAAATATATTTTGGATTATATTGATATTAAAGTAAATTTCTCTGTCTAGTGAGCTTTATCCGATAGCTAGTATCTGTAATTACATAACAGCTACACGCTCCTGGATAACGAGTTCTTAGCTTTAGTTAAAAGCAAGTTTTACCTAAAGCTAAGAACTCTGTTTATACTATAATATCAATAAATTATTAAAATACATTATCTTATTTGACCATTTCCATAAATAATATATTTAGTAGTTGTAAGTTCAGTTAATCCCATAGGTCCTCTTGCATGGAGCTTTTGAGTACTTATTCCTATTTCAGCTCCAAATCCAAATTCACATCCATCTGTAAATCTTGTTGAAGCATTAATATAAACCGCAGCTGCATCAACTCTTTGTAAAAACTTTTGTGAATTTTGATAATTATTTGTGATAATAGCTTCTGAGTGCCCTGATCCATATTTGTTTATATGCTTAATGGCTTCATCTATATTATTTACAACCTTAACCCCAATAATAAAATCAAGATATTCTTTATTCCAATCTTCCTCAGTTGCCTCTTTCACATCGTTAACTATTTGTAGTACTCTACTATCACCTCTTACTTCAACATTCTTTTCTCTTAATGCTGAGATAATAGTAGGTAAAAATTTATCTGCTATTCTTTCATTAACTAATAATTTTTCTTCTGCATTACAAACAGCTGGTCTACTTGTTTTAGCATTTATTATTATATCTTTTGCCATATTAAAATCTGCTTCTTCATCAACATATACATGACAATTTCCTACTCCAGTTTCTATTACAGGAACTGTAGCATTTTTAACAACAGCTTGAATAAGTCCTGCTCCCCCCCTTGGAATAAGAACATCTATATATTCATTTAATCTCATCATTTCATTTGCTACTTCTCTGCTAGTATCTTCAATTAATTGAAGTGAATACTCTGGAAGTCCAGATTCTTTTATTCCTTCACTTAAAGCCTTTACTATTGCTTTATTAGAATTTATTGCTTCACTTCCACCTCTTAAAATTACTGAGTTACCAGCTTTTAAACAAAGACCTGCTGCATCACAAGTTACATTAGGTCTAGCTTCATATATTATACCAATAACTCCCATAGGAACTCTTTGCTTTCCAATTTGAAGACCATTAGGTCTTTTCCACATAGATATAACTTCTCCAACTGGATCTGCAAGATTAACTATTTGATTTAATCCTTCTGCCATATCTTTAAGTCTTTTTTCATCTAAAGAAAGTCTATCAAGCATAGCTTTAGACGTTCCTTTTTTTATGGCATTCTCTAAATCCTTTTTATTTTCTGCAAGAATATATTCTGTATTTTTTATAAGATATTCACCCATTTTTACTAATGCATCATTTTTTTGTGTCGTAGTAGTATTCATAAGCACATATGATGCTTCTTTAGCTCTTTGTCCTTTTAATACTAATTCATTCATTATTTATACCCCCTATTTCTTTCCTATAAATAAAGTTCCTATTTCTTCTCCTGATATAATATCTAATAATATACTTGGATTACTACCATTAGCTAATACCATGTCTACTCCTGCTTTAGTTGCTGTTTTAGCTGCTGTTAATTTAGTTATCATTCCACCTGTACCAAGATTTGATCCAGCACCACCTGCACACTCTTCTAATTCTGGTGTTACTTTTTCAATTTCTCTTAATAATTTGGCATTTACATTATCTCTTGGATCAGAATCATAAAAACCATCTATATCGGATAATATTATTAATAAATCTGCATTAACTAATGAGGAAACTATAGCTGATAAATTATCATTATCCCCAAATCTAACTATATTTTCTATCTCATCTATAGAAACAGTATCATTTTCATTTACTATTGGTATTATTTTATTTTCTAATAAAGTTTCAAAAGTATTGCATACATTTTCTCTAATATGATCATCCTCTACTACATCTCTAGTAAGTAATACCTGACCAACAACGTGACTGTATTCTCCAAAAAACTTACTATATATATGCATTAATTCACATTGTCCTACTGATGCAACTGCTTGTTTTTCTCTTATACTTTGGGGCTTTTCTCTTAATTTTAACTTACTGACACCAACGCCAATTGCACCTGATGTAACAAGTACAACTTCTTTACCTGAGTTTACCATATCAGATAAAACTCTTGTTAATTTTTCAATTCTATTTAAATTAATATTTCCGTTCTCATATGTCAGTGTTGATGTTCCTACCTTTACAACTATTCTATTTGCATCTCTTAAATTATTACGAAAGCCCATTTCTACATCCCCTTAATTTCATTTTACTCCTATTATAACTTATTTAGTTTATCAAGTTAACCCTACATAATATAATAACTAGCAATAAAAAAATAGAAGATTGAATGCGCCTTCAATTAAAAACATAAATTAACTGATACTATATAATTAATATTTAAAGAGCCTGAGCACTAACCTATTTAGTGCCACAGCCTCTTGTAAAATATTATTTACTTTTTAGTCTAAACTTAGATATTTCTTTTTCTAATGTTTGAGCTTGTACAGATAATTCTTGAGTAGCTGCCGCTGTTTGTTGTGCTGTTGCAGAATTCGTTTGAATAACTTCTGATATTTTATCTACTCCTATTGTCATTTCACCAATTGATTTTGATTGATATTCAGATGCACTTGCTATATCTTTAACTAATTCTGATATATTATCTATATCTTTAGAAATAGCTTCAAATGCCTTTTCTGTTTCCTTAGCTAACTTTCCTCCATCATTAACAGTATCTATAGATTCTGTTATTATACCAGTAATGCTTTTTACTGATCTTGATGATTCTTGAGCAAGTACTTTAATTTCTTCTGCAACTACTGCAAATCCTTTTCCTGCTTCACCTGCTCTTGCAGCCTCTATTGCAGCATTTAATGATAAAAGATTTATTTGTGATGCTATCTCTTCTATCGTTTCTATAATTGCAGCGATTTCTTTTGAAGATTTTATAATATTAGTCATAGAGTTCATTAAATTGTCCATTTTTACATTTCCATCATCAACAATTTTCTTTGTCTTTTCAAAAAGGTTACTAGCAACCTTAGTATTCTCTGTATTATTATTAACTCGTGTTAATATTTCACTAAAACTTGAAAGTAATTCTTCAACTGCACTTGCTTGTTCAGTTGAACCATCTGCCAAAGTTTGAGTAGTTGATGAAATTTGTTCTGAACTACTTGCCACTAAATCAGAAACTTCGTGTATATTTTTAAAAATATTATTAAAAGAATTTATAATATTTTCTAAAGAAGTTTTTATAGGTATAAAATCTCCTTTATAATCTACTGAAGTATCTATATCTAAATTCTCATTTGCTATATTTTTTATTACTACTGTTATGTCACTCAAATATGAATTTAGTGTTTCTATAGTATTATTTAAATCTTTAGTCATTTGTCCCATCTCATCTTTTGATTCATAACTATAATCAGTATTAAGATGACCTTCTGATAAATTTTTAGACATATTCATGATATGATTAATACCATCTAATAAAACCTTTCTTATAATGCTACTCATCAAAATTGATAAGATTAGTATAACTACTAACATTATTATAGATCCTATCATAACCTTTTGTTTAGACTCATTTGCATTTTTTACAAACTCTTCAGCTTGTTCATTTGAATTTTCTGAAATACTTATTATCGCCTTTCTTGCAAGTTCTTCGTCTTTATTATAAGCTCCCATTACTATCTCATTTGCTTCTTCATCTTTTTCTTCTAAAATTAATTTACAAATTTCATTTCTATCTGATTCTATATTTTTCATATAATATTCGAAATCATTTATTAATTTTTTATCCCCTAAAAATACAGTCTTGAGTTCTATTAAATCATTATCTAATGCATTCATTTCATCATTTAAGTTATCTATATGACTTTTTATTTTATCTTTATCAGGTTCACTCATAGCTTGATACATATATTTTTGTACTCTTATAAATTCTGCTCTTATACTCCAGGTTAGCTCATTAACTTTATATGGTCCTTCATATAGATCATTTGTTTTATTAGCCACATTTTGAAAACCCTTTAATGAAACACCCATAAATACAAAAGTTAATACCAATATAGTCAAAAAGCCTGTTGTTATTTTTCTTCTTATAGAAAAATTTTTAAACATATTTTTTATACTTTTGTACATACATATATCCTCCTTCGTATTTAATTAGATTTAACTACTAATACATTATATGCATCTACTGTATTTAGACTTAATTATTTTTTCAAAATGTTTTAAATTTATATGTTGTAATTCATTAATAGCAAAATTATAATACTTATATTTATTAATTTTAAAAATATGAAATAATAATTAAATGTTTACCATAAATTAAGACTATCTTTTTTTTCCTTTATATATTAAAATAGTATCTGTTGTATATTTATAAAAAATATAGGGGGAAAAATGAATAAAAATTCAAATATTAATTTAAATACTCTTTCATTATTAAAATTTATTATACCTTCATTAATAGGTATTTTATTATTTATGACGCCAGTAAAAATAGATGGGAATTTTACAATACCAATAGCTTTTCTATCTAATTTTGTGGTTACTTCTTTTGAAAGTATACTTCCAATTTTAGCTCTTGCTTTTATTTCAATATCAGCAATTGGAAGTGTTTTTGTTAAATTATTTAAATCTAAAAATAAATTTGTAAATTCACTATTTAATGTGAGTTATCCTTGGTTAACAGCAAGAATAGTAGGAATGTTTTTAGTAATAATGTGCTATTTTAAAATAGGACCTGAATTTATATGGTCAGAAAAAACTGGTGGAATGGTACTATTTAATTTATTACCTTTGTTAACATCTGTATTTTTATTTGCAGGTTTATTTTTACCATTATTACTTAATCATGGCTTATTAGAATTCTTTGGATCCTTATTGACTAAAGTAATGAGACCAATTTTCAAGCTCCCTGGAAGATCTTCAATAGATTGTATTACATCTTGGCTTGGTGATGGTACTATCGGAATACTTTTAACAAGTAAACAATATGAAGAAGGATTTTATACACAAAAAGAAGCAGCAGTAATCGGAACATCTTTTTCAGCTGTATCAATTACATTTAGTTTAATGGTTATAAGTCAGGTTGGACTTGCACATATGTTTGTTCCATTTTATTTAACTGTTACATTATCTGGAATAGTAGCTGCTATAATTATTCCTAGAATAAGACCACTATGTAAAAAATCAGATACATACATAGATGGGACAGCTCTTAAAGAAAATGTAGACTTTATTCCTGATGAATATAATGCATTTACTTGGGGATTAAAAAATGCTATTGAAAAAGCTGAAAATAACTCAAATTTTAAAGCATTTATTTTAGATGGATTACAAAATGTAATAGATATGTGGTTAGGAGTTTTACCTGTAGTTATGGCTATGGGAGGAATTGCTCTTATGATCGCTGAATACTCTACATTTTTTGAAATCTTAGGATTACCATTTATTCCACTTTTAAAATTATTAAGAGTACCTGAAGCAGTTGCTGCATCTCAAACATTAGTTGTTGGATTCGCTGATATGTTTATACCTTCGGTATTAGCTACAACTATTGAAAATGAAATGACTAGATTCATAATTGCATGTACATCAGTAACTCAATTAATATATATGTCAGAGGTAGGCGGATTACTTCTTGGATCAAAAATACCTGTATCTTTAAAAGATTTATTTATTATATTTATAGAACGTACAATAATAACATTACCTATAATTGTACTAATAGCAAATCTACTATTTTAATTAAAAAATATATTTACATAAGTAAAATGTCATTTCAGACATATACACATTATAATAAAAAACTAAGTCATAGAATGTTTTTTAAAATCATTCTATGACTTAATTTTTTTATAAAATAATCTATAATACTTCTTCACAAAAGTTTATAGCAAGTCCCTTATCGTGATAAATAACATTTCTTTAATATAATTTTCCTTCTTAAAATATCATCAAATTAATGTTTTAAGTACTTAAATTTAAATTTGTTATTCATTTTAAATATTTTTCTGGATTTAATGATATTTCTTTTACATCTGAAAAGAATAAAGAACAATGATATCCATCAGCAACAGCATGGTGAACTTGAATAGTTATTGGCATAATAATTTTATTATCTTCTTCAGTAAATTTTCCCCATGTTACCATTGGAAATAGAAAAGTACTACTGCTTTCATTGTTTACATTAAAAGCTGTATAATTAAACCAAGGTAAACAAGAAACAATAAAAAAGTTATTTTGAGAATCTGTAGTAAAATTAGTATCCTTTTTATAATTGTTTAACGCGTTATTCATATCTTTATAAAAATCTAAAAATACACTGTTAAATGAAGTATATAAATCACACATTACTTTAGTTTTATCATTTAACACAGAATAACTTGGACCAATTTCATCAAAGAATCCTAAGCATCCTTCTTCATCAAATGCCATTTTGAATTCTTGATAATTATTTATCGCTTTTGATACAACCCACGTAAATGTTGGATATAATCTCAGTTTATTATCCTTTATATAATTATAAAGATTTGTAATATCAATATTTACAGTTATACTATATGTACATTTTGCATTATTAAAAAAATGATTAAAGCAATCCTTTCTATCCCAAGTATTCATATCAATTATATTAAAACCCATAATCTATTTACCCCTTATACTATTTATTTATTTTTAAATTTACTATTTCAATTACTATATTTTAAATTAGAATTTAATCTTTACAACTTATTTTTATATAAATTTCCACTTTATTACTGGTTAATTATAACATATATTGTAAATGTAATAATTCTTAAATATTTGAATAATATTTTTTGTTTTATGATAAAGTGAGTTACTTATATTACATACCAATTACATATTTTTTAGTTTGTTATTCTTTAAAAAGTCTATTAATTTTTTTATAATAAATGCTACAAATCCTAATAATATATATCTTGTAATTAAATCAAAAGTATCATCTATGCAATACCATTGTTTAAAAAACAATAGTATTATTACAGAAGATAATAGAAATTCAATAAGCAAGTGTTTTATTGAATTTGAATGTATAATACCTTGGAAAATGAAAATCATAGGGAATAATAGAACTATTCCTACTATTATTAAATCTTTGTATGGAAACATATGATCATAAATAAAAATTAAACATATTAATAAATAAGGCAATATTATAGAGATTAATTTATTCATAAGTATTCTCCTTTTTATACTAGAATAATTCTAAATATCTTTATCTTTGATTCCATTTATTTTTAAAATACCATTTAATTTCCTTTATTTTTTTGTTTAATAGTATATACATAATATACACCCAATGAACTTATTGTTGTTGATATAACTATTAATGTATCATCAAATAACATTAGAAATATAATTTTAAAAAATGGTATAGCTATTATTAAATAAATTAAAGAGTGAAGAATTTTTACTTTTTGTCTTTGCTCATATTTAAAATTATATTTAGTAAGCTTTATTGCATATACTATAGATACTGTGGTTAATAGAAATGCTGCCATATTCATATAAAATCAACTTCCACTTGTTGTAGATTAAAATCAATATCTTTTTTTATAATTACACAAGAACCTTCAAAAATGTCTCCTAATGTAGCCTGTCTAAAACCTTTGATTGTTACAGATGTTTTTTTACATTTTTCATAATATAGCCTCCCTTTTATAATATATAGTATCATCTTTTTAATAAAAATTTTGTAATAAAAGGTATTAATCAGTTTTTGTATTTTCCCGTTTTTATAAGTAAAAATATAGATTTTGTATAAAATATATTTACACAAAATTCATTTGATGTATTGAATTAATATGATAAATAATTTTGTTTTTGTACAAAAAATAAGCATAGATGTCTATCACTAATGTGATTTTCATCTATGCTTATATTGTACAAAACTTATCTACTGTCTTTAATTATTTAGAATTCTCCAATCTCTTCTATTTTCCACTCACCTAAATTATTTTCTCTAATCAAAGTAAACATCTTCTTACGTTCTCCACTATCTTCTGGCTCCTTACTTTGATCTTTATATTGTACATTATATTTAACAGTATATATTCTTACATTTTCTCTTTTCACACCATTAATTAATCCCAGTCCAGATTTAAAATAACTATTATAAATCGATTCATCCTTTATCAAACTTAAAGATTCTAATTTACAACTTTCTAAATTATCTAATCTAAAATTGGTGTCCTTATGTCTTATTGTATAACACTCTAATAAACTTTTTAATTGATGCGCATTTTCATATTCAAATGCATCTCTTATAACATCCTCAGGTAATTTTATAGCCTGTGTTAAAATTATAGGGTTTACTGGTACTATAGAAATTTCTTCATTCGCAATTTCATTTTTATTATTTCCAACATTTTGTTCACTACATGAAACTACAAAAATCATAATTATAAATACCAATAATATTAATGTTATACTTTTAGCTATTTTATAATCTCTCATACTTTTTCCCATATCAACCTCATAAATTTATAAAAATATCAACCTTTACGTTATATTTTTAAACTACGGAATCTATTAAATGCTGCCATTATTTCTTGTCTTCTTGGCATTGATAGTCTACCATGGCCACCTCTTATATTGCTAATCGAAATAATTCCATTCTTTTCTATATAGTCTATTATTTCATCTGTTATTTCTATCAATGTTCTCTTTCCGTCTATAACATTATCTTCTGCCCATTTCATTATTTCACCAATAGTATTGATTTGTTCACTATCAACAATTTGTTCAACTGCTCTTAGATCTATATTTTCTTTGTTAATAGATAATCCATCTACACCTAAAGTTTTTACCTTTACACCTTTGTATCCTTTTTCAATGCTACCCTTTTTTACTACTCTATTTAGATTTATCTTTATATCACAATTTCTTTCTTGTATTTTTGAAAGTATTTTTCCTTTACTAATACTTTTTGCTTGCTCTGTTACATCTTTTATATTATAGCAATCCATTTGTATTACATTATCAGCTATATCGAAATAGTCCCCTGAACTTCCTACTACTATAATTGTTGAGATTCCCTTTTGACTATATAAATCTCTAGCTACTTCAATAAAAGGTGTTATAGGTTCTTTATCTTTAGAAACTAACATTTGCATTACATCATCTCTAATCATAAAATTAGTTGCTGATGTATCCTCATCAATTAAAAATACATTAGTTCCACTCTCTATCCCTTCTACTATATTAGCAGCTTGTGATGTACTTCCGCTTGCATTTTCACTATAAAACTTAGTTGTTTCTTTTTTATTAGGTAAATTATTTATAAATAATGATATATCATCTTTAAGAATTACTCTTCCATCTTCCGCTCTAACCTTTAATGCAGTATCATCTGTTATTACAAATTCTCTTCCATCACCTTCAATATGGTTATAAATACCTAGTTCTAATGCATTTAGTAATGTAGATTTTCCATGGTATCCACCACCAACAATAATTGTTATACCTTTCTTTATCCCCATTCCTATAATTTCGCCTTTATTAGGTAAAATAAATTTAACTTCTAGATTTTTAGGAGATTTAAATGGTATTCCTTCCTTTAAAGGTTTAGTTGATACTCCTGATTCTCTAGGTAATATAGAATCATTTGCAATAAATGCAATTAAATTGTTTCTTTTTAATTCATTTCTTATAAACTCTTGATCCTCAACTAATCTTACTTGATTTATAAGTTTGTTTTTATCTAAATTCTTATAAATAATAGAAGACTCTACTATCTTAGGTAAAAAATCAAATAAAATCTTTTCTAATTCTTTTGAAAGGACACTTCTTCCCCTTGCTGGAAATCCAACTTCTATCCTAGCTTCTATTTTTTTATCACTTATTACAATTGAAGTTCTATCTAATATTTCTTGCGTACATTTACTTATAGATATTAATCCACTCTTTCCTGACCCAAAAACCTTACTACTATATGAATATATATTTTTATAGAATATTCTAGTCAAATAATCTTGAACTGCTACCTTTTTATAACTATCATTTACTAATTCTTCTGGAATATCCGAAATTTTTTTATCTATTATTATCCTTACTCTAGATGGAGATGCAAATGGATCTCCTTGAACATGATCTATTGATAATATATATTTATTAAAATCATACATCCCTTCAAGTTGTTTATATGCTTTATATCCCCTACCATCTATGCTAATTAATTCTTTACGTAAATCATTAAAATTTTTCATTTTATTTATCACCTTCTATAAAAAATTCGTCAATCAATGCTTCACCCATTTTTCTATACATATTACTCATTGATATCATAGATCCTATAAGTAAAAACTTTTCTTCAAAATCACCTGTAATATTATTATCATTTAATAACTTCTTTAAGTTTTCTTGTTTATTAATTACAGATGATTTAAATTCTTCACTATCCTCACTACTGATTTGTAAATAGGTATCATATAAAGCCCTTAAATCATATTCTTCATTATTTTCATATTTATTAACTATATTGTTTAAAACAAGTTTTATATCATTAATTGATAAAGATCCTTTTAAATCATAAATTAAACACATAAGTATTAAATGTTCTTTAGAATACTTTTTATTCTTTATGCTCATTAATAATTTTGCTTTTGCATAGTTATTAATCATAGTTTTAGTTAATACCTTATCTTCTTCGTTTCTTTTAAGTACTGATAATTTACTTTCAAAAAGTTGAATTACTTGATCCATATATAAATCTAAATCAGGTATATCCTTAAGTTCTATTTTTTTATCTACATTTAAATTTTCTATAATATTTAATATATCTTTATTAATCACACTTTTTCTCCTTATCTAGTTTTAAAAACTATATAATGTATCATATATATTTATATATTAATAGTATTCTGAATATAATTCAAGAAAATGAAGAAAAATATAATAATTATGTGTTGACTTTTATTTTACTATATATAATAATATTAATATATCATCATATAGTTTTAAAAACTACATGATAAATTTTGGAGGTGTAAATATGACTAAATATTTAAGAGAACCTGTAAATGGGTTAACTCATTTAATAGGGGCTATTCTATCACTTATTGGATTAATTCTAATGACAGGTAAATTGATAACTAATAACGGATCAGTAATAGAATACTTTGCAGTTATACTATTTGGAGTTAGTATGATTTTACTTTATAGTGCTTCAGCAACTTACCACTCTGTTATTGCAAATTCAAAAGTAATAAAATCATTAAAAAAACTAGATCACTCTATGATATTTGTATTAATAACAGGTTCTTATGCACCGTTTTGCTTAGTAGCATTACAAAATTCTACTGGTAATAAATTATTTACTGCTGTAGCTACTGCTGGAGTTTTAGGTATAATCTTTAAACTTTTATGGGTTACATGTCCTAGGTGGTTAAGCAGTGTTATGTATATTGTTATAGGATGGTTTGCTATTTTTGCAATCTATCCATTATCTAAAGTTCTATCTACTTCAGGACTAAATTTACTTATATTAGGTGGACTTATGTATACAATAGGTGGAGTAATATACGCATTAAAAAAAGATAAAATAAAAATAGGTGTCTTTGGTTCACATGAGATATTTCATATCTTTATAATGCTTGGAACACTTTGTCACTTTATATGTGTATTTTTCTATATAATATAATGTTTATATAATATAAATGCTATGTTTTGAAACAGTGTTGATATTGTAGTATAAGGGCGAACTGGCATTGGAATTTGCTTTATGCTACAATATCAACATTCACTTAAAACATAGACAAAATAAAAAAAGCTGAGTTAACTTATAAAATTATATCTTTAAGTTAACTTAGCTTTTTTATCGCTATATTTTTAATAACTATTTATATTTTATTATAATAATTAGCCAATTCCTCCATATATGATACCTAAAATTATAACTAGAACAGTAATAAATACAAAAACATATTTAGCAAAATTTAAAAATGTAACTCCAAGTTTTCTGCTAGCTCCCACATTTATTTCTTCTAGTGCCTTTCTAGAATCATATACATAATAGAACACTATAAATACTATAAGTGCTGCTGTTGGTGATACTATTATTGTTATAAAATTAGTAAAGCTATCAAAAGCACCCATGCTTAAATTTAAAGGAATAGATAGAATAAATCCTATACTTGCTATAATAATAGATGCTTTCTTTCTATTTAATCTAGTTTGTGACATTAATGCCTCAACAGGACCTTCTAACATATTAATAGATGAAGATATTGCTGCAAATAAAATGCTTAAGAAAAATATTATTGATATTATTCTTCCACCTGGCATTTCTCTAAATATTGTTGGCATTGTTATAAATAATAACGGTGGACCTGCCATTGGATTTAGTTTAAAAGCAAAAACTGCTGGCATTATAACAAATGATGCAAGCAATGCTGCTAATGTATCTAATATAGCTGTACTTAATGCTGATCTTGGTATATCAAAATCTTTTTTCATATAACTTCCATAAACAACCATACCACAACCATTTAAAGATACTGTAAAAAATGCTTGTCCTAATGCCATGATCCAGGTATTAGGTTTTAATAAAACTTCCCATTTAGGATTCAAAAGATATTTAACGCCCTCTATAGCTCCTGAAAGAGTTAAAGATCTTATAGCAAGAAGTATAAATATAATAAATAATAGTGGCATTATTATTTTATTTATTAATTCAATACCTTTTGTTACTCCCATATACACTATAATTAATGTTAAGGCTATTGCAATAAAGTTCCATATTATAGATTGACTATTTCCTGCAAATCCATCAAAAAATGAATTAACATCTACAGAAAATAATTCACCAGAAACACTCATTGAAAAATACTTTAATATCCACCCTACAACTATATTGTAAAACATGAAGACACCTGCTAATCCTACTACAGGAATTAAACCAACTAATAATCCACCACTTTTTTTCTTTTCATCAAACACATTTCTAATCCCAGCCATTGATCCAGCTTTAAATTTTCTTCCAAATGCAAATTCAGTTATTAATCCTGTTGATCCTAATAACAAAACAAATATAAAATATGGAATTAAAAATGCTGCTCCTCCATTTTGACCTAATCGATATGGAAACATCCATATGTTTCCTAGACCTACTGCTGCCCCTATACAAGCTAGTACAAAGCCAGCCCTACTCTTAAAATTTTCTCTTTTAGCCATTTTCCTACTGTCCCTCCTGCATAATAAAATAAAGCCACATAGTGCTTACTATGCGGCTTTCCTACAATTCTAATATTCTACACCCACATAGTTTTTTTGTTTCTATGTGGTAAACTTTGAAGACGATAAAAATCCTCAACCATCATAGATACAAAACCAAGTTTTCTGCTTAGCCTGTACCTATAAACATTGATACAAGCTCTATCCATAATAGCTAAAGTAATATGCGTTATTAAATTGTATAGTCTTACAAATAGTGCATATCATAATTATTATCTCCATTTAATTAATTTTCCTTAATTCTACCATCTTTTTTACAAAAATGTCAATAATAAAAAGTATTAAAATCTTATTATTATTCTCTTTAACTGCTATTCTATGGTATAATAACTGAATAATACGCAATGAAATGAGGGAAATTTATTGATAACTGTATCAAATGTTAGTCTAAGATTTGGTGGACGTAAACTTTTTGAAGATGTCAACCTTAAATTTACTCCTGGGAACTGTTATGGAGTTATCGGAGCAAATGGTGCTGGAAAAAGTACATTTCTAAAAATATTATCAGGTGAAGTAGAGCCTAATACTGGTGAAGTTATAATTGCTCCTAATACAAGAATGTCAGTATTAAAACAAGAACATTATAAATACGATGATTTTCAAGTTTTAGAAACTGTAATAATGGGTAATGAAAGATTATATCAAATCATGAAAGAAAAAGATGAGATATATGCAAAACCTGATTTTTCTGATGAAGATGGAATCAGAGCATCTGAATTAGAAGGCGAATTTGCTGAACTTAATGGTTGGGAAGCAGAATCTGAAGCTTCTTCGCTTTTACAAGGTTTAGGAATTGGAACTGAATATCATTTTAAAAATGTATCAGAATTAACTGGAGGGGAAAAAGTTAAAGTTCTTTTAGCTCAAGCTTTATTCGGTAATCCTGGAATACTAATCCTAGACGAACCTACTAATGGTCTAGATTTAAAAGCTGTAAATTGGTTAGAAGATTTCTTAGGAAATTTCGATGGAACTGTTATAGTTGTATCGCATGATAGACATTTCCTAAATTCAGTTTGTACTCAAATGGCTGATGTTGACTTTGGTAAAATTAAAATTTATGTTGGTAACTATGATTTCTGGTATGAATCAAGCCAATTAGCTCTTCAAATGTCAAAGGATCAAAATAAGAAAAAAGAAGAAAAAATTAAAGAATTACAAGACTTTATCGCAAGATTTAGTGCTAATGCTTCTAAATCTAAGCAAGCTACTTCAAGAAAAAAATTATTAGATAAAATAACTTTAGATGATATCCAACCTTCAAGCAGAAAATATCCTTTTGTAGGGTTTAAACCTGAAAGAGAAG
Organism: Clostridium weizhouense; assembly: GCF_019431045.1. GTDB lineage: Bacteria > Bacillota > Clostridia > Clostridiales > Clostridiaceae > Clostridium > Clostridium weizhouense. Next base: position 24,037 of record NZ_JAHXPT010000011.1, on the reverse strand, counting down.
TTGGTAATGATATATTAACAGTTAAAGATCTTTCAAAAACTATTGATGGAGTTAAGGTTTTAGATAATGTAAATTTCATGGTTAATAAAGGTGATAAAATTGCTCTTGTTGGTAATGAAATTGCTGTAACTACATTATTTAAAATATTAGCTGGAGAAATGAAACCAGATAGTGGTGAATTCAAGTGGGGAATAACTATAACTAACGCATACTTCCCAAGTGATAACTCAGAATATTTTGATGGTTGTAATCTTTCTTTAGTAGATTGGCTTAGACAATATTCAGAAGAAAAATCTGAAAGTTATATAAGAGGATTCTTAGGAAGAATGTTATTCTCTGGAGAAGAGGCATTAAAAGAAGCTAATGTATTATCTGGAGGAGAAAAAGTTAGATGTATGTTATCTAAAATGATGCTTTCTAATGCAAATGTATTAATGTTAGATCAACCAACTAACCACTTAGATCTTGAATCAATTACTGCTGTAAATAATGGATTAAAAGATTATAATAGTAACATACTATTTGCTTCTCATGACCACCAATTTGTTCAAACTATAGCAAATAGAATTATTGATATCAAAGATGATGGATCTATTGTTGATAGAACTATGACTTTTGATGAATACTTAGAGTTTTCTCAATCAAATAAATAATTAAAATAAATGGCGATACTATCTTTTATGGTATCGCCACTTAAATTTACATTAAATATATTTTTAATATATTCTGAAATAATATTTATATAACATTTTATTTTTTATATTTAATATGTAAAAGCTTATGTGCTAATCCTTCACCAGGCTTGCCCATATAATTATCATACATCTTTAATAATGCTGAATTTTCATGAGATTTTCTCTTTTCTAAGCCCTTATCTTGATTATATAAAACAGAAGCTCTTACTTTTCTAATATCTATTTTTTCTCTTTCTTTTGCACTTACATGAGGTTGTCCACCACCATTTACACAACCTCCTGGACATGACATTACTTCAATAAAGTGATATTCTTTTTCGTTCATTTTACCACTTTCTATAAAGTTAAATACATTCTTAGCACCATTAATAACAGCAATATTATATTCTTTTCCACCTAATTCTACTGTAGCCTCTTTAATGCCTTCTATTCCTCTAACTTGTTTATATTCTATATCTTTTAATGACCTATTCTCTATGAAGTCTTTAGATGTTCTTAAGGCTGCTTCCATAACCCCACCAGTTGCTCCAAATATAGCTCCTGCTCCTGTATATTCTCCCATTGCCGGATCTACTATACCATCTTCTAAATTAACGAAATCTATTTTTGCAGTTTTTATCATCTTTGCTAATTCTCTAGTAGTTATTACTGCATCTATATTTCTTAATCCATCATTCTCCATTTCACCTCTATCAGCTTCATACTTTTTAGATGTACATGGCATTATAGTAACTGTAAATATATCTTTAGGATTTAATCCCTCTATTTCAGGATAATATGTTTTACTTGCAGCTCCAAAAATTTGTTGTGGTGACTTTGCAGTAGATAAATTCTCTATAAAATTTGGAAAATAATTTTCTACTTCTCTAACCCATGATGGACAGCATGACGTAAACATTGGGAAGGGTCCACCTTCATTAATTCTTTTAACTAACTCAGTAGCCTCTTCCATTATAGTCATATCTGCTCCAAAATTAATATCAAATATCTTATTAAAGCCTAACATTCTTAAAGCTGTATATATTTTTCCTGTTACATCTATTCCATAACCCATTTTAAACAGTTCTCCCATAGCCGTTCTAACTGATGGTGCCATTGCAACTATTACATGTTTATTTGGATCATTTATTGCATTTTGTACTCTTTCAATATGTGATTTTTCTGAAAGTGCATCTACTGGACATGCAGCTACACATTGTCCACATAATAAACAATTAGTTTCATCAAAGCATCTATTCTCTATAGATGATACTTTTCTTTCTCCATTATCATTTATAATCTTAATAGAATCAGTGCCTGTTCTTTCACCACATGCAGATTCACATCTTTCACATAATATACATTTTGTTCTATCTAGTACTATAGATCTACTTCTATCATCTACATAACTTGATTTGTCTTGAACTATAAACGGTTTACTTGCTCTAGCTTTAGTTTTTATAACTAATTTTAAAAACTCACAGTTTTCTCTTCTTTTACATGGTCCACATTTAAATTCATGTTTATCCAACATGTTAGAAACTTTTGATTTAATTTCTTCTTGAACTCTATCTGAATTCGTCTTAATAATCATTCCATCTTTAACTAAAGTTTCACAAGATAATACTAAGTTTTCCTCTCCCTCTATTTCAACAGCACATACTCCACATTTGCCAGTATTGCTGCAATCATTTAAGTAACATAATGTTGATATTTCTATTCCATTTTCCAAAGCTACTTTTAAGATAGTTTCATTTTCTTTACTTATTATTTGTTCTCCATCTATTATTACATTTATCATAAAAGTTAATCCTCCAATTAAATATTATTTAAAACCAAGCAAATATAATTTTAACATAATTGTTAAATAAAAATAAGTGGTAAATAATAATATTTATTGGTTAAAAAGAAAAATAAAGGTATTTAAAGAATATTTTAATACCTTTATCGTTAGTTTATATATTTAAAACTCCTATTTATTTGATAATCCATTTAGTGTGAATTCTAATGTTTTTTCAATAAGATTTTCTAAATTGATTTTTTCTATATCAATTAATTCATATATAGCAGCAGAACATAATGTACCAAAAACTTCATAAGCCATAAGCTTACTATCTCCTATTCTTACCTCTCCTTCTTCAATTCCGCATTTTATATAAAATTCTAATTCCTTTATATAATTTTTTATTTTTTCTCTTAATGCAATTTGTCTTTCTTCATTTCCCCATAATTGACTCATTACTACCTTAAAAAAATTTTTATTTTCATATAAAAATGTTAACTGCATGTTACATGTTTGTTTTAGTTTTTCAATAGAACTTATGTCCATTTCTTTAACTTTTAAAATTCGACTGCTAAGTATATTTAAACCCTCTTCTACTATAAAATTAAAAATATCTTCTTTACTAGTAAAATTATAATATAATGTTCCCTTTGCAAGCCCAGCCCTTTTAGCTATATCATCCATAGTTGCTCCTCTGTAACCTGCATTTGAAAATATTTCTATTCCCGAATTAAAAATCAAACGTTTAGTTTTATTCACAACATATCCCTCATTTTCTAATCTCATTGATAATTTCATTATACCACTATTATTTTACTATTTATTCCTTTAATTCTTAATTTTTTGATATTTTTAATATATATGATAAAATCATTATATATTAATTTATTTCTTATTAATTTAAAGAAAGAGGTATATATGATTAAAGTATATAATAGAATTACTAAAGATTATGAAGAGGAAAAAGTCGCTGGAAAGAAATTTATTGAGTGGACTTATGAATCACCATTAGGTAAAAATTTTGCTGAATTAATAGCAAAAAGAAAACTGTTTTCTAAAATATATGGTAAGTTTTGCGATACTAAATTTAGTGCTAAAAATATTTCTAATTTTATTGAGAATTTTAACATTGATATGTCAATTGCAGAAAAAAATATATCTGATTTTAAATCATTTAATGATTTTTTTGTTAGAAATTTAGTTCCTAATGCAAGACCTATTTCAAATGATAATAATGTACTTATTTCTCCTGGTGATGGAAGAATTACTGTTTATGAAAATATAGATCTAAATAATATTGTTCAGATTAAAGGATTAACTTATAGTTTAAATGAATTAATTAAAAATAATGAAATAGCACAAAATTATAACGGTGGAACTTGTATTATTTTAAGATTATGTCCTACTGATTATCATAGATTTCATTTTGCTGATTCTGGAATCCCATCTGAAACATATAAAATAAAAGGGCATTATTACTCTGTTAATCCTATTGCCCTTAACTCAATTCCAAAACTCTTTTGTGAAAATAAAAGAGAGTGGTCTATATTGAAGTCAGATAATTTTGGTGATATATTGACTATAGAAGTTGGTGCTACTTGTGTCGGATCTATAATCCAAACATATTCTCCTAATGAAAAAGTTAAAAAAGGAGATGAAAAAGGATATTTTAAATTTGGTGGATCAACTACTATTTTATTTTTTGAAAAAGGTAAAGTTAACATTGATGATGATATATTATATCAGTCAAAAAATGGTTATGAATGTAAAGTTTTATTCGGCGAAAAAATTGGAATAAAATTCAATAGTTAAAATTAATGCTCACTCTAAAAACAGAGTGAGCATTAATTTTAACTATTAATTATGGTTTTTAATTTATTTTTAAATTTTTCAATATCTTTATCTAAAATTATAAGATTTATTCCCATAGCATTAGCTCTTTCATTTACACATTTTTTATTTGGCTCTTTTGTAGCTACTAGTATTTTTTTTGCATTAATTCCACCTAGCCTTTTGCTATATACATCAAGTTCATTTAATGCATTTTCATCATATTTTGCACTATCTTTACAAGATATGCATATTAATATATCATCTTTAACAGCTAATACATCAAATTCATTTTTAACTTTACTATCTTCTTCATTCCATACAAATACTACTCCACATTTAACATCATCCACTTCGTTTATTTCTCTAACCACTATATTAGTTAATACTTCTAACCATGTACCGCTTTTAAATATAAATCCTTTTAAATAATTTTTTTGGAAATATATTTTTATTTTATTTTTAATTTTTTTATATATAATTGCATTCATTTTATCTAAATACTTTAAACAAGCTTTTAATATTTTAATTTCTTCATCTTCTAACTCTTGTAAATCAACTAATACTTTACTATTATCAGTGTAATCATGAATGAATACATTGTTATCGTAAAGACGATATTTATATTTATACCATATATCTAAATTTTCATATATCTTTTCTGTTATTTTTATTACATCAGAATATGTACTTATTTTAGTTGAATCTAATAAAATATTTGCACCTGTTATTTTTAATATATCATCTAAATAAATATCTTTAAATTTTTCATTTTTATCAGTTGCATTCACTCCTAATTGGTACCATCTTTTATTTAAAATATCTACATATATTATATTAAATTCTCTAATTAACGCTTGATTTAATAATATTAAAGAATTTATTCTTTTTCCACCAGTTATATTTATAATGGTTCCTTCTATATTTATTTTATCTAATATTTCATTAATACCTTTTATATCTCCATTACTAATACTATAACTTATAATATCTAAATGTGGGAAAATACTCTTATGATATTTTTCTAATTTTTCGTATAATAATTCATTTTCTTTACTTTTTAAATAAATAACTTTATTAGGTTGTAGTTTGTCTGTAGCTAATAAATTTCCTTCATTATGTTCATCTAATAAATTAATTAAAATATTAGTTTTCATCATTACACCTTCAATTCTATATAGTTATGTATAATCAATTTCGATATATAAAATAATAGTTTAAATTCATAATCATAATAATCTATTATCTTTAGAATGTACCTTAACTTTATATTTTATTATTAGCATATATCATATTTATTATTTTAAATAACAATAAAAGACTTAGTTTATAAACTAAATCTTTTATTTATGGCAGAGCGTAAAGGAATCGAACCCTTAATGCACCGTCCGTAGCGGTGTGTTATATCCGTTTAACTAACGCTCCTCAGTATTCTATTTATTTTTTACAACAAAAATATCTTATCACAAGCCATTACAATATGCAAGTTTATACAACCAAATACTTTAAGTTATTTATAAAATAACCTAAGTATTTGATACTGTTTTATAAATAAATATCTGAAAATTCTACTTCCAACATTTGTACATTATTTTTGCTACAATTACCAATATTTTTATCTACTATATTTTCTGAGACTTTTATTATTGGTAATTTAATTATAAATTCACTCCCTTGATTCTCTATGCTATTTAATTCTATATTCCCACCATGTGCTTTAGTTAAATTTTCTACTAAAGATAATCCTATTCCACTTCCACAATGTTCATATTGTTTTTTACTTGTAGATTGTATAAATCTATTAAAAATTTTATTTTGATCTTTTTCTGGTATACCTATGCCTTCATCTTTAACTGATATAACCAATTCATTGCAACATTTTAATAAATTAATATATATGCTACTATTTTCAAATGAAAATTTTATAGCATTTGAAATTAAATTCATAATTATTCTATCTAATGCTTGAGCATCTACTGCCATAATACACTGTTCAACATTAGTATCAAAAACTAATGATATATTTTTTTGTTTTGCATATCTATCTATAGATGCTATTGTATTTTCTATTAACTTAACTATATCTAAATTTTTTCTTTCTATTTTATAATAATCTTTTTCTAATCTTGTTGTGTCTATTAAATTATTTATAAGCTTTAACATTTTGTAACTATTTCTCTTTATATTTTTCATATATTGTTTCATTTTAATTTTGTTATTTTCATCTACATACCCACTTTCATAACATTGCAATACACTTAAAATTACACTTAGTGGTGATCTTAAATCATGAGAAATATTTAAAAGGAGATCTTCTTGTAAATTTTTATAACGACTTATTTCAATACATTTATTTATTAATTCTTCTTTTGACAATTTGGCAAGTTCAGATTTACTTGGTATTCCATTTTCTTCTGTTGTATCGCTAATTAAATTATCAACTATACCCATTTACAAATTCCCCTTCTTATAAATAAATTATATTATCATTTTTCCAAATTATTCTATTTTATATTTATATATTATCACATGCAATTTATGTAAACAACCATTTTATTTATAATTTTTTATTTAGCTATAATATTAATCGTACACTTAAATCTTAATAAATTCAAATATATTAACTATATAAATGAAAATAATTACATTTTTATAGTTATAATAATTTTTTTTGCAAACCTACATTGAATACTTGACCAATAAGTAGTTTAATGTTATATTTGTACATATCAGAGTTACACATGTATCTCATTGGAATACATTGTCATTATAGAGGGGGGAACCTAAAATTGAAAAATCTTTCATTAATTAAACGTATTTTTTTATTTCTTATATCAGGAATAGTATTGGGACTAGTTTGTAAACATACTAACATTTTATTCCCAATTAAAATATTAGCAACTTTCAGTTCATTATTCTCAAGTTTTTTGTCATTTGTAATTCCATTAATTATTATTGCATTTATAGTTCCTGGTATAGCATCATTAGGTAAAAGTTCAGGTAAGGTATTAATATTTACCACTATATTATCATATATGTCTACTATTATTTCAGGAGTTCTAGCTTACTTTTTAGGTGTAACTTTATTACCAAAACTAATTACAAATGCTACATTAGCATCTAATGAAAGCATTGATGTATCTCCTTATTTTGCTATAGATATACCACCACTATTTAATATTATGTCAGCATTAGTTTTAGCATTTATATTAGGTGTAGGAATTTCTAAAATAAAAAATAGTAGTCTTTTAAAAGCTTTTGAAGAATTTAGTTCTATAGTATCAATGATACTTTCTAAAATACTTATTCCACTTGTTCCAGTTTATATTGGAGCCATATTTGCTAAATTAAGCTTAAATGGTGAAATATTTATTACTATAAAATCTTTCATAACTGTTTACATTGTATTATTTGCATTACAATTTTTATATTTAATAGGTCAGTATTCAATTGCAGGAGTACTTAATAATAAAAATCCATTTAAACTTCTAAAAAATATGGCTCCAGCGTATTTTACAGCAGTAGGAACTCAATCATCTGCTGCAACTATTCCTGTTACTTTAAATTGTGTTAAAAATAATAATGTATCAGAAGATGTAGCAAACTTAGTAGTTCCACTTTGTGCAACTATTCATTTAGCAGGTGATACTATAACTCTTGTATTAACTTCAATTGGGGTTATGCTTATGAAGGGTCAAGTACCAACATTCTCTATGATGATGCCATTTATATTAATGCTTGGTATTACTATGGTAGCAGCACCTGGTGTTCCTGGTGGTGGAGTTATGGCAGCACTTGGATTACTTGAATCAATGCTTGGATTTGGTGGTTTAGAAAAACCAATAATGATTGCACTGCACGCTGCACAAGATAGTTTTGGTACAGCTACTAATATAACTGGTGATGGAGCTTTATCATTAATTATTGATTATTTTGTTAAAAATAAATTTAAAAGAGATTCTTCATTAAAAAAGATTGAAAATGAAAATAAACTATCCGCTTAGTTTATAAATTACTTTAATTATATTTTTTCCAATAAAAAGAGCTATCTAAATTTAGATAGCTCCTTTTAATATTGATTTTTAAGTTTATTTGGATGATTTAATTTTACTTATTATTTCAAATTTTATATATCTTAATATAAAAATAACATATACTAAAGTTCCTACTATAAACATAGTATCTAAATAAATATTAGAAAATATTATTTCTAAAATAGTTTTAAATATAAGAGGTAATGTACATGCATATAAACTTAATGAATACAATACTTTGTATTTTATTGTTAATTTCATAAATATTAATGCAAGTCCCGCAAATATAGTTACAAAAATACAATTTATTAATACGTTTATAAAACACATACCTACTGCATAAATAAACGAAATTCCTATTAAGATTTTTGTTATTATTGACATTTGTGATATTACTACATTATTATCAATTTTATTATTTCCAAAAGCTTCTTTATAATAAACTACCTTATTTTCAAAAGGAGTTTTTAATGATACTCCATCTTTTAAAAATAATACATTAATATCATTATTAACTGTTAAACTTCTTAATTCATTAGCTTTATCTAAAGATGTACTTGAGTCTATATATATTAAACTTGAATTTTCCTCAAATTTTAATGGAGAGTTGTTAGTATTTAATATACCATTTTCTATAATGAATTCATTTTCTTCATTTTGTAATTTTTTATTTATATCATTTGCTTGCCTATTAATTTCATAGCCTATTGATATACCTTTCAAACTTCCAAAAATTAATGACATCAAAAATACATATAATATTGCTTTACCTAATCCTTCTGTTACATATTTAGAAAATTCTTTTATATTATAAATAGAATTAATAAATTTTTCTAAAAATTTAGTTTTCCCTTTCATTATATCCTCCAATCATAATTTTATCTTATATATCTAAGTATACTATATTAAATATCTTAACATATATTCAATATGCATTAAACATCGATGTTTATTTTTAGAATTTTATGGTAATAATACAATATAAAACTATTATTTATGTTATTAAAATATAATTTTTAATTGCATTATTTAAATTTTACAATAAACAGGAGGTATATTTTGATAATTAATAGATTTATTAACTTTAATAAAAAACTTAATAAAATAATTATATATATTTTATTATTATTTTTAATAATTGGTTCATATATATTTTTTGAAGCCTATAGATACAATAAATTCTTAGGTAACTTTAAAACAATTTTTAACAATAATAAATTTTCGCAAGCAAATAATTTATTGCTAACAAAAGAAGAATTTAATCCATTTAAAGCTTTAATGTTAAAAAAAGATTTATCTAAGTATTTTATTAATAATCTTGACAATTTAAAAAAAGATTTAGATAATAAAACATTGAGTACAGAAGAAATTTTATTGAAAATTAATGAAATTAATAGATATGGACTTAATAAAAATGAAGTTTCATCTTTTATTGATTCAATCTCATTTCTTAAAGATTCTATCAATAATTATTCAAATGGAGTTAATCTTCTTAATAATAAGCAATATTCTGAAGCAATAATTTGCTTCAACAATATTTCTTCACTTAGTCCAAATTATGGAGATTCATTAACATATTTAAGGGAATGTAAAAATCAACTTAAAGATGATTTATTTAATAGATGCGATGAATTATGTGATAGTGATCACTACAAACAAGCTTTAAATCAATTATATGATAATGCTTATTTATTTGAAGATGATAGTGAATTAAAAAAGAAAATAGCTGAAATTAAAGTTAAACAACAAGAATATCTTGATACAGATTCAAAAATTGCTCCAGCAATTTCTCAGTCTTTTATAAATAATATATCAACTCAAAATATTAATACTTTAAATTTAAAAAGTAATACCCCTTATCTAATAAATATTAGTATTAAAGACCAAAAGACATATATTTATAGAGGTACTTCTAACAAGTGGACTCTAGATAGAACTTTTCCATGTTCAACTGGAATAGACGACCAAAATACACCTATTGGTTCTTTCTCTATTAAAGAAAGAGGAGAATGGTTCTTTTCTGATAAATATAAACAAGGGGGGAAATACTGGACTCAAATAAAAGGAAATATACTATTTCATTCTGTACCATTTGCAGAGGATAGAACAACAGTATTAGATAATACTTTAAATAAACGTTCATCACATGGTTGCATAAGACTTGCATTAAATGATGCTAAGTGGATTTACGATAATATTCCAAAGGATACTACTGTTATAATTAAATAATACTATATAAATAAAGGACTTTATATTTATTAAAGCCCTTTATTTAATCATCTATATTATTTCTATCTCCTTATCTAAGAAGAATGAATATAAATAACTTTGTTTAACTTTTCTTCCTGTCATCTTAAATATTGCATCACTATAATATATTAATTGTTTTTTATATTTTTCAATTAAATCAAATTCATTGTTTTTTTCTATATAATCTGTCTTATAATCCAAAAGTATTAATTCATTATCTTCTTCAAAAAAGCAATCTATAATACCTTGTAATCTTATTTTTTCATTATTATATTCTTTAGGTAATGTATCATCAAGTTCTAAACTACTTATTTCTGTATAAAACGGGATTTCTCTATATATCATTCCTCCAAGACTATAAACTTTCAATAATCTATTACCTAAATTACTTTTAAAAAATTTTAATATTTTATATGGATTAATAGCATTAAACTCTTCTTTCAAGATTAATTCTTCCTCATATAAATTTTTTAATTGATCTTTAATTTCTTCTAATGAATTAACCTTATTAAAATCAATCTTCTTCATTACAAAATGTACTGCTGTACCTCTTTCAGCTGCCGTTAACCCTTTTTCTTCTTGTAGGAACTTAGGTGTAATAATTTCACTTAAATCTTCATATAGATCAATAGCTTCATCACTCTCTTCAGCATTTCTTTTTTTTAAATCAGATACAGATATATTGCTTTTAAGTTTTGTTGATTCTTTAAAAATATATTCATATCCTAATCTTCTATTAATCTCATATTCTATATTCTTATCTATATTTTTATCTAATATTGATGCTTTACTATTATTATCTACTATCTCATCTGATGCTTTTTCAAATTTTAAACTTTCTTTATTCCATACATTAATGCTCCATTTAGACAAATCATCCTTACACATTTCATTTGAATATCCTAATGTATCTCTTAATACACTTCCATCTTTATGTTGACATAAGGCCATGCCAATCCAATCTATATATGATTTACCTTTTAAAACTTCACTCGATAATATAAGTTTATTATCTAATATTGCTGAATTAAACCATTTTTCTATAGATCTTTCAATATCTCTTACTGCACCTGTTATAATTAATTTTTCCTTAGCTCTGGTAAATGCAACATATAGTATCCTCATTTCCTCAGATAGTGTCTCTAATCTAACACTCTTCTTTATTGCTTCCTTTGGTAATGTAGTCATACTAATCCTTTTTTCTAAATCTATAAAATCTGGTCCTATTCCTAATTCATCATGATATAAAATTTTATTATTTAAATCCATTAAGTTAAAATTTTTTCCTGTGCCTGCTAAAAATACTACTGGAAATTCCAATCCCTTACTTTTATGTATACTCATAATTCGTACTACATTTTCATTTTCTCCTAATATTTTTGCACTTCCCATATCCCCTGATGATTTAGTAAGTTTATTTATAAAGTTTATAAAATTAAATAGTCCTTTAAAGCTAGTTTCTCCAAATTGTTTTGCTCTTTGGAAAAGAATTTTTAAATTTGCTTGCCTTAATACTCCATTTGGCATTGCTCCAACATATCCATAATATGCAGTATCCATATATAAATACCAAATAAATTCATCAATAGGCATATATATTGATTTTTTTCTCCATTTATCAATACTTGTAATTATATATTCACACTTATCTCTTATTTCTTTTGATAATAATCCATCTTTAATAATTTTATTTATATTTTCATAATAATATCTTTCTTTATCTATAAGCCTTATATCACTTAGTTCTTCTGCTGTAAGACCTATTATAGGTGAATTTAACAGTGCTAACATCGGTACATCTTGCATAGGATTATCAATTACTTTTAGTAAAGACATAATTGTTCTAATCTCTATTGATTCAAAATATCCTGATCCAGTATCTGCATATACTGGAATACCTGCTAATCCAAGTTCATCTAATAATATTTCAGACCAATTTTTTGTTGCTCTCAATAAAATCACTATATCCTTATACTTTAAATTCCTATATTTTCCTGTTTCACTATCTAATACTTTAAATTGATTCTCTTTATTTTTAGACATTAATTCATTAATTCTATTTACAATAATCCTTGCTTCAATATTAATGTCTCCAACTTCTTCTTCATCTGTATTTACTTCTCCTATTGATTCACTTTCTTTTTTATTTAATATATTAACTTCTATAGATCCACCAATTATATCTTCTTCATTGTCTTTTAAAGGATAATTTGCACCTAAATTTAATGATTCCTCATCTGTATATTCTAGTTCTCCTACATTTTTAGACATAACTTCTTTGAATATATAATTTACTCCATTTATAATATCTTCTCTACTTCTAAAGTTCCTATATAATTGTATTTTTCTATTCTTACCTTCATATAATGAGTAAGTATTATATTTATCAATGAACAGTTCTGGTTTAGCCTGTCTAAATCTATATATACTTTGTTTTACATCACCAACCATAAATACATTAGGATTATTAAAATTTTTTCTAGATACTAGCTCTATTATTGCCTCTTGTACATTATTAGAATCTTGATATTCATCAACTAATACCTCTTCAAAATATTCTTTAAATTTTTCCGCTATACTAGATGGTATTATATTATTATCTTCATCCTTATCTGTTAATATCTTTAAACATAAATGTTCTAAATCATTAAAATCCAATATGTTTTTTTCTTTTTTCTTTGCACTAAATCTATCTATGAATTCAGACACAAGTACTGTTAACTCTTTTACATATTGATAAGATAATTTAATATTTATTAACATATCACTAGGATTAGTTGAGAATGTACTTTCTAATAACGAGTTTATTTTCTTTTTTACATGATCCCTAATTTGTTTAACTAATGTTTGTGAATCTTCATCACTTACAGTATTTTTCTTTATTGTTTTTAACCTATTAAACCTTATTCTATATAATGAATCATATAATTTTTCTAAATTAGATTCTATATTATCATAAGCATACTTTATAGATTCTAATTCACTGCTAAAACCTTCCAAATACGGTTCTAAGCCTTCTGTATCATTAATTATATTTATTGCCTTATCCATCATTTTTATATAACTTTCTAATTCAATCTTTACACTTTGCTTTAATACATTTACCCAAGGCGTTTTATCTAATTCGTCTAAAGTATTTATACTAAAAGATTCCGAAGATTTTTCTAACCATCTCTTTGGCCAAGGTCCAGACATTGTAAAATCATATAATTTTAAAACTAGTTCCTTTAATGATTCATCACTTTTATAATTACCAAAAGCCTCAAGAAATTTTATAAATTCCTCATCATTCTCATCATATTTATCATCAAATAATTCCTCTATAATTTCTAGTTTTAAAAGAATTCCTTCTGTTTGATCAGCTATTCTAAACGATGGATCTAAATCTATTTTATGAAAATTATTTTTAATTACATCTAAACAAAAAGAATGCATAGTTGTAATATTAGATCTATTTAATAAAGTTAACTGTTTTTGAAGGTTTTTAGATGCTGGATTTTCATCTAATTTTTTAGATATTGCATTAGCTATTCTTTCTCGCATCTCTGCTGCTGCTGCACTTGTAAATGTAACAACTAGAAGTCTATCAATATCTACTGGATTATCTTCATTAGTAATTATTCTTATAATTCTTTCTACTAAAACAGCAGTCTTTCCTGATCCTGCTGCTGCTGCAACTAATAAATTACATTCCCTTGTTGTAATAGCATTTAGCTGTTCATTTGTCCATTTAGTATCTCCCATAATGTTCTACTCCTATTCAAATAGCTAATTTCCTTTATTCTCTCTTATATCTAAATCAGATTTTATATTATTCCAAATCTCATCCTTAGATTTTTTCATTATAATTTTATATTTGTTATCTTTTATACTACTATCAAATTGACATATAGAAGAAAAATCACAAAAATCACAATGAGTTTTATCAGAATTTTTAGTTGGTTCAATTTTTATATCACCACATAACATATCTTCACATAAGTCAACCATTTTCTTATTTACATATTCTCTAAGCATATTAAATTGTTCTTCAGTAACAACATCACTATTAGCTTTAAAATCTCCATCCTTCTTTAAAGCTGCTGGAATAATTAAAGAGTAACCTTCTGATTCAATTTTATTATCCATAGCCTTAACAACTCTGGCATCTTTTAAAATCAATCCATTCATTTTTAAATTGTTTAATACCTCTTTTTCTATCTCTTCTTCATTCATTTCTTTACTACTCTTAATTATTGGATCATCTACTTTAAAATACAATATAGCACCTGGTAAAGCCTGCTTATGCAATATATATTGTGAATTTCTAATTAATGCATCTAAATAAACTAGTAATTGCATTTGAAGGCCATAATAAAGTTCAACTAAATCAAATTGTTTATTACCTGTTTTATAATCTACAATTCTTAAATATGTCTTACCTTCTAAATCTAAAGTATCTATCCTATCTATTCTTCCATTGAGATATACTTTTTCATTTGATGGTAGATTTAATACTATAGCCTCCCCATCATTATAATTACCAAAAGAGAACTCATTATTAAATATCTCAAATTTCCCTCTTCTCATTTGTTCTGATATAACAGATACCGATTTAGATATAACTCTTTTAAATCTGTTAGAAAAATATTTATATTTGTTACTACTATTTAATATAGACCCAGTTTCTTCTTTTAATTTATTATCAATTAATTGTGATATAATATTTTTACATTTTTGATTATCTAATTCCGCCCAAGATATTTTTTCATTCTTAACTTTATCTGTAAACAAATCTAAAATATCATGTACAAATGAACCTAAATCTGGTGGGGCAAACTCATAGATCTTACGATTTTTAGCCTTAAGACCATATTGAATAAAATATGAAAATGGACACTGAGCATATTTTTCCAATCTTGAAACACTAAATGCTAACTTTCCTGCATTGTTTTCATATAATAATTTTAATTTATCTCTATGTACTTTTTCGCCTACATTAGTATAATCAAATCCTTTAAATGTATTTTCCAGCTTTCTTTTAAACTGAGGATTATTCTTAAACCATTCATATACCTCCGCCCAATATTCTTCATCCACTTCTTCATTTTCAAATTCTCTTCTTAAAGCAAGTATTAATTCATTAAATGTTGGGATTGGAGAAACAACTTTATTTAAATGATCATAATTTTTATTTAAATCATACAAATCACTTTCTTCAATTAAATTTGGTAATATTTTTTTAATCCTTGATATTACAGTTGATGGTCTTAAAGACTTTCCTTCAAAATCAGCCATTGGATAAGATAACATTAAATAATCACTAGCTATTGTTAATGCAGTATATACTAAAAACTGTTCTTCAAATGCTTTAGTTCTAGTATCTGATGCTAAAGCAATTCCAAGTTCTTTTAATTTTAATCTATCATTATCTGATAATATTCCTTCTTCTTTATGAGCACTTGGTAAAATTCCATCATTAATACCAACAATATATAATGCTTTTACATCTCTGCCCTTTATTCTAGCAATATCTCCAACATTAACTTGATCTAAAGCAACTGGTATAACACCTATTTCTTCATTTTCAAAACCTGAATTTAATATCTTAAAGAATTCAAAAGATTCCATTTCTTCAAAACCTATAACATCTACTGCTTGATCTAATATATCAATAACTATAGACTGTACTTGACTATATTCCTTAACTTTGTCCTCTAATCCTAATTCTTCAAATTCTTTTATTAAAATATTAATTTTTTCAAAAGCTTTTATATTGACTAAAAATTCATATAAAGCCTTGCATATATCTATTACTCTGCTTTTACCAGATATGCTTTTATGAAATAATGTAAGAGAATTTTTAACTCTTTCCATTACATCAAAAATAGATAAATCCTCTTCTAACATATCATTTTTCTTACTTGATTCTCTAAACTTATTTATTTCTTCTATAGTCCATTTATAACCTTTTATTCCATGTTCTAAAACAAAATTTTCTAATCTATCAATATCATAATTATTAATTCCTGTTAATCCACTCTTTAAATACTTAAATACACTTTCATATGACCAATTCTTTAATAATACTTCAAAAGCAGAGCTTATCAAAATTATTAATGGATTATTTAATAATTTGATTTTTTTATCCATAAAAACTGGTATATTATAATTATTAAAAATAACGGATATTATTTTATTGTAATCATCAATATTTCTACAAACGACAGATATATCCTTAAATCTATAATTCTTATCTCTTACTAGCCTTGTTATATCTTGGGCTATTTTCTCAACTTCATCATAAATATTATTAGCTTTATAAAGTTTTACATCTTTATTTTTCCCTTTGTAAGGTTTAAAAGGATAAGCAATATAATATTTTTCTATATGTCTTAATTCATTACTATTTATAAATCTATACGGTACTCTATCATTTAAATTAATTGGTGATAAATACTGAATATTATTTTCTTCCATTAACATTAAAATTTTATTTTCTGTGCTTTCTATGCAATTAAATACGTTAGTGATATCATCATTAATAGTACATTCTATTTTATCCATACAAAGTGTTATATTTACTTTTGAAGTTTTAGATAATATTCTTATTATTTCTAATTGTTGAGGTGTAAAAGTTGTAAATTCATCTATCCAAATTTCACTTTCTGAGAATATATTATTTTTTAATAATTTGTTGCTTAAAAAAGATAACTCATCATCTGTATCTATATATGATTTATGCATTTTAAAATTAAATTCCTCATATATTAATGCTAGTTCTTTTAATTTTTCAATTAATTCACTATCATCTATTTTATTTTCTAAACCTGTTAAGCTATCAATATCTACATTATATTTTTTAAATTCAGTAATTACTTTAGAAATTATACTATTAAATCCCTGTTCTTTAGACATCTTTTTAAAGTAGTTTAACTCATTAATCTTATCATTTAAAACTTTATCAATTAGCATATGTTTACCAGTATCTTTAATTATTTGTTTAACTCTACCTCCACATTCCTCAAATACTTTCTGGCACATAGTTTTAAAACTTAAAACTTGTGTTGTTAAAAGTGCCTTTTCTCCTATTTGCTTCAATATTTTATTTTCTGTAGTAAACGTATATTGTTCTGGTACTATTAATAAAGCATTATTTGATTTTCCACTCTCTATTAAACTTTTTATTGAATATATGCAAAATTGACTTTTTCCACTTCCAGATCTTCCATAAATAAATCTTATTCCCATAATGACTCCTATTAACCTTATATTTTAATAATATTATATAACTATATCTTTTGGGGTAATTTCCATTATTATTATATCCATATATTTACCATCTATATAGTATTTATTTTGTTTTCTATCCTTCTCTATAAAACCGCATCTTTTATAACAGTTAATTGCTCTTAAATTCTCAGATACAACTTTTAATTTTATTCGTTCAGCTTTTAAATCATTAAATAAATAGTTTATCAATGTATTTACAGAGTCTTTTCCGTATCCTCTATTCCAAAACTTCTGCCCAATAGTAGCTCCTATTAAATATGTACCTTTAGAAATAATACTCTCGCTATAAGTCATAAATCCAACTAAAACTTTTTTTTCATTAATTATACTTAATACTTTCTTTCCATGAAGTACTCTATCACTTATATCTTTTATTAGATTTTTATTTTCTCCTAATTCAATTGATTCACTATTGTATTTTTTTACTTCTTTATCATTACATAGATTATACAACTGTCTTAAATCTCTAATTTCTATTAACCTTAAGTATATCTTACTTCCTTTTAGCACAATACCACCTATAAAAATTAATCTTTATACTATTATACTATTTATCAATTTACTGTAATATTTTAAATAAATTTTTATAAAAAAAAACATCTAACATAATGTTAGATGTTTTGGCGGAGAATCCGGGATTTGAACCCGGGCGCCAGTTGCCCGACCTACGCCCTTAGCAGGGGCGCCTCTTCAGCCACTTGAGTAATTCTCCATGTGCCTTACATATAAATTTAAAATGGCGGAGAGATAGGGATTCGAACCCTAGGTACGCTCACACGCACGCCGGTTTTCAAGACCGGTGCCTTAAACCAACTCGACCATCTCTCCATAACTTACAGAAATTATTATATCAGTCAAATCAAAAAGTGTCAACATAATTTTATAATTAATTAATCTATATTTTAATTTTTCATAACTATAGAGTCACAATCAATAAAATATTTTTATAAAGAATATTTTATTTAAGTTTTAAATTCATTAATTGTTTTAAACTACCTAAAATATAGTTTAAAATTTAAATATATTTAGTTATAATTTTAAAATTATATTTTTAAATTGCAACTAGATCATAAATTACAATATACAGTATAAATTTCTAAAAAATTTATAGATCAATTAGTAAACTTTTTATTAAATTCTAAAACATAAAGTAAAAAGCATCTAACATACTGTTAGATGCTTTGGCGGAGAATCCGGGATTTGAACCCGGGCGCCAGTTGCCCGACCTACGCCCTTAGCAGGGGCGCCTCTTCAGCCACTTGAGTAATTCTCCATGTGCCTTACATATAAATTTAAAATGGCGGAGAGATAGGGATTCGAACCCTAGGTACGCTCACACGCACGCCGGTTTTCAAGACCGGTGCCTTAAACCAACTCGACCATCTCTCCGTGACTACATGAGTTATTATATCAACTTAATTTTATATTGTCAACTATATTTTAAATTTTTTTTAATTTTTTATAAATATTATATAAACTAAAATATATTATGTAAATTAAAATAGATGTATTAAACTATAATTCTTATTATAGTCTAATACATCTTTAATATATTATTTAATAAAATCTACACCCATAAATCTCTTTATTTCTTCTGGAATTTCTACACTTCCATCTTCTTTTTGATAATTTTCTAATACAGCTGCAACTGTTCTTCCTATAGCTACTCCTGATCCATTTAATGTATGAACAAATTGAGGTTTATCTTTTGGTGTTTCTCTATATTTAATGTTTGCTCTTCTAGCTTGGAAATCTTCGAAATTAGAACAACTTGAAATTTCTACATATCTATTATAACTAGGCATCCAAACTTCTATATCATACTTTAAAGCTGCTGTGAAACCTAAGTCACCTTTACATATTCTAACTATTCTATAAGGTAATCCTAAACCTTGTAAAACTGATTCTGCATCTGCTACTAATTTATTTAATTCATCATAAGAATTTTCTGGTTTACAAAACTTAACTAATTCAACTTTATTAAATTGATGTTGTCTAACAAGACCTCTTGTATCTCTTCCTGCTGATCCAGCTTCTGCTCTAAAACAAGCTGAGTATGCTGCGTGTTTAATCGGTAAATCATTACCATTTAATACTTCATCTCTATACATATTAGTTACTGGCACTTCTGCTGTTGGTATTAAGAAATATCCATTGTTCTCAACTTTAAAAGCATCTTCTTCAAATTTAGGCAATTGTCCAGTACCTACCATACTTTCTCTATTAACCATGTAAGGAGGTAATATTTCAGTATAGCCATTTTCTACTGTATGCTTATCTAAGAAATAATTAATTATTGATCTTTCTAATCTAGCACCTAATCCTTTATATACAGTAAATCTAGAACCTGCTACCTTTCCACCTCTTTCAAAATCTAAAATATCAAGATCTTTTCCTAAATCCCAATGTGCTTTAGCTTCAAATGTAAATTTAGTAGGCTCTCCCCATTTTTTAATTTCAACATTATCTTCATCAGTTTCTCCATCTGGGACTTCTGGATTTGGAATGTTAGGGATTCTTAACATTATGTATTTTATTCTTTCATCTATTTCATTTACTCTTGTATCGAATTTTTTAATGTCGTCCCCTAATTCTCTCATTTCCTTCATTATTTCAGTAACATCTTCACCAGCTTTTTTAAGCTTAGGAATTTCTGCTGAAACTTGATTTCTTTTTCCTTTTAAAGTTTCAACTTCTACTAATATCTTTCTTCTTTCTTCATCTAATGTTATTATTTCATCAATAACTGAAACATCAAAATCTTCTCCTCTGTTTGATAAAAGATTTTTAATTTCCTCTGGATTATTTCTAATTCTTTTTAAATCTAACATTATATTTTCCTCCTAAAAAATTTTTTATATAAAAAAAGAATCCTTCTCCCCCCAATAAAAGGGACGAAAGATTCCGCGTTGCCACCCTAATTAATAACATAAATGTTATTCACTCTAAAAATTTAACGATATTATTACCGTACTGCTTAATTCACAGTCCCTCAAAGGTGGATTCATCATATCTGAATATCAGTTTACACCAACCACTGACTCTCTAAAAATCATAATATTATTACTAGCCTTATCTAAGGTTTTAATATTAACTTGTATTAAATATATTACAAAATACTTAGATTTGTCAACATATTAAATAATTCTTTTAATCATTGTCGCTAATTTTTTTAGTACTTATAATATCTATACCTGTATTCATTATATTTTTACATATAGTATCACCTATATTAACAGGAGTACTAATATATATTCTACTAAGCACCTTAGAAAATTCTCTCCATAATTCTTTTTCTATTGGCTGATTACTTCTTACAGAGACTACTTTATTACGTTCATCACCTTTTATTCTAACTAAACTTGTAAAGATATCTTTACTGCTCATAAATTAATTCTCCTTAAACATATTACATCTCTCTAAATTCCTTAATTCTGCTAGATAATATATTAGAATCTTTAGAATCTTCTACTATATCTAGAATGTTTTTATTCATTTCTCTAGCTAATATTTTTATTATTTTAATATTACAGTAAGACCCATTACAAGTTCCAAGACCTACACCAGTACGTCTTTTTACACCCTCTACTGTACGTGCTCCTAAAGGTCTTCTAATACAATCAACTATTTCACCTTCTGATACATTATTGCAAGAACAAACTATATTACCATATCTTTTATCTAAAGAAATTATTTCGTTTCTTTCTTCATTTGACATATCATTAAATCTATATACATCTCTTCTTTTATCTATATAATCTTTTTTTCTAGTTACATTTAAACTATGCTTTAATTTATCTTTTATCATCACAGCAATAGCAGGTGCCATAGTAATTTTTCCATAATGATTTCCTGTAACTTTTATATATCCTTTATCAAAATTACTATCATCTATTACAATTATATCTTTATCACATACTTCATTAAATATATTACTTACAAATTCCTTTCTTGCCTGGGGAAAAATATTTTTTGCCATATCTATTCCCTCTTCTAATGTAAGCATATGATCACTTTTTATTCCTATTAAGTTTCCTTCTGATATTAATGGATTATTTATTATAAATGTTGAATCATCTATATCATCTATAAGTATAGTGTTCAATTTATTCTCCATTTTATTTTCAAAAAGTATGTAATTCATATTTTTATAATTGCATTCTAATTTATCTTCTACAATTTCATTATCTATTGTATTAATAACCACTTTACAGCTAAATTTATTTTTATTTGTAGTTACTTTAAATCCATTAGAAATGTTTTTTATATCTATTACTAGCTCCTCTAACCTAAAATTAACACCATTATCTGCAGCAACTTCTGCATAAGATATTGCTAAATCATATGGTGAAATTACAGCAATATTTTCTGAATATAGTGCCTTATCAATCTTTATATTTAAATTAGGTTCAATTTTTTGAATTGCTTCATCATCATTTTCTATTATGTGTACTCCATCTATTCCACGTTTTTTGGCTATGTTATACATAATATCTAATTTATTTTTTTGATTATTTTTTGATGCTATTCTTAAAGCCCCTGTTTTTTTATATGGTACATTAAATTTTTTACATGCCTTTTCTATTAGATTTCTCCCTGTATTCTCCAATTTAGCCATAAAATCATCAGAAGTTTCTGAACCATCATATATAACAGCTGTATTTATAAAAGATATATCATCTGCTACATCATAATCTTTTTCTATTAATGCTATATTCAAGTTATATTTTGACAATTCATAGGCTACAGCACATCCTATTATACCTCCACCTAATATTAATATATCATAATCCATAACTATACATTGCCTCCTAATCTGATACTATAAATGTATTATCTTTTAGTTCATTTATAATTAAATTAATATTTTCCTCATTATCTGCTGATATAGTATGAAGATGAACACCATTGGTTAAAACTGATAATAGCCTTGCTTCCTGATTTTTATATTTTTTTGAAAATTTCTCTAAATCATTATAATTTTTAATCATTAACATTGCTCTAATCTCGCCATATAAAGGATGCTCTATAATAACATCTTCTATAATTCCACCATACTTTATTACTATCCTCATCTCATGTATTAACTCTTCTTCATTATGACTTACAGCTATAATTTTTCTTATTTTATTTATTTCTCTATTAATTATATATCCATCTGGAGTAGCTATTATGTTTTTTCCATTAGCTCTAAGTATAGCTATATCCTTTACTATTATTTGTCTAGTAACTCCATATTTTTGAGCAATTTCAATTCCTTTTAATGGAGTATTATTATCTACTAAGGACTTAAGTATATCTTTTCTTCTTTCAAGAGAATTCATAACTTCAAACCTCCTAATATAAAAATTTTACTTAATTATGATCATCACATCTTATTAATAATTTCAAGTATAAGTTGTCTTCCTCTATATTAATTGCATTGTGATGATTTTCTATACAGTACAAAATATCACTATCATAAACTCCAATTTTCTCTAACATTTCTTTTCCTAAAACAGGATGATTATAATAATTATTTATTCTCTTATATTTATTATACTTTAGAAATCTCCCTACAGTAAGCTTATTTATAATAATTACCAAAGCTTTTTCTATAGTATTGAGTGAATACTTTACTTTTCCTATATCATGTAATAATGCACATTTAGCCATCTTTTTTTCTTCTATAAGTTCTATATTTTTATAATTATTTATACTTTTTATAGCTTCTTTGCATACTCTAAATGAATGGGCTCTATCAGATTTTCTCATTTGCATAAATAGTTTCTTTTCTGATTTAGTAAGATATTTATCTAAAAGAATAACATCATCTTTGTAAAAAAAAGATATTATCCCTAAAAAAAATTGCTTTATTCTATATATCATTTTCTTATTTTCTCCTATATATAATAAGTTTAATATATATTTTTAATTATAACAAAAAAAGCTATGAATTAATTCATAGCTTTTAATAATGGTGGAGATAAAGAGATTCGAACTCTTGACCCCCTGCGTGCAAGGCAGGTGCTCTCCCAACTGAGCTATACCCCCATAATGGTGGACCTTCAGGGACTCGAACCCCGGACCTACCGGTTATGAGCCGGTTGCTCTAACCAACTGAGCTAAAGATCCCTTACCTGGCAACGTCCTAATCTCCCACACAGTCTCCCATGCAGTACCTTCGGCGCTATAGATCTTAACTTTCCTGTTCG
>NZ_JAHXPT010000010.1 GCF_019431045.1 Clostridium weizhouense | reverse complement strand
GCTAATTCAAAATTAGGTTGTTTTCCTGATTTTAAAGAAAGATTAATTACAGGGTATTGTCCCATATGAGAAGTATACTCTTCGCCTTCCTTCATTATATTTAGATTTTTAAAAAGATAAGAATTATCCTCTTCTCTTTTTTCAAAAAAATATTGAAGCATACTCATATTTAAAGTTTTTCCAAATCTTCTTGGTCTTGTAAATAAATTCACGTCTGCTTTATTGTCTAATAAATCCTTTATTAATAGTGTCTTATCTATATAGTAATATTCTCTAGTTATTAACTTTTCAAAATTATCTACACCTATTGGTAATGGTTTTAAATTCATAACAAACCTCCATATTTTAACTGATTCATTACAATAATCAATTACATTACCTCTATTATATCCAAAAATATCTTATTGTTAAACCTAAAGTCATTAACCCCCTCTAAACTTAACCTTTTCATAATATTAACACCTCCAAATATAGTGTAAGTTAACTACATAAAAATTACCCCATCAAGTAGATTTTACAGCAGTACTTTTACTGTATTATTTACTCAACGGGGCTCAGTTCAAACATAAATTTAGAACACTGTTTTTATTTGATAAACTTATACAAGAATTCTAATCCTTTTTGTTAGTTTTCTGTTCTAGGAAGGCCTCTTGTAGGTTTATGCATTTTTTCACCTGGTTCCATAGTAGTACCTGATGATTTATTATCATTCTTATTTTTATTTGATTTATTTTTTGACATTTTCCTCACCTCAAATTCAGTTTTTCCTTCTTATAAAGTTTATATTCAACAACCTATCTTAGATTAAATTTTTTATTATGTTCTTATCTAATTTTATAAATTAAAAGATATAACCGCTCTTATTATATTCTTTCTTCATTTTGTAATTAACAATTGTCGGAATCAAGAGCAGTAGTATAATTAATCCTATAAATCCCATATAATTCTCCCCTTTCAATTCAAACCCAATAACTATATTTTACCATAAACAAAGACTAGAAATTTTGCTGACTTCTAGTCTTTGTTTATAAAACAGTATCTACATAATACATTTTTAAGATTTAAATCTTCATTATTAATTTTTAAATCCATATATAAATGAAACATATTTTTGAAGTTATTTATTATAAGTTGCTATAAGAACTCTATGATCTTTAGAGAAGCAATTACAATCTTTAAAGTGATCTCCTGTGAATGTTCCTGGTGTAAATGATCTAATAACATAAATTGTATAATAAATTCTACTATACTTTTTTTATAAATTCTGTATATAACCTCACTGGCATTTCATGTTCTAATTTTATCTTAACTGTTATAGGCTTTTCACCTTCATATTCTACTACATCTCCTTTACCTATATAAATATAAGGTTCTACAGCTCCATCAATTTCTCTATACTTTCTAACAAATATATGTAAATTAACTTTTCTTTGCTTATTAAATATAATATTTTTACCTCTCTCCGAACTTTGAGAAGTGCTGTTTGGAGTTTGCCACTGAAAATATCTTCTATCTATAAATTTATCTTTATAATTTATACTTTCCTTAATACCATCTTCCTTATGTAAATCCACAAAAAGAAAATATTCTTTTCCATTAGTTATAAGCCCACTTCCCCTAAATGAACTATGAATTTTAGTATAATTAGAAAGAAGTGCTGCATCTACCATTTGATATTGTTCATAATTTTTTAAAAATGGCATCCCATAATACTGACTTTCAAATTCTTTTTCATAGCGTATAAGTGCATAATTTATAACATCTTCAATATACATACTATATTTTTTATCATTTACTACCTTTTTAAAATTCCAAGTAGCTTTTAATACTTTACCCTCAAACTCAAAACATTTAATATTATTCTTAATTTGCCCTGAATCATAATAAGCTTGGCTTAAACATTGAAGAGAATGAATAACACTATTATCATCTACATAATCAATATACTTTAAGATTTCACTTTTAGCTTTATCTACACTTATCTCTCCATGCTTTAACATATATTTTAATATGCTAAATTCATATACTCTTTTTATAGGTAATTTACTTGAAAGTTCTTTAAGTATTTTAATAAAAACTTCATCCTCCAATAAGTTTTTGAGTTTATCATCCTTCTCAATTTTAGCTACAAAACCAATATAAGTTTTTTCTTTATTTATAAATCTTAAAGGATCTGGAGCTCCATCATACTTTATATAATCCATAAGAAAATAAGGAGGTTTTAAACCATTCATTTTCTTAAACTCTAAATATTCTTCCTTTAAATACTTCATAGAATTAAAGTTTTCTTCATTTAACTGCTCTAATATTCTTTCCTGTGCTATTCTATCCATTTGAATATTAGTACATCCTGGTATATTACCAAACTGAGTTGCAACAGCTACCTTTAAACTATCCTTATCATAATATTTAGAGCCATTTAAAGCTAACGCTATTAAAAAAGCTTTCTTATGATTTCCTATAAAATCTAAAACAGTTAAAAAAGTTTTTTCCTTATGTTTTCTAAGTCCTCTACCAAGTTGTTGTATAAATATTATAGGCGAATTAGTCGGTCTTAACATTAATACTAAATTAATAGAGGGTATATCTACACCTTCATTAAAAATATCAACTGTAAAAATAACTTCTAATTCATCATCTTCTGATTCTAACTTTTTTATATAATCAGCTCTTTCCTTTGCAGAATTTAATCCCGTTAGACATATACTTTTTATCCCTTTTTTATTAAATTCATTTGCCATATATTCAGCATGATCAACACTTGCACAAAAACCTACACACTTTAGTTTTTCTCCATCATAACCATAAAAGTTCATCTTATCTATAATAAAATCAACTCTTTCATTAACTTTTAATCTTTTGGCTATTTCATCTATATCATTTATCTTTACATTACTTAAATCAACACCATCAATATCTGTTATTCCAAAATAATGAAATGGAGTTATTAATTCAAGTTCTAAAGCTTCTCTAAGTCTCA
Organism: Clostridium weizhouense; assembly: GCF_019431045.1. Lineage (GTDB taxonomy): Bacteria > Bacillota > Clostridia > Clostridiales > Clostridiaceae > Clostridium > Clostridium weizhouense. The sequence goes on along the minus strand of NZ_JAHXPT010000010.1, from coordinate 184,990 downwards.
CTTCTAAAGCTACATTATTATCAAAAATATCAAAAATACTTTCACTATCACATCTCTCTGGTGTTGCAGTCATTCCAAGTAAAAATTTAGGTTTAAAATACTCCATAATTTTTTTATAAGATGGACTAGAAGCATGATGAGCCTCATCTATAATAATATATTCAAACTCATCTCTACTAAAATTCTCAAACTCACTGCTCATAGATTGTATAGTAGAAAATAAATAATCAGCTTCTAACTCTTTACTTGTCCCTGTTAAAAGACCTGTAGTTTTATTTTTATTCTTAACTAATCTTTTAAAAGTTCTCTCAGCAGATATTAAAATTTCCTCTCTATGAACTAAAAAAAGTATCTTTTTAGGTTTATAACTTAAAACATCAAAAGCTGACATGTAAGTCTTTCCTGTACCAGTTGCTGCAATAACAAGAGCTTTATCCTCACCTGAACTTCTAATTCTATTTAAATTTTCAATAGCTCTTTTTTGCATATTATTGGGTTTAATAAGCTCATAATCATTAAAATCCAAGCTTTTATTATTTTGTACTTTTCTAATCTCCTTTAAGAAGCTACTATAATTTTTCAAAAATTCATTATCAACAACAGAAGTTACTTCCCATAAACTCAAATATTCCTCTAAAACTTCGCGTGTAAAACTATCATCTTTCTTAGAGATAACACTAACATTCCATTCAATATTACTTTTTAACGCTCTTTGTGTTATATTAGAAGAACCTATAATTATCTTATATTCTTCCTTGTTCTCAAAAATATAAGCCTTAGTATGGAATCCACTCTCCTTAGTGGCTATAAAAACTTTTAAATCAATATTACTAAACCTATTAATTCTCTCAAGAGCCTTAGGTTCAGTAAAATTTAAATATGTAGAAGTTAAAATTTTGCCCTTAATCCCTTTGTCCTCAAGTTCTTTAAAACTATCTAATAAAAGCTGAAGACCGCTAAAATTAATAAAAGCTACACTAAAATAAAATTTTTCACATTCACTTAAAAGTTTTTTAAGTTCATCTAAAAGATTACCTTTCTCAGAATTCACTATAAGCTTATTATTAACTAAAAACTCCTTATTCTCTATATCTATATCTTTATATTTAATATCATTAAAACTGATTTGCTCTTCTCTTACACTATTCAATTCATTAACTGTTGAATTCATATTATCCCCCATAGTTCTTATTCACCATGTTAATTTTACCAAATTATTTAATATTTTTCTATTTTAAAAATAAAATCGTCTATAAACACTTATTTTATAGGCGATTCATTGGTTTCATGGTAGAGTCTTATATATTTACTACCGTCTCCACGTGAGGTGTATTTTGGAATATATTTATTTTTCATTGTCACTTCTGCTATACATTTTCATTTTTTCTAAATCAATAATTGCATCAATTTGTCTTAAGAAATCTATTCCAATTATTCCATCAATATTAAACCCATAATCCATAATTCCTATTTCTACTTTAACATCTCTACTACATAAATCATTAAGCCTAATTTCATCAATAGTTTTCTTATACACAAATTCACTTGCACCTATACCATGTATAGTTTCAATGGAATCATTCACATCTATAGTTATGTCAATTTCTTCTACTTTATCCATTTTAAACAAGGTTCCACCCGAACCCGTATCTATAAGTACATTGTCTAAAATAAGTTTTTTATTATTATGAATTATTTCTACCTTACAAAATGGTAATCCGTATCTAAACTTTAAATCAACCATTTATCCTTACTCCTATCCAAGCTCTTTCCTCTATCTCTAAAGTCTCGTGAGTTGTATTATAAACATAGTATTCCTTTTGTTTATCAGCTTTATGATAATTTGCATAATCCTTTAATGCATCATTACCCTTATCATAACTTTTTAGAACCGCTAAATCAGTTACAATTCTTTTTCCACCTTCTGAATAAGCAGAAATAGCTTGAAATAATATCCACTTATTTTTGTATACTTCTCTTGCCTCACTATACTTCATTTTTAATCACTCCTATTCGCAATCTTATCTTAATTATAGCCTATTCATAAAATCTAAACATCATATTACAAATATTTTCTCATAAATTTCTTTCTGCTAAAAAATGCACCCACCTTACTACAATCCATAGGTGGGTGCATTTTTAAAATTACATTTCCAAATTTCATCTTCAAAACTTGCTTTTCAAGCACTTCATTTTTTCCCAAAATCACGAAAAGCCCCTGAAATCATAGACTTTCTATTGTATCAAATTCTAAGTTCTTATATGCTGGAGGAGAAACATGACCTTTAAAATCCACCACTTATTATTTTAAAATCCATTCATTAAAGTAATTAAGATTTTATCAACTTCATAAACTTCTTCAGTTTCAAAAATTTCCTGTAGTGCTTCTATATTCTCTTCTAAATGCTCAACATCCTTAGAATACATATGACTTATATCCACCATATCTTCTTCCGTAAGTTTTCCATTTTCTATCCATCTTACTACTGCCAATTCCTTAATCATTATCAAACTAATTATAGCTATCTTTATTTTTGCAGATACATCATAATCAAAAATAGCCTTCATAAAATATCTAAATATAAAATACACTAATATATTCTTAAACTTGTACATATTATCTTTGTAATAATAATTAAATTTCTTATGTTTATCTATATAAAATTCTCTATTCTCTTCACTTTGCCAAAAATGTCTTAATACATTATTTAAACCTAATTGATCATTAGGTTTTATATGTTTTAAATCTATATACGTTTTAAAGTATTCATATACATTATTATATTTAGTTTCTTCATTTCCCTTATATCTATATAAATCATTTATTATTTCTTTTATAAAATTGTTTTTACTGTACTCTTCTCTAACATATTTTATTTCATCCATATCCCCTAAATCTATTTTATCTTGAATTTCTTTAACAAATTTAAGCACCACTGCTGCCTTAACTTCTAAATCTATATTAGGCATTTCTATAATATTAATGGCTATATTTCTACAAAGCAAAAAGTCTTCAAGTACATTTTCATCAATATCACTATCTTTATCCCAAACTTCATTATTTTCACTTAATTCAAATTCTGATACTTTACAATTTCTTAATATTATTCTTGCAGCCTCTGGACAAGATAATGATATTCCAATTTCTCTTAACTCCAAAAACTCTTCCATGTATCTTGGGTATTGTCTGCATACATAGCAAAGATTTTTTTCTCCAAGCTCCTTATATATTTCACAAAGATTATTTTCATTCAAAAATGAACAATTATCACCGTTTAATACAAAAACATTTTCCCCATCTTCTTGTACTATCTTACTTCTTAACTTTTCTCCAAACTCACTATCTACCTGTTGATAATAATTATTAGTTTCCTCATCAATTACAATTCCCCATCCCGCACAACATGTATCTTCACACTCTGATGATATACATTTAAAATCCTTAAAATAACTTGGTACTCTTATTCTCATTTCTAGTTTCACACTTCCTATATAAATTATTACTTAATTTTACTATTTATTGATTATAACATTCTTAACTAAAAATTCAAATTTTCACTAATACTTTTTTCTAAAAATTAAGGATAGGCTAAAATAAGCCTACCCTTTAATTTTCTTTTCTTAATCTTTTAATTTTTTCTATATATAATCATGTTTTTATTGCTATTGTTTCATCATCTAAAATATCTAATAAATTCTTTGCTACTTGCAATTTAGTTCTTTCTTCTGCTGATATAATCCTGACCTTGCTTTATATGTTCTAGATACATCTTCCCTCAATAAATCTTGAGTAATTATAATTTATTCAAACTAATTTGTTATATATCTTCATTGTATTTCACCTTTTTCATAAAATATTTGTTTTAATTATTCAAAGCAACTTCTACTTTGTAAAATCTATATATTGATTCCATTTAATTTTATATTTCTATAATATTTTTTTATTTTACAATACATGAATTATATGGCAATATATTACCATATAATTCATGTTATTTGTGCATATTCTTTACTATTATCACCAATTCAGCTACTTCACAGAAATCAAAACTTATTTCTCTCTTACTATTTTTTAACTGTACATAGTTCTATTTTTATTAGAAAGTAAAAACAGAAGCTTTCAATTAAACTCCTGCTTAATATAAATTATTAGTATTTTTTCCACACTTGTTAACTCTTTAAAACCTGTCTAATTAAATCAATTTAGTCATCTGATGAAACTGTATAATCATCTTCTGATACATTTATAACTTCACCTGAAAGTTGTTTTTCTGTATTGGATTTTAACTCTGAACCTATACCACTAGCACTAGCTGAAACAGTTGATGCAACATCTATTGCAGTAAGAATTGCATGTCCTCCAGTAATTCCTGCACCACCCACTGATAATGCTCCTCCACCTATAGTTGCCATTGTTGCATTTGATGCTGCCACCCCATGTAAAGATGATATTGCTGCACCAGTACTTGCTGTTCCTGTTAATGCAGTTACAGTTGTTATTGTACCTCCTATAATTTCTCCTGTAAGAAGACCTACAGCTCCACTACCTACAGCAGCTCCAATTTTCCTAGATTTATCAACATCAAATCCACCTTCATCAGCTATGAATTCACCAACAGCTACACCTGTTTTGGCTCCTACTTCTATTGCTTTATCTACACCATTACCCAAATACTGACTACCTACTTTAGCACATTCATAAGTTCCTTCGCCTATTTTTTTACTATTTTCTCTAAAACTCTCTGCAAGAGTATCATTTCCTTTACACTCTGCAATAATTCCTCCAATTTCTCCAGTAGCCTTAATCCCTAATTCAAGACCTTTTCCAACAACAACTCCTGCTCCTTTTACAATTGTTCCTAATAAACTCATAATCAAGTTCCTCCTAAGCAGAACCAGTATCTACTAATACATTTTTAAGATTTAAATCTTCATTATTAAGCTTTAAATCCAATGAGCAAAGAATTAATCCATGTTCATGCCTTAACTTTATCATCTTAGTAAACCAATCCTTTCAATTTCATATGATAATTCTTTTTGTTTACTATCAGCAATGTTCAAATTTCTTGTTTTATCTTCTTTATGAAGTTTACAGTAATATTTATATGCTGCATCAAGATTATCAAAAACTTCTATTATTGCTAAATCAGTTACTATTAATTTGTTATTTTGTTCAAATTGATTTAAACTATCATATACAATCCATTTGTTTGGATAAGTTTTTCTTGCTTCATCCCATAACATAATATTAACCTCCCTCTATAATGTTTAATTTTATTTAATATACTCACAATTGCTTTTCTTTATTAAAATTATATCATATTACACTAATTTAAAGATTTTATTTATTATAACTATTTCATTTCCATCAGTTATTATCCCATATTTAGCAGTTGGAGTATTAGCCATATAGCTTTTTAGTTGTGATAATGCACCCTTTATACCACTTCCCCAGCTTTTTACCTCTATCAATATATATGGGCCTTTAGTATTATTCCTCTAAATATCAACTGCAATATCTGCAAATTTAATTTGTGATCCTATATTTACTTTTTGCTCTACAGTAAATAAGTTTGTGGGATATCCATAAGTATCTCTTAATTCTCTAAGTACCCATTGTCTTATTTTTTCTTCTCTAGAATATATATCTGAAATTTCTTCTTTAAACAAATAATTTTCTAAACTTATTGAAGAAATTCTCTTCATATCACAATTGCTTTTTACTCTTAAATACTTATAATCTATATCTTTGATAAATTTAGATGGTGTACCATCTGATGTTATAAATAATTTTTCTGTAGCTCTAGTCATTCCAACATAAAGTAATTTTCTTTCTCTAGATTCTACCATGTCCATGTCTTCTTCTTCATTTCTAACTGGACATAAAGGCATTACTTTAGAATTTAACCCAGCAATTATAACAACCTTAAATTCAAGTCCTTTAATAGAATGCATAGTTACAAGCTTTACACTTTCATTTGAAAAATCAAATTCATTATTTTTATGGTGAATGGGAAGCTTGACCTTTGAAATCCACTACTTTTTTAAATATATATTATTCAAAATAATAATATATATTGGATTTTCATTAGTTATAAGTGCAAAAAAATAGACTACTATACTTAATTTATTAGAATACTAAGACAAATTTTGTTTATTATATGAAATGATTGAACTTAGTCGAAAAAAATGTTATGCTGTCAATGTTAAACTTAGTAAATTGTCTTTACTACATAAAAATCAAGTATAAAATTTCAATTGCTAAGAATATATTAAAGTGCTTATTTTTATAAGCTCTTTTTTAAGTTATAAAGAGAGGTAATAATATGATAAAAGTTGATAATTTGTCCTACTCATTTCCGCAAAAAGATTTATATAATAAGATTTCATTTACCTTAGAAGATGGTGAGCATTGTGCTTTTATAGGAACAAGTGGTAGTGGAAAAAGTACACTTATAGATATAATTATGGATTCAGAAAACTACATGTTCGATGGCAGCCTAAAGATAGATCCAAATTGTAAGATTGGATATGTAAGTCAATTCCCTCAACTAGACAAAACAAAAGAAACTACAGTTTTCGAATATCTATGTGAAGATTTTATTAAGCTACAAAGTGAAATAACTTCTATTTGTGCTGAAATGGAAACATCTTCTGAGATTGAACCTTTACTAGAAAAGTACCAAGAAGCTTTAGATTTACTTGATGCAACTTTTGGAGATGATTTCGAAAGTGACCTTAATAAAAAATTAAATCTTGCAAATCTAAGCAACCTTAAAGATCTAATGGTATCTGAACTTAGTGGTGGGCAATTCAAGCTTATTCAAGTGATTAAGGAAATGCTTAATAGTCCAGACTTAATGATTATGGATGAACCAGATGTGTTTTTAGACTTTGAAAACCTTAATTCTCTCAAAAATCTAATTAATTCTCACAAGGGAATAATGTTAGTTATTACGCACAACAGATATCTATTGAATCATTGCTTTAATAAAATTATTCACCTTGAAAACATGGAGCTTCAAGAGTTTGATGGAAGATATATTGATTATAACTTCACATTACTTCAAACTAAAATTGAGTTGCAGGAACTAGCTATTGCTGATGATGAAGAAATTAAGAGAAACGAACAAATAATCAATAAACTAAGAGATAGAGCAGAAATTACAGGTGAAACTTCTGCTGGAAGATATCTAAAAGCTAGAATGAAATTTCAAGAAAGATTAGAAGCACGTAGAATTAAAACACCATTTGTAGAAATTAAACAACCTTATATCCGTTTAACTACTAATAATCAAATTGAAGAAAAAATAGCTTTAAAAATTAATGATTACAGTGTTAGCTTTGATGAGATGCTTTTAGAAAATGTTAACTTTGAGATTAAATCCAATGATAAAGTAGCTATTATCGGATTAAACGGCACTGGGAAAACTACTTTACTAAGAGATATCTTTAAAAATAATCATCCTGCTATTGAAATAAATTCTGACATTGAAGTAGCTTATTTATCACAGCTTCAAGGGGAAGTACTAAATGAGTCTAATACAATACTTGAAGAATTCCTAGATGCAGGATTTAAAACTTATGAAGATGTTGAATCATATATTTCAAACTATGATTTTGATGAAGAAATCATTAACCAAAAGATAGAATCTTTATCTGGTGGAGAAAAGAATATACTTCAATTAGCCAAAGTTTCTGCTAGTAAATCAAACATGTTGCTTCTAGATGAACCAACAAGCCATTTAGACACCTATTCACAAATAGCACTTGAAAAAGCCATAGAAAATTATAACGGTGCGATTCTAATGATATCTCATGATTACTATTTTATAATAAACTGTGTAGATTATGTTTTACTCATTGAAGATAAGACAATTAGAAAAATGAATATGCGAAAATTTAGAAAGATGATTTATTCAAAGTATTTTGATAAAGACTATTTAGAAATTGAACAAAAGAAAAAATCAGTAGAAATGAAAATAGCCTTAGCTTTACGAAATACTGATTTTGAACGTGCAAAAACTTTATCTGAAGAGTTAGAATCGCTGATTAAGTTACTCTAACTTTAGTGAGTAGCACAAAGTGGTAATATCATCAAGCTAAGAATGCGTTAAATTCATAAAAAAACTTAATATTTTTAAAAATCACCCTAATAATGCTGACCTACAGACAGTTATTTGTAATAAATTTTAATAAAACCATAATACTTGATTAAATTGATTATTATGGTTTTCGATTTATTCTTATAATAAAATTTTATTGCTAGCCATTACAACCACCTCCCTTGTGATATCTGTAATTCTAGCAAATATTAATTAGCATATATCGGCGGTAATTCTTTGACACTCACGATAATTTTCTTTTTTGCTCCTTCTATAAGGCACATTCTCATATAAGTTAAATTAATATTAAAACTACCTCATGATAAATCTTATATAAGGTAGTTTTAATTTATGATTTTATAATTATTTCAAAAATCCCAGTTCATAAACTAAAGAGATCATTTTATCTTCTAAACTCTTTACCATATCTTCAAATAATTCTAATTCTTCGTTCATATACTGTGTTAACATAAATTTTATTTGATACCATCCTGCATCACAAGTATTTATATTATATTTGGGATGAAGTTTATTAAATTCATCTCTGTATTTAAAACTTCCTCTTATTAATTTTTTTGCTGTTTCTAATATTAACTTTCCTTCTTCTGAAAGCTCAAGTGCTTGAAACTGTGTATATATAAATCTTTCTTTACTATATCTTTTGCAATCATAATATATTGTTTCATTATTATTTATATTAGCTAAATTTTGAATTTCTTTTATACTCATAAAAAACATTTGATTTATAATATCACACTCTTTATTATATATTTTTATATTTCTAAAGGAACTAACTTGAGCTGCATTTGAGAAAATAGAATATATTATACTGTCATTTTCATATTCTTTATATTTGGAATTATTAATATTAGGAATCATATAATTATCTTTTTGATTAAGCCAATTAGATTTTATTAATTTTCTTGCAGCAAACAAAGAACAACATTGTTTATAATTTTCTCTTGTTATTGTTGTAGTTTTTACATGCCTTGTAACAGGTGCAGATAATATATACACTCCCTGAGTATTAGCATATACATTATTAGAATCATTCATTAAAAATCCTATTGCTTCTTTATCTACCATTCTTGTTTTTGTATCAAAAGTTATAGCTGATTTTAATGTTATAGTTTCAGCTTTATTGTTAGATTTCTTATTTTTAATCCAAGATGATAATCTTTCTTTGTAATTCAAATTATATATTAATTTTTCTCTAGTACTTTCAATTTTACCATTATCACTCATTTCCTTAACTAAAAAATTAAAGTTATTCTTTTCTTTACATTCTCCAGTAGTCCATATTGAAAATCCAACTCCCCACTCAGAAGAAACATTAGAAAAATAACTTGCATTAAATACAATGCCTTTCTCAAACTTAAAGTTTTTCAGAAAAATCTCTCTAAATTTTTCACTTCTTTCTCCAGTTAGAAATAATGTTGGTGTGAAAATTCCTATATTTAAATTATCTAAATTAAATACTTGTTTTAATTTTAGTATTCTATAAAGAAATTGAATATATAGCTGTTGTGATGAATCTTTAAGACCTTCCTTTTCCATCATTGATTTTACTTTTGTATTTGATATACCATCTTTACTTTTTTTGCCTGATTGCTTTCCATTACTTCCTTCCCCAAATGGTGGATTTAAAATCAGAAGTATCTTTTTATTTTTAAGTAATGCATCATATAATGCTTGTGGCATTAAAGAGTTATTTATTTTATTTGTAGTTAATAATTCTATATTGTCATTTAAAAAGTCATATACAAATTTTTGAGAATTTCTATTATAATTATCTCCTAATTCAAGATCAATTTTATCTAAAGTTGAACAATATAAATCTTTAAAATAGTAATCTCTTGTTAAGTTACCAGTGCCCCATGCACAATCCCACACTACATATTTTTCTTTCCAATTCTGACCAAATACATAATTTAATTGTTTATGAGCTTCATTTACCCATATAGTAGGCGTGAAAAATTCTCCATTAAATCTTCTTTTAGTATCTTCAGTTAATCTATCTTTTATAGCTATAAAACTATTCTTTTCTTCTATAGAATATTTAACAGAGTATTCCTCTTCAAATTGCTTATAACTATAAGAATCTATTTCTATACGCTTGTCTTTTTTAGCAATATATTTGCTATCCTTCTTTTGAGATATTTCTACGTCTCCAAGTATTGTATCAATAAAACATTGAACTAAATCAGATGCCGAATGATTAGAGGGATCTTTTATTATACGTTCTATAAAATAATCATAAGTTTCTGAGATATTAGATTCTGTAACCTTAAACTTTGTTTTTATTTCAAGTATTAATCTTTTGATATCTCTAACTACATGTTCAAATTTTAAACTCTTATTGATATTAAAAATAATAGGATTAATATACTTATTATTACTTATTTCAATAGTTAAATCTTTATACTTTGTTGGTGCATCTGAAGGTGCTATACTCCAATCTAAATTTCTTTCTAAATAACATTCAACATCACTAGAACTTATAACAAAACACGTAGTCTTATCACCAGCTAAAATTACATTAGGCATGTCCATATATTCTCTATTTTTTCTTAAAGTAAATTGCTTTAAATAAAAGATTACCTGAACTAAAACTTTAGCTCTATTAATAGGAATATTAAAATCTAGTCCATACTTAAACTCCATTATAAGCCTTAAAACTTTTCTTATATCATCATACATTAAGTTTTCTTCTAGGTAACCATCACATTGAAATGGGTATGTTATAATTGAGTTTTTAAAATGAGCTTTTATATTATTTTTGTAAACTAATTCAACATCTCTTTCTTCAGTAGAATCTTTGATTTGATTATAGAATAATTTTTTCATATTTCCTCATAAAATATTGATTCTATGTTATTTTATTGAAGAAATCGTTTGTATATGTATTTATATTGATTTTAGTAAAATAAAAATGGAATGTTCTTAAATTTTTTTAATACATTCCACTTATAATTTTCTATATCTTTTTTGTGTTGAGCTTCTATTTTCACATTTTATTTATACTACACCAAACTCTACTTTTATTTAATGCAAAAACAATTAGTAAATTAACGTTCATATTACTTTGTATCATCAAAATAGAAATTTATATTGTTTTATATTTCACTGGTTTATTCATTTTTTTTACTACTCCATCCTCAACCGCTCTATTAAGCCAATCACTAGCCTGTTTTTTATTAACATGAAACTTTTCTCTGAATTCATCCAATGACAACCCTATTTTTAATGCTTCTTTTATTTTATCTACGATTAACACATATACATCATAATTATTTTTATCTATATTACAAATGTTTTTCCTATCAATATCAATTGTTTCATTTTCTTTTTTTATTTTACTATCATTGTCAGCAATGTTTTTAGAAACAGCTCTTTCATTATTAACTAATGATAATAAATTATATTCATAATATGGTTTTTCCACATTCTTATCTTCTATTTTATATTCTTTAAATGGTAATTCAAAATTAGAAGCTTCTAATTTAATTCCACCTAATTTTATCAGTTCATTATTACCTTTAGGAATATTTTCTTCATATCTAACAACTATTGGAACCCAATTATTCTTTAAGTTTTCTGTTGCTCCTGCCCATGTTCCACCTTTATTGTAATCTGAAGAAACAACTACTGTTATATCAGACAAACAATATATATACTTATTTCTATCCATAGCAGAGTATACAGTAAAACCACTCTTAGGATTGATAGCACTCATTAAAAGCAGATTATTACTCATTACTGCTTCCCTTATTTCTCTTTTCTTAATTTTTGTAATCATGCTATCAGCAATAAAAGCGGCTACTTTTCCACCAGTTAAAAGCACTTCTTCTTGCGATATGCTGTCAGCACCTCTTGCTCCACCTGAAACTAATGAATAACCTTCCTTAACTATTTTATGTGCTATTTTTTTAGTAAACTCTAAGCCATAAGTATCAATATTTCTAGATCCAACAACTCCAATTAATTTATTATCCAATATAGAAATATCACCACAATAATATATTACTGGAGGGCATTTATCCTTAAGCTTTTCTTTTAATACTTTAGGAAATTCCTTATCTGCCCTTGTTATTATATTTATTCCAAAATTTTTTAAATTATTTATTTCAAAACTTAATTGTCCTGCTTTAGATAATAAGGCTATTATTCTATCACATTCATCATCATTTATAAATAATTGTTCTTTTAAATCTTCTTTAGATAAATTAAATAAATTAGCTGGTCTTTTTATGCTTGAATTCAAAAGTATCTTAGCGAATTTGCTCCATTCAATAGCTGTAAAAGGTTTGATCTTATCAATTTTATAATTTAATGCTAAATTACTGCATAAAAGCATAATAGCTAAACTATCTTTATTTAAATTACCGCTATTCATTATTATTCATCTCCTCCGTTTTTAGCAGTTGACGCTAACGCATATGGATATACTTTAATTGCACCTTTTTTCTTTAGCATAGCACCACATACAGTCAATGTCCATCCTGAATCAACCATATCATCTATGAGTAATACATTTTCATAATGTATATCATCAGTTACTAAGAAAGCATTATATGCATTCTTTGCCTGCATATTTGAATTTTCCATAGTTTTTTGTTGTTCTGTCTCTTTAGGTTTTATTATAACATCAATAAAGTCTACTTTTAATTTTTCAGCAACTCTTTTAGCAAAAGATTTTACAAGCTCTGATCTTTTAAGTGATGGAACTGCTGCAACGCAATCAATTTTATCTAATTCATCCCACTTATTATTTATTAATTCTATTGTAGCATCAACAAGTTCATCTCTAAAGTATTTATTTTTATACTTATCTTCTTCAATCATAATTCCATATCCTGAATCACCATAATCAGCTAAAACTCTTCCAATTTCATTTTGTTCTTCTAAAGGTATTTTTTTAGCTTTTTCATCTATCACACCTGCTGGCCATTGTTTATTAACTTTCATTTTTATAATTCTATTTTTAATGAAACTTTCAGCTTTTAATACATCTTCAATTCTAACTTTACATGAAAAGAACTCTTTTCCTGTGCAGTTGCTACATCTTCCGCATTTATCATCTGTATCATCATCTAATTCATTGGCTAAGAACTTCATATAACATGTTTTAGTATCTACATATTGATCCATTAATTGAAGCTCTCTATATCTAGTTTTTAGAACTTCTTCCACTTTAAAATTATCATAATTATATGGATTTAGCGTTCTAATATACTTTGTTCCATATTTAGCTATTATTTTATTTAAATCTAGAAGCGAAATACATTTCTTTATTCCACTTTGTGTCATATTAACATATTTCTTAAGATCATATACACTTAAACCCATTTCGCTGTTTTCGATTAAATTTAATACAGTTTCTAATTGTTCCCTCTTAGGAAATGCATTTTCAATAAAATATTCTGAAATATCACGATCTTCATTACCTACCAGTAAAATTGCATATGCATTATCTAGCTTTCTTCCAGCTCTTCCGATTTCCTGATAATATCTTATTATATTGCCAGGCATTTGAAAATGCATAACAAATGATAAATCACCTTTATCAAAGCCCATTCCAAGTGCTACTGTTGATACGAGTATCTTAACTTCATTATTTATTAAAAGCTTTTCTCTTTCTTCCCTTAACTTTTTATTTTCATGATTATCTTTTGACAGATTAGAATGATATGGTAATGCATTGATACCATTACTTTTTAAAAATTCACTAATTTTGTTGCAATCCCTAGTTGTTGAACAATAAATTATACCCGAACCATCAATTTTATTTAAATTTTCAATAAGCCATGCCATTCTTTCACTTTGTTTAGGCAATTTTATAACTTGTATTTTTAATGATTCTCTCATTAATGGTCCTCTTATTGTCAATAAGTTATCACCAAGCTGAGCTTTTATATCTTTTTCAACTCTTTTATTTGCAGTTGCTGTAGTTGCTATTATTGGAACACTTGGAGGCAATACTCTTATAACATCAACTATTCTACTATAATTAGGTCTGAAATCATGCCCCCAATCAGAAATACAATGTGCTTCATCAACAACAATCATGTTTATCCCATCTTTTATCATAGGAATTACTCTATCAATAAAATCTTTATTAGCAAGCCTTTCAGGTGATATAAGTATTATCTCACAAGTTCCTTTAATTATCGAATCTTCTATTGATTCCCATTCATCTTCATTCTCACTATTTATAGTTAATGCACGTATTCCTATTTTTTCTGCAGATTCAATCTGATTTCTCATCAATGATAAAAGAGGACTCACTAAAATAGTAACTCCACCTCTTTTTTCCTTAATCAATTTTGATGCAAGAAAATATACTATACTTTTTCCCCATCCTGTTTTTTGAATTACTAATGTTCTTTTATTATTTAATGCATTTTCTATAGCTTCCCACTGACCATCATGAAATTTTGCATTAGGACCTATCATTTCTTCAAGTAATTTTTCACCATATTTTTTCATTTCCATCTGCCATACCCCTTTATATATTTATAATTGATTGCTTATTACATATTTAATCATCATTTATATATCTTTACTTAATATTTCCTTCAACAACTCCAAAGCACTTTCCTCATCTTCACAATTAGTTCCAAGTTCCCCTCTAAAAGCTTTTGCTAAAATTGATTTCTTTATTAATTCAATTTGTTCTTCTAATTGAGTAAGTTCATCTATTTTAGATTCTTCTTCTAAAAACTTATCTAAAATTCTCACTATTTCCTTTTGTTCTTCAACAGATGGAATTTCAATTTCAAATTCACCAATGACCTTACCACTTAGATTTTCTTGATTTCCACCCTTAGCTAATTGTCTAAAATTCCAATAATTTTTCATAAAGTAATAATATAAATATCTTGCTCGTATTTTTTCAGTAGGAATTAATGCACAAACAGCTTGATTAGTGCAAGCTTCCCCTAATAAAATAGCCGCTCTTCCTCTAGTTAATCCCTGACCATACATAGCAACAAGAACTGATCCACTTGGTATTAATTTTGCCGAACTATTATCTATTGCCTCTTGGGTTATATGCTCTTCTGAATCATAAATATGACTCCAAATTATTTCACCAGTTTTTATCCAAGGAATTTCTCCTTCAAAATATTCTGGTCTTTTTCTTGAAGGAGTTCCTCCTGAAGTAATCTTTGCTACATTTTTGAGCTTATTTAAACTCCAATTATATGCCATATTATTTTTCATTCTATAATCATTAGTTAACTCTCCCCTAAAAGCCTTCTCCAAAATAGCAGCCTTCCTCTTCTCAAATCCGTCTCTAGCCTCTTCAATTAATTCCTTAGCCTTATCTAACTTTTCAAAAAGATTTTCTATTCTATTAACAATTCTATGTTGTTCCTTTAATGTTGGTAACGGTATGGTGTATTCCTTAATTATTGCTTGAGAGATATTCGGTTGTGCTCCACCTTTTCCTAAATCAATAAAATTCTCTTTTTGTGACAATAGGTAATAAAATAAAAATTTATTGTTAACTACTTCATAACATTCGGCAGCTGCACAAGCTTGATTCGTAGTAGCATCAACTCCAAGTATTGCTACTTTTCCAATTGTTGCCCCATACATAGCTATTAAAACTGAACCTTTTTTAAATATTTTTGCACTTGATTTATTTATTGCTTCATGAGTAATTTTTTCTTCTGAATCATAAATATATCCATTATTCAATTCACCAGTTTTTATCCAAGGAATTTCACCATCATAATATTCTGAGTGCTTTCTAGATGGAGTTCCGCCAGAACCCCATTTTGCTACTGCACCTAACTTTACATTAATCCAATTCCCCGGCACTTCATAAGGCACATCCGTAACAACAGCCTCTTCTATCTTTTCTTCCAACGTCATTTTCTTCTTAGCCATTACTTATCCTCACTTTCAAGAGCTTTTAATTCTTTAATAACACTCATAAGTAAGTCAGTTGCTTCTTCAAGCTTTGCTACTGCTTCTTCTGCACTTTCTATTGGATCTGGTAAGTCTTCGTAATCTAAGACTGAATCATCTTTTATAAGTCCTAAATCTAAGTTATCATTCTTTTCTTTGATTTGTTCCCTAGTTAATTTATTCCATCTTTCATCTTGTACTGATTCTCTATTTTCAGCAGTATAAGCTTTTATGAAATCATCAAAATTTGATTCTTTTAATGGATTTGTTTTACCGAAGTTTGGCATATTAGTTCTTAAATCGTAGAACCATACTTCTTTTGTATTTTCCTTATCTGAAGTTCCTCTTGTAAAGAATAATACATTAGTCTTAACTCCTTGAGCATAGAAGATTCCTGTTGGAAGTCTTAATATTGTATGTAGATTACATTTATCCATTAAGTCTTCTCTTATTTTTGTTCCGTCACCTTCTTGGAATAAAACATTATCAGGTAATACTACTGCTGCTCTTGCTTTTCCATCTGCTTTTAAGCTTCTATATATATGTTGTAAGAAATTTAATTGCTTATTTGATGTCATGAAAGTTAAGTCATCACGATTAGCTCTTTCTCCCCCTTTTTTAGTTCCAAAAGGTGGGTTTGAAAGAACTACATCTAAATCTTTCATTTGTTTTCCTAAATTAGTTAATGTATCTCCAAGGATTATGTTTCCTTCTATATCATGAAGCATAGCATTCATAAGAGCTAATCTATGAGTTTCATGAACTAACTCACATCCTGAAAAAGCTTTAGTTCTTTGGAATTCTGCTAAGTCTGTATCTAAATCAAAATAATTATCTGTTTTTTCTTTTAAATAGTGATCTGCTGCAATCATAAATCCAAATGTTCCTGCTGCTGGGTCATTACATTTTTCACCTGGTTTTGGATCTATTAATTTAACCATTACATCAATTAATACTCTTGGTGTAAAGTATTGTCCTGCTCCTGATTTCTTTTCTGATGCATTCTTTTCTAATAATCCTTCATAAAGATTACCAAGACCTTCTTCTTTAGCTGAGTACCAATCTAATCCATCTATAGTTGTAATTATTTTTTCTAAGTTCTTTGGTTCATCAATATTAGTAGCTGAACCTTGATATATTTGTTGTACTGTACCTGTAGTTTCTTCTCCTAAATGATTTAATAACTCTTTATAGAAAGTTTTAAGTTCTATTCCACTTTTAGATTTTAAATCATTCCATTTATATCCTTGTGGCAATTTTTCTTCTGCTCCTGTTTCCTTTGCCATCTTTAAGAAAAGGATATAAGTTAATTCTGTTACATATTGATGATAAGTTATTCCATCATCTCTTAATACATTACAAAGGTTCCAAAGTTTACTTACTATTTCTTGTGTATTCATTTAAGTTCTCCATTCTAATTGCTTTTTTGTAATTTTAAAATTCAGTCTTTTTAATTATTGTACAATATATAAATAAGTATCTAAGCTTTTATCTACAGCACTAGCTACCATATTTATAAAATCTTTTGTATTTTCTGTTGTACTTGCTATTTCTAAAGCTTTCATATATTCATCTCTATCTTCATTCTTAATAACTGATATTGGATAACCACTTCTCATAAGAATTAAATTCATAAGAAGTCTTGCGCTTCTGCCATTGCCATCAATAAAAGGATGTATATATACATATCTAAAATGAAATTCTGCTGCTAATTCTATTGGATGCAATTTTTCCTTATTATCTTTATACCATTCAACAAGCTCTTTCATTTTTTCAGGTACTAAAATATGTTCTACTGGTCTATGACTGCTACCACTTATAAGAACATTTGTAGTTCTATACTCTCCAGCTCCTTTAGAATTAATACTTTTTAATATTATATAATGTAAATCTTTAATTACTCTTTCAGAAATATCAATGTCCTTGCTTACAATATCATCAATATAATCTATTGCTTCCTTATGATTTATAACCTCTAAATGTTCTCTTAATGTTTTTCCTTTACCTATAGTAATTCCATCTTCTAAAATAACTTTAGTTTCAGTTACAGTTAAAGTATTTCCTTCTATTGCATTAGAATTATAAGTCAGTTCTACATCAAAGTATCTTTTTAAATTATCTAAAACTTCTTTTTTTAAAGGTCTTTTACTATCCAAAATAGATTTTTTACTATCTATATTTTCAAACATAATTCATCACCTACGCTTTATCCAATCTTTTCAAACATATATTTTTTTAGCTTTGTTATTATTTCTCCTAGATTACCATTAAACAATTTTTCATTAAGTCTGTCAAATCCGCCACCTTGAGTCTTAAAGCTTCCAGTATCTAAAGTTTCTTTATCTATTACCACTTCTTTTAGCATTACCTTTTCTATTCTATTAATCCAATTTTCTTGAGGCTTTGTTAAATAATATTCTCTTTTTATTTTTGTAATTGCTCTTTTTACTCTTTCCTCATTAGATTCTAGTGGACTTCCTAAAGCTTGTTGTCTTATAAATGCAATAATATCTGCTACTATTTCTTCATTTTTTAAGTCTTTCCAAGCTGTTTTTAAATATTCTTCATTAAATCCATTGTTATCTAATATAGCTTTAAGCTGTTTTAGCGTTTCCTTAGTTAAATCCTGTGGTCTTGTACAAACAACTTCTAAAGCTTGAATTGTATTTTTATTTTCCTCAATATATTTTTTAAACTCTTCAATATAATCTTCTGGCTTTTTGCCTTTACCATATCCTCTTGTATGTGATACTACTTTATCTTCTTTATCTGAAACAATTATAATTTCATCATTTCTATACTTTTCATCTAAGTATTCAATTAATGCATTATTTCTGATTATCTCTTTAGCAGCTTCATCTGTATCAAATTCTTTAAGTTCCTTTATAAATTCTTCAGGAGTTTTATCATTACAAAGACTTTTGAATATTAATCTTTCATTTTCATCTATTAATTTCTTTTTTCTTTGCATTTTTGCTATTACTTTATTTATAGCTGCTTCTTTTTCTTCACTACTCTCTGTTCTCTCTAATGTTTCCTTCAAGACTTTAAAAGTTGTATTTGCAGTAGCTGCAATTGGCTTCATATTTGTCATATCTTGAAGTGCTTCATAAAGTCTTACACAGTCAAATATTTCAAAATGAGTTTTATTTATTTCATCACAAAGACGAGTTGCTCTACCTAGCATTTGCTCATAAAGTATTCTTGACTTTACTCTTCTTAAAAATACTATTTTATCAATTCTAGGTACATCAATCCCTGTAGATAATAAGTCAACTGTAACCGCAACATTTGGATATCTCTCATTTTTAAACTTTTTAATAGCTAAGTCTGCATCTTTTATAGATCCTGTTATCTTTAAAATAGAATCATCATCTACTCCACCTATAGTTTCTCTAAAAATGTCTTTTAATAATCTAACTATCATATCTGCATGAGCATCACTTGCTGCAAATATTAAAGTCTTTCCTTCATCATTTTCAGGATCAATATATTTTGCTATTTCTTCTAATGCAGCTTTTGTATGTGATTCTATAATTACTTTTTTATTAAATTGATCTATTTCAAAATCTACATCATCTTCTAATTCTGCTCCATTAATAAGCTCACCAGTAAACTTATTATATTTTGCCACTTTATCACCTTTATTATAATGAACCCCCTCACGAGTAAGCTCTGTTTCTATAAGATGAGGTGGTTCATGATCTACAAGATATCCATCTATAACAGCCTCTCTATAACTATAGTTATATACAGGCTTTCCAAATATCACTGTTGTATGAAGTGCTGGTGTAGCTGTAAGTGCAACCTTGAAAGCATCAAAATATTCTATTACTTTCTTATACTTACTTAAAAAATCTCTATTATCTCTCCATTCAACCTCTTCACCAGTCATTTCTTTATCTAAAGTATAACCCCTGTGAGCTTCATCAATTATTATACAATCATAATCACCAACAGAAGGCACATTAGTTTCATCTTCATTGTACATAATTCTTTTAACCATAGCTTGTACAGTAGCTATATGAATTTTTGTTTCTTTATCAATAAGTTTTTCATCTAGACCATTAATATTATATATTTGATTTAATGTTTTTAAATCTTCTATCTTAACTTCCTTAAATGTATCTAAAGCTTGATCTCCAAGTGAAGTTCTATCAACTAAAAATAAAATTCTTCTATATCTATTAGTCTTAAGTAATCTATATATTAATCCTAAAACTGTTCTTGTTTTACCTGTTCCAGTTGCCATAGTTATTAAAGCTGTTTCTTTTCCTTCTATAATAGCTTTTTCTACTGCTTTTATAGCTTCAACTTGATAATATCTAAGACCTATACTATTTTCTGATTGTAAAAATTCAAAGGATAATTCATCTAAAGTTTTATTTGCTTCTTCAACATTTTCTTCAAGCATTACTTCAAGTTTTTCTGGTGAATACCACCCTTGAAGCACTTTTTTATTATTCCTTGAATTTCTGCAATCTAAAAAATGAACTCCACTCTTTTCTTCAATCTCTCTTATGTACTTTCTGCCATTTGTAGCAAATAAAAATGGTACTTTATAATTATTCCATTTAGAAACTACATAATCTTCATGCTCTTCCTTTACGCCTTCAGCATAAACTTTAGTTTCAACCATAGTTCCTGCAACATCTTTAGAATATTTCTTAGCTTCTATAAATCCTACTAATCTTTCACCAATAAATAAAGCATAATCAACTGCTCCATTACCTTTATCCTTTGAATAAGTTGGCCATTCAGAAATAGCTAAATTTCTTCCCTTTTGAGGTCTTGTCCCCTTTGAATATCTAAGATTAACAGTATCAGCTTCCCACCCAGCTCCTTGAAGCTGTGCATCTATTATTCTTCTTGTTTCTGCTTCACTTAATTCAATCTTTCTACTAGCTTTCTTCCCTTGTTCTTTACGCTTTTCTAACTCTTCCTTGTCTTTTTCTTGAGCTTTTAAAGCATTAAGTTCTTTTTCTAAAGCTTTGTACTTTTCTTCGTATTCCTTCGTTATGTCATTAACATTTTCACCATATTCATTTTCCTGTGGCATCTCAAAAGCTTTAGGCTCAAAACTCCAATCTCCATAAGTCTGCATAAACCAAATAGCTAATTTAAATGTCAACTCTAATTGAACCTTTGCTTTTTCAACATCCTCATATCCACTATGTGCTGCACTATTTCTCTTTATTCTAAGCAAATGAAGTATATTATCAATATCCTCAGGAATTAAATCTTCCTTCTTTAATAGCTTAATTCTATTGTTATGATTATTGTCATGAGATATTAATGTGTCATCAATCTCTTCCATAGAAAACATAAACTGAACCACAATTTCCCCAAACATACCACACTTAATAAATGTAGTATTTGAATCTATATAAAGGTTTCTCTCTGCTAGCTTTCCTAAGTTTTCAAGTATAGACCACTTTTCTTTTAAAAAAGCAAAATTACTCATCCAATCTTCCTCTCTTTTCATATATAGCCATAATATAACATAGTTATATTATACTCTATATTAAAAATACTTCACATATGTTTTTATTAGTAAGCATAACCTGTACATATCTCCTCTAAAAAATTAAAAGCTTAATTTAATAAAAACCAAAATATGAACTAATATTATTATTTATTTTAATTTCTTTTTAAAATTACTTTTTGCAGATAGAATTGAACTTATAAATATTATTAGACAAATTACACTTGTAAAAGCAATAATTATTGCCATTACTTTACTTTCAGGGGCATTGGGGACTATATCTCCATAACCTATTGTAGTAAATGTAACGATGGTATAATAAAATAAGTCCAATATACCAATTTCATTTGTTGTAACTGAGCAAAGATAAGCCTCACCATTTATGTTATAAATCATTAATACTCCTAACAATAAGTTTATTATTATTATAAACAATAGAAATAGTGCACCAATCCATATATTTTTTAAAATTTCTTTATTCTCTTCAATGTCATAATTTATACTCTCATCACTAATAAAATAGAATGGATTTATTGTAATATTTATTAATAAATCAAGATTTAATATATAATTTATTGTAAGACCAAAGAAAACGAAATAATAATGTTTAACTATTTCATCTTTTAAAAATATCAAAAAAAAACTATATACAAATGTACATATGAAACTAAGTGTTAGTTCTTTGCTAGCTTTGTTATTTTTAATGTTACTAATATACTCACTGAGTTTAATTATAATTAATGAAGGTATACCAAAAAAGAAATACATTATATAACTATACTTCAACATAAATAAAAGTCTACATTACATAAATTATTACTAAAATACACTATTTTTAAGAAGGTAAGTCTTCTTTCTAATTGGTATATTAATAATCTAATTACTTTTTATCTTATAAACCTGCTTTATTAAACTAAAAATATACTCAAGTTCTTCATCATCAAATATTTGAATTTCATAATCTCCATTTCCCCAATGACCTGTATTTGACATATCTTTTGCAATATTTTTAGAATCATCTATAGTACCTATTTTAGTGTTTAACCAAAGTTTTAACGCTCTCCTTTGCAAATGAATATCAATCATAATTTTATTATTATATACGAAACCTATTTCTAATTTCTTAGCTTTTATGGTTATGTTATCATTTAATGAAAATATAAATTCTTTAATCTTGTTATATAAATCAATAATATCTTCTGATGAATTTTTAAAATGGTCGTCTTCTGTATATACCATTACTTCTTTATTAACAAGACTAGCTCCTTCATTTGATGTTGTTATGGTTTTTATGGATTCAGATATTTTAGATGGTTTTATAGCATTAAAATAAACAGTATTATTTGAAAATTTCTTAACTTCCCACAATTCAAAAGGTAAATCTTTAAAATTAATTGACTCCTTTTGATAGTTATTAAATGCTGGTGATACAAATATAACTCTTGATTGTGACCAATCAACATCATCTCTCTTTAAAGTAGTATTGCAATTTTCATTGTATTCAAGTATAAAATCTGCTTTATTATTTAGAAGTAATGATAAATAAGCATATCCTTGATCTATAACACTAAGACTACGTATATTCTTATACTCAATTATTACAAAAGCTTTACTACTTTCATCAAAGGCCAAAGTATCTAATCTAAAGTTATTAAAAGAAAATTCTCTTTTAACAAACTTTAATCCAAATATTTTTTCTAAATTACTTTCACATAATTTATGTAATTCTATTTCCTTTTTAAAAGGAATTTCTCTTATTTCTTCTAGCTTTTCTCCATTTATATTGTATAAAAACATATATTTTCTCCTACTTTTATTAAGTTAACATCTTTTATTTCATTATAAAAAATATCATAATCTCTCGTTAACGTTATTAAATTAATTAGATTTTTTAATGTAGCATTCATATTTATTAATAACTTTTCTACCTCTACTTTATAAAAAACCTCTTCAATTAACATTTACCTAACAATATACCTTCTCCAAAACTATCCCATCACCAAATCCACCACGTTCCTCTTTCTTTTCTTCTCTTTTTCTCATCAAATCCTCTTCACAATATCCCAAATCATTTGCAAGTCCAATTAATACTTCCATAACATCAGCAAGTTCTTCTAAGTTTTTTGCTTCTAGGTATTCATTTACTTCTTCCATAAGCTTTTTTTCTAGAAGCTCACTTTTCTCTTCTCCTTTAGCTATTCTAATATCACATTTCTTACCATTTGCTTTTATTATCTCTGGAATTCTATCTCTAACAAGTTTATTGTAAGTCTTCATAGACATCTGCTCCTTTTGAAATTAATACATCTATTTTTTTAATTACTTCTTTTGTTCAAATCTATTTTTATAATATTGCATAGTCCTATATTCTATTGCATCTCTAAAATGTTCCATAAAGCTTTTGTTATTTTTAAACTGTAAAAGTTCTTCAACTAAGCAAAAATCTTCACCATCTATATAAAAGAACTTACTATGAGTTTTTGATAAAAATTTTACTGGATTATCTTTTGCAAGCTTTATATACTTTTCTTTATCCCAGTTTTTAAAATCTGCTGTACTTTTATGTTTTAACATATCTATCCCATTAGAAGGTTTTGAGTAAAATTCTTTAAAACTTTTATAAATATCATCATTATCTATTCTTATTTTTAAATTTCCTTCATTATAGAAAGCTAAAAGTATTGGCATCTTATAGGTTTTACTCATTGAAGTAGTTTCTAACATGTTTATAAATTCATATGCTAAAGAATTCATACTGTTTTCTTCTTCTATTAACTCTCCTAAGTTTCTTAAAAAACTCATGTAATCATTAAATACATTGACTTTTGACTTATTTCTCATATTTGAATAAATATCATCATCCATATAAGTGAATAATTCCACTCTTGAAGGTCTATGTCCTAGTTCATCTTTAATTCTTAAAAATTCTTCTTTAATCTTATCTTTGATATTCATTTCTTTTGAGGCTAGTTTCTTAAATATATCCACTAATCTAAAGTCAAAGTCTACTCTACAATCTTCTGGATATTCTTCTTCATTAGGTATTCCTCTTTTAGATTCAACTCTTGAATATTGTTTGCCACTTAATAAGAATGGTAAAAGATCTGCTTTTTTATAGTTACCTATAAAATCAAGTACATTTAAGTATTTCTTTTCTTTATATTTTCTAAGTCCTCTTCCTAGTTGTTGCAAGAATACTGTTGGAGATTGTGTTGGTCTTAAGAACATTACCATATCTATTGAAGGTATATCTAATCCTTCATTAAACATATCAACTGAAAATATTACTTTTATTTCTCCCTTAGTCAATTTGTTTAATGCATCATTTCTATTTGCACAGTATTCTCCATTTTCTCCGCTGTATACTGCTACTGCACTTATTCCCTTTTCAGTAAAGTATTTTGCCATATATTCTGCATGTTTCTTTGATGTACAAAAGCCTAGTGATTTATTTGAATTATACTTTTTATAATGGTTTAGAATAAGTTCTCCTCTTCTATTAAGCATTAAAGCATCTTCTAATTCTTTATCATTATACTTACCATTTTTGAATTCTACATCCTCATAATTTACAGTTTCATCATAAATTCCATAATATCTAAACGGAACAAGATATCCTTTATTTATTGCATCATTAACCCTTATTTCATAAACAGTATTATAATCACAAAGTGAAAATACATCTTTATTATCAAGTCTTTCAGGTGTTGCAGTTAATCCAAGCATAAACTTTGGAGTAAAATAATCTAGGATTTTTCTGTAGTTACTAGATACTGCATGATGAAATTCATCTATTATTATGTAATCAAAATAGTCTTTCTTAAAATAAGCTTCATTTAAATAGTCATCTTTACCTAAGGTTTGTACCAATGCAAAAATCATTGACTTATTATTATCCTTAGTATTGTTATAAAAGAATCCTATATCATCACTCTTTCTAACATTCTTAAAACTTACAGCCGCTTGTTTAATTATTTCTTCTCTATGAGCAACAAATAAAATCTTACTCGCTTTTATAGAATCAAAGGCTCCTAAATAAGTTTTTCCAATTCCAGTAGCTGCAACAATTAACGCTTTGTCAAAACCTTCTTCTCTGGAATTTTCTAAAGCATATAAGGCTTCTATCTGTGCTCCTCTAGGTTCAAATAATTGTATTAAATTATCTTTTTCAATGTCTTTAGGATTTATTTCTTCATTATTATCATTTGCAATTGAATTTTTTTCATCCTTATTATTTATATAAATATTTCCTTTAGTTTTAGTTTCTTCTTCCTTAGCCTTATCTATATCCTTATAAATCCGTGGTCTTTTCCAACTCTCTGAATATTGTTTCATTACTTCATCATTAATAATTACAGAATGATTATTAAACAAATCTTCAAATGTACTATAAAATTCCTTAAAGTCATTTGGATTTTGAGAACGTAAAAATCTATAGTTCCATTCAATAGAATCAGTTAAAGCTCCCCTTGAAATATTAGATGATCCTATATAAATTTCACTATCATCTTCATTATGGAACATATATGACTTTGGATGAAATGATCTGTATGGTACATTATAAAATCTTAAATCAAATTTATCCTTAAGCTCCCTTTTAAGCATATAAAGAGCTGTTGGAGATGTAATATTCAAATAACTTCCTGTTAGAATTCTAATACTAACCCCTCTATCTATTGCTTCCTTTAAATCATTTAAAATAAGCTTAACACCAGAATCCATCAGAAAAGAAACTATTACGTCAATCTTATTTGCTTTTTTAAAACTATCCTTTAATCTATAATAAAAATAATTTTTATCACCTGTTATGGAATTATATGTACCTTTACTATTTTGTATAGTTTCTTTAAAACCTATATTTCCATTAAAATCTTCTAAATTATAGTATTTTTCTATTTTATTCACCAAATCACCTGATTTATATTATTATAAGAATATTTTACCACAATATTATGTTTTATTATTTTAAATTTATAAAAAAATAAGAGTCTAAATTACATAGACTCTATTTCACTATTATAAATATTTCTTTTAACAACAACCACTTCAAAAGATCTTTTTTCCGCTCCATACCTACACATCTTATCTTCTTTACAATATTTAAGTTTCCAATCACTAAAAAAATACTTTATATCATCTTCATTAAAAAATCTCTTATATCCAGCATTAGTTAAATAAAAATGCTTTTCTATTTCTTTTCCTTTATTTGATCCATAGTTAAAATCATTTAAAGAATTAACTCTACATATTAAAACAGCATCATCTTTAAGTATCCTCTTTATTTCCTTTAATATGTTTTTTGTAGTTTTTTCATTAAAATAATGTAATGATAAATCAGCTATTATCATACCAATACTTTCATTTTCAAAAGGTATATTATATGAAACATCAACATTTAGCACCTTTACATCAGGAATATTCTTTTTTACAACTTCTAATGCTTCTTCACTATTATCACAAGCTATTATATTTTTATATCCTCTTTCTATTAAATATAATGAATCAGCTCCACTTCCGCATCCTAAATCAAGTATTACATCATTTTTATGTTTTTCTAATATATCTTGAAATTTGTCTAACCATAAATCAAATATGATATCTTTATTCTTAATATTTTTATAAACTTCATTCCAGTATTTATTATTACTTTGCATAAGGTTCTCCTTATTATATTTATTTTTTAATCATATTTTACCATAAAAAAATCGCTAAGCGACTGTGGAGCGTCGATTTTTTTTAGCCATGTACCCTTTCCAAACGTAGTGCAGGAATAATGGTGCGGCATATGATCATTTTTTATTCTTTAGGTGGTACTTATAATACCTATAAAATAAGATATTCTAAAAATTATACTCAAATTTTAAAATATATAAATTCCTAAAGGATAAAAAAATAAGTGCAGATATTAAACCATTTAATTAATGATTTATATCTACACTTATATATCTCAAAATAAACTTTTAAACTACTTCATCTAATTCTCTTATTAAATCATCCACCAAGTCATCATCTTCTTTCTCTAATTTTTCTTCTGACTCTGAAAAATATGCCATATGTTTATTCTCCTCTATTTTATCACTGTAATCACTTTTATCAATGTTTTGCCTTATCACAACTGATAATGCAAATAAAGCTAATCCATAAAAAATATATGGAGATATTGAAGCAATGTAATAATTAATCACCTCTGTTAATTGGCTTTTAATCTGAAATCCTTTTAAAACTAAATCTTTAATATGTTTATATCCTGCATAAGTATTAAATACTGCAAATATCCCCATAATTATTGCACTTATATTTAATATAGTTGTAACTCTAAAAGTTCGTTCAATTTTTGCTTTCATTAATATTCCCTCCCATATTTATTTAATTGTCCTTTACTTATTTTCATTTTTTATGAATAATAAATTTCCTCCTTTTAATCCCCATATCTCATCAAGATAAGTACATACTTTTTTTGAATGGGTTACAATAATAACACATTTATTATGTTCATGAGCTAATGATACTAATATTTTCATTATCTTATCTTCAGTATCACCATCTAAATTTCCTGTTGGTTCATCTGCAATTATTATATCTGGATTATTTGCAAGAGCTCTAGCTATTCCTATACGTTGTTGCTCTCCTCCTGATAACTTTAAAACCTTTCTATTTGCTTTATCTTCATCAATTCCAACATCTTTTAATAAATTATAAACAAACTTTGTTTCATTTTTTTCTTTAACTCCACTTATGTTCATTGATAGTAAAATATTCTCTTTTGCAGTAGCGTTTAATAATAAATTATATCCTTGAAATATAACCCCAATATCTTTTGCTCTATAATCATCTCTATCAACTTTTCTTAAACTTTTATCCTTATATAAAACTTTTCCAACTGAACAGGTATCAAGACCTGAAATTACAGAAAGTAATGTACTTTTTCCTGCTCCTGATTTTCCTATTATTCCATAAACCTTCCCAGGTTCAAAATCTATATTTATATTATTAAAAATATATTTTTTGGTACCTTCATATCTATAACCTACATCTTTCAAACTTAATAAACTCATATTCTTAATTCCTTTCTGTTAGTATTTTTCTTGGTTCATATCTATTTATGTATAAAATTCCTATACTGACAGATATTATTCCAAGTAATAGAGCTATTAAAGCAATTCCTAAAATAGCTTCGCTACTTAAATATACATCTAACTTATCAATTGGTGGTGCTGAATTTGTCGCACCCATAGCTATAGTCATCATTGTTGAAGCACCTTCTTTTTGAGCATCTAATTGACCTTGAAGAAGCATGTTAGAAATAGGTTGAGCTGATAAACTACCTATGCCTATACCTACAATTAATGAGATTCCTATCATAAATAATGTTTCAAAAATTAATCCTAAAGCTACTTTACCTTTTTTCATTCCCATAGCTCTAAGTACTCCAATTTCATATTTTCTTTCACGAATACCTAATATTGAAATTAAGATTAATATACTACCACCAAATCCTAAAACTAAAAACATAAATATATTAGATACCTTTTTTAATCCTTCTATAGGTTTAACAATATTATTATAAGTTGTAGAATCTGTTTGTACATCGAATAAATCATTTAATCCTTTTTTATGTGCCTCCTTATTAAAATCCTCTAATAAATCTGGATTCTTTAGAAAGTATTGTGCATCAATGTTAATTAAATCTTTATCCTTTTTTACTTTGTTATTGTATGTTTTTAAAGTATCATATGTTGTAATGATTTCATTTCTTCTATTTAATATAGGATGTTTAATCCCCATATTGTCAGATTTTGCCCCATCATAATATATTCCTGAAACTGTTAATTCTAATGCCTCAAAATTATCTGGATCATCAGGATTTTTTATGCTTAACTTATCTCCAACCTTTAAATTATTTAATTTTGCAAAATCTTCACTTATCATAGCTTCGCCATCTTTTTCTGGCATTTTTCCATCAGTAATTTTTCTTGTGCTATTATTAAACTCTTCTCTACCTGCTTTATTAAGTCCACCCAAAATGTTTAAGTAACCAGTTTTAGCATTTTCTGATCTGCCACTTCCTCCTATTACGTTCATACCAACTGCATTACCATTTTCTTTGTTTCTTTTTTCAGCTTCATCTTGATCTAATGCTTTAATCTTATCGTTATAACCAATAAAACTAGAACTAAATACTGTTTCCTTAAGATATTCAGAATCAGCAAGTTTTTCTTTGATATCATTTGAAATTCCGTCACTTAAACCTGACATATCACCTTTTTGCATTTTTTCTTGCATTTTCTTTTCATTTTGCTGAATAAATACTTCTGAGCCAAATTTATTTTTATAATCCTGTATTATCTGATTAGAAGCTGTGTTGATTATAACTGAAATAGCTGTACATGAAAGTATCGCTATAGTTATAATACCTAACAAGAAATTTCGCCCTTTATTTCTTGTCAAATTCTTTATTGAGTTTTTTAAAATATACATATAAATTCTCCCTTCCTAAATCTTATTACAAGTAAATTATAATAAATCTACTGTTAACTTAATGTTAATATGATCTCTAACCTTTAAAGAAGTATATTAACCTTTATATTCAGAAAAGGATAAATAAAAACAAGAACCTTTATTTATCTCACTATCAACTAATACTACTCCATTACATAAATCACACACATGAGATACTAAGCTTAATCCAATGCCATATCCATCTTTGTTTAAATCATTAATTCTATATTTGTTGTTAAATATTTTTTCTATGAAATTTTTATCCATGCCAATACCATTATCTTTAACCTCAATAACTACGCTATTATATCTATTTTTTACAGATACTTTTATTGGGTTATCTCCACCATATTTAACTGCATTATCAATTAAATTACTTACAGCACGATATATCCACCTTTCTTTTGCTAATATAGTGGTATTATCATCAAAGTCAAACTCAATATTTTTATATGCTTTTCTGTAAGTATCACATATATTTGCACATACTAAAGATACATCTACTAAAACCATCTCATCACCTGATTTTAAATCACTTAAAGTTAATATATCGTCTATGCTATTAGTAATGTTATCTAATAATTTAATATATTTCTTGTTTTCATCTACTTCTAGATTTGTTCTTAATATTGCAATTGCATTTTTTTGTTCGTGAGATAAATAGGAATTTAACTTTTTATAATCCTCTAAATTTTGTTTAAATTTTTCTTTTATATTTTCATAAGCTATACCAAAGGATTTACTTACTAAATAAGGATTAAAATCATCATCAATGGTATTAAGTTTTTTAACAATATTCTCAATTTCTTTATTATGTATTTTGTTTAAAGTTACCCATAATAAAAAAGATGCTATTATAAAAATCGTAAAAAATAAGATAACCATAATAAGTATATCTTTAAATCCACTATTTAAATACACTTTTCCAATTTCATCAATTCTAACTACCTTATTAAAATTTTGTGGTGGAAATTCATTTTCATTTAATGAACCATAAATAGAATCATCTTGATTATTTACATCATTCTTAAACATAATTACCTTAACATTATTTTGATTTACCTTACCTTCTAAATTATTAAATGATCCCTTTATACTATACATTCCAAGTCCTATAACTAATGATAGTAATAACGAGTAGATTATTATAACCACTCCACTTTTTAAATTTACTCTACACATAATAAGTAACCCTTTCCTCTAACATTAATTAAAACCTCTTTTCCATAGGCACTATTTACTTTATTTTTTAATCTGGATATATGTACTCTTAATACTGATGAAAATGGATCAAAATTTTCATCATATATATGTTCAACAATTTCTTCACTCGATACAACTGCTGGATATTTATAGCATATATACTCTAAAATATCAAACTCTTTAATTGCAAGGGCCACTTCATTTCCATTTATATTAACAGTTCTATTAATTGGGTTAAGTTCTAGCTTTCCAATGTTTATAATTGGATTTGTACGTCCATGAAATCTTCTTATTACTGCATGAATTCTTGCTCTAACCTCTAATAATTTAAATGGCTTAGTGATATAATCATCTGCCCCATTATCTAATCCTATAGCAAGGTCTGAAACTTCATCTCTTGCTGTTATTATAATTATTGGGGTGCTTATAGCTTTTTCTCTTAAGTATTTTAATACCTCTATTCCATCAATATCAGGAAGATTTAAATCTAAAAGAATTACATCATATTCATTAACAGTTGCCTTATCTTCTCCATCTTCCCCAGTATTTGAAATATCTACTTGAAAATTAATTTTTTCTAATCCCTTTTTCATTGAATTTGCTAGTTCTATATTATCTTCTATAATTAACAGTCTCATAATTAAACACTCCCTTTAATATTTTATTTACTTACTTATACACTTGCATAATTTACTTATTTTATACGTAGAACAGATATAAATAATGTACTCTATATTTTACCAAAACTAATGTTTATTAAAAGTTAATATCAAAAGAGATGCTACATTATTTTAATATTAGCATCTCTTTTAATATAGCAAATTTTATTGTAATTATATTATTTTTAAAAGTTTAATAAAGAAATAACTCCTAGAGATAAAAGAAATATTAAAACAATAATATTTAACCATTTATATATAACTAAAATAGCTATAAATTCTCTTATCAAGGCACTTGGTAAAAAGTAAAATGCTGTTGGTGCACCTACTCCATGTGCCTTTACTCCAGCTTTTCTTGCAAAAATTGACGCTCTAAACACATGATAATTATTAGTAACAAAAATACATCTATACTTATTAGATTTATCCATAATTAACTTAGAGAATTTCATATTTTCATAAGTAGTTCTTGATTTATCTTCTAAAATGATATCATTTTTGTTTATATTTTGTGACATTAAATAATTTCCCATTGCACTTGCTTCTGATATCAATTCATCTGCACCTTGTCCTCCAGATACTATTATTTTTGTATTGTTTCCTTTTTCTTTTTGTTTTTTATAAATTTCTATAGATTTATCCAGTCTTGATTTTAATAAAGGCGGTACTCTATCACCTATTAATCCAGATCCTAATACAATTATATAATCTAAGTCTCCTTTCAAAGATAACTTTTGATAAATATAAGAATAAGCTAAATAACTTACAAATAAAAATCCCAAATAAGCAGAAATAAGTATAATTTCTATGATTGCTATATATAAATAAGAATTCATATTATCATAATAAATTGCTATTACGCTTAAAGAACAAATAATTAAAATATCTAAACCAATTATTAATGATAGTTGATTTGCTAACTTTCTCCCCTCTTTACTTCTCATTACCTTGCCATTAAAAATAAGCCAAAATCCACTGAATATAATTATTAATGGAACTATTCCATATACAAACATTAAAATAAATAATCTTGCAATATCACTTTTGACAGATATTATATCTACTATATAAATAATCAACTCCAATATTCCACTTGTTAAAATTAGTCCTGTATAGAAATTTCTCTTTTCTACAAAAAATAATATTCCACCTAATATTAATAAAAATATACTAATTAAAAATATTTGATTCATCTCATTTATCCTTCCAGTATATATTTTTTTATTTATTTTTTCCAAATTAAAACTACATATTCATAAAAATAGTACCTTAATCATACCTTGATCATCCTTAATGTATATAAAATTATGTTAAAAAGCTATATTTATTTTAATTTAAATTATTTCTTTTGTTATACTTTATTATTAATACATTAATTTAACCATATTTTATGTAACTACTTAAAATTAAGAATCTCACAATATATATTTTTATAACCAGTTGTAGAGCAAAAAAATAAGAGCTTAAAATTAATTAAGCTCCCTGATTATTTTTATTTATAAACTAATAGTTTCTTTCTCATTCACATATTATAATAACTATATTTATATTCTAAATTTCACAACTTCCTCAATTATCATTTGTATTATTTCCTTCTTTTCTAAGAGCATCTACTTCTTCTTCTGTTAATCCGGTTTTTGCAGCTATTGTTTTATTATCTAAAATATCTAATAAATTTTTTGCTATTTGTAAAGCCTTATTTTTTTCACCTTTTTGTGTATAATGTCTTCTTCTTATTTCATCAACAGTCATTTTAAATGCCCCTCCTTTTTTCTTTTTATAATCATCATATTTCTTTTCTATTTCAGAACTTTGGATTAAAAATAAATACTCTAGAAAATCTACTAAGGCTTTTATTTGCTCATTATTTTTCACCTTATCGTAATTTACTAATTCTTCTGCTAATTTTATTTTTGCTTCATAAATATCTTCATCTTCTTGTTTGGTTTCTAATAAACTTTTTGCCATTTTAAATACTAATTTTAATGGATTATCTTCACTTATATTTTCTAAGCTTAACTTTTCTACATCTATTGTTTTAAAATTATAAGTTAATATTTCATTCTCTAATTCCGGCAATTTATATACATACTTTTTATCTTTTCCTCGTTCACCTTTATAAGTGTATATTGCTGCTGCAACTATTTCAGATTTGTCTTTGTATTTATATCTAAACTTATCCCAAATTCTATAAAAATACCTAAACATTCTTTCGCCAAATACAGCTTCATCACTACTATAACTTTGTACTTCTACATGAATAAAAAGTATTTTGCTTCCTTTGTCTTTTAATCTAACCTTTATTATCTTATCTGATATTATTTTTTCCGCACTATCTTTATCAAAAATATCCTTTTGAATTTCTTGTAATTCCTTATCTAAACTTTCAGTTCCAAGTTCCCAAGCAATATTATCAAATATCTCTGGAAAAAGTAACTCTACTATTTCTATTTCAAAGGCTTCTAATATTGATTTCCATGCTGCATCAAAATCATGCTTTTTAATCAAGCTATTCACGCCCTTCTTATTTATCATTATCATTTGTATTATTTCCTTATATATATTATATATTATCACTTTAAATTTATAAATACTATTATATACAGTATTTTAAACTAAAGTTCATATTATCTTTTGATAATTTTAATTCTTTACTTAATGATTTTAAAACTCTCTTTAGTATATAACAATATACTTTCTTTATTAAAATTTTACCATAAAAATAATATTTAATTATAAAAAATAAGAGCCTAATTACATAGACTCTACTTTATGCTTATATCTTTCTTTTATATTTCACTAAAATCATGTTTAAATTGTTTTACTGTATATTTAATATTCTTTAATAAACTTAAGTTTAAATCAAAAACATTGAAGCAAACCATGAATGTAATTTCAACACATTGTTTAATATCTAATAAATAAGATGCATCACCTTTTGTATAATTATCTAACATTTTTTCAATTAAAACTTTAATTGAACCTAAACTATTTATAAACTAAACACTGTTGTTTCTTTTAGCTATTTCTAAAAAGTCATTTCTTTACCTTTTTATATAATATTATTACATCTTTTATTTTGAAGATTTTTATTTATATTCTCTATATGTTTTAATTTTTTAATATCTATATTTCACCATAAATAAAGACTAGAAAACCTAAAGAATTCTAGTCTTTATCTGCATAATTTAAAATAACTTTGATGACTATTTATATCTGCACCATTATTAACTAAAAATTCTATTACTTCAAAATAATTATTTTCACAATTATCTATGGCAAAATTAAGTAGGCTTTTATCATCACATTTTTCATTAACATTGCCTCCATTTTCTATAAAAGCTTTAAGTTCCTCCAAATTCCCCTCTTCTATTATCATTGAAATAGTTTTTGGCCTTGAACCAAATAAAATATCACAAATTTTCATTGAAAATTTCCTCCTAATATTTAATATATATATTCTAATTAAGTTATTACATTTATAATATTTTATATTATTTATATAGAAAATTATATGTTTAATTAATAATATCTAGTTAGAAGCATATATATCATAAATTTTTTATATAAATTCCTCTCTATACTGGTGAATAATACTATTTATAAATTTAATATCTATATTAATGAACAAACTTTCTTGGAGCTTATATATTATAAATTAATTATAATATGTTTCTATAAATCTTTTTATATTTTTCTTGATTTATTATATACAAATTTCCATATTAATATCATTTACCATTACTATTCTTATTAAAACAATGCTATGTTTTAACTAAATGTTGATATTATAGTATAAAGCTCACGGACAGAGGAATTTATTTTAAAACATAGCCTAAAATAAAATGAAAAAATATAGTCTATTTATCTCATAAATTAAAAAATCCCCAACAATACTTACATTAAAAGTATTGTTGAGAATTTTGGTAATTAAAATAAAATTCTATATTAGCATCTTAAATTTCACCTTATTTTTTATATAAAATTACTTTTTTATGTTATCATCTCTTTATAAATTAACACTTTTACCCCATAAAACAAATAGTTTAAAATTAATTATAACCTTCCATATAGTTTACTAACCTATTGTAATCTTCAGTTGTGTCTGCATCTAATGTACATCCAATATCTTTAACAGGAACTGTTGCTATCTGATCTTGAAGTTGTTTCCATATTTCTCTAAGACCACCTTGTTCATTAAAGTTAAGTATATAATCTATACATTTTGATGAAATCAAAGGTGGATGCTTTTTATATCCATCAATAGTAGGGAAAGAAACCATTGCATGAGTTCTGCACATATTTTCTTTTACTGCAATAAAAGTTTTAGTATTAATGGCTGGCATATCCCCTGGAAGAAGATAAAATGCATCACAATTATCTAATTCTGATATTCCAATTTTAATAGATGTTAGCATGTCAGTTTCTGCATAGTTTTTATTTTTTACAAATATTAATCTTAAAGGATCATATTTATTATAAAGCAAAGCTTCAACTTCTTTAGCTCTATGTCCCAATACTAAAACCACCTTATTTACACCAACATTAAACATACTATCAATACTATTTTCAATAATAGTTTTTCCTCTCAATTTCATAAGAGGTTTAAACTCTTTCATACGACTAGATAATCCTGCAGCCAATATTACTCCATTTATATTCATTCAACTATCTCACTTTCATTAAAATATAGTCTTACAATGATTATAATATATATATGCTTCAAGTCTAAATTATTCAACACAAGAATAAATTGCTATTAGATTTATTGAACACTTATTATTGTAAAACATATTTATTATTTATTTTTTGACTTTTTATAAAATGTGTCTCTTAATGGAAAATGAGTACGGAATTTACCATCTAATCTATAATAAGCATGTGCACAAGCAGGTGCTGTTGGAATTAAACATAATTCTCCACAACCTTTTGCTCCATAAGTTTCAGGGATTTTTCCTTTAGCTTGTACAAGAATAACTTCAAGTTCTGGAGCATCATTTGCTCTTATAAGTCCCAATGTACCTAATTTTGTCTTAGGATATCCTCCTTCAACTTTAAATTCTTCTGTCAAAGCATAACCTAATCCCATAACCATACCACCTTCAATTTGTCCTTCAACAGATTGAATATTAACTGGTGTTCCAACATCAAATCCAGCGACTACTTTTACAACTTTTCCTTCTTCATTAAGAACTACAACTTGAGCACCATAACTATAACTCACATGACTAATCGGATTATCTTTTATAGCTCCCATTGGATCTGTCTTTGCAGAATACTCTCCAAAAAATTCTCTACCTTCTAAGTCTTCTAATGTTAATCCTTTATCTAGTTCTGCTTTCAATTTTTCAGATACTCTTCTTACAGCCTCACCTGTTACTACAGTTTGTCTTGAAGCTGTACTAGTTCCTGAATTTGGTGTACGAACAGTATCTGGTCTTTCATGTATAGTAAGAGCTGGATCTAAACCAGTTGTTTCACATAACACAGTAGTACACATTTGTGCTATTCCTTGCCCCATACAAGCTGCTGAAGTTCTAATATGCACTTTGCCATCTTCAATAGATAAAATACAACGTCCAATATCCTTATGTCCTACACCAGTTCCACTGTTTTTCCATCCTATAGCAATACCTGCATATGGATTTGATTCATATACATCTTTAACTGCTTCCAAGCATTCTACAATAGCAACACTTTCATCAGCTATCTGACCATTTGGTAATACTTGACCTGGACGAATTGCATTACGATAACGAATTTCCCATGGTGAAATACCTACCATTTCTGCTAATAGATTAATATTACTTTCAGTAGCAAAACAACTTTGTGCTGCTCCAAAACCTCTAAAAGCTCCACTAACAACATTATTAGTATAAACTGACATTCCAAGTATATCCATATTTTGATAATTGTATGGTCCACCTGCGTGAGTACATGCTCTTTCTAGTACTGGTCCCCCAAGAGATGCATATGCACCAGTGTCAGCAATAATAACAGCTTTCATAGCAGTTAAATAACCGTTTTCATCACAAGCAGTTGTCATTTCTATTCCCATTGGATGACGTTTAGTATGATAATTTAAGCTTTCTTGTCTTGAGAATTTTACTTTTACTGGTTTTTTAGTATACCATGCCATTAATGCCGCATGATGTTGAACGCTCATATCTTCTTTTCCACCAAATCCTCCTCCAACAAGTTGAGAATGAGAATGTACTTTTTCCATTGGAATTTGAAGCATAGTTGAAATTTCACGTTGTTCATCATATACAGATTGTGAACTAGTATATAACAAAAGACCATCTTCTCCTTCAGGCATTGCAATTGCACATTCTGGTTCCATAAATCCATGTTCTTGACATGGTGTTTGATACTTTCTTGTTACCACATATTTAGAATTTTTGATTGCCTCAGCTGCATTACCACGTTGAAGCATAGCACGGCTCATAATATTTCCATCTTCATGAATTAAAGGTGCATCTGATCTTAAAGCATCCGTTGGAGAAGTAACTGGCTCAAGTTCTGTGTAATCGACTTCAATAAGTGCGCAAACTTCTTCAAGTTTATCTTTATGATAAGTTGCTACTAATGCTAATGCATCTCCTACATATCTAGTTATTTCACCTTCAGCAAGCATTACATCCCAATCTTGTTTTATATGTCCAATACGTTTGTTTGGAACATCCTTTGCTAATAAAATTTTAACACAATCTGGATGATCTTCTGCTTTACTTATATCAATTTTATTTATAATAGCTCTTGGATATTTAGAATGGACTGCTTTTGCATAAATCATTCCTGGCAATTCAATATCATCTACAAACATACCTGTTCCATTTACTTTTTCAGCTGCATCAACACGTTTAAATCTTTGTGCCATCTTTAATTCAGTTGGATTAGGTGTAATTTGAATATTATTTCTAAAATATTCTGCTGCCATTAAAATTGCTTCTTCAATTTTCTTATATCCTGTACAACGACAAATGTTACCATTAATTGCTTTCTTTACATCTACTCTTGTTGGATTAAGATTAACATCTAATAAAGCTTTTGCACAAATCACCATTCCCGGAATACAGAAACCACATTGAACTGCTCCTGCTTCTGCAAAGCAATGTTCATAAACCTCTTTTTCTCTAGGACTTAATCCTTCTACAGTTAAAATCTTTTTCCCCTCAAATTTTGATACTTTTTGTATACAAGCTTTTACTTTTTTTCCATCAACTAATACAGTACATGTCCCACATGCACCTTCACTACAACCATCTTTTGCAGAAGTAATTCTCAAATCCTCTCTTAAAAAAGATAGTAGTGACTTGTCTATATCAGAAACTACATCTTTACCATTAACATTTAATTTAAACATAAATACCCTCCCATTTAGAATAATTTAACAAATTATCTTATAATTATTATAAAACGGAGGATTTTTTCCTTCAAATTCTTTGTGAAAAGAACTTGTTTATATAAATTTCTAAAATTTTAAAATAATCTTTCAAATTCTTTTTTTGCATACTGCCTCACATTTTGTTCAAACTGTTGATATTTCTTTAAAAATTCTAAACCTTCTTTTGTTAAATAGGTTTTTCCTCCTTTACTCCCTCCATGCTTCCTTTCAACAACTGAATAACCAAGCTCTCCTTCTAGCTGATTTAAAATGTTCCATGCCTTACTATAAGACAATGCCATATGCCTACATGCACCTCGTACAGAATTCATATCATGAATCAAAATTAAAAGTAATTTTGCTCTAGAATCAAAAAATGAAGCTTCTTTTTCTATACTAATTTTAACAAAAGGATGTAATATACGTTGATTATGCTTTATTAAAAGTTCATCTAATTGATCAACATAATCTGTATCATAAATAATACCTTCATCATCTACATTTATCCATTCTCTTTTAACTCCAGTATTCTTAATAGCTCCTCTCATCCCCATATTTCCGTCATATTCTAAAATTTTAGGAATTAATTCAGACGCTATTAAAAGTGGATGTCCAGATTTACCATGATATGATGGAGAAACCAAGGCTTTGTTACGTTCTATCATAATTTGAAGAGTTTCTGTTGTAAACATTGGAATACTTACAGGAGTAAATATTACTTGATCACATTTATTCTGTAAAAAATCTAACCCTATCTTTGCAGACTCAAATTTTTTTGAATTTTCATACTCATTATTTTTCAAAAATATAACCCCATAATTAACTAAATCACGTTCAATTTCATCAGCTTTATATCCTGTAATTATCACAATTGGTGAAACTGAGGCTTTCTGGAGAGTTAAAACAATCCTTTTGATTATAGTGATAGAACCAATTTTTAATAATGGATTAGTACTACTTCCTTCCGATGATTTTCCAGCTGCAACAATTATTCCACCTGTTACTTTCTTATCTTTTTTTCCCATATTTATACCTCTCACTCTACCTAAATAGTCTTATCTTACTCGTAAACTAATCTTTAACTATTTCATTTTAAATCTAACTTATTATGCTTAATTCCAATACATTAGATTTTATATTAATTTTATACATTATTTCCATAGTTTTCAACCGACTCTTAGTTAAAAGATTATCATAAATATTTTTTGATTCTTTATAAGCACCTTTAATTTTGTTTTCTATATCATTCATAAAATCTCTCCAATCAATCTTTTTTATTGTATAAATATTATCATATAAATTATTTTAGGCTATGTTTTAAAACATAGCCTAAATTTAAAATTATTTATGAGAAAATCTCTTTTTTATTTTTACCATTGATATCGGTTTACTCCACCAGTTTCATCATTTGAAGTATCAAACCAGCAATCTAAAAGTTCAAACCAATTTCCAACATCATTGATTTCAGGAGTTTGTCCATCTTTGCACCAGCTTAATTTACCATATAAATAATTATCTTTAATAATAGTTGTATCTATTGAGTTATACCAACTTTGACCTTGCCAACAAGGAAAACTCATATATGAAAATTGATCAGTATATATTTTATTTCCATCTGGTAAGAAAATACTCATTCCATTTTTACCTTCAGTAAAACCTTTAAATTTACTTCCAGCATATGAATATACTATAGTATTATCTACATTTTTCATTACTTTTTTAGCTAAAGTCTTAATATTGTCACTAAAATTATAGCTTTTAGCTATATTTTGACTTAAATCATATAAATCAAAATATGGATAAGCCATCCATTCAGCACTACTATTTTGGTTAAAATAATTAATTAAATTTACTCTTCTATTTTTTCCTCTAAGATTTTCAATATCATATTTTTTATTTTCTTTCCATAAAGCTCTAGAAAGTTCATCTACTGAATCTTTTACATTTTCTATTTTACTTAAATCAAAGCAACTTAAAGCTTGGTTATTAACATTAGCTCGTTGAACAGAATCCCTTTGTGCTTCAACCATTATTGCTCCTAGTTCAAGATTTGTAACTTTTGAAGGATCAAAATATTTCTCTCTTCCTCCTAAAGTTAAGTCTCTTCTTCCATTATCTCCACCACCAGATTTAAGACGACTAAATATTCTTTTATAATCAAATCCATATCCCCAAACTACAGGTGCTGATGCAACCATAACATCTGCAGAAAAGCTACCATTTCCAGGTCTATATTGATAAGCAACTTCTGCTGTTCCCATTAAACATGCATCATAAGCTAATACATCTACAGATTCATCTTCAGTCAAGGTGTCAGATATTTCAGCAGTATATAAGCAATCATTATCATCTGTTTCATCCCAACATATTGCTTTAGGGTTTTTAACTTCTTCTGTCTTACCCTCTCTTGCTCCACCACCATGATTAGATACAATAAGTGCGTATTTATCAGCAGGATATTGGTCTTTACAAGAATCTATAAATTTCTTTAAAGTATTTGCATCACCCATATTTGCTTCATAATTACTTGTTTTAGTTATTTCAGGGAATTCATCCCCACCATCAATTCTAATAGTTTTATTTCTTTCGATTTTATACATTCTTGTATCAGAAAAATCTTCTCCTAATACACTTGAATCATCAGAATAGCCTTCATTTCTATCAACTAAAGCTATTAAATTTAAATTTGGATTATCAATATATCCTTCTTTCATTTCCTGAAGATCTAATAATAAATTAGGTTCTAAATTATTATCTGCATCACAATAAAACATAATAGTTAATTTTTTGCCATCATTTTCATCCTTAACTTCTTCTTCATATTGCACTGCTGATTTAGTAGTAGTATCCATATTAATAATGTCATTAATATTTTCTGAAACTCTAGCTTGGATAATATTCTTGCTTGTTTGATTTACATTTTCTTGTTTTGTTTCATTTGCTTTTTCATTTGTTACTGTATCTGCATATACAGGTATTGACGTTAACAACATGCTCCCCAATAACATCATAGAAGTTAACATTTTTAATTTTTTATTCATTCATAAGCCCCCTTTATATTTTCTTGTTTTTGTAAAATATGTTATTAAAATCATAATATCATTTTTTATAAAAATAAAAAAATGATATTTTCTATGAATTTCTAGAAAACAACTTAAAAAAACGTTTAAATTTATATTTTATTAAATATTTTATAATATTTTCGCTTTTTTTATATTTTTTATATTATATAGATAACATTTTTTTAATTATAA
Source organism: Clostridium weizhouense (assembly GCF_019431045.1). Classification (GTDB taxonomy): domain Bacteria; phylum Bacillota; class Clostridia; order Clostridiales; family Clostridiaceae; genus Clostridium; species Clostridium weizhouense. Next base: position 142,481 of record NZ_JAHXPT010000010.1, on the reverse strand, counting down.
ATCGGGGGATAAATTTTATCATTAGTATTCTTTATTACTTCTATTATCTAAACAAAGCTCTTTTTTATAATAATTTTATTATTCAAAGTTACCATATTTGTAATAGAACTCATTAATCAACTGTTTGGGCATAATATAATTAAGTTCGTTTATTTTAATACTTCCTTGTGAACATATACTAGTTTTATATGCTTTATCTATTGTAATTTGTTTAAAAAAATATTTATTTTCAGTTTTTTTAGTATCTATATTTATTTCACCTTTTTTATCAAAATAAATATTAAATTCATTTAACGGAATATATAATCCTTTACCAACACATTTTATAAAACTTTCTTTAAGTGTCCAAATTTCATAAAATTTATTAGTAATTTCTTTTGATGTTGTTAAAGTATTTTTTCCAAGAATATAGTTTTGTTCTGAAATAGTAAAAAAGTTTTCTACTATTTCCTTAATTTCAATAGGTTTAATCATTTCAATATCTATACCAACTGGTTTATTATCTAAACAACATACAACATATTCTTCAGAATGAGATATATTGAAATATAAATTTTCTATATCCTTTAAATACAGTTTTCCATATTTATTCATTTGAAACTTTATATCTTTATTATTAATTTTTAATTTATCAATAATTATCTTTCTAATTAATAATTCACCATATATTCCTCTTAATTTATCTTCTCTTTTGAAAAATTTATCAACTTTTCTTCTTTTTTCTTCAGAGATATATTGCTTTATTTTATTTATATCTACCTCAGAAAAATCAGATATTTTTAAAATGCTAACTTTCATATTATTCTCTTACCTCAATAATCATTATTTTCTTTAATATTTTTGTAATATATATTTACACTCATTATAAAATAGTTACTACTTTAATTATATACTATTCTGTACTTCTAACATTTTATTTTAATAACTAAACTCTCATCTCTAATCTCTTCTATTTTTATATTATATAACTCATTTACTCTAAATCCAAAATTTAAAAATAAAATTACTCTTCAAAATACTCTTTTTATTTTCTAACAAAGAATACTAAAACTTCTTTATAAATTTTTCATAAGTTAAGTTTACATTTCTTAACACACTTTCCTTTTAGTATACAGAAGGTTAAAAAATCCATTTAAATTAATCTTCAAAACAAATTTAGTTTATAAGGAAGGATGATAACTATGAAAAATCAAACAAAAAAATTTAATGCAGTATTTGAAGGAGGTGGCGTTAAGGGAATAGGCTTTGTTGGAGCTCTAATGAAACTTGAAGAAGAAGGTTATTCAATAGAAAGATGTGCTGGAACATCAGCTGGAGCTATAACATCAGCACTTTTAGCAGTAGGATACACAGCTAAAGAAATAAAAGAAATTATGATTAATACAGATTACAACAACTTTTTGGATAAAAATATATCTATTCTTAGCTCAGGTAATATTTTAGAAAAAGCTTCTCATATGTATAATTTATTTAATGATAAAGGGTTTTATAGTGGTGATTATTTTGAAAAATGGATGAACAATCTACTTAAAGCAAAATCAAAAACAAAATTTAAAGATGTATTTGTAAACGGGAAATCTAAACTTAAATTAATTGCTGCTGATATAACAAAAGGCTCTATGTTAATTTTCCCTGATGATCTTCCAAAATACGGAATAGATCCTATGGAATTTGAAATATCAAAAGCAGTAAGAATGAGCATGAGTATTCCTTTTTTCTTCAAACCAGTAGAATTACAAACTAATAAAGGAACAAGCTTTATTGTAGACGGTGGTATATTATCTAATTTCCCTATATGGATATTTGACTCAGAGGAAAAGCCTGAATACCCTACCTTTGGTTTTAACCTTGATGAACAAGAGTTAAGTTATACCGCTCAAGGAAAAACAAACTTCTTATACTATTCATATGATTTAGTTAATACTTGTATTTTTAGTCACAAAAGTGAAGATAGATATATTAGAGATAAAGACTTAGTTAGAGTAATAGATATCCCAACTCTTGGAGTAGGCACAACTGAATTTGATATATCTAAAGAAAGAAGCTTAGCATTATATCAATCTGGATATGATAGTACAGAAAAATTTTTAAAAGAATGGGATTTTAATAAATATGTACAAGCTTATAGTATATATAAAGAAGCTTAATACATTTTAATTATTAGCTGTGTTTTAAGTGAATGTTGATATTGTAGTATAACGCTCATGGACAGGGGAATTTACTTTAATAACTCTAAAATAAAGCTTAGTCCAATTAATGCATGCTCCCAATCAAAGATTACTGACAAGCAATTAATTGTACAAATCTTTATTAAGAGTTCTAAAAAGCAAATTCCAATGCCAGTTCGCTATTATACTAAAATATCAACACTGTTTTAAAACATAGCCTAATTATTTAAACTCTTATAAAAATGCTACTATAGCATTATAAAATTGAACCTATATAATAAACACTTGTAAAAACAGTTTATTTATATAGGTTCTTTTCTCATTTTATAAATCAATTTCTTTAATATGCAGTTTTCTTAATTTATTTAATATTTTTATAATAAAAAAATAAGAGTCTAAACTAAACAGACTCTGAATTAATAACTTAAATATAGCTTTTTTATTTTATAATTTTCAACTGATCTTGAATAACAAAAACATCTTCTTCAGTATCTTGAACTTTTCTTTTTACAAATCTAACATCAGTTTTTATTTCTTTTAATTTATTAGATAACTCATCTGCAATTTCATTTGTAACCATGTTACCAATTTCAGTAGACATTTTATCAAATCTAATATTTACTTCTTCAAAACCACTATCTACTTTATTTTCAAGATTATCTACCTTACTTTCAATACTATCTACTTTGCTTTCAAGGCTATCCACTTTATTCTCAAGATTATCTACTTTATTCTCAAGACTATCTAATCTTTTATTAGTATTATTCTGCTCAATCTTGATATCATTAACATCTGATTTTATTCCTTGAACTTCTGCATAAATTCTAGTCATAAGTTCAAACATTTCATTTGATTTATCCATTTTTTTCACCTCGCATGTATGTGTTTGGTAAAATCATTATATCATAACATTAAAATATAGTATATATTTTAACTGCATACATACGAAGTTTTATTTTTTAATCCATAAGCACTCATAGTATTGCTACATGTTCCCCCTACTAGAGTTGGTTTAGGAGCATTTGATACTAGTAATGGATATAAATCTGCTACTGCTACTTCTGCTTTTCATCCATTACAGTGAAAGTTCCAAAAAATAAATCTTGAATATCTGAAGTATACCCTAAATTTTTATAAGACTAATCAATTACTAACACTTGTTCAGAATTTTTATCTACTAACTAAAAAATCTTATACTCATTTACAACATTAAATGATAAAGCATTCATACATAAATCTTTCATTTCACTTCCATTATTTAAAGCCTGATTAATCACATTAAAAGATGCACTTTTAGAAACTATATTCATTAACTCATCTTTTTCATAATATGAATTTTTTATAGTTCTTTGAATAAGATTATATATCATATAATAAGACATAAGCTGCTCTTTAAATAATTCAATCTTTTCATGTTCCCTAAGTAGTATAATTTTCTCTGAATATTTTACTTCTGGAAATAAGAGTTCACAAAAAATCTCTGGTATAAAACAGAATAAATCATTAGCTAATGTAATATCATTACAGAAATTAAAAATTTGAATATATAAATTTTCATATCTTTCTTGTGAATCACATTTTTTATATAAATCCAATGCTTTCATAGTTATGTTGCTAATTTGTTGTTGAGTAAACTTATATGGTGTATATGTACTGTCCACTTGAATTAAAACAAAAAACTGTTTTTCAGAATATAGTGTATCCTGAATTTTCCATTCATTAATATGTTTATTGATAATTTCATTTATATAAATATTAACTTTTCCATTTATTCTACATTCACAATTAATTGACTCTCCTGTTTTAGATGCATATATCTTTATATAATAAACCTTTTTATTCCCTAAACGTTTTTTTATTTCATACCCCAAAAGATCCCAGTAATCTATACACTCACCTGCCACTCTTGTGCCTTGAGCTGTTAAGCAACTTTTGTAAAGTTTAAATTCATTTATCTTATCACAATATTTTATTTTTACTTTCTCTCCATCTTCATCTTTTAATGCATGCGTTAATCCACATAATGATGATAAAGAAAAACTAGCTACTGCATATTCAATCGCAGTATTAATATCATTTCCAATTCCAGCTACAGATTCAATAAAATCTTCATCAAAAATCTTATGTTTAAGTATAAATATAACTTGAATAAATCCCTTATTTACCTGTGCCACATGTGCTCCTATTGTTAAATCTATATCTTTAATATGTAGACTTCCATTATCTATTTCACTATCTTCTATTGTTCTATTTAGCACTTCGAGAACCTTTTCATCATTAGTTAACTTTTCTACTAAGCTTTTGTTACTTCTATTAAATATTTTGTTAAATATACCCATATATTTATTTTCCCTTCTGTTATTAACTTTTTTGTTATTTTACTTTTCATTTAAAAATTAAATAACAAAAATAACACACTTTACTATCGGATTATTTTTACATTACTTTATATTTATTCAAAAAATAGATTTATATATTATTTTTTACAATTATTTAGATTTACATGTTTTTATTTAGTTAATTTAAGTAATAAAATATATAGGCTCTAATAAAGTTTGTTAATTATATAATTTATCCAGAATTCCAATTATTAGATATTTAAATAAAAAATTATAAGTATAACTCTTATTTATAATACTAATACTATAAAAAAGGAGATGATTTAAAGTGGGAAAGAATAAAAAGGAAAAATTAATACAGCAATCAAATGATAATGGTATGTCACAAACTAAAGTTAAATCATATGAAGAAAGAAATCAAGAAAATATAAACAAAGTTGTATCTAGAGGTAAAGACATTACAATTAATCAACTTTAAAAATAATAATTATTTGAGCAAATTTCATATTTGCTCAGTAGCTATTTTACTAATTTTGATTTTATATAAAAGGAAAATCACCTTTTGTATATGATTTATAAAATATTTATACAAAAGGTGTACAACTAATTGATAATATTTACTATTTAAATACATTTTCCTAATAATTTTTGAATTTCATCTTCTGAAAGTATTCTATACTGTCCTTTTTTGAGTGAATTATCTAAATCTAATTCTCCAATAGAAATTCTTTTTAAATATATTACATAGCAACCAACTGCTTTTAACATACGCTTTACTTGGTGTTTACGTCCTTCTGAAATTGTAAGATATCCAGAAACAACAGGTTGTTCATAAAAGTTTGAGTTTATATTATAAAACTTTCTAATGTCAAATTCCTCTTCTAAATCTTCATACATTCCAGATTTTATTACTTCTATTTTTGCAGGCTTAGTTATTTCTTCCTCTTTTCCAATAGAAATCCCATTTTCTATTTTTTTTATATCTTCTTTATCTAATGAACCTAATGCAATAAAAAAATATTTCTTTTCAACATGTTTTTCTGGACACATTAATTGATGATTAAACTCTCCATCATTAGTAAATAACAATAGGCCTTCTGTGTCTTTATCTAATCTTCCTACATGAAATATTCCATTCATGTTTACCTCATTAAAAAAATCAAATACTGTTTTATTAGTTTCATCTTTTCTTGCAGTAATACATCCACCGGGTTTATGAAACATATAATACACTTTACCTCTATAAGTAACTAGTTTATTAAGATATTCAATAATATCAGTATCCTCTTTAATTTCTATTGATGGCTCTGTTATAACTTTTCCATTAACTTTAACAGCTCCGTCTTTAATATAAATTCTAACATTTTTTCTTGTTCCAATTGATGACTCTGCTAAAAACTTATCTAATCTCATGTTGCCTCTTTTCTAATCATTTGTATAAATTAATTTTACCTCTATTAATATATATTAATTTTACTTTTGCGTAAAGATTAACAGTCTAAAAATTAAATATTTTTTAATATAAATCAAAGTAAATTATATATTTAATTAAAAATTCTATTATTAAATAAATCTCTGAAAATATTGCATATTGTAAAAGAAACATATTACATATTTCTTCATAATTACTAGCAAATATACACAGTATTGTTTGCGATTTATCAAAGCAAAGTCATAAATCCTCTTATACATACGTACAATAATACTAGTCATTATAAAAAATTGGGTTGAAAAATACTAAAATAACTGTATTTTTTACTAAGGGGGATTTGTTATGTTTTTTTTTGAATCACAGCCTATTACAAACTGGCTTATGTTGCTAGTAGTATTTTTGGCGTTGATTGGACTAAATGAATTAGGGCGTAGATCTAAATTAGGGGGGATATTTCTCTTTATAATAGTACCATTAATTCTCACCTTTTTTGTATGGCCAAAAACTACTGAAGGTACAAGCGTAAATGATTGGTTTCACTATGCTAAAGTATACTCAGCACTAGCAGGGTGTATTGGCTTCTGGATAATTAGACATGTACAAGGTGTAAGTAGCAAAAAATGGGCTTTATGTTTCCCACCATTAATTTTAGCAATTAATATTTGTGAAGCAGTAGCACGTGATTTTCAAATTTATGGACTACATCTTAACAAAGAAATATTTGAAGGCATGATGACAGTAAGTGGTTCCTGGAATGTTATGAATGGAATTGCTGGTATCTTAAATATTATTACAATTACAGGTTGGTTTGGAATATGTATAAGTAAAGATAAGAGTAAAGATATGTTATGGCCTGATATGCTTTGGTTCTGGATTATAGCATATGATATTTGGAACTTTGCATACACATACAATTGTTTACCTGACCATGCATGGTACTGTGGTTTAGCATTACTTTTAGCTCCTACAATTGCAGCTTTCTTTATCAGAAAAGGAGCTTGGTTACAGCATCGTGCACAAACGCTTGCATTATGGTGTATGTTTGCAATGACCTGTCCAAGCTTTATTGATCAATCACAATTTGCAGTTAAATCATCACATAATTCAACTCCTCTATTTATTGTAAGCTTATTAGCATTAATATCAAACATTGCAGTATTTGTATACTATCTTTATAAAATTAAGATTACAAAACGTAATCCGATTAAAGCTGAACTTTATACAGATCTTAACAGCTACAAAGAAATTAAGGAATTATCTGAATAATATTATAACTAATTATAGCCATCCTCAAATACGGATGGCTATATTAAATTCTTAATTTAATTAACTCTTCTTACTTTGGATTATCTTTAACGATTTGCCCAAGGATCAATCCACTTATATGTCTTTATTTCTTGATTATTTTTAATTAAAACTGCATCATCTAATTGATGATATCCACCTTTTCTCTTATATACATTTCCAGTATCTTTTCCAACATAATATATACATACTGCATCTCCAGTATCCATATCATATAAATAAAAGACATATACTGATTCATTAAGTTGAAATCCTTGAAAATATTTTTTAAGTTCAGGGTTTATTTGTTCTTTTGTACATATACCTTGAGAAGTTAATTGACTATTAACTTTGTCATTTGAATAAATTAAATTTAAAGCCTCTTCTGCATTTGTAACCCCATTATTTACTTTATCAGACGTCTTATTACTTTCCTCAATTTTTTTAGGTTTCGGTGTTTCTTTTATCAACCCTTTTTCATTTAAATAACATCCATCTATGGTTGTATTTGTAGCCATAGTTCCATCACTATTTAAATAATACCAATTTTCCTGATCTTGTATCCAACCAGATCTCATCTTTCCATCATTGCCTAAGTAATACCAGCTATTTTTATCTTGTAGCCATCCACTTTGTTCTTTGTCATCTTTATAGTAATACCAGTTATCCCCTTTTTGTTGCCAGCCATTAAGTTTTTCTTTAACTGGAGCCGTAGATTGAACAGGTTCTGATTCTACATTCTTAGTTTGCATATTACTAGCTAATATTGCTCCTCCTGCAGCACATCCACTAACCACAATTACTGCTATTATTCCACCAACAACAAACATTTTATCAGTAGCCATATTATTCCCCTTTGTTATAATAATAATTTTCTTATTTTGCATAATTGTACCATTTATTATATCATATTTTAAAATCTATAAAATTTATTAGAAGTAATATTTATTTAATTATATGTAAACTAATCTTATAATTAACATATAGCTAAATTATAATATAATATTTATTTTAAATTTATGATCTATAAAAAAATTATTAAGTTCACTATATGTTATCTAATTATATAGGAGCAAATTTTGAAAGGACAGAAACATTAGTTAAATTCCTTTACAAAATATGGTATAATCAACTTATAGTAATTAGAAAAAGTTCTCTATACATCAGTGAAGGAAGTGAAATTGTATGGATATATTTATTTTAATTTGTAATATTACTATACCTACAATAATGTTTGCAATAGGATTGTTATACACTATTAGTCCCTCTAAGAAAATTAATTCAATTTTAGATTTAATAACACCTATAGTAATGATGTTTTCAGGAGTTTCAGATACTCCAAAAACAAATATAACTAAGAATACAAATACATTTATTGTAGCAAATAAAAATTGCGGTGTTATATGGATTTGTAGCGGTTTGTTTATACTAATAGTTAATACTATATTATTAATATTAAATGACTCTGAAATCAACTCTATAAGCAACTCATTATTCGAATTTGAATGCTTAATATTTGTTTCTATATTTGTAACAGTTGAGTATCTTTTAAAAAGAAAATTTTATAAAAAATCTAATTAATAAATTTAATATATAACAAATAAAGCAGTATAACATAATACTGCTTTTTATTATGCATAAATATGAAGAATATTAAAACTTGACTTAAATTTTAACAGGTATATTTTTTAAAATTAATAGTAGTTTTCTTGAAAAATTAACCACTTGCAATCTCTATTTCTTTGAATTACAATTAAGTCACGGGCTAAATATAATCTCTTTCTTTAAAGAGATTGCAAAGCATTTGTAAAACTGTATTTAGTTTTTGATAGTTATCATTGGCATGATAGCTATTTTTTATTTTCCTACGTTTTAACTGACTGTTGATATTACTAGTATAATGTCAAACTGAAATTTGTTTGTTTTAAAAATAGACTTTTAATTAATTAACATTAAGTTTAACAACGCCATTCATAAGGGTATGCATCATTACCAAGCCATTTGTAGGTTTTTACTATTTCATTATTTTTTATTTGGTATATTGGAAGTCCTCCTTGATGTGGAATGCAATATATATTATTGCTTTCTTTGCCAACCAAATAACCACAAATCTCATATTCACCACTACTATCAACAAGATTAAATACGTATACATCTTCTACTGGCAAATTCCATTTATCATTAACTATAAAATTATTAATATTTCCTTCACTATATCTTGTTGATAATTTAGCTCCATACTCTTTAGCATTCTTAGAAATAAAATTACTATCTTCTTCTAAAATTAAGTTTCTTGCTTCATTTGCTTCTTTAGATGGCATATTCCAACATCCCTCCTTATCTAATTCACACCCATCAATAACAGTATTAAAGGCTTTTTCTCCATTTGAATAAAGATAATACCAACGTCCATTTTCCTCTATCCAACCTGTTTTCATATAACCATCTTGTCCAAAATAATACCACTTGTGCCCTATTTGTTTCCACCCTGTATAATAAGAACTCTCTTGTGAATACCACCATCCATTATTATCTTGTCTCCATTCAGCACTTACTCCTATAGAATTCAACACTACTACTAAAAGTGCTACTAATCCAATTACCATTCCCTTTGCTAATTTTAATCTTCTCATCTTATTACCCCCTCTCAGTATAATATAATATATGAAAGAGATTTATGCTTTTAAATCCAATATATTATGTATCTTATTTAAAACTATAACTAAAAAAGAACCTAATACAATTTGTACTAAGTCCTTAAAATAATCCCTAGAAATGTTTATTCTTTAAATTATTATAATTTTCTTTATTGTGCTTTTTCTTATCAGTTAATTCTTGTCCAACTTTATTTTTCTTATCTTTATAATTTAAATATATTTAGTTTTAAATTTATTATCTGCTTTAAAAGTCTCTAACTTAATGCTGCAAGCTTATTTCTGTGTATTTCTAATTTTCTTTTTCTGCTCATCATATACTTTCTTATTCGTAAAAATGCATAAGTTCCAAAAATCACAGTATAAATTATAATGTCATTTATATGTTTATCAAGCTTTCCAGAATATAATACCATTACATGAATGTATATCATTCCAAAGAATACATAGGCCATTCTTTGTATCTTCTTCCAAGTAGATGCCTTCATTTTATTTCTTACACATCTAAAAGATGTTATAAAAAGTGGTAACATAATTGATATCATACCTATAGTCAATAATGCAGCTATTAATTGTAACTTAGGTAATGATTGTGGATTTAAAAATAATTTTGGAAAATAATATATTCCATAAACTATATTATGTCCTAAAGTTGAAATACATGCTATTATAGACATTTCTCCTCTTATGCTAAACATTTTTTTTGCTATTGTAGTATTTTTCTTAATTGCTCCTAAATACATAACAATAATAAATGTTGCAGTTGAAAAAGCACCTCTTTTAAATGGACCTATAAGATATGTCGTAATCCATTCAGGATATACTTCATACATTTTTACTCTATAATAATAGATTATAAATCCTGTTAAAATAATCATTAAAATATAAAAAATCCATGATTTTTTCTTTATCTGTCTATTTAATATTAAATAAAATATCAATGAAAATAATAGTGAGATAATAAGTATCATTTTAATCCTCCTTTATTTTAATTATTTGCCTAAATAATACTCTATTATAATATCATTACACCATATTCTAGTCAATAATAATTTTCAATTGATATTTTTTATCATTTTCATTTTATATAAATTAAATATTTTTTAATCCTTTATAAATACTTCTCAGAATTATCTATAATGTCTATTTGACTGGTAATTTCACTTCAAAGATAGTTCTATTATCATCACTATAAGCTTGTATAGTACCATTATGTAATTCTATAATGTTTTTTGTTATAGCTAATCCTAAGCCAGACCCACCTATACTACTATTTCTTGATTTCTCAACTCTATAAAATCTATCAAATATATATGGTAAATCTATTGATGATATTGACTGACCATAATTTATAACTTGAACTACTGCCATATTTTTTTCAATTTTTGTTATTACATCAACATAATAACCGTCTTTTCCATATTTAATTGAATTAGATAATAGATTTTCAAATGCTCTAACTAATTTTCCTGCATCTGCATTTATTATTAACTTATCTTTTGAAAATTTAATTCTAGATTGCATATCTGCACTGTTAAATTGACATTCAAAACAAGCAACTACTTGACCTAATAATTCAACTAAATTAATATCAGTTTTATCTAAATTAATAGTATTATTTTGCATTTTAGTAAGTTGAAACAATTCATTTATAAGAAGATTTAAGCTTTTAGATTTTTCGTATACTATATTAACATAATATCTAAGTTCTACCTCATCTTTATACTTATCATTATCAATAAGCTCCAAATATCCTATTATTGAAGTTAATGGAGTCCTTAAATCATGCGAAACATTAGTTATCAAATCATTTTTAGTTTTTTGTGCATTTCTTTCCGCTACTGTTATATCTTTAAGTTGTCTTGATATGTTGTTTATATTTTCTGCTAACTTTTTCATATCTCCTTCTGACTCAATTTCTATTATTCTATCCAAATCACCATTAGACATTGTTTCAGTTTCATCTATAATAGCTATAAGATTCTTAGCTTTTCTAGAGGTTATCATAAAATAAAATACTGTAAATAATATTGTTCCAATTATTATATTAAAATATTCAACACCTAATTCACGTCTAATTTCTCTTACAAACTCCCAAAAATAAAAAATAAAATTACTTCCAGTATTTATATATAAATAACTTAATACTTTCTTAATTATATACGCTATTATAAGGCTTAATATTGAAGCTATTAATATTTCTCCTAATGATATTAGATAATATTTGTATAATTTCTTATTTTTCAATTTTATACCCAACTCCCCACACAGTATGAATTACCTTACTACCTTCCATATATTTTTCTATTTTATCTCTAAGCCTGCTCATATGTACCATAACAGTGTTATTTGATTGATAATATCTTTCTTTCCACACCTTTTCAAAAATTTCTTCTGCACTAAAAACTCTTCCTTTATTATTAGCTAATAAATATAAAATTTCAAATTCTCTTGCTGTTAAATCTATTTCTTTATCATCTATTGTTACCTTATGTTGTTTCTTATCTATAATCATTGATTCAATTCTTATTGTATCATCTGAAATTTGAATTTTACTATTAAAAAAATACGTTCTTCTAAGTAATGCTCTTATCCTAACTGTAAGTTCTAAATGATTAAAAGGCTTACATACATAATCATCTGCACCAGTCATAATACCTTGTATCCTATCCATATCCTCTACTTTTGCACTTAGCATAAGAATTGGTATACTATACTTTTCTCTTACTCTTTTACAAACTTCTAAACCATCCATATCTGGCATCATTATATCTAAAACCATTAAATTAACTTCTTCTTTTTCTAATATTTCTAAAGCTTCTTTTCCACAACTTGCCTTAAGCACATTATATCCTTCATTTGTAAGATTTATTTCTAATAAATTTCTAATTTCTTTTTCATCATCTACTACAAGAATATTATTATTCATTTTTCTCTTCCCCCCTTAAATTATCCAATTATTTACCTAAGTATTCTTCTAACGTAATTTTATTGTTATAAATATATTTAGCAGCTTCTTTCCCAACATATCTAATGTGCCAAGGTTCATATTCTATATTCGTTATATTTTTCTTTTGCTTTGGATATCTTATAATAAAACCAAATTTATAACAATTTTGCCCAAGCCACTCTGCTTCTTTTGTTCCTTCTACAAAATATTTATCTTTATTAGTAATATCAATACATAACCCAGTTTGATGTTCACTAAACCCTGGTTTGGCTACATATGCATCTGCAAGAGCTTTTCCTTGAGATCTTACTCTATTATTATAAACATTTTTTTGAGAATCATAAGATCTATATCCCGAATTTCCAAATAGTATTATTCCTTCTTTTTTAGCTGCATTGACCAAGTTTTCTAACGGATTTACAATAATTCCTGCTACATGTTTTTCTTCATGATCTGAACTATCTGAAAATGGTATATTAGGTATACTTAAATTTTTTGGTATATAGTCTGAACTTAAACCATTGTTTTTATTCACTAATAACTTGTCTGGTTTTATATTATCACTATTTACTTTTAATGATTTATCTTTTTCATCATCTAAACTAAATTCTGATCCTATAACACTTAAACTTACCAAATTTGGCACTGTATCTTTTACCATACTGTAAAATCCACAAATTATTATTATTATCATTAATGTAAACTTTTTAAATCCTTTTTTCATATTTTCTACTTCCTTTCTAATATCGTAACTTTATTGTAGAAAATAGAATTTACAAGAATTTTAAAAAATTCTTACGAAATCTTAAGTTTATAAAAATCAAAATATTTAACTTGAAATAGCGTTTATTGGTTAATATAAATCTTATAATATTCATAAATGATATTACTAATCATTATAGTGAGAAACTTATATAGAAAATTTATGATATATATTTAATACAATATCAACTTTATAATTTGATCTATTTTATTTAAACTCATATGATATAATTAAAGAAAATAATTTCTTACTTATTTAACATTTTAAGGAGGTTATTCATTTGGAAATAATTTTAGGTGTTTTAAGTATTATCTGTACTATTGCAGTATCTATTTCTTTTGGAAATATGCATAAATCTTATATCAAAAATCATTCACAAAATTAAATATAAAAAAGCACCTCTAATATATTAATCTAAAATCAATATATTAGAGGTGTTTTTGCTTATCATATTTATTTTTAATAAAATAAAACTTTATCTTTTAATTAATTTGTTACTATTAATAAAAACGTGTCAACCAAGCTAATTAAGATACTTTATTTTTAAGTCTTAATTTATCAGCGATAATAGCGATAAATTCACTATTTGTAGGCTTGCCTTTATCATTGTGGATAGTATATCCAAATAGTTTATTAATAGCTTAAAGCCTTGATAACACTAGGTTTTCTTTATATTAAAATGTAAATTAAACTTTATATTAATTATATGTTTTTACTCATAATATATTGGTTTAATCTTAAAATTCTTTATTGCTATAATGATATACCTTTTTTACACTGATTGTCAATAATTGTTTATTTAATTTTTTTAGAAATTTCATCAATTTTATCTTCTATTATAGTTATTTTAGTGTCCATATTAGATATTAAAGATTTATTTGTTAATACTAATTCACTATTTGTTTGTGTTACTTTATCTAAAGTTAAAGATATTTTATCCCACATTTTATAAATAAAAAATCCCATTACTATACAACAAGTAACAGGAAATCCAAAAGTCTGTATTAAATTATTTATATCCATTTATTTTACCTCCTATCTTTTACTTACTATTATTACTTTACTTGCAACCTTTTTATCTCCTACATACGCATATAAAGTAAATTCAGTATCACTATATAACGGATTACCATATAAAGTTATTGTTCCATTATCTTGACTAATTACCTTAACAGTATCACATTGAATATCAATAGGATCAATTTCTAATCTACTATTATCAACCATAGGATTTATTGTAAAAGTTGCTTGTGTTTTTTGTTTAAATTTATCTATACCATCAATTTTATAATCTATTTGGGCAGTCGGTTTCACGTTTACGTGAACTGTTTTGGTTATTCCTTCCCAGTTTATTGTAATCGTAGTAGAACCCTCCTTTATACCATTAACTAATCCATTTTCGCCACAATTGGCGATTATACTATCTGCAATAGTATAATTACAAGTAACGTCTTTTACTTCAATTCCATTTTTCATATAAATTGGATTTAGTTGTATGGTAGAACCAACATCTAAACTTATATCATTCAAAATGATAGTGTATTTATCTACCTTTTCTTCGATTATATTATTAAATTTACAATAAACCTTATATATATTAGGAATTGTATTATCTATACTAATAACTTTATAATAAGCGTTATTCCAGTATATATATTCATCATATTTAATTTTATCTAACATTATAAATAAATATTCATCCTGCAATTCAATCATCATATTGTTACTTTGTACAGCTTGATTTTTATATTTAACTAAGGCTTTCTTATTATAATCTATAGAGCTATCTGTATGAATATTTATTGCAATAGGTTGTCCATAATCTTCTATGGATTTTTTTATTACATTATATATACTTTTATTATTATCCATTCTTAAACCTCCTATCTATTAAAGAAGATTGGTCTTATATTGCCTTGTTTTTCTTCTTGCTCCTCTTTTAAATCTAATATTTTTTTGTTTATATTGTATATTCTAGTATTTAAGTATTTACTAGCTTGGTCTATAGAAGTAATATCTTTAGTATCAATTTTTCGCATGATATCAACATCATTTGCAAGTGTTTCCAAAATAGAAACAACTGTTTCTAGTAAATTGACTTGGTTATCTTTTTTAACATACACTCCTGTAGCAAGTAAGTTATTTTCTTCTAAAAATACTTGGTATTCTGTATCGGTATAATATTCTTTATTGGATAATTCTAGTTTTAATCTTTCTAAATTTGTCATGTTATCATTCCTTTCATTTTCTAATATTTTCTATTTATATTGGTAAAAAGTGGATTCCGTTCAGTCGGCGAATTCCCATACAATTCTCACCCCTAACGCTACGCTTTCTTATTAGGAACTTATACATCTGATTATATCTATAATAACCATAGGTAAAGTATCATTGTGTCAATTACCATAATCATTGACTACAAATAAGACAAAAGAAAAGGACTACTAAAACGTAATCCTAAAAGATAGATATAACTGATATATTTAATTTTCTTTTTTTAATTGTTTTTCAATATTCTCTACTCCAGATTTAATATCATTTAAATGATTGTCGTTCCAACTAGTATTAGTTTGAATACTAGAAACTTCTTCTAATATCCTTTCTAATAATTCAATAATTCTATCTTCTTTATTCATAAATTTCATCCCCTTTATAGAAAATAATTCTATAAAAGTATTATGTATCCTTTATTTAAATATATTTTCTCTATGATATTTTATATATTTTATATTTTCTTTTTCAAAGTGAATTTTAATATCATGTGTTAAGGCTAGTATTTTCATATTTTCTTTATTTATTCTTTCAGATATAATTATATGCCCATTATTGTTAAAACTTATATATCCATTATCATATAAACCATCATGTTTATTACAAAGAAGTAATCCATTATATTCATCTATACCTTCTTTATAATTGCAATCCTTGAATGGTTTTGAATGACTAGCTTTTAACAAATCAGCTATATTCAAACCACATATTTGACAACATTTATACTTATTAATTAATTTTTTTCTAAATGGACTCTGTGTTGTTCTCACTTTAACGGTAGCTTTTCTAAATTTTTTCTTCATATTTATTACAGTATTTTCTCTTTTTTTCATTTCAGTTTTATGTGCTAATAAAATTTCTTGATAAAATTTTTCAAATACTATTTCTTCTAGTAAATTATCTTTATTACTTGGATCTCCAAAAGACCAACATAAATACCACATTATACAAGAAAATACTGATACATCTTTAAATATTTCATATTCATCAAATACTTCACTTATAATAAGTTTACTGATATGTTGATAACAACAAGTATCCCAATCATATTTTTTCCTTACAAAATTTAATAATAATTTATCATTCTTTTTTCCGTTTATATATCCTAAATTTTTAAATAGTTCTAAATACTTTATATGATTCCCATACATTTCTCCATTTTTATTAAAAGATTTATTACTATAACTTTTCCAAATACATTCTTCCCAATTTAGACTACACATACAAAACTTTTCTATCATATTATTTGTCCTTTCATCATTAGTATATTAATATAGTATTGTATTAAATTATTAAGCGTTCTCAAGTTTGAGTATGGTATATAGATATTTATTGAATTAGTAATAAATTGGTATTATAATAAGAATTAAACAAGTACAAAGAATATTTTTAAGAAGATAAGAGCCACTAACTCTTATCTCCTATTTAGTTATTTAAATATCTTATCTATTATATTGTATATCAGGTTAAACAATACATTTAAGATATTTAATATTGTTAATAAGAAAGTGAGTTTTAACATTTTATATTGTAACTCTTCTTTCTTATCCTTCTTCTTTTGTACTTGTTTTTTCCTTGCCATTTACTTTAAAGACAACACCTAAATACCTCTACTTACCCCCCTAATAATTTTTTATCAAAGTTGTAATTTGACTCTATTTTTTACTGTTCTAAATTGTTCTTATTTATCCCATATTGTACCCATTCCATACCTAGATTATCCCATATTGTCCTTTAAGAACATTTTAAAATTAAAAGCTATTTTTATCTGTGGGTGGTTTTTGTATTAGATAAACACCCTCAATTATAAAAGGGGTAATGGACTTTTTACACATTTTTAAGCAAAATTATTTCCCAACCTTAATATTGCTGGGACTTTTTTCACCCCTATTATAGTATGATTTATTTCGGGAAATAAAATTTTTCCGTAATTGGATTTCACTAAATCAATTATTTTGTGCAACCGTTATTTGATACCATATAAGGCTGTAAGTATTGATTTTACTAGGTTTATAGAGTTATGAGTTGACTTTGTAATAAAACTCACATAATTTCGTATTAATATTGCATAAAATTAATGAATAATTCATGTATAAAAGAGCAAATATACACTATTTTTTGTATAAATATTCTTTTATTATTTCCTTACTTTTTAGAGTATTTTGAGTTGTTTAATTGATAATAATTATTATTTGATATTTATTCTGTATTAGTTATATCTGTTCATTTTTTGAACTATATAACCTAAAATATTGTTTATATTAGTGTAGTATAAAATATGTGTATTTATTGATATTGATTATCATTGAATAACCACACATTAATTACTACACTAATACTAAGTACAATTTTGTACCCATTGCCAATCCTTTTAAAAGATTAGCCTTTAAGCTCGGTGAACTCTTTCCCTAGTTATTCTCTATCAGTTCCATTAGAACCATTAGAATTATTCTTTATTCTTTCCAATTCCATAACCTTATCTGTTGTTAATGGACTTTGTTCTATAATACTTTCCTTGCTTATAGCTTCCATATTAAACTGTTTTGTAAGATTATCTAATAATTCACTTGCATTTTGTGGTCTGCTATAATTAAATGTTACATTAATATATTCTTCTTTACTTTCTTCTTTTATCAACTTCCTAATAACATTAAATCTTTTGTTTAATCCTTCTCTCATAACTCTTTCATTTAACATAGCGTATACATCTGCTAAACTATACAACATCTTTAAACTAACTTCTGATACGTTAGCTATATTACCATTACCACCTAATATAGAAGGTAAATAACTACACATATTTAAATTGTTTTGAATAGTATCTAAGTAATATTTGATAGAGTTATAATCCATTTCACTATGAACATACTTCATATCTCCACCACCTTCTAGTGTAATATTGTAACCAACGCCATCGGCATCCATACTTCCTTCTGTATTTACTTGCCCCATACTAATTAATAATGGACTTAGAGATAAAGTATATATACTATCCCCCATCTTAGATAATAAGTCCTCTATCTCGTCTAGTATTGGTATTATATTAACAAGTAAGCCTTCTCCTTCCCTATAATCATAATCATTTACAGTTTTATAATGTATAGGTAGTCCACTAATATTATTATATTGTTCTGTTATATGTAGTGTTCCTCCTTCGTTGCTCCAACAAGTAACACTCTCCTTTGTATAAATATTATAATAACTAATATGTTCTAAATTGCACCAATATTCTATAAATGCAATATATTCTCCTGTATCTGAATAAACTGGATATGCACATTCATTTCCTATTATCTTACTTGTAATATTATCTCCATCTTTATATATGTATTCGTAGCTATCTCCAAACTTAATTAATTTATCTGCAATACTAAAATCTATATTATTATAGCCCCCATAATTGTATATGTTTTGCATTTCTTTACACAGCTTTTCACTTCCAGTTAAACTAATTGGTTTGCCTAATAAATATGTACTGTGAAAATTACAAATAGTCTTTGCATTATTTAATATTAGCTTTTTAACCTTATATTCTTGTTCTTTATATTTAATATCCTTCCTATTTAATACTTTATGTTGTCCATGGAGATAATTTATATTATCATATGTTTTAGCAATTCTAGTCGCATTATTACCTTTCTTTACCTCCTCTGTAAACCATAATGGATCATTCTTGTAAACTTTTTCTATATATTTTTCTAATTTCATCTTATCATTTCCTTTCTATTTATATTTCTATCAAAGGAGGATTATCCTCCTTTGATTTTTCTTTTGTGTCCGAAAATCTGACGGTAGTTTTTAAATCTATTGGTTACTAAAATTTTAGTATGTAATTTCCTTTAAGGAATTTAAATAATTTATTACTCCCCAAATTGGACACTTATGTCGAATTTGAAAAGCGACAAGCTTAATTTTAAGCCATTGCAAATTCTTTTAGAGAAGGTGAAATTCCCCTTGAGTGATTATTTAGCTATTGAATTAACAATAAATTGGTAATATAATAATATTAAAGAAGATATCTTCGTGGTTGGTGATATCTTCTTTAGATGTTTAGGTTTCTTTTTAAAACAAACTAAAAAGGATTTTATAGGAAGGAGGAATATTTCCTCCCTATAAGTTAGTGTTTAATTATCTTATCAAACAGTGTGAATAAGCCATTTATAATTGTTATAATAAGATTAATTATTGTTAAGAATGTAAGAAATGAAATCTTATCTTTCTCAACTTTTCCTTTTTTAGTTTGTTTTTTGTTTTTCAATAATAAATTGTTGGTTGCCCCACAATTTAGTACCTATCGACAAGATTGTCGATTCCTTTAACGTGTCGTTCTCTGCGACACTAGATTTTAAAGACGAATTGTACAACCATGCGTTTAAACACATCACTCTTCATAATGACGAGTGTCCAAAATTGTCTAGTCCTTCTATGTATTTCGGAAAAATCCGAAAAACATTCGCCTTAAAGGCGAATACCTATCTCCATTTATAATAAATCCTAGACTTAACTCCACTTAATGCAAGTGCTAACGACATTACTCCGTCATCGTGATAGCCGTTCATAGCTCCCATAGAGTTATTGTCTTTTATTTCAAATACCTTCATTTCTTCTAATATATCTATAGAGTTTATACAAATTTGTCCTTTATCAAAGCACTCAACTAAATCATTGATAATAAGCCCTTTCGTCTTAGAATTAGTATCAAAACCAACTCTCCATTTAACTCTATTAAATTCATCAAACGCCTTGTATTTAGCCATATTGACGTATTTATAAGTATGTTTTAATCTCTCTATTACTGTATTACCTGCCGAAGCTGTTTCTATTGTTACATACGCTTTATTATAATATCTTCCAATCTCGTTTATACATTCTGCAAATGCGTAGGCTTTTATCTTATTATCCTTAAACATAGCAACTTCTTCTCCATCTCTATTTAATACAACAAAGCAAGAATAGTCTTTCCCTACACCCTCAGAACAATCGACACCAATATAATACTTTTCACCCTCTTTTGGTTTTTTGTACATAAAAAAAGACTTACCATAATACTTCTTGCATACTGGTAAATCATTTATTTCAGATTTCTTTAAATATTTATCTTTATTTAATTGTAATACTCTTAAAACATTAGTTATTCTTTCATTGTTAAAGACAGAATGTCCACTTGTTATAAATGCCATACTATCAGTTAATGGAAATTCTTGATTAAAAGCCTCTACTGAACTATTTTGTATTTTCATCCTACGCCAACACAATATATCAAGTGTCATTCCTTCAATTTTAAGGAGGTCTTTTTCTTCCCCCGTTAAATCTTCTGTGCCAAAATCATGTCCATTTATATTTTTAAATATCTTTTTATACTTCTTATATTCATCTAAGAACATACATGAAGTGTCTATGTAATTGTAGAAAAATCCTTTATATGCGTTCTCTTGCTTTTTAGCCTTATTATATAATATGTTATAGTGGTTTAATCCGTTGGCTGTACTTTCTATAATTAAGTTACCATTAGCTTGAATAGCTTGTTCAATAGCAAGTAATTGTTTTTCGGCTATATCACTTTTAACAAATGCAAATTCTGATATATGACATAGCTTCAATGTATTTCCTCTTGATTTGTCTGTATGTCCCATCGTGGAACAACTAATAATACTACCATTAGATAATTGTAACTCAGCTCTGTTATTCCTTATAAGTTTTAATTTTATTGTACTTGGTAAACTATTATATATATTCTTTAATTTATTAAATATTGCTCTTGTAGATTCATCATTATGTGATAACATCATGCACGTTGAGTTTGGTTGAGTTACTGCATAATAAATAGCTAGTCCACATATAGCAACACTCATGCCACCTTGTCTAGCTTTTAAAATAATATTATAACTATCTAAATTTTTAATAAAATCTTTCTGCATTGGATTTAATATAAATGGTACTACTTTCCCATTCTTATCTGTTATCTTTAAGAAATTTTGTATCCATAAGACTGGATTATTCCATACTTTTTTTAATTTCTCTGCATTATTCACTCAAGGACACTCCCTCCATCAGTTGCTCTAATTCATTTAATTTATCTCCAAAGAAATCAGACTCAGAAAACTTAACTATCCAATTTGCACTATTTACATCGCCCTCTAAAGCCTTTTCTAACATTTTGTTATATATCTGTACTAAATTAAAATCCTTTTGTAGCTTGGTTACTTCAATTAAAGCTTTTTGTATATCTTCTCTATCTAAATAATTTTTAATTCCTTCATCATATGTACATTTAACACCTATATTTTTACTTACATTGTCCCATTCATTCTCCTTTGCACCATCAAGATACCATTTTACAAAGTACCATAATTTTTTATTATCTAATATATCAATAACATTATTTTGTATTGTATTAGTTTTCTTTGCCATTTTTAATCCTCCCTTGAATATCTTCACAATTTTTAATATATTTTTCATACATTTTATTCATTTCTGCATTTACTAAAGCTAATTCTATACCTAGTTTTTTATCAATTTTATAAAATTCTTTATTCCTTTTAATTTTATTTCTTAAAGATATATCATCCATTACAAGTAATACAACTCCATATACAATTAAAATATTTATTAAATTTATCATAATTCATCATTTCCTTTCTATTTATATAATTTATTATTTGCTTTGGTTCTTTAGCAACAAGGATATAATCAGTAAGACTCCAAAACTTGTTTTTAGTAAGTCGAACTATTATTCCTGTAAAGAACATAGTACAATTTTGCACTTTCTAATTGTTCATACCCTTAGTCAACCCTGCAAGACAGGGACGCCCTGAGGGCTTTGCCTTATCCTCCAAAGTCGGATAATTATATTTTTTTATTTTGTTTTTAATAGGGGTACTTTAGTTACCTACTAATAATATATATATTAGTCGGTAAGCGTTGTACTCCTATTATTTATGTACTAAATTAAATTAATAAAATAATTTTTTATGTTTTTGTTATAAACTTCTTTTATTAGTTTTACTATGTCTAAAGATAATTTATATCCTTTCTTTAGTTTGTATTTTCTAACATAATATACAAATTTATCTTTTATAACTTCTCGTCTTATATTCATACTATCTTCTAACATTTCTAATTCTTGTTTGTTTATTTTATCTATTTTATATTTTTGTACAGATTTAGTTTTATAATTTGCTATTTTTAAATTTCTAGTATAAGAATTGTATTCCCAAACATCTGTATTCCTATAAGTTTCCCCAGTATCTTCCCAATAATCTATAGATATATACCATTTACCCTCCTTGGACAGAATATTGTTCTCTACCATAGCTTTATCCCATTTTTCTATTGTTTTTCTACTAACTCCAACTAACTTACTTAATAATTCTGTTGTAAATGGTCTTTCTAAATTTGCAAGTCTATATAAATAATATTTACAAAACTTTTCAAATTCTCTAGTTCCAAACATATAGAATATAATATTATTTAGTATTTCTTTATTATTATTTTCTTGTTCTAATTCATAGTAAACTTGTCTACCTTCTTTAGTTTGTCCTAATAATTTATATCCTCTATCTTGTAGCCTTTGTTCAAGGAGTCCTCTTTTCTTTATTTGTTTTAGATTATTTATATTTACTCCTAATATATCCATTAATTCTTTATTGTTTATTTTCATAAATTCTCACCTTTCATATTTTTGACTTTAACTTACTTTTACTTTAGCCTATAAAACTAACAACACCACTACTTCTATAGGTTAATGCAATATTAAATATCTTTTTATTATATTTATTCTCTAATTGCTCCTTGCTGTAGCTTGTATCAAAAATTCTACTCTCTAAAGTCCTTTTTAAATTAAATTGTTGTTTTGGTAGTTCCATATTAAAACCCCAAATATCAGATAGTTTGTCTAAATCTAAATTAGTTTCTAAATACCCATCTTTATTTACCCATATGGATTTATTTTTATAATATTTTTGGTCAAATTGTTCTATTTCTTTTAAATTCTCTTGTATAAAATCACTTAAAAAATCAAATCCTAACAAGTGTAAATTCTTTTTTCCTTGTTCTATAAATTTAGAATTTTTAAATGGTTGATATAATCCATCTATCCCACATAAAGCAATCAATTCATCATGTGTCCAGTTTTGGATCTTTACCTCGTAATAAGATAACATTGTAATAAATGTACTTATACAAAACTTTTGTGTATAATTGTTCTTATTTATGTTATTTACAAGATTCATATTTGCACTTAAAGTATTATAATTAGTTTCGTGGTTTCCTATATGCACCACATGATTATCCCACGCTTTAACATTTTTATTTATACTAAAATCTAATGCGATTGTATTTTTAGTTTTATTAGTTGCATTATCTGTATTGTAAAAATATTGTTTTCCTGTCTTTTCTCCGTAATATCCTTTATAAGCTCTATCTTTAGAACTATTAATAAAATACTCACATTCACGTCCATAGTTCAATTTTTGCATTTGATAACACATAAAAGCGTCTATATCATCTGACATTATTAATTGGTATTTTGTTTCGGTGTCTTCGCACCAAGCTGGAAATTTGTCTTTTATCTCTTTTAACATAATTAGATTTAATTAATCTAACTATCATTTCTTTAATATTTTTAATTTTTATAATTATTATTTTCATAATTTTTACTCTCCTATTTCTTATTTATTCAGGTCTTTCTGAAGGACTTGAAATCTTCTTATTTATTCTCTCTAACACCTTTTATTATGAATTTATTCCTTTGTTTCCCTTTAACACTCTCTCCTAAACGTACATATTGTACATTTAAAGAAAGATAGATAAATTAATTAAAATTCACCTACCTTTCTATTCTTTATTATTTTTATTTATTGTTTTGAGGTCGTTTAAAACGTCCTGTAATCTACCTTTTTTCTTTTCTTCTCCTAGTTTATAGATAATATTTAATATTTCTTCTAGTCTTTCTGTTGTTGCTCCAACATTACCGTTATTATTTTCAATCATGGAAATATAATTTCTACTTACTCCTAATGCGTCTGCAACATTGGTCTGACTAAGTTTATAAATTGTCCTAGTATAAGCTATCCTTTCCCTAAGTGTCATTTCTCCATTCACCTCCTTTGACCGTATTCAAATTTGACTTCGCTTTAATTACACTTTGCATTAAAAAATAAGGTAGGTTCAAAGCGAACCCACCCTTTAATTAAGCTATTGTTTTCCTAACTACTGTAACACCATCTTTTTGGATAAGACCTATTATAAATATTTCATCCGCTAATACTTTTGTAGCCTTATCCTCACCTTCTCTTTTTAGTTCTATATCAATACCGTCTTTCTTATCTTTAAAACCTAATGCACCCTTTTTAAGTATAAAAGTAATACATTCGTTTTTTGTAGTGTCGTATGTGCCTACATCAGATAAAACAACTGGTACACCTCTGAATAGTCCTACTACACCATTTCTAATAATTCCATTATTATTCTTAGAATATGTAACATCTGTAGATACAAAACCTTTCATGTCGTAGAAACTTGGTAATAATCTACTATTTACAATAATTGCATCAAAGCTATCTGTATCTTGTTCATCTCCCCATAATGCAAAAGCTCCATGTAATTCCTTTTCTGTTATAGCGTCTGCATTTGCTGTAGCAAACTTATTAACTGTATTTGCTAATATATCTGCTACAGTTTCTTTATCTCTAGCCCTTGCAAATATTCTAGCTTGTTGCATTACTGCATTTTCTAAAAAGTTTCCTTTTCCTGTTAAAGCGTCTATATCGTATACTAAAACACCTTTAGAATAATGTTTAATAGTTTTCTTAGTAGAATTTTGTCTTAATTCTTCTACCTTTATTTTTCCACCTCTTTCTAATATCTCTGCTTCTCCTAATGCACAAAATTGAGGAAATGTTATAGAGTCCCCTTCTTGTGCAAAGTTGTCTAATTCTCCTAAATCCTTTGCATAATTAGATATTTTAACTAATCCTTTTACTTTTTCTGTAACCATTCCTGCGTAAACTTCTGGTACTATAATGTTTGTTTCCATAATATAAATTCCTTCTTTCTAAATAATTTTTTGTATAATAAAAAGCTCCCCTTAAATTAAAGGAAGCCTTATTATTTGCTTAATATATCGTATAATTGTTTATTTGTATTATATAAATTTGTTCTTTCCATTATTCCCATTTTATTAAAATCCTCCTTTGTAATGTTTCCACCAATAGGATTATGGTTAGTTGGTTTATAATTATTTGTTTGTTTATTTATGATATCTGCAAATTCTGTTAAATAAGTTTCTAAATCTTCTACCCCTTGCGTATTTAAATACGTTGCTAGTTTAGAGTTTAAACCCTTACTTTCTAAATTTTTAGATAGTTCAAATTGCATTTTTTCCTTTTTAAAATCTTCTATTTCTTTTTTATATGCAAGTTCTTCTTGGCTAACTTCTTTGGGAAGTTTACCTTCTAATTCTTTAATTTGCTTATTATACTTGGTTCGGATCTTATCACCTTCCGATTGTAAAATATTTTGCACTCCTGTTAATTGTTCTTCTGTTAAATTTAATTCTGTTAATTCCATGTTTATATCTTCCTTTCTTTTAGTTTATAGCCTGTATAAGCCCTCATATGAGTTCAAATGACTATACCCTAGTATTTATACCTTTTATATATAAAGCTCTATATGAGCCTTTAAACGCACTTTAAAGCCTATAATTTTATTGTGTATAGGCAACACTTTAGAAGTCCAGTACACAAAAGTGTACCGAGGGAAGTTTTATCTCTTCGTCAAAGCGTGATTCTTCCTAGTTAGTTTTCATTTTTATAAAGGCTGATGGATTTGAACCATATCAACTAACAAATTCCCAAAATTAATGAAAAATACAATTAAGTATTATATATAAAAAACCCGATACCAAAACAGTACCGAGTTAATTAGCTTTATTATTTAATTCTTTCTTTTAAAAATCGTTCTAACCGATTTTCCAATGTTGGAGCTAGTTGTCTTTCTTCTTTTAAAAATAAAGATACTGTATTCCTACTAACACCTATATTCTTTGCAATAAATTGTTGCGTAGTGCCATAAAATTCTATTAAATATTTACATTGTTCTATTAATTCTTTTTGGCTCATACGCCCCACATTCCTTTCTTTTAAATTTTACGTTACATATGTAACTAAAAAAATATATATACTTATTCTCTACCATAATTACCACACGAACTTTTTAAAAAGTATTGCTCATAAATGGCTTAACCAAGCTACTTTGTAGGATTTTAGCAAATACTAATCACTTTGCAATTTTTAATATATTTCAACGTTGAAAGATTTTATCCTTCCCTTACCTATAATCTTAAAATCACCTTCAAACCTAGTGATACCAATAACCCTACCATAATTACCACAGTATTTTTTCAAAAAATATTACCTTCAAACACGCATGAATACTTGGTTTACAGAGTTTTTACTTTAGTGGTTGTTCTTTCTTTTTTTATTAAAATCTTGAAAAGTTGCTCTTCTCCTATACTCCCAAGATTTTTTTATTTTTAACATACTTTAATCCTAGATATACCAAGGATTTTAACGGTTTATTAAAATTTAACACCCATTCCAAAATCCATATTTTTAAGTATTTTTTTAAAATATTTCAGTAGAAAAATACCCTCTACCATACATCCCTAAACTTAAAACCTTGCAAACCGTTGGTATCACTAGCTTTGTAAGGTTTTGCTTGTTTTATTAAGATTTAATAAAATACCTATAAATGGCTCAACCATGCGTATTTTACTGGGTTTTCTATTTCAAACAATTATTCCTATTTTTTCTTTTCTCCTCCATTATAAGAAAAATCGTATCACCTTTGTGATCCGTTGATATGACTAGGGTTACATTACTTTACGTTTTCCTTAATTCTAAGGTAACTCTCTTTATTTTGTTTGGTAAATTTTAAGGAGGATTTTCACCCTCCTTAATACACACTTAAACATTGTGCTGATATTTTACGAGGTCTCCCTCTTGTTCTTTTCCATTTATACATTTTCAAAATCCTTATAAACGGCTTGGTTGAGCCATTTTTGTTTATTTGGTTAAAATTGTAACCACTTTCAAACACGCATGAATACTGGGTTACAGAGTTTTTACTTTAGTGGTTTTTTCTTTTTTTATTATATTTTTTATATTTTTCTAATTCTTTTTCTTTTGCACATTTATTACAATATATTTGAGGACTGTTTGGAGATTTTAATTTTCGGAAGTCGTTAATCACTATATCTGAATTTCTTATATTTGAAGAGTCCTCGACATCATGTCGAGTACAGGCTCAAAATTGAGCGTTCCTATTTTACCCTTCCTATCGGTCTTATTAAAACTTCGTAAAAACAGGGCTTTAACCCTATACGATTTGTCTAGTTTATATGGATTGACTATAGTATATACTTCCGTTAATATCGGTTTATTTACCTTATCTATTATCTTTAAGTGTATACTCCTAAGTGTCTTACCAAAGGTTGTTTTATACCTCCTATCTCTTATCCTCTATACTGTCTTATCTTTTAGTTTAAGTAAGTATTTTTTAAGTTATACACTTGACTTTAAGCTATGCCAAGGGATAATGTTTTAGATTGAAAGGTTTAAGCCAAAAAATTATTTTACCTACAAGTTACCGAGAATAATTGTTAATAACAAATAATTCTTGATAACTCATAAGTAAAATAACTATAAAGCTAATGTTTTGAGTTGAATAGGAATCGCTTTAAACTCTTATTATTACGCTTTCGCACTAAGTTTTACCATCCATATCTTGTCCTAGATGTTGAATTACTTAGCTTTACCCTCGAATTATCGAGCCAAAATACCACCGTAACTGTTGTTTAAGGTTATTGGTCGTCACGCACCTACACTTATATATTACCTTACATGACCTATAATAAGAGTAATTTAATCATGAATATATAAGAGCAACTATTTCACTTGCATTGGCTAGTTAAACCTTGTTTTGTTTATCGGATGGTGTCAGCTTCCACCCATCATAACCTATACTTTAGCGATTGGAATTCCCAAAACGCTAAATTTTAGTTACTAAAGTCCTTTAAGAACTTTTGTAAAAAAGGGTATAGGAAATAAACCTATTGCAATCTCTCTTTTTTTCGATTACAATATAGTTAGTGATTTGGGTTGTAATCTTGAGAGATTGCAAAAGTTTATAAAACGATATTTAGTTTTAGAGTAGAATGGTAACCGTCAATTACCGTTCTATTTTTTTTATTTAAATTCTTTTAGAATATTATCTATTGCATTAACCTTTTCGGTCATGTTTAATTTTTCAAGTTCTTTTTTATAATGTTTAAGTGCAAGTTGTATCTTTGTAAATTCTGCACAATTAACCGTAAGTGTAGCTTGTATAAATTCATCATATTTAGTTCTTTTTACATCAACTTTCATATTTAACACCTTACTTTCTTAAATTTTCTAATGGAGAATATCTTTGATAACATTTCCTTAAATCTTCATCTTGTAAATCTAAATACGCCTTTTCAGTTACGGTAACTGAACTATGTCCAAGTAATCGGCTTAATGTATAAATATCACCTTTAGAAGCAAGTAAAAATCTTCTAGCAAAGTTATTCCTTAGTGAATGAGGTGTAATTAATTTATTAATCTTTGCTCTTTTTAAGTAAACTCTAAAATTTCTTTCAAAATTGTTATTAGCTAAATATGAATTAGTCCTTTGTGTAGGAAATAATAATTCAGTTTCCTGTATACTATCCTTGTATTTAAGCCAACGTTGTAACATTTTACTCATATTGTTAGAATAAAAAACTACTCTATCTTTTTTACCTTTATTTATTTCAGCAGGTATAAGTATGGTTCTTCTTACTATGTCGATATCATTAATAGTTAGATGGAGAGTTTCGGACAATCTCATACCAGTATCAAAAATTAGATTTATTATTATATAATCACGAAATTCATGAAATTTTGTACAATCAATACACCTAATTAATTTTTTATATTCTTCATCTGTTAGTTGCTCTTTACTTTTTCTTTTAGTTTTAATGAACTTACATTTGTGTATATCATTATCTTGCAAATTATTATCTTGTAAAAAACTAGCAAACGCTTTTATATTTCTTAAATAATTATTTAGTGTAGAATTACTTATCTCTTTTCCTATATCAGTTCTTTTGTCTATATTAGCCTTTTTTGCCCCTTCTTCTGTTGCACTAAAAGAATATTTCCCTCTATCTTTAGTAAATTGTATATATTCTTCTACAATCTTTTTATTTAACTTAGATATATCTGTTATTTGTTTTTCTTCTTCCATATATTGTGCAAATAATGTAAGAGTTTGATAATAAGATTTAATTGTCTTACTACTTAAATTTTTATATTTGCAATATTCAATATAAATAACTATAATATCTTTAACGTCTTGTTTTTTTGTAATTTTAGGCAATAAAAAACACCTCCAACATATCAAGATAAACTCAATATATTGGAGGTGTTCTATAATCAATATTTATTGTTATTAATTTACATTTTTCATATATCTTTTTATTAATTTGTTGCTATCATCAATGAAAAGAATGGCTTAACCAAGCTTTTTATGAAACCTTGTTCTTCAAGCGAAGCTTATCAGCGATAATAGCGATAAATTCACTATTTGTAGGCTTGCCTTTATCATTGTGGATAGTATATCCAAATAGTTTATTAATAGCTTCTATTTGTCCTCTGCCCCACGCTACTTCTATAGCATGTCTTATAGCTCTTTCTACTCTTGATGCTGTTGTATTGTATTTCTTAGCTATTGATGGATATAATTCTTTTGTTACAGCTGATAATAATTCTATATCATTAACAACCATAGTTATAGCTTCTCTTAAATACATATAGCCTTTAATATGAGCTGGTACTCCGATTTCATGTATTATATTTGTAATTTCTGTTTCTAAATCCATTGTTCCTTTTGGTGCTTGTGATTCAGTTGTATATGAAATCATTTGTTGTGCAGAAGTTTTTCTTGTATTTTCACAATCTGTTCCATTACTAAACATTTCTCTTATTCTTTTTGTAAATACTTCCATATCAAAAGGTTTTACTGTATAATAATCCGCACCTAATGTTATAGCTTTTTGAGTAATCTTATCTTGTCCAACTGCAGATAAAATTATTATTTTAGGCATTTTTTCTAAATTCATAGTATTTAGTTTTTCTAAAACACCTAATCCGTCTAAATGAGGCATTATTATATCTAATATTACCAAATCCGGTTTTTTCTCAACTATTAAATCTATAGCTTCTCTACCATCTTTTGCTATTCCTGTTACTACAATATACCTTTGATTTAATAAATAATCATTTAAAATACTACAAAACTCCTTATTATCATCAGCAATAAGTACAGATATTTTTGAATCTTCCATGCTTCTTCTCTCCTTCATTAACTTACATTATATTACTATTTATTACCAACCTCTATAAATCAAAATGATTACTTAACACTTAAGTATCATAGTTTTATTAATAAATTCTATAATACTAAGTAAAAATCCTCTTTTATTTTGTTTTTATTATAGTGGTATGTACTTTTTTCCATTTTATTTTTAATAAAAACTTAATCTCACCTTATAAATTATACCATGATTTATATAATTATAGCATTAATTGTTATAATTTATTTATATTCCACTATTTGTAAATTATAACCTTATTTTTAGTATAAGTAAATACTTTTATAGAAAATAGTTTGATAAATATTTATTATTTTTTTTAAAATATAACAACACTAGCGAAAAACTATTATTTTTAGAGACATTAAACAAAATAATAGACCAAATATATTAATATAATGGTCTATTATTTTTAAATATATAATTTTTATTATTTAATTATTTCTGCATCTTTTAACATCCATTCTATATATATACCATATCCTGTATCAGGTTTATTAATTAATACATGAGTTACTGCTCCAACAATCTTTTCATTTTGTATGATTGGACTTCCACTCATTCCTTGAACAATTCCACCTGTTTTTTCTAATAATACAGGATCTGTAACTTTTATTACCATACTTTTAGGACCAGGAGTTTCTTGATCTAATAATTTTACTATCTCAATATCATATTCTTTAGGTCCTTTTTCGTCTATTGTAGTAATTATCTTCGCTTTTCCTTCAGTAATTTCATTTCTAAAACCTACTTTCATAGGTTTAGAGTTATTTTTTAATATATTTACATCTTTTACTGTTCCAAAAATACCACTTTGAGTATTAGTTTTTATTTTACCATTAACTTCATTTTCATTTGTAAATATTCCTTGTAATTCTCCTGGTGATCCTTTTTCTCCTCTTCTTAAGTTTATTATAGATGATTGTAATATATCCCCATGTTTAATTAAAAAAGGTTGATTTGTATCACAATCAGTAATAGGATGACCAAGTGCACCAAATTTTTTAGATTCCTTATCTATAAAAGTCATAGTTCCAACACCTGCAGTTGAATCTCTTATCCATAATCCTAATTTGTATTCACCATTTCCTTCTTTTTTAAGTTCTACTTCTTTAATTAAATTTTCATTATCTCTTAAAACCTCTACACTTATTTTACTTTCATTACAGCCTTTAATTATGTTTATTAAATCTTGGCAATTTTGAACCTCTTCTCCGTTAATTTTTAATATAGTATCACCTAGTTCTATTCCACCTAATTTACCTGGACTCTCTTGTTTTTGGTTATTAATTTCAATCTCAGAATATCCAACAACCAGAACACCTTGCGTAGAAACTCTAACGCCTATGGTGTTTCCACCAGGATATAATTCTAAATCTTTTACTTTTTGAACTTCTAATGATTTTACCGGTATTACACCTAATAATTTTATCTGATATTTATTTTGATCATCTTTTATTCTACTTAAAGTACTTCCTCTCGGAATCATAGATGATACCGCAATATCCTTATTTGTATAAATTATATTAGGTATATTTATAATATTTATTGTGGTCATTAAAACCAGAATCAAGATTGGAGCTGTGATTAAACTAATTACTGATAAAATTTTCTTCTTCATATTTCTCTCCTCCTTTGCTTCTGATTTTAATTTTCCCAGTAGATAATTCTATTATGCTGTATTAACTTTGTTATAAAAGTCAAAAATTTTTAACCCATGTTAATTTTTTATAAATATCTTTTTTATTGTTATAAAAAAAAATAAAACCACGACATCCATGGTTTTATTTTTACCAAAATATATTGCTATATGTATCATTTTTTAAATTTCTAATTTTTTAATTTCACCTAATCTTATCATTTCTTTAACATTATTTAATGTAGCTTCTGTTACTTCATCTCCACCAAGCATTTTACCAATTTCATATTCTTTTTCTTCTTTAGTTAGTACTTTAATCTTTGTAAAAGTTTTATTATCTTTTACTTCTTTTGATACAAAATAATGATAATCTGAAAGAATTGCTATTTGAGGAAGATGAGTTATACAAAGCACTTGATGATTTTTTGATACTTGATACATTTTTTCTCCAACTCTTTGTGCAACAACTCCGCTAATACCAGTATCAATTTCATCAAAAATTAAAGTAGGTATTTTATCCTTATCTGCAAATACACATTTTAATGCTAACATAATTCTAGAAAGCTCTCCTCCAGATAATACTTTTTCTAAAGGCATTAATGGTTCTCCTGGATTTGTAGAAATTAAAAAACAGACATCATCAAATCCTCTTAAATTAAACTTATCTTCTCTTTTTATACTTATTTCCATTCTAGATTTTTCAAGCCCTACAAAAACAAGTTCTTTTAAAATATTTTCTTCTAATTGCTTACTTTTACTACATCTTAAATCATGAAGCTTTAATGATACTTTTTCCATTTTCTTTAAAATTTCTTGTTCTTTAAGTTTTAGTTCTTCAATAATCTTTTCAGAATTTATTATTTCATCATATTGAATTTTAATCTTTTCATGGTATTCTAAAACATCTTTTATAGTAACTCCATATTTTTTCTTATATTGGTTTATTTCATATATTCTTGCATTTATCTTTTCTAATTCATCATCATCATATACAACATCTTCTGCTAAATCTCTTATATCTCTAGATGCCTCTTCTATTAAATAAAATGCTTCTTCTATCGCTTCTTTATTTTTTTTAATTTTTTCAAAATTAATTTCTACATTAGATAGTTCTTGAATTACTTTAGAAAGAGAGTTTATAATGCTATTTTCTCCTTCAACTCCATTTAATAATCCATAAGATAATTTTAGGCCATTACTTATTTTTTCAGCATTAGATAATAAATTAAATTCTTCTTTTAAATTATCCTCTTCATCTTCTTTTAGCTTACCTTTTTCAATATCCTCTATTTGAAATTTAAGATAATCTAAAAGTTTCTCTCTATCTTGATTTCCTGAGATCTCTTGAATTTTAATTTCAACTTTTAATAATTCCTCTTTTAAACAAGTAAATTCTTCTAAAAAAGGTTCTATTTTTGCTCCTATAAAACTATCTAGATATAATATATGACTACTTCTTTGAAGAAGGTCTTGATTATGATGCTGTCCATGTATATCAAGAAGGCCTTCTCTTATTTTTTTTAACTGAGAAACAATAAGACTCTTTCCATTAACTTTAATTAAACTTCTGCCGCTTTGATGGGTCTCTCTTGAAACAATTAATATATCGTCTTCACTATCTATATTTAATTCAATTAATACTTCTCTTATTGTGTTATTTCCAATTGTAAAAATTGCTTCTACATATGTCTTTTCTTCACCTGTTCTAATTAAACTTCTAGAAAATTTTCCACCAAGTACATAATCTATTGCATCTATTAAAATAGATTTTCCTGCTCCAGTTTCACCTGAAAGTATATTAAAACCTTCATTAAAATTCATCGTTATATCTTGTATTAATGCAAAATTTTTAATATTTAATTGAATTAACATTTCAATCCATCCCTTATTTTATAGTGATATTCTCTTTCTTATTTTTGCGACTAATTCTTCAGCCTTTTCTAAGCTTCTAACTAAAATAAATATTGTATTATCTCCCGCTACAGTACCAGCAATATCAGTTCCTTCTAAATTGTCTATAGCTTCTGCTGCTGCTGATCCTGAACCACTTATTGTTTTTATTACTACCATCTTATCTATATTTTCTACACTTACTACCGTATTAGATAATATATTACTTAATCTATCTACTATATTTTTTTCTTCTCCAGAAGATACAACATATTTAGATTTACCATTTGAACCTTGTACTTTTATAAGCTTTAAAGTCTTTATATCTCTTGAAACAGTAGCTTGAGTAACATCAAAACCTTCTAATTTTAATGCTTCTGCTAAATCTTCTTGAGTTTCTACCTCTTTAGATGATATAATTTCTAATATTTTTGTATGCCTTTTTGATTTCAAAATTCATCACCATCACATTCTTTAGAATTGTTTAAAACTTTTTTTCTTATTACTTTAAAATAATCATAATCATTAAATAAAAGTAACTTTATTGATTTTTCTTTCTTTTTTATCGTTATAGAAGATTTATCTTCTATTTCAATGGCTTTTTGACCATCTAAAGTTAAATAAACTTTTTCATTTAAATTTTCTGATACTATCTTAATAACACTATCACCTTTTAACACAACTGTATACATACTATTTGTATGTGGACATATAGGTGTTATCGTAATCACTTCTAAATCTGGATGTATAAATGGTCCTCCTGCTGAAAATGAATAAGCTGTTGAACCTGTTGGGGTTGATACGATAATTCCATCTCCCTTAAATGTAGAGTAGAACTTTCCATCAACAAAAATTTTAAACTTTACCATTCTAGATAGTGTTCCTCTTGCAACCACTACTTCATTTAAAGCTTTAAGTTCATTTTTGTACTCTTTTCCATCAACTTCACAATTTAACATCATTCTATCGTGAATCTTGTATTCTCCTAGCTTTAATTTTCTTAATGCACAATCTAAATCTGATATTTCAGTGCTTGATAAAAATCCCAAATTCCCAATATTAACACCTAATATTGGAGCTTCAAAATTTTCATCTAAATCTCTTGCTACACCAAGAAGTGTTCCATCTCCACCTAATACAATAAGTAAATCTATCATACTTAAGTCTAATTTTTTCACTTCAAAACTGTCATATACATTAATATTCTCGACATTAAATACCTTTTTAATATTAGATATAACCATATTTAAAATAGTATTTTGACAATCTTTTGATGGATTTATCGCAATCCCTATATTTTTCATAACCCCTCCAAAAATTTTAAAGTTCTTGATGTGATTCTTCTACAACCTTATCTATATCTTCAAGTTTAAAATCACTTTCTTTTTCTTTATCCTTTGTAAAATAAACTAAGTACTCTCTGTTTCCTTCTGGTCCTTTAATTGGAGAATATCCTACTCCTAATACATTTAATTCTTGTTCTTTAAGAAAATCAATAATTCCATAAACAACTTCTTTATGTGTACTGATTTCTCTTACAACACCTTTTTTTCCTACTTTATCTCTTCCTGCTTCAAATTGAGGTTTTATTAAAGCTACTACTTCACCATCTTCTTTTAATAATCCAAGTGTTGCTGGCATTATCTTTTTTAATGATATAAATGATACATCTATAGAAGCAAAATCTAAAGGTTCACCAATATCTTCAAGAGTAACGTATCTTATATTTGTTCTTTCCATACATACTACTCTTTCATCTGTTCTTAGTTTCCATGCAAATTGTCCATAACCTACATCAACTGAAAACACTTTTTTAGCTCCATTTTGAAGCATACAGTCAGTAAAACCACCTGTAGATGCACCTATATCCATACACACCTTGTCTTCTAAAGAAATATCATAAGACTTCATTGCTTTTTCTAATTTTAATCCACCTCTACTTACATATTGAAGAGTTGCACCTCTATATTCTATATTAGCTTCATAACTTATCTTTTCTCCAGCTTTATCTACTCTTTGACCATCAACAAACACTTTGCCTTCCATAATGCAAGCTTTTGCTCTTTCTCTCGAATTAATTATACCTTTTTCTACCAAAAGTAAATCAAGTCTTTGCTTTTTTCCTGCCATGTATTTTTCTCCTTTTAATTATAAAGCTTTATGACAGCCTCACTTATACTTTGAGGATCGATCTTATATTCCTTATAAAGTATTTCAACACTACCTTGTGGAACAAATGTATCTTCATATCCTAATAACTTTATATTTCCTTTATAATCTATATCATTTAAATATTTTAATATTGCTTCTCCTAAACCACCACATAAAACATTATCTTCAACAGTTAAAATATTATATCCTTCTTCTTTAAGTTTTTGCAATACTTTTTTATCTATTGGTTTTATAAATGTAGCATTTATTATTTTAGGATTTATATTTTTATTTTTTAATAATTCCTTTGCTAAAATAGCATGTTGTACCATTTTACCACTTGCAATAATACAAACCTTATTTCCTTCACTTATAGTTTCCCAAGTTCCATATTCTATTTGTTTTATAGCCGTCATATTATTTATAATATCGGTGCCTCTAGAATATCTTAATGCTACCGGAGCATTTCTTTCAAATGCCCATTTTAATAATATTTCAACTTCTTCTATGCACTTAGGTGCTACAATCGTTATATTCGGAATTATTGATAAATAACCTATATCCATAATCCCTTGATGTGTTTCACCATCGTCACCAACTATACCTGCTCTATCTATCGCAAATACAACCGGTAAATTTTGCAAGCAAACATCATGCATTACTTGATCAAAACCTCTTTGAAGGAA
The DNA here is from genome assembly GCF_019431045.1 of Clostridium weizhouense. GTDB lineage: Bacteria > Bacillota > Clostridia > Clostridiales > Clostridiaceae > Clostridium > Clostridium weizhouense. The sequence continues at coordinate 104,818 of NZ_JAHXPT010000010.1, read as the reverse complement.
AGTTGAATATACTGCAAATACTGGTTTTAAACCATTACTTGCCATTCCTGCCGCTAACGTTACTGCATGTTGTTCTGCTATTCCTACATCAAAAAATCTTTTAGGAAATTTACTTGAAAATCCTTTAAGTCCAGTACCATCAGGCATTGCTGCCGTTATTGCAACAACATTTTTGTCTTTCTGTGCAATATCTATTAAAGAATTACCAAAAGCTTTTGAATATGTAGTATTAGAAGATACTTCTACTTCTCCACTTTCTAAGTCAAATGGTGCAATTCCATGATACTTTGATGGGCTTTGTTCTGCTAATGCGTATCCCTTTCCTTTTCTGGTTACTGTATGTATTATTACTGGACCATCTATTTCTTTTACTCTAGTAAATACTTCAGTCATGGCCTTTATATCATGCCCATCAATAGGTCCTATATATTTTAGTCCCATATTTTCAAAAAACATTGAAGGAACAATAAGTTGCTTTATACTATCTTTTACTTTATTCATTTTATCTACTAGGTTTTTACCTAACTCTGATGAACTTAGTGATGTATTTATATTAGTCTTTAATTTATTATATCTAGGTTCAGTTCTTAATCTATTTAAATATCTTGATAATCCTCCAACGTTTAGTGAAATTGACATTTGATTATCATTTAAAATAATAACCATTTTTGTTTTTCTAAATCCAACATCATTTAATGCCTCTAATGCCATACCACCTGTTAATGCTCCATCTCCGATAACTGCAATTACATTATACTTTTCATTTTTTAAATCTCTAGCTCTTGCAATTCCAAGTGCAGCTGATATTGAAGTACTACTATGACCAGTATCAAAATAATCATACTTACTTTCATTTCTCTTAGGAAATCCACTCATTCCATTAAACTGTCTAAGATTTTCAAAGTCATCTTTTCTTCCCGTTAAAATTTTATAAACGTAACTTTGATGTCCAACATCCCAAACTATTTTGTCTTTATTAAAATCAAAAGCTTTAAAAAGACTAAGTGTCATTTCAACAACACCTAAATTGGACGATAAATGTCCTCCTGTTTTTGATACGCTATCTATTAAAAACTCTCTTATTTCTTTACTTAATTTTTTAGTGTCATTTTCATTTATCTTTTTTAAATCTTCTGGGAAGTTTAAATTATCTAATAATGACTTCATATTAACCATTCCCTTATTCCCTTTTTTTAATTTTGTCTATCTAAAAGACCATATGTTAATTCTTTTAATGGTTTTGAATTTACACTTAATTTGTCTAAAATATTAACACATTCTTCTGTTAACTCTTTGCAAAGTTCTTTACATCTTTCTAATCCATAAACTGTTATAAAATTAGTTTTATTTAATTCTTGATCTCTATGAGGATTTTTTCCTAATTCTTCACATGATCCTATTATATCTAATATATCATCTTTTATCTGAAAGGCTAAGCCTAATTTTTTTCCATACTCATCTAAAGCTTCTAAATCTTCATTTGGAATATTAGCTAAAATACCACCTGATACTACAGAAGCTCTAATTAATTCTCCAGTCTTTTTTGAATGCATATATTCTAATTCTTCTTTAGATATCTTTTTTCCTTCACTTAATATATCAACAACTTGACCGCCAATCATACCTTCAGCACCAGCAGCATTTGCGATTTCATAAGATGCTTTTAATGCATTTTCTCCTAAAATTAATGAATTTCTCATAAGAAGTATCATAGCTTCATTTAATAATGCATCTCCAGCTAAAACAGCTATATTTTCTCCAAATACTTTATGATTTGTTGGTTCCCCTCTTCTTAAATCATCATCATCCATACATGGAAGATCATCATGAATTAAAGAATATGTGTGTATCATCTCTATTGCAGCTGCCATAGGGATTGCTTTTTTTATATCTTCTTTATATATACCATAAGCTAAGCAAAATAATATAGGACGTATCCTTTTCCCTCCTATGTTTAAGCTATAGCTAGATGCTTCATATACAGATTTATTATAAGAATCTTTTCCTTCAAAATATTGTTTTAAATAATTATCTATTTCATTTTTTATATTATTTATCATCATTTCGACTGTCAAACTCCACTTCTTTTTGTTCCTTAATTACAGATATTTTCCCTTCATAGGAATTAAGAGTCTTGTAAAGTTTATTTACAAGTTTCACACCATCTTCATAAGCTTTCATTCCATCTTCAAGACTCATGTTCTCTTCTTCTAAATTATTTAATATATCTTGAAGTTTATTTAACATCTCTTCATAACTTTCTTTTTTTGCCATATTAAACGCTCCTTACTTAGTAGGTATAAACTTTCCATTTACTGTGCCATCTTTAAGAGAAATATTCAAAGTAGTTTCATCTGTTAATTGAGATACACTTTTAACCAAATTTCCTTTTTCATCCTCTATTATAGCATATCCTTTATTAAGTACTTTCACTGGATTATTAGCACATAATAGATTATTTAGTCCTTCTATATTTTGTCTTTCTCTTTTAATTCTTGCACTTATTACAAAATTTAATCTATCTTTTAATTTATCAACTTCTAAATATGAATTTACTATCTTAGACATTGGAGAATGTAATTTTAAAATTCTTTCATTTGACATTAATTCATTTCTACAATATCTTAGCTTATCCTCTATTGTTGTTTCTAATTTTCTTGATATTTCATAAATTTTATCATTTATATCACTTAATAATGGAACTGCAATTTCCGCTGCCTGAGATGGTGTTGCTGCTCTTACATCTGAAACAAAATCTGAAATAGTAAAGTCTACTTCATGGCCTACTGCTGAAATAATAGGTAATTTAGAATTAAATATAGCTTTTGCTAAATCTTCCTCATTAAAGTTCCATAGTTCTTCTATTGAACCCCCGCCTCTACCTATTATTATTAAATCAACAGTTTTATCTTTATTAAAATAATCTACTCCTTCAATTATTTCCTTATAGGCACCTTCCCCCTGAACTTTAGCTGGATATAGTATTATGTCAACTAAAGAATTTCTTCGTGTAGTAACATTAATAATATCTCTTATAACTGCTCCAGTTTCAGATGTTACAACCCCTATCCTCTTGGAATATTTAGGCAACTCTTTTTTATACTTTTCATCAAAATATCCACACTTAGATAATTTTTCTTTAAGGGCTTCAAATTTAATAAATAATTCTCCTTGCCCTTCTTTCTTTATTTCATCACAATAAAGTTGAAAACTACCTGTAGCTGGGTAAATAGATGCCCTTCCCTTTATAACAACTTCCATTCCATCTTCTAATGTAATCTCTAAAAGATTAGCTTTACTTTTAAACATTACACAATTTATTTTTCCATTGTTATCTTTAAGAGAAAAGTAAATATGTCCACTACTATGAAACTTTAAATTAGAAATCTCCCCTTTTACAGAGAGATTATTTAAAATAAAGTCACTATCCATTACTTTCTTTATATAATTAGTTAGATCTGAAACAGTTAATGTTTTAATCTTCATAGTCCTTTAAAGCCTCACATGAATTTTTTATTAAAAGAGTAGTCGTTAAAGCCCCAACTCCACCTGGTACTGGTGTTAATAAAGAAGCTTTATTTATTACCTTATCAAAATCAACATCTCCAGTTATCTTACCTTCAAAAGATGATGTTCCTACATCAATAACTATAGCATCTTCTTTAACATATTCATCAGTTATGAATTTAGGTCTTCCTATTGCTACAACTAATATATCTGCTTTTTTACAAACTTCTTTTAAATTCTTTGTTCTAGAATGACATATTGTAACTGTAGCATTTTCATTTAATAAAAGTTGTGCAACTGGTTTTCCTACAATATTACTTCTTCCAAGAACAACAACTTCTTTACCTTCCATATCAATGTTAATACTCTTAAGTAGTGTAACAACTGAATTAGGAGTACATGGTAAGAAATTTGCTTCTCCCATATATAATCTTCCTTGACTTTCAAAAGTAAGACAATCTATATCTTTATGTATATCTATTTCTTTAACTATTTTCTTTTCATCAAGATGTTTAGGTAATGGTAGTTGAAGTATTATTCCTTGAACATCTTCGTCATTATTTAACTTATGAATTTCTTTAATAACTTCTTCATTGCTACTATTTTCTTCTAATACAACTTTTAAAAATCCTACTCCAAGTGAAGTTGCAACCTTTTCTTGACTTCCCATATAATAAATTGATCCACCATCATTTCCAACTAATATAGATGCAATCTTAGGTATTTTAAGACCGTTATTTTTTCTTTGTTCAACAAAAGTTTTAATTTCCTCTTTTACTTTAAGTGCTATTTCTTTTCCATTTATTATTTGCCCCATTTTTAATCGCCCCTTCTTACTTCTTTATAATATTATCTAATACTCCATTAATAAATGAAACACTTTTTTGATCAGAATATTTTTTTGTTACTTCTAAAGCTTCATTTATTGCAACTTTACCTGGTACTTCTTCATCATATAATAATTCATAAACTGCTAATCTTAATATACATAAATTAACCTTTGATATTCTATCTATCTTCCAATTATGTAAATTTTCAGAGATTGCTTCATCTATCTTTTCTTTATTAGCTTCAACGCCTATCAATGCTCTTTTTATGTAAGTTAAATCTAATTCTTTTATATCTCCTTCATAATTATCTATAAAACTTTCTAATGTTTCTTCACAATTGTCTGTGTTTAAAGTCATTCCAAATAATAATTCCATTGCTTTTTCTCTTGATAATTTTCTATTCATTTAGTCCTCCAAAATTTAAGTTATTTCCATATTTTTATTATTACTATTTTGAGTGTTTTATAAACATATTAATTATTTTTTAATAGTGCCTTGCATGGAAACACCCTCTGAAACTCAGAGGGTGAAATCAAACTAAAAACTAATTAGATTCATTTTCTTCTTTTTTAGGCATATATATGTTTTGAACATATATGTTAACTGCCTCAACTACTAACCCTGTCATAGCTTCTACTGTCCTTTTTACATTTTCTTGAACTTGTGAAACTACATCCATGATTTTTATCCCATACTCAACACTTAAACTCATTTCTATAGTTGCTTTATCATCAATCAAAGTAACCTTAGTTGACTTTCCTGGGGCTTTCTTTCCTTTTAAAATATTGGTTAAATTATTTGAAACCCCTACTTGGTAATCACTAACGCCATCAATTTCTTGTGCTGCAATTCCAGCAATAACGCTTACTACCTCATCGGATATTTTTACTACTCCAACATTATCTTCTTTGTTGAAATCTTCCATGCTATTTCACCCTCCTAGGTTTTGTAATAACAAAACATGCTAATCTTACGTTTATTATATCAAATATAATTTAACATTACAATTAGACATTGTATTATTTTTCAAAGCTATAATTATGTTAGGCACAATCAAAAAATAATAATTCCATTTGCCAGCCTATTTCCCATCATGGGAAGCTCGACTCACATACGCTCGCTGAGTAAGTGATTCACACAAAATCATAGATTGCACTGTGTGAAAGTTCTGCTAACCAAATATAAAATTTGGAGCATCACTTTTGGTTCTCTACTCATCGTCAAATTGACCTAATAGGTACACTATGATGGTAATTTATCTCCTTGCCTGATGAAAAATATCCATTGCAACTTTGGAGTTATTATTTATTTTCATGTGCCTTATTTTTCAACTTGTATTATTACATCTTTAATATTTGATACATTTTGAACTATTTCTTGTATCGCTACACTATCTTTTTCTTCAATTCCATTTTGACATTTAACTATTACTGTTGCTTTTTTATCATCTAACATACACAAAGCATCTTCATAACCTTTATTCTTTATGTTCAATTCTATTCTAGCTTGTTTATCTTGAGTAACTGTTTTTTTAATTAATTCCTTATTTGCTTCATCTTTTCTTTCTTTTGATGTATTGGCATCATCTATTGTAGCTTTTAAATTTTGAATTGTTACTGAATCATTTTGTTCTCTTTCACTTCTTACTTTAAAAAAGCTTTCGTTTTGATTTAAAGTTGCTTGATCCTCACTTGCATCTGCTACCTCTGAAGTTTCTTCAGTAGTATTACCTATAACATTTTCAGTTGACAGTACTGCACTTAAATCTGTGGGATCATTTAACCCTCCATTATTTAGTTTTGCTGCTAGCACACCTACACATAAAATTAATGCTAGTAGAGTAAAGATTATACCTAATTGTTTCCTTTTCATAATATTTTTTCCTCCCATCCTTTTTCTTTTAAATTATATGCTACTTCTTCATTGGATATACATTAACCTTATCTAAACTTAAGTTATATAATTTTGATACAGCTTGTTCAATATTATATTTTGTTTTACTACTTTCAGCACCTTCTGCTACTGCTACAACACCAATAACTTTTGGTTTATATGTTCTTAATATAAAAGGTTCATTATTTCCATTATTGCTTGTCATTACAACAGTTGATCCATCATTTTTTTGATTATTTACTCTTTTTCCACCTTCAGTATCAGTTTCTTGAGTTGTTGATGTTTGTGCTGTTTTATCATATGCAGGGACTTTTTCTTCTCCACTTTCAAATGAAATCATAACATCAACCTCACCAACACCATCGATTTTCTTTAAAATATTTTTTAATTCTGTTTTTTGTTTTTCTTCATAATTTCTTTGTTCATTTGATATACTACCTGAAGTATTTTTATTTTCTTCACTTATACTAGGATTTTGGTTAGTATTATTATTACTACTATTCATTTTTGTATTTATTATGCTCTTTTTAGGCATTAATACATTCATGGACACAAGTATAAATGCTAGTATTAAGCATATTGAAATAAGACTGCTTAATTTTTTTTCAGATAATATTTTTTTTAAGTGTTCTTTAAATTTATCCTTATCCATTCACTCATCTCCTATTCCTCTAATTCATACACTTCTATTTTCTCTTTGGAAAGATTTAACTGTCCACATATAAATCTAACTATCTCTTTATACTCATCATTTTTTCTACTTTCCTTTTCGTCATCTTTATTCTCTTTAATAGCTATTTTATTTATCTTGTTTATTTTCTTTATTTTTTTATCACTTACACCTATTTTAAGCTTTTTTATATCTAAACTCATATCTGCAAAATTTGCTTCACAATCAACTTCACATTTAAAACTTTTATTAGGATATTCAGTCTTTAATAAGCTTTCACAGTTTTTATTAAAGTTTTCTTTAAATGTTTTTTCTCTAATATCTGTATTATCATTTTCTACAATGTTGCTATCACTATTTTTCGCTTTATTATCATATTTAGATAAAACATCTTCATAATCACTAATACTAAGAAATAAATTTTCTTCTCCTTTTGAAATAACCTTTACTATTGGGTTTAAGATTACAGTTATTAAAATCAATCCTAATATGAATTTTAGATATTTTTTCATACTATTATTTGGTGCTATAAGTTCTACTGATGTTATAAATATTAGAACTGTCACTAAAGTTATTGCAAACCCTTTTAATGTATCCATAATCTACCCCCCAACTACAAATAATCCTGAAGATGCGATAATGGCTATCAAAATAAAAAACATTAAGCTTACACTTAAAACACATGATATAATAAGTGTCATTGAAGTTCCTGCTGCTGCTACTGAATTTGTTATTCTAGAATCACTTATAGGTTCTATAAGTGCAGCAGCTAATTTATATATAAGTGTCATAAGAATTAATTTTATTACTGGATATAAAAGTATTAAAACAATAATTACTAATCCTATTGAACTTACTGCATTTTTTATTATTAATGAATATCCTGCAACTGATGCTATTGCATCTGAAAATGTTTTACCAACAATAGGTATGAAATTATCTATTGCAAATTTTGCTGTTTTTAAAGTTACTGCATCTATTGTTTTTGAAGTTATTCCTCTTATTGTTAATATTCCTATAAAAACAGTAATTATAATCCCCTGCATCCATAGAATACTTTGCTTTAATAATTTACAAAGATTTGTTATTTTATGTTCATTAGAAAGATTATTTGCAAATTCCAATACAAATCCCATTAAAATAAGTGGAATTATAATATTAGAATATATTCTAGGTATAAATATTACTCCTACAAATACAATAGGATCTAATGTAGCTGCTTGAGTCATCCCCCCAGCTACTCCTATCATTGTTATAAGTACTGGTAATAGTGCAGCCATAAAATCTGAAATATTTGTTATAACTTCTCTTGCAACATTAATAGAAATAATAAAACTTTTTGATAAAATCATGATAATTAAAGCATAGCAAGCATAAAAAGCTATTTCCGAAACGGAATCGTTAGAAAATGCTGACTGTAAATTTTTAATTAGTGAACAAATTATAACTATTGTAACTATTGAAATTACAAGCTTTAATACACTTTTGACTTCTCTAAAAAGCATAGTTATTACTGCTTTACTTATAGTTTTTATCGAAATATTTCCTTTTCCTTCTTTAACGTACTCTTTGATGTATTCTACTGGATCTAAATTATTCATAAGCTCTACATCTGTCTTCATCTTGTTTATATAATCATACAAAACATTAATTTGTCCTTTGGTGTTGCTATCTAAATCATCTATATTAACTTCATTTACTGAAGATTGATTTATTTGTGTATTATTTTTAGTATTTCTTATATTATTTATCTCTGCTCCATAAGCCATGTTATTTTCAAAAAAAACACAACTCACTATGGATATTATAATAACGTTTATCAACAAAACTATTGTAAATCTTTTTATTATATTCATAATTACACCTACATTATCTGTAAAATAGAGTTTAATACAGCCATAAGTATTGGAATTGCTAATACCAAAATCATTATCTTTCCTGAAAACTCCACCTTTGTAGCTATGCTTGAAGCTCCTGCATCTTTACATATTTCACTTGTAAAAGAAGCTAAATAAGCTATTGCTAAAATTTTCAATACGATTCCAATATAAACTGTATCTATATTAGCTTTATCAGCTACACTCCTCAAAAAGGTAATTATTTCTTGTACTTGACTTATAATTAAAAGTAATATTAATACGCTTACAGCTAAAGAAATAAAAACACTTATTTCAGATTTACTATTTTTAAATAGTAAAGTTAGGAATAATCCAACAAAAGCTAATGTTGCAATTTTTATCATCAACATAAAATCACCTACATAACAAACATTGTTTTTACTGTATTAAATAGATTTCCAATAAGAGATACTATCATAAGTAAAATTATTACCACGCCTGCAATGTTTGTGATTGCTGCAATATCTCCCTTTCCACTACTAGTTAAAACCTTATCCAGTATTACAAGTAATATCCCAGCTCCACCAATCTTAAAAAGAATGCTTATATCATGCATAACTATCCTCCTATCTAAATTAAAAATATTGCAATCATTGCACCAAAACATATACCTAAATATCTATATACTTTTATATCTTTCTTTGAGACTTCTTCTGCTTCTTTTAAATTTGCTTTTATATTTTCAATAACCAAATTAAATATTTTTTCTTGTCCATATGTTCCTGATTCCCCTAAAGATTTTAAAAAATCCTTTAAAATCCTTTTATCACTTTCTGACAAATAAAATTTTTCTTTTAAGTTCAAAAATTCTTCTTCAAATGCCTTATAAACACTTTCTACTTCCCCTTCTATTAGTTTTTTATTTGTTTTATTTAAAAGTTCACTTATTGGTGCATTAACCTTACACTTAACATTATCTAATGCTTCTGGAAGAGGAGTACTTCCATACAAAATTTCATTTTGCAAAATTATTAAACTTTTTAAAATCTCTTTAAGTTCATCATATCTTTTTCTAAATGTCTCACCATATATAAATCCTATATATGAACTTGTAATAAAGAGCATAAAAATAAGTATTAATTTAAACATACTCTTTCCTCTCCTTTTAGTGCATAAACCTTTTCAACAGTACCTACCCCTTCTCTTGAACTTAATATAATTACTCTTTCTAGTATTTGATTATCAATAAGATCCTTAAAAACTTTACGTTTATAAATATCATCAATTGTAAATCCATGAATTGTTGTAATTATATTAACTCCTGAATTAAATGCCATCATTAGCGCTTCTACATCACCTTTAGTGCCAATTTCATCACAAATTAATACTTCAGGCGAAAGACTTCTTATTGACATAATCATTCCTTCTTTTTTTAAACAGTTATCTAATACATCTGTCCTTATTCCTAAATCACTTTGAGGAACACCAAAATAACAAGATGCTATTTCACTTCTTTCATCAATTACTGAAACTTTCTTACCTTCTAATGATAAAGATTTAATTCCAGTTGATATATTTCTAGCAATGTCTCTTAAAATAGTAGTTTTGCCACATTTAGGTGGTGAAATAATAATAGTATTAAAAATTCTATTTCCAGATATTATATATTTCATTACTTTATTTGAACATCCTATTATTTCTCTAGAAATTCTAATATTTATAGATGATATATTTCTAATGGTTTTAACTTTACCATCAGACATGACACATTCTCCTGCAATTCCAATTCTATGACCACCTTTAATTGTTATAAAACCTTGTTTTATATCTTCTTCATAAGCATATAATGAATAATTAGATATCTTCTGAATGACCCCTTTTATATCTTCTTTAGATGGTTTATATGAGACAATAGACTCTCCTATATTTGAATAAACGATAATCGGTTTTCCTACTTTAAGTCTTATTTCATAAAATTGTTCCTTTTTTGCCTTTTCTTTTAGTAAACTAGCTATATCATTTGGAAAAATATTAAAAATTTCATTTTCATCTTTCATCTCACTTCCTCCTCTATTGTTTTTCTTAATTTATTAATATTGATTAAAGAATCAAAATATTACTTTTACAAAAAAAAAAGATATGTAAATTTAAAATTACATATCTCTAAAAATAAAAAAAGAACCCCTTGTGAGTTCCCTAAGTCAATAATTATCATTCTATAAGTTATTCATATTTATTAAGCTAATCCAAACTGTTTATTTATCAATTTATTACTTCTAGTTGAAGCCTCTATTATTTTTTTATAAAGAATATTACTACTATATCCCTGTTCCATATACTTTGTTTCATAATATTCAAAAGACTTATTAGAGTTATTAGTATTTAAATTTTCTGCTAATTCTCTATCCTTCATTAATTTCCTAGCCTCTGACCTATATTTATTTCTTAAAAAATGAGCTTGTTTAGCCTGTTCTTTTATTGATAACGATTCATCTATCTCGTTAATAATATTTCTATCATGATAATTGTACCATATTCGTACTTCAAAATTAGTCAATTTTCCTATTAGATTTATATATACATCAAAATTTTTAGCGGCACTTACCTTTTTAACCTTTCTTTATTTATTCTCTTTATTATAACCTATATTTCTTTTTTTATCAATTAATATATATTTTGTAATTAAATTAATACATTTTTATACATGTTATTTACAATTTTTTTAGCCATGCACCCTTTCCAAACATAGTGCAGGAATAATGGTGCGGGATATGATCATTTTTTTATTCTTTAGGTGGTACTTATAATACCTATAAAACAAGATATTCTAAAAGTTATCCTCAAATTTTAAAATATATAAATTCCTAAAAAATAAAAAAAGCCATAGTAAAACTATGACATTAAAAATATTTTTATGCTTTTATATTTTTATTACAATATGGACATGGAATTTCACTATTGTTTTTTAAAGTTGTTTGTTCTGCAAAAATTATATTGCCACAATGACAACAACTAACTTCTGTATATTCTTCTTCCATATCATTTAATTCATCTATGGACACTTCTTCAAAAAGTTCATCTTGAATATCAGTTAAATCATCATCCATAAATTTAATATTTTCTTCAATGGTTTCTTGATTTACTGTTAGTTCTTCTAATTTATCATTCATCGTATCTAAAATAGAAATTAAAGAATAAAAATAATTTTGATATTCTTTATTTTCTATATTAGATAAGTTTAACTTTAAATTTTCAATTTGATTTTTAAGATCTTCCATATCTATTCACTTCCTTTTATAAATAAGGCACATGAAATAAAATAATAGACCAGCATACTGGTCTATTATTTTTTAAATGTGCCTAAAATTACTAAGCAATAATCTTAATAACTTATATAAGACATTTAGAAAATTCATTACAAGAGTCTTAAACTCTTTCCATGTATTCTCCAGTTCTAGTATCTATTCTTATAACATCTCCATCATTAACGAACATTGGAACATTTACTATAGCACCTGTTTCAACTGTAGCTGGTTTTAGTGCATTAGTAGCCGTATTTCCTTTAACACCTGGTTCTGTATATGTTATTTGTAATTCAACAAAGTTTGGCGCTTCTACAGAGAAAGCATTTCCTTTGAAGAATTTTATTACAGCAAACATATTTTCCTTTAAGAATTTTATTGCATCTGCAACTTTTTCTTCATTTAAAGGAATTTGTTCAAAAGTTTCTTGATCCATGAAGTAGTATAACTCTCCATCTGAATAAAGGTATTGCATTTCTTTTCTTTCTATTACAGCTTCTTGTAATTTTTCAGTTGGGTTAAATGTTCTATCTACAACCCCACCTGAAATTACGTTTCTAAGTTTAGTTCTTACAAAGGCAGCTCCCTTACCTGGTTTAACGTGTAAAAAGTCTGTAACTACAAACACTTGTCCATCCATCTCAAAAGTTACACCTTTTCTTATATCTCCTGCTGATATCATTAAATATCCCTCCAAAATTTATAAAATAATTACAATCTAAATTTAACTTTTAGATATTATTAAAGTTCAATTGCTATAAACTTCGACATAACAATGATATTTTATCAAAAGAAAGAAATAATTGCAATTATTTCTCTACATTTTGCATAAAAAACTAAATATTTTTATAATGCAAAACAGTTATTTTTCGTTCTTTATTTTATTCTATGAACTCAAGTCATATCATCGCTTAATTCTATTATCAATGAACTTTTACCTTTATTATGCTCAATTATATAATCATTTATAGCATATCCTTTTAAATAAGATAGACATTCTAAAATTTCTTGTTTTTCTCCATCTATATTTACTTTCATACACCACTTTCCATTTTGCTTGCTACCCTCTAATATATTAATATTATCTATTTTTTTTAATTCACAATCAAATTCTTCTAGTGTTTTATATTTCTTATTTTTACTTATAGTTTTGTAATATTTATCAACTTCTTTAGATTGACTATTTAATTTTGTATAAAATATTCCTAAAACTTGAGTGAAGAAAAGTGCAATAATTGCTATAATAAATATATTATTTTTATATTTTTTCAATTTAAATCTACTCCTAATATATAATTTCCATTATTGTTAGAATTTAAACACTTAACATTGACATTTTCTTTTATTTTTTTATTTTTTAACACTTCTAAATCATTTACTTCAATTTCTCCACCATCTTTAGTAACTTTTGCCCACTCAACTTGATCTATAAATAAATTTTCTACCCAACATTCTATGTCTCTAGTATCAACTTTATCTTCCAACACATTCTCTGTTTCTATAATTTCGGTATTATCTAGATAAGTATTTTTAAATTCATGCAAATTTTTTAAAGTAACAGGTAAAATTAAAATGTTTAACATTATAAAAAGTATTGTTATTCTTTTTTTATCATTCTGTTCCTGTTTACTCTTTTGACTATAAAACTTTCTTGGAATAAAATCCTTGTTTCTCATATATCGCATCTATATCATCTCCACAACTTATACTTATTAACTTTATATTAGTAGAAATATTATTATTTATTTTTCTATAAAAATCAGATATTTTCTTATTAAGATATCCTAGGCTTTTTTCTTCATTTAATATTAATTTTAACTCTATATTTTTTAGTCTATTTAATAACGGTTGGATTTCTTTTTCTACAAAAGTTTCATAAACTTTCCCTTGTTTTAATGATATATAATAGTATATTTCATCAATTAATATAATAAATTTTAAATTTAAATCCTTCTCTTTAAACAATTCTATCATTATATCTTTTAATATAAATTGAATTGGCTTAATTAAAATATTATTTGCCTCTTCTGATAATATTTCTAGTCTTTTTCCTCCTTTTATAGAGTATATAGATACAATTTTTCTATTTTTATCATATTCATAATGATAGAGTATATCATCATTTTTATGAAACTCATTATTCAACTTAGTTTCAATAAATTCATAAATGTGTTTTCCTCGTATGCTCTCATTAAAGTGCCTTGCATATAATTCTTCCTCCATTATAATGAATTCCCTATTTTTACTTAACAGATTCTTTACATCTCTAAACTCATTAAATAAATACTCTTTTCTCTTATATATAAAACTCTGTTTATTAATTGTTAAAACTGACTTTCTAATAACGAACACTCCTTTATAAATTATACTTTCCACTATCTCTCTATTAAGTGTTTATATTAAAATATAGCTATATTTTAATATAGTGTTGATATTGTAGTATAAGCCTGAACTAGCATTGGAATTTGCTTTTTACAACTCTTAAGTAAGAGTCAAAATTTTATATTTTGCTACTCGAACTTACTCCACGAATGTACATGAGTAGCGTTTCATATTTCAATTCTGTCCATGAGCTTTATACTACAATATCAACATCCACTTAAAACATAGCATAAAATATAAACTATTATTTAAAACACAGTCTTAGAATTTTAAATAATAATCTTTGTTTTGTATGTCGGAATAAACAATATCTTATTATTCTTTACCATGTAATTTACTTCTCTTTCTATTTTTAAATGTTTATTTATATATGTAGATAAATAAAATATATCTTTCTCTTTGTTATAAACTAAAGAATCTTCTTTATAATTTTCTTTAAAATCATCTGATAATAATTCATCTATATCTCTTTTATTAAAATTTTTCATAAAATTAATTAATAGCTTTTTTTCTTTACTTCTAAAATCATAAATACCACCATCATTGCAATAAAGATTTTGTATCTCTTTATTATTTTTCATGATTTTAAAACTACAATTACCTATAATAATTATTAATGATAATATTAAAATTGTACTTATTAAAACATTTCCACTCTTTTTTACAGACATCTAATAAATTCCTTTCCATCTTTATCAACTATTACTGTATAAATTAAGTTTTCTTTTTCAATAACTTTAAAATCACTTATATTTAAAAGTAAGGTATTTTTTCCTTTTGGATTCTCTCCTTCAAAATATTTCACAACCAAAGAATCTTTTTCTTTAATTATCATTTTGCTTTTCAATTCTGATTCTATATCTCTATAAATTAATAAGTAATTATCATGCACTTCAATATTTTCTTTTTGATCTTCTTTTAAAATTGAATCTAAATTCAAATAAAACGTTTGCATTTTGTCATAAGTTATACTTATATTCTTGCTTTCTATATATCCTTTATAAAAATTAGTCATGCATCTTATTCCTTCAAGCAAAACTAAAGTTGTTAAAAAAATGTATACTATTGACTCAATGATTGTGAATCCCTTCTTCTTTCTAATTTTAATATTCTTTTGCATATTCCATCCACCACAATTTACTAAAATTCTTTTCTTTACTAATTATAAAATTATCACTTTCAACTAATACCACTGCTTGCATTTCTAATTCATAGTTATTTTCTTTTATTAAAGAAATTTTTATATCATTTCCTTTAGTAAGATTTTCAAGTTTTTTAGTTAATAATTCCTTTGAAATATTCTTATTAAATTTAAATCCAAGCTCTTTATTTAATAACAATTTCTTCATCTCATCCATAGTGGAATTATATTTTACTTCATTTATTAAATTATAAATTGTCCTATCAACCTCTTCTGCTAATTTTCTTTCTTTTAAAACTTTATTACTATAAATATAAGTATTTATTCCAAAAAGCATAATTAAACTAAGTATAAATAAAGAAGCCATAACTTCAATTAAAATATTACCTTCTCTTTTCAAAATACTATCCCTTTCATCACCTAAAAATACTTAACTATTTTTTCTTTATGGTAACTAAGTCTACACCTACTCTTATTGTAATGTCATAACATTCATGATATTTATCTTCAACACTTATACACAATCCATTCTTTATATGTCCATTTGAACCTATATTTAAGATTTCATTTTTCACAATCAGATTTATGTCTTTAGGTAGAGTAACCTTTTTTATTTTTTTATCATCATTTTGGGAGAATGAAATCTCATTAAGCTTATTATCTATCTGTATTTCTCCCGACGTATTATTATTTTTACAGTATGCCTTAGAATAAGATATAATATCTTCTATCTCATAGAGTAAACTTTCATATCTTATATCATTATAAATCCTAGAATTCATCTTACTTAAAGATATAGATACAGCAAAAATAATAGTAATTATAGCTATACTTATAACCAATTCTATTAAGGTAAAACCTTTTTTCCTCATCTATCTTATTCCACTTTTCAACGCATCAAATAATGGCAATATAAATGCTATAAAAAATATTGTAATTAAGATTGACATAAAAATTATTAAAAACGGTTGTAAAAAGCTAAGATATTTATTTATTCTTTTGCTTAAATTTTCCTGAAGGGAAATGCTTAGTTCATTAAGTCCCTCTCCAATAGATCCACTTTCTTCCCGTATTCTAACTATAGCAACTGTATATTTAGAAAACCCTTCAGCATCAATTAATGCTTCTGTTAATGATTCTCCTGTTAGAATATTTTTATTAATATGATTTAGTTTATTACTTAGATAATTTAAATTCATACCTTCAGAACAATACTTTAGTCCATAGGATATATTAACACCACTATTAACTATAATGGAAAGTATTAAAACAATAATATATTCAAAAAAATCATTAATAATTTTTATATTTTTAAACATATATACATTTTTTGTATTACTTAATCCCTTAATAGCTATAATTGGTGCAAGTATAAACCAACATATTATACTAATTACACTAAGAATAATATTACTCTTAAAATAGACACTAATTTTATATAATATAGAACAACTTAAAGGAGGCGTAGTTCCTATAGATAAATAAATTTCATAAAAATTAGGAATTACTATTAGCATCATAAATATGACAAGAAATATAATTGATGTCAAAATAATTAATGGATATGTTATTGAATTTATAATTTCTTTTTTTATAGAAACTCTTTTACTGTAATAATTTTTTAACGTACATAAAACTTCATATAACTTTCCACTATTTTCTCCTATTGAAATTATTCCTATAAAAAACTTTGGATAAAATTCTGGCATGTATCCAAAAGCTTCAGATAAACTTTTTCCTTCCTGTATTAAATCTACTACCTTTTCTAAACTTTCTTTATAAGATCTATTTAAAGTTACTTCTTTAATTAAACCTATTGCATCATTTATTGGAATTCCATCTTTATAAAGATGAGCTAAATTTCCTGATATTAAACTCAATTCTCTATAGTTGACCTTGCTAAAGTTATTTTTAATAAAATTTTCTCTAAATTTAAATACACTCACTTAATCCCTCGCCTTCTATAAATTTCAAATAATCATCATAAGGTATTTCTCCATTCTCCATTAAACTTTCTAAATCATTTTTCATACTAATGTTTGATAAATATTTTCTATCATTATAAATTTTTTCTATTCCATATTCTCTTCCTAAAAAATATACAGAGCTTACAAGCTTTCTTCCACTGTAACCTGAATAATTACATGATTTACATCCAACCTTTTTATAAACCTTATTTCCTTTATAAAAAGTTTCTTTATCTTCTCTTTTACACTTTTTACATAAGGTCTTTACTAACCTTTGAGATATAATTCCTATAAGAGAATCTCTAATTAAGTAAGGTTTAACCCCCATGTCCTCTAATCTAAAAAATACCTCTCTTGGAGTTGCAGTATGAATTGTTGTATATACTTTGTGTCCTGTTATTGCAGCTCTTACAACCATATGTGCTGTTTCTTCATCCCTAACTTCTCCTATCATAATTACATCTGGATCTTGTCTTAAAATGTTTTTTAGCCCTGTAGAAAAATTAATATCAAGTTTTTTATTTAAACTCATCTGATTTATATTAGGAATTACTGCTTCTACAGGATCTTCTAATGTTGTAATATTGACATCTTCTTTGTTTATTTCCTTTAAAATTGTATATAATGTAGTGGATTTTCCACTCCCAGTTGGTCCTGTGACAATTATTAACCCAGTATTTAATGCCATCATCTTTCTAATAACTTCTACTTTATCTTTAGAAAATCCTAAACTCTCTAACTTATAATTAAAAGTTTCACAATACAATATTCTTATAACTAACTTTTCACCATAAACCAACGGTATAGATGAAAGTCTTAAATCATACTTAACACCTTTATGATTTATCACAATCTTTCCATCTTGTGGTTTTCTTTTTTCAGATATATCCATATTAGCTTTAAGTTTTATTTTAGATGACAAAGCTAGATATTCTGAAAGAAATATTTTATGAACTAAAACTAAACTTCCATTAATTCTATATCTTATATCAACCTCATTTTGTCTTGGTTCAAAATGTATGTCACTAGCACCTCTATCAACTGCATTATATATAAGATATTCATCTAAATTTTTACTGTCTACTTTAAATATTACATCTTTTAAATACTCATAATTTTCCTTTGTTACTTCTTTTAATATAATGTCTGTATTATAAATAAATCTTAAATAATGTTTAGATTCTTCTAATGCATTATAACTTAAAACTAGAGTCTTTTCTTCTTGTTTCTTCAAAGGAATTATATTGTATTTTTCACATATATCACCATTTACTTTCCTAGCAATACTTATATCCACATCCCTTATTCCATACTCACTAATCTCCCTCTCCTCCTTTACATTATTTTCCATTTATATTTTTACTCTCACCTATTAGATATAAATTTATTCACTTTTATTGAAAATTTTTAAAAATAAAAGGCTATCTTTTAAAATACTGATTATATTATAATATAAGAACGAACTTGTATTTGAATTTGTTTTACACTATACTATTAACATTAATTTAAACATAACAAAAAATAAAAAGATGTTAAAACACTAATTTCTGTTTTAACATCTTTTTATTTATAATTATTTCAGCTTATATAATCTAAAAAAATATATTCTTTTGCTGGCTTAGATACTAATTCTATAGTTCCATCTTCCGAAAAACTATATATGCTCTCATTATTTAAAGATTCATTAGAACCAATAAATAATATATTATTCTTTTCATCAGTACATAGCCCTTTATCAATTTTTACTACATTAGGAAAATCAAAAATAACTCTTTTTGCTTTATCTCCTTTTATTTTGTAAAGAGATTCCTTATCACCATTAATTCTTCCCGTAAAATATATATCCTCATTTTGAATAACTACATCTGATACTATTTCTATATTATCATTTAATAAAGTCACCTCTTTACTTACTTTATTAATAATCATTAAACTTTTCTTATTTTCTAAATCTATTTGTAAAAAAATAACATTATCTTTCGATGCCTTTATAAAAGATAAAAAACCTTCTTGTATTTTATATAATAATTCTTCTTTGTTTGTTTCTAAATTATAAGTAAATATACCATTTACACCCTCATTACTTATACCATAATAAACAAGAGTATTTTTGTCATACCAATCATATAAAGTTCCTGATATAGAAACATTAGATTTAAGGTGTATTTCTTTATCATTTATATTAGTGAAAACTTTTAATTTTAATCCATCATCCTCTATAAAATATGATACATACTCTCCATTAGGTGACATTTTTATGTTGCTATAGTTTTTATCCTTAACTTCCATTTTATATCCATTATGTACAATATAATGTTTTTCATCCTGCATGTATATATAACTTGAACTCTCTTTATCATAAGTAACTACCATATCATTCATTTGCTCTTTTTCATATTTTCCGTCTTTATAATTGTATAAACCATATGATGAATCTTCACTCTTTAATACTGCCCCTGAATTTAACTTTATTTCCTCTGCCTTATTAGAAATATTAGACTTATTACCTGAACATCCTAATACAAACAGAGGAAAAACAATCAAAGCTAAAAACTTTAAACTCTTATTTTTAAATATGCTCATTTTTATTCCCTCATATTATTTAAGTAATTATTTTAAATAACAGTCCCTTTACATATAAATTCTGCCGGTCCACTCATGTATACACCATTTTCTAAGACTTCAATAATTAATTCTCCACCTGGTGCCTTAACAAAAATTTTTCCATCTTCTACATATCCTAAATGTTTGGCAACAACTACTGATGCACAACATCCAGTACCACAAGCAAGAGTTGCTCCTGCACCTCTTTCCCAGGTATTCACTCTTATGTGATTCTTATCTTTAATCTTAACAAAGTTAACATTAGTTCCCTCTTTAAATAAATTAAATTTTTCTATTTTATATCCTTCTTTAACATCATATTCTTTATCAGTTTCAAAAATAACAGTATGAGGAACTCCCATTAATATTGTAGTCATTTTGTAACTTTCTCCACTAATATTAACCTCAGTATCTATTAGCTGTTTTTTATCATTTAAAGGTATATCTATTCCATTATAAGATGGAACTCCCATATATACTTTTACATATTCTACATTGTTGTTATTTAATATTATTTCAATTTCTTTAACTCCATCTCCTGTTTCTACTAAAAATTTAGTTTCATTTATAATTTTATTTTCATAAACATATTTTCCAAAACATCTAATAGCATTTCCACACATATTTGCTCTCGAGCCATCAGAATTTATTATAATCATTTTAGCATCAGCTTTATCTGAATCTCTAACAATAATTAATCCATCTGCACCAATTCCAAAATGCCTATCACAAAGTTTTTTGGCTAAATCACATTCTTCTTTTATTTTATACTTAAAATCTTCAATAAAAATAAAATCATTTCCTGCCCCATGCATTTTATAAAATTCCATTTTAATATCCCTCCTATTTTATTAGTTTTGCATATTTTATATTAACAATACCATAAAAATCTTTATAAATATTTTTTCTCTTAAATAATTTATTCTAAATATATAAGTTCAAAAAAATTTGTTGATTAATATAAATGTTAGAATATTTATAACTAATATTGCTTACTAGTATAGTAAGGAACTTATATATATAATTTGTGATATATATGCTTATAACTAGATATTCTTAATTAAAGATTTAACTCTTTATAAAAATGATATAAAAGATTATAAATGTATTAATCTAATTAGAACATATATTAAATAAAGATTAATTCATATCCTATTTTACTATAACTACTATATAATATGTATATTTGATAATATTACATTTATAATGTTATACTATTTGCAAGACATTAATTTTTAATGTCTTATACCTACTAAGAAAGGACGAATTATAATGGCACTTGACGGTATCTACTTATATAGTTTAGTTAATGATTTAAAAAAATCAATATTAGATTCAAAAATAGATAAAATAAATCAACCTGAAAAAGACGAAATTATTTTAACCTTAAGAAAAGATCGCAAAAATATAAAACTTTTAATATCTGCTTCTCCAAGGTTTGCTAGAATACATTTAACAAATTTAACTAAAAATAATCCTATTAAAGCTCCTATGTATTTAATGGTACTAAGAAAATATATATTAGGTGGTCGCATTACTAAACTAACTCAAAAAAACAATGATAGAATTTTAATAATAGATATAGAAAATCGAGATGAATTAGGATTTGATAGTGTATATTCTTTAATAATAGAATTGATGGGTAGACACTCTAATATAACATTAGTTAGAAAACGTGATAATAAAGTTATGGAATCTATTAAACATATCACCCCAGATATAAATACTTTTAGAGTTCTCTATCCAGGAGTTAACTATGTTTATCCACCTAACTCCAATAAATTAAATCCTTTTTCATTTGCTTATGAAGATTTTAATAATTTTATTAGTAATAATTCAATCACTTTTGATGAGACATTTTTTTCTAAATCTTTTACAGGTGTTAGTAAATTATTGTCTTTAGATTTATATTATAACATTATTAAATCTAATTCATCACCTACTAGAGAAGAAATTTTTAAATTTTTTAATAATTTTATTATTACTTTAGATAAAAATATTTCTTATAATATCTATACAAATCAATCAGGAATTTTTAAAGACTTCTATTTTTTAAAGCTTTCCTCTTTAGAAAATGATTATTCAAATATATATTATGATAACCCTAACCTTCTAATGGATGATTTCTTCTTCAAAAAAGATATGCAAGATAGATTACATAGCAGGGCTAATAATCTTGAAAAATTAGTATCTACAAATATAGATAGATGTAAAAAGAAATCAAAAATTCTTATTCAAACATTAAATGAATGTTCTGAAAAAGAGATATTAAGAATTAAAGGTGATCTTTTAACTTCTTATATATATACAATAAAAAAAGGTGATGTTAGAGTTTCATTATTAAATTACTATAGTGAAAATGAAGAATATATGGAGATAAGATTGGACCCTTTTAAAACTCCATCTGAGAATGTGCAAGCTTATTATAAAAAATACAATAAATTAAAAGTATCTGAAGAATATGCTAAAAAGCAGCTTGATAAAAATTCTAAAGAAGAAGAATATTTAAGTTCAGTTCTTACAAATATTCAAAATGTTGAAAGCTATGAAGAAATTTCAGATATAAAAAATGAGCTTATTGAAACAGGATATATAAAATTCAGAAAATCTGATAAGAATAGCAAGAAAAACAAAACTTCAAAACCTCATCATTTTAAATCTAGTGAAGGTATTGATATCTATGTAGGTAAAAATAATCTACAAAATGATTATTTAAGTTTAAAATTTGCGAACAGAAATTATCTTTGGTTACACACAAAAGATATTCCAGGTTCTCATGTTATAATTGCTTCATTTGATGTACCAGATAAAACATTAGAAGAAGCCGCGATAATTGCTGCATATTATAGTAAAGGAAAAAATTCTTCTAAAGTACCGGTAGATTATACAAAAGTAAAAGAGCTTAAAAAGCCAAATGGTTCAAAGCCAGGTATGGTGATTTATCATACTAATAAAACTGTAATAGTTGATCCTAAAGAATTTGATAAATTAGAATTTAATAAATAAAATATGTGTTACAATATCAAGATTTCAAAACAAAAAAGAACTATCTTATAAGACAGTTCTTTTTTGTTTTAAAATATTAACTTAATTAATCCATTAATTCATTTATTAATGTATCTCCAGGATTTTTAATTTTATCATTATTAAAATATTGATAATAGTAGCATTTAATTTTACCATTATATAGTTTTCTATTTTTAGTAGATTTTATATTAAGAAATTTTTCAAAACCTTCAATAGAAGTTAAGATATTGAAATCCCAGCCTTCTAGTTTTCTTTTAATATCTCCCATATGTTTATAAAGAATTCCTAAAGCTTCTCTTTCACCTAATCTTTCACCATAAGGAGGATTAGATACTATAAAACCATGTTTTTTAGAACTTGAAAAGTTCATAAAATCTCTTTTTTGGAATTTTATATACTTATCTACACCTGCTTTTTTAGCATTCTCCATAGCTACTTTAAGTACCCTATAATCTATATCATATCCTATTAAACTAATCTCTTTATTCTTTTCTGCTTTTTTAGCTCCTTCACGTACCATATCAAATGTTTTTTTCATTTGATCAGACCAAGTTTCACAAACAAAATTTCTATTTGAACCTGGTGCAATATTTTGCGCTATCATAGCTCCTTCAATTAATATAGTACCTGAACCACAAAATGGATCTATTAATTCAAAATCATCTCTCCATCTTGAAATTAACAGCATTGATGCAGCTAAAGTTTCTTTTAAAGGTGCAGCTCCTGCTAATTCTCTATATCCTCTTTTATGTAATCCTGGACCTGTTGTATCTATAGTTAAAGTAACAACATCTTTTAATATAGCTACTTCTATTTTGTATACTGGTCCACTTTCACTAAATTCACTAATTCCATAATTTTCACTCATACTATTTATAACAGCTTTTTTTACTATAGATTGACAATCTGGTACACTATGTAAAGTTGATTTTACAGATTTACCAACAACATGCATTACTCCATCTTTAGGTATTATTTCATGCCACTTTACACCTTTTGTTCCTTGAAAAAGTTCTTCAAAAGATCTTGCTTCAAATTCAGCCATTTTTATTAGAACTCTATCTGCAGTTCTTAAATGAACATTTGCAATTGCTATATCCATTTCATCTCCTTCAAATGTTACTTTACCATTTTCAATCTTTAAATCTTCATATCCAAGTGCTTTTAATTCTTTAGCTGTTATACTTTCAATACCAAAAGTACTTGTTGCAATTAAATTGTACATATTCTACTCCTTCTATAAAACGGTTAAATGAAAAATCTTATTTTTATTTATCTTCTGGATCATATATTTTCACTGAATCTTCTTGATCAATTTCTTCTACCATTACCTTTATAACTTCATTTTTAGATGTAGGAATATTCTTACCTACATAGTCTGCCCTTATAGGAAGCTCTTTATGCCCCCTATCAATCAATACAGCTAGTTGTATGCATTGTGGTCTGTCCACATCCATAATGGCATCAATAGCTGCTCTAGAAGTCCTACATGTATATAATACATCATCTACTAAAATAACCTTTTTATTTTTTATACTAACTCCTAAATCTAAATTCTTAACTTTAGGTTCTTTATCTACTATTGTAAGATCATCTCTATATAAAGTTATATCTACAGATCCAACATCTACTTTTATTCCTTCAATTCCCTCGATATATGCAGCAATCCTTTGAGCAATAGGATATCCCCTTCTTTTTATCCCAACTAATACTACATCTTCTATCCCTTTATTTCTTTCTATTATTTCATGCGAAATTCTAATTAACGTTCTTTTTATAGCTTTATCATCTAATAAAACAGCTTTTAAACTCATAAAATACCTCCTAAAACTTTATTGGAACTTATATATCAATCATCTATTTTAACTTTTGTAGTACTTCTTTAAAATAGTTTGGTAAATCAGTTATAAACTCCACATACTCTTTTGTAGTTGGATGTATAAAACCTAATTTTTTTGCATGTAACATTTGTCCTTCAAGTTTAAATCTTTGCTTTTTAAAACCATAAAGTGGATCACCAACCAATGGGTGTCCTAAAGATGTCATATGTACTCTTATTTGATGTGTTCTTCCTGTTTCTAAAATACATTTAATTAACGTATAACCCGCATTATATCTTTCCAAAACTTCATAGTGTGTTATAGCTTTTCTACCATCCTCAGTTATAGCAATCTTTAATCTATTTTTTTTATCCCTTCCGAGTGGTTTATTAATAGTTCCCAAATCATTTTTTAATCTACCTTCAACTAAAGCATAATATTCTCTTTTCATTGAATGATCTTTTAGTTGAGTTGCAAGTTTATTATGAGCACTATCATTTTTAGCTACTACTAACACTCCAGATGTATCTTTATCAATTCTATGCACTATTCCGGGTCTTATAATACCATTTATACTTGATAAATCATCACAATGGAAAAGCAATGCATTTACTAATGTTCCATTATAATTTCCTGGAGCTGGATGCACAACCATACCTTGTTCTTTATTTACAACTATTATATCTTTATCTTCATATAAAATATCAAGTTTTATTTCTTCTGGAGTAACTTTTAAAATTTCTGGTTCTGGTATAATTACTTCTATCTTATCACTCAGTTTCAATTTATAATTACTTTTAACTAAATTATTATTTACACTAATATTTTCTTTTTCAATAAGACCTTGAATAAAAGAACGAGATTTTCCCTCTAAAACATCACTCAAATATTTATCTATTCTGGTTCCTTCTTTATCTACTATAAAAACTTTTTTTTCCATAGATTAGTACCCTTTCTATGCATATTCTCTCAACATTATAATATAATAACTAATTTATCTCAACACATTATTTAAATTGATAATTAGCTTATACTAAAATAAATAACTATAATAAATTATTTATTTAAAAACACTTTTAATTCTATATTAAATTTAACTTTCATGTTTTGATAAAAAATAAACTAGTAAATTGTGATATCAAGAATAAAAATACCTTTAAAAAGTAATTATAATTACAATTTAAAGGTATTTTTATTACTATAGCTATAAATCTACTAATCTTGAGCAAAAAAACTCTTTATTTCATTTAAATCTTCAGCAATTGACTTTTGATCATAATTACCTATATTTTTATCAGATATTTTTACTTCTTTTTCTTCTAAATCAATATCCTTTTCTTGTATTTCAGTTTCTTCAACTGGATCTGAAACATTATAATTCTTAATAAAATCTTTTTCTAAATCATCAAATGTTTCTAATTGAGTATTCATAAAATTTCTATATTTAGCTCTAAATTTAATAAATTCTTGTTTTACTCTTTCGTATTCATCATTTATTGCAATTACATCATTATGAGATTTATCAAGTACCTTTTGAGCTGTTTCATTTGCATTTTTAAGGATTAATTCTGCTTCTTTCTGTGCTGAACTCTTAGCTTGTTCTGCCGCATTTTGTGCAAGTACTAATGTGTTTTGTATAGTACTTTCAATCTTTGAATAATGCTCTACTTTTTCATTTATATTTGTTAACTTTTCTTTTAAATTAGAATTTTCTTTATATAGTTCTTCGTAATTATTAACTATTTCTTCTAAAAATTCATCAACTTCTTCTATATTGTAACCTCTTATTCCTTTTTTAAACTCCTTATTAGTTATGTCCATTGGTGTTAATTTCATACCCTCACCTCAATTATGTATATTTTTTTATTATCATTTTGTATTTTCCACTTTTGCTATTACCAATAACATTTCCTACTATAAATTTACCAGTTCCTTTTATAGTGATTCTTTCATCTTGTTTAACTTCATAACTTTTATTTTTAATTTTTGAATAATCTAATAATACTTGTCCCTGATCAATTAATATTTGAGCTTTTGATCTTGGTAGTTTAGCTATTTTAGAAACTATTCCATCGATTCTTAATGAAGAAACTAAAATAATACTTTCTTCTAATTTAAGTTCTGGAAATTCTCCTTGTTCATTAACTTCTTTAATCAAGCAAGGCATTCTACCAATTTTCTCTAAATTATACAATAAAAAATTCCCTATATCTTCATGTGCTGGAAAATAACAAATATTATCCTCTACTAATAAATCACCTATTTTGTTTCTCTCAATTCCAAGTGATAAAATTCCACCTAGGAAATCTTTGTGTTTTAAGTTTGAAAATTTAGATTTACTTTCTATTTTAAACAATTTCATGGGAAAAGAAGATTGATATATGTTATTAAATACTATCATTCTTCTTTCAGAACTTTCAAATATCCCATTACTCTCAACTTTAACGTTATTATTTATACAATTTTTTTCAAACCATCTCCATATATTTGGTGGATAAAAGTCATTTCCAAAAACTGTAATATTTTTATTTAGTGATAATATATATTTATCATATAGGTTCAGTGCATCTACCCTGTCTTCTTCTACAAATACTTTAATTATTTGTTCTTTCATAATAAATCAATATAAAAATCTTAAAATTACAGATTTAATTATATCCATTGCAAATATTGCAAAGATAGGAGAAAAATCTATTTGCATATTTGGCATAAACTTATATTGTAATTTTCTAAATGGTTCTAATACAGGATAAGTAAAACTGCTTATTAAATTCATAAACTGATTTTGTTTACCAGGAGATACCCACGAAAATACACATTCTATTAGTATAGCAAATTCTAATATTCTAAAAAGTATACTAATAAAATTACCAATAATATATGACATATTTGCCTCCTATTTTGACCAATTAAATAAAGCTTTTGAACTTAATTCATTCTTTAATTCATTAGTTACTTCTACATTTGAAGGTGAAAGTATATATACACCTTTTTCTATTTGTTGTAACTCTCCTCCTAAAGCATAGCAAGAACCACTTATGAAATCTAATAATCTTTGAGCAATTTTTAATTCTAATAATGTAGTATTTACTAAAACTATTCTTCTATTTTTTAATGCATCACAAATTTCAGTTGCTTCTTCATAATCAACAGGTTTAGTAATTGTTACTTTTATAGATGAAGATGTGTGTATATTTACAACCTTGCTATTTTTTTTATTAGTAATTACTGGTTCTATTTCTTCTAATTCATCATCTTCTAATTCTTCATCATATTCATCGTAATCGTCGTAATCTTCATCCCCTAATCCTAAAAATGATTTCATTTTAGTTAACATATCACTCATGACTTTTTCCTCCTAATTTATTATATATTATAGTCTCTTTCACCAAATACTCCCTGTCCAACTCTCACTAATGTAGAACCTTCTTCGATTGCTACTTTAAAATCATGTGTCATTCCCATTGAAAGTATTTCCATTTTAATATTCTTATAATCTTTTTGTTTAAGATCATCAAATATTTTTTTTGTTCTTCTAAAGTATTTTCGGTTATCTTCATCATTTCCTTTAGGAATAATAACCATAATTCCTTTTACAAAAACATGATTACACTTTTCAACTTCATTAATTAAATCAAATAACTCTTCTTCTAATATTCCACTTTTACTTTCTTCTCTTCCGATGTTGATTTGTATTAATGTATTCGCTATTTTATCAGCATTTCTAAATACTCTCTCAACCTCTTTTAAAAGCTTAAGACTAGATAAAGAATGTATTAAATATACTTTATCTACTAAATATTTGACTTTGTTAGTTTGAAGTTTTCCTATAAGATGCCATCTTACATCCTTATGGAACTCTTCTTCTTTACTAAGAAGTTCTTGAACTTTGTTCTCACCAAAATCTCTAATTCCTGCTTGGTACGCTTCTTCTAAATCTTCTATGGGTTTTGTCTTAGAAACAGCTAAGAGATCCACGCCTTCAGGAATTTCAAATCTGAGCTTATTTATATTTTCTTTAATACTCATAGCTTAACTCCTTTTCTAATTAGTCATTACATCCCATCTATAAATACTATTCTCTAAAAAAATCAAATTTCCTTCAAAAAAATATTAGTAAATTAATATTTATTTAAAATTTTTTAATTATTTTCATATCTTTTCATAAATTGCGATTCTTTATTGTTTGTTGTCGGCAATATAGTTATATTATCTCGTTCTTCAATTTCTACATATAAATTTCTAATAATAAGCTCTTTTACATGGCTACCATCCTCTAATAGTGCCGTTTTAAGTTTTTCTGGATCACCAATTGCATATATATTAAATGGAGCTGATTCCATACTATTATCATCAAATCCAATAAATGCCCAACTACATATTACACCTGTCCAAGGTACTACTCTATGATTATTAACACTAATGGCTTCTGCACCAGCCTTGCGTAGCTCATTTAAAACTAAAGCCATATCATTGTCATGAAAAATCTTACTTTTTGTTTCATATTCTGAATCTTCTTCCAAATTTATATTTCCATCTTTTATTTTTAATACTATACCAGGACCTTCTACTTTACTCAAACCTGTAAATAATTCGTAATCTACTATTTGAGATTTCATATCTTGAAGAATCTTCTCATTCTTTTCATCTTCTTTCATATAATCATTAATTTTATCTTTAGTTTCAATATTATTTTCTTTTAAATTTCCTATTTCTTTATATAAATTAGCTCTTTCTTCTGTTGCGTCTTTATATTGTTTCGCATTTAATTCTGTAAAAGATCCTATTTGTTCCAAATTAAAATTTGTTGATATTAGAACTCCTAAAATTATGCTTGCAAGAAAAACAAAGTAAAATTGCTTATTGTTCTTCACAATCTTCACCTCTTAACGCGATTTAGCTTTTTCTAATAAGAGTCTTCTTATTATTGCAAAATTATCAAATATTCTTCCTCCAAAAACTATTACTGCTGCTATGTATATAGGTATACCTAATTTATCTCCTAAATATGCTAGCCCTGCTGCAAGAAGTGCATTTCCAAAAAAGCCTGATATGAAAATATCTGCTTGAAAATTTTTAGATAAATTTGCTCTAATAGCACCAAAAACTGAATCTAAACATGCAAGTATGGCAACTGACATATATGGTGAAAATGTTTCTGAAATGTTAACATCAAATACAAATCCTAATATTACTCCTATTAATAATCCAATTATTGCAATCAAACTTATACCCCCTTTATTCTTTTACAGACTTTATATATTCATTTTTTATAGATTGTGTTGTTTTTTTAATTAATATATCATCACTTGTTTTTACTTCACAAGTATAATTTGGAAGTGCTCCATAATCTAATGATCCTGGAAAAGATATACCAACATTCAATCTTCCTTTATCCCCAATAACATTTATTATAATTTTATCATTAGGATATATTCTACCTGATGAACCTATAGAAATACCATTACCTGCAACCTTTATTCCTGTTT
The DNA here is from genome assembly GCF_019431045.1 of Clostridium weizhouense. Taxonomy (GTDB): domain Bacteria; phylum Bacillota; class Clostridia; order Clostridiales; family Clostridiaceae; genus Clostridium; species Clostridium weizhouense. The sequence goes on along the minus strand of NZ_JAHXPT010000010.1, from coordinate 74,348 downwards.
GAGGTGTTATTCTAATATCATTTATTGAAATGGCTTCTGCACCAGAATACCAAAGTAAATTCACAATATGAACCAGTTCTTCTTCACCTAAATTTCTACCACTATCTGATGGATTTGATGAAAATATAGAAGTCTTAGGTGATATAGTTATTACTATTCCTGGCCCTTTAACATCTACTATTCCTAAATGCATTCTAGCATTATCAAGAGTGTTTTTTATCTCTTTTCCTAAATCTCCATCTTTTGCAGCAGACTCTTCTAAATTTTTAAGTTCTTCAGATAAAGTAGCATTAGATTTTTCTAGTTCCTCCTTTTCTTTTTTTAAACTTTCTACTTCAGCAATAATATTATTTTTATCATAATTACTAATTTGATTTTGAGCGTTTTTATTTGATAATAACTTAAATTGATAAGCTAATAAAAAGCCTAAAAGTGCACATACTAGTGCTACAAAAATTTGTGATCTAGATACCCTCATTTTTATCTACCTTTCTATTCACTATAATATACTGGCGCTCCTTGAAAGCTAACATCTATATACCCTTTTTTCATTCCAATTTCAGGATTAGAAATGATGTGTAAAACTTTATTCATTTTATTAAATAAATCCTCATCATTCCCTATTCTCCCTTCTACTTCTCCCATATATACCTTAATATTTGTCAAATCCTCAAGATTGATACAGTTGATATTATATTCTGTAGGGTTATTTTTTACTATTTCATAAAATTCTTCTAAAATAGTATTTATTCTTTGATCATCCAACACCTTATTACCTATTTCAGTATCTTCAAATTCAATTCCTTTTAGTTCTAATAAATTCCTACCTTTTAGATCATCGGTTTTTTCTAATAAGACTAATTTATTATTAAAAATATATTTTTTATTATCCTTATTTATATAATAAATCCCTTCTTTTTCTATTATGTTTATATTAACTTGTTTCGGGAATTTTTTACTTATAGTTACTGTATCTACATAAGGATTTTTTTTAGCTTCTTCTATTAAGTCTTTTTTATTAACAAAAAAAATATTATCACCTAAAATCTTTTCACATCTTTTTTTAACATCATCACCAGTTATTATAGGATTCCCTGTAACTGCAACTTTTCTTACTATAAAGATTCCTGATTTTGTTATAAAAATTATAACGCCTATAACTAAAAAAAGAAGTATAACTATCAACTTCTTTATAAATCTTTTACGCTTAGCTCTTAGAATATATTTATTTTCCTTTTTTGTCATACACATCCCTATTTCCTTATTCATCTCAATAAATATTTATTTATACAAAATAATTTAATAAATCATTTTTTACTAAAATTATCTTATATAATAATACCACTTTGACAACATATTTTCATCATTTTTTTAATATATGTTACATAATTAATAATAATTTAATAAATTAAGGATTGATTTTAAAATAATAACGTTTACTTAAATCATATCATTAAAATATCTACAAATATAATTAAAGCTATGATTTTAAAAAACCATAGCTTTTTATTCATTAATAGTTACGTATCTATTTTGCCTTCTGTTTGACGAGATATATTTAAAAGGATTCCCATCGCAGCCATATTTATTACTAGCGACGTTCCTCCATAACTAATAAATGGAAGTGGAACCCCAGTAACAGGCATTGATCCCGTTACAACTGCTATATTTATTAGTGATTGTACTGCTATAACAGATGTAATACCCACTGCTAACAATGTTCCATAGGTATCTTTTGCTGTCATTGCAACTTTAATCCCTCTCCATATAAATACCATAAAAATCGTTATGATCAATATACATCCTATAAGCCCTAATTCTTCTCCAATTATAGCAAAAATAAAATCGTTATGTGGTTCTGGCATATATAAAGTTTTTTGTCTTGATTGACCTAACCCAAGCCCTGTAACCCCACCAGCTCCTAGAGCATAAAATGACTGTATTAATTGATATCCATTTTTTGCTGGATCTTTCCACGGATTTATAAAATTTAACATTCTAGCCCTTCTATATGGTTCTCCTAATGTAAATATAGTAGCCGCTGCTACCATAAGAGGAGCTACTATTCCAAATAAGTGTTTTATTCTACCACCTGAAGAAAAAAGTATTATGAATGTAACTATCATTATAACAGATGCTATACTTAAGTTTTTTTCTGCTAATATTAATGCAGCGTATATTCCTGAGACTCCTAAATATGGTACTATACCTGTATTAAATTTCTTTACACCATCACCTTTAAGCTCTATACTTTTAGCTAAAAATAATACTACTACATATTTAGCTAATTCTGATGGTTGAAATGATAAAGGTCCTATTTGTATCCATCTTTGTGCACCATTTACTCCAGGAAATAAAAACACTAATAATAATAATGGTATACTAGCAATCATTATCCCAAAAGTATATCTTTTTATTTTATGATAATCTATTGACATCATAATATACATTACTGCCATTCCTAAAATTGCCCATATCAACTGTCTTTTCAAAAAATACATACTATCATTATTTCTAAACATAGCATAATAAGAACTTGCAGAGTATACCATAACAACTCCTACTGCTAACAATAAAACTACACTGTAAAATATACCATAGTCCATCTGACCCATTTTCCTTTTTTTGAGTTTGCCAACCCTCATACACAAATCCTCCAAATCACAATTAATAAGTTTAATTTGTCAATACAGCTAAAGTGCTATAAATCCTATAATACATAAAACTAATGTTATAGTAGCAAATACTGTAACTATTTTCACTTCACTCCAGCCACATTGTTCAAAATGATGATGTATAGGTGCCATTTTAAAAATTCTTTTTCCTGTCAACTTAAATGAAGCAACTTGCATTATAACTGATAAAGTTTCAAGAACATATATACCTCCAACTATAATTATAAATAGTGGCATTTTTAATATCAAAGCTATTGTTGCTATAGCTCCTCCTAGTGCTAATGACCCTGTATCACCCATAAAAATTTTTGCCGGAAAAGCATTAAATCTAAGAAATCCTAATAAAGCTCCTGCAAGAGCAATAGAAAATACTCCCACTTGATAATGCCCTGTTTTAAACCCTATTATTGTGAAGAATGTTAGCACAATAACTGTAACAGATGTCGCAAGGCCGTCTATCCCATCAGTTAAATTAACAGCATTAGTTACCGCTGAATAATATACAACTGCTAAAGGTATATACAATATTCCTAAATTTAATTGGTAATTATTTAAAAACGGAACTATTATTTCTGATCCTATATTTACATAACCATAATAAGCTAATGCTACTGAAAACATAATTAATAATAACATTTTTTGCCATGCCTTTAATCCAAGATTATCCTTATGAATTATCTTTAATATATCATCCAAGAACCCAATTATTCCAAAAGCAATCAATGAATATAATATTACCATAGCTTCGTCTGTAGGCTTATATCCTATAATTAACATTGTAACAGTTACTGAAATAAAAAATATAATACCTCCCATTGTTGGAGTACCAGATTTTTTTTGATGACTTTTAGGACCTTCTTTCCTAATATTTTGACCAAATTTTAGCTTGTGTAATATTGGAATAAATATTGGTCCTAAAATCATTGAAAATACAAACCCCATTAATAATGCTGATAAAATTATTGGATTTATTAATTCTTTTACTATATCCCCCATCTAATACTGCCCTATTAAGGCAGTTCACCTCCTTTGTTATATTATAAATTTTCTATATATTTTACTATTTCTTCAAATTTTGCCGATCTTGATGCTTTAATTAAAATCACATCATCTTTTTTAATTCGTCTTGTTAAAGATTCTATAAGTTCATTTTTAGAATTAAATATTAATGTATCTTTTCCAAATCCCTCTTTATAATCTTCTTTAAATTTACCAGTTGATAATATTATATCTGCTTTTTCTAATGCATACTCTCCAACTATTTTATGTGATGATTTAGAATGGTCTCCAAGTTCACCCATATCACCTAATACTGCTATTTTTCTTTTACCTGAATAAGTCTTTAACACATCTAATGCAGCTTTCATTGAATCCGGACTAGCATTATAACAATCATTAATTATTGTAAAATCACCTTTTTTTATAAATTCTAATCTCATTGAAGTTGCTTGTAAATTTTTAAGTCCGTCATTCATTTCTTCAAAAGTAACTCCAAGTTCTCTTGATATTTGTATACCTAAAAGAGCATTTAACACATTATGCTTTCCAACCATATTTAATGTAAATCTATAGCTTTCACCACTTTTAGTCACTACATCAAAAGATGTCGTTTTTTCAGTTAAATCTATGTTTTTAGCATACACTTCACATTCTTCATTATAGCCAATCTTTTCTAATTTAAATCTATTATCTTCTTTTATTTTTTGAAGCATATCATTTTCATTGTTTATAACTAATGGGTTATTCTCTTTAAAAAAATCAGTTATACTTAGCTTTTCCTTAAGTATATTCTCTCTTGTTTTTAAATTTTCTATATGCGATACTCCTATATTAGTAATTGTAGCAATATCTGGCATTGCAATATTTGCCAATCTATGAATCTCGTTAAAATTATTTGTACCCATTTCTAAAACTGCAACTTCATAGCTTGAATCCAATTCTAATATCATAAGAGGTAAACCTATTTCATTATTAAAATTTCCCTTAGTCTTAAATACTGAGTATTTTCCACTTAAAAAAGCTGCTACTAAATCTTTTGTAGATGTTTTTCCTGTAGAACCTGTAATTCCTACAACTTTTATCCCTAACTTTTCTCTATAATATTTTGCTATAGCTCCTAGTGCTACTTTTGTATCACCTACCTTTATAACTACACCATTATTATTTAAATCTTTTGAATCAAATTTTACCTCATCAACAATAACAATTGAAGCTCCTTTTTTTATAGCTTCAACTACATAATCATTACCATTAAAATTCTCACCCTTAAGTGCAATAAACAAACTTCCTTTTTCAATTTTTCTTGTATCTGTTGAAACTTTATTAAAAATACCCTCACAATTTTTAAATAATATTTCTCCATTACTAGCTTCAATAACTTCATTTAAAGTTAAATCCATAATTAGTTCACCTCTTATTTATTATCTAATATTTCTTTTACAACTTCTCTTTCATCAAAATGTATAGTTTTATCCTTTAATATTTGATATGTTTCATGTCCTTTTCCTGCAATTACTATAACATCATCTTCTTTTGCTATTTCTATAGCTCTTTCTATAGCTTCTTTTCTATTTTCTATTACTATATAATTATCCTTATCTATTCCTGATTCAATATCTTTTATGATTTGCATTGGTTTTTCGCTTCTTGGATTATCTGAAGTTATTATAGAAATATCAGCTATATCTGTACCTATTTTACCCATTTGAGGTCTCTTTACTTTATCCCTATCTCCTCCACAACCAAATAAAGCAATTAATCTTCCTTTTGTAAATCCTCTTGCTGTTTTTAAAATATTTTCTAAACCATCTGGGGTATGAGCATAGTCTATAATTATATCATAAGGTAAATTATACTCTACTACAGCTCTTTCACATCTGCCTGGAACTATTACTTTATTAATACCTTCTTTAATATCCAAAACTGGTATATCTAATTTATAACATGCTCCTATCGCACCAAGTGCATTATAGATATTATATTCTCCTGGAATTGATAAAACAAATTCTTCACTTTCTGATAAATTCACTTTAAACTTTATATTTTTACTTCCCATTTTTTCATCATATGATTTAAAATAAGAATCTTCTTTTATTGAGTAATCATATATATTATTTGCATTAAGATTAGTTAAATCACTTACTACTTGTTTTCCATAATAATCGTCAATATTAACAATTCTTATAATGCTTCTTTTAAATAATTTAAATTTAGCTTTATAATAATTTTCAAATGTTTTATGAAAGTCTAAGTGATCTCTAGTTAAATTAGTAAATATTCCAACTTCAAAATCTATTCCATACACTCTATCTAATTCTAATGAATGCGATGATACTTCCATTACACAGTATTCTACACCTTTGTTTACCATATTATTAAATAATTCTTGTAATTCTAATGATTCTGGAGTAGTTCTTTCTGTATCAATTTTTTCTTTTCCTATGTAATTAGCTATAGTACCTATTAAACCAACTTTCTTTCCGTTAGATTCTAAAATTGATTTTATCATAAAAGCTGTAGTGGTTTTTCCATTTGTACCTGTTATACCTATCATCTTCATTTTTTTGCTTGGATTATCATAATAATTTCCTGCCATAATAGCCAATGCTTTTCTACTATCATCAACCTTTATTAAAGCAATATTCTTATCTGAAACTTCTATATCATCTTGAATTATAATAGCTTTAGCACCATTTTCTAACGCACTTTGAACATACTTATGACCATCAGTTGCAAATCCCTTTATACAAACAAATAAATCTGATTTTCTAATCTTTCTACTATCATAATTAATTGATACTATTTCATTATCTAAACTTCCTTGTATAACTTTATAATTTATCCCCTTTAAAATATCTTTAAGGTTCATTTTTAACCATCTCCTTAAATAATATGCTTTTTAGCTTTTTTAAATACTATTTTTGATTTTCAATTTTACATTAATTTAGCATGTGAGTAAAACCCACATGCTAGTAATTTACTAAGTCTTCTAAATAAAGTTGTAAAATTTATCCAAAATCACTTAGTCTTTATAATCTGAATTTAGAGTTAACTTAACTGACATTCCTTTAGTTATAACTTCACCTTGATTAACACTCTGATTTGTTACTATTCCATCTCCATCAAATGTTATATTTATTCCAAGACTAGTTAATAACTTAGATGCATCAGATTTAGAATATCCTCTAACATCTGGCATTACAACATTTTTATTATAAGACCCATTATTTCCAGTGTAAAGATTTATTTTTGAGCCTTCTTTTACTGCATATCCTGGATATGGCTTTATGTCTATAACTACGTCACCTGAATCTTCTAATACAAAATCTAATTTTGATGCTTTTAATATTTTTTGAGCTTCATCTACTTTTAACCCTCTTACTTCTGGTATTACAACATCTCTTGATATTTGACTTGAATTTTCATCTGAAAATTTACTATCTAAATAATTAAATATATCAGAAAATACCATTTTAGCTGCTGGCGTACATACTTGTCCTGCATAATATGCTCCGTTACTTGGTTCATCTACTGTAACCATAACTGTAACTTTCGGATCATCAACTGGTGCCATACCAACAAATGAAGATATATATTTTCCCGCTCCATAAGTTCCATTATTAACTTTTTGCGCTGTACCTGTTTTACCACCAATATGATACCCTTCCATAAATGTTCCTGCACCTGATCCTCCAGTTACAACTCTTTCAAGATAACTTCTAAGTTCTGCTGTTTTCTCTTTGCTTGCTACTTGAGAATTTTTAGGATTAAACTTATCATCAACAACCTTAACTCCACTATTATCATTATGTGTAACCTCTTTCATTATATGAGGTTGGATTAAAGTACCACCATTTGCAATCGCATTAAATGCAGTCATATATTGAACAGAATTTACAGTATTAGTTTGACCAAATGCTATTGTTGCAAGATCTGTTTCAGAAATTGTATCTACTTTCTTAACTATACCCTTAGCTTCTCCCGGCAAGTCAATTCCACTAACTTTTCCAAAACCAAATTTATCTATATACTCACATAATTTTTCTTTTCCTATCATTTCTCCTAACTTCATAAATCCTACATTGCATGAATTTTGAATTATATCAGGGAATTTTTGTGCTCCATGTCCTTGAGTTCTCCAACATTTAATATAACGATTGCCAAAATGTAATCCTCCAGCACATGAAAAATCTGTATTTGCATTAACAATACCTTCTTCTAATCCTGTAATAGCCGTCACAACCTTAAAGATAGATCCTGGTTCGAACGTATCATTAACTAATCTATTTCTCCACATTTTTTGTAATTTTTCTGTTTCATTTGCTCCTTCAAAACTTTCAGTTCCTTTATATGGACTATTAGGATCAAAATCCGGTTTATTTACCATTGCTAAAACTTCTCCTGTTTTAGGATCCATAACTAATATAGATACAGCCTTAGCTTTATTATCTTCATATGCTTGCTCTGCTGCTTTTTCTGCAAAAAATTGAATATTCTCATCAATTGTCAAAGTAACATCTTTTCCATCAACTGGTGGAGTAAATTGAGAAATTGTATAAGGTAATTCTCCATTCTTTCTATCAAGTTCAGCAATTTTCATTCCCGGAACCCCTGATAAGTAACTATTATACTGAAGTTCTATACCTGTTAAACCTTGTCCATCTATATTAGTACTTCCAAGTACATGTGCTAAGAAATTATTATTAGGATAATATCTTTTTGTATCAGGCGATACTAAAACTCCACTTATGTTTAATTCTCTTACCCTATCTGCCACATCTTTCTCTATTCTTCTTATAAGAGTTGCAGAACCAGCATCTGCTCCACTTGGTAATTTAGTTTCAAGCTTTTCTTTAACCTTTTGATTTTCCAAATCTAAAGCTTTTGCTATTACTGGTGCAATATCATCTGTTGTTAACTTTTCTCTACTTGAATCCACGTTTATTCCTATACTATTTAATTGTTGAATTCTCTTTTCTGTTAATTCCTGATTTAAATATGATCTTATAGAGTTTAAATCAAAATCAACTCTATAAACATTAGCAGAAACAGCTAATTCTTTTCCGTTTCTATCTAAAATTCTTCCTCTTCTTGCATCTATCTTTACTTCACTTGTCCATTGTTCCTCTGCACGTGCAGCATATTCTTGTCTTTTAGCTATCATTATATAGGATAATCTAAATGTTAAAATAAAAAAAATAAAACTTAATCCTACAACTACAATTGTCAATCTCTTTCGCATTTTTGCTCTATCTTTATAATTTGGCTTTTTCACTGTTTAATTCCTCCATCTAATTTCTTTTAGATAAAAGCAAGTAGGGATGCACTATTTAAAGGCATCCTTAAATCTAGAAAATAAACTTTTTTTTGTTTTATTTCCCTCATCATTAGTATTCTCTAAATTTGCAAAATAGTTTTCAGAAAAATCAATTTTAACTATATCACTTTTATTTGGTACTACCATTTCCAAGTTATTTTCTGAAATGTTCTTAATATTTTGTAAAGATGAGAATTTTAAAAGTTTAACTCTTAACGCTTCATTGGTTTCCTGAGCAACTTTAATCTGACCATCCACTTCAGTTACTTTTTGTTGCATATTATAAACTTTTGCATCTCCAGTAATAACCATAACACCTATGCAAAATATCATAACGGATGTCATAAGTACATTTTTTCTTGTTTCTATACTTTGATTTTTTAATTTTTTGTTTGCATTCTTTTTAACTTTGCGTAAATTATATTTACTTCTTCTTGGTGTAGTTACTATACTTTTTCTAGATGGTTTTACTGCTGTACTACCTTTAATATAATCATATTCTCTTTCTACCAAATTATTCACATCCCCACTTAATTTATAACATAACAAAAATTATTTTTATAGTTTTTCAATTATTCTTAACTTTGCACTTCTACTTCTTGGATTTTCTTCTACTTCTTCTTTACTAGGTCCGATCCCTTTTCTAGATATTAATTTTACACTAGATTTTTTACCACAAACACAAATAGGAAATTCTTTCGGACAAGTACATGGATCTTGAAGTTCCCTGAATTTAAGTTTTACTATTCTATCCTCTAATGAATGGAATGTTATAATTGCCATTCTTCCACCTGGATTTAATCTATTTACTCCATCTTCAATGGTTTTATTTAATATCTGAAGTTCTGAATTTACTTCTATTCTAATAGCTTGAAAAGTTCTCTTTGCTGGATGTGGCCCTTCTCTTCTAGCCTTAGCTGGAATAGCAGCTTTAATTATGTCAACTAGCTCTAGTGTTGTTTCTATTGGTTTTTCTACTCTTCTATTAACTATAAAATTTGCAATTCTTTTAGCAAATCGTTCTTCTCCATATTCTTTTATTATTTTATAAAGCTTTTCCTCACTATATTTATTTACTATTTCATAAGCTGAAAAATCATTTTCTCTATTCATTCTCATATCTAGTGGAGCATCTTTCATATAACTAAACCCACGTTCTCCTTCATCTAGTTGATATGAAGACACTCCTAGATCCATTAGTATTCCATCTACTTTAGGAATTTCTAAATTTTCCAAAATGTTATCTATGTTATAAAAATTACTATGAACATAAGTTACATTTTCAAAATCTTTTAGTCTTTCTTTTGCTGCTTTTAAAGCATCTTTATCTTGATCTATACCTATTAATAAACCTTCTTTAGATAATTTTTTTAATATATGTGATGAATGCCCGGCTCCTCCTAATGTACAATCTACATAAATTCCATCTTTTTTTATATCCAAGGCATCTATGCATTCATTTAATAAAACTGAAACATGTTTAAATTCCATAATAAAAACTCCTTATATTCCTAAATCATTCATTTTTTCTGCAATTAAATCAAAATCAATATCTGATTCATTATAATTGATCCATTGTTCCTTACTCCATATCTCGACTTTTGATAATACTCCTATACTTACTATGTCCTTTTCTATTTTTGCATATTCTTTTAAATTTTGTGGAATTAATCCCCTACTTTGTTTGTCCAATTCAATTACACAAGCTCCTGAAAAAAAGAATCTTACAAATGATCTAGCATCTTTGTTTGTTAAAGGTAAAGTTTTTAGTTTATTTTCTAGTACTTTCCATTCATCTATCGGATAAGCATAAAGACATCCATCTAGTCCCTTAGTTATAACAAACTTATCTCCAAGGTCTTCTCTTAGTTTAGACGGAACAATCATTCTATTTTTTGAATCCAATGAATGTTGATATTCTCCAATAAACATCATTTTACTCCTACCTTAATAATTTACAGTAATTTAAACTCTATTTCAACCACTTTGAACCACTTTAAACCACTTTACTATATTTATTCTATAAAAATATAGTTTTTCCTCCTATACGATATACATTTTTTAATTTAATTAAGATTTTTTATAAATATATTTAATAAATCTACATTTTATTATCCTGACTTACCATTTTTAAAATCATATAAAAGATTACAAAATGCAAGAATTATAAAAATTACAATTAACCAAATAGGTCCTTCAAGTGGAGATACTATAGAATTTGTTGCAGCTTTAAACAAAAAATAAAAATATATTATATATCCATTAAATAATATTATATTAATCCACTTTTCCTTTTTATTTTTTTCTTTAGAAAATTTTAAAATTAAATTAATCGTATATATGCTTTTCCAAGTTACTATTGCTGTAACTAAAAATACTAATACTAAGTCCACTGTTTTCCCTCCAATTATATTACCTTAATATATATTATTTTTATTTTTTTAAAAAAATACTTTAAATATCTAAAAACAAATTCCCTATTTTTTCTATATTTTTCTTTTCTTATTTGTTATAATTTTTTTAAATATGCCTTATATCTTTTTTTGGGGGGATTAACTTTGGAACAAAATATTAATAAAAATAAAAAAACTAGTAATTTAGTTAAATATAAATATGGATTAAAAAAAGGAATTCCTATAGGGTTAGGATACCTTTCTGTTTCAATAACATTTGGAATGATGGCTGTTAGAGGGGGACTCAATCCTTTTATTGCTCTATTAATATCAATGACCAATTTAACATCTGCCGGACAATTTGCTGGCATTAATCTCATATTTAATACAGCTTCCTATCTAGAAATAGCATTAACTATTTTTATTATTAATATCAGATATATGCTTATGTCATTATCTCTTTCTCAAAAAATGTATGATAAAATACCATTATTTAAACGACTTATAATTTCATTCGGAGTAACAGACGAGACTTTTACATTAGCATCTCTTGAAGAAGGAGAATTAAGTGCAGAATTTATGTTAGGATTAATTACACTTCCTTATTTAGGTTGGGCATTAGGAACTTTTATAGGTGCTATAACAACTAAAATTCTTCCATATTCCTTACAAGATTCTCTAGGTATAGCTTTATATTCTATGTTTATAGCTTTAATAATACCTCAAGTTAAAAAATCAAAGCCTATATTTTTAGTCGTAATCATAGCTATTATTTTTAGTTGTTTATTTAAATATTTACCTCTTTTAAATAAAATTTCTTCTGGATTTGTTGTTATTATTGTTTCTTTAATAGCATCTGCAATAGGTGCTTACTTTTTTCCTATAAAGGAGGACTTATAATGTATATAATTATATGTGTACTAATAATGGCCTTAATTACTTATATTCCTAGAGTAATTCCATTAACTATTTTTAATAAAAAAATTAAATCTGTATTTTTAAAATCCCTATTAAGTTATATGCCCTATGCAGTCTTAGGTGCTATGACATTTCCAAGTATTTTCTATAGTACAGAAAATATTTTTTATTCAATATTAGGAACATTAGTGGCAATAATCTTAGCATACTTCGAAAAAAATTTACTTATTGTTGCAGTTTCATCCGTATTAATAATTTATTTCTTAAATATATCTATATAGTTAAAAGAAGGTAAAGCAAACTTTTTGCCTTACCTTCTTTTAAATGCTTTAAAATAGTATTAATATCAAAAACTATAAACATATTTATTTTTTTATTCCTGCTAATGCAACTATGTTTAACAAACTCCAAGGTTTATTAAAATGTGGTTGAAAGAAGAAGTCAGTCATTGCAAGTTCTTCTATAGTCATATTATTTTGAATTACTACTGAAAGTGTATTCATAAATTGTGTTAGATCTATTTTTGAAAGTATCTGTCCTCCAAGTACTCTTCTTGTATCTTTATCAAATACAAGTTTTAATAGAGCTTCTTCAAATGTTGGCATGAATTCTGGTCTATAATTATCACTTATTACTACTGACTCTATATTTAAAGATGTAGTACTTTTTGCTACTTCTTCTGTTAAACCTGTTGATGCTATACACTTATCATATATTTTTATTCCTGAAGTACCTTGCGTTCCCATATATTTAAGAGTTGGTTTAATTATATTGTTAGCAACCAATGTTCCCATCCTAACAGCATTAGTTGCTAATGGTATGTAGCGAGTATCTCCTGCCGGATTATATCTAACTACACAGCAATCTCCTGCTGCAAAGACATCTTCTTTACTTGTTTTCATATATTCATCAATTATTATAGCACCATTTGGTAATGTATCTAATTTTCCTTTTACCAATTTAGTATTTGGTGCAAAACCTATACATAATATAACTAAATCTCCTTGATACTCTCCTTTATCTGTTATGACTTGTGATACCTTTCCTTCTTTCCCTTTAAAGCATTTAACTTTCTCTCCTAAAACTAAATTAACATTATGTTTTTTAAATTCAGATTCAGCTATATCTGTAAACTCTTTATCTAAATATTTAGCCATTATTCTATTTTCAGCATCTATTAAAGTTACTTTTTTACCTTTCATTTCAAATGCTTCTGCAAGTTCAACACCTATATATCCTGCGCCTATTATTATTACATTTTTTGAATCAGTACATTTTTGTTCTATAACTTTAGCATGATTATAATTCTTACACAATACGATATTTTCTAAATTTCCACCTTCAAACTTTGGAACTATTGGCCATGAACCTAAAGTAAGAACTAATTTATCATAATTATCTTCGAAGATATCATTTGTTTCTAAATTTTTAACTTTAATATTCTTTTTATCAAAATCTATATCCAATACCTCATGTTTCATATTAGTTTTTATTCCAATGGATTTTAAATTTTCTGGAGAATTATAAAATAGTTTTTCTGTTTCAGTAACAACTCCTCCAATACTTAATGCAATACCACAAGATAGAAAAGAAATATTATCATTTCTTTCATAAACAATAATTTCACTTTCTGGATAAAGTTCTTTTAAATTAACTATAGCAGCAGTCCCTGCATGGGTACATCCTATTACAATAATCTTCATATTAACAACGCTCCTTCAGATATCATATATTAAATAATAATTATTATCTTTTAATATATAATACACTTTTTTATATTATAAGTAAATTGTTTTTATTAAAAAATATATATTCTAATTAAGTTATTACTTTATATACTCTTTTATAAAATTCTTATAGAAAATTATGTGCTGAATTAATAGTATATAATTTAAAACATATATATCATGAATTTTCTATACAAACTTCTTACTATACTGATAAGTCATAAAATTTATAAATATCCTAATATTTGAATTAATTAAAAAATTTTGTTAAAACTTATAGCATTAATAAAATAAACTATATTTTATATTACTAAAAAATTTTATTCAAATAGTAATGATACTAATATACTACTAAGTAAAATAATCATTATAATTAAAACAGAAATTAAAGCTGATATTTCTATACCAAAATGTATAATTACAAGCTTTATACCTGTAAACATTAGTATAAATCCTACCCCATATTTCATAAATTTAAACATATTATTCATTTGAGCTAAAATGTAATACATACTTCTTAAGCCAAGTATTGCAAATATATTGGATGTATACACTATAAATGTATCTGTTGTAATAGAAAAAATTGCTGGTATAGAATCTAATGCAAAAATAACATCTGAAAATTCTATTATTAATAAGACAACAAATAATGGAGTAGCATAAAGAACTTTATTTTTCTTAACAAAAAAATGTTCTCCATGAATATTATTGGTAACTGGCATAATCTTTTTCAATATTTTAACAGCAAAATTATTATGAAATTCTACACTTTCATTTTTACAAAATATCATCTTAAATCCACTGAATAATAAGACTAATCCAAATACATAAAGTACCCAATGAAACTTACTTACTATAGTTACTCCTAATAAGATAAAAATTAATCTCAATATCATAGCTCCAAGAACTCCATATAATAATACTCGTTCTTGATACTGTGGATATATTCCAAAATTCGAAAATATCATTAAAAACAGAAATAAATTATCAAGACTTAAAGACATTTCTATTATATAACCACCAAAATATTCAACTGCTGCTCTATCACCCCTGGTATAAAAAATAAAAATATTAAATAGAACTGATAAAATTATCCAAAATGTTAAATTACGTAATGAACTTTTTGTTTTCATAATTATAAACTCCTTATTAAAACTCTTAAGGTATTTATATTAATAATATTTTAATTTTATCCTTACATAATAAAACTTATTTTTAGATAATTAAAAATCACGCATTATTCTGATATACTCCCTCTATAGTTACAGTTTTATTATTTCAACTGTCTACTATAAAAGAAGCATATCATTATTGTGCGTGATTTTAAATAAATAATTATATAATTTTTTATTTAACTTTAGATATACTCTAAAAACTTATTATACGTTAAATCTAAAGTTAACTACATCTCCATCTTTCATTATATAATCTTTTCCTTCAAGTCTAAATTTACCTTTTTCTTTAGCTGCTGCTTCTGATCCACATTCAACTAAATCATCATATCCAACAACTTCTGCTCTAATAAATCCTCTTTCAATATCAGAATGTATTTTACCTGCAGCTGCTGGAGCTTTTGTTCCTTGTTTAATTGTCCATGCTCTTACTTCTTGAACTCCTGCTGTTAAAAAGCTCATAAGGCCCAATAATTTATATGAAGCTTCAATTAATAAATCTAATCCTGATTCTTTTAATCCATATTCAGCAAGCATTTCACTTTTTTCTTCATCATCTAATCCTGATAATTCTTCTTCAATTTTTGCAGAAACAATCATAACACCTGAATTTTCTTGTTTTGCATATTCTTCAACTTTTTTAACATATTCATTACGTGGATCTCCACTCATAATATCATCTTCTGATACATTACATGCATATAATACAGGCTTTGAAGTAATTAAAAATAAACTTTTTACAAATGCCGCTTCATCTTCATCTACTTCTAATGTTCTAACCGGAAGATTTTTTTCTAAATGTGCTTTAACTCTTTCCATTAATGCATATTCTACTTTAGCAGTTTTATCACCTGATCTAGCTAGTTTTACTGATTTTTCCATTCTTCTTTCTAAAACTTCTAAATCTGAAAATATTAATTCTAAGTTTATAGTCTCTATATCTCTTATTGGATCAACAGAACCTTCTACATGAACAACATTACCATCTTCAAAACACCTAACAACATGAACAATTGATGAAACTTCTCTTATATGAGATAAAAATTTATTTCCTAAACCTTCTCCTTTTGAAGCACCTTTAACTAATCCTGCTATGTCATAAAATTCTATTGCTGTATATACTTTTTTCTTTGTATTATACATCTTTTCTAGAACATCTAATCTCTTATCGGGAACACTAACAACACCTACATTTGGTTCAATTGTGCAGAATGGATAATTTGCTGACTCTGCTCCAGCTTTTGTTATTGCATTAAATAATGTGCTTTTACCTACATTAGGTAAACCTACAATTCCTAACTTCATTTATGTACAGTCCTTTCTTACATTTACTACACCTTTAAAAATTATACTCTAGAAAGTTGTTTATTTCAACTAAAGCATACAAAATAAAGCATTTGGAGAACTACTTCTTTTAATTTAAAGTTAATATATAACATTAAAAATATATAAATTACCATGGTTAATACTTAATAAACTACAAATACTAACTTATGTAGATATAATTTTAGATTGAAGGTGGTTAAATGAAAATTTATTACAAAAAAATAATCTTAGCTTTTATGGTATTTACATTAATAGTAAACTTTCTTCCTTTTAAAGCTAATGCAAATAGTAAAAAGTTAAATAAGGATAATATGCAAGAAATCAAAGAATTTGAAGTATTCCAAGAATTTGATGATCCAAAAATAAGAGATATTTTTTCTTTATTTTCAGAAAAAGGTGAACTTAATTGGTATTTTGTTGGACGTGGAAAAGATCAAATTGCAGAAGGACCAAAAGAATCTTTAAGTTTTCTTAAAGAAAATGATGCTTATTTTTTAGGAAATACCTCTGAAAAAGTAATCTATCTAACATTTGATGAAGGATACGAAAATGGTAACACTGGTAAAATTTTAGATATATTAAAAGAAGTTAATGTACCTGCCGCATTTTTTGTTGTTAAACCTTACATTAAGACTGAACCTGAATTAATTAAGAGAATGGTAGATGAAGGACATCTTGTATGTAATCATAGTTCTCATCACCAATCAATGCCACAAATTCATGATAAAGAAAAATTTGAAAAGGAATTTACTGAAGTAGAAGAAGCATTTAAAGAAGTTACTGGAAAAGATATGCCTAAATATTTTAGACCACCTATGGGAAAATATTCAAAGGAATCATTAGAAATAACTAAAGAATTAGGATATAAATCTATATTTTGGAGTTTTGCTTATAAAGATTGGTTAGTTAAAAATCAACCTACTGAAAATTATGGAATTAAAAAAATAACAAATGGTGCTCATCCTGGATGCATTATGCTCCTTCATGCTGTTTCTGACACTAATACTAAAATATTAGAAACTGTTATAAAAGATCTTCAATCTGAAGGATATGAATTTAAATCTTTAGATGATCTTCCAACAGATTAATAGCTATAATAATCAACATGTTAAACATTAAAGGAAGCCTTAATTAGCTTCCTTTAATGTTATTTTATATTATGTATTTATATAAAGTTTATTTATTTTATATATGCTTATTATAAAATATATTGAGACTAAAAAATATACTTCAACACCTAAATAATCATATTAATCTTCAGGGAAAATATAAGAATTTACTTTTCTGCTTATTACATCTTTTTCTATTAAAGAATTATTAAACATAGTATCTAGTTCCTCTTTTATTTTATCAAAGAATTCTTTATCCTCTCTTAAAGAATTTAAATTAACTTTTACATTAATTATAGAACTCTCTATTGCACAATGAAGTAATATAGCTGACATTCCCAAATCCGAAAGAAGCATTTTATTTCCATACTTACTCATTATATTTAAATTTTTATAAAAATCCATGCATTCTCTTGCTAAATTTAATGGTGGCATCATAGCTTTCTTTGTATTTTCTTTTATTGTTAAAGTTCTTATTTTCTTTTCTTCATCAGTTTCTTTAGGTAATTTATATGAATCCATTAATTTCAAAAATTCTTTTCTATCTTCTTCCATCATTTCTAACGCATTATTAGTAAATTGTTTAGATTTTTCTTGAAATCCTCTTATCATAATCTTAATATCTTCATCTAAAGCTTCATAACTCTTTTTACCAACTGTCAGAGAATATACCATAGAATTTAATGCTCCTGATAATGCTCCTATTAACCCAGCTACACTTCCACCACCTGGTGATGGTGCATCACTTGATACATTTTCTACAAATTCTTTAATTGTTTCTTTATAAAATTCCATTACTTTTGCCCCCTAGTTGTAATTTTGTCTCTATGTTTCAAAATAGTATTTATATTATAGTATAAACATTCACTTAAAATCCAGTAAGATTCTTAACTTATATTTTTATTATCCAATATAGATACCAAATATCCTAAATATATCCAGAATATAATTGATATAAAACTAACTATATATACTAAATTACTTTCAAATACATTTACTGCTACTATTCCAACAATCATAGAAGTTATTGTTGTCATTTGAAATTTTTCTTTTCTTTTTAGTTTATCTAGTTTTTTTATTATAAAAGTTATTATACCTATTAAAAAAATAAATATTAATACTAATGAAATCACTCCATTAACAGTTGCAATCTCAATATAAATATTATGTAATCTTCCACCTTCAATTCCAGGTAAATATTCAACTTCCCTTACATTTCTAACTGACTCTATTAAATCACTATATCCTACTCCAGTTAAAGGGTGCTCTTTTATTACCAAACTAGCTGATTTCCATAATATATTTCTTCCTGTTGTAATCTTATGAAGCTTAGTTTCATTAAATGTAAATCCTATGCTTCCTAATAATAAAGGAATAATTATAAGTGCAGTTCTAAAATATTTATTTTTACAATATACAAATAAAAATAAATATCCTATAGCAATAACAACTAAATAAGCACTTCTTCCTCTTGCCTCAATCATAGAAATTATTTGTACTATTATGTTAACAACATAAAATATTTTAATTTTACCACTTTTACTTTTTGAGTTTAAATATATGCTCATTACAATTGCTAATGCAGCTGCTATTGACAATGCATTTTCATTTATAAAAAGTCCATTCGTATATTCATTAGTATAACCAAATAGAATTTCTCCAACTTTTATAGTTTTTCCTGAAAAACGCATAAACAATGACCCTAATGATAATATAAACATAATTATTGTATAAAAATAAGTTATAATATTCATCTCTTTAATATTTATCTTCTTATCTTTAAATACATCAATTGTATATATTGACATTAATAATATAATATTAAACAACCATTTTTTTATGTTCTCACTATCTCTATAAACAGTTAAGTTAAATATCAATGTAATAATGATAAACCCTGCTAAAGGTATATCAAATTTATAAATTTTTCTTCTTTTATAATCATTAAATATCATAAATAATATCAATAACATTCCCCATGCTAACGCCAAGGTATTTAATAATTTTATTCCTGGTATACATGAAAGAATAGTAACAAAACTCATACTTACAAATAAATATAATAATCTAAAGTACAATCTATTATCTATAACTTCATATATCTTACCTAGTACTTCCCTCATATACTTTTTTATACACTCCTTTAAGATTCTTAACTAATACTTTCTCTGAATAATTAAAAACAGCATTTTTCCTTATATTATCCTTATTATATTTATAATAGTTTTTCTTTATATTTTTTAATGCAAAAACCAATTCTTCTTTATTATTTTTTTCAATAATTAAACCATTATCTTCTTTTATAATATCTTCAGCTCCACCATTTTTAGCTCCTATAACTGGTTTACCACATGCTAGTGCTTCAATATATACTACACCAAAAGTTTCATGTTCTGAAGGTAACACAAAAACATCACAATTTTTCATTTCATATGCTACTTCCTCTCTTGATAATGCACCTAAAAGATTTATTTGACTTTTCATTTCTAAATCTATTATAATTTTTTCCAAAAGTGGTTTAAGTGAACCATCTCCACCTATATTCAAAGTAACATTTTGACCTTTAAATGCTTCTTTAAAAGCTTTAAGTAAAAGTTCCATTCCTTTTCCCTCTTCAAGAAATGCACACGAAAAAAACTTGAATTCAACTTTATCTTCCTTCATTTTATCATTTATATTAAATAAAGATAAATCAACCATATTATGTATTACTTTTATATCCCTATCTATATACTGATTAAGTTCAGTTTTCAAACCATTGCCTACTGCTATTAAGCAGGCTGCTTTTTCATAAGCCTCATAAATATATTTTTTATAACTTTCTTTTAAATATTTTGCATATTCTAAAGATGAATGTTCTGTTATTACTAGTGGTATATTGTATTTTTCACTTATATATGATGCTGCTATAGCTCCCCACATTGCAGAATGAGCATGTATTATATCTACCTTGCCTTCTTTTCTAACAATTTCTTTATATAACTTCTCCATTCTTTTATTAAAACTTTTAAACATAATGGGATTTTTAGGAAAATAGTTAAAATCTTTATATCTATATGTTCTAAGTCCCTCTTCTATATTAAAGTTTATTTTTCTTTTTTCATGAGTTTTTCCGATTAAGGTAATTGGCCAAATTTCATTATAAGCAACTGTGATTTTTTCTCCACTATTTGATAGTGCTTTAAATTGTTCTTTAAAAAAACTTCCATGAACCTTATTTCGAGGAGATGAATACCACGATGGTATTACCATAATGTGCATAATTATCACTTCTCTTCTAATATATTATTTAATTTATTAACTATACTATTCCACTCATATCTATAATCTGGATTAGAAGTTATCTTATCAGCTTTATAAAGATCTATTAATTTATAAAGATTATTTTTAATATCTTTTGATGAATTAATACTAGTAATACATTTTTCATGATTTTCTACTACATCTTTAATTGGATCATTTTCATCACCATATATTATAAATATTTTTCCATTAGTTCCGAAATAATCATATATCTTTGCTGGTATTTGCTTAGAATTTTTATTACCAAATAAAAGTAAAACTTCAGAATTCAGCATATATTTTAATGCTTCATTAAAAGGTATTCTTGATGAAACTTTTGCTATATCTAATTTTTCCAACCTTTTTTTGCCTTCAACATCATCAATATTACCAAAGAATAAAACATTAAGCATATTATAATACTCTTTATTTTCATTTTTCAATTCTTCTAAAGCCTCTATAAACGGATTTATATTTCTTAACTTTGAAAATATTTCTCCTGCATAAACAACATTTACTTTATTGTTATTTATAAGATTTGGTGTTTCTTCTAATGATAATTTTTCATAGAGTCCTTTATCAAACCCTCTGTTTAATACATAAGTTTGTTTTTGTGTTAAAAAAGTATATTCTTTTATATAGTCTTTTCTATTCTCTTCTGTAACAAAAATAAATTTATCTGCTAAATCAACAACATCCCTTTCCATTTTACTTTCAATAATTTTTTTTACTATAAATGATTTTTGCCTTGTTGAATCTTTAAGCCATGGGTCACTCCAATATGTAATCCACGGTATATCTTTAAATTTTTTCTTTATATAATAGGCACATAAATGAGAAGATGGTGGTTCATGCATAGAAAATATCACATCAAATTTTTCATTTTTCATAAGATTCATACCATAGGTTGATGCTTTCTTCGCCCATCCATAATACATATCTGGAATTACTAAAGAATTCTTTATTTTTCTTAAAATCTTCTTTCTTTTTCCTACATTTGTCTTTAAATCTTCAGAAGATTTTCTTGGCATCAATTTTTTAAAAACAGGCCCTCCACCTATTAAATGACATTTAATTTTTGTATCCATCATAGAAAATAAATATTCATCATAATATATTGAATTTTTAGGGAAATTAACTGTTAATAGATGTACTTCATTCCCATTAATCTCACTTAGCTTATTTAAATACTGTAAAGTCTCAATAGCAGCTGAATTATTTATTAATGGAGAATAGCATGCAATAAATAGTATTTTCATTTGTCCTCCTATTTTTTAACCTTTCTTAAAATTAAATTTTTTACTTCTGTAATTTCTTTAATTTTAAATACATAACATAATATAATATATACTATAATACCGATTATAGTACCAAAAAATAAAACTAATATTTTCGATATTCTCATCTCTATAAAATTAACAAAAATAATAATTACTGTTCCCATTAAAATTGAATTAAAAACAATAATGACTATTTTCTTTATTATATCTTTAAGTTTAAAGTTCTTTTCTATTTTAATAATACTACTAAAAAGTAATATTGACGTTATCATCATTGCTATAGCTGAAGCTAATGCTATTCCAGCAATACCCATATATTTTGATAAAGTAATGCTAAGTATTACATTGATAGTTACCCCTATAATACCATTTAAAGTTGTAATCTTGGTTTTGCCCATAGAAAATAAAGTTGAATTTAAAATATCTCTCATCCCAGTAAAAAATATTCCAAATGAATAACCAAATAAAGCTAATACTGTTAACTTTACTGCATCTTCATCAAATTTTCCTCTTTCATATATAATGCTAACAATATCTTTTTTAAATACTATAATTCCAACTGTAATCGGAATTAAAAGAAGCGCTAAATATATTATTGATTGTTTCAATATTCCTATAAATTCCTTATGCTTACCATCATTTCTTGCATTTGATAGCATTGGATAAGCAACACTTGAAATAGATGTTGTAATTATGCTGTTTATAAAAAATATCAACTTTTCTGCATATCCTAATGCAGAAATTGATCCTTCTGAAAAAGATGAAGCAATAGCTTTGTCTACCATAACATTTAAAGAATTAGCTCCTGCTGCAATAATTACTGGAATTATTAATATTAAGATACCTTTTAATTCTTTATCTTTAAATTTAATAAAAAATTTATATCTATATCTATGCGAAACTAAGGAAGGTACTTGAATTACTACTCTCAAAAAGTTTCCTATAACATTTGCTATAGTCAATCCCATAATATCATAATTCTTGAAAAATAGTAAATATACAATCATCGGCAAATTAAAAAACAGACCTAAAATTGAAGGTATAACAAAATCTTCATTTACTTGAAGTAATGCTGTAAAACATGCATTAATTGACATAAATAAAAGGTTTATTAAAGTAATTCTAGTTAATTTAACTGCTATTAAAGTTGTATTATCATCAAATCCATGTCCTAATAATCCCACTATCTCTTTTGAAAAAATACTTGTTATTATAAAAATTGCTATTGAAATAATAAATAATATATTAATTACATTATTGGCAAACTTATACATTTCTTTTTCATTTTTCTTTGCTCTTATTTTGCTAAGCACTGGTAAAAAAGAAGTAGATATAGCAAGTCCAACTAGCATAAAAATTGTTTCTGGAATAGTTACAGCTACATTATAAGCATCAGTATACATACCTGCTCCAAAATTGTTAGCAATAAGCATATCTCTAACAAATCCTATAATTCTACTTATACATGATACTATCATTATTATAAAAGTTGATTTTAATAAACTAGTCTGCCTCATCTTATCACCTATTTGTTATACTTTATCACTGTTATTAAGAATTTAGGAATTGAAGTTAATCTTCTAATTCTCCAAGGTTCTTTAGCTACTCTATATAACCACTCTAATCCTAAATTTATCATCCATTTAGGTGCTCTTTTTGATATTCCTGAAAAAATATCAAAACTTCCTCCAACGCCCATAAATACTTTGCATGGTAATGTCTCCATATTGCTTTCAATAAAGTACTCTTGTCTAGGACATCCCATTGCCACAAAAATAGCCCATGGTTTTTTTTCTCTTATATCATCTAATATCTCTTCACAATTGTTTAAATCAAAAAAACCATTATGTAAACCTGATAAAATTAAGTTTGGAAATTCTTTTTTTATATTTTCTGAACACTTTCGTAAAATTTCTTCTTTAGCACCTAAAAGGTATATTGATTTTTTCTCTAAATGTGCTATTTTTAAAATTTCTTTCATAACATCTATTCCTGCTATTTTCTCTTCAACAGGCTTTTTTAATATTTTAGATGCTATCACTGTTCCAACACCATCTGGTATTATAATACTATTTTCTTTTTTAAAACTTTTATTGAGTAATTCATCATTTAATCCATTAAACAATACTTCTGGATTACCTGATATAATATTAACCTTTTCATAACTTTTTATGTATTTTAGTAATTCAACTTTGCTTTTATTAAAAATTTTAAAGTTAAGTATTTCTGTAAACATAATATTTGTTACTTAAAAAATCCCAGTTTAGTAACATAATAATTTTCTAAACTTTTTATTTTAGTAACTTCTCCTTTCAGTATTGGTTATTATTATCTTTTATTCAACTATTATATCATATAATAGCTTCCTTTATATTCAAATATTTCTATATGAATATATAAAAAACACTATCAAAGCATATATTAATAATTTTTATTATTACTATATTTAAATTAATGTTAATATTGAGTATAAAATCAAGCTGGAATTGGACTTCAATCATATCCATGAACTTTATAACTAATGTCTATAAATTCATAATAGATACTAGTTAACAATTTTTAATCCTCTATTAAAGACACGTTCCTTCTCAGATTAATAAACTTTATTTATACTACAATATAAACATATTTAAAAATAAAGCATAAAAATTATAAACGCAACTATTTGATAGTGCTTTTAATTTACACTTGTAAAGTTTTTTCTAATTCTTTTACAATATCATCATCTGGATTTAATTTTTTAGCAATTTCTAAATGTAATTTTGCTTCTTCATTATTTCCTAAGTTCATATAACACATTACAATATTAGTACAAATCACAACATCTCTAGATGCTTCAAATGCCTTCTTAAAATATTTTATTGCTTCTTCGTAATTTTTCATACAAGCATAATTTATTCCAAGTTCATTAACTACTTCAAGTATTCCTGATTCAAGACTTAAACTTTCATTTAAATAATATATTGCCTTTTCATAATTTTCTAAATTTCTATATCCAATAGCAATATAATAATAAATAAGTGGATTTTTTTCAAACTGTTCACTTAATGGTAACAACATTTCTATTGCCTTTTCTGGCTCTTCATTTAATAGTTCAATCGCGTTTTCGTATTGCCCTATATTATTAATGTCATTTATTATTTGTGATATCTCATCAGTTTTTATTCCACCTTTATTTAAATAGCTATCTATTTCATTTTTTGCATTTATATAATCTCCCTTATCTCTTAAAATTAATGCATTATAAAGATAAGGTTCTGGCATCTTATTAAACTTAATTTTTCCTTCTTCAATATCTTCTAATAAAATTTCATTAAAACTAGAATCTTTTTCTCTTATAGCTTCTCCTGTTAATAAAAGATTTTTAAACACTTCTTCTTCTCTGTTGTATCTATATAACCCTCTTAACAATACATAAGCGTCTTCTAGTCTTTCTTCTTTCACTCTATTTGCAATAAGGCTTTTAACGCATTCTTCAGCATTAGGAATATATGTTAATACCACCCCGTAATCTTCATTATATCTTAACTTTTCATCACACCCAAATGATATAAACATGCCTTCAATAAAGTAATATATTGGTAAATTCTTCATTTTTATTTCATCATTCACATTTGAAGTAATATACTCAGAACTTATTGGCATATATAAATCATCATTATTAAATGTAACATATTCAGGGATTTTTAAAGTCTTTTTAAATCCTTCTTTATCCATCTCCAAAAATAAAATTTTACTTAATTTGTCTTTAAACATTGTTTTATAATCCATAGTTATTATTGCACCACCTAAATTAACTTATTAAACATCTTGTAATTATATCCTTATTTCATAATTAATGATAGTCTATCTTAAAAAATTATTATACCACTATATATTAAAAACATATAATTTTATATTGTCAATACATAACAACATAGAACTTACTGGATGAATGTATATAAGTCAAGTTTCCTATTTTAATTTTGTCCATAAGTTTTCTACTATAATATACACATTTATTTAAAATATAACTAACTAAAAGCTGTTTTAAATGGTCAATTGATCATTTAAAACAGCTTTTCTTAAATAAATTAAATTCATTAATTTATCATTAATTTAATTTATCATTTATTAAATTCATTACTTTTTCTTTAAACTCTGCTATTTCTTTTATTGCACCATCTAAACTACTACCCTTTATTGCTAAATAAACTTTCATCTTTGGTTCAGTACCTGATGGTCTTACTACAAAATACGAATCATCTTCAAGCATAAATTTTAATACATTTGATTTAGGTAATTTAATTTCAGTTTGAGTTTTATCTAACATATTTTGCTCAACGCTTAACTTATAATCTAACTTAGTAACTACTTTTACATTACCAATTTGTTCTATATCAGAATTTCTCATAGCTTCTAGACATGATGCTATTTTTTCTTGACCTTCCTTGCCAGCTAATTCTAAAGATACAAGAGCTTCTCTGAAATATCCATACTTTTCATATAACTGAATTAAAGCATCATATAAGCTTTTTCCTTGTTCTTTATAATATAAACACATTTCACAGATTAGCATTGAAGCTATTACAGCATCTTTATCACGCACAAAATCTCCAGCAAGATATCCATAACTTTCTTCAAATCCAAATAAATAAGTACTTTCTCCTGATTCTTTAAATTCTCTAATCTTTTCACCTATATATTTGAATCCAGTTAATACGTCTATAAGTTTTATATTGAAATCTTCTGCTATACTTCTAGCACCCTCTGTAGTTACGATCGTTTTTATCACAGTACCATTGTCTGGTAATTTATTAGTTTCTTTTAAAGAACTTAATATATAATGTGTTAATAATAACCCTGTTTGATTACCTGTTAATACCTTATATTCTCCATTACTGTCCTTAACAACTACACCTATTCTGTCACAGTCTGGATCTGTACCAAATATAATATCCGGATTTGAAGTATTAGCCATTTTTAAAGCTAATTCAAATACATCTGGATTTTCTGGATTTGGATAAGATGCTGTTGGAAAATTACCATTTGGAGCCTCTTGTTCTTTAACAACTTCTACATTACTATATCCTAATTCTTTTAATACCCTTCTTACTGGAACATTTCCTGAACCATGAATCGGAGTATATATAACTTTTAAAGTATCAGCTTTACTATCAACCAATTCTTTTCTTATAGTTAATCCTTTAACCCTATCAACATATAATTTATCTATATCTTCTCCTATATATTGTAACAGTCCACTTTCTAATGCTTCTTTTTCATTAATATTTTTAATTTGCGAAAAATCTTCAATAGAATTTACACAAGAAATTATTTTCTTTGCTTTCTCATCTGTCACTTGTCCACCGAATTCATCATACACTTTATAACCATTGTATTGTTTTGGATTATGTGAAGCAGTTACTACAATACCACCATTACATTTTAATTCTCTTGTTGCAAAAGATAATACTGGAGTTGGTCTTAAACTTTCATATAAAAATACTTTTATATTATTTGCACATAAAGTAAGTGCTGCTGCTGTAGCAAATTCTTTAGACATATTTCTTGAATCATATGCTATTGCAACTGAAGGTTTATTAAAATTTTCATTTAAATAATTTGCAAAACCTTGAGTGGCTTTTGATACAGTATATATATTCATTCTATTACTTCCAGCGCCTATTACACCTCTTAAACCACCAGTACCAAAATCTAAATCTTTATAAAATCTATCTTCTATTTCCTTTTCATCAGCTATATTTTTTAATTCATTTTTTGTTTCCTCATTAATGCTGTCTGAATTAAGCCATGAGTTATACTTCTCTTTGTAATTCATCTAAATTCCTCCCACTTTTCACTCAATATCTATATCATTATACAATACTTATAAATAATAAAAAATACCTTATTTAATATTTTATACGATTTCATAGAAAAAAATTGAAAATAATCCCATAATTTTTCTCGAAAGTAAATGTTAATTTGTCAAATTTTTTATTACATATATTCTTTTAACATATTAAAAAAAATATGTCAAACAAATCATATTTTTTAAGTTTTCTATAAAAAAACCATTTGTCTAAAAAATATTTTTCAAACAAATGGTTTTTATTATTTATTATCATTTTTTATTTCCATAACTTCTTCTATACTAAGACCTGTTGCTTCTGCTATTTCATCAATATCTGTGAATCCCATTAAATCTTCTGCTAGTGAAATCATAAGTTTTTTAACATTATCTTGAACCTTTTCTGGTAAATCAGAAAATTCTCCTAAATTATCTGTTAAATTTAACGTTCCAAATTCTTCTTCATTTTCATTTTTTAATTTAAGAATTTTTCTTTTATGCTTCTTAAGCTTACTATATTCATCCAAGTATATAAGTTTATCCCTGTTAGGTTCTAAGTCTTCTTCAGAAAATACTTCTATTCCTTCTTTTTCTAATAAATATGCTGTTATACCCATTCCTTCAATTTTATTGCCTTGAAACGTTCCATCATAAACATTATTTACTCCACATGATGGACTATTTTCTTTTAATATAGCTTTTGTTGCTCCTATATCCTTAGCAATTTTTAAAGTTTCATAAGCTCCTTTTATAAATTGATTTGTCACATTAATTCCATCACTTGTAATAGCATTTCCTTTTCCATTTAATATGTTGCTTGATAAATTTTGCAATTCAGTAGGAGTTCTTGGAGTACATAGTCCACCTAACTGTTCAGGACATACTAATATAGCTTTCCCCTGTCTAAATAACTTTGCACAACTTTCATCAAAATTATTTTTCCCATTATATTTACAGTTAACTCCACATAAGCAAGCACTGATTACATACATTAAAATCACCTCTATTTTTAATAGAAACTATATTTACGTTAGTCTATTTTAAATTTAAAACATAGCATTTTATTTAAGTTCTGCTATTGTTGCTCCATCTCCACCTTCTCCATAACCACCTAATCTATAGTTTTTAACATGTGGATGTCTCTTTAACATGTCATTTATAGCTTTTCTAAGTACCCCTGTTCCTTTTCCGTGAACTATTGTAACCTCTCCAAGGTTAGACATATAAGCATCATCTAAGTACTTATCAACCCTGTAACATGCTTCTTCCGCATCTAGTCCTCTTAAATCTATTCTAGATTCAACATTACTAAGATTTAATTTTACTTCTCTTTTCTTTTTAACTTTTTCAGCTTTTGTTTGTTTAGTTTTTCTTAAATCTTTAAGTTTTACTGAAATTTTCATAATTCCAGCTTCTACTTGTACTTCGCCCTTAGAATCTGGCATAGAAATAATTACAACAGTTTGATTTAGTGAAGGTAAAAATGCTTCCATTCCTAATGTAACTTTTTCTATTAACTCTCCATTATCTTCTTTTATTCTATGTAATTTCTTTTCTCTTTCTTCTAAACTGTCTTTTAACTTTTTACGTTCTTCTTCTAATCTTTGTCTTCCACCAGTTGATATCCCTAACTTTTCAAGTTCTCTCATTGCTTTTAATATTTCATCTGCTTCATCTTTCGCATTTGCAACTATTTCTTTTGCTTCACTTCTAGCTTCCATATACACTTTATCTCTAGTTTGATCCAGTTTTGCAAGTTTTTGCTCATAACTTCTTTTTAATTCTTCAGCTTCACTTCTAATAAGTTTTGCATCTCTAGCTTCCTTTTTAGCTATTATACTTTTCTCTTGAAGTTCTCTAATTAAATCTTCAAACTGTAAATTTTCATTAGACATATATTCCTTTGCAGATTTGATCACCTCATCATTTAAACCTAATCTTCTAGAAATTTCAAATGCATTAGATTTTCCTGGTACACCTATTAATAACCTATATGTAGGTTTTAATGTATTTATGTCAAATTCCACTGAAGCATTTTCAACACCTTGAGTCTTTAAAGCATATGCTTTAAGCTCACTATAGTGAGTTGTAGCTATAAGTTTTGCTCCTCTATTTCTTAAAGTCTCTAAAATAGATACAGCAAGCGCTGCACCTTCTGCTGGGTCAGTTCCTGCTCCTAATTCATCAAATAATATTAAAGATTTATCATCAGCATTTTCTATAATTCTAACAATATTAGTTAAATGTGATGAAAATGTTGAAAGACTTTGCTCTATACTTTGTTCATCACCTATATCTGCAAATACTTCTTTAAAAAAACTTATTGATGAATTATCTTTTGCTGGTATTAAAAGCCCACTTAATGCCATTATATGTAATAATCCTACAGTTTTTAATGTAACAGTTTTTCCTCCTGTATTCGGTCCTGTTATCATTAATGTATTGAATTCTTCACCTAAATATATATCTGAAGGAATAACCTTATCTGCTTCAATTAAAGGATGTCTTCCTAGTATAATATTAAATATCCCATCCTCTCTTACATTTGGTTTTATTGCATTTAACGTACAAGCATATTTACCTTTTGCAAATATAAAATCAAACTGAATAAGTACTTTAAAATTACTTTCACATTCATCTGAATGATCTTTAACTTTTAATGATAATGCAGTAAGAATTCTATCTATCTCTGCTTTTTCTTTTAACATAAGTTCTTTTATTTCATTATTTAAATTTACTAAACTCATAGGCTCTATAAAAAATGTTGCACCGGTTGAACTTTGATCGTGAACAAGACCAGGTACTGCACTCTTGTATTCAGCTTTTACAGGAATTACATATCTATCCCCTCTCATAGTATATAATGAATCTTGTAAGTACTTTGCATTGCTTTTAACAATCGAAGTTATTTTTTCTCTAACAGAAGAATTTTTTTCTTTAAGGCTTCTTCTTATATTGTATAATGTCGTACTAGCCTTATCACTTATTTCCTCTTCTGAAACTATAGCTTTTTCTATTTCATTTTCTAAATCAGTAACAGGGGCTAAAATATAAGCTAAATCTTCTAATCTTTCATAAGCTTCTTCTTGTTCTTCTCTTTTAAAAAATTCTTTCATTTTTCTAGTTGCTCTAAGCATTCCACCAACTTTTAATAGTTGTTCTGGAGTCAAAGTTCCACCTTTTTTAGCTCTTTCAAGAGATTCATTAACATCAAATAATCCTTCTAAAGGAGGTGTTCCTTTTTTCATTAGAACTTCTAATGCCTCATTAGATTCATTTAAATTATTATTTATTTCATACACATTATCAAAAGGCTCTAATTCATCTATTTTTTTCTTTGCTACACTACTATGTGCATATTTTTTAAGTTTTTCCTTAACTTTATTAAATTCTAAAACTCTTAAAGATCTTTCATTCATCTACCAATTCTCTCCTCTATTCTACACCTCGTCTATAATGACCCTTAGTATAAGTTCTATTATCACTTTTTTTATTATTTTTAACTTCATCTAAAATTATTTTTACTTCATCATAACTTTCATCTTTAAAATCAATTCTAAATGTTGAAATACCAAACCCTTCTAATTCATCAATTTCTTCAACTAAATTTAATGGTAATGAATTTAAAATATGAGTTCTACAACTATTATCTCCTAATACTTTAAATTCTTCATTTTTTCTATCTACTAGAGTAAATGTATCTTTCATACAAGCACCATTACATTGTTTTTTGCTTGATTTATTTCCAAATGTGCTTCCTATAGGACAATATTCACTTACCATCAATTCAGTTTTTCCATATACACCAACTGCAGCATTAAAATCAACATTTTTCATAAGTTCTTTTATTTCTTTTCTATTTAACTCTAAACTTAAAGTTAACATCTCTATATCTTCACGATAAAAATCTAATGCCTCTTTGTTAAATATGTTTAATTTATAATCTCCTATTAAAAATAATTTATCCCTATATAACTTGATTATTCCTACATTTGAGGTTATTATCCCTTTTATATATGGTCTAACTTCTTCTATCTGTTTAACTACATTATTAAACTCTTCTTTTATTATATTAGGAGTCATAAAATATAAATTCTTATCTTTTATATTTTTAAAATCTTCTAAACTTAAAGCATCTTTATGTTTACCATAAGAAATATCTAAAGCTATATTTTTAACATTATCATCTTCTATTAACGCTTTTAACTGCTCTTTAGTAATACAACTATATATATTTCCTAAACATTCTCCTAACTTTAACTTTTTATCTTCTTTGGATCCTTGAATTCTCTTTCGTCTAAATGAAGATGTTTCTTCTTTTAAAATCTTTTCGAATAATTCTCTTCTTAAATTATTCAAAGAAGATATTCTAATAAATCCATCTTCAAACGCATTAAATAATATTTTATCAAACTTATATGGAATTTCTCCTGATTTTTTTAAAGCTTCCTCTACCCTCTCTATATTTAATGGTGAATTAGTAGCCTTTTCAACATTTTCACCTAAAACTTCATATTCTTTTCCATTGAAATTTGTTTTAAGAAGTATAGGGAATCCAACCTTAAATTCCACCTCTCCTATAAGTGAAAGTTTTCTTTTATATAGCTTTATATGTTCCTTTAACTCATCATACATCTTTTTATCAGACATTTTGTATATGCTATTTCCCTTTTTATATCCATTAGGAATTAGTTTAACTTTATCACCTTTAAATGCTTCCTTTACTTCTTTTCCATTAAGTAATATTTTACTCAATACAAATCCTTCTTCTCCATATCTTATACCGTCTCCAATAGCTACATTTCCATCTAATAATACTTCACCTTTGTCTAAAGCTTTTCCTATTAGGATTCCAGTATTTTTAGGAAAATTATAACTCATCATATCTTTTCCTACATTCTTATATAGATATGCCTTAGAAAAACCTTCTCTATTAAAAAGTTGAAATAAATCATTTCTTCCCTTATTTAAATCAAACTTCTTTTTATCTACTACTTTATCAATAGCTTTTCTATATATGTTTACAACTCCTGAAACATATTCCGCTCTTTTCATCCTACCTTCAACTTTTAAAGAAGATGTTCCACTCTCTACTAAACCTTGGATATCATCAATTAAACACATATCTTTTGGACTTAATAAATAAGCCTTTTTTGAGCCACTTTTTTCTCCTATTAAAGTATACTGCATTCTACATGGTTGAGCACATCTGCCTCTATTTCCACTTCTTCCACCAATCATAGAACTCATTAAACATTGTCCTGAATAACATACACAAAGTGCACCATGAACAAATATTTCTGTCTCTATTCCTAAGTCTTTTGATATATATTTAATTTCATTTAAAGAAAGTTCTCTTGATAATACTATCCTTGATAAACCTTTTTCAGTGAAGTATAATGCGCCTTCACCATTATGTACTGTCATTTGAGTAGAAGCATGAAGTTCAAAATCTGGATATATACTTCTTATTAAATTTATAAGTCCAACATCCTGAATAATTAAGGCATCTACCCCTATTTCATAAAGATAACCAACATATTTCAAAGCTTCTTTAAGTTCATTTTCTTTTAATAATGTATTAATAGTAACATATATTTTAACACCATAACTATGAGCATAGTCTACTGCCTTCATCATCATCTCATTATCAAAGTTTGAAGCATATGCTCTTGCTGAAAATTTATTTCCTCCAAGATATATAGCATCTGCTCCTCTATTTATAGCAGCAATTAAACTTTCTTTGCTTCCCGCAGGTGCTAATAATTCTATTTTTTTCATTAGATTCCTCCTAAGTATTATTGTAATTATAAGTTTTTCTTTTTTTATAAGTAAAGTCAAAAATGAGAATCCAAATTTAATATTGGGTTCTTCTAACTTTCACAGAGTGCAATTTTATATTTTGTTTCTATAACGTACTTGACAAATGTGCATTAGTCAAGTTTCCTATTTGAATTCTGTCTATGAGCTTTATACTGCAATATGAACATTTTCCGCAAATATAGTCTTTCACTCATGGAAAAACTGCTATCAAAAAATAGCAGTTTTTTAATTTCCTTTAATAGTTATTACCAAAATTGCTCTTATTATCTATTTTTCTTTGCAAGTGGTGCTAATTGTACCTTATTTCTTTCAAACTCTTCTTTCTTTAAGGTTGCCACTTCTATTTCTACATTTAATAACTTGTTTTGTAATTCCATAACTTTATATTTTGATGTTCTAAGCTTATCATTTATATCTTTGCTTCTTCCAATAAGAGTAGTCCTTTGTTTTGTTAAATCATCTATCTTATTATTTAATTCAATTAGCATTTTATCTTTATTATTTAATTTATCACTTAAATCTTTTAAAGAATTCTCTTTAATCTCTAAGTCTTCTTTTAACTTCACAAATGATTTTTCTTTAAATTCTAAAACATTTTTTATTTCTGTTAATGATTTATTTTTATTTTCTAAATTACCTTTTAGTTCTTCAATTTCCTTATATTTTATATTAATAGTTTGTTTATTCTCAGTATCTTTATTTATAAGCTTTATATTATTATCTTTTATAGATTTAATTTCATTAGTTAATTTTTGTATTTCTTTTTCTAAAGATTGCTTCTTATTATTTTCAATCTCTATTTTTTTATTTAAATCATCATTTGTTACAGTAAATTCTTTAATCTTTTGTTTACATTTTTGAAGTTCATTATCAGTTTCATAATAATAAGTATTTATTTGTTCTAATTCTTCTTGACATTTTTTATATTCATCTCGAAGTAATTCTTTTTTAGTTCTTTCATCAGATAAAGATAATTTTAAATCATCTATATTTTTTTGTAAAACTAAGGTATGTTCTTTTAAAGAATGTGTATTTCCTTTTAATTTTAGATTTTCTTCTTCTAACGCTCTTTTCGTCTTTATAACATTTTCTAATTTTGAGCTTGTCTCTATAGTTTTTGTATTTAACTCTTTAATTTTTTTACCTAATTCTTCATTTTCATTATTTAAATTAATAACTTTCTTTTCTACATTTTTAACATTTTCTTTTGATTTCTCTAATTGACCTTTTAAGTTTAATTCAAGATTTATATGTTCTTCTATCTTTTTATAAAGAACTTTATTTTTCTCTTTAATATCTATAAGTTCTTTATCTAAAATATTATTTGAATTTTTTATTTCTTTTAAATTTTTATCTAATTTTTCATTTTCATTAGTAAGCATTTCATTTTCTTGCTTAAATTTATTCAATTCTTCTTTTAATTTATTAAACGATTCTTCTATTCCTGCATATTTTTCTTTTAAAGATTGTTCTTTATTTATTAAATCTTCTTGAATTTTAGATTTCTCTAATAAACATTGTTGAAGATCTAAATTAAGCTTATCTACTTTTTTGATTAATTCAGAATTATCATTTTCTAAAGTCTTCTTCTTATTTACGGAATTACGTAGATTCAAATCACATTCATATAATTCATCTGCTATATTTACAGCGGCTAAAACAGTAGCTGCACTTGTACTTAATCTAGAATTTTTAGCCATTATTTCTTTAACTTTACCATCCACAAATTCTGCTAAATCAATTAAATATTGTTCATTTTTATCTCCCTTTAAATTATAATCCATCCCATTTATATTAACTGTTACCTTAATCATTATAACACCTCTTAAAATTCTTTATCATTATTTAATTATATTCTATATTGAGGCATAAGACAATTCCATAGGTATACACTAATTATATAAAAATATTTACTTTTTTCTTACACATTATACTATTATGTGTATTTTTATATCTAAATGAATATATTTATTGTACTTAATCGATATTTAAAATCTTTTAATTACTATAATCCTTATTATTTTACATGCAATAATAAATAGAAAAATAATAAGTTCTTAGTATAAGACCGAAATTAAATTTAACCCTATACTAAGAACTTTCTTTATAATTTTAAATATTATAATTTCTGTATGTTTCCTATTATTAATTATAATGAATTTTTTATATTATTCGCATGTTCTTTTATTATTTGTCCTTCCTCTTTCATTTTAATTTTTATTCCTTTAGTTGTTTCTTTTAGTTCATTTGCTACTTTTTTAACTTTTTCTCTTATACCGCTTCCTACTTTATTCATATTATTTTCTCCTTTCAAAAACTATTTTTAATTTCCTTTAATACTATAAGTTTGCTCAAATATCAAAATTTTATTAGTATAAAAATCACATTTTTTAATATTGAACTATTACATTTTTTAGTATATTATCAAATAATATGATTAATTCTTAAAAATAGGGGGATTTTATGAAGTTAATTGATAATAAAATAAAACTTATATTAAATACATATAGTGGACTACCTGTAGAAGTATATATACTTTTTATTTGTAAAATGATAAATTGTATGGGTGCTTTTGTATATCCTCTACTTTCTTTAATTCTAACTCAAAAAATAGGTTTTTCTATAGAAGATGCTGGATTTTTTGTAACATTTACAGCTTTTTTTCAAGCACCTTGTATGCTACTGGGTGGTAAATTAGTTGATACTATTGGTAGAAAAAAAGTTCTTTTAATCTTTCAAACTCTTGGTGCTTTTTGTTTTATTATTTGTGGTTTCTTAAATCCTTCATATACTTTAGCAAAATTTATTATGTGCGCATCTTGCTTTTATTCTATAGCAAATCCGGCTTACGATTCAATTATTGGAGATATTACAACTAAAGAAAATAGAAAAGCTTCTTTTTCATTAATTTATATGGGCTTAAATTTAGGATTTGCTATTGGGCCTTTAGTTGGAGGATTACTTTTTAAAAATCATCTTAAAATACTATTTATAGGTGATGCATTCACTACTCTTATCTCAATTATCTTAATCAGATATTTTATTAAAGAAACTTATAGAAAAAATTATACTTTAGAAAAAGCTGAACATGGTTCTATCTTTAAAGTTATTTTAAAAAGACCAATATTAATAAGTTATTCTTTATTAATGCTAATATTCCAATTTGCTTATTCTCAATGGGGCTTTGCTATTCCTATACAATTAGAAACTCTTTTTGGTGATAATGGAGCCCAATATTTTGGATTTTTAGGAAGTTGTAACGGAATTATAGTACTACTTTTCACCCCACTAATTACAGTATTAACTCAGAAATATAATCTATTATCTATAATTGCAACTGGTGGAATTTTATATGCTATATCATTTGGTTGTTGTTCATTTATATCTAAGCTTTCTGCATTTTTTATAATTGTAGTAATTATGACTATAGGCGAAGTATTTATTGCTACAAATTCCGGTACTTTTATAAATAATCTTACTCCTTCATCTCATAGAGGAAGAATGAACTCTTTACTTCCTTTAATTTATGGTAGTGGTTATACATTGGGTCCAACTATCATGGGAAAACTTATTAATAGCATAGGATTAAGTGATGCTTGGTTAATCATTGGAATAACTACTTGTATTAGTGCTATTCTTATGTATTTTTCAAACTATACAAATAAAATTAATTATAAAAATTTTTAAGTCTCAAATAAAATTTAAACTTCATCTGAGACTTAAAAGAATATCTTAAATAGATAATTCTTAGGATATTGATATAAATATTTTTTATCTATACACAGCTTATTAATTGCCTTATTAATCTTCATAAAGTAATATAATTTATATTTTTTTATTCTAATACTCTAATTTCCTGTCTATTTGCATCCATTTTAACTTTTGCACCAAGTGGAAGCGTCATTGTTGGCAAAGAATGACCACAACATATATCATAAATAATAGGTTTATTTTCTGGTACTATTAATTCTTCAAAAATTTCTTTTAATGTTAAGCTTTCTTTACCCTTTGGTGCTACACAATCATTCCATGAACCTAAAATAATTCCATTTGCTTCTTTAAATTTGTTAGATTGTTTCAATTGTAGAATCATTCTATCGATTTTATATAAATATTCGTCTACATCTTCTAAAAACAAAATTTTTCCTTTAGTATCTATTTCATATTCTGTTCCAATAGTAGAACAAATTACTGAAAGATTTCCACCTATTAATCTTCCATTTGCAATTCCTTTATATAAAGTTTTCATTTTTACTTCTTCAATATTTTTTAAAGTTCCTAATGGTTCTGATTTAAATATATTCTTTTTAAAATACTCTAAAGTATATTCATCTAATCCCTTACAGAATTCAGTTGCCGGCATAGGTGCATGAAAAGTTATAAAGTCACATTTTTGGTTTAATACATTATGAATAGCAGTCACATCACTATATCCAGAGAATACTTTGGGATTATTTTTAATCATTTTATAGTCAAGCTTATCTAAAAGTCGTACAGCTCCATATCCACCTCTTATTGCAAAAATACCTGATATTGATTTGTCTGCAAACATATAATTTATATCTCTTGCCCTAATTTCATCGCTTCCAGATAAATACCCATAATGTGATTTGCAACTTTCACCAACTACTACTTTTAAACCTAAGTTTTCCATAGATTTAATTGATAACATTACTTTTTCTTCAGTAGTTGGACTTGAAGGAGCTATTAATGCTATTTTATCCCCAGGTTTTAAAGGTTTAGGCTTTATCATATTTTTCTCCTTTCTATATTAAAAGCTTACTCTTTAAATTCAAATAAAAATTTACTTAGTATATATTGTATTTAAATTAAGAACTTTTTAATACTTTAATTTTCTAAACTTTTATATAATACTTTAATGTATTTCTACAAATTTATTGTAAATTTTAACGTTTTATTCAAATTAATTATTATTTTGATATTTTTGTATATATGATATAATTATACCATATAGATTTAAGCATAATGAAAGGAGCTTCAAAGTATGAATCTACTTTTGCACATACAAGTTAATTTAATTTCTTTTTTTATACTTATGATTCTTATAATGTATTCACGTAATAAGTTGAATAGAATTGAAAATATTGGAAGAGTGTTTTTTACCTTACTAATATTAACTTCATTTATATTACTTTGTGAAATTTTCAATGTATTTTTAGACTATTATCCTATCAAATTATTTTTTATACATAAATTAATTAATACTTTTAGTTTTTCTTTATATCCAATAGTTTCATATCTACTATATAAGTTCATTATGCTCTGGATTGATAAAGATTACAAATGTCCTATTATGTTGAATAAATTATTCTTTATACCAATACTTTTTAACATTATAATTTGTTTAATAAATCTTAGATATAAAATACTCTTTTATATAGACACTGTCACTTATTCATATGTACAAGGCAAGTTTTTCTTAAGTCCATTTATACTTAGTAGTATTTATTTTATTTATACATTAGCATATATAGTAAAAAATAAAGATAGAATATTACCTATTGAATTATTAATATTTTTTAAAAGCTTTATTATAATAATTTTCTTTCTTGCTATACTACAAATAAATTTTCCGAATTATCTAATATTATGGACATTTATAAGTATATTTCTAGCTTTATCTTATTTATTTATGCAATCAGATTTAGCTGAAAAAGATTCCTTAACAGATACTTTTAACAAAACATTCTTTTATAAATATATAAATAAATTAAATAAGAATAAGGAATCTAATCAAAATTTAGCTGCTATTAAAATAAATTTAATCAATTTATTAATTGTAAATAATAAATTAGGACATGCTATTGGTGATGAAATGTTGATAAATACTGCACGTTTATTAAAAAAATCATTTTTAAAAAAAGGTATTATAATACGCACAGATATAAATGAATTTTTGATATTAATACACTCTGTAGATAAATATGAATTAGATATGTTAATTTTTAATATGAATAAAACCATTTATCTTTACAATAAACGCTCTAATAAACCTTATAAAATAAAATTTAATTTTTCATATGCTTTATATAATAATGAATTTCATACATTTGATGAATTTTTTGATTATCTGAAAATTAAAATGTATGAAAATAATAATTCCTTGATTTAGTTTAGATTGTTTTTAAAACACCTTTCTAATAAGTAAAAAGTTATTTTTAAATACTCTATTTATAGTAGCTTCTACTATATCTGAACATATAGTTATTTTATTTTTAATAAAATAATATATCTTCCTTCTATAGAATTTTCTACTTCTTCACCTCATTTTATCAAAACACAAATACCCCTTATCATTAATTCTAATAATGATAAGGGGTATTTAAATTACAATATTTTCATCTTGTATACAAACTCCTAGCAATTGAAAATAAATTATTTTTTATACTGCTGTATAGCTTATGAAACCAACTTTACTTTAATAGTATATTATCTTTATTACACTAAAAAACAGTACAATAATATTATTAAACCACTCTAAAAATTATATAATTTATGATAAAATTTATAATTTTAAATAAGAATAAAATAATAAGTACTTGTTATCTATAATTTTGTTTTGTACAATAATACCATAAATAACAAAATTTATATGTTTTGGATAGGGATATTTTAAAACATAATCTATTAGGAGGGGATTTAAAAATGGATACAATATTAAATAGGAAAAGTATAAGAAAGTATAAAGATACACATGTAAATGATGAGATTATCGAAGAATTATTAAAAGCAGGTATGGCAGCACCTTCTGCTGGAAATGAACAACCCTGGGAATTCATAGTTTTAAGAGATAAAGAGATTATGAGAAAAATAACTGAGGTACATCCATATTCAAGAATGCTATTAAATGCAGATGTAGCAATTGTAGTTTGTGGAGATGAATCAAAAGAAAAATTTAAAGGCTTTTGGGTACAAGATTGCTCAGCCGCTACAGAAAATATATTATTAGCTGCTGAAGATAAGGGGTTAGGTGCTGTATGGTTAGGAGTTTATCCAATAGCAGATAGAATCGATCCAATAAAAAAACTTTTAAATTTACCAGATAGTGTAATCCCTTTATCAATAATACCTGTTGGATATCCAGATGAGCAAAAGGAATCAGTAGATAGATTTAATAAATCCAGAGTTCATTATGATAGATGGTAAAGATAATGATTGAAAATCTAAGAAATCTCTTAATTTATATGATATAAAATATAATTTAAACATTTACTGAAAGTATAAAAATATTACTGGAAATAAAAATTTCCAGTAATATTAAATATAGTTTTATTCATTAGAAAAAGATAAGTTCACCTTTTATTAAATTTATTATTATTCTAACAGAAATTTTACCCTAGGATCATCTTTTACAAAATCAAGAGTTTTATCTTTTTTAATTGACATTTTTACAATTCTTTTATATTCATTTTTGCTTATACTATGATTATTATTAAATTCCATATGTGTATATAATTTAGACTTCATAAAATCATTCATGCTACTTGCTTTGTTCACCATATTTATAATTGTTTCTATAGTTTTTTCTTTATCCTGATTTTCTATTACTAAATACAAATCTAATAAATATTTATTGTATGTACCTAAATCAAATACTTCAATAAGTTTTTTGGCACGCTCTGAGAATTCTTCTGCTTCACTATATTTATTTTCTTTGCACAACTGCTTTATTATAAGAGATAAAACACTTAATATTTCATTAGAATTTTTTAATATCATTCCCTCATAAATACCATAAGACTCATCAAATTTCCCACTAGTTTCAAATAATAATGCTTGCTGAAATTTTTTATTAACATCTATTTCTGGAATTCTATCTAATAGTTCTTGAGCTTTTTCATATTCTTTTCTTTCTATGTAAATTGCTGATAATGATAATTTTGCTTCAGAAGCTATCTTTTCTTTACTACTTTCTGCTACGAGTTCAAACCAAGAAATAATTTTTCTTTCATATTTATCTTTTTCCTCAATTTCAGATACAATTAAATGAATTCTTAATACTGTTGATATATTAATAACTAACTTATCGCAGTTTAAATATCTCTTAATTAATTCACTGCCTTTTTCAAAAGCTTTTTGGTATCCATGCTTTGATACCCTTTCACTAACTTCTTTTGTAAAATCGTTTATTTCTTTGTCTGTTAATACCTCATTAAATGCTAATAAGGTATTAATATCTATGTTTAAAACACGTGCAAGGGGAGGTAAAATAGTTATATCCGGATATGATATTCCATTCTCCCACTTATTTACTGCTGGTGTACTTATATTTAAATAATTAGCAACTTGCTCTTGAGTAAGATTTTCCTTTTTTCTATACTTTCTAATAACCTCTCCTATTTTCATAAATTTAACTCCTCCGTTTGTTTGTAAATTTAATAACTTAGTGCTTAATTAACTAAATGATATCAAAGCTATATAATTTAAACAATTGAAGTATCTTCATATTTTAATAATGAAAATTAACTATTGGTTAATTTCTGTCCATTAGCTTTATCCAAAATAGCTAGTATCTGTAATTTCATAACAAATAAACACTCATGGATAATGGCTTCTAACCATCAGCCAAAAACAAGCTTTATCTGATGATAAAAATTCTATTTATACTACAAATATCAACATTCACTTAAAACATAGCCTTAATTTCAATTTAATGTAACATAATGGTATAATTAAATTCAATTGTTACAGTTTATGGACAGGCTTTTCTTAGGATAAAATTAGAATTCATTGTGAATGGTTGTATTTATAGTATAACTTTTCTCTTAAAATTACGGAGGTGAAATTTTGATTAGCTTATTATTAATGAAACAGATAGCTCAACTTTTTTTAGTTATGCTTATGGGATTCGTATTAGTGAAAACACATTTATTGAAAGCAGAAGATAGCAAAAGTCTTTCAATAGTTGCTCTTTATCTGGTAATGCCTTGCGTGATTATCAATGCTTTTCAGGTTAAATATACAGAAAGCATACGTAACGGATTGATTCTTGCTTTCATAGCAGCAGTGCTAATTCATATTGTATTATTAATTTTAGTAAAAATACTTGAAAAAATATTCCACTTAGATGCAGTTGAAAAGGCATCTATAATATATTCAAATGCTGGAAATCTGATCATTCCAATAGTGACGTCTATACTGGGAAAGGAATGGGTTATTTACTCTAGTGCTTTTATATCTGTGCAGTTAATTCTTTTGTGGACTCATGGAAAAATGTTGCTTTGTGAAGAACAAAAAGTAGATTTAAAAAAGATTCTTTTAAATATTAATATGATTACCATTTTCTTTGGAATTTTATTGTTTATTACAAGATTACAACTTCCTGATATTATAACGAAAACCATGGAATCAGTAAGTGTTATGATTG
This sequence comes from Clostridium weizhouense, assembly GCF_019431045.1. Taxonomy (GTDB): domain Bacteria; phylum Bacillota; class Clostridia; order Clostridiales; family Clostridiaceae; genus Clostridium; species Clostridium weizhouense. The sequence goes on along the minus strand of NZ_JAHXPT010000010.1, from coordinate 31,106 downwards.
GTCCTATTTGTATGATTGTTGTGGGAATGCTGATTGGAAATATGAGTTTTAAACAGATATTTGCTTATAATAGAATTTACATAGTTACTTTTCTTAAGATGATAGTATGTCCTGTTATAATTCTTCTTATACTTAAATATAGCCAAATGGCAAATTTATTATCAAATGGGAAGATGATTTTGCTTATAAGTCTACTTGCAACAATCACACCATCTGCATCAACAGTTACACAAATGACTCAAATATATGAGAAGAATGGAGAATATGCTAGTGTTATAAATGTAGTTACAACTATTATATGTATTATAACAATGCCAATTATGGTTTGGTTATATCAGATATAATATATTAGTTAAATCCAAATGTTCTTAAAAGCTGTATTAAGGACTTACTTTATTATAGTAAGTCCTATTTTTTATTCTATAGAAAATTATAACGTAGTTAAATGTGAGGATAACTTTATGAGTATAGTGCACGAAGTGGATTTTTTATGTATAGAAAAATATATAATTCTTGATTTATAAAACTAAGTAATATTAATAGCTTTAGCAATATTAAGTCTCTAAAGTGTTTTTAATCTAATTGTAATTAAAGTTAAGATTTTATATTAATCTTGATTTTCTCTGTATCTATACCTGCATCCTTAAGTTTTTTCTCTGCTTGCTGCTCAATTAAATCCTTGAATATTTTAAGATTTGAATCAAACTGGACATGTTTATCCATTAAAAAGCTCATTTTATGTTCAATTTCTATCCATGTAGAAATGTCTGCTTCATTGTGCTGTATCTGTGCTTCAAGTTTGTCCATAGCATTGGCTACTTTTGCTTCATAAGTATTTTTATTCTCAAACTCAAACCATAGATTGTACACTTCTTCTCCTAAGCCGTTTCCAAGAGTATCTCTAATATTTTCAATAGCTTTAATTTCTTTTTCAGCTTTTAATTTTTTCAACTTATCATTATCCATGGTATCAAAAGCGGGTATGTCTCCAGCTTCTGCTTCTACTAAATCGTGGATAATTATCATTTTTAACAGTCTAGAAGAATCTACTTTTTGAGTAAGATATGGCTCAATTAAAAGAGCCATTAGGGAAACCATCCATGTATGTTCTGCCACACTTTCCTGTCTGCCGTTAGATAGCCAACTATGTCTCATCTCAAATTTTAGTTTTTCTCCTAATTTTATTACTTCTAATACTTTTAAAAGTTGATTTTGCATTTTACTACTCCTTCCAATATAGCTTAGATTCGCTTCTATAGCCATTTCTGCTCTTTCACATCATTCTATCATAAACATACTAATTTTAACTAAAATGATCATGTTTTTTATTAAAATAACATATTAAAACACAAATAAACCTTATCATTTAATATAAAATGATAAGGTTTATTGAAAGCAAGGTGTTTTCATCTATAATAGATTTAAATTCATTTACTAAATATCAATTTAAGTATTAGTTTTATTCTGTTATTTCTATTCTGTTTCCATCTGGATCCAAAATGCAACGTTCATAATAACAATCGCCAGTATAACGTGGTTCACTTTATAATCTTTTATAGAACTTTTATATTAATTCATACCTGCTGATTTATGAAATATAACTAAATATTGTAATCGTCAACATCAAATTCGTTATTTTTATAATAATATTTACGATCTTCTTCTGTAATCTCACGGATTACCTTACATGGATTTCCTACTGCTATCACATTATCTGAAATGTCTTTAGTGACTACACTTCCTGCTCCAATAACAACATTATTTCCAATATGAACTCCAGGATTTACAACAACATTTCCACCAATCCAAACATTATCTCCTATTGTTATACCAATGCCATATTCATATCCAGAATTTCGTGAATCAGGATGTATTGGATGTCCTGCAGTATACAGAGAAACATTTGGTGCAAATTGTACATTTTCACCTATCACTACCTTTCCTACATCTAATATTATACAATTATAATTAGCGAAAAAGTTATTACCAATCTCAATGTTTTTGCCATAATCACAGCGAAAAGGTTGTTCTATAAAAACATTATCACCAGTTTTTCCTAAGATGTCTTTAATCAATTCATCCATCCTATTTACTTCATCTGGACGAAGTAAATTATACTCATATATTTTTAACTTATTTTTTGTTCTTTCCTCACTAAGTCCATCTAACCAAGCTTTATATGGTAATCCTGCTAACATTCTTTCTTTATGATTCATTATTCTATTCTCCTTTTCTTTTTCTTTATATTAATTTCTATAATTAGCTTTTAAATATTTTATAATTATTTATATATTAATTTATTATTTCTTAATTACTAATCATCTTGAGGTACTTTATATTTAAAAATAGTAATTAAGATTAGAACAGTACTATAAATTACTGTGGATGTTAATGAAAATGCTATTCCATTTCTCATAGTTGCTGAATAGATCATTCCTGAGATAACCCCTGCAATACCTTGTATCGATAACAGTATCTAAAATTGCTTTTTTATATTAACTATATTATAATAATATTCCATAATATATAATAAAAATATAATAATAAGCTATATTTTTATAACAATCGTATATTGATTAAAAATCATAAATTTAAGAAGGTAGACTATGTCAAAAATAAAACTATTAAATGATAATTCAGAAGTTATATCTTATAATTTTTTAGATTTTCCTGTTTATGCAAAGCAAGTTTTACTTTCGGACTATCCAGGTATGACTGCTGCTAATCATTGGCATAATGACTGGGAATTTACCCTAATCTTAAATGGTAAAATGTCGTATTCAGTAAATGGAAAAAGCTATGAACTAGAAGAAGGACAAGGGATTTTTATAAATTCCGAGCAGATGCATTATGGATATTCTGGTGATGGTTCTAACTGTAGCTTTATATGTATCCTGATCCCACCATCTCTTCTTTCTAATATTACAAGAATTAAGGAAACTTATGTATTGCCAGTATGCACAGATACTTCTCATCCATTTTTTATATTACATCCAGAAATTTCTTGGCAAAGAAATCTAATTAAGATTTTGAAAGATATCTATAAATTATGCAATGAAGAAAAAGATGGTTTTGAATTACATATTATGAGTCTTTTTCATTCTTTGTGTTACAATCTTTATAACAATATAAAAAACAATATTTCTGCCCATAAAACTACTGATGATAAAAAATTAGACGCTATGCATAATATGATAGGATACATACAGAAGAATTATCAGGGAAAAATTACTTTAGATGAGATTGCTGCCGCAGGAAATGTATGTCGTAGTAGCTGCTGCGATATTTTTCAGCTTATTTTACAGAAGACTCCTATTTCTTATTTGACAGAATATAGGTTAGAAAAAAGTATTGAATTGCTAAATATTCCTTCGCTTTCAGTAACTGAAATAGCACTTCAATGCGGATTTACTGGTTCAAGTTATTTTACAGAGATATTCCATAAAAATATAGGATGTACACCTTCTCAATATAGAAAAAACAAATTTAATGTTTCATATAAATAACAAATAACTTATCATATTACTTTTTATATGATAAGTTATTTGTTATAATTCTTTCTATATTTTCAACTCTTCTTACAAAGTTTTTCCATTATATACTCATTATATCCTGAGTCATCATTCACCTGTTCTTCTATTATTTTAAATCCTCTATTTATATAAAATTCTACCGATTTTTTATTTTCTTTATATACTGCTAATTTTAACTTTTTATATTTATTTATTGCATAATTTATTAATTCTTTACCTACGCCTCTACCTTGAAAATCTATATCAACAAATAAGGCACCTATAAATTCATTATTTATTATACTTATAAAACCTTTTATACCTTCTTCATCCTCATATACAAAAGTTTCAGACATAGGTATGTATACATTCTTTACAGTTTTATAGTTATTTTGCCAATATTCTTTACAGATAAAATCATGAGCTTTTGTGGTACTTTTTATCCATATATCCATTACTTTATCTATATCTTTATTTTTCAAATTTCTTATCATATCACTTCACGCTTCCTTTATATCGTATATATTTATATATTATCATTTATTATTAAGTAATACTAAGTACATATATAATTCTGTATTATTTTTGTACTAAAAAGTGCCATAGATAATTAAATTATTAATTACACTACGGCACTTAAATGTATTATTTATTATAATCTCAATAATATAAATTAGAATTTGTTTTAATATTTTTTTACAATATTGGTACACAAATTTCACAATAATGCTTATTTATCATCTGCATTGCATAGCGTTCAAGAATAGGCCTTCTATCATCAAATTCATAATTCCTTTTTGATAACTCCGAAAATATCTCTAGCCATGCTTTTTGCATAGCATCTACCGTATGACTTATTTTAAATACGCAATACTTTCCACCAATAGTTTTTCCAAAATTAATATACTTATTATCAACCTTGAATTCATCCGAAACAACTAAACATGTATCATAACGACAATCTTTAGGTTCTGTGAATTCAGGATTATCTTGGGCTATTCCTAATATAATTGAATTTTCATTAAATAAGTTTTTTTCTTTAGCCCAACTTTTTAATTGTTCCATTATTTGAATATTATCTGAACCGTAAGGACCTGTTCTTCGTATATAAGCAATTTTATATGATGGTATTATTTCAATATTAATATCCATAACTTACCTTCTTTTTAATAGAGTACATCGATGCCTGAATTCATCATATAATGCTTTAAAATGTATTTCAACTTATTTTTTAAAATTTCCCAATTTATTATTTGTCTATTACTCAAATTTTATTATAACATATTTTGTAAATACACTATTATTTATGGTATGGCTCTCCGTAACCACTGCAAATGAGGTTTTTATTATCTTTTTAAGTATATACTTCTTTTCCCTTATAGTTTTTTCCACTTAAAATTTCTTCCCTTACCTACAACTTCTATTCTTCCTTCAAATTTCAATTTTTCAAACACTCTATTTATAGTAGCTTCTCCTACATCTGGACATATATTTCTTATTTCATTTAAAATACCCTAACTTCCCTTCTATAGGCATTTCTATTCTTTCACTCTTACTGCCCTTAGTATTTTCAATACAGACGATTTTATAGGTATAGCATCAAAAGCACTATGAATAGCATTTAATACATCCCTATACCCAGCTATCTCACTTTCACTTCTATCTCTTGGTTCTATTTTCTTATCCATTATTTCACGCAACCTTTTATTCGAAGTATAAATACCTTCTTGATTCTGCACTTTGTATAATCGCTACATCTTTAATTTAAGTGTATTTAATATTTGAGGTGATTGTCTTTTATACAAATCTTGCTTTCTCTTATATTCATTTATAGTAGTTAACATTCTAACTATACTCATTAATGCTAAGTTATTCAATTTAAAATAAACCTTATCATTTAGCATCAAATGATAAGGTTTATTCTTAATCTGTTTCTATTAATATTTTATAAATTTCATGTGCTGGTTTATTTAGCACTTCTTCTCTTAAAAAACTTTTCTAATCCCAATCTTACTTCTTCTTCCAAATCAATATTAGAAATTTGAACATTCTCTTCAAATCCATCCATTTCTACACCATCAAAACGATATAATTTAAGCAATAGCTTCCACAGAGTTTCTATTTCCTCTTTAGTAAAATCTTTAAAAATGTCAGCCATGAAATTAATAGTCCCATCTCTTCCACACTTAACCACCATGTCCGTTCCCATATCTGTTACACAAACATTAACTGATCTCTTATCTTTTTTACTAGGTATGATAGATATAAACCCTTTCTTTTCAAGATTTTTAACTAATTGAGTTACATTTTGTTTAGTTGTTCCTAACTTCTTAGCAATATTAATAAGAGTAGTTTCATCTTTAGGTAAATGAAGCACTGCAAGCATTGCCATATATTGCCTTGATGTTAATGGTTCACAATACTGATCCCCTACAATTTGAAGTTTATTTGAAACTGAATAAAGACTTGAAAATGCCTGTTGCATTATATGTAATAAATAAAATTCTTTGCTATAATCCATACTAAAAATCTCCTTCATAAAGTTTAAACTAAAATCTATAGACTCTGCATTTAGTCAATACATTGTCTATAGATTATATAACTTTACTGAGGAAATATCAATAATGCTTGGATTATTGTAATATACTCATTTTTACTTTTTAAGTTTTTGTGATAAAGGCTCCATTAAAAATTCAATTGTTCTTTCCCATGATTTAAACTGTCCTTCTGCATTACCTTCTATAGTTCCCCCTGAAGAAAATACTCCCCCCATCATATTCATAGATAAGATTTCGCTTATGGGAATAATATATGGAACTGGGATTGGATGACCCATTTTATCACATGTTAGTAATTCTACATTGTTTTTATAGTTGCTCTTTTTTAGATTATCTAGTATTTCTAAACAACCATCATAACTATTCCATATATTATCTTCTTTTCCTGTAATCATAAGAATATCTGCTTCAGAATTCTCTACTTTTATTCTTGCTTCTTCTTTATTTACTGCTCTTTCAATGCTTTTCTTGTAAGTACTAGCAAATCCAAATGGAATCCCCTTTTCTATAGCCTTTTTTTGATCTTCAAAAAATATATTATTATCAACTTCTATATACGGAATTGACTCTCCTTTATATGACCATGATGAGACATTATTTCCGACCATCATTCCATTAAGTGCTTGAAAGCAATAAGCATGAGGCTCTACTGCAACCACTTTTTTAATTTGTTTGTATCTTGAAGTAAGTAAAAGTGCCAATTCTCCACCTTTTGATGTTCCATGTAAAAATATTTCTTTAGATTTAGTAATTTCATTATTCTCAATCCATTTAAATATTTTTTCAAAGTATTCTAGTGAAACTTTTTCTAATTTATCTGGCAATCCTTCTGACGCAAAATATGGAACCATAAGAACATTAAAGCCTTTAGAGGCAAGTGGTGCTGCTAAAAGAGCCAAGGCCTGTGCATCCCCACTTGATCCACCCAACATTAAAACTGTTTTGTTATTAGATTTTTCTTTATAAAATAGCTCCCCACTAAACTCATCTTCACATATATGCTTCACAATAACCTCTTCTGTCTTGAACATCCTTTTTAAGTTAATTTCTTTTCTTTCATCAGAAGATTCAAATACCATATTCATAATTATTGGTTCATCAATAGAAATATTTTCTGCAATGTTTTTACCTTCAGTTCTAGACTTTTTCAATGAATAAATTAATCCCATACTATCATTAGCTTTATAAGTACCTTCTACAGGCTTAGATAAATCTAAATCCACTTCACCTTTTTTATCAGAAATAAATACTCCATAAGATGAATATTCCTCTCCCCTACACCATGGTAATTCCATTTTCATGCTAATTCTTAATTTACTATTTGAGCCTAATTTCATAACTTTAATTTTTATTTTTTCAACCACAAGAGCTTCTATATCAGATATTTCTATTTTCATAATCACATTCTCCCTATAATATTGTTTTCTATTTTTTTATTAAAGAGCTCCTTTTATTTAATAAATTAATAATTATCTTATTTATTTGACAATATATTGACTATATAAGTTTATCACTTCAATTTATTATAGTCAATATATTGTCTATTTTTTAAGAACATAATTTTTTTATTCATATATAAACTAATAACAAAAAAAATAAAGTACTCATCAAAGAATAGTGCTTTAACCTTTAAAATTTAAACCTTCTAATAAATTTAAATAATCATAACATAATTTAAAGGCTCATTATATATAAATATAGTTTAAATCACCCTGCATATGGTATACATTGTGCTGTTCTTGAGACACAAACGGAAAATCCCACCCAATTATTTTAGGTTGTTTTATTCCATAGGAAACTGCCCAATTCCAAATATGATTTTTTGCATCATCTTCCGACTCTGCACTAATTACTGCATATCTTATATATTGGAATGCAGGCACATTTTCTACACGAATATTTGTATATGCCTCGTTATCTAAATTCATATTCCCACGTAAAAGTTCATCCAAAGAACAGGCAAATAAATTGCACAGTTCAATCGCCTTTTCCATTTCATGGAATGAAGAGTCAATCTCCCATTTTGATATTGTCTGCCAAGATACTCCCATTTTTTCAGCTAATTCTTCTTGTGTCATCCCTTTATGCATTTTTCTAAGGAACTGTAAATTTTGTCCAAAACTCATTTTCTCATCCTCCTCTTCAATTGATATCTATATTGTATCTGATAAAAAATGGGAAATACACCAACTTATATTTGCTCTTTAAAAAATGCACGCACCCTGAAGTTGCACGCACTTTTTGAAGTATATATAAAGGAGATTTTTAGAAATAATCTGTATTCTATATTATTAAATTAGTTTTAAAACATAATCTTTTTATTTCTAAGTTAATTAGCAAGATTAAATTTCTTGGTATTATATAAAATTTTCATTTTAGTTTACTGAAGAATTATTTATGTTTTCACCAAACACCTTCTTTATATCAGGATTTCTCTTTTTATCACTAAATAATGCAAAAAGTATACCTGGTAAAAGAATTATAGAGCTCATTTTAAATGTAAAACTAAAAGCTTTAACAGTATAGGTCAAAAATGTATCATGGATATTAGGTACTATTTTTTTTATTTCTTTCTTTTTAGCTTCAAAACTTTCTTTGATTTTATCTTGATCAATTGCTGGAGAAGAAGCTAGCACAACAGTTTCTTCTTTATCAATTGTGTTTAATGTTTCTGAAAGACTAACGCTTTTACCACTACCTGTTTTGATAGAAGAAATCATCTGCATTTTGGTTTTATCATCAAATACAGTGTCATTTTGTATTATTTGCTTAGCAGAGTCTTTAGCATCATACATCTGGGTAATCATATTTGATGTAAATATAGTTAAAAATAAGGCAACTCCAAGTACAGTTCCAAGTGTTCTTGTCATATTATTTATTCCAGAAGCTATTCCTATTTTATCTACAGGAACGTTAGCCATTACAGAACCTATTAGTGTTGCCATACTTAAGCCCGTACCAGAACCCGCAACAATTAATCTTAAAATAATATCTATATTTGAAGAATTTTGAGTAAGAGAACTATTTAAGTAGCAAGAGACACAAAGTAAAAGAATCCCCAATGCACTAGTAAATCTGCTGCCTATTTTTTTTGTAAAAATAGGAGCTAATAATGAAAAACACATTGAAGTTAATGACATAGTTGAAATAATAAGTCCTGCTGACAGTTGATTCAATCCTTTAACCTGAATTAGGAAAAAAGATAGCAAATAGGTACCAGACATCATACCAAGTCCGAGTAAGAATAGAGTAATCGAGCCGTTTGTAAATGGTACAGATTTAAATAAACTAAGAGGAACCATGGGCTCCTTAACTTTTAGTTCAATAATAACAAATAGTATAAGGGATATAGCAGAAACTGCAAAGAAAGAAAGGATGAAGCTTGAAGTCCAGCCTTTTTCATTAGCCTTCATTAATGCGAAAGTTAAGCAAAACATAGCAATTGAGATTGTTATAATTCCCCCAAAGTCTATACTTTTACTTGCAGTTGGATCATAAGATTCCTTTATAAATTTCATAGTTAATAGTATACAAATACAACCTATAGGTATATTAATAAAGAAAATGTATCTCCAATTAAAAAATTGAGTTATTATACCACCAATAGATGGCCCACTTGCAGCAGCAAGACCAGCAAAAGCGCCCCAAAGTGCCATAATAGTTTTTCTCTTTTCTGGTGGAAATATTTCAATAGAAAGAGGCATTGCAACAGTCACAACAAAAGCTGCGGCTAGTCCTTGAAGTGTTCTAAATAATATAAGTGCTTGAAGGGAATTTGAAATACCACATAGCAGTGAAGATATAGTAAATAAAAATACTCCTGCAATGAATAGTTTTTTTCTGCCAAATTGATCTGAAAGTCTTGAAGCAGTTACTAGGATAACTGCAGTAGCTAGATTATAGGCATTTACTACCCAAGAAATATGATCCATGGTGGTGTTAAAGTATTCGGTCATTTTAGGCAAACTGATATTTACCACAGTTGTATCTAATAATGCCATAAAAAATCCTAAAATAATAGCTACAAAAGAAATGTTTTGATGTTTTTTGTTCATAAGACAAACCTCCTAAATAATAATGTAATATATATTAGTGTATAATAAACTACTATAAAGTATAGTAGTTGGGCAAAAAAATGTCTTGCAATATAAAGATTTATTACAGACATTAGGCACATTCAAAAAATAACAAGTCAATATGCTAGTCTATTTCGTGTCATGCTGCGTCAGCAGAATGGCCTAATAGCTCGCTATTAAACCATTTTGCTTCCTTTCCTGACGCAAAATACACATCGCATCTTAGGCTCGTTATTTTCTTTCATATGCCTTAAATTATTAATTATAATAATCAAAAACTTTTTCAGACCATTTTTGTAGAATATTATAAAATTCGTTATATAAATCTAATATAAGAAATTCAGAACCAGGTTTTTCATTGTTCTGTTTTTCTTGATTATAAGTTGACTCTACAAACGCTCTACGTTCTTCTGCCTTGTTTTTGAAATTTTTAAGATATTCTATTCTTTTTTCTTTTGGTAAATTCTCTATATTAACTAAAAATGCATTAAAATCTAAATAAAAATATCCTATATGTTTTGAACTTTCTTCCATCAGTTCATTGAAATATGCATTTCCTTTTTCGTTCACTGAATATAATGTTTTTTCGGGCATTTCACCTTCTTTAACAGTTCTTGAATTTAAATATCCATTATCACATAATTTAATTATATTTTTATAAATTGACGGATTACTAATTTTCAGCCACTTAGTAAGATTCCAGACATCAAATTCTTTAACCATTTCATAGGCACTTTTCTCTTTGTTTTGCAAATAGCCAAGTATTATTAAATTTATTGAAGACAATTTAATCACCACCATTTATTATACTACTGTAGAGTATAGTAGTATATGGTATATTTGTCAACATAGAATTGGATAAAATTATTTTAATGCTGCTATATCTCCGCTTTTAATAGCAGTTAGCTTTTCGGATATTTTTTCAGTACTCCAATTCCACCACTGAATTTTAAGTAAGTTCTCTATAACTGAATCTTCAAAACGCTTCCTAATAATTTTGGCTGGAATCCCACCAACTATAGCATATGGTGGTACATCTTTTGTAACTAAAGCTCTTGTTCCAATAATTGCACCATCACCAATATGCACCCCAGACATAATAACAGCTTCAAATCCAATCCAAACATCATTTCCAATTATAATATCACCCTTATTGTCCCATGCTTCACAAACATTTATTGTACTATCCCATTCCTCATAAAAAATAGGAAATGGATATGATGAGAATGATTTTAGAGTATGATTTGCACTATTAAAAATAAATTTTGTTCCACAAGCAATAGAACAGAATTTTCCTATAATAAGCTTATCTTTATTAACAAAAGGATAATGATATAAAACATTTTTCTTCTCAAAATCCTTTGGGTCATTATTAAAATCGTTGTACATTGTAAAATCATCTACGATAATATTTGAGTTAGTTATTACATTTTTTAAGTAAACTGTACTAAAATCATTTGTTCTAGGATAAATCTTTTTAGGATTAGGTTCTTGCCTCATATTTCTCAGCTCCTTTTACTATAGGGTTTGTTACTATTATCATACAGTAAGATTATAGTTCCATTTCCCCTACTTTATCCAGTTCATAAATGATTCTGTAATAAACTTGTCTATTTTGACACTAATAAATTAACAAGGGTGTTTTTATATCATATGAATACATAATATAAAAACACCCTTTTAAATTATATTAACTGTTTTTCGCCTCTAATTATTCTTCTAATACTCTCTTCAGTAAGATAAAATTGCTTTGAAAGGTCTTTAACAGATACTCCACTGCTATATTTATTATAAATTTCATTATTTCTTTTCTTTAAACTACTTTTTATACCACTGTTCTCACCCCAAGATTTTTTGCTTTCACTTTTCCTGGGTATATATAAGTAACCGCCATCCATATATTGTTGTATTAATTCAATAATATCTTGTGGCAATATATTTTGTGCTTTTTCATATTTCATAACTATTGCTCCTATCTACATTTAGTCTGTAAATTATGAAGCAAAGTTTGCACAAAAATATTTTAGCCTAAATTAATCTAAATTAGGCCCCGAACAAGATTTTGTTCTATATTTTCATGCAATCTTTGCACGGAGCCTTGGACAACAGCAAGTATTGATACATCTCTCATATATATTCCTCCCTTATACATTTAATCCATAAGTAATAAACTATATTTTACTAACCTATAGAGTAATTTTACCATATGGATTTATAAAAAAATATTATCATAAAATTATAGTAGATAAAAGTGTGATAGCAATTGAGTTTACCAAAATGTTTATAACAGTATCTATTAAAATCGAATAGGGCATCCTCTAATATATGTTTTTAAAATTTTACATATATAACTTAATATCTTGATTTTTGTTTCTGAGCAATATAGAAATCATCAATACCACTTTTTTTCATAGTATCATTATTTTCTCTCCATATTTTAGTAAGAGACTCATTATACGTTGTTGGTTTACAAGGATATTTAGAACACTCGAAGCAAAAGTTTACTTTTTCTTTTTTATGACACTTATTTATACTGCATTGACACTCAGACTTATCAATAAAACGACATCCAGGACAATTACCATTTGAAAAATGCCTTAAGATAGCTAAAAATTCTTCAAAATGATTAAATATAGGCATAAACCCTTTTATTTTTTCAACCATATTCTCAAAGTTCTCTAAATTTCCATTAAGCTCCTTACTTAATAGTACAATCTTACTACCTTCATAATTAGCACACCTTGAACAATCATTTCCACAAGGTGCTAATTCTTTTACAGCTTTTTCATAGTTATTCATAACAATTCCTCCTCTTAATAACACAAAATATTTGTTTTCACTTATATAGATGCAATAAAAAAAGGAAAGTCACGTTTTATATAAAAATTTTAATAATTTATATTAATTAAACTCCAATAATCTAATGTATTCAGTCAGTTTGGGATTTCTTTGGAATGACTTGCGGTATTTTATTTATTACGTTAATAACTTCTTCATACCATTCTTTTAAAGGTTTTCTATCTGGCATGCTTTTATATAGAAAATTTATTTTACTACGTACTTCATTGTTAAAAGTATAATTTGACTTTGTGTAATCCAACTTTTCAATTAATTTGTGTTTATTAGCTTCCTTTTGCAAATTATCTCTGTTTTTAGAAAACTCTATCCAAGCTTTACAGCTGCAAGGATTATTTACATTTAGAAGATTACAATGGTTACTAAAAAATGAGTCTAAATTCATATGAGCACGATATCTAAGTCCCTTTGTGGCACTTTGGGAAATACCTATTATTTCTGAAACTTCATCTAAAGATAATCCAAACATATCAATTAATGAAAATGCTATTCGTTGATGTAATGTAAGACGTCTTACCATCGCAAGAAAACAACCATTTTGTAGTTCACGAATAGTTTCTTCTACAATTACTTCCTCTTCAGGTTTTGGGATAATATCTCTTAATGACTCTCCTTCGTTTTCAAGAAGCTTAATATCCTCATAAAGTAACTCACTATAATTTTTATTTTTTCTTTCTTTCATTAGAAAATTATTAAAGCATATTTTTCTAAGCCAAGCTTTAATTGCATTTGTATCTTCTAAAGTATTAATTTTTTGCCATGCATTAATAAATGTTTCTTGTGCTAAATCTTCTGCAACGGAAGGATTGCAAGATAATTTTACAGCATAGTTAAAAACATACTTCCCATATGTGTTTATAATTGTTTCGATATCCATTAATGTTCTCCTTTGCAAAGGTATTCATCCTTAGTAAAAGTATAATATACTTCCACTACGCACTATAATTAGGATCATCAACTTTAAGAACTAATTTAAACTTAATTCTCCTATATTAGTTCCATTGGACTGCATGCTCCATCTGAAAAATTAGTATGTGTATGCAAATCTATCTTATAATTCATATTAATATCTCTAGCTTAGACTACATCTACTACATTAAAACCTTGTTTTTTAGCTTGTACAATAAAATTTTCTCCATCAATATGAATACAATAAACTTGATTTCTATATTTTTTAGGAACAATTTTACTTAACACCCTTAATGACGTGTGTACATTTTCCTCATTATCATTAAGGCATGTATCATGATAAATTAAATTTCCTGATTCTAAATACGGAATTAAATCAAAATTTGTTTCATATGTGTCTCCACTATAAAAAATATCATTTCCATTATCAAACTCTAGTTTATAAGAATAAGTATTTAAGTTCTTAACATGCTTAGTTATTGATGCTGAAAATTTTAATCCTAATGAGTCAATTTGCTTATTATTAGCATCATCTATAATAAAACTTTCACCTTCTTTTAATCCAAGAAGTTCTAGAAATATACTTATTTTTTCTTTTTCATTAAAATAAACCTTAGTTACTATTTTATATTTCCAATGACAAAACCCTATAAATCCACCTAATGAACCTATATGATCTGAATGCATATGCGTGATTAACACATGTATTTCTTTAATTCCTTCAACCAATTCTTTTTCTAAAATCCTTTTAAATACAGTTTCTCCACAATCAATAAGTAATAAAGTTTCATTTTTTCTTATATAAGCAGCAGTATTTCCTTCTTTAGTATGATAACCCGATCCTCTTCCTAAAAACTCTAATTTATTCATAATCCCTCTTATTCACCCCAATATTTATACTTCACTTATAATATAGTTCTTTTATATCTAAAAATGATATAAAGCTAGTAATATTAATACTTTAAAAGAAAACATCATTTGTTTATGGTACTCTTCACTATTAATAATGCTAAGTAATTTTACGATTCCATAGCAATATATACGTCCATAAAAGAAATCCCATCTTTTTGATATCTTTTTTCAAAACATGACAAAAACAAGATTTCTTCTTAATTTTTTAATTAGATTATTATACCTTCAAAATGATCCATTTCATGTTGAATTATTTGTGCTGTAAATCCAGTAAACACTTGCTTTTGCTTCTTAAAATTTCTATCAATATACTCCACCTCTATCATTTCATATCTCTTTGTTTTTCTAAAGCCAATTAAAGATAAACAACTCTCTTCTGTTTCATAAGGCTTTTCTTTCTTTAATATAACTGGATTTATCATAGGTACAATAATGGTGCCTACAGCAAATACCAATATACGCTTTTTTACTCCAATCATGTTTCCAGCTAGTCCCACACACTGCTCTAAGTTTGCTCTTAATGTATCTATTAAATCATCAATTACTACTATATCATTTTTAGTTGCCTCTTCTGATTTTTGTCCTAAAAATAATATATCTTTTACAATTGGTTTTATCATAATTTATACCTCTTTTTCAGTTATATTTTTGATTGTGCCTAACCTAACCCTATTAAATAAATTTGCTTGACTATATTCCTTCTTAAGCCATTTCTTTTACTTAATGCACATTCTTAACTTTAAAAAAATTATAACATAAACCAATGGCACTTTTAATATCATTGGTTTATTTTTCTATATATCAAAACCTATTTGAACTTCATTATTTTTTTCTTCAAAAGCTCTCATATAACTAAAGACCTCTCTTATCTCACAAATAATATTATTCTTCTTACAGGTTTCTTTAATAATTTTCATTAAATTTTCATGATTCTTACTTATTATTTCATAGCTATTTCCATATTGTCTTATGTATTTTTCTTTTAAACCTTTAAAATGCTTATCTAAATTCTTATAATAATATTCCCTATTTCCATTTCTTAATGTCAATCCAATACTAAATACTATAATCCCTTTAACTTTAGCTTCTATACAATAATCTAATATTCCTCTTATGTTTTCCTCTGTATCATTTATATAAGGCAAAATAGGAGTTAGCCAAACTACTGTTGGGATTTTGTTATCCCTCATTATCTTTAAAACTTCAAATCGTTCTTTTGTTGTAGAAACATTTGGTTCAATAATTTTGCATAATTCTTCATCATAAGTTGTTAATGTCATCTGCACAACACACTTTGCTTTATTATTTATACTTTTTAGCAAGTCCAAATCTCTTAATATTCTATTTGATTTAGTTTGTATTACTAATCCAAATCCATACTTATCAATTATCTCTAAACATTTTCTTGTATTTTGAAGCTTTTCTTCTAGATGAATATATGGATCACTCATTGCACCTGTTCCAATCATGCATTTTTTTCTTTTTCTTTTAAGTGCATCCTCTAATAGCTGTGGTCCATTAGTCTTAACCTCTATGTCTTCAAAAATATGATCCATTCCATAACAAAGACTTCTGGAGTCACAATATATACATCCATGAGTACATCCTCTATAAATATTCATTCCATTATTACTAGATAGTATCCCCTTTGCTATCACATCATGCATATAATCGTAACTCCCTTCTAATAATTGTATCTTTTAATAATTACTTTAATGAAACATAAATATCAATCTTAGCATTATCAAAATCTGAATTTAAATATTCTTCAAAATCTGCTTGATAGCTTCTATCTAAATCCATTTGCCAAATTTCACCCCAAGCTTTTGCAACTGCTCTTTCCATATGTCCTTCAATAGAAAACTTAGCATATTTCCCTGCAGGAATTTTCTTTATTGTAAGTCCCTCATTTTCAGCCTTACATACCTCATTTCCTGCTGTAACTAAATACTTATTATCTTGATAATCTGAATAAAGTCCTATAGCATATTCATTCACCTTATTTTTTATTGTTTCGTTAATACCACCTTGATACAATTTTTCCCAAAGGCCTCCAATAGTTTTTCCCATATTAGGATCATCATTACCTGTAACAGCACTAACTCCTACCACTATTTTTTCTTCTAAATTAACAATTTCATACTTCATATTTATAACCTCCATATATTTGATAAGGTTATTATACTTGGCTTAATATGACAACTATATGTCATATTAAGAATAATTTAAAAGCATTTTTTCAATTTTATTTTTAATTTCTTTTCTTATTTCTTGTGGCTCCAAAACTTCACATTCTTCTCCAAATGAAGATATATAGCTAAAAAGCCATTCTCCTTTTGGATATTCAATAGTAACAATAAAACTACCATCATCTAACTTTTTAAAATCTTCAAATTCATCATACACTCTATATGCCATTTTAGAAGAAATTCTCATTTTTAAAGTGATAAATTCATCATTAAAAATATTATCTTCCTTCATTATATTTTTTGGTGCTTTAATATTAAAACTCTCTTTAGAAATACATAAATCCTTTATCCTTCTTAATTTAAAAAATCTATAATCATTTCGTATTCTACAATATCCATACATATACCAACTTTGACCTTTAAAATACAATTTTAAGGGACATACTTCCCTACTAATATTTTCACCTTTACCACTGCTATAATCAAACTTTACTACTTTTTTACTTAATATTGCAGATTTAAGATTATTAAAAGTTTCTTTTTCCATTTCTGCATTTCCCCAATTTGAAAAATCAACTTCTATCCAATCAGTATCATTGTCACCTAATATATTATTTAACTTTCTAAGAACATTTTCAGGCTCTGGATCACTAAAACTTACAGCATTAACAGCTCTTATAGATGATAATATTTCTGACTTTTCTTCTTCTGTTAATATAGCTTTATTTAATATAAAGTCTGGCAATATAGATATACCCCCACCTTTTCCTTTACTCATATATACTGGAATCCCTGCTGTAGACAGTGTTTCAATATCTCTATAAATAGTTCTTTGTGATACTTCAAATCTTTCTGCTAACTCTTTTGCAGTTACAATATTCTTCTCTAAAAGAATATATATAATTTCAAATAATCTATTTACTTGCATAATGTTTTCCCCTTTATTATACATATCTTTGTGTAATTAATTTTTATTATTTGGCTATGTTTTAAGGACGTGTCGATATTCCAATGCCAGTTCGCCCTTATACTACAATATCAATATTCATTTAAAACATGGCGTATTATTTAACCTAATAGATATATTTTTATATTATCATAATTCTAATAGATCTTAATGGCCAAAAGAAAAAATTGGTTATTCATTAGTGATTAAAAAGGATGTCCACCTGGTTTATGAAGCATTTATTAATACCAATAAAAAATAAGAAGTACCCCTTTAGATACTTCTTATCATTATGCTATGAAATTTTATTCTACCTTAAGATTATGCTCATTACATATACTTTTCTCATAATATTTTCTATTTTGAATTTCTTTTAAACCTTTTATATAGATATTGGACTTTAGTAATGCAATCCAGCTAATTATACCAATTATGATGAAGCCTAAGACACATATTCCAAGTCCACTTATATAGTTAGACCAAGGTAAAGCACCCATGACCATACCAATACTTCCTAATATTGTTTGTGTAAAATTAATTAGAGAAGATGCTGATCCACTATCTCCTTCCTGTTGATTTAGTAAGATATCCGTACTAAATACTTTCATAATGCTTTCTACAAAAGCAAATGGAATAAATGAAAATAGAAATAATACAGGTGAAAGACGTCCTAAAATAATAAGCGCCATTCCACTAAAAACAGCTAGTACAAAACACAACCATGTAATTTTTTTTGGATCAACTTTTCCATTTATCTTTATATAGATAAGTGGTCCTAAAACTGAAACTGCCGCATTTATACCATAGATATAGCTATAGGCAGTTGCAGATAGTCCAAAAAAATCAATATAAACATATGAAGATACGGCAACATAAGCCATATAAGGTGCTGCAAACAAGGATGCAATAATCAATAAATATGTAAATCCCTTATTCTTTCCTACAACTACAAGTCTTCCCATTGTATTTATTAACTTTCCATCTAATCTTTTGGAAGCAGACAATGTTTCAGATAGTAGAAATGAAGCTATTAAGCATATAATTCCTATAATCGCATAAGCTACAAAAATTGCTCTCCAATTAAAACACTGCAATATAAATGCTCCTAGAATAGGTGCAACCATAGGAGCAATTATAGAAATAGACGTAACAACTGCAAGTATGGTACCCATAGCTTTTCCCTTAAAAGAATCTTTAATCAGAACAATTGAAATTGCTAACATACCACCAGCACCAATAGATTCAATAATTCTAAAAAATATCAGTTGCCAAATATTTGTAGAGATAGCACAAAGACCACTAAAAACTACATATAAAAACAAACTTATAATTAAAATAGGTTTACGACCATGCTTGTCACTAAAAGGTCCAAAAATTAAAAGTCCTAAAGCCATAAAAATATAAAAGCCTACAAGCGTTAAATTCATTACTGAATCAGAAGCTGCAAAATAAGCATTCATATATGGAAGTGCAGGCAGATACATATCAACTGAAAACATAGGAGCCATACTCAGCACAGTAATAAGCGCAATAATTCCTCCTTTTTTTAAATATTTTTGTTTAACTAACATATCTTGTTTCATATAAAATTAACCTCTTCTTTTCAAACTATTATTATATTAAAAAAGTTACCATTAAAATCATCTTATCCGTGAAATTTCATTGGCGCCATGATAATACCTTGCCTTTTAATGTCAACAGTCCTATTATAAAGTATGGGGTTACCCAATAGTCAATAGGAGAATAAAAAGATGTCAAAAATTTTTTTCAAAGCAGGAGAGTTTGCTGCTTTATGTGGTGTAAAAAAAGACACCCTATTCTACTACGATGAACTAGGCATTTTAAAGCCAGAAATTGTTGCAGAAAATGGGTATCGGTATTATTCAACAAAGCAGCTTACAACCTTTGATATTATACAATCACTTAAAGAGGTTGGTACACCTCTGAAAGAAATTAAAAGCTATATGGAAAAACAGAATACAACTAATTTTTTATCTATTCTAAAAACAAAACAAATTCAATTAAAAAAAGAGCAAAAACGCCTTAATCAAATAAAAAAGCTCATCAAAAATACCATAGCTACTACAGAACATGCACTGTCAGTTAATTGCGATGAAGTTCAAATTGAATATTGTAATGAGGAGTATTATATTGTTATAGACGCACCAGAAGTTAGTTATACAGACGAAAAAGCTTTCCATATGAAAATACAAGAACATATTTCATACTGTCGCAAAAATTATTGTTATAATGAATTTCCAATTGGTGAAATCGTACTTTTGAAAAACCTTAAGCAAGGCCTATTTGAGAGAAAGTACTTTTGCAGCAAAATAGATCATAAGACAAATAGTGAATATCTATTTATAAAACCCGCGGGAACTTATGCTGTGTTATTTCACAAGGGTGCTTATGAAACACTTCCGGATGCTTACCGAAAACTTAAAGAATATATTGAACAAAACGGCTACGAAATCATTGGAAATGCCTACGAAGAAGATCAACTCTATTATCTTTCAGTAAGTAACCCAAATCAATATTTGTTGAAAATTTCTATTCAAATTGATAAATAACGTAAAAGCTACACAAAGTTGTAATACTTGTGTAGCTTTTTTTATTCAAAGAATATATTCCTTTTACAAAGCAAACAAGCTATATAATCTTTAAATAATTTTATTGTAAACCAAATTATAAATTCAAGTTGACAATTAAAATTATAGATTATATACTAATTTAAAGTTTATTTTTACAATTTTACATGGTGGTGAACTAATATGGAAAAATTAATTGAAGAAATTATAAATGGAAGACGTTTAACAAGATAGGAAATAACACTGAACAAGATAAAATTATGCTTACAAAACTTGGTTTTGATATTCAAAAATAGAAGGAGAATCAATTATGGAAAAAACAAAAAAAATCAATACTCGTCAATTGACATTGATTGGATTTATGACTGCGGTTACTTGTATATTAGGACCACTATCACTACCTATTGGAATAGTGCCAATTTCATTAACTAATCTTGTAATTTATTTTGCGGTATATGCACTAGGGCGAAAAAGAGCAACGCTTAGTTATATAGTTTATCTTTTCATAGGTCTTGTAGGACTACCGGTATTTTCAGGGTTTTCTGGAGGAGTGGCTAAATTATTTGGACCAACAGGTGGATATTTAATTGGATTTATTTTTATGGCATTTATCAGTGGTATTTTCATTGATAAATTCTCAAACAAGATTTATATGTGTTTCTTAGGAATGGTATTAGGCACAATTGTAACATATATATTTGGAACAACATGGTTAGCATATGAAGCACATATAGGATTCAATAAAGCATTAACAATTGGTGTACTTCCATTTATTCCAGGAGATATAGTAAAAATAATAATTGCATCACTTATTGGACCTCAAATTAAAAAGAGGCTAATAAGTTCTGGATTATACTAACAAATAGAAAGATGGCTCAAATTATACTATGATTTGAGCCAATTAATCTTTAAATGAGATTTTTTCTATTTTATTCTTATATATATTTTACACAAATTGATATAATTCTAAATTAGAAATTAATATTTAACTACGTTTTCTAAATAAATTTTTAAGTCATACATATAATTAACTTGAAATATAAATTATGTGTATGACTTAAAAACAAAAATGTTATTATTTTACATAAACATTATTAATCTTTATGTTTCCATCTAATTTTAAACTTGTTTTTTCCTCATTAGTATCATCAATTTTTCCTATGAAAATAGTACTATCTTTTTTTAGCTTATTAACTAATGTTACTGTTAATATTAGAGTTAACAAATCTGCAATCCCTTGCGTAAAAATTATTCCATTTAAACCTATTATTATTGGCAGAATAAATATAGTAGGTATAAAGAAGATTCCTTGTCTTGTAATACTTAATATTGCAGCTTCTTTCATTTTTCCAACAGCTACAAATAATGTTGTATAAATAGATTGAAAACCAAAGAAAATAAACATAATGCTATTTGCCCTTAATGCGCTGCTACCTATATTGATAACATTAGCATCATTACTAAATATTGAAATAATAGACTTAGAAAAAATAATTAGTATAGCTGTTGCCATCACGCAAAAACCTGTAGTCATTTTTAAAGATTCACTAATCGTTTCTTTAAATCTGCGATAATTTTTTGCACCGTAATTATATCCCACCATAGCTTGAAATCCTTTTGAGTACCCAAAAACACCATAAGATACAAATGTAATTATTCTAGTTACAATTCCCATTGCAGCTACTGCATAATCTCCATAATGGCTCGCTGATGCATTTATTAATCCCATAGCTGTACTAGATAGTAACATAAAAATAAAATTAATTATTCCAACCTTCATCATTTGAGAATATATTACTTTGTCAAATGAAATATGTTTAAAAGATATTTTGGTGATGCTTTTATTACTTAAAACGTACCATATATAAAGAATTGTTGTAATGCTTTGTGCCACTACAGTAGCAATAGCTGCCCCCCTTATTCCGAGTAAAAAAGTGTATATAAAGATAGGTTCTAAAATTATATTTAATACTGCACTTATAATCATTGCTGTCATACTTATTTTTGTAGAACCTTCAGCACTGGCAATATTACTCATTGTTACATTTACTATATTTAAAATTGATCCAAGGATAAATATAGTGGAGAACTCTCTTGCATATGGCAACATTGTATTGGTGGCTCCAAATAATATTAATATTTTATCTAGAAAAACCAGTGTCAATATTATAGTAATTACTCCCCAAAATAAACTATTAAAAAGCGCTATTGATGCTGTTTTATTTGCTTTATTAAAATTTTTTTCTCCTAAAAGTCTAGAAATATATGGAGCTGCACCACATCCAAAAATCAATCCTACTGAAGTAATTAATTGTGTTATAGGAAATGTTACTGAAACTGCTGCCATCTGACTAGTTCCAAGTCCGCCTACAAACATAGCATCTACCACACTATTAAATGCAGTTATAAGCATACCTACGATTATAGGTACTCCAAGTTTTAATAAAGCTTTAGATACTTTTTCCTCACTCATTATTTTAATATTTTTATTTTTTATATTCATTTATATCAATCCTTTCATTTTGCCATTCATATCAAACATGTTTTAAAATAGTTTTAATAGATGCATAAGATACACAGTTCTAAAAAGATCTTATTTCTTCTTATTTTTTTAAACCATACTCCTTCCTTACTTCTTTCATAATTGTTTAATAAATCCAATATTTATATTTCCAATTTTCTTGTTGTCTTAAGCAAATTTATTTTAGCGCACCAATTTAAACTGTATTTAAATTTTTATATTTTATTAGCAAAATAAAAAACTGTATTTTAATCTTGTAAAAGTTACAGGATTAAACACAGTTTTAACGCCAATTTAATTTTCTATGGGAAGTGATATAATAAATGTTGCTCCTTTATTTATATCACTTTGAACTTTTATATTTCCTTTGTGAAGATCAACTATTTTTTTAACAATAGAAAGGCCTAATCCATTTCCTCCAAGTTCTCTTTTTCTAGATTTATCTATCATATAAAAACGTTCAAATATGCATTTTTGTTCTTCTTCACTTATACCAATACCACTGTCCTTAATTATTACATCAATACCATCTGGTTCTTTTTTAATTGATACATAAATTTTGCTTCCATAAGGAGTGAATTTGATACTATTATTTAGCAGATTGATCCAAACCTCACTCATAAGCTCTTCATCAGCATTTATAGTAACGTCTGAAAATTCTATTACAAATTCAATGTTCTTATCTAACCATTGAGGTTCTAAAGATAAAATAATATTTCTAAGTTGTTTACTTAAATCATAACTTTTGATTTGTAATTCCTTTGTCTCACAATCCAAAGCAGATAACTTTAATAAATTATCACTTAACTTAGATAATCTCTTAGATTCCATTTGAATAATTCCAAGATATGATTTCTTTTCTTCAGGTGATAACCTGTCATTTTGTAATAATACAGCAAACCCTTGTATAGACGTAAGTGGAGATTGTATTTCATGAGATACATTAGACACAAAATCTTGACGCATCATTTCCATATTGCTTAGTTGCTTTACCATACTATTTACTTTTTCAGCCAGCTCCTTCATTAAATGATTATGAGGATTATTTTCATACTTTTCACTTTCTATAAAAACCCCAAAATCTCCATTAGATATTCTATCCAGCGCATTAAATACCATTTTAAAGTTATCTTTTGAATGCCCAACACGTTTATAAATTATATAAATTCCTACTAAATATATTGCAATTCCTAAAAAACAACTTAGTATATTTAACGTGATAATATAAAAATTAACCTTAATATTAAAAATCTTATATATTACAAAAAATCCAATAATAATAGATACTATTATTCCAATTGTATTTCTAATATGGTGTGCTAACCTATCTTTATCATCCTTCACAATCTACTTCCTCCAATCTATAACCTAATCCTCTTATAGTTGTTATTTTCACGCCTGAAACATCTTGAGGAAATCTATCACGAAGTCTCCCAATATGCACATCTAAAGTTCTTTCATTACCATCAAAATCATAACCCCAAATATTTTCTATTAATAAATCCCTAGAAAATGTCTTTCCTGGCATACTAGCAAGTGTAAATAACAACTCAAATTCCTTTAATGGCAATGTAATGTTTTGATTACCTACTCTAAGGATAAAATTCTTTTTATCAATAGAAATATTACCTATATTTATTGATTGTGACTCATTTAAATGATACCTCTTTAACAATGATTTTACCCGTACTACAAGTTCTAGTGGTTCAAATGGTTTTGTTAAATAATCATCAGCACCAATTTCAAACCCTTTTACTTTCTGACTTGTTTCCCCCAACACAGTTAACATTAAAATTGGCATGTTGCTAAACTCTCTAATCTCCTTGCATAATTCCCATCCATCCATATTCGGCATCATAATATCTGTAATAACCATGTCCACTTTTTCGTTATCTATTTTTTTCAAAGCTTCATCACCATCAAAAGCTGTTACTATTTCATAATTCTCATTTTTTAATAATGATTGTATTAACTTATTTATATTTTTATCATCTTCTACTATTAATATTTTAATCATATCAAACACCACCCTAATTTATTTTATCATCTTATTTTAAACTAATTTTAAACTGTTTACTTTTTCGATACTTTTTTATTTTATATAATTTTTTAAATATAAAATTACTATTATAAAAACATAACCGCTTATAATTAGCTATTTAAGCTACATATAGGCGGTCATAAATATGCATTGTAAAAATCAATATAAAATTAACTCATATCTTTCAATATCTAATTTTAGTAAAAACCTCCGTTACTTGTTATATACCATTTTCACTTATAAAAATAGCCTTAGACAAGTTATATAAATGTCTAAGGCTAAAATATACTTATTTATAGTACGGTTCTTCTAAATAAGATCTATTTCATCATTTCTAATTTTTCATAACATAAGTTACGAAATAACTGACAATATCTACGAAATCCGCTCTGTCCAATTAAATAAATATTTGGCATATAACTCATTCTTTTTTGTGAATATACAATACGTTCCATTCCATTATCTAATCCTGTATGATTACTAAGTGCTATCTCTACATTTTTATTTTCACATTGTTCCATGAAGTAATCTAATGACTTCATGTAAAGAATAATATCTTGTAGATTTGCTGGAGGATTAGAGCCTCCCCATAAAGCAGCCTGATATATCTTCTTGTTTTCCGTTACATTAAATATAAAGCTAAGGCCACCTGGTGTATGTCCTGGAGTATCATAAACATAAATTGTTTTATCACCAAGAGTGATTGTATCACCATCTTTCACATAAACATCAATTGTATAGTCTTTCCATGTTTCAGGTCGATTCTTTTTTGCAGGTTCAGTCTGCCAAAAGATATCATCTCTTTTTGATAAATATGTTTTAGCATGAAAAGCATTTACAATCCATTTCCCACATCCTGTATGGTCTACATGTCCATGAGTTAATACTAGTTTTTTTATATCTTCAGGTTTCCATCCCACATCTTTAATTGCAAAAACAATTGCATTAAATGCCTCTTCACACGGCCATATAGCATCTATTACAATTAATCCATCCGTTGTTTTTAAAACAAAGCAATTCGTTTCTTTTTGTGCAATAATAAGTAAATCATCAAATATAAGTGCATGAGTGAAATAAGACATATCCTCCATTGCTCTTATTGTTTCCATTGTAATAATTGGTTTTTTTAATCTAAACATTCTATTCTCCTTTGATAATATTATGATAACTACTTCGATAAAACGATGAACAAAGTTTCATATCAAAATATCCAATCAAAAAAGTATCAAAATAAAACCTGATTTATTCCAGGCATAATAATTTTTGATGAATCTTTCTTCTATTCTCTGTACAACGCTTCATCACTTTATTTGTACAGAGTTAATTCGGTTCTTAGGATGCATTTTTAAATATTTTTTCATAGCTTTCCTTCCTTTATACACTAAAATCTATTGCTGATTTATAAAAATCAATTTTTTCATTTAATTTTTGAAGATTTTCGTTAGCTTTAGTAATTTCTTCTTTTAATACAGTTTTATGCTTTATAAGTATATCCATTCTTTCAGACATAGTAGAGTTCCCAATAGCTCGTAATTTTGCATACTTTTGAATTTCCTTGATAGGCATTTTAGTTTCTTTTAATCTTTTTATAAATGCTATCCATGTTACATCTTTTTCACTATAATAACGTCTACCATTTTTTTTACGTTCTGGGGTAATTAAGCCTTCTTTTTCATAGTAACGTAATGTATCTATGCTTAAATTAGTAAGCTTTGAAAATTCTCCTATTGAATAATTCATTTTTAATTCTCCTTTTAAGGATTAAAATTAGAACTTGACCTAGAGTCAACTCCAGATTATATAATTCCAATATATCATAAAAATGGGAGTGGTTCAAATGAATAAAAAACAAAAATATACAGTTATTACAGGTTCAAGTTCTGGAATAGGATATGAAACTGCAAAGGTTTTTGCAAAACGTGGTAAGAATTTGATTATAGTTGCACGTAGTAAAGAAAATTTAGAAAAATTAAAAGAAGAAATTTTACAGGAAAGTCCATCATTAGATGTAATAATTAAATGTGTTGATTTATCTGTAATATCAAATGTACATAAACTTTATGAAGAATTGAAACCCTATTGTATTGAAACATTGGTTAATAATGCAGGTTTTGGTAATTATTCTAGTGTGGCTAATCAAAATTTAGAAAAAGTTGAAACCATGCTTAGATTAAATATAGAAGCTTTAGTAGTATTATCCTCACTATTTGTACATGATTATAAAAATATTGATAATACACAACTTATAAATATTTCTTCTAGTGGTGGATATATTATTGTACCAAATGCTGTTACATATTGTGCAAGTAAATTTTTTGTAAGTATATTTACTGAAGGCTTAGCAAGAGAGTTAAAAGCTTGTAATGCAAAACTACAAGCAAAAGTACTTGCACCAGCAGCTACAAAGACAAACTTCGGGAAAATAGCTAATAATGTACAAAAATATGATTATGAGAAGTCTTTTGCTACTTATCATACTAGTAAACAAATGGCTGATTTTTTATTAAAATTATATGATAGTAACAAGGTACTTGGAATAGTTAATAGAGAATCTTTTGAATTTGAATTAAGTTCTCCATTATTTAATTATTCAGGAAATCCTAAAAATAACCAAAATAGTTGTACATTATAGAATTATATATTAATCGATAATCAAAGAAGCATCTATAATTAATACAGGTGCTTACTCTTTGATTATTTTAAAAAGCTTATTCCTCTTTTCTTTTATCATCTGCACTAATATGTTGTATGCCTATAAATATAAGGTTTATTAGTTCTCTTATATTTTTCCATTGAGATTCATTTGAATCAAGATAATAATAATTTTTTGTCCCTTCTTTGCGGACATTTACAATTTCTGCTCTTTTTAATATTTGCAGATGATGAGAAACAGCGGGTCTAGAAAGATGAGTTTTCTTTGAAATTTCGCCTACTCTGATTCCATTAAAATCACTTTCTAAAAGAGTAAGTAAAATTAATTGTCTAGTTTCATCTCCTATAGCATAAATAGCTTCACCGCACATTTTAAATTTTGATGCTATCTCCTCTAATCGTTCATTACATTCATTTTTCATACTTTCTCTCCTAATATTTATAAATATCTAATCATAGCTTCCTCTTTTTTAGTTGTTCTTCTATATTTCACATTTGGGTACCCAATTACTAAAGTTGTTACTACATGATCACTATATTTCAAGTTTAAAATTTTACGCAATTTTTTTGAATAGTTTGCTACACTTGTAAAAAATCCACTATACAATACTCCTAAACCATAAGATTCTGCCATTAAAGCCATATTACTTGCTGCAAGAGAACCACTAACTTTATCTTTAGTTACTACCATAATTGCAATTGGTGCTTTCTTAAAAAAGAAATTATCATCAATTACAACTTCTCTTGCAGCCTTCATCCAAAGTTTTGCAAAACCTTGAATTTTTCTAAAAAATTTCACTGCAACTTCTTCATACTTCTCTTTATCTTTACTTAAAACAATATATGATACATTTTGAGCATTTTTAGCACTTGGAGTTACTCGTCCTGCCTCAATAATTTGCTGTATAATTTCCAAAGGAACTTCGCTATTTTTAAATTGACGAATAGTTCTTCTTGTTTTAAGTGCTATTAATAAATCTTTTTGATTTAGTGTAGATTTATCTGTAATATCCATTGTTTTTTCACTAAATCCAGTTAAAGTAACAGCACCTTTAGGGCAAATTGCTTCACAATGTCCACACTTAATACACTCCTGATTTTTAATTACTGCCTTTTTTTCTTTAATGATAATATTATTTACTGGACAATCACCTTTACAAAGCTCACAACCAATACAAAGATTTTTATCTACTTGAATAATATGCTCTTTCATGAGTACATTTCCTGCCTTTCGTTCATTTATTTAAACCATTATAGCAAATAGATAATCTTTTTGTTCATTGGTAAAGAAATTGGTTACCATTATTTAAATTATATATATATCTTCTCCTAAATATCACTTTAATACTATGCGCTTACTTTTTATTAATTAAACATCTCTTTTAATTTTGTTTATCTGGATATATACTTTGTAGTTAAAAGATATTTCATCTTAGTTACTCCGACCTGTAATTGTTTTTTGTCATATAAAAAATTACTATTGCTTAAAGATCAGTCTTACAAAGTAATTCTCACCTATAAAAAATAACCTTAACCAAGTAATTTAGATGGTTAAGGTTAAAAACTTCATTTATTTATGGTACAGTTCAATGTATCATTAGCAATTGATAATTCTTTTAGTACATCTTTTTTTAATATTTCTAGTTTTATGAATAGTAATTATCCAATAATTCTTATAGTCAATTTCTGATATTGGTCTTTTTATAATACTTTTGTGCTTTTAATGCAAAAAGACTATATAAGATAATTATCAAAGGAAAAAACAACCAGAAAAATCCTCTCATAATTACAAAAGGTGTTTCAAATAAAAATGCTTTCCAAAAGTGTTCACCTGTTTTTTCCCATAATCCAGACGTATAATAAAATAATTTAGGATTTAAAAATGCAGCTACATTAATAACTTTTGTTGTAATCAGGCTTATGAATATTGGAACATAACACATTGCTAATGTTAACCACATATTAGATAATTTCTTATAACGTTCTGCTTTAGAATTCACATCAGAAAAAATATCCGCTCCTGCTTTATCATCTATTTTTTTAAAATATTGCTTTCCAGAATTTTTTTTCCCAGCAATATGTCCCCATCCGAAATCTTTAAACATTAAAATATAATCTTGAAAGTAATTATCTGACTTAAAATTTCTATAATCAATTTTTATAACAGTATTTTGAGGTGAAGTTTTACTAAATTCATAGTTTATATTTTTATCACTCAATTCCCAACCTAATTTTCCCATTTCATTTAACCATTTTTCTTCTTTATTAAAATTTATATAAAATCTAAATTTTTTCATATTTACCCTCCAATCTATTTCAAATTATTCGTAGTAATATTAATTATATGTTTCATTCTTTCAAAATCAAGAAGTAATATCTTCTTTCCCTCATCCGTTATAATATAAACCTTTCGTCTACTATCGTTACTTTCAACAGGTTCAATAAATTTTAATTTTAGCAAATTTTCAATAGCACCATATAATGTTCCTGCTGCTATTCTTACTTTTCCGTCACTTAATTCTTCAACCTTTTGCATGATTAAATATCCATGTGCTGGTTCTAATAGAGATAAAAGAATATAATAAACTGTTTCTGTAAGTGGTAAATTTTTATTTCTTTTCATTTATTTTTTTACTCCTTTACTATAAAGCTCAAATATATAGCCTAACTGTATATTTGTATTATATATAGTTGAACTATATATGTCAATATCAAAAGTTTATATGATTATTTTTATATTAACAGGATTTATCACAAACTTTTTTCTAGAAAAAATAAGAAGGAGAACCAACTCCATATAGAATTGATTCTCTATAATTAATCAGGAATATGTTCCTTTAAGTAATTAATAAAATACCTACTTGCTATAGGAATTGTTTTTAGATTATTATAAGCAATTCCTATGGTACGTGTCACAGGTGGGTTAATTGGAACTTTAGCTATATCATAGCTCACTCGTCTTAGAACTAATTCAGGCAAAATACTTATTCCTAAGCCTTCTTCAATCATGGAAAGAATAGAATAATCATCATGAATACACATTTTGATATTTGGATGAAGATCTTGTTCATGAAAAGCATCTAAAGCTTCATTGAGAGCCCCTTCTTCCAATAGAATAAAAGATTCAGTTGCAAGCTGTTTCAATGTGACTGAACTTTCTTTTGCTAATGAATGTTCTTGTGGAAGAACAGCTAGAAGTTCTCCATCCTTTAAGGCAATAGTATTTAATTTTGACACTGCAGCAGGATTTATGAATCCAAAATCCTGACTTACGGACAGTTATTATCAAAATTATTGAATAAATTCCATAATAAATTTAATTTTAAATTATTATGGAATTTGCTCT